>NZ_JQKJ01000021.1 GCF_000745975.1 Desulfobacter vibrioformis DSM 8776 | reverse complement strand
GGATCTGAAAGGGGTGTAGTTTTCGGGCATCAGAGATAAGACGCACCCATAGCGTAGCCCTTTACAGGGCTTTTTAGAAAAGCCGGATTATTTCATAGTGTTGTTCACCTCCAGTTAAATTGAGATTTGGTTTCTTCCTTTTGTTTTCCCTATCCTGCACCGGCAGGTTTTATTCCGAGGATTTTCATAGGCTTCCCGCAATGGGGGCATTTAAAAACAGCCCTTGGCCGACACACTATTGTCATAATCCGGACGTGGAGAATCATCTGTACCAGGAAGAGCAGTTTTTTTGCATTACCGTGAAGGAATCCGTAATCTCTTGTCCTACGAAATCCACGGGGCAGCACATGAAGCAGGATCAGGTGCAGGAAATCTTCACCTTTAGGGGTTCGATTGCACACCTCTTTGGTTTTGCCGTCAATATACTTGAAGATCACCTGGCCGTCCTGGTTGGCAATGATATTACGTTCGCTGATCACTCCCCGGTATAAATATCCGGACAGATACGTCAGGGCTGAGATGCCGGTTCCGACTCTGGTACAATCGACAACCCATTTGTGACGAGTACCTTTGGGAATCGGCAAGTCTTCTTTGTTCAATCCGTCCAGGAAACGTGCTCGAAAAACCTTGGCCAGGGCTTTCTGGTTAAACAAATATCAGATTTTCCACCTCACCAGGGGTCAGAATATCCGGAATGGTTTTAATCTTAGGCGGCTTGACGATATTCAACCATTCCCATTCTTTTTTCAGAACATATTTCCCAAAATGCTGAAGCCCGAGACGATCAATTTTAACCGTACTCCATGAATGTGATTCAACCATCTGTTGGATTCCGTCCCAAATCCATGAATCCTGATAAAAAGATTTGACACGTGTTCGAGATTTTAATACGTATTAGCATAAAAACTTTCATCCAGGACAATTGCCATGACCCAGAAAATTACTTTGAGCATACCGGACAGACTACATGAAAAACTCAATGCATGGAGGAGTGCCTTTAACCTTTCAAAAATGTTTCAGGATGCGTTGAGTGATGCCATTGAAAAAAAAGAGGCCTTTAGCAAGATGCTTTGTGAAGAGTTTGACATGACCCAGATCGTCAACCGGCTTCAGCAGGAGAAGGCGCAGTGGCTTAAAAATTTCTACAATGCAGGCAGAAATTTGGGCTTTGGCTGGGCCCAGGGCGCTCATTACCAGGATCTGTTATACGTACTGGATTATGGCGATACGTGTGAAGACGGACATGAAATTGTCCGGCACAGCCGTTTTAAAGCATATTTCGAGCATATCTACGATACCCATGACCTGACCCGCTATGCCCAGCAAGGTGGTGTTGATCATGAAAAAAGATTTCTGGAAGGCTGGTTTGACGGGGTCAACGCATTCTGGAATGAAGTGAGGGAGTATATTTAAGCATGAAAAAATCTGCCACTATACTTGGCATTGATGCCGGATCCGTATCTGTTCATCTTGCCGTTGTTGATATGAATGGCAATCTTTTGCATAAAGCATCTGAATACCATCATGGCGATGTCAGGACATGCCTGACCAGAATGCTGGCCCATAAGGCCCTTTCATCCGTGACCCATGTGGCAAAAACCGCATCCACACCCGCAGATGTCAATGCAACGTTCTGTGTTGACGAACAGGTGGCTGTAATACGTAATGCACGTCACATCCATAAAAATTTCAGCGCTATTCTGCATGTGGGTGGGGAAAAGTTTTTCCTAAGCCTGTTTGACAGCCATGGCAATTACAGAGGCCAGCGGCATAATTCGGGGTGTGCTGCAGGCACCGGCGCATTCCTGGACCAGCAGGCCGGACGGATTCACCTGCAGGGATCGGCGCATATTTCAGCCCTGGCCCTTGAAAACCGCGGCCAGCGACCGGATATCGCCACCCGGTGCGCGGTGTTTGCAAAAACGGATCTGATCCATGCCCAGCAGCAGGGCTATGATCTTAAACAGATCTGTGACGGGCTTTGCTACGGGCTTGCCAGAAATATTGCCAATACCTTGTTCAAACAGAATATCCCAGAAAAAGACATCATATTCTGCGGCGGTGTTTCCCAAAATAATGCCGTTAAACAGCATCTTGAATCCATTATCGGCAAACCCCTTGTCAAAAGCGGGCATGCCCTGGTTTACGGGGCCATGGGCGCAGCACTGTGTCTTGCTGATGAAATAATGAATACCCATGCACCTTCCCGGTCATTTAATGATGTCAGCGAGTTTTTCCTGGACCGGAAAAAAACAAAAGGAGACCTTAATCCGGCCCTTGATCTTACCCTGTCTGATTATCCGGATTTTTCATCCGTGACAGCCCTTGATTTTGAATCCGTTGAAATTGAAATTTTTAAACCCATTGTTCATGGCGCTACTGTTAAAAGTTTTCTAGGGCTTGATGTGGGGTCCACCAGTACCAAGTGCATTATTACCGACCAGGATGGTGAACCTGTTGCCGGATTCTACACCCGGACCGCATCAAGGCCCGTGAACGCTGTCCAGCACATATTTAAAGCCTGTGACCATCTCATGGCTGAAAAAAAGGTTATTTTCCAGATTCAGGGGTGTGGTACCACAGGATCCGGCCGACGTATTTCCGGCAAAATCATTGGTGCGGACCTGGAACCCGATGAGATCACGGCCCATGCCACCGCAGCCGTGAATCTTCACCCGGATGTGGATACCATCATTGAAATCGGGGGCCAGGATGCCAAGTTTACCCTCGTAAAAAACGGCCAGGTTACGTCATCGGCCATGAATACGGTATGTGCCGCAGGCACCGGCAGCTTTATTGAAGAACAGGCCATGCGCCTTAACTGCCCGTTATCCGAGTATTCCCACAGAGCGCAGGGCATTGCGGCACCTGTATCCAGTGACCGGTGTACTGTTTTCATGGAAAGGGATATTAATTATTTTTTTGCCGAGGGGTATGGAAAAAACGAGATTCTGGCCTCCGTGCTTCATTCGGTACGCGACAACTATCTGACCAAGGTCGCCAATATTGCCCAGATCGGCGACCGGGTCGTGTTCCAGGGGGCCACGGCCCGGAACCGGGCACTTGTGGCGGCCTTTGAGCAAAAATTGAATAAGCCCATCCATGTATCCCGGTACTGTCACCTCACCGGTGCCCTTGGTATTGCCCTGATGGCCAGGCAGATGAAGGAAAAAGGCGAGCTCTCGGAATCGGGCTTTAGGGGGTTTCACCTGTGGAAAGAGAGCATTCCGGTACGGCAGGAGGTTTGCCAGCTTTGCACCAACCATTGCAAGATCACCATTGCTGAAGTTAAGTCAGAACCCCTTGCCTATGGATTTTTATGCGGCAGGGATTACCAGACTAAAAAACGCGTTAAATCTTCAGGGCGTTATGATCTTTTAGGGCTTAGAAGAGAGGTGCGCCACAGAATCCTGCCCGGGCAACCCGTTTTTAAAGACAATGGGAAAAATATAACCATCGGCCTTCCCAATGCCCTTCACATGGCCCAGGACCTTGAGTTCTGGCAGATTTTTTTCAAGGAACTTGGATTACATGTGTTGACCAGTCTCAAGTGTACCGATCCTGTCAAGCAGGGTAAAAAGGTTGCCGGAGCCGAATTCTGTGCGCCTGTCCTTGCGCTGCACGGCCATGTGGGTTTTCTTGAGGATAAATGCGATTATATTTTTCTGCCCTTTTACTTTGAAGACAAAACCAATGAAAAAGGTGTACGACGTCACCACTGCTACTATACCCAGTTTGCACCGGTAATTTTAAGTGGGTTGACAAACCCGGGGAAAATACTGTCTCCCATGGTCAGATATCTGTATACAAGCTTTCATACAAAAAGGCAGCTTTATGACACATTTAAGAAAATCGGAGCAGGCCTATCCTTTCTTGACATATCATCAGCCTGGGATCGGGCGCTAGCGGCCCAAAAACTCATGGAAAGCGCCCTTGCCGGACTGTGGGCGTCCCAACGGTCTGACAGCCGAGCGAACGTGCTGCTGCTTGGCCGTCCATATACGGTTTTATCTTCTGCCATGAACAATAATATTCCAGGCATTTTTGCCAATCTGGGCATAAAAACATTTTTCCATGACATGATTGACCTGGAAGGCGTTGATTATTCGCCCATTGAACCATTGCTCAAGCAAATTCACTGGAAGTATGCGGTCAAAAATTTAAAAGCAGCTTTTGTTGCCACCACAACCCAAAATCTGTATCCAGTTTACATTTCATCTTTCAGATGTGCGCCTGATGCCTTTGCCGTTGATTACTTCAAAGAGATCATGGCATCGGCAAACAAGCCCTATCTGGTACTGGAACTGGATGAACACGACTCCAGTGTGGGATATGAAACCCGTATAGAAGCTGCTGTCAGGGCTTTTGAAAATCACAGGCAACAGGATGCCCCCCCTCAGATCACAGATGCGTCTTTATTTATCCCGAAATTTGATAAAACCATTGAACAGAAAACCGTAATTTTCCCCAACTGGGATGCCATCTCAGGCCACCTCATTGTCAATATCATCAAAAATGAAGGGTACAATGCCATGTTGATGGAAGAAAGCCAGGAAACCCTTAAAAAGGCGCTTTTGACAAATACCGGCCAGTGCCTGCCCTTAAATGCCGTGGCATCCGGTTTTATCCATACCGTTGAAAAAAATGGGCTTGACCCGGAAAACACGGTTTTATGGCTTAATGAATCCGATATTTCCTGCAATATAAAAATGTACCCCTACCATATCCAGAAAATTTTGACCCGCCATGGAAAAGGGTTTGAAAAAGCCAGGGTCTATTTAGGGGAACTTTCTCTTTTTGACTTGGGGCTCAAGGCGTCAACCAACACCTATTTTGCCTATATGTTTGGCGGGCTTTTCAGGAGTATCGGCTGCAGAATCAGGCCTTATGAGATAAATAAGGGGCAGACCGATGCGGCGTTGCGCACCGCTGCCGCCATTATGGGCACGGCATTTCTCACGGGTGGATCAAAGGAAAAAGCCCTTAAGGAGATCATGTCCATATTTGAAAGGATCTCTGTGAAAAAAGAAACACGGCCCAAGGTGGGGATATTCGGGGACCTGTATGTCAGGGACAACCGGATAATGAATCAGAACCTGATCCAGTTCATTGAGGATAATGGCGGAGAGGTCGTGACCACGCCTTATTACCAGTATGTAAAAATCATAGCCAATGCCTATTTTAAAAAATGGTTCAAGGAGGGAAAGTATTTAAGCCTGATTTCAAACAAGGCGCTTCTGGCAGCCGTAAAAACAATGGAAAAAAGATATTATCCATTTTTTGCCCCGTTTTTCAATGAAACGGAACTCAAGGCAAATGCATCCTATGACCATATCCTTGAAACTTACGGCATGCTGCCCGAACATACCGGCGAGTCCATGGATAACCTGCTCAAGATCCACTATATTGTGAATGAGCATCCGGATCTGGCCCTGCTGGTTGCTGTTAATCCGGCATTTTGCTGTCCGGGCCTTGTCACCGAGGCCATGGCCTCGCAGATTGAAAAAAAGATCGGGGTTCCGGTCATCAATATTACCTATGATTTGTCCGGAGGAAATAAAAACAAGGTGGTGGTGCCTTTCCTGAAATATTTAAAAACCTCCCCCTATTCCAAGAACCGGATGGCCTTTGTCTGTGTCTGACGTTGGGCTGGCAGGTACTTTTTGATTTCAGGATATCTTTTTATAAAGTCATCCTGAAATTCAATACGTTTGATATTGAACCGGCTGAGGGAGTCAGCAGCCCTGCGGTAACGCAGATAGTATGCATCATAATTTTTTAGATGGGCCACACTTTCTACCTTGGTTATGGCGTCGAAATTCTGGTAACAGAACTGCAGCAGAATTTCAAAATTATCCAGATAGTTTTCAAGGCTTTTAAAGTACTGAATCACGATGCGGTTATTGTAGTATCTTTTGATTTCATACACCCATTTCAAATCATTTTTAAGGAAGGAATCATTATGATGGTCCAAAAACTCAATCAGTTGTTTAATTGCGGCCTGATTATTATCAATATCCTGGCGAAGTTTGCCTATGAATACAATAAGTTGCCCAAGCTTATCTATTTTTGACTGAACCTTGTGCTGCTCAAATTCAATGAAGTCGTTATCCAGGTTATGGGTGGTCTGTTTAAGGATTTCGCTGTAGCGCATAAGCTGTTGGGTAACAGGCGGCAAATTCACATAGTTATATTTTGCATTCATTTTGGAATAAATAAAGATTTCCCCGGCAGCTACAAGGGAAAAGCAGGCCAGAAAAATCAACAGGAAAACCAACTTATTATTTTTTCTGGATTTAACTATGAAATACGGGGTGGTTACAGGCGCTGCAAATACAATGGCCGCCCACCATATAGGAAGATTTCGACGTTTGCATTGTAAAAATATCAGGCCGGATAAAATAAAAATAAAAGGGAAATAAATATAATACATGCGTTGAAATTTCCTATGGGGTTAATTTTTCCTATGGGCCTTAATGGTATAACCAAAGCCGTCAGATTGCAGTGTAACAGCTCCCATCAGATCGGTTCGGAAAACCATGATCCTGTTTTGCCGATACCGCTGTAAAACCGTCCGGCAGGGGAACTTATGTCTGTTCATATATCCACATGATATTACTACTCCTGCCGGACTTACTTTATCAAGAAAAATTTTACTTGAACTGGAACAACTTCCATGGTGGGGTGCCATAAGGAGATCGGCTTTAAGGCTGAAATTTTTTGTATGCGCAAGCTCCCTTTCCCTTTTCCCCTCGATATCGCCGGGAAAGAGCATGGAAAAAGACAAAAAATCGAGCCGGATAACAAGACTGTTGTTATTGCGGTTGTCAGCGATGGCGCCGCTTTTTCTGCCAAGAATACTTATCTTGACCTGATTCCATGAAAACCGGCTGGGGTCAGAGTCTGGGACATGAATTTTGATGCCTTTTTTTTCAGCGGTACGCATTATATTTTTAAAAAAGACAGATGAGAATGTATCATGATTTTTTATCCATTGTCTGACCCTGAAATTTTCAAAAATAAAATCAAGGCCATTGATATGATCACAGTCCGGATGAGTCAGGATAACAGCATCAAGTGTCAGAATCCAGTTCTTCCACAAGAAGGGACCCACAATATACCGGCCGGTGTCAAAACTGGAACGTCCGCTAAACCCACCGGCATCAATGAGCAGGGTTTTTCCGTCAGGCGCAATGATAACAGCAGCATTACCCTGTCCTACATCCAGGGTATGCACCACCAGTTTTCCCGGGTAAAATCTTTTTAACATCCCCTGGCCTAGGGATACCATGCCTGCCGCAGCCAGAAGGAAAGTCAGGTATATGAACGCCTTGTTTTTTTCCATGATTGCCAATCCAAGGCAAAGTATCAGTGCATAATAGATTATAATTTCAATTGGCCGTGGTGTCACAACCCTGGCCCAGGTCCAGTCAAAACCGGCAATCCAATGAATGGCCCGGAGACAATATGAAAGCATGTGGATATCTAAAGTTAAAAAAAGGCGGGACAGACCAGGCAGAAAATCCATAAACATCAGTCCTGCCAGTCCCAGGGGAAGGCATAAAAAACCGATTACAGGAATCATGATAAGGTTGGTCCCCACCTGGACCATGGGAAACATATTGAAATAAAATGCGGTCACAGGGGCTGCGCCAATGCCTGCAAACACGGTTGTAAAAATCATTAAAGAAATTCTTTTGATCCATTTATTTCCAGGCGTGCCCAAGGTTCTCCCAAGAAAGATAAAACCTGAGATGATAAAGAAAACACAGGCAAATGAGAGTTGAAAAGAGATGGAGAATAAGGCCCCGGGATTAATAATAAGAATCAGACTTGCAGCAACGTAAAGGGTGTTTAAAGGATCTTTTTCCTTTTCCATGAGAAAGGCCGTTAAAAAGACTGCTGTCATGATCAACGCCCTTTGGGTGGATGGTGAAAATCCGGCAAAAAAGGCATAGGCAGTCAACGGCAAGAGGGTGAGAATGCCTGCTGTTTTTTTTGCACGGCCTGTTATGACATAAGACGGTTGCCGGTTTAATATAAAAATAAAAATAGAGAAAAAACCAAGTCCGACAAGGGACATGTGCAAGCCTGAAACCGCTAAAACGTGTGAAAGGCCTGCTTTGGAAAAATTATCACGGGTTTTTTCATGGATCATCTCTTTTTGTCCGGTAACCAGGGCGGTAAGCACAGCTCTGGCCTGGTTGGAAAAAAAATCAGGCTGCCTGTCATCTGTGTTTTTGGCGGCGTTGGCAACATGGTTCGAAAAGCGGTCCTGGGTTCTTTGCAGAAATCGCATGCCCCGGGCAAATGAACTGCTGTCAACCTTGCCTGTCCTCACAATGGTGTGCGAATTGGCATAAATGCTGCCGGTTATGCCTCGAAGGCGCATCCTGAATTCGTAATCATACCCGCCGGGGTTGGAAAAATTGCGTATGGCCCTGATTTTTGAAGTCACAATAATGTGTTCGCCAAAAAGCAGAGACGGTACAGGTTGCGTGTTGGCATCATGGTACAGGGTTAAAATCAATTTTCCTTCAGCCGGTGTTACAACCGTATTATCAGCACAGATACCCGTGCAATCCATCGTGTACCTGGTTTTATTTTGATATTTTTTAGGGATAGAATTAATGATGCCTGAGATACGGTAGGTTTCACCGTTGCAGAATTTGACAATGTGCGGGTCAGAATAATCGCTGGAGCAGAGACCTGCCATGCGAAACATTGTCAATCCAAAAGCCGCAAGACATGATAGAAGAATAAATTTATCACGCTTGGATAGCATAAAGACAATTGCGGCAAGCAAACACACCGCAATATAGCAGATCCGGGGCGGGACCGGTATACAGCAACCTGCCAGGTCACCGGCTATAAAGGACAGGAGGACAAAAAGCATTGGCGCAAGTGTTAACTTGTGCCTTGTGTTCACTTATGCCCTCCTTGGATAAAAATTATGTCAGGATGAGATTCTTTTAATATCTGCTCCCAGACCTTCAAATTTTTTTTCAATGGTCTCATAGCCCCGGTCCATATGATAAACACGGCTGATGACAGTGGTGCCCTGCGCAATCAAGCCTGCAATAACAAGGGAAGCACTGGCACGAAGGTCCGATGCCATGACAGGTGCGCCCTGGAGGTGGCGCACGCCCCTGACATTGGCTATATTTCCGCCGGAAATTTTGATATCAGCACCCATGCGCAGCAATTCATTGGCGTGGATAAACCTATTCTCAAAGATGGATTCATGAATCACGCTGTTGCCCTGGGCAATGGTCATCAATGCCATGAACTGGGCCTGCATATCTGTGGGAAATCCAGGGTACGGCAGGGTTTTGATGTCAATATTTTTGATCGTTTCGCTGCCTTTAATATGTATCTTATCCTCAAAGGTGTCAACTGACGCCCCTGTGACCTTAAGTTTGCTGATCACACCGCCTAGATGATCCGGTACACAGTCGCGGATTATCACATCTCCCCGGGTGGCCGCCGCCGCCGCCATAAACGTGCCTGTTTCAATTCGGTCCGGTATCACACGGCAAGTCGCGCCATGGAGGCGACTTACCCCGTCGATGGTGATAATGGGGGTGCCGGCACCACTGATTTTTGCCCCCATCCGGTTCAATGCGTCTGCCAGACAGACAATTTCAGGCTCCCTTGCCGCATTCCTCAGTTTGGTTTGGCCTTTGGCTAAAACTGCGGCCATCATAAGGTTTTCCGTACCAGTTACCGTGGGGATGTCAAAATAGACTTCATTTCCAGTCAGCCCCCCTTCTGCCTTTGCGTCAATGTATCCGCTGTCAATTGAAATGGTGGCCCCCAACGCTTCAAGACCGGAAAGATGCATATTTACAGGACGGGCGCCAATGGAACATCCTCCGGGCATGGAAACCTTGGCCCTGCCAAACCTTGCCACAAGCGGACCTAGTACCAGAATAGAGGCCCGCATCTTTCTGACCAGTTCATACTCAGCCTCTATTTTATCGATCCCGGACCCGTCAACCGTAAATGTGTGGCCTTCAAATTCACAGGACGCCCCAAGATCTTCAAGCAGCATACGTATTGAGGAGATGTCCATCAGCCGGGGTACATTTTCAAATGTGGATACCCCATCCACGAGAAGACTTGATGCAATAAGTGGGAGTGCAGCATTCTTGGCCCCGCTGATAAAGACCTCCCCTTTTAGCTGCCGGCCCCCGTTGATTTGTATTTTATCCATTAAATAATTTCATTCCTGACTTGAAAGGCGGATTAATAGTTGAAAAAATGCTGAAAATAGGCCACGTTACCATCTTAAATATTAATAAATACGGGTATTTTTAGCATATAATCTTACATTTTAAAACATCTTTTGCCGCAAGAAATTTTATTTTTACCGTACCCCGGGAATGGTTAAAATAGATAAAATTGCCTTCAAATTTTAATCGTGCAGAGGAGGTCATATCGACCCAAAAAACATAACAGCGATATCATCCGAAATTAAATAGGGTAAAATTGGCATCCATTCATGATCCTGTTCCGGCGTTTATCGTCCTGGGCATCACCTTTAAACCGCTTGTCTTTTGAAAAAAGAACGCTTATAAAGTGAGACCATGTTAAAACTGTATATTGAAAAATTAGGCTTAGCCTGCATTGACGGCATCCGGTCCATTGGCCGGATATCCATCTTCTTTTTCCAGGGTATCTGCCAAACTTTTGTGCCTTTTATTCAGACGTCCAAGATTATGGAACAGGTCTGGTTTATTGGTGCAAAATCGATGTTTGTCATTGTTTTAACCGCCATATTCACCGGCATGGTTTTAGGGCTTCAAGGGTATTACACCCTGGTGGATTTCGGTTCCGAAGCTGCCCTTGGATCAGCCGTTGCCATGACCCTTATCCGTGAACTCGGGCCTGTGCTGGCCGCCATCATGATCGCGGCTCGAGCCGGGTCAGCCATGGCTGCGGAAATCGGTGTCATGCGGATTTCGGAACAGATTGACGCCCTTGAAACCATGGATATCCATCCGGTGCGGTTTACCTTTTCTCCCCGCCTGGCAGGATCCATTATCAGTTTTCCGCTTTTAACCGCGCTTTTTGATGTTACGGGCATATTCGGCGGGTTTCTGTCCGGTGTCATGATGCTGGGCATCAATCGCTATATATACATGGACAGAGTGATCCGAAGCATTGAACTTGCCGATATCGCCGGCGGGTTTATCAAAGCCCTGGTATTTGGCTTGATTGTCTCTACCATGTGCTGTTATAAAGGTTTTTTTGCCCATCTTTCCGGGCCCCAGGCAGGAAAGGGCGCTAAAAGCGTGTCCTTGGCCACCACCCATGCGGTTGTCAATTCCTGTATCCTTATTCTGGTCTCCGATTACATCATCACCTTTTTTCTGGTTTAATCATGACTCAGCCTTTTATTGAACTGATAGATCTTCACAAAAGTTTTTCAGGTAATAATGTGCTTGACGGCGTCAATCTTACCATTGAAAAGGGTTTGGTTACCTGTGTAATCGGTAAAAGCGGTACTGGAAAATCTGTTTTGCTCAAACATATTATTGGTCTGATGCAGGCGGATTCAGGTCAGGTCTGCGTGGATGGTATGCCCACAAATCAAATGGACAATACGCAAAGACATAGATTTTACAGGCAGATATCATATATGTTTCAGGATAACGCCCTGTTTGATTTCTTAACGGTGTGGGAAAACATTGCCCTGCCGTTAACCGAGAAAAAAAAAGTGCCCATGGATCAGATCCGTCAGCGGGTAAAGGAAAAAATGCAGATGCTGGAGATCAGCAACCACGAAAATAAATATCCCGCCCAGTTGTCCGGAGGGATCAGAAAGCGTGTGGCCCTTGCCCGGGCCCTGATTACCGAGCCTGTTGCCGTGCTTTTTGACGAGCCCACTTCAGGACTTGATCCGGTGAGAAGAAACAGTGTTCATGCCATGATTTCCACATACCAGAAAGAATTCGGGTTTACCGCTGTTATTGTCAGCCACGGCATCCCGCAGATATTTGCCATATCACAGCGTGTGGCCATGCTTGACCAGGGTAAAATTATTTACTTTGGAAAAAGTGATGGCATTTTCCAGACTGACAATGAAAGAGTAAACGCCTTTATCTCAGGAAAAGAGGCCTGATACGTTAAAAAAATTAAGGACAGGTTCATGAAATCAATTAATAAGGAATTATATGTAGGCGTCTTTGTTCTTATCGGCCTTTTGTGTGCGGGGTATCTTACGGTTGTCCTGGGTGGTGTCCGGCTGTTCAGCCCAAAGGGGTATACACTGTATGCATATTTTACCTCTGTCAGCGGTTTGAAAACCGGTGCCAGTATTGAGATGGCCGGTGTTGAGATCGGCAATGTTTCTGACATCATGCTGGACAAAACGCGCCTGGAGGCAAAGGTTGCCTTCAGGATCAACCCGGGGATACAACTCAGCGAAGACAGCATCGCCTCTGTAAAAACCGCAGGCATCATCGGCGAAAAATATATTTCCATTTCTCCGGGCGGATCTGATATTATGCTTGAAGATAAAGATGCGTTTAATAATACCGAATCTACTCTGGATATTGAATCACTGGTCAGAAAATTTATCTTTAAAAATGAACACTGATTGATGAACAGATGAAAATCGCAGGAGAAATATGTATGAAATTTTATCTGACCCATGCGTATCTGGTTCTTATTGTTATGATCCTGACGCTGATCCCAGGCCTTGCCGTTGCCGGTAATACAGTCGGTCAAACCGGACAAGCGGCTTCTTCTACAGGTTCTGATCCGGGTTCTGATCTTCCGGGCTCTGATCCGGCAGCCGCCCCAGCTACCCTGGCATATACGGCAGAGGATGACGAATTTGAGGTAGATATTTTTCAGAAGGATCAGGCAGGTCAGGACAACCATGCCATGATAGCAGATCCCCTTGAAGGATTGAATCGTGCTGTATTCGTCTTTAACGATAAACTTTACATGTATGGTTTAAAGCCGCTGACAAAGGGGTATGTCCGGGTCGTCCCCACCGTTGCCCGTAAAGGGATTAAAAATTTTTTTAACACCCTGTTTTTCCCCATCCGTTTTGTTAACAACCTGCTCCAGGGCAAAGGTGAAGCTGCAGGCATGGAATTCTCCGCCTTTTTCATCAACATAACCCTTGGTTTTGGCGGATTGAATGATTTCGCCCAGAAGTATGTGGGCATAAGGCTTCAGGATGAAGATTTTGGCCAGACCCTTGGATCATACGGCATTGGCAACGGATTTTTTCTGATGCTGCCCGTTCTTGGTCCCAGTTCCTTGAGGGATGTCGTGGGCAGGGCAGGGGACTGGTTTATTGATCCCCTCAATTATGTACAGCCCTGGGAATTATCCGGGGGAGCTGCGGGGCTTGAAAAGGTGAACTGGACATCATTTCACATCGGGGAGTATGACGCATTCAAAGAAGCCGCAATAGATCCTTACACAGCCATGCGCAACGCCTATATCCAGAACCGCAACGCCCTTGTAAAAGATTTGGCTGGCGCACAAAAATTAAAGAACAGTAAAGAATAAAGTATAAAAACAAGACGCCGTTTATTTTGAAATTGCTGTTTCAAAGACTTATTCTCCAATGAGATTGGCCCGTCTGTTGGGCAAAAAATATCTCATTTTATGGGTACGGATATGTTCAAGTAACGACATGTCCAGCACATGGGTGTGCATCTTGTTTTTGTAGGCGATGTTTTCAGCTGCCAGGAATCCGTCAGGGCTGACCATCATGGAAATTCCGGGGAAATTAAGTCCTGCATCATTTTTACCTGCCTGATTAACGGCTGCCACAAACACGGCATTATCAAACGCCCGGGCCGTTAAATGGCGCTTCCAGGACGCGCTTTTTTCCCCAGGCGTTCCCCTTGGCGAGGCATGGGGAATAAAAATAATATCAGCCTTTTTTAATGCCATGGCCGTGGACAATTCCGGGAAATGGGCATCGTAACAAAGCTGGATTCCGAAATGCACCCCTTTGAATTTAAAGATCCCCACATCATTTCCACAACTGAAATAGGGGGCCTCAAATGGAGACAGATGAATTTTTCTGTACCGGGCCACGGGCTGATCCGGACGAAACACCAGATGCGTGGCATATATTTTTCCTGACCCCGCTTTTTCAACAAGCCCGGTCAGTATGGCGATATCGTGTTTCAGTGCAAGCCGGTTCAGTTCATCCATCCATCCGGAATCAAGGGCAACGGCATTGCGAACATCTGCCGGGGCATAACCTGTCAGGTTCATTTCAGGAAACACAACAAAATCGCAGTTCTGGCGTGCTGCGGCACAAATATCTTTGACCGTCAGGGCAAAATTATGCGCAAACCGGTTTACAGGGCAGTTCTGGATGACCAGGGTCACACGAATTTTTTGCATGATGACACCTGTACTCAAGTTATAGTAATGGAAGGTTTATTTCCTAACACCACAAACACTTAAAACTTAACAACCCGTCCGAAGAGCGATAATTTAAATAGATCAGACTTTAAAATTAGCCGCTATTTTAAATACATGGGTGGCCGGCAGGTTGAGAATTTCGGTCACGCCGGTTTTTTGTGAAATGGTTTCAAGACTTTCTTTAATTTCTTGAATTGAAGGCGCAATAAACGTAAACCAGATATTGTACCGATGATGATTCCTTTGATAATTATGGGTCACGCCGCTGAACGCATTAACGGTGGCGGTGAACAGTTCAATTTTGTCAGGGGCTACCCGGGCTGCACACAAGGTGGAATAATAACCTAGGCGGTCAGGGCTGAAATTTCCGCCGATCCTGCGGATGATCATCTCTTGTTTCATCTGCTCGATTCGTTCAATGAGCTGGTCTTCACTGAGCCCCAGTTCTTCGGCCATAATTTTGTAAGGCCTTGTGTGAATTGGGAAATCGGTCTGAATCCGGTTAAGTATATTTTTAGATGTCTGGTCTTCTATCATCAGGTGATCAGTTATCAAAATGTGTTGAAAAGAAAAATAAAAGCCCTGTTTGATTTAAACAGGGCCTTATCAATTCAAGCTAAAAACTTAAAATATTTTTTAACTATACACAACCGGTCGGTTTCGGAAGACCAGCCATCTTGCAGGCGCCTTTACCAGGTCCGGAGGGGAACAGTTCATAGATATGTTTCAGTTTGAACTTGGTGAGTTTGGAAAGAACACGAACCATGGGAGCAATACCGTTTTTCTCGTAGTAATCCTGGAGAACTTTAACAAGCTGCCAGTGCTCTTCGGTCATCTCTTCAATGCCTTCCTGGCCTTTTACATATTCTACCCACTCGTCGCAGTACAGATTGTAGTCAAGAAGGAATCCGTCTTCATCGATGTCGAATGTTTTCCCGTTAAAATCAAGTGTTGCCATTTAATAAATCCTCCTAAAAAAGTTTATTATAACTGAGTGTTTAACCTATCTTAAGACAAACCGTCTTCACTATTAAAGTCTCTTTTGCAATTGGAGACTTACCTTATCTCAGCATTGTATCCATGTCAACAAAGAATAGCAGGTGTTCGGTAAAAAAAACAAAGCGTCCGAACCCTGCATGGTTGATCTTCTTTTGGGGGCCTGGTTAAGCATTCCGAACACGGTGAATTTCATTAAGCCATTTTCAATACTATCATAAAATTCAGGCAATCCGATCCCGTAAAAGCTTTAATTCATTCTCATTCTTCAAAAATCATGATATATAACGTTTCGCTGAATATAGTCCCCCTTAGTTGATATAAACCATCACCTGTAAGTTTGTCGTTGAATAGGTGAAAAACAAAATTACTTGCGCATGACAAAAATTATCACCATATGCGGTCCTACAGGCATCGGAAAGACAGGCTTTGCCATTGCCCTGGCCCGGGAACTGGGTGGCGAGATCATTGGCGCCGATTCCATGCAGATCTATAAATATATGGATGTGGGGACTGCCAAACCCGATGAAAGGGAGCGGCAGCTTGCCATGCATCACCTGGTTGACTTCCTTGATCCGGCAGAGACGTTTGATGCAAAACGGTTTACCGCCCTGGCAGACCAGGCCATTTCCGATATAACAAAACGGGGTGGGGTGCCTGTGGTCGCCGGCGGTACAGGGCTTTATATCAGGGCCTTGCTCCACGGCCTGTTCAGAGGGGAACCTGCCTGCCCGGCAACAATTGATAAACTGAACCGGGTTCTTGAAGACAAGGGAGCACCGGCACTTCATGACCAATTGACAACATGCGATCCAGCGGCTGCAGAAAAGATACATCCCAATGACGGATTCAGAATTGTAAGGGCCCTTGAGGTATTTTTAACCACAGGGGCTCCCATTTCCCAGTGCCAGCAGATCCACGATTTCAAATCAGACCGGTACCAAAGCCTTACCTTTGGTCTTCAGATGGACCGAACACTATTATATGACCGGATCAATCAGCGGGTGGATATCATGATGGATAAAGGCCTGCTTGATGAAGTGAAAGGACTTGTGAACCAGGGGTATTCCCTGGAATTGAAATCCATGCAGTCCATCGGATACCGGCATATGGGCATGTATTTAAAAGGGGAAGTCAACCTGGAAGAGGCGGTCCGGCTGCTCAAACGCGATACCCGAAGGTATGCCAAACGCCAGTTCACCTGGTTTAACAAGGAAAAGGATCTGATCTGGATCAATGCCGGTGACACGGAAAACGCCATTAAAACGGCAAAAGACTTTTTGACATAATGTCCTGATTTGATCATATTTGGTCATTTAAACGTGACGGTTTTAAACAACAACACCCAAAATGGTAGTTTCATGACTTACGCAACATACATAAAACTTGTAATTTCTGTATCTATTTTATCGGTATTTATTTTAATTGCGCTTACTTTTTTGACCGGATGTTCCAAACATGCCATTCCGGTTTTATCTTCTCCTAAGCCTCCCCAGATGCCGGTAGACAATCCTGTGTCCCCGCAGCCAACTGTCCCGGAACTGATCAATCAGGCCAGAATTTCAAGTGATCAAGGATTTGCCCAGGAGGCCCTGCTCATGTACAGTCATGCCCTTGATCTCGTCCAAAGATCCGGGGCCGGTGGTGACGCTGTTTTCAAAACCATGATTCTTGATGATGTTGAAACGCTTTTATCAAAAACAGATCCCGAAGAGATTCAAAGATTTTCAGGCATAACAAATATTTCCATTCCCCAGGACCTTTTCGATTACTGGGCCGGGTACCAATTTGCCCGGCGCCAAGATTATGCCAACGCTGCAACTGTCTTGAATGCTTTTCTTAAAAAATATCCCGGCCATCCCAAGACCGGGCAGATCAAGGAACTGTTGGCAGGTCTGGGCACCATATCCTTTAATAAAAAGAAGCTGGGGGTTATCCTGCCCATGTCCGGGAAGTATAAACTTTACGGACAAAAGGCCATGAAAGGTATAGAGATTGCCCTGGCCCGGCTATCTGAATCCGGTATCAAGGATTTAACCATTGTGGTCAAGGACAGTATGTCAGATTCCGCACACGCTGCCATGTGTGTGGACCAGCTTGGAAAGGAGAATATTTTTTCCATTCTGGGTCCTGTTTTTGTTTCAAGGGAAGCGGCTGACAAGGCCCAGGCCCTTGGCATTCCCATGATGGCCCTGACCCAGAAAACTGAATTCCCTGAATATGGGGATTATATATTTGCCCATTTTATAACCCCTGAAATGCAGGTCCAGGCCTTGGGGACGTATGTTTTTCATGAACTGGGACTGAGAAGAATGGCTGTTTTATATCCGGACGATAAATATGGAAACCGGTATATGCAGGCGTTTCGGGTGATGGTTGATCAGTTTGGAGGCCAATTAACGGCAGCCCAGGTATATGACACCAGCAAAACTGATTTTTCAGCTGCCATCAAAAGGTTGATCAGGAATACGGGGGCAAGTTTCCAGGCACTGTTTATCCCGGATTCGGTGACCCGGATCAATCTGATGCTCCCCCAGCTCGTATATCATGACGCCCGGGGCTTTGCCTTGTTAGGCACCAATCTGTGGCACATGGACAGCTTTTTAAAAGAGACCAGAAGGTATAATAGAAACACCATCATCTGCGACGGATATTTTGCCGGCAGTGCCAATCCTGAAACCGCATGGTTTGATAAGGCATTCCAGGATTTATACCAGGAAAGGCCCGGCTTTCTTGAGGCCGTTGCCTATGATACGGCCCAGATTCTGTTCAGGGCAGCCAATGCCGATGATGTTAATTCAGGCAGACAACTCAAGGAGGTCCTCCAAGGCCAATTTATCTTTGACGGGGCCACCGGCCGCACACGTTTTGACGAGACCGGCACCCCGCACAAGGCGTTGTTTCTGATTACCGTAAAGGATGATCAGTTTATGGAAATCAGCCGTTCAGGCACTGAATAGTGAATTCTGGCCTGTGGATTCAAGAACAGACTGCCACAGCCTGCCTGACGGATCCATCTTTTTGCGCCGTCCGGCTGAGGCATCCATGGGCACATGGACATAATTATTATTCCAGAAACTGATAAGCAGATTGGTTTTACCGGCCATGCCTGCATGTACGGCATCCCGTGCCAGCAGTCCGCAGAACACCGAGTCATTGGCATTGGCCGGCAGGCTGCGGATGATGTAGGATGGATCAATGTATTTCAACGAGATGGGGATATCTTTGGATTCAAAATAGGCGCTGATTTCCGCCTTTAAAAACAGCCCGATATCCTTGAGCTTCACGTTTCCCGATGCATCATGCTCAATATCCTTGTCTTCAAAAAAATTCTGGCCGGCTCCTTCGGCAACAATGATCACCGCATGCTTTCTTAAAGCCAGACGCCGCTCCACAGCTGCCAGAAGCCCGTTTTCGCCATGCAGCATGATTTCTTCTTCAGGAATGAGTACAAAATTGGCATCAGGCTGGGCAAGGGCGGCCGTGGCTGCCAGAAATCCCGAATGCCTGCCCATGAGCTTGATCAGGCCGATACCGTTGGGATAAGCCTCTGCTTCGTTATGGGCGCTTTTGATTGCCAGGGTGGCCACATCCACGGCTGAATCAAAGCCAAAGGAACGGGAAACCAGGAAGATATCATTATCAATGGTTTTTGGAATGCCAACCACGGAAATCTTCAGTCCGCGGTTTAATACTTCATCACCAATGGCCTTGGAGGCCATGAGGGTTCCGTCGCCGCCCACCATGAAAAGCAGCCCCACCCCAATACGTTCCAGGCAGTCCACAATTTCCCCGATATCCTGGCCCCCCCGGGATGAGCCCAGCATGGAGCCTCCGGTATTCTGAATGCCTGACACCTGTTGCGGGTTAAGCTCGATCAGGTCATGGCCGTATTTGGGGATAAAGCCCTGGAGTCCGTAGCGAATACCATAAATATTTTTAACCCCGTACACATGGGACAATTCAAGCACTATCGACCGGATAATGTCGTTCAGCCCTGGGCAAAGTCCTCCGCAGGTAACCACCGCACACTTGAGTTTGCTGGGGTCAAAGTAAATTTTTTCCCGGGGGCCGGCCTGTTCAAAACTGAGTATGCCGTCTTCTTTTTCTTGGGCAATATGGTCAACCTTGACATCAACGCGGATTCTGTCTTCATCTTTCATGAACCGGGTTTTGCCGTCACAGGCTGCACCCTCACAGGCTACGCCCTGGGAAACCAGGGGAGACGGAATCCGGGCAGGGCCTAAAACAGGAATGATGGTGTTGATGTTCATATGTTTCATTGATTGCCTCCATTAAATTTAAAGGTTCCCTTTCCCAGGATATCGTGGAGATGCAGCAAGCCTCTAAGACAGCCGTTCTCCCCAAGGATGGGCAAAACCGTAATTTCATATTTTTCCATTAAATTCAGGGCATCATACAGATAAGAATCTGGGAATAGATGTCTTGGGGAGCGGGTCATCACCTCATCCACAAGAAGGGTGTCGGCCCTACCGCCTCCTTTTGCAATCCAGTGCCGGACATCCCCGTCAGTAAGTATTCCCATGAGTTTATCAGCCGAATCAAGTACAAAAACAGCACCCAGGCGGTGAGCATCCATGCAGGCAAGGGCCTGGGCCATGGTGGCACCTGTTTGCACACAAGGCACGCCTGATTTTTCAAGCATCAGCTCGCGGACCTTGCCTGACAGGCGCTGTCCCAGTGTGCCGCCGGGATGGGAACGCATGAAATCAGCTTTTTTAAACTTTTTCTTTTTGATCAGGGCCACGGCCAGGGCATCTCCCATGGCCAGCTGGGCTGTGGTTGAACAGGTCGGTGCCATATTCAAGGGGCAGGCCTCTTTTTCTACGCCGGTGTTTATAATCAGATCGCAAAACCCTGCCATGGTGGATTCTGGCTTTCCCGTAAATCCTGCAATCCTGCAGCCCACCTGCCGGATCACCGGCAACAGCTGGTTAAGTTCTCCGGTTTCACCGGAATTTGAGATGGCAATGAATATATCATTTCGGCTGACCATGCCAAGATCCCCGTGAACCGCCTCAACCGGATGAAGAAACATGGCATTGGTTCCCGTACTGCTTAAGGTGGCAGCAATTTTTCTTCCGATTAACCCCGATTTTCCGATTCCCGAAATAATGACCCGTCCTTTTGCATTGCAGATTGCATTGACAAGAGTTTGGAAATCCATATTTAGTTTTTCAATAAGGTCCAGAAGCGACTGGGCTTCCATCTTCAGAACTTGAACAGCATCGTCTATGATCATTGGTTTTCCCGAATTATTATTAGACTGGATATGGTTAAGGTTATGATATCTGGCGTTTTCATGTTATACATCAGAAAAGATCTGCCCACAAGAGACAGAACCCGAATTTACCATGGAACAAATATTTGTTTAAAAATAATTAGTTGACAATTAAAGTAGCATTGTGATAGTTGGGTACGGTTTATTTTTCCCGGTTTTATATAAAAAACCGGTTTTATTTTGAAATTTATAACATCATTATAATAATGTAATGAAATATAACACTGAAACAGGAAGACGATTATGATTTGTACAACTGTTAGAGAAGGCCAGGATTGTGTATTCATGACTGCCCAGGGCTGCAGCTATAACGAAGGCAGCTGCCTTCCCATTATTGATGAATGCAAAGGATGCCAGAAAAGCGGGGAGTTCGCCACCGGCGTTTACTGCACGGCTGCACCTGATCCGTCTCTGAAATGGAAAAACGGCAACTGCAACATGGCCACCCATGTTAAAACCGCCACCGAAACCAAAAAACAGAAACTTAACCCCATCAAGGCATCCAAACGAAGATAACACAACTAATTCTGTACATGAAAAAACTCTGCAGTTTTCCTTGGCCTTCCTTGGGTCTGACTGCAGGGTTTTCTTTTTTTCAGGTACAGATATACATTTTTCACTGAACTGGATAATACTAATTTACAGGTTAAATCATGAATCCAATTGCCCAGGAATTGAATAACACAATTAAACAGGCTGCGCCCCATGTGTATGAAATGCTTTCTGATATGGGGAAAAATCTGTTCTTCCCCGAGGGTATTTTAACCCAGAGCGCTGAAGCAAAATTAAAGGCTCACAGGATCAACGCCACCATCGGCATCGCAAGGCAGGGCAGTTGCGTTCTAAGTCTTCCTTCCGTGACAAAATACATTACAGAAATTGAACCGGATAATTACCTGTCCTATGCGTCCTCATTCGGGCTGCTGGAACTGCGTGAAAAATGGCTTAAGGAACTGTATGTTAAAAATCCTTCCCTTGGGGGAACTGCCGTCAGCCTGCCCGTTGTCACATCCGGTATCACCCACGGGGTTTCCATATTGTCTGACATGTGGGTAAATGCCAACGATGTTATTGTCATGCCGGATATGATGTGGGGCAACTACAACATGATTTTCTGTGTCCGCAATAGTGCCCGGTTTGTTACATACAAGTCCTATGACGACGCACTGACCCATTTTAACATCGATGATTTCGAGCGTGTGATCAGGGAACAGGCGGCACACAATGACAAGATCATTACCATACTTAATTTCCCCCACAATCCGACCGGGTATACCTTAAGCAGGGAAGAGGCGACCCGTGTTGCTCAGATCCTCATTGATGTGGCACAAAAGGGCACCAATGTGGTGGCAGCCTGTGATGACGCCTATTTTGGACTGTTTTTCGAAGAGGAAACATCCAAAGAGTCTCTGTTTGCCAAACTTGCCGGCAAAGCGAGCCGGCTTTTGGCTGTCAAACTCGACGGACCCACCAAGGAAGATTATGTCATGGGGTTCAGAACCGGGTTTACCACTTACGGGGTTGCAGCAGATGCCAACCTTGACAGGGTGTATAGGGTCCTGGAAAAAAAGACAGCCGGATGCATCCGGGGCAACATCTCAAACTGTTCCCATTTAAGCCAGACCATTCTTGTTAAATCCATGGAAGATGCAAACTATAAAATTCTTAAACAGGAAAAGTTTGACCTGCTCAAATCCCGGGCCACTGCCATCAAAGAGGTACTCAAAGATCCCAAATATGCGGAGGGTTTTGATGTCTATCCGTTTAATTCAGGATATTTTGTGTGTATCCGTGTTAAGGGTGTGAATGCAGAATCGTTAAGGCGTCATCTTCTTGACAACTATGGTACGGGTCTGATCTCCATTGGAGAAGACAATCTTCGGGTGGCTTTTTCATGCCTGGAGGAAAAGGATGTAAAAACTTTATTTGACATTATCCTTTCAGGGATCAATGATCTGAGATAAGTAAAATTTTTTAGGGGATGTTACAATGGGAGGCAGATTAAAAATATGGGGATAACCTAGGCGTTAACCTGAACCGGAAACTGGCAATATCCGGACAATCCTGGTCTTTAAAAACTGTTTGATCTGATTTTCGTCAGGCGGTTTTGCCGGGACAAGCGATGCAGGGCAGACAATGAAGTTAAGCAGAAAAAGTGATGTTGATCTCAAATATGCCGGCAAATGGGTATTCTATTTTGTCCTGATAGGCGTCATGTCGGGCCTTGGGGCGATTCTGTTCCATTACCTGTGCGGCCTTGGCATGCACTATTTCATGGATATGATGGCCGGATACAGGCCCCAGGGACCTGCAGGCGAACATCTGCTGCTGCCCCACACGGATACACCGTTCAACAAGTGGGTATTATTATTTTTACCGGCATTGGGCGGGCTTGTTTCCGGGTGGCTTGTTTATACCTTTGCCCCCGAGGCCGAGGGGCATGGCACGGATGCCGCAATTGACGCCTTCCATCGCAAGGGCGGCATTATCCGGTCACGGATTCCGATTATCAAAACCATTGCCTCCACCATTACACTGACCACCGGCGGTTCAGGGGGCCGGGAAGGCCCCATTGCCCAGATCGGAGGCGGATTCGGATCTTTTCTGGCCACCAGGTTCAACCTGTCTGAACGGGAGCGGTGCATCATGATGGCCGCAGGCGTCGGTGCCGGTGTGGGCAGTATCTTCAGAGCGCCTTTGGCCGGCGCGCTTTTTGCCGCAGAAGTACTCTACCGTGATCCTGAATTTGAGTCTTCGGTCATCATTCCGGCAGGTATCTCCTCTGTGGTGGCTTATTGTACCTTTTGTCTGGCTTTCGGATGGGGATCGCTTTTTGAGTCCCCGGCGTTTAAATTTCACAATCCGCTGCAACTTGGTCCCTATCTTGCCCTTGCCGTAGTTCTGGTGCTTACCGGCGTTTTATATATTAAAGTGTTTTACGGGACGACACACCTGTTTAGGAAACTGAAAATTCCAAACCATATCAAACCTGCCATTGGCGGGCTTTTGACCGGCATTATCGGGTTTTTCATTCCCGAAACCCTGGCGTTCGGATACGGCATGGCCCAGAATGCCATTTTCAATCAGCTGACCATCTCCGTGCTTTTAGCACTGGCTATAGGAAAAATTTTTACCACGTCGTTTTCCATTGGGTCCGGCGGTTCCGGCGGTGTGTTCGGGCCTTCGATTGTCATCGGCGGAGCCATGGGCGGGGCAGTAGGGCAGTTTTTCCACATGTGTCTGCCCACGGTGATCACCCAGCCCGGCGCCTTTGTTATCGTTGGTATGGCAGGATTTTTCACGGCTGTGTCCAACGCCCCCATATCCACCATTATATTTGTCAGTGAGATGACCAACTCCTATCACCTTCTGCTGCCAAGCCTTCTGGTCTGTTCGGTGTGTTACCTTTTATCAACAAAGTGGTCTATTTATGAAAATCAGGTAAAATCGCGGGTGGATTCGCCGCTTCATGCCGGAGAATTTATGATAGATATTCTTCAAACCATAAAAGTGGAAAAACTTAAAACGCTGATCAAGGAAGTCAGATGCCTGAACCAGGACATGAGTTTCTGTCAGTTTAAAAAAATATTTCAAACCACCAAACAAAGATATTTTCCCGTCATGAATGACCAGGGAAAATTATGCGGCATTTTTTCTTCCACAGATGTCCGGGAGGTCCTTTTTTCAAGTGATCTTGAGCAACTGGTCGTCATGAAGGATATTATGGTATCCAGTATGATTACAACCACCTTGTCCGAAGATCTGAACACGGTACTGCTCAAACTGACAAAGAAAAACATTGATGCACTGCCTGTGGTGGATGAGGATGATCCGGGGCAGTTTATCGGCATGCTTTACCGCCGTGACATCATTGCCTATTATAACCTTCATATAACCAGAATCCGGGAATCCGAAATATAGCATCTCTAATTAATAATTTACGTGATGTAAAAACAGTCCCCTTGAAGGCGCAGTCGCTCCGGCAAGGGGACGTTCACACGAATAGAGTATTTTATTGAACATTTCCGGATTAATCCGTCCTGTACCGGCATCTTTCAGCGTACCCACTATATTTCTGACCATGTTTTTTAAAAATCCTGTGGCACAGATGCAAAATTCCAGCCGATCGTGAGGCATCTTTGCCCAGCTTGCACTGAAAACCGTTCTTACGGTGGAAGATCTTGGGCTGCCTGTATTCTCAAAGGCTTTAAAATCATGTTCGCCCACAAGGTATTCACAACACTGATTCATCATGTCAATATCCAGAACCGGTTTGACATGCCATACATAATCCCGGCCAATGGCAGTGGGGATTTCCCTGTTCAATATGTAATACCGGTACTCTTTGGAAAGGACATGGTACTGGGCATGGAAATCAGACGCTGCAAGACAGCAGTCATGGATCACAATGGGACCGGACACAAGGCTGTTCACCCCTTTTTGAATGATATCCGGGGCAAGCCGGGTCTTTGCATGGAAATGGGCGACCTGGGCCCGGGCATGAACACCTGCATCTGTACGCCCGGAGCCGTGGATCTTAATGTCCTGGTTTAAAATGGTGGATAATATGCGTTCAATCTCGCCCTGGATGGTGGGTTTATCAGTCTGGCGCTGCCACCCGAAAAAGTTAGTGCCATCATAGGCCACCACAATTTTAAAATTCTTTACCGGATTATCCGGCATCCTCGTCATATATTGTGGAAAGGATTGACAGAATGATGGTTATCGGTTTTTCTGTGCATATTCATAATCACCTCTTTAACCCCGTCAACATTTTCCGCAATGCGTTTTATTTCATTAAATGCATCATTTTTTATGTCCGACAGACCTTCCGAATCACTGATGCTTACAACACCGTCATCGGCAGTGACGATGCTTTTCGGAGCTATTTTCACAAGCGCAGCATGGATTTTTGCAGAAAGAAGCGCATCATCAAGGATTTTTTCCGATTCAGGTGTGGTTTCAAAATTGGGTTTTCGAACCGCCCGGCAGATCAGATCTGCGGCATCCTCAACCGAAAGGTTTTTTATATTAAGGACCATATCATAAAGTCTGCTGTCCCATGTATCAATTCCGTATAACCGAAGTCCCCATCTTCTTCGTTCATCATCATCTTTTCTCAGAATATAACGTGCTTTTTCCCCGGTAATATTTTCCCGCCTGACTTCTTCTTTCACACGTTCTTCCATATCCGATATAATTCTGATTTTCAGAACATTTGGGATATTCAGTAAAAAATAGTGTCCTGCCAGTCCGTGATATACAACGTTGTCCTGCCGAATATGCTGTAAAAGCGCTTTACGGATATAACTTACATAGCGTTCCCTGCCGTGGGTGAATCTTTCAAGAACCGAGGGCGCATCATGAAGCGCCCTGACCAGCCTGATTTCCGGAATATTGAATTCTTCCGATGCTTCCAGCAGAATATCCCGGGAAATACATTCATACCCCAGTTCTGCGGCCACCTTTTCAGCGACTTCCTTTCCGCGACTGTAAGAACCTCTTGAGATGGTGATAACGGGCATTGTGAACTCCTTGTTTTAAAGTTTGTATGTCGAAGGATAAACTTTAGGCTGGTATTGATCAAGAAATATTTTAACATCTGAATCACCGGCTCGCCCGGTGCATTTTGATTGTCAGGGAGCGATATATTCGGCCATCTTTGGCGCTAATGAAATAAGCTTCTTTGCTTCCTGGGAATTTAGATCCATAAGTGTGAAATCAGAAAATTCAAAACCAGGAGCAACCGAACAGCCCACCAAGACCGATTCGGAAATAGGTTTTGCCGCTTGCCAGAAACCAGAAGGGACAACATGGCAGAAACAATTGTCGCAAGCAGATAACGTAACACATTGGGGTGGCGTGTTTGTCCCATCCCATGTATACAGTTTAATTCCTGTTCCCTGGTAGAGATTCCACACCTCATCAGAAGAAACTTTATGGAATCTGCTTATTTCTCCCTGATCTAACGAAAAATAAATGTGAGTCAACGCTGATTTTATCGTGCCATCATGTTTTGACACTGTTCCGGCGGATCTAAAAACTTCACGAAATCTGCCTCCCTCTGGATGTTCTGTGAAATCAATTGGTTTCATAATATAATTAAAAAAACTCCCGAATAAAGTTGATTTGTGGTTTTATGTTTAAAGGTTTTTAATTCCAGGATAAGGTTAACAAAAAATTTAAGTTTTTGTCATTAAAAAGCATAAAGGGATTGCGATAGTTTGACAATTACCACATTGTGGCATACCTTAGCGCATAAACTTAATGATTTGTGGAAAGAACCTATGACCAGCAAGGAATTTAAAATATTCAGATCTCGTTTAGACCGTACCCAGAAAGAGATGGCCCAGCTTCTAGGGATATCCATTAAAGCAGTCCACAGCTATGAGCAGGGATGGCGTAAAATTCCGGGCCATGTGGAGCGACAGATCTATTTTCTGCTCTCCCGCACCCTGCAGCGGACCGGCGAGAAAAAAAAGTGCTGGGACCTTTTGCAATGCCCGGAAGAGCAGATGAACCAATGCCCGGCCTATGAATTCAAATCCGGGGATGTGTGCTGGTTTGTCAACGGCACCCGGTGCGGGGGTAAAACCCATGGTTCCTGGGACAAGAAAATGGAAGAGTGCCGAAGTTGTGATGTATTCTTGGCATTGTTTGATGATATGCAGGGGAGTTAAGAAAAATGAGTCTGCCAGATAAAAAAGACAATCTGTGCCGATGTGTGGGCACACGAATCCGGAATGTTCAAAGAACGGCCCTTCCCGGGGTCATTGACCGGATCATCAATACACTGGATGATCCTGAATGCTTTGCCCACATTGGTGATGAACCCATCCATTTTTCCACCTCAGTCGGGGATATGATTGAAAAATTAAGAAATATTCTGTTCCCCGGATATTTTTCAAATGAAAAAGTGGACAGTGTCAACCTGACCTACCATATGGGCCAGGAAATCACGCGGCTCTATGACATCCTTTCCAGGCAGGTCATCCATGTGCTGCGCCATGACTGCCTGAGATATGACAGGGTTTGTTCGGAATGTGAGCGCCGGGGCAATGAGGCCGCGTTCACGGTGATCGAACAGATTCCGGTTCTGCGGAAGAAATTATCCGCCGATGTCAGGGCCGCCTATGACGGCGATCCGGCCGCCAAAAGCCACGATGAAATTATTTTTTCCTATCCGGGCCTGTATGCCATCACGGTTCACCGGATCGCCAGGATCCTTCACCAGCTTGATATCCCGCAACTGCCCAGGATCATGTCGGAACTGGCCCACAGCCTGACCGGCATTGATATTCACCCGGGCGCCACCATTGGTGAGCGCTTTGTCATTGACCACGGAACCGGCGTTGTCATCGGGGAAACATCTGTGATCGGTGACAATGTGCGCATCTACCAGAATGTCACCATTGGGGCGTTGTCCCTGCCCAGGGATGCGGGGGAAAAGTTGCGCTGGGCCAAGCGGCATCCCACCATTGAAGATGATGTGATTGTTTACTCCGGGGCCACGGTGCTCGGGGGCGACACCGTTATCGGGGCACGGTCCGTTGTGGGCGGAAACGTATGGCTCACACACTCAATTCCGGCAGATACCAAAATATTTATGGAAGAGCCCCGCCTGATTATTAAAAGCCAAAAAAAGGAGACGATCCTTGAAAGCAATTAACAATATCACCCAGGCCTGCGGTAATACCCCCCTGGTTTATCTGGAAGCACCTTCCCGGGAATGCGGGGCAGATCTTTTTGCCAAACTGGAGTATTTCAATCCATTGGGCAGCGTCAAGGACCGGGTCGGGCTTGCCATGATTGAGGCAGGTCTGAAAAGCGGACAGATCGGACCGGACACACTGATCGTGGAACCCACCTCGGGAAATACCGGTATTGCGCTGGCGTTTGTGGCCCGTATAAAAGGGTGCAAGCTTGCTTTGACCATGCCGGAAACCATGAGCCTGGAACGCCAAAAATTGTTGCGCCATTTAGGGGCACAACTGATTCTGACCCCGGGACACCTTGGCATGCAGGGTGCCGTGGATAAAGCGGCCGAGATGGTGGCAGCCCATGAGAATGCCTATATGCCTGACCAGTTTTCAAATCCGGCAAATCCGGCTGCCCACCGGACCACCACCGGGCCTGAGATCTGGGAGGCGGCACAAGGCCGGGTTGATATTTTTGTGGCAGGGGTGGGTACCGGCGGCACCCTTACCGGGGTAACGGAATATATCAAGGGCAAACAGCCGGATCTTATGTCCGTTGCCGTGGAACCGGCTGAATCGCCGGTGCTCTCCGGCGGGAAAGCCGGTCCCCACGCCATCCAGGGCATTGGTGCCGGTTTTATCCCGGCGAACCTGAACCGGGATCTGGTCGACCGGATTTTTCCGGTCAAAGGAGAAGATGCCATAAATGGTGCCAGAACCCTTGCCAAATCATGCGGAATTCTTTGCGGCATCTCATCGGGCGCCAATTTTCATGCGGCCTTTCAGACCGGCCGGCGTCATCCGGGGAAAACCATTGTTTTTATAGTATGTGACACTGGAGAACGTTATATCAGCACGAACCTGTTCGCCCTGTAATTGCCCTGGGGTCGGTCATGCATTCCGGGCGCAGTATTTCATCCAGTTGCGCGCTGGTAAGCAGTCCTTTTTCCAAAACCAGGTCATATACACTCCCGCCGGTTTTGAGCGCTTCCTTTGCAATGGACGCGGACTGTTCATACCCAATGACCGGAACCAGCGCGGTGACCAGTCCGATGCTGGTCTGGACATAATTTTGGCATATATCCCGGTTCGCTTTGATGCCGTCAATACAACGTGCAACCAGTGTGATACAGCCATTTTTAAGAATCATCATGCCGTGCAGCAGGTCATAGGCGATGATCGGCTCGCCCATGCACAGCTCCAGCTCACTGGATTCCGCTGCCATGGATACAACCATGTCGTATCCGATGACCTGATAGCAGATCTGGTTCATCAATTCCGGGATAACCGGATTTACCTTGCCTGGCATAATGGAAGATCCAGGCTGCATAGGGGGCAGATTAATTTCATTCAGGCCGCAGCGGGGGCCGGAAGAGAGCCAGCGCAGATCATTACATATTTTTGAAATCTGTACTGCCGCAAGTTTGAGATTGGCAGACATATGGACAAAAATGCCGGCATTCTGGGTGGCCTCCACCAGGTTTTTTGCCCGTCGCAACTGAAAACCACTGACCTGGGTGAGATTTGCCACCACCAGGGCGGAGTAACCCGGCGGACTGTTTATGCCTGTACCGATGGCTGTTGCCCCCATGTTCACATCCCGAAATGCATCTCCCGCCTGGATAATGGAACTGATGGCGCTGTCAATCATGACCGCATAGGCGGAAAATTCCTGACCCAGGGTCATGGGAACCGCATCCTGATTTTCGGTGCGTCCCATCTTCAGTACGTCTTTAAACTCGTCAGCCTTTCTTTCCAGGGAATTGCGCAGTTCTTCCAGTGCCCGCACCAGATTTTTCTGGGAAAGCAGTACCGCAAGTTTTATTGCCGTGGGGTAGGTGTCATTGGTGGATTGGGAGCAATTCACATGGTCATTGGGATGCAGATACTGATACTCGCCTTTATGATGGCCCATGATCTCCAGACCCCGGTTGGCAATGACCTCGTTGGCATTCATATTGGTAGAGGTTCCGGCACCGCCCTGGAACATGTCAACGGTGAACTGGTCGTGCAGTTTACCGTCCAGAATTTCGTCACAGGCCTGGGTTATGGCCGCCATCTTGGCCTGATCAATCCTGCCCAGTTCGTAATTGCTCAGGGCTGCAGCCTTTTTGACCATGGCCAGTGCCTGGACCATGTGTTCAAAATTATTGATATGTGCACCGGAAATGGCAAAGTTTTCCATGGCGCGCTGGGTCTGCACGCCGTAATAAACATCATCGGAAATCTCACGCGCTCCCAGGGAGTCATGTTCCAGGCGAAAACCGGTTGTGACCACAGTATCGTTTTTTTTGTTTTCAAAAAGTTTATTGGCAAGCAGGCGCATGCGCTGGTTAATGCCGACGGCAATCTGGGAGACGATCCTGTAAAAAGAATCCGGTTCAGTTTCTCTGAACGCATCAATTTTTTCCCGTGATATCTGCCAGATTTTTACGCCGTTCCGGGTAAAGGCACCATTGGTGTGTGAATCATTTCCCAGAAACGTGCCCTCGCTGATCATGGATCCTGCATCCATGGAGCCAAGCTTGCGGGAAGATCCATGCAGTCCGCGCACGATTTCCACGTCTCCTTCAAGGATGATGCCGGCCCATCTTCGGGGCGTTGATTCGTGGAATATCCATTCATTGGGCTGGTACACCTGGGCCCGGCCTTGGGTAAGAAAAGTTGCCAGATCCGCCTCGCTGATACCTGTGGATTTTGCGGCCAACTTTATAATACTTTGTTCTATAAACATGAAACTCTCCTACCAATAAATGCAATAAGGGAAATTGGGTAATGTATTTTTTTTGCGCCTATGAGTAACTCGATCGAATATGTTATCACAAAGAAGCGAAAAAATAGCCCCGGTATTGATTAATTCCTACGGGGTATAATAATATTTCCATATTACCCATGAATAGGATGAAAATGCCATGAGACTGCTTTTGGTTGAAGATGATGAAAAAATAGCCAGGTTTGTTGAAAAGGGGCTAAAGGCATCCGGGTTTGCCGTGGACGTGGCCAATACAGGCCCGGACGGCTTTGATATGGCTTTAGGTGCGGATTTTGATACCCTGATCATCGACATCATGCTGCCGGGCATGGATGGGTTTTCCCTGATAGAAAAACTGCGGGCCAGTGGTAAAAATACCCCCATTATTGTACTCAGCGCCCGGGGCAGGGTAGGGGACCGGGTTAAAGGCCTTGAGGCGGGTGCTGATGACTACCTGACCAAACCCTTTTCTTTTTCGGAACTGCTGGCCCGGATTCAGGCGCTTATCCGGCGGGCCGGGAACAGCACCGAACCCGTGTCCCTGTCCTATGCGGATTTAAGTGTGGATATTGTCAAACGCCAGGTCAAAAGAGGAGATGATTTTATTGAGCTGCAGCCCCTGGAATTTTCCCTGCTGGAGTATCTGGTACGCAACCGGGAGCGCGTGGTCTCCAAAACCATGATCATGGAACATGTCTGGAACTATAATTTCGACCCCATGACCAATGTGGTGGAAGCCCGCATCTGCCGGCTGCGCGATAAGATAGACAAAGGGTATCCAAGCAGGCTGATCCATACGGTCCGGGGAGCCGGGTATGTATTAAAGGCCGAAGATGCCTGAGTTTTTCCGCACCGGTTTTTTCAGAAGCATCGCCTTTCGTCTGACTGTATGGTATGCAGGTATTTTTTCCATCTCGTCCTGTGTGGCTTTTGGCTTGTTCTATTTTCTTGCCACCCAGACTATCATGAACCAGGTGGACCAGGAACTGATGGACAAGGCGGGATATTTTCGTACGATTATCAGCCGGAGCGGAATTGTGGGCGCCCAGAATCTGGCCGTGATTGAGGCCCAGGCAGCCGGGGAAAAGCAGGTTTTTTTCAGGCTGCTCTATCCCACAGGCGAGGTCTTTGCCTCCTCTTCCATGTCCTATTGGAAAGATGTCCGCCTGGACAAGAAAATGGTGGACCGGCTGATGAAGTCCAGGGTTACGGTGTTTAATACGCTTCACATTGCAGGCCAGGAACAGAACGCCAGAATGATGTATACCTTTGTGGCTTCCAATGTTATTTTGCATACCGGCCTTGCCATGAATGCATATTCCCGGTTTTTATCAGGTTTCAAGAAAATATTTTCCATTTCCATGGGGTTTGTTATTTTATTTTCAGCGGTTTCAGGCATGTTTTTGTCCCGGCAGGCACTCTACGGTGTTTCGGCCATCAGGGCCACAGCGAGTACCATAACCGGGTCCAATCTGGATGAGCGGGTTCCGGAATCCGGCAGCCAGGACGAGCTTGATCTTCTGGCCGTGACATTTAACCGGATGCTGGACCGGATTTCAGCCCTGGTAAAAAGCATGCGGGAGATGTCCGACAATATTGCCCATGACCTTAAAAGTCCGCTGACCCGGATCCGGGGATTTGCGGAACTGGCATTGATCCAGGAGACCCCGGGGGATATCGAGTCCTACCGGACCATGGCTGCCAACACCATTGAAGAATCCGATCATCTGCTGGACATGATCAACACCATGCTGGTCATCTCCCGGGCCGAGGCCGGGGAGGCTGAATTTGAGTGCGCACCCGTGGATTTAAGTGCCATGATCATTGATGCCTGGGATCTGTTTGTGCCCCTGGCCGAAGATAAGCAGATTACGTTTACCCAGCAGGTGGATAAGGGGGTGTGCATCCAGGGGGATGCCGGCATGCTCCAGCGAGCCTTTGCCAATTTGATTGACAATGCCATCAAGTATACCCCTGAAAAGGGAAGTGTCCACCTGACACTGCAGACTTGCGGCAAAGCACTGGTGGAAATTGGCGTCAAAGATTCCGGGCCTGGTATTGATCCACAAAACTATCAAAAGATCTTTGAGCGGTTTTTCCGGGAAGAATCTTCCCGGACAACACCGGGTACAGGCCTTGGTTTAAGTCTTGCCAAAACCATTATTGAACAGCACTCGGGTACAATTTCAGTGCAACCCTGTGAAAATGGGGGCAGTATATTTATCGTAACATTACCGCATCGTAATTTTGAGATCATTTAAAAATTATCTTTGTGTTTTATTCTTTGTTTACGTCCGCAAAGCAAGCTTTTGAAATAAATTATCCCCCTTTGGGCGGGTTGTTAAGTTTTAGGTGGTATAATTTTTATGTAGATGGAAATTCCTATACGTTTAAATTAATATTTTTTTAAAGGAGGTATAAAATGAGACCGGTTGATAAACAAATCAGAATGATTACGGCATGTTTGATGTTTTTGGGTCTGTTGGTTTTTCCTGCATTGTCAGGTGCGCAGACCCGGATGATTCCGGCAAATTTTTCACAACTGGCTGAGCAGGCCAAACCTGGTGTGGTCAATATCCAGACCGTAAAGACAATCAAAGGCGGCGGCCGGGTCTTCCGGCATTTTTTCGGGTCCCCGTTCGGCAACCAGCCAGGATTGGAAGATTTTTTCAGTCCCTTTGGGGGGGCGCCGCGGAATCGTACGGAAAGCAGCCTTGGATCGGGCTTTATCTTTGATAAGGCAGGATACATTGTAACCAATCACCATGTAATTAAAGATGCGGACCAGATCAAGGTGATCCTTCATGATGACCAGGAATATGATGCCAAGATCATCGGCGCAGATCCTGTAACAGACCTTGCATTGATAAAGATTGATGCCAAGGATCTTAAGCCGTTGAAATTCGGATCCTCCCAAAATGCCCGGGTCGGTTCCTGGGTCGTGGCCATTGGTTCTCCCTTTGGCCTTGAGCAGACAGTGACCGCCGGCATCATTTCAGCCAAGGGCAGGATCATCGGTTCCGGTCCCTATGATGATTTCATCCAGACTGATGCCTCCATTAACCCGGGCAACTCAGGCGGACCCTTGCTGAACATGGACGGTGAGGTGGTCGGCATCAACACCGCCATTATTAAATCCGGCCAGGGCATTGGTTTTGCCATCCCTTCGGATCTTGCCACCACTGTCATTGACCAGCTTAAGGATTCCAAGCGCGTATCCAGAGGATGGATTGGCGTGTCCATCCAGAATGTAAGCAAGGAGATGAGTGAATACTATAATCTGGATCCGGATGAAGGTGTTTACGTGGCAAAAGCCTATGAGGATAATCCTGCCTATGAGGCCGGCATACGCCAGGGTGACGTGATTATCAGTGTTAACGGTGTAAAAACCAATTCATCCAGGGACCTGACCCTGACCATTGCCAATTTAAAGGTGGGTTCCAATGTCAATATTGAGGTGATTCGCCAGGGGAAAAATAAAACGTTCACGGTTAAACTTGGTGAACGTCCGGATAGTGTAGAAGATTCCCAGTTCGGAGAAGAACTCAACGGCTTTGATGATCTGGGCTTTATGTTTAAACCGTTGGATAAGGATTTGGCCGAACAACTTGACTATCCTTCGTCCTTCAAAGGGCTTGTGGTGACCCGGATCGATCCGGAGTCCAGGGCAGCAATGTCCGGCGTGAGAGCCGGGGATCTGCTGGTGGAAATAAACCATAAAAAAATTGCCAGTATAAGTGACTATACCGGAACAATGCGTAAGATAAAGAAAGGACAGGCTGTCCATATGCTCTTCAGGCGAGGCAGCTCCCAGATATTTGTGGTCCGGTTTGGAAAATAGAAAGGTTTAACAGCCGTCAATATTATCTTGAAATTATTTTGAAGACGGTGCATGTCAAGAATTGATGTGTACCGTTTCAGCCATTTTATACAAGGAGAAAATTAATGTTAACCGTTTACGGAGCAGCATGGTGTCCCCATTGCACACAGACCGTTTCCTATTTGGAAGAGAAAAATATTGATTTTAAGTATGTTGACATTGAATCTGCACCCGACGATGTGGTGCGGCAGGTTATTGAAGTCAACGGCGGTGATGACTGGGTGGTTCCCACACTTGAGAACGACGGGAAATGGCGACCCGGCAAGGTGTTCAGTCCCCGTGATATCGACAGCGACCTGAAGGCGCTTGGCCTCAAACTGGACTGACGGTGACGGTTTTTGGGTTTTAAACCTGAAAAGATTACTATTTGATAATACTGGCGTCATGTTCAGGTAAGGTCCAGGTGCTAAGTTATCATCCAACGCCGGATAATTTGCTGTTGCGGCAAATGCGGTGCAAGCCGTTATTGATACATCATAACCGGTGGAAACTCTCCCTCCTTTTTCAAAACGGGCTGCCTTTTTCAGGGCAGCCCGTTTTGATTTATAATTGTTTTTGAATTTTAGTGTTTATACATTGTTGACACGATTTTTTTTGTGCCGTATCATATTTTCACAATATTTAACCTTTTGAGGAAAGACGAAATGGCAGAACTGGTTATTAAAAAGTGGGGCAACAGCTTGGCAGCAAGGATACCAAAAGTGATTGCTGATATGATCCAGCTCGAAAAAGATCAAACCGTTACCATTGAGGCGAAAGACGGCAGGATTATTATTACCCCGATCAAGGAGAAAAAAGATTATACGCTTGACGAGCTTTTAAGCCAATGTGATCCCGATGCTGTTATTCTGGATGCCGAGGATAAGGCATGGCTGAACGACGAGTCCGCAGGAAAGGAATGGTAATGGCTGCAAAATCCGAAAAAAAGATATATATTCCTGAACGTGGAGATCTTGTCTGGACAGATTTTGACCCAGCCGCCGGTCACGAGCAGATGAGACATCGGCCTGCCTTGGTCCTTTCTCCTGCAATTTTCAATAAAAAAATTCTGCTGGCTCTGGTCGCTCCTGTCACGAGCAGGGTTCGGGGGCATGGTTTTGAAGTCGCTTTAACCGGAGAAAAGATTTCTGGTGTTGTTCTCTGTCATCAGGTCAAGACAATTGATTTTGTGGAAAGAGGTTTGACGTTTGCTGAAAAGGCCCCGGCTTCAGTGGTCAGTGATACGTTGGCCAGAGTAAGGGCAATTGTAACAGAATAAGGGACTTCAAAGCGAGGAGCTTGCGGCGGGAACAACTTGCAGGACGGCTTCGTTTTTCAGTGATTTATCTCCCTTGACCGGGCCGGCACGATCTTTTTGTTTTCATTTCTGAGCGAATAACTTTTTTGCTGAAAGGCACATGCCATGATATATATGGTCAATGTCATAAAGTGAAGAAACTTTCAGATTAAAAACACGAAGTTTAATACTCTAATATCTTCGTGAGCTTCGTGTTCTTCGTGGTAAAATAAAATCTCAATGCTTAATTTTATGACATTGTATATATGGTGGGCAAAGCGTTGTGAAAATATAACCAATGGAAAAAGAGCTGTTTGGGGAGAAGCGATGAAGAGATATTTTACGGTAAAAATAGTGTCCTTAAGTGTTGCCATCATGTTTGCCATTTATCTGCTCTTGACAGGACTTGTGGCACCCTGGGCCGGAAAACGCATTTCTGCTGATTCGCTGACTGAAAGCCTGGGACGACAGACTCATATTGAATCCATAACCTTTAATCCGTTTACGCTGGAGGCCCGGGTCAAAAATTTTGCCATTGAAAGTAAAATCAAGGGCGAAAATCTGGCCTTTATTCAGGAAGTTTATTTTAACCTGTCCGCCTCTTCCCTGCTTCATCTGGCCCCGGTGATTTCGGCTGTTCAGGTGACAGGGCCTAAATTTGCCCTTCATTTGAATAAGGACAATACCTTAAATATTTCAGACCTGCTCCAAGGAAAAACGGAGACACCCGGGCCCGCTAAAGAGAAGTCCGGCGCTTTGTTTGAATTCAAGGTATCTAATGTAAAAATTACGGATGCGGCCCTGGTTTTCACCGATCATATCCGTTCCGTTACCCATTCAGTGGCGCAGTTGAATTTTGATCTGCCCCTTGTCAGCACCATGGGAAAGGATCTGGCAACACCTGTCAAAGCAGTTATGAACTGCCTGGTGAATAAGGCCCGGGTGGATATCAATGTGACGGGTATCCCCTTTGATGCCTCCCGGAAAATGTCGGTTTCTCTGAATATGCAGCCCCTGGATCTTAACGCGTTTGTCCCCTACATTGATCTGCCTGCCCCCTATAAAATTAAATCAGCCGGTAATCTTGCCGTATCCGTTTCAGGCGAGTATGAGATCCCGGCCGGAAAAACCGCTGAAGACCAGATCCTTGCCGTCAATCTGAAGACCCGGGTAAAAGATTTTGATCTGGGCAATGTGTCCGGAACCGATTTGTTTGCCTGTCCCGAACTGGCGGTGGATGCATCGTCCCGGAATCTGTTTGATATGAATTTTCTGGTGGACAAGGTGTTGGTTGATCAGGCCTCATTGTTTGTTGAACGTGATGCCCAGGGCCGCATCAACCTGGTTCCCGGGGGGCAGGGAGCCAAGGCCTCCCCGGATCAGGCGGCAAAACCGGCGCCTTTCCCGGAACCGTCAAATCCTGACACCCAGGCAGAAGCGACCCCGGTCCCGGTTGCCCCGTCAGATGCGGATGCCGCTAAACCTGAAAAACCGGTGATTGCCCTGTCCCTGCCTTTTACTGTGAAAATCAACCAGGCAGCCGTGAAAAACATGCATATCCGCTTCAGTGATAAAATGGTATCACCTGAAGTCATAAAAAAGATTTCCAGCCTGAATTTTATCCTCACTGACATTCAAGTCGGTTCCAAGGCCGCAGGAAAATTTGACCTCCATATTCTAACCGGCGACAACGAAGAGATAAAAACAGCAGGCGATTTTCATGTTCAAAATGATCTGGCTGTCAATGGCACTGCTTCTGTTGATGGGATTGCCCTTAAAAATTTTCGCCCCTATCTGGCACCCTATCTTGGCGATAATGTCACCCTTGAAAATGTGGCTGGCGGTCTGAACTTCAAGGTGGGACTGACCCAGGCGGGCTTAGGTGTCAAAGTATCCGACGGTCAGGTGACCCTGAATAAATTCGGTCTGACGGAACAGGACCAAAAAGAGCCCCTGGTACAGTTCGACCAACTGGCATTATCCCAGATCTCCTGTGATCTTTTAAAACAGGAGGCAGGCGTCGGGCTTGTGGAACTTCATAAGGCCCAGGTTAAGGTTAATCGGGATAAAAAAGGGGGGATCGACCTGCTTGCCGCCATTGAGCAGGCTGTGAAAACCGGGGAAGATTCCGGGGCAAAGGCCACGACAGCCAATCCTGCACACACAGAACAGGCAGCCGCCAAACAGGATGGGCAAAACGCGTCTGCATCTTCCTGGGTTGCGACGATACATAAAACGGTCTTAGACCAGTGCCAGGTGCAGATCAGTGATCAGGCCCAAAAAGAGCCGGTGACAGTGGTTGTGAAGGACATTGGTGTCACGGTTGAAAATTTCTCCACAAAAAAAGGGGAAAAATCAACCTTCAAGGCATCCATGACCAACAAGAACAAGGGAGAAATTAATCTTGACGGCAGCTTTGACATTTCAGGGCCAGCGGCAACCGTGAATATAGACTTCAACCGGATTGACGTGAACACCGCTGAACCGTATTTTACTGATTTTTTAAAAATTTCAATATCCAAGGGATATCTTAACACCAAGGGGACAGTGGTCATGACCCCGGCCCAAAAGAAAAGTGACCCGCCAAATATAACATACAAGGGCCAGGTTTCCCTTAATAATTTTCTGTCCAAAAACAAGGTGGATAACACCGATTTCTTTTCATGCAAATCGCTTTATGCCACGGGCATGGATATTTCCGTAAACCCTATGACGGTGGTGATTAAGGAAATCGCGCTGACGGATTTCTACCAGCAGGCCATACTGAACAAAAATGCCCAGCTCAATTACAAAGAGATCATGGTGGAACAACCCGTAGACAAGAACGCGGCCAAAGGTAAAGCCAAGGCCCAAAATGGCGATGGCAGTAGCAGTGCAATACCGGATATTCGCATTGATTCCATTACCCTGCAGGGTGGCCATATCAATTTCAGCGACTATTTTACCCAACCTAATTTTACCGCCAATATGACCGAGATCGCCGGCAGCCTTACAGGCCTGTCCTCCAGGGGAACGGCGCATGCCAGCCTTGTACTCAAAGGTGTGCATGGCGGATATGCGCCTTTGGATATCACAGGGCAGGTGGATCCTTTAAAAGACAATCGTTTTGTTGATCTGACCATATCCTTTAAAAACATTGAGCTGCCTAAATTCAATGTGTATTCCAAAAAGTATCTGGGATATGAAATTGAAAAGGGAAAGCTTATCCTGGATCTGCATTACAATATCGACGAAGATAAACTTAATTCAAGCAATCGTGTTCTGTTTGACCAGTTAACATTAGGTCAGAAAGTGAAGAGTGACGATGCGCCTTCGCTGCCTTTGGAACTTGCCATCTCCCTGCTTAAAAATTCCAAGGGCGAAATTGACCTTGATCTGCCCATTACAGGAGACATCAGCGACCCAAAATTTCATTTCGGGAAGGTTGTGGGAACGGTCCTGAAAAATTTTATTACGGGGATTGTGACTGCCCCTTTTAAATTTTTAGGTGGTCTTGTGGGGGCCGGTAGTAACCAGGATCTGGGATATGTGGAGTTTGATCCGGGAAGAAGCCAGCTGGATCAGGCCCAGAAAGATAAACTGGACAAACTGATAATGGTGCTGGGTAAAAAACCGAACCTTAAACTTGAAATCATGAGCCAGTACAATACACATAACGATGCCGGGCAATTAAGATATGATGCCTATGAAGCCATGGTTTTGTCCATGGACAAAAAACTGCCTGCAGACGGTACGGTCAAGCTGGCTGATTTGGATGAAGAGACGCGCACACGTCTTATTGAAAAATCATATAAAAAGGCTTCGTTCCCCAAACCCAGGGATGCGGCCGGAAAAGAAAAGGAACTGACCCTGGAGGAAAAAGAAAAGCTTTTGATCACCAGCATGCCCCTGGATGGGGATGCCTTAAGTGCCCTGGGGCGGCAGCGTGGCCATGAAGTTGCCAATTACCTGACAAAACCCGGCAAGATTGATATAAGAAGGGTTTTTGTTACAGAACCGGATCCTGTTGCTGCAAATGAAGAGAACAATGCCAGGATCAAAGCCACATTTAATTTGAAATAAGGGGTGCAAACCAGGGGGCGGCTGTTTTTTGTAAGAAACTAGAGACAAGATACAGGAAACAAGAGGGCGAAGCGCCTGGGGCGCCCATTTTAGCCCGCATTGTTGGTGTCTTTAGTTTCATGCTTCGTTGTGTCCGCTAGGACATGGGGGTTTTATATGAAAAAGTTTAACCACGGAAATCACAGAAGACACTGAAGATAGAATTCTGTGATTTCCGTATGTTCTGTGGTTAAAATGTTTTTCATAAGCTCACTCATAGCGGATTTCAAACTGTGTTAATGCCGGATCCACTGAAACCGTTCGGGTGTTTACATCCTTTACCTCTGAAAAGGTGGCACCCTTTCGGCACCAGGCCAGTATATCCTGTATATTCTCCTGATTGCCCTGGAACAGGGCCTGGACCGATCCGTTGGGCATATTTCTGACATAGCCTGACAGACGGCGCTCCCGGGCCGCCAGCCGGGTTTCATGCCTGAAGCATACGCCCTGGACCCTTCCTGTAATGGTTACTTCCACAGCACAAATCGGGTTCACTTTCCGGTCTCCTATGTATTTGGGTGAAAATTTATGGATTTTCAGGTTGGCCTTATTCAGGGCATTGGGGCCGAATTTGGCAAGCACCGAATCCATGGCGCGATCCACGGCCTCCCATTGCCGGAGATCTTCCTGGTTTTGATCGGTAAACAAAGACCGTTGAATGGGTTTTTCTGGGTCCTGGAATTCAGAGACTCCCACCCCCACCAGCCGGATTTTTTTTGTGATATTTAAATTATCATATAAGGACAGTGCCTGGTCAAAAATAGCATTGGATGATGAGATCCATGTTTCAAGGGATTTACTCCGGGTAATTTGGGAAAAATCTGAAAATTTCACTTTAATACTGACCTTTTTACATCTTTTATTGCAGGTCCGCAGTTCATTGCCCACTCTGTGGGCCTGGGCAAGAAGCAAAGATGTCACTTCCCGGGGATCTGAAATATCACGGGACACCGTAACTTCACCGGAGATGGATTTGCGGGGCCTTTCGGGTTCTACGGGGGTGGGATCAATCCCTTTGGCCAGCTCAAACAGCCGTTGTCCGAAACTGCCGAATTTGTTTTTTAACAGTTTGGGATCCACTTTTTTTACATCGCCCAGGGTGTGAATCCGAAGGCCTTGCATCTGGGCCATGGCCTGGGCGCCGACGCCAGGCACCTTGCTGATGGGAAGGGTATCAATCACCTGGGCCATGGCCATTGGGGATATAATGGTCAGTCCGTCCGGCTTGTCCATATCTGATGCGATTTTTGCCAGGAAACGAATCGGTGCTGCGCCCACAGAACAGGTCAGGGCGAGCTGATTGGCAATTTCAGTTTTGATTTTTTTTGCGGTCTGTTCAGGTGTGCCGATCAGTTTTTCACACCCCGTGATGTCCAGGAAGGCTTCATCAATGGAAACAGGTTCCACCAGAGGGGAGAATTGTCTTAAAATAGCCATGATTTTTCTTGAATCCCGGGCATATTTTTCCCGGCTGCCCGGCTGGATAATCAGATGCGGGCATTTCTGTCTGGCCTGGAACACGGGCATGGCTGAATGAATGCCGAATTTTCTTGCTTCGTAACTGGCCGCAGATACCACACTGCGGCCGGAATGACCTGCCACGATAACGGGTTTACCCAAAAGGGCCGGGTTGTCCCGCTGTTCCACTGATGCAAAAAATGCATCCATGTCTACATGGAGGATCATGGTGATGAAAACTCCCCTTGGATCGAATTAAAAATTGCTGTATTGTTTTACTTTTTAAAAATTGTTGTCAAGGATTGATTAAATCATTTTAAAATCAGGGAAGAGATATAGAGGTGACATTCAGGCGGATTTTATTTGCAGTATGGGCGATTCTTTATCTTTGTGTTTTAAGCGGGATGTTCGGATGCTCATCAGACCGGCCCCCAAATGCGCCATCGTCTGAACCGCCTTCCAATGCGGGGCTTGCGCCCCTGGTATATCAGAAACTGCCGGACAATATCCAGTGGATCACCAATGATACAGACCCGGTCTTTGCCTCGGACAATGCTGAAAAAGGCGGGATGCTCCGGGAGGCCATCATGAATTTTCCCATGACCTTCAGGGTGGTGGGGCCGGATTCCAACGGATCTTTCAGAAGCGAAATTTTAAACAATCAGCTCTCTTTGATCAATATTCATCCCATCTCACGGCGGATTATCCCCGAGCTTGCCACCCACTGGGCCTATGCCCCTGATAAAAAGACCATGTATTTCAAGCTGGACCCTGATGCCCTGTGGTCGGACGGGGTGCCGGTTACGGCCAGGGACTATGTGTATACCCTTAGATTTATGCGGTCTGAATATATTGTGGCTCCCTGGTATAATGATTACTACACCCGGGAGATCGAATCTGTTACCGCGTTTGACGACTACACCATTGCGGTAAAAAGCACCAAGGCCGTGCCGGATCTTTATTTGAAGCTGGGCATCAGTCCAACGCCCGAACATTTTTTTAAAACCCTGGGAAAGGATTTTCTATCCCGGTTCAACTGGGCTGTTGTGCCCAATACCGGAGCGTACCAGATCAGTGATTTTAAAAAAGGGCGGTTTATCCGGTTTTCCCGCAAGAAACAGTGGTGGGCAAAAAACCGGCGGTATTTTAAAAACCGGTTTAACGTGGATTCGGTGCTTTTCACGGTAATCCGTGATGCCAACATGCAGTGGGAATATTTTAAGAAAGGCCGGCTGGATACCTTTGGCATGGTGCTGCCCAAATTCTGGTACCAGAAATCCGACACCCCGGTTATTAATAAAGGATATGTGGAACGTATCTGGTTTTTCAACGACCTGGAACAGCCGTCCAGGGGACTGTGGCTGAACCTGGACCGGCCTATATTCAAGGATATCCGGGTTCGGCAGGCCTTTGCCCATGCCATGAACATGGATAAGGTGATCAAGCAGGTTCTACGGGGGGATTATTTCCGGCTGCCCCAGGCCTTTTACGGGTATGGAGAATATACGGATTATACCATTAAACCCCGTGGATACGATATTTCAAAAGTTGAAGCGCTGATGAAGCAGGCCGGCTGGAAAAGAGGGCCGGACGGCATCTGGCACAAAGGGGATATGCGGTTTTCCGTCACCGTGACCTATTATCTGGAAGAGCATATGCCCCGGCTGGCTGTTTTGAAGGAAGAAGCGCTCAAGGCCGGTCTTGACCTGGAACTGGAGCGTCTTGATTCCACAGCCATGTTCAAGAAAACCCTGGAAAAAAAGCATGATGTGGCCTGGATGGGGTGGAGTGCCGGCATGCGGCCCGCCTTTTGGCAGGGGTGGCACTCGGACAACGCACATAAACCCCAGACCAACAACATCACCAACACGGACGACCCTGAACTGGACAGGCTCATTGACCAGTACCGGGACAGCCTGGATGAGCAGGAACGCATCAAGCTGTCCAAGACGATTCAGAATAAGATACACGATATCTGTGCCTATGTGCCTTCCTATATGGTGCCCTATGTCCGGCTGGCCTACTGGCGATGGATGCGGCTGCCGAAATTTCACGGCACCCCGATGTCCGACAGCCTGTTTGATCCTTTTTCCCCGGAGACGGGCGGGCTTTTCTGGATTGATGAACACATTCGGCGTCAGACCCTTGCCGCCATGAAAGGCAAGCAGGTGTTTGCCCCTGTTACCATCATTGACGACAAATATAAAAAAAAGGTCCGGCCGGAATGAATCAAGGGTATCGTCCACCACTTTTAGCTGTTAAACATCTTGGGGTTGCGTTCCAGACCGACCAGGGACAGGTCCTTGCCGTGGATGATGTCAGCTTTGAACTTGAGCCCGGCCAGGTGCTGGGTATTGCCGGGGAATCCGGGTGCGGCAAAAGTGTGACCGCCTTGAGTTTGCTGCGTCTTTTGCCAAAGCCTGTGTCAAAAATCAAAGCAGGTGAAATCCTGTTTAAAGGAGAAAACCTGCTTGATTTGCCCATTGACGAAATGCATAAAATCCGGGGCAAAAAAATATCCATGATTTTCCAGGAGCCCATGACCGCATTAAACCCGGTTCATACAATAGGCCGGCAGATTGCCGAAAGTTATTCCCTGCATTTCCCCGGCATGGGGGCAAAAGAGAAAAAGAGAGCGTCATCGCAGATGCTTGAAAAAGTAGGTATCGCCGATGCCCGGCAGATCATGAAAAAGTATCCCCATCAACTGTCCGGCGGGATGCGCCAGCGGGTAATGATCGGCATGGCACTTGCCTGTGAACCGGATATCCTTATTGCCGATGAGCCCACCACGGCCTTGGATGTAACCGTACAGGCCCAGATTATGGACCTTATTTTTCAATTCCGGGATAGAACAGGTATGGCTGTGATTTTAATCACTCATGATCTTGGACTGATCGCAGAGAACTGTGACAGGGTTGTTGTGATGTATGCCGGTACCGTGGCAGAGAGCGCTTCTGTGACAACCCTGTTTCGGCAACCGTTTCACCCGTACACCAAAGGACTTTTGCAATCCATTCCTTCCCTGGCGCGAACGGCGAAAGAACCGCTTCCCACCATCCCCGGCAATGTGCCTGCTTTGTCTGAAATGTCTGCCGGGTGCCGGTTTGTCAAACGCTGTAACAGGGCATTGATGCAGTGCAAAGACCAACGCCCCAGGCTGATGCCTGTCTCTTCCGGCCATTTTGCTGCATGCCACCTGGTTGATGCTGGCGAAAAAAAATCAAATTTTAATAAATAATCCTTGATTTTTAAGCAAAAGCTAATAATATACATTCAAAGCTGCGGATTACAGGGCTTTTAAAGTTTCGTTCTAAGGACTGGACCCCATTTGTTGGCGTAGAAGGACCTGAGTTTGAAACTAAATTTATTCACTAAAAGTAAGGAGAGAGTCGCAATGGCAAATGGGATCGTAAAGTGGTTTAATGATGCAAAGGGTTACGGATTTATCGAACAGGAGGAGGGGCCTGACGTATTCGTGCATCATACCGGCATCAACGCATCAGGCTTTAAATCTCTTAATGAGGGTGACCGGGTCACTTTTGATGTGGAGGACGGACAGAAAGGACCTGCAGCGGTCAACGTATCTGTCCAATAAGTTCAGTTCAGTAAGTTAAGTCTATTTTCAAAGGGTTTTTGAACAATGATTCTGTTCAGAAGCCCTTTTTTTATGTCCAAGGTATAGGAATCGCCATTTCCTAACACCTAAAACTTAACAACCCGTCCGAAGGGCAATAATCCAATACCCTCCTGTCCCACATATTTAAAGGAGAGTAAAATAGAATACTTTTTGTAATAATTCAACCCTTAATATGCCTTTTTTGTTTTATTTGTGGCGAATTTCTTTCAGGATAAGGTCTTTTACGTGGTGTGAGTCTACGGGTTTTGAAAAATAATATCCCTGGATAAAGTCGCAGCCGATTCCCTGGAGCGTCTCAAATTGGTCATCGGACTCAATACCCTCGGCAATAACTTCAAGGTTCAGGTTCTGGGCAAGGGTGATAATGGCTTTAGCAATTTCAAGATTTTCATGGTCCCGGTTGATATCATTTACAAAGGACTTATCCATTTTCAAAAAATCCAGGGGGAAGTTTTTCAGATACGCCAATGAGAAATAACCTGTGCCGAAATCATCAATGGCAATTTTGATTCCGCTTTGTTTTAACCGGTTAAGGTGACCTATTACCGCCTCAGGTTTGTCGATTACAGCGCTTTCCGTCAGTTCCGCCACAAGGCAGTGGGCAGCAAGTCCTGTGTCATTCAATGCGGTTTCTACAATTTTTTCAAGATTGTTGTAGGAGAACTGCTGGACAGAAATATTGACGCTTACCGTAAGATGCTCATAGCCGGAGAATTGGCTCTGCCACGTTTTAAGTTGTCGGCAGGCGGTTTCAATCACCCACTGCCCAATGGGGATGATCTGGCCGTTTTCTTCGGCAACGGGGATGAAATCCGATGGGGGGATAATCCCTCTGAAGGGGTGGATCCACCGGATCAACGCCTCAAACCCTTTTATCCTGCCTGTTTTTGAGGATACAATGGGTTGATAATACAGGGTAAGCTGCTTTTCCTCCAGTGCGGTTTTCAGATCGTTTTCAAGCTGCAGTGCATCATGGGCCATCTGTTGAAGTTTTTTGCCGAATATCCTGAATCTGGATTTCCCCGTTGTCTTGGCCCGGTACATGGCAATGTCAACATCCCTTAGGATATCATCGGCCCGGATATAAGAACTTGTGTCAAGTATAATGCCGATACTTGCGCTGATCAGGGCCTCCTTTCCTTTGAGCATAAAAGGCCGGGCCGTCTCATCCCGGATTCTTTTGGCAATGGAAATAATCTGTCCGGCATCACTGATATCTTCCAGGAGTACTGAAAATTCATCCCCGCCCAGACGGGCCACCGTGTCCATGCTTCGGACGCAGGATAAAAACCTTTGGGACACTTCTTTTAACAGGGTATCCCCACTTTGGTGGCCCAGGTTGTCATTCACCCATTTGAACCGGTCCAGGTCGATCATAAATACGGCAGAGTGTGCCTGTTTGTTTCGCTCCTGCCGTTTTAAGGTTTGTATGAGGCGGTCTAAAAACAGTACCCGGTTGGGCAGTCCTGTCATGCTGTCGTAAAAGGCTTTGCGGTATAACTGGTCTTCCAGGGCCTTTCGTTCGGTGATGTCCTGGTAAATGAAAAATTCGCCTTCAATACGATTCTTGATCATGATGGGAAAACCGAGAAGGGAAACCGGAATCAGCCGTCCGGATTTATGTCTGCGTTTGGTCTCTTTTTCAATGGTCTTTCCGCTTGAAATGACCTGGCGCAAGGTGGTGGATTCAAGACGCAAATCTTCAGGCACAATCAAATCCAGGTTGTATGCGCCGGTCAGGCTTGCGGCTGGATACCCGAATAAGGTTTCAAATCCTTTATTGGCATGGATAATACGGCCGCCGGGATCCATGGAAACCATGGCCTGGGGTGATCCGTCAAACAGCTGCTGGAACCTGGCCCCCATCTGTTGTAAGGCTTCCATCATTTTATTATACCGGGCCGCAATAATACCGGTATCTGAAAAAGGGTCAGCAGGCACCCGCAGGGACAGATCACCGGTCTGTTCCTGGGCCTGCATGACGCGTAGAAAATTAAAGGTTTCGGTTTTGGCACCGTGCTCGGAAACATTTAATCCCATCTCCTCCTCTTCGACGGATACGCGCAAGGGGGATATCCGATTGATCTTTCTAATGATTAAAAAGGGGATGATAAACCCCGCAAAACAGGCGGCCAGAATGCCTGTGATCTGAACTAAAAGCTGGGATATAAAGTCCAGTCCTGTGCCAAGAATCTGCGGGTCTCCGAAAAGCGCCACGGCAAGGGTTCCCCATACACCACATCCCAGGTGGACCGGCACAGCAGAGACGGCATCATCTATATGGTAATGGAAAAGGAGTTCTTCCATGGCCAGGCACAGGATGCCGGCCACTGCGCCGATGAACACGGATTCTGAAACAGATACGCAATGGCAGCAGGCGGTGATGGCCACAAGGCCGCCTAACGACCCATTGATCAGAAAGGCAATTTTGGAGATTCCGGTAACCATGAACCCGATGAAAAGACAAACGGCTGCCCCCGAGGCTGCTGCCATAATGGTCTTTACAATAATGCCCGGGACCCGGGCATCCATTGCCAAGGTGGAGCCGCCATTGAAACCAACCCAGCCGATCCATAAAAGAAGGGTGCCCAGAACAGATAAGGGCAAGTCGTTGCCATGGAAGTCCACGGGCTTGCCGTCTTTCCCGAAACGCCCATGTCTTGGGCCGATGACAATCAGGGCTGCAAGGGCAACCCAGCCGCCAATGCTGTGGACCACGGTGGAACCGGCAAAATCCACAAACCCTGCGGCCCCCAGCCATCCGGCCGTGGTACCGCTGTCAAGGCCGTTCCAGGCCCAGTGGCCGAACACCGGATAAATAATGGCAGATAAAAGTACCGCCACCTGCAGATATGAAGAAAACTTCATTCGCTCGGCCACCGCGCCTGAAAAAATGGTGGTGGCCGTGCCGCAGAACATGGTCTGGAACAGGAAAAAAGACATCAGATGGAAGTTGTCTGCAAATTCAGGCATGAAACAGGTGGTGCCGATAAGGCCCTGGCGGGAAAGCCCGAACATGAGACCGAACCCGATCAACCAGAATCCCAGGACTGAAAAAACAAAATCGGCAATATTCTTGATGGCCACATTAATGCTGTTCTTTGGCCGGGTAAGTCCGGATTCAAGGCACATGAATCCCGGCTGCATTAAAAAGACCAGTACGGCCGATACAATGACCCAGAAGTTGTCAATAATTCCGCTGCTCATTGCTGCTGTTTACTCACATGTATTTATCCATATCGTAATTTATGTCAGTTTTTTATGCGGTGGCATAGATACGTTTTTATCTCTTTTTTCATCATGTTGCAATTATTGATACCCCAAAAAAGAGCCTACCGTATAGGTGAAAATTCCAGCTTTGTCAACAAAGCCCGGGCGATGGTAACGGTGTACTGCAGATCATTCCCTCCTTATATGATTTTCCTTGATAACCTCAGCTTTGCCGAATCAATCCGGTATGGTATTATCCTCTTTAAACTTGGTGATGCAAAAAATTAAGTGTACACATTAAAACAGCAGGTCACAGCATGATAAAACCCCCCTTTCCGGATTCCGGTCAGATCCATGTGTTCTACACCCGGGCAGACCGGATATCTGATCCCTGTCTTTTAAAACAATACAGGGCCTGTCTTTCCCCCGCTGAAATCCAGAAGGCGGACCGGTACCTGAAGCAATCGGACCGGCACCTGAGCCTGGTGTCCAGGGCCCTGGTGCGGTATTTGATATTTGAGCTGAGCGGAAAACATCCCCAGTCCCTTTGTTTTTCAACCAATGAATACGGCAAACCCTTTCTTGTTGAATTGCCGGATATTCATTTCAACCTTTCCCACAGCCATGGCGTGGCAGCCTGCGCCTTGTGCCGGAGTGCTGCCGTGGGTGTGGATGTGGAGGATGTGGGGCGACACACGGATCTTTCCATTGCCAGTCGATTTTTCTCTTCATCCGAAGCCGAACTTGTATCTAAGGCATCGGGCCCTGGAAAAACAGAGCTGTTTTTTGATATCTGGACCCTGAAAGAGGCCTATATCAAAGCGGTTGGCAAGGGATTATCCATTCCTCTGGACAGCTTTTCCTTTAATGTGGGCGGCCCTGTTATTCAAATCTCTTTCAGTGATACCGGCCAGGCCGATCCCCTGTGGCAGTTTTCCCAATGGCGGCCCGAGCCCGGCAAAATTGTTGCTGCCGCCGTTCGTTCCGCTTCCCCCATTGTTTTTAAACACTTTTGGTGTGTTCCGTTTGTGGGTATAGACCCCAACCCGGGGATACGCTGATTTAATCCGGTTCTTCAAAATGTATTTTTTCTTGACGTATAAGTGCCCCGGATTTATGCTTGCCCCTTGATGGTTCAGGCGCATTACACAGGCTCACTTGAGAATAGGACTTCTAATGAACATACCCCAGATAGTCAGTCCGGACGGTTACATTGATACCATTGCCCCACGTACGTCCGGAGACGCGCAGATGGATGTTCGGTTTCTGTTCCCCAAGGTGTCCGATTATATTGTATCATCCTTAAAGGAAGGCAAACCCTGGTTTTTTTCCGGCAGGAGCGGCAATGCCCAGATCGGACTGCTTACGGACACCCACATGCCCGGGGAAACCCCGCCGGTGCCGGAAATTGACGGATCAAAGATTCTGCTTTCCGGCATGATCCGAAATCTGAACCCCCTTTTGACCAATGCCCTGGATTTATTTGAGACCGGAGATGAGATCGGCCGGCTCGTACTCATGGACCCGGAACTGCGCATCCGGGATGTCCGCCATTATCTTCATAAACGGCTTTTTGTGGGCAACCGGGTGGGCAAGGGGTATTATGAAGGATTTGATATCTGCCAGGAAACCGATGCGTTAACCGGGAAAAACTGCGATTATATTGAGGTGGCGCTTTCATCTTTCCAGTATTGTTTTGAACCGGCAGCCATGAACCGGTCCAGTATTGGTGCGGTGATAAAAAAGGGCCGAAGCGCCCTGAATGCCATCCGGTCCAAGGTTTCCATGGATCCGGAGCATGCCCTTCTCAATCCGGGGGCACTTTTTGTGGGGGCCATCAAGATCTCTCTGGGCGACATTTACGGGATTATTGATGCCGTGGTTACCCCGGAAAAAGATAATATTATCCATCTTCCTGCCAGGGTGCTGGATCCTTTCCGCACCTTCAGGGACCGGCAGGTGGAACTGTATCATATGGGGGAAACACCGGTTGGCTTAAGTGATATCCGTATCCGCATCCGGTTTTTCAGAAGTCAAAACCCCTTGACCGTCCCCCTGGAAAAGGCCAGGGTCAAGGAAGGGTACCGCTTATACGACCTGCTCACCCATGCCGAGGTGTCCAATCTGTTCGATATTCTGGACGACAATGCCATGGGCCTGATCCTGAACAAAGGTAATTTCATCCAGGTGCCCCGGGCCCTGGATACCAAAGGAGAGGCCCAGCTGGAGATCATTAAAAACTGTCTGGCAAAAAGTACCCAGCGCCGCCATGAGCCCTTCATCCCCGATACCCTGGGCCACAGGCTCAAGGAGACCCTTGGCAAGCTGTCCGTTCTGGGCGGGGTCAATTCCCGGGTGTTCATTGGCCGGCGATTTCCGGAACGGGAAGTGGTGGATGCGCTGCGAAGAACCGGATTGTGTACGTTTCTTATAAATATGGAAAATCCGTGTTTTGCCGACGACGATATACGGCACATGATCGCTTTGACCCATGCCGGGCAAGCCAGGTGCGAATTCATGCGATACGATCCTGTGATCGACAAGCTGTATTCATTTTACCACGGGTGTTTCATGGAGCCCGACGACTGGGAGCGCTTTGACCGGGTAAGGTTCTGGTTTGCCTTTTACGGGTCACATACAAATGCTGTGGACAACCGCCTGACCATTGACCTGATCAATCGTCTGGCCCTGCGTTTAGGGGATGAAATGGGCATTGTCCATGGCGGCGGCCCCGGCCTGATGAAGGAGGCCAATGATCTGGCCCGCCGGCACAATATCATGAGCGTGGGCATCGCCGTTGAGCTGGAAGGGGAAAACCAGGCCTCTTTAACCACCTGTGACGGGTTGATTAAATATAATGAAGGCCTGCGCCTGGCCCGCCAGGATCATCTGCAGAAACTGAGCAACCTGCCCGTGATCAACACCGGCGGATACGGCAGTGCCGAGGAGTTGAGCATCACCATCACATCCATGAAAATCCATGAAAATATTCTGGCACCCATTATCCTTCTGGACCCGGATAATTTATGGGAAAATGCCAGAAAGCAGACCCAGAAAATCGCAGATAAAAAATACGGACCTGCATTCATCCCCCATCTTGTGAAATCCTGTAAAAATGCAGCCCAGGCAGAAACCCATCTGATTGAATTTCTATCAGATCCTGAGCTCTGGTATGAGAAAAACAAAATACCGGCCCAAAGCGTGGAAACGGCAAGAATCAAAGCGGCAAGGATCCGGCGCTCCTTTTTGTGTCTTGGGGATGTGGAGCTGTTTTGCACACCCAGCCCGCGGCTTTCACCGGTACGGAGCATTAATACTAATTAAGGAGTGTTAATAAGACCATGACTTCCAAAACGCGTTTCAGGTGCCTTGCTGTTTTGATGCTGGGTTTTTTTGTGCTTTCAGCCGGTGTTTCTCCGGGCCGTGCGGAATCGGTATGCGACCATGTTACCCTGGCGTGGTTACAAACCCAGGTGCCTGTGCCCAAAGATGCGGAGCTGGTATTTAAAAAAGATCAGGGCGTTATTTGTGAAGCCGTACTTTCCATTGAAGGCGGTCTTGCGCCGGTATACGCGGGCAAGGATTTCATTGTGGCCGGCCAGCTGTATAAAAACGGTGTGTCCATCACCCGGAATACCATGTCCAGCCTGTCTGACGTTGCTGATGCAGCACGAAAAAAAGCCAGAGAAAAAGAGGCAAAGGCTGTTGAGATGCGCAAAACTTTTTTTAAAACCCATGCTGCAGACCTGGCAGACCTGGTCTCCTTAAGTTTTTCGCCGCAGGGATCGTCGGATAAGTTCATTTATGTGATCTCAGATCCGGCCTGCAGCCACTGCGAGGCACTTCTTGGCGGCCTGGAAGACGTTGCTGCGGAGACAGGCCTTACCCTGAAACTGGTCATATATCCGGTTCTGGGTGAACAAAGCAAAACCATGGCTGCCCATGTTATCTGTAACCGCTTAAGCTATGGTGCATATAAAACCCTGAAAAGGGATGACGCAGCAGAAGGCTGCGACAAGGCGGACCTGCGCATAAACAAAACCTTTGATCTGCTCAAAAAGGCTGATATCTCTTTTGTGCCTCTGGTGATTGCCCAGGACGGCTCCTGGATGGTGGAGGGCAATGATATCTGCGGCGTACGTGAGCACCTGGGGCTGGACCCGGGCACCGGCGAAAAAGGCGGCGACTGCCAGACGGCCCAGGAAGAATAAATCTGAAATGGCCGCCCCAGGCGCTTTGCCCTCTTGTTTCCTGCATCTTGTCTCTAGTTTCTTATAAAAAGCCATCCTAAATTGGCATTAAAATGCAGGCAAGTTACAGAGCATTACCCTGCCGGAAATGCGAAATTCCATTGATATCTGCCTGGAATTTATGTAAATTAACAAAACAGTTCAGATTCTTATAAAGTGCTGCCCGGGAAAAGGGACGTGCCAATCGCAAAACCTGACCGGTTTTTTTGTTTACGACAGGGGATAACCCATCATAAGGGGGGAAGTTGTACCATGGAAAAACAAAGACATTATCCGGGCAAGGCTCCGGAAACCAATGAACAGCCCGCCACAAATCTTCACGAAGAGATTAAACAGCACATCATGACAACCATGGGGAACGATTTTTATCCCCCCAGGAAAGACACGTATTACAAGGGACTGGCTTACAGTGTCCGGGGCCGGCTGGTGAAAAAGTGGCTCAACGCCCAGCGCTCTTTCTACGATAGAAGTGCGAAACGGATTTATTATCTTTCCCTTGAGTTTTTACCGGGTCGGTTTCTGATGAATTATGTCACCAATATGCAATTGAACAAAGAGTGCGAAAAAACCCTGGAAGAAGCCGGATTCACCCTGGAGGAAATTGAGGAACAGGAGTGGGATGCAGGCCTTGGCAACGGCGGTTTAGGGCGGCTTGCCTCCTGTTACATGGATTCCATGGCATCCCTGGATATCCCGGGCTATGGCTATGGTATCATGTATGATTACGGCATATTTTATCAAACCATTGTGAACGGCTACCAGGTTGAACAATGTGATAACTGGGTCCGCTGGGGAAATCCCTGGGAATTCAAGCGCCGGGGATTTTTATCAAGGATTCAGTTTTACGGCAGGTCCGAACCCTATAAAAACAGTGCGGGCAAGCGTTGTTACCGGTGGGTGGATACCTTGGATATTAATGCCATGGCCTGCGATATCCTTATTCCGGGGTATGGTACCCAGAATGTAAACAACATGCGGTTGTGGGCGGCCATGTCCAGCCAGGATTTTTCCTTGAAGGAGTTTAATCAGGGCGACTATATTGGTGCCATGGAGAGCAAGGTGCTCACGGAAAATATCTCCAAGGTGCTTTATCCCAATGATGAGAAAGAGGTGGGCCGGGAACTTCGCCTCAAACAGCAGTATTTTTTTGTGGCAGCCACCTTCCAGGACATTGTGCGCAGGTTTAAAAAGCACAATTCCGATTTCAAGTTACTTCCTGACCGGGCCGCTGTCCAGCTCAACGATACCCACCCCGCCATTGCCATCCCCGAACTGATGCGCTTGCTGGTGGATGAGGAAGGTCTTGAATGGGATAATGCCTGGGAGATTTCAGTAAAAACCTTTGCCTATACCAATCACACGGTACTTCCCGAAGCCCTGGAGACCTGGCCGGTCAGCCTTGTTTCCCGCCTTTTGCCCCGTCATATGGAGATCATCTACGAGATAAACAGACAGTTTTTAGGCATGGTGGAAAAACTATACCCTGGCAAGCCGGAGCTGTTAAAGCGGGTCAGCATTATTGAGGACGGCCAGGAACAAAGGGTGCGCATGGCCCATCTGGCCATTGTGGGGAGCCACACGGTCAACGGTGTTGCCGCGCTTCATTCCAGAATTCTGAAAGATAAATTATTTAATGATTTTAACATTATTTTTCCCGGAAAAATCATTAATGTCACCAACGGGGTCACCCCTCGACGGTGGGTGCTCCAGGCAAACCCGGCCCTGTCTGCGCTGATCACCGAGACCATCGGATCAGACTGGATCACCGATCTTGATCAGCTCAAAAAGCTTATTCCCCATGCAGACAGCACTGAATTTCTTGAAAAATGGAGACAGGTGAAATTGGGGAATAAGGCGCAGCTGGTAAAATATATCAAACGTAAAGTAAATATGGATATAAACCCTGATACCCTGTTTGATGTTCATGTGAAGCGGATTCACGAATACAAACGTCAGCTTTTAAATATTTTCCATGTCATTACCCTGTATAACCGGATAAAAAAGGATCCGGCCAAAGAGGTTGTGCCAAGGACGGTTATTTTTGGTGGCAAGGCGGCACCTGCCTATGTTCAGGCAAAACTGATCATCAAACTGATCAATTCCGTTGCAGACATGGTGAACAATGATCCGGACGTGAACCATAAACTTAAGGTTGTTTTTCTGCCGAACTATTGTGTTTCCCAGGCTGAAAAGATCATACCCGCAACAGATCTTTCCGAGCAGATTTCAACGGCCGGGCTTGAAGCATCAGGTACCGGGAACATGAAATTTGCCTTAAACGGAGCACTGACCATCGGCACCCTTGACGGGGCCAATATCGAGATCATGGAAGAGGTGGGCGAAGACAATATCTTTATTTTCGGCCTGACCGCCAAAGAGGTGGAAAAGAAAAGAGCCCAGGGATACAACCCCTGGGATTATTATAACAACGATGAAGATCTGAAAACCACACTGGACATGGTAAGGACTAATCATTTTATTCCGGGGGAACCCAATCTTTTCCTGCCTATCTGGGATTCGCTGATGGCCCATGGAGACCGCTATCTTGTCCTTGCTGATTTCCGCGCTTTTATCCAGGCCCAGGAAAGGGTCCGTCTCCTGTATCAGGATCAGGAACAATGGACCAGATGTTCCGTTTTAAATACGGCAAATATGGGGAAATTCTCCAGCGACAGAGCTGTCAGGGAGTATGCCCGGAATATCTGGCACATTGAGACAGTCAAATAGTGTTTGAACGGCTCATAGAGAAGCTTTCGCTCTTCTATCGGGCCGTTCAAACACGGGTTTTCCGTTCAGGCACTGAATAATATAATAATTCGAATAGTATAGGATTTTCCATTTCCTAACACCTAACACCTAAAACTTAACAACCCGCCCAAAGGGCGATAATATATTTGTCAGGCTGTTGCAGCGGCGCGCAGCTCTTTGGCCGCTGCCGCCAGATTTTTCAAGGATGCTTTTGTCTCGGGCCAGGCCCGGGTTTTTAAGCCGCAGTCCGGGTTGATCCACAGCCGTTCCTTTGGGATTCGTTTGGCAGCCTCCTGCATGTTGGCCACAATGAACTCTACGGATGGTACGTTGGGAGAGTGGATATCATACACCCCCGGACCGATCTCGTTGGGATAGGCGGTTTTGTCAAAGGCGTTTAATATCTCCATGTTGGAACGCGATGCCTCAATGGTGATGACGTCGGCATCCATGCGTGTGATGGCATCAATGATATCGTTGAATTCCGAATAGCACATATGGGTATGAAGCTGGGTGGCGTCTTTGACTCCGTTGGCGGCAATCCGGAATGCCCCCACGGCCCAGTTCAGATATGCCTTCCACTGATGTTTACGCAGGGGCAGCCCTTCTCTTAAGGCTGCTTCATCCAGTTGGATGATGGAAACCCCGGCCTTTTCCAGATCCAGTACCTCGTCGCGGATCGCAAGAGCGATCTGGCGGCAAGTGTCGGCCCGGCTTTGGTCGTCCCGGACAAAGGACCAGTTCAAAATGGTTACAGGGCCTGTGAGCATCCCTTTGACCGGTTTTTCAGACAGGGACTGGGCATAGCCAATCCACGCCACGGTCATGGGCCGGGGCCGGGACACGTCGCCAAAAAGAATGGGCGGTTTGACGCAACGGGACCCGTATGACTGCACCCAGCCATAGCGGCTGAAGGCAAAGCCGTCCAACTGCTCGCCAAAGTATTCCACCATATCGTTGCGTTCGGCTTCGCCATGAACCAGCACATCCAGGCCAATCTCTTCCTGGAATTCAATGGTGGTTCGTATCTGGTCCCGGATGCCGGCGGTGTAGGCATCCTGGCTGATTTCCCCTTTTTTGAATTTAAGGCGCAGCGCGCGGATCTCTTTGGTTTGGGGAAAGGAACCAATGGTGGTGGTGGGGTAAAGGGGCAGATTGAGTCTCTCTTTATGAATTTTGGCTCGTTCCGGGTAGGGCTGATTGCGTTGTCCCCAACTGTCATCCACCCGGGCCAGGCGGGCCTGGACCTCCGGGTTGTGAATCCGGGCTGAATTTTTCCGGTTTTCCAATGCCTTTGCGTTCTCTTCCAGGGCCGCTGCCACTAGTGTTCGCCCCTGGTTCAACGCCGTTGCCAGAAGATCTAATTCAACCAGTTTCTGCCGGGCAAAGGCCATCCAGCTTAAAAGTTCGGTATCCAGTCCGGTCTCTTTTTCCAAGTCCACAGGCACATGGAGCAAGGCGCAGGAGGGGGCCAGCCACAGCCGGTCGCCAAGCTGGTCATGGATGGGTGCCAGTTGATCCAAAAGGGCGTTTAAATCCGTTTTCCAGATATTTCTGCCGTCAATCACCCCCAATGACAAGGCCATATGTTCGGGCAGCCGGGAAACCAGATCCGGTACCTGGTCTTTTCCCCGCACCGCATCCACATGAAGGGCCTGAACCGGCAGCGACAGGGCCAGATCCAGGTTATCGCCAAGGGAACCAAAATAGGTGGCCAGCATGATCTTGACCGCTTCGTTCCCCAACGTCTGGTAGGCTTGTTCCACCAGCAGTTTCCAGTCATTATCCAAATCCGTGACCATCAACGGTTCATCCATCTGCACCCACTCGACATCCCGGTCGGCCAGCAGATTCAACAGCCGGGCATACTCCGGCAGCAGCTTTTTGAGCAGGGTTTTCTTGTCAATATTTTCTGCCTTGCCCAAAAAAAGATAGGTCACAGGCCCTAAAATAACCGGCTTGGGCGTTACGCCCGATTTTTGAGCCTCTTGTATCTGGTCCAGCAGAGGTTGGGCATCCAGGCAAAATCCGGAAGATGGATCAAATTCCGGGACAATGTAGTGGTAGTTGGTATCAAACCACTTGGTCATTTCCCCGGCGCAAATCTGGTTGGCTTCCCCATCGCCTGCGGACTGTCCCCGGGCTGTGCGGAAGTACCGGTCCAATGGTGATCCACAGGTTTCCCGGGCCCGGGCAGGGATATTTCCAAGCATCCAGCTGGTGTCCAGAACATGGTCGTAAAATGAAAAATCGCCCACAGGCACATAATCAAGCGCCTTTTGGCCGGCCCAATTGTTTTTCCGAAGCCGGGCACCGGTTTCAAGCAGTTGGTTTTGGGATGTTTCTCCCCGCCAGTAGGATTCCAGTGCGTGTTTGAGTTCCCTGTTGTCGCCGATGCGGGGAAACCCCAGGTTGTGGGTTTTCATGCAGTTCATTCTCCTTTTTCCAAGCGTTATTGTTGGTCAGACTATAAAGGAAAGTAAAGCATGATGAAAAATGATATATTTTTAGTTATTCATAAAAATATATTATGATTTTGCACGGATTAAAACCACGAAGTTCACGAAGTTTAGTCCTCTGATATCTTCGTGCCCTTCGTGGTAAAATACTCAATGCCTAGGTTTATGACATTGAGACCCGGCACCTATCTTGGATGTCTAATCAAGATAATCCACATGTTTAATTATTTCTGCCACAACGGTCTCTTTCTTTTCATTAAACATCGCCTTGTTTTTTTCAAAAAGATTATTTCCTTTTGTATCAATGGAAACAATCAATGGGCCAAATTCTTTAACACGCATCACCCACATGGCTTCGGGCATGCCCAGGTCCAGCCATTCAACAGATTCCACCTCTTCTACCCGGCTTGCGGCAAGCACTGCGCATCCGCCGGGAAATACGGTATGAACCGTTTTATTGGCTTGACAGGCTTCAGCCGTTTTCGGCCCCATACCGCCCTTGCCCACAACCAGTTTAAGGCCTGTTGCTTCTATAAATTCTTTTTGAAGTTTTTCCATGCGCATACTGGTTGTCGGCCCGATGGAAATAACCTCGTACTTGCCGGGTTCATCTTTTTTTTCCTGCATAATAGGACCGGCATGGAAAATGGCTTTGCCTGCAAGGTCAACGGGCAGTTCTTTTCCCTGTGTGATATGGCGGTGATGAACATCATCCCGGCTGGTGACCAGATATCCGTTCAGGAATACGACATCTCCAATCGTAAGGGATTCAAGATCTTCATTTTTTATGGGTGTTGTTAAGATTTTTTTGCTCATAGTACTGCTCCTTTATGTGAGATGATTTCATATTCCAGGCTTGAATCAAATTTGATGAGTGCTCTTCTGTGGGCCCAGCACCCGGTTGACAGGCCAACGGCAATGGTCGCAGGATGGCGTCCTGCCTGCTCAATATTTACACCCATGACGGAATTTTTACCGGTAAGGCCGCCCGGACCGATTTCAATGTCATTGAGTCCTTTTTCAATCATCGCCTCCAGTTCTGCGCCGCGGGTGTTGCTGTTATGCGTTCCGATGGGGCGAAGCAGGGCTTTTTTAGAAAGCTTGGCTGCCACCTCTACGGACCCGGCAATACCAATACCAACCAAAAGCGGCGGACAGGCGTTAATGCCATAGGAGGTGATCTGATCAAATATAAATTTGACCGCACCATCATATCCTTCCAGCGGCATCAGGACCTTTGCGGTGCCGGGCAGGCTGCATCCGCCCCCTGCCATATACATATAGATTTTTACCTCGTCATTGTGGGGAACAACCTCCCAGTCGATCCAGGGAATTCTTGTGCCGACATTATTGCCGGTATTTTTTTCATCAAAGATCTCTACGCAATTATGACGCAAGGGAGATTCTATGGTGGCTTTTTTTACCGCTTCAACCAGACAGCTTTCAATCTCGTCAATCATGGGGAATTTAGAACCGACCTGCACAAAGTACTGAATAACACCCGTATCCTGACAAGCAGGTCTGTTAAGCTCGTGTGCCATTTTCAAGTCATCAAACATGGCATCATAAACGAGTTTTGCCATGGGCGTATCTTCCTGTGACCTGAGTTCTTCGAGTTTGGCAATAACATCATCGGGAAGATGTTTGCCTGCATAGCCGGTAAACTTGGCCATCACATCAATGAAGTGTTCGCGTTGCGTGTTTAGGTCCATTAATCTTATTCTCCTTATGTGGTTTTAGGGATAGGAACCAAGTAAATAATAGAAACCATACGAGACATTCGTCTCCTCCAAAAAAAAACCACAAAGATTTGGCGCTCATTATCCGCCCTAACCTTCGTGGTTTTTTAACATGTCCGTTACAAAGGCCCTCTGGGTCAGCGTTCCCGTTCCTGACCCAGTGAACCATCCATAACGGCGATCTCACTGCTATATCAAAAAAAAAGCCACGAAGATTTGGCGGATATTATCCGTCCTAACCTTCGTGGCATTTTTGATATTATTAGCCCAGAGGAACTGATCTAAATTAAAACGGTTGCTCTGGTTTTAAATCTTATTTACCGCTCTTGCCTTCTGGCAAAAAGTGATCTTAATTTGTTTTCCTAAAAAAATAATAAATCCTGATTTGTTAGAAATGTACTATATTCGATTTGTATGAATGTCAAGCATTAAAATGCGGCAACCCGGATATTTGCCATAAGGATCATGATTCTTTCTTTTGGCCCGCCCTTTTACGGGTGCCCCCATTATGCTTTAAACTGCATTATCCCGCAACGCCGTTTCCATCTCCTGCTTGACGGTTTTAAGGCTTTCAACCGCTTCCACACGTTTCTTGCGGTTTTCTTCGACAATCTTTTTACCTGCATCACAGATCTGTACCAGGGTCTCTTTCATGGAGATCAGCAAGGCAATCTTGGTGGCATAATCCCCTTCTGATTTTTTGGCTTCCAGGATGGCGTCTTTCATGGTGCGGTTGCGAAGATCTTCCACCCGCTTCAGCATGGCTTCTTCATCCTTGCGGCCGAGCTGCAGCTTGCGCAGGCGGGCTGTGGTCACGATGTCGATGACCGCCTCTTTTAAGGCCGGTATCACAAAGATCACCTTGTCCACCAGATTATCCATCTCAATGTTGATGGCATCCTGGATGGCGCGGATTTTGGGGATGGTGGTGGCAGCCCGCTGGGTAAATGAAATCTGCAGGTTGACCAATCTGTGATTGAACGCTTCCAGGCCGTTGGCAAAATCCTGGACCTGGGAGGCCAGTAAGGTGTTGGCCGGCTGATCCTGGGCCTGTTGTTTCAGCGCAGTGAATTCTTCTATTCCCCGTTTCAGGGCCAGCTGGCCCCCCACGATAATGGGCATCACCGCTGCGATCTGGTCAATGGTACGGTCCAGCAGCATCTGGTATTTGGTGTTGTCCTCGATCAGGGTGTTGCGTTCGCCTTCGGCCTGCATCTGCATTTTGTCAAACTGGGTACGCACATTCTTTTGCCGGTCCACCAGGAACTGGATCATTTTGCCAAGTTCCTTGGCCTTGCTGGTGAACATGCCGAAAATTCCACCGGTTTCTTTACCTTCCAGGATGTCCTGGAATTTCTGCAGTTTTAAGTCATCAATGTTGCGGTTCAGGGCAATGAGCAACTGGCCGGCCAGGTCCGAATCCTTGGCCTTGATGCCGTCCAGCAGTTCATCCAGAAAGTCGGACATGGCCTTTTCTTCATTATATCCGTAGAATCTGACACTGTTGCGGTCAATAAAGTCAACAGCTTGGGCGTACTCATGGGCCATTGCCTGCTGGGCCTGGTCCAGTTGTTCGTAGGTCAGGATGCTTGGCTGGTGCTCCAGCATGGAAAGCTTGATTTGTGCGGGCAGGTTTGCCGTTGGCTGGGGGGAGACACCGGCCCCTGCCTGTGTCTGGGGGGCTGTTGCGGCCTGGATCTTTTTCCGTGCATTGATTTCATCTGGCAGGTTAAATTCGTTGTCTGTCATGGGCTGGCCTTCCTAAATATATAAGAAAATTATTGTTTGATTGTATTTAAAATGATGTCCATGGTTTCTGACGACGGCATCTGGATGATGGAGGTGATCACCTCGGGCAGGCCGGACACCTTGTGTTTGCTTGGATCGTTTCTCACCCCTTTGACCGAGGACCTGAATCCATGGCTTTCCCAGGCAATCTGTTGGATTTCAGGGTCTTTCAGCGCTTCCATAAGCCGCTGGCCTTTTTCATTGACTGCGATCAGCGGATGGGAAGACCAGACCGTAGGCTGGGGATAAAGGGTCCTGATATTCTTTTTTAAAAAATCAATGCTGTAGTCGTCACTGTTCTGGATGGCATATTCAATGAGCTGGTTTTCATACCCCACCAGCAAAGGATAGGTATATGGGTTGGAGATAAACAGATCAAAAATATCGCCCGAAGATTTTTGCTGGAACCCCATGCGGTCATAATATGCTTTGATTTTCGGCAGGATATCTACAATGGTGGCGACGCTGACCACATCCCCATAAAGCACGTTGGCCAAAAGCCCGAAAAAAATATTCCCGGAGTTGCTCTGGGCAGGGTCCGTGGACAGAATCTTAATACTGCCCGGAATGATGGGAAGATCAATATCCTTCCATTTGGCGGCGTTGACAGCTAAGTCCGCAAGCTTTGGAAAATCAACAATGTAATGCACATTTTCCTGGACACTGACCACCCCGATTTTAATCAGGGCATCGGCCACCTTGGCCGGGCAGTAAAGCACAATAGGGGAGTTGAAAATAACGTCCGCTCCCGTGGATGTGCCGCCTGTTTTTTTGAACCACTCCACACACACAAAATTGGAGGGCCAGAAAAAATCAGTGTCAGGGGTGCGATACACCGGGTCTTTAACCATCTCCACACTGCCTTTTTTATGGGCGTCTATGGTGATGCGGTATTTTTTATCCAGAATTTTTTTAACCGCTTCATTGGCCAGAAATCCCATTTTTTCCCCGCCCACATATCCTTTTACCGTAATCGCGTCCGGTTGCTTGACTTCCTTGAGCATGTCGCTGCTGCCTAAAAACCGGAATACGCCAATGGCGGCAATGGCCGCCAGGGCCAGCACAATGCCCAGCATGCTTTTTTTGTTCATTGGTTTGTATATCTCCTAGACCGGATTTATATATCTATATTATATATGGTTTCCATGCTCTGCCCTTCCACCTGAAGCTGGGTAAAATCGTTGTTCCTGAAGGCTTCCAAATGCCGGGAAAAGCTTTCCCGGATGGTGGTGACTTTATTTTCCATGTCCGCAAGCTTGGCCTGTTCATTACCCGTCAGCCGGCCTGCCGCAGCTAAGCCGGTATACGCGGTCAGAAATTTATGGGCCCGGGGCAGATGGTCGTTGATCAGCCGCCTGGCATTGTTGGTGGTCAAATCCTTGGGGTCCTGTTCAAAGTTGGTGAACAGGGTGGATACGGTTGCTGCAATGTCCCGGATTTTTGCCGCGGTATCCGGGCGCACACGATCCAGTTGTCTTGCCAGCTTTTCTAATTTTTGGGTCCAGTCCCTGCCAAGGGCCTGGGTATCTTTAAGTTCCTGCAGGGTAAGGCCCGGTACGACTTCGATTTCAGAATCTTCTTCTTTATCCCGCAGGATCAGCTGGTTGACGATTCCGCCAAAAAACAGGGCAATGATCACATCCACCCACCATTTGAATTCAAGAAACGTATCTGCTGCAAAATAAGCCCCCACAGTCACCAGCGCACTGATCACCATATTGACCTTCCAGTTTACCGGCATGGTTATCTCCTAATTATAGCCTTTCATCTTCCTGAACGCATCGGCCACATTGTGCTGCCCTGAAAAGTACCGGCCCCCGAAAGAGGCTGCAAGTTCCTTGAGCTGCCGCTCATCCGCCTCAGAACCAAAACTTAAGGTGAAAATAGGGATATCTTCCAGGCCCAGGCGCATTACCGCCTGTCTGACAGGGTGAATGCTTCCCTTGGACTGCCCGTCGGACAACACAACAATAGCTGGAAAATGGCCTTTGACGTCGTCCGGGTGCTGACTGATGTATGTCAGGGCCGCCACAACCCCTGCGTACATGTCTGTACCGGAGCCAAGCTGCATTTGGGCCACTTTGTCCATAAGAGATGACAGAACCGCCGGATCATTGCCCTGGGCTGTGATGGGCGGTCCGGGTGTGTCACTGAAAGGAATGATCACATGAATGTCCCTGGGCGTTGGCTGAAGCTTGTATTCCCTTGCCTTTTCCGGGGTGAGCAGGATGGACATGGCCTGCTGCACAGCTTTTTTGCCATTGTTGTTATACATGGATCCGGAATCGTCAATCACCCAGAAGGTGGCGGACGGTTTTCTGACCTCTTCCTGGTACAGATCCAGTATGGCAGTGAGAACTTCTTCCCGGGGCGGCTGGATCGGGGCAATGATCCTTTTAACGTCAAACCCGTATTCGGGATTGAACGCCTTTTTATCGGACAGGGACGGATCCATGGCTAAAAGCTTGTTGCGTCTGCCTTTGGAGATCATCTCTTTCTGGGCATCAGGGGAGAGAAGATAATTTTGCAGTTCATTGAATATTTTTTCCTTTTGCCCGTTGCCCTTGTCCACATACCCCAAAGGATGGTCCGCCATCATGGTTGCATCGGACAGATAGACCACATGCAAGGGGTCCAGTCCCTTTTCCAGAAGACCGGGGTGGTGAACCGTCTTGCCGGTGGCGTTGTCAATTGTGGTCCAGCCGATGTTGGCTTCGCTGATCATGGCTTCATAGTTGATCATACCGTCCAGTTTGTCTGCACTGTCCACCATTTTGGATTTAAGCCAGCCGGAACTGCCGGAGGTGGCTGCTACTGTGGATTCCATCTCTTTTACCCGGGCCTGGATCTGCGGGTCTTTCACAAGATCCATGGTCCAGGTGTCGGGTTTTCCGGCAAAGGCCCACCAGGCCGCCAGATGGAAAAGCGCCCCTGAGTTGGACTGTGTGGAACTGGTTTTGCCGTATTTAAATTCTTTTTTTTGGGCCGCGGCCAGAAACGTTTCCATGGCAGGGCTTTGCTTATCCCAGCCCAGTTTTTTCACCACGCTTTCCTTCAAGCCTGCCACAATGGGGGAGACCATGATGCTGCGCCTGTTTTTTACGGCATGGCTGGTGTCGCCCAGAATGAACCAGATGGTGTGAGCGGGCCAGAAGGCATCGGCAGGGGTGGCGGTCCCGTCATTCATCATGCGCATCATGTCAATGGAGCCTTTGTAGTGAATCTGAATGGGATATCCTTTTTTATCAGCCCATTTTCTAATCATGGGTTCAAGCCCGCTCATTTCCGAACCCGCATATATGACGAATTTTTCAGATGAATTTGATGGGACATTGCCGGACTGGGATGTGTTGGCCTGCTGTTTGTGTTCCGGGGCATTATCCGAACAGCCTGATGCAAGTGCTAAAAGCAGGGCCAGGACCCAGATCCAGGTCATTATCTTTATGCAATGGGGTTTCACGTGGTTTCTCCTTTGGCGGTTTATGAAAGGTAAGACCTGTAATAATATAATACCAGAATGCCGTGTTACCGTTAGAATACGATTAGAAAGCGAAGGGTTCCGCAGGAAATAATGATGGCTTTTAACTCATTGCCGGTGGGTGTATTTTTATGAGAAACTAGAGACAAGAAACAGGAAACAAGAGGGCGAAGCGCCTGGTGGCGCACATTTTAGCCCTGCATTGTTTGTTGTGGGCTTGCGGCCTTGCGGCCTATGTGGGGTCTACAAATTTTGCTGCAGCTGCAGCGCAGTTCTCTCCGTCAATGGCTGCGGATACGATACCGCCGGCATGGCCGGCCCCTTCTGCGCAGGGGAACAGCCCGTGAACATCCGGGTGCATGAAGGTTGTCCTGTCCCTGGGAATTCTTACCGGAGAACTGGTTCTTGTTTCCACGCCGATGAGCTGGGCATCATTGGAGGAAAATCCGGGCATTTTTTTATTGAAAATAGTTAATGCCTCCCCAAGGCCTTTAACCATAAACCGGGGCAGCCGTTCATGCAGGGGGGCGGATATGATGCCCGGGATATACGAGCTTGGATTCAGGGTTGTACTGTTTTTTCCGTTTAAAAAATCCATGGCTTTCTGGGCCGGAGCCACCTGGGAATGGCCGCCCAGTTCAAAGGCCATCTTTTCAAGGGCCATGCGGAGTTTTAATCCGGCAAATTCATTTTCCTGCCTGTAATCCGTCCAGTCTTTTTCCCCGACACTGACCACAAACCCGGAGTTGGCAAAGGGTGAGTTGCGTCCGGAAACAGACATGCCGTTAACCACCTGCTCATCAGGACAGGTGGCTGCCGGCACAATAATGCCGCCCGGGCACATGCAGAATGAAAATGCCCCCCGTTCACTGGTCTGGCAGGTCAGGGTGTAGGCGGCTGCCGGCAGGTTGCTGCTATAGTTTTTTGAATGGTACTGGATTTCATTGATCAGCTTTTGGGGGTGTTCAATTCTCACCCCCATGGCAAATGGCTTTGCCTCAAGCCGGATATTATGTTTTCGAAGCATATAATAAACATCCACGGCAGAATGGCCCGTGGCAAGTATGAGTTCTTGTCCCGGCACTTCTACGCAATCATTGACCACCACCCCTTCAAGCCTGTGGTCCCTGATCATAAGGTCAGTGACCCGGCTGTTGAACTGTATTTCACCGCCATTGGACAGGATGGTTTCCCTTATGGCTGAAACGATCCTGGGCAGTTTGTTGGAACCGATATGGGGGTGGGCATCTATTAATATATCCGGGTCTGCGCCATGCTGAACAAGGATGTTTAATATCCTTTTGACATCTCCGCGTTTTGTTGAGCGGGTAAAAAGCTTGCCGTCACTGTATGCTCCGGCACCTCCTTCCCCGAAACAATAGTTGGAGTCCGGGTTGACCCCATGGTTTCTTTGTATGGCACTGATGTCAAACCGCCGGTCCCTGACATTTTTGCCCCGCTCCAGGACAACGGGTTTGATGCCGGCCTCAATCAGTTTCAGGGCCGCAAACATCCCTGCCGGGCCGAATCCTGCAATGATTACATGTCTGCCCTGTTTGACCGGTTTGTATGAAATGTCCTTTTTTACGGGGAGATAGGGTTCATCAATATATACCTCATACCGTATCCGGAATGCCGCGGATTTGCGGGCATCAACGGAGCGTTTCAACGGTATCAGGGCAGTGATTTCATTGACATGCGCCTGTAACTTTTTTGCGGCCAGTTTTTTATGAAGCGCCCTGTCATAAAGGCTGTCCGGGTGAATGGCAAGTTCAATCTGTTTTAGCATCCCCGGTTCCTGGTTTAAAACTTATGATAAATTTGTTCCTGTTCATCCAGAATGTCGTCCAGGATGGCTTCGGTGGTATAGGGGTTCATGATAACGCTTCGGAGCACCACCACCATGAAGTCATCCTCTGGCGTAAGTTTTAGCCGGGTTCTGGAGACAAAACTTTTGCCGGCCTCCCGCTGGATGCGCTGGATGCGGATATTGATTTCGTCAAGCTCCTGGTTCAGGTCTTTGCGCGCCTGCCCCCGGGCTGTTTCCAGCTTCTGCCGGATGGACATGGGCACCAGCCGGTAGGTCAGGATATTGAGTACAGGCCGGGTCACAAGTTCGAATTCCGGCCGCTCTTCTATTTTTTGGGCAAAGGCCCTGGCCGTTTCAATACCGTGATCAATCATCAGGGCATACCCTTTGGCGCCCATGATTTTCAAGGCGGCATCCAGGATCAGACAGGCGGCTTCCCTGGAGCCTTCAAGGGTTTTGATGCCTAAATCCACAGATCCTTTCCGGTTGACGTACCGGGCATGGTAGGCAATGGCGTCAAGGGCATGGGCGTTTTTAAAATAAACCATGCCCGTTCCCATGGGCATGTAAAACTGTTTGTGGCCGTCAATGGTGACGGAATCTGCCCGTTCAATGCCCGAAAGCAGATGGGCATAGGTGTCTGATAACAGTATCGGCCCGCCCCATGCCGCATCCACATGAAAATGAATCTGCTCCTGTTCACAGATGTCGGCCATCTTTTGCAATGGATCAATGGTTCCTGTTTCCGTGGCCCCGGCAATGCCCACTATTGCGGCGATTTTTGTACGCCCCTCGTGCTTCAGGTCCTGGACAGCCTGCTTAAGTTTGTCTATATCAATGGCGTGATCCGCTGTAACATCTATGGTAATGATGTTTTTATTGCCCAGGCCCAGAATCCCGCTTGCTTTTCTCAAAGAATAGTGGCCCCGCCGGGATACAAGGATCACCACCCGGTCCGTGTGATGGACGCTCATGGCCTTGAACAGGCCGTCTTCTTCAATGCTTGAAAAATCATCTTTGGGCGGGAACAGGCGATTTCTGGCCACCCACATGGCTGTCATGTTGGCCGTGGTGCCGCCGGATGTAAATGCGCCCAAAGCCGTACGGGTATTCTGGACATGGGCCCGGTAAAAGTCCCGGCTTTGTTTGAAAATCAGGCAGTGGATTTTGGCCAGCACCTGCCGTTCAATGACAGCCAGCACCTTGGAGGTTTCCATTTTAATGACATTCTGGTTCAAGGCTGCGGTAATGGTTTTAAGATGCACCATGAAAAAGGGCAGGGCAGAGGTCATGTGACCAATGAAGTAGGGCGATGCCACATTGACTGCTCTAGGGGCAATGTCTTCAATGATATCTTCAATAACCTGGCCCAGATTTTTCTGGGGATGTGCGCTGATCGTAACGTCCATGTAATTTTTAGCCAGTTCAGTGAGGCTGATCTCTTCGGTGACGCCCACATGCCGGTTAAGAAAATCATGCAGTCCGAACAGGATCTGCTCCATATATTTAACCAGGGTCTTTTTGCTGTTTTCATCTTCGGGGCGGATGAATACCCGGTCCAGGGATTTGCGGTCTGCGATCAGCTGCCCGGCTGGTTTTCGAAAATTTTTATGGCCTTGATTCCAGGTACTTTTTCCAGACAATGAAAAAAATGAAAAAGAGGATGACATATTGTGAAGGTCTTTCCTTCAGTTTAAAAATTGTGTTGTCCGGCATCATGGATCTGCCGCCTTTTGCATTCTGCGACCGTCATGTTTTTAATTTAACTTGAAAATCGCCTTAAAGTATGGCAGGTCTACCCTAAAATAAGGAGAAAATCAAATGGAACTTAATATTAAAGATATTTTAACACGGGTTACCCGGTACAATCTGATCCGCAACGGCAGAATGATCTATATTGATGTTCACAAAAAGATCCAGGGCAACCTGGCAGGGGATTATGTTGCCGTGCCCAACCTGGTGAATATTATTGCAGAATCTAAGCATCAGGGTGCGGGCAGCACCGAGGACGACGCCCTTTCAGACTGTCTGAAAAAAATCAAGGACCTGAACCTGGAAGATCTGTTTCCCAAGGTTGTCCCGAAAAACAATGCCCCGAAGCCTGCGGAAAAATTCCGGGAAGATCATTAACCGGCAGGCGGTTGATTCCCTTTTTTTGTTTTTTTTCAGATTTCCTTTGATTCCATAGCGGTCTGTTATTGAGTTGTAACAGGGAGTGTGTTATTTTTGAACCATCATCTCACCCAAAAAAGGAGAGCCTATGAACATTTCAATCACTTTTAAAAACATTCCTTCATCAGATGCTTTAAAATCCCATATCGAAAAGAAATTAAATAAATTAGATAAAATGCTGGATTCCCCGGCCGAGGCTCAGATTGTCCTGTCAGAGGAAAAATTACACAGCATTGCTGAAGTCAATCTGACTTGCAATAAGCTGAAAATTCATGCCAGGAGCGAGGCGGAAGACAACAACATGTATTCAGCCATTGACAGTCTGGCCGAAAAAATTAGAACCCAGATCAGTAAATTCAAAGAAAAGCAACGGCGGCATCTGGCTGGTGATAAACAAAGTATCAAAGATGAAGTGCTGGATTACGAAGTGCTGGATTAGGCAGACAGCGAACAGACGTTTGTCTGAAATATGATTGAACCGGATCCCGGTCCCGAAAAGGACTGGGATCTTTATTTTGTATCAATTTGTTTTGTATCAATTAAGATAACGCTATAAAAGGATAACGCTATAAATTTCTTTCAGCCTGGATAATGGCCTGCACCCCTTTGTGAAGATTCTTTACAATGGTATTGGCGCTGATACCTAACCTGCGGATATTGGAGATGTCAAACACTGCTTTTTCAACAGCGGTTTTTTCCCCGCCCGTGCCCCGGATCTGCAAATGGTGATCCCGGGCTATGGTTTCAAGAAAAGATGGGTTTTGTTCCAGTTTTTCAAGGTGAATATGCACCCCTGCCCGCATGGCTGTTCCGATATTGGTGGGGCAGGCTGTGAGGAAGCCTTTTTTCCGGTCAAAGGCAAAATCAAGTCTATTGTCCAATGCCTTGATCATCTGTATCAGCCGGTGAAAAACATTCGCAATATCCCCGCCCGGGGCCTGGGCCATGATGCGCAGATGATCTTCCTCATTGACCCATACCCGGACCACGTTGTCCTGGCTTGTGAATATGCCGCGGCCTAAAGGATAATCCCGGTTGATGCCTGCCGCATCCATGAACCGGTCGCCTTTCCCGAAGGCCAGCCCTTTTTCAAGCAGGGCATTGAACTGTTTTTCATTCAAATCTGTAAAAGAAATATAGGCACCGGATAGTTTTTCGGGCAGGGATTTGAAGGCGTGTTTTACCGTCTCTTCCAGGGCCAGGCGCTGATCCGGGGTCATATTGCCCGAAAAAGGAAACCTTTTCAGGTTTCTTGCCACCCGTATCCGGGATGAGCGTATGAATGTCTGTTCCGGGTCCAGGTCCGGCAGACTCGCTTCCTCCAGGCCGGGTTTATGGCACCAGCCCGGGCCAAGATGATGGTAGTCCTCAATGATGGGGAGCAACACCGGTGCAAAGCAGTCATAGCTTTCCATATCCCCGGCATAGATACCAATGCTGGAATCGGGATTTTCAATGCCGGACCTGATGGCCTGATCAAGACTGTATCCCGACGGGGTGCGAATGGTTTTAAGGTCGTGATAAAGTTTTTGGGTCAGGTGCTGTTTTATTCTGGACTGGGAAAAGACGTGAAAAGGCAGTCCCGGTTCAGCTTTCATAACGGGAAGACTGGGAAGATATTCCCCGGGCCAGCCGGGTCTGGATCTGGTCTAAAATAATACAGTCAGCATGGCATCTGGGCAGGTGTTCCCTGAATTCACAATTGACGCATGGGCTTTGGGTCAGATAGCCCACTTCAAAATCAAATAAATCTCTTTTGACTGTTTGGTTGTTCATATCTTTTATATATACTGCAGGTTAAAATAGAAACTTTTATATCATTTTATTCAGGCCCGGGTCAATATCCGGGTTACAACCCAGGCTCTCCAGGGCACATAAGAGAGACCAGGCGTGCCATAAATTTACGGCGTTCATGGTTGATATTTCGGGAAAAGGCGAGTTTATACAAGCGATTACGAATAATGGATGGTCCCTTACGCACCCACCAGGTTTTCGGACAATACTGAAATATGCTCGGGGCCTATTCCGCAGCATCCGCCGATCAGCGTCGCGCCTTCCCGAACCCATTTCCGGGCCCAGTTCAGATATGATAATGGGGTTAAATCCCTGCGCATATCATTGAGTTCTTCGTTTGCCTTTGCATCTTCGGACTGTGGCGGGAATGCATTGGCATAGGCTCCGATTTCAATATCCCCGGCGCCCAGGCGTGCCAACTGATGCCGGGTTACCTTAATGGCCTGACTGATGACCTCGGGTTGGCAGCAGTTAAATAAAACAGCATCCACCTTCGCATGAACCATTGCTTTGACCGCATCAGCCACGGATTCGCCGGAGCGTAACACGGGTTCCCGATTTAAATGTAAATCGTCCAGGGTGAAAGAAACCCAGAACGGTTTGCCTGAGATATCCAAGTGATCAGTCAAAGACTTGATACGGACAGGTTCATCAATCAGGCTCTGGGTTTCACACAGCCATAAATCTATATATGGACAAAGCCCCTCTATTAAAGGGGTTGCAATTTCAACCACCCGTTCCGGTCGGTACAAATCGGCACGGTAGGAGCCGAATAATGGAGGGATGGAACCTGCAACGCGTGTACGGGGCCGGGTTTTGATCCGGGTTTCATTGACGGCTGCACGAGCCGTCTTACCGGCGCCGGCGGCCAGAGTTCTGCTCTGTTTTTTAAATTGTTCTTCACCAATATGAAAAGGGACCAGGGCATAACTATTGGTTGTTATGACCGATGCGCCACTTGCAATAAATGCTTTATGAATCTGCTTGACAGCCCAAGGGGCCTCAATCATGGCCAGTGCTGACCACTCCGGCTGTTTGAACGGCGCTCCCTGCCGTTCCAGTTCCCTTCCAATGCCACCGTCCAGAATCGTCACTTTTCCCGTCGTCATTGCGGGCTCCTTATATTTTACCCAAATATTTCAGAAGTTTGATTGTCATAACTACTTTTAGTTGCCTATATAACTGCCCAGAATACGGATTCACTTTTTAAACTTGGCCGAATATCGTTCAATCATATTTGATTGTTCAAACAGTGAGAACAGTTCCGGGTCAATATGTACGGTTGAGGCCATTTCCCGCATGATATCCAGTGCGGTTTCCGGTGTTTTAGCTGTTTTGTAGGGTCGGTCATTGGCCGTAAGCGCTTCATAGATATATGCAAAAGATTAGACCAATTTTTAACTACCCATAATTCCATTAAAAAGGACAGATTTTTATGAAAAAGGGTTGCTATTCCCATCCTCAAGAGTGAAAAAAGCGATCAAATTTTCATCAAATTTGATTACGGCTTAATTTTGAGCCTGCTTTGTCAAACCCAATAATCTCCTTATGTAAAAGGTGAGACACACCCATTTTTAAAATTATCTCGTACAGGTTTTAATCAAATTAATCTGGCTTAAAATGAAAAGGACGAAAAGCTTTGTCGAGCCTCTCGTCCTTAAACACCGGGATTTTAAAATCCCAACAAAAACATATAAATGATAGTGAAGGTCAAAACAGAGATCAAGAAAATTTGCAAAAAATAACGGTGCCGAGCCTTATCCTCAAAGTGCGCCTTTAAATTCGGGCTATTAAGCCTTCGCTGTTTTTTATTTAAAAAAGTCTCATGTCGCGTTCGGCGTTTTGGGGGCTTACTTTATCATCACCTCAATGAGTGAGTGAAGCAGGGATTTTCCTCGTTTACCAGCGTTATGAACGAATTCAAAAAAAACGAGGTAAGAAGGTAGTTTCTCTTGTGAGATACCTTGATGTGGACGAATCCAGCTTCGGAGTAATGACCAGAAGCTTTCCATCATCCCGAGCAGACAGTCCGCCTGGAAAACAAACTGCCCGCTTATACCGTAGGCAGCCTGCAAAGATTGTCTCAAGTAGAAACCCTGCTGGCGTTTATTGGGTCGATATTGCAGCAGAGCAATCCTTTTGCAAAGCTTAAAGAACTCACTCAACTTGTCAAAGAACATTTTCAACTAATACCATCTGCCAAACATATGGTTGGAAGGGATTTGGGAAGGTTAGAGCCAACCCCTTCATTGAAATACAAAATATAAACTATGGTTCGTATAAAATACGACATCAAGTTGTCACGAAAAAAACTTGATAGTCGAGTTTTAGATTTTGTTATGGGCTGTACTAATTACACGAAATCAGTGAAGTCAAAAGTAGTAATTCAAGATGCCTGCGGCAGAAGTTGTTGGCACCGATCAATATCCAATTATTTTAACAACTGATTATAGTGAGTTAACATGTTCTGCATGTCTTCATCCTCTTTTAAACTAATGGACGACATAAACGTTAATCCTGACTTCGCCATTTTTTTGAAATCTTCTATTAACTTACCCTGAGGAAAGGTAGCGGTTTTACCACTAACATCACCGATAGTAACCATCTTGCTTTTATTTACAAATGTAGACGTACCAACATAACTACATGCATCAAATGTATAGTCTTTACCGTTTTTGATTGCATCAATGGAGGAAAGCAGAAAGTGATGAATTAAACTCACCATATAATCACTAACTTCAAGTACATAGTTATCATTGCTTATTAACTCAATTTTTCCGTATATATGGTACCAGTCCTCTGCTGGATTTGGACAAATCTTATTTTGATTCATTTGCCATTCGTGCTCAGCAATGAAGCTGCCTAAATTATCGCGTAGTAAGATGGAGGTTTTCATAAACTGTCTTTTTTATTCCTTTTATCTAAGATTGTTAAGCGCATTGGCTTCTGCGAGGGAAATGACCTGATGTGCGGCACCTGTTGGGAAAATGGTGGGTATCCAATGATTGGCGCCACCACCACCGATTCGGTAGCCTCCTGTGTTCACATTATTACCGAGGTTTATGTTAGCAATTTGAGGATCAGACAACCCATTGATTAATGGTTGTATAATTGCGTATAGTCCTGCGTAGGCAGTTCCAGGAGCATAAAACCCCTGTTGGACATTGGCTGCTCCAAAATTGAAATTATTATAAGTATGTCTGGTTAGAACATGATTCCATGAATTAAAGCTGGCTCTTTGGGTGACTGCAGTATTCCACTTCGTTATGGTTGCTGGCAATCCCCCAGCCGCCAGTGGATGGTGAAAAAAATTAAGTGTTGCGATCATTGCGTTAAATCGTACCAATGTAGCTACGGCTAGAAGCAATGCTCTGATATTGTTAGGGGTATTTGTCACGGCATTGCGAGCAACAGCAGTTGTCATATCGGTTATAGCAGCGCCACCTACCGGACATGCTGTTATCATGTTTTGTATTTCGGCAAGGGTGCCATTTGCAGCTACGGCTGTGACGAGTGCGGTTGTATTTGGGACAGTACCTTTACCTGCTATATGAGGAAGCAACGCAGTTAATGCATTTGTGGTTCCCGCTCCGTTTGGCGAAGCAACCAGTAATGCATCAGCCTCTGCAAT
>NZ_JQKJ01000020.1 GCF_000745975.1 Desulfobacter vibrioformis DSM 8776 | reverse complement strand
CCAGTGTTTCTGTAAGGATCGGGCCCAAATGAGACGGCGTGTGACCTTCTTTCAAGCCTTCTATAATTTTGCCAGGCCACATATGAGTTTGCGCTTACCTTTGTCTGAGCAGGAAACATCCGCCTTGGGATTGATTCACCCCAAGTGGCAACATCGAACCCCTGGAATGGCTGCCGGACTGACGAATCATGTTTGGACATTTCGAGAGCTTCTGACCGCTAAATTTGAGCCGTTTCATAATCAAAGTAATAGCGGGTGAGCACCATAAGTTGTATGAAGCTCAAATCAAGGGTTTATCGGATAAAACCCTCCTTGTGATAATAGAATTATGATAGACATGTGGGGAAGTCCTCATCAAAATAACTTTAAAAATAGCTTTTTCGCATCCAGGTGTAAAGGGATGAGAACAAAATTTAGCAGGACATAAAAAAGTGCCTTTCAATCATCCCTATCCGGGCAAACCAGGGTGAGAAAGAGGGGCTTGAAAAACGCATTTTTATATAATAGGGTAAGGGGAAGTACCATGTTGCTTTGGAGAAAGTACGATAAAAGTCCGGTTAAAGTCCGCACATCAAAACAACTTTGAAATCGGCCTAGAAACCAAGCCTCCCACCCACCAAGTCATTCCACCCGGCACAGACTTATAACATGTTTTGCCCCTCAGTTATCACCCCCCTCCACAGTGGTTATGGACAGATTCTGTCTATTACTTTTTTAAATTGAAACGACTTAAATCAAAAATCCAACTTCCTCGCCAGCCCGACCACCGGCCAGGCAATTAAAAAACAGGGCACCTCTGATATTGTTCAGCACTCAGCCACACCCAAATCTTTATAAATTTTCTTGGCCAAGAAATCATTTTTTTTATACTGTAAGGTGTGATTGTTTCGTAATATATCTCATATAGTTATAATTATAAACCCCTAAAAGACCCTGGAACACAACATGAGCTATCTAATGAGTTTTAATCAAGGGGCCTCCGATCCTCTCACTGACGCCTCTAAAAATTTACCTTCCACTTGATGCCATAATACAGGGTCCGGGATTTCGGAAGACCCTGGAGCCCCGCCTCATAGTCCCGGATTCCAATCTCCGGTCTAATCCACAGACCCTGGACCGGGGCGTAGTGGAGCAGTAAATATAAAGACTCTGCCATGTCCCTGCCCGGTGCCGTGTCAACACGGTTGCGGCTCTGCCCCCAGCCGGTTTCAATCATCAAATTGTCCCGAATCCGGTACAGGACCATGAAGGCATAGCCGAAATTATCGTTGGCATGGACCTGTGATCCGCTGATTACCGGATTGCCGTCCGTGGCTGAATAGAGGCCGTAGGGCCCGGGATTTTGGCTGGTGTGGATGCTGCCGCCCAGGTACAAAGGCCCCCATGCCATGTCCAGTCCAAGGCCCAGCACCCATGAGTTGACATCATAATTTCCACTGGCGGACTTGAGCGTGTATCGGTTGAATCCTGCTGCTGCTTCAATGCCCAGGGGCCCTTTGGCAAAGTTGTAGCTGATTTCCATTTTGGGCAGTTTGACCTCTTTGGATGCCCCGCTGACTCCCAGGGTTTTGAGCCTGGGCTCAATGGCGGCAATTTTAAAGCCCTTGTACCGCAGTCGAAGCATGGCCCGCCGTCCTGCGGAAAGCCCGCCGTAGTCATCCAGACAATAGTCCATGTACACCGGTGTATAGTCCTTGCCCGCCAGGAACCAGATCTTGCCGAATTTATATTCGCCCCACAACCGCCTTATGTCACCCTTCTGACCCAGTTCGAACCTGGCTTTTCGGCGGCCTTCCCTGTATTTGGCTCCGAGTTGTATCTTTTCAATACCAAAGTCCAGGGTACGGCCTCCCGGCCCTTCATCGGAATCCTCGATAAAGGAGTCAAATTCAAGCTCCCCGTAGAAATTCCACGGCTCACCGGCATCTGCGGTCTGGTTCCATGCCATCAGCAATAGAATTAGGAAAAAACCCAGGGCAGGGGGGTGAAACGTTTTCTCAATTGCCATGGGAGATCAACTGCCTGAATGTGAGTGGGGTGATATTTCTGGCCTGCCGGAACCGGGCCAGGATCAGGTCCAGGCATTCAAATGCCCTTGGGTTCATTCGCCTGTGATGGAGCATGATGCCGCAGACACCTGTGCCCAGAACCTGTTCCAGCTCCAGGGACAACTGCATTCTACCCCCCAGAATATCCTTGTCTTTGCGGGTGTGCAGGTCCACATGAACCGGGAATTCAGGCAGTTGTGCCTGGGGAGAGGCACCAATATCCCTGGAAACAGCAGCAAAACTTAGACGTTTAAGATGATCCAGGGTGCGGCTGTCGCACCGGTTCCATGGTGGGGTGAATGCCCGGAAGAAATGCTTTCCCAGGAACTTTTTCATTTTCCGGGAACCTGATTTCAGGTCAAATGCGAGGCCATGGTCTGGCCGTCCTGGCCCGAATTCCTGGTTTTTTCCCTGGGTTTCATGATTGACATGCCGCCATCCGTGCTGGTGCCAGCAGAATAAATTCCCTGCCTTATAGGCGTCCGGTGCCAGGGCCTGCCAGCGGTCAGGGCTGAGCCAGGCAGGGACCAATGCGATATTCAACGGCATTTGGTGGGCCATAAAAAGCCGGACCAGTCTGTCCCAGTTTTGGCCTGGAACGCCGGCATCATCTGCCCTGAAATAGACCAGGCTGCCTGTTTCAGGGATTTTTTCCAGTGATGCATCCAGGTGTCGGCTAAATTTGTTCAGATTCCAGGGGGGCATGTCCCCATAGATCCGGGAGGGTTGAGGACGGCTCATGACAGATCTCCCAAGATCATCCGGGCAGCCCTGGCAGCCCCGTCCAAGTCGGGCCGGTTCCCTTGGGTATGCGGATGGGCCAGCATTTTTTTGATCCGCCGGGCCAGCCGGTCCGGGGACAGGTCCCGGGGCCCAAGGCGCTGGATGCCTAAGGATGTTCCCAAGGAGCGGATTCTCAATCCTTGTTCCCGATTCTGGTCAAAGGGCAGGGCCAGGCATGGTGTTTGGGCGGCCAGGCAGTTCATAAGCGTGTTGTACCCGCCCATGCTTAAGACCAGATCCGCGGCAGCCAGCAGATCCACAAAGTGCTGGAAAAAGCGGAATACCCTGAGGGCGGTACTGGATTGGTTCGCAAGTTCTTTTCGGATCTCTTTTTCCATATAGGGGCCGGTGACCAGGATGGTTTTACTCCCGGAATCCAGGCGGGGAGAGGCTGCAGCGGCAGCCCTGAGCAACCTTTGACCCACGCTGCCGCTGCCTGCCCCTGCCACGATCAGGGTGTCTGCATCACCCTTTAATAATTTTTTTCGAATGGCATGGGCCCGTACCCTGTCCGGGAAAGGGGTGACAAATCCGGTGTAGGCAATGGGTATTCGGATGGCATCCAACCTTGAAAATGTCTGGTCCAGGCAAATCAGGTTTGGGTCCGAATGGATGAGGACCAGGTTGAAATATCGGTTGAGACGGTCTACCACCCGGGCTTCGTAGGCTGCGGTATCCTTTTTTTCCACAAGGAGATCCCTGACACTGCAGACCACCCGGCAGCCAGACCTTTTAGCAAGACGTTCCAGAACCGGTTCCAGTTCAAAGGAAAAGGCTTTTCTGCCAAACGGATACAGCTCTACCACAAACACATCGGGCTGCTCTGCTTGTACAAGCTCCATGAGGGCCTTCTTTCGCAGCCCCTTGATCTGGTTAACATTTTTTCCCGGCACAGGGCTGTACAGCCCTGAGAACGCTTTGTCCATCATCAGGCCGGGAAGAGAGACCTTACGGATATACGCCGGAATTACTGCCGGAAGCGCTTTGCCGCCGGTGACCAGGATAATATCATGGCCTTTCAGTGCCTTGAGAATTTCCAGGGTGCGGAAAAAATGGCCCATGCCCAAAACATGCTGGCAGTATACCAGGATTTTCATTTTGTTCCTGCTTTGCAGGTACCGGAATCCAGGGCCAGGGCATTGGGTACAACCCGTTCCGGGGTAAACCAGTGAAGGTGGAAGGGCTGAATTTCAACCCCCTTGCCCGGCATATAGTCCAGTCCCAGTCCATGGTATATAAGGGCTTTGATAACGGAATAATGGGTGATGACCAAAAGTTTTTGGACCGGCAGTGCATTGATGGCTGCCAGGGCCCTTGCCAGCACCTGTAACCTGGATTCTCCGCCATGCGGTGTAAAATTCCACCCCTTTTGTTCCTGGCCATGGAGTTCGCCGGGATCGGCTGTGCGAATTTCTGCCAGGGTTTTCCCTTCCCATGTTCCAAAATGTTGTTCCGCCAGGCCGGGAAGGGAAACCATGTCAAGGTTTAAGGCCCTGCCAAGTATCCGGCCTGTTTCCCGGGCCCGTTTCATGGGACTTGCCACAATTCCTTCAATCCCCAGGCCGGACAATTGACCGGCCCATGCCAGGGCCAGCTCCCTGCCCCAGGGGCATAAGGGGATATCCTGGCGGCCCTGGATGCGTTTATCCAGGTTCCACTGGGTGGGCGCGTGGCGTATAAGCCCGATCCTGGGTGTCATGGAATCATTTGGGATAAGGTCTTGGCCAGGACCCTGCGGGTTGAGTTGATATCATGGTGCATCCGGGTATTTTCCCGGGCCCTGCGGCCCATCAATTCTGAAAGTGCCCGGTCCTTTATCAGTGTATCCAGGGCGCCTGAAAAGGCTTTGCTGTTAAAGCAGGGCACCAGGAACCCGGTTTTGCCGGAAATCACAATATCCGGGATGCCACCGGTGTCAAAGGCCACCACCGGCAGTCCGCAGGCCTGGGCCTCCAAAAATACCATGCCAAGGGATTCCCGGATGCCGGGAAAAGCAAAAATATGGCCGGATCTGTAAAATTCCGGCATGGCCTGGCTGGGAATCCTGCCGGAGAACTGATGGCGACCGGGTAAGTATTTTTGGGCGCAAGCCCGGATTTGAGGTGCCATGGGGCCGTGACCTGCAATTTTCAACATAAATTGCCCGCCTTGGGCGGCCAGGTCAGCGCAGCATTGAATCAGCCAGATCAGGCCCTGGGTTTTCACACCCGGCCTGAACATGGCTGCAGTAAGAATCACAGCTTTCCCCTCGTTTTTTCGGTCTTTTTTCCGGGGGCCAGGGGAAAACCGGGCAAGGTCTATGCCAGGGGGCACATAGCCCAGCCGGGGGGCCTTTATGATCCGCTTCAGATTTTTATAATCCCGGCAGCTATTGGCAAGCACCCCATTGGCCCGGGACAGGGCAAACCGGTTTAACGCATACCCCGGGATGGTTTTAAACCGTCTTTTCCGTTTGGATGCATAGCTGGCGGAAAAGATCAGGTAAGGGATGTTGAAAAGACCGCACACCAGGGGGCCTAGGATGTCAGGGGCCTTGTAATAACAATGGTAGGTGATCCAGACATCCGGCCGGTTTCTATAATACCGGGACAGACATCGAATAAAATCCAGGACAAGGGCCGGCCATTTCCGGGGGGACCAAAAGATCCAGCGCATCCGGACGCGGCTGGGAATTTCTATGTCATGGTTTAAATCTTCAAGGCAGACAATGATACCCCGGGCAATGGCACGGTCTCCTGAGGCATTGGGATGGTCATGGGGTTTAAACGGGGCGTAAAAGACAAGCTTCATTCCAGCCCCATCCCGGTTTTATAAACGGCTGCCAAATCCTTGATCAGTTTTTTTCGATCAAAACATGCCCTGACTTTTTTTCGCCCCCCCTGGATGAGCCGTTCCCTGAGGGTTGGATCGTTCATCACTCTTTCCGCGGCCAGTGCCAGGGCCCGGGGATCTTCCGGCGGCACCAGGATGCCGCTTTTTTCATGGACCACCAGCTCGGGAATCCCTGATACGCCGGGCAGCACCACGGGGACGCCCATGGCCATGGCCTCGGCCAGGACATTGGGAATTCCGTCTCTGTCCATATCGGGTGCAATCCTGCACCCCAGCATGAAAAGATCTGCCCGGGCATAATGGGAAATCACCTGTTCATGGGCCAGGGTGCCCAAAAGCCGGACATGATCCGTAAGTCCCAGGGATTGTATGAGCCTTGTCAGTTCACCGGTCAGGTCTCCTTGTCCGATCATGTTCAGGTGAAAAGACAGCCCCTTGTCTTTGAGCTGGGCCATTGCCCGGATCACCAGGTCCAGTCCTTTTTTGGGTACATGCCTTGCCACGGTAAGTATTTTAAAGCACGGGTCCGGGAGTGTTTTTTTACAGGGTTTAAAAAAGTCCTGGTTAATGCCGTGGTACACACAATGGAGCCGGGCGCCGGGACAAAGGGATTTGAGCCGGGCCAGGTTGTATCGGGTGCAGGTCACCGTAAATGCGGCCAGGGCCAGTTTTTCTTTGAGCTGGGCCGGATTCTGGGTATAAATGTCCTTGGCATGGGCAAAAAATGAAAAAGGCATGCCTGAAAGAATGCCGGCAAACAGGGCCACGGATGTGGGAGAATGGGCAAAATGGGCATGAAAGTGCAGGGGCCTGTCCCCGGGGACAAGGCTGTTGACCATAAAACCTGCCTGGAGCAAATGCTTGAATGTGGCCATTTTCCCGGAACGGGTCCATCGCTTCAGGGCGAGACCCAGGGCTTTGGCATAAAATCGGGGCCGCTTCATTGCCAGTTGTAAGTTGTGGCGCACAAGCCCGGCCATGTGGCCGGACAGGGTGGCGGGCAGATAATCCACCCGGGCCCGGATCTGTTTTATGTGGTCATGGACAAACGGTTCTCTGGGATGACGCATGGAGATAATGCGGATTTTAAACCCCATCTGTTCCAGTCCCAGGATTTCAGTGGATATAAAGGTCTCTGATATCCGGGGATACCCCTTGAGGATAAAAATGATCTCAGGCCCCTGGTTCATGGGTGTCCTGCCTTTCTGAATTGTTCCACCTGTTCCCGGATCACACCGATCCCGGTCATGTCAAACCCGGCCATGGCCTGTTGTTTTTCCAGGGATCGGCCCAGCAGGTCCGTTATTTTATTCCCTAAATGTTCAGGCGTAAGATCCCGGGGGGGGATATAGTCAACCAGGCCCCGGGCTGACAGGCATTGTGCCCGGATCAGCTGCTCTTTGCGGGGGTGGTCCCGGGGGACCACCAGTGTTGGGGTGGTGCAGGACAATGCCTCGCACAGGGTATTATAACCGCCCATGCAGACCAAAAGATCCGCAGACCGGATCTGGGCTTCCATGTCCGTGCAAAACCCGCGTGCGGAAATGTTCCGGGCCTGGGCCCGCTTCTCCAGGAGGTTCTGCTCTTTTTTTCCGAGAAAAGGACCCAGTATCATGCTGGCGCAGACCCTGTCCGGCCTGCAGGCCTCATACCAACTCAGAAACGCGTCAAACAGGGTAAATCCGTCTTTTCCGCCGCCGGCTGTGACCAGAACTTTTTTCTTGCCCTTTGGGATGCAGGGGCCTTGATTTACCTGGCGTTTGAGGTAGCCGGTAAAACATAATTTGGGGGTCAGGTCCGGGGGAATGTTGTACTCAGCCACGGGATCGTAAATCTCCTGGTTCCCGTATACCCAGATGTGATCGTAGTACGCGTCTATGGCTGAAAACAGGTTTTTCCGTTTCCAGCTGGCCCGGACGCTTTGGGCATCATCCATCACATCCCGCAGGCCCAGCACGGTGCGTGTCCGAGGCAGGTGTTCTCTGATCCAGCCCAGGGCCGGGACAATCTCTTTTTTAAGGCCCAAAGGGGCCTTGTCCACAATGAAAAGATCCGGTTTGAAGGTTTTAACCACGGACAGGACAATCTCTTTGCGTATGGCCAGAACCTGGTCCGGTGCCAGGCGGACGGCCAAGGGCTCGTATTGGTCCCTGTCAGTCTTGATCATACCGGGAATACGGACATAATCAATGCCCCGGGGGAAACAAAACTGCCCGGCCAGGGGGCAGCCTGTAATGATGAGAATATCAGTGCCCTGTCGCGTCAGTGCCCGGGCTATGGTGAGGGTTCTGCGGATATGTCCAAGACCGTAGGTGTCGTGGGAGTACATCAGGATCTTGTAGTCAGGGGCCATCATGCCGTCCTATTGGGGTGTTTTCGTCGGGGTGCATCCCTTGGAACCGGGTTCAGCCAGGGCCGTAAACACCAGGGTGACTTTGGCATGCAAGGGTTTTTGCACCTCTTCCGGGGGCAGGGCATGTGCCTGCCAGTCACTTGAAAGATATTGGATGATGTAGTCCATGACCTGGAAACGGCCATCGCAGGGTTCAGGACAATTATATATTTTGGCCAGCCCGGCAGCCGTGGTTTTGAGATCTTTGTTCACATAGTAGGACCGCCGGACAGTAAACACCAGCATGGCGTGGGACCAGGCAGCCACTGCGTCCAACAGGGAGGTGAGCTTTCCGGTTCCCACGGTTTTTTTGCCAATGGTGTCGATGAGCATGGCAATGTCGTAGGTTTGGTCCGGCCGGTCCAGGATATTCCGGCAGAAGAACTTGGCCTTGGTATTTCGAATTTGGCTGATGGCATTGGCTGCCCGGATTACGGCCGGGTCTATATCAAACCCGTGAACCAGGGCCGCGCCTTCATCCAGGGCCTGGAAAGAAAAATACCCAAGATTGCATCCCAGGTCGGCAACCCGCTTTCCTGTAAAATCAATTGCGGAGGGGCAGGCCAGTCCATCTTCTTCATACCCCATCCCGGCCAGCGCCACCTGCCCGGATTCACCGGTTACCGGACGCCACACCTGGTCCGGGGTAAGATTTACGGGAATCATGGGGTGCTCCCGGGTTCGGCATTCTGGAAATCCGACATCATGGTGTAAAACCGTTCCTTTTTGGCCATAAGTCCGTCATAGTCGCCCCACTCCACCAGCCTGCCCTGGTGCAGGACACCGATGTAATCGTATTGGCGGATATGGGAAAGGTTGTGCTCCACTGCCACCACCGTGCAACTGCCCCTCAGGCGGGTAAGCTGGAAAAAAATTCGCTGCCGCAGTCCTGGGTCCAGACCGGAGCCCATTTCGTCTAAAAGCAGGATCCCGGGTTGTTTTAATAGCGCCGCTGCCAGGGCCAGGCGCTGGCGCTGCCCGCCGGAAAGTCTCTCCCCGCGAAAGCCCACCTGGAAATCCAGACCTGCCTGAATAATAATTTCCAGCAGATCATAGGTGATGAGCAGGGGCACCAATTTGGGCAGCCAGTTCATTACAGCGGTTGCATCCATGGCCTCGGGCTTGCCTCCCAGGATTTGTTCCAGCAGGGTGAATTCCTTCGGGTTCGTATTTTTGGGGAAAAACCGGATTTGATCCCGAATATCCCGGGGCAGACCTTCGCGAACCATATCCCGCATTTGATCCAGCTCCTGTCCGGCCTTGTCATAAAATTCCGGTTGGGGCACCCGGTTCAATCCGAACAGCAGCAAATCAGGAAAAAGTCCGGCCTGCTGGATGGCCAGTATCATATCATCCTGATTCGGCTCCTGGCCCGCGCCTGATGCCTTTACAGGATACAGCAGGTTCTGTTTCAGGCTGCCGTCAAATATGTAGGGAAATTGGGAAACCACCCCCCAAAAAGGGGCCAGGTCCGGGCTGTTCAAGTTTTTGATGTCATTGCCACCCACCAGGATTGTTCCCTCGTACTGGCGGATTTTGCCTGCCAGACAATTCATGAGGCTGGATTTCCCGCTGCCCGACCGTCCCACAAGGGCCACCATCTCACCGGCATTGATACTCAGACTGATATTTTCCAGGACCCGGATGTTGTCCGAATATGCCAGGCCCAGGTTTTTGATTTCAATGTTGCCTTTTACTGGCTCAAACGGCTTTCGGGATGGAATATCTCTCTGGGCCGGGGGCTTGTCAAAAAATGATTGAACCTTGCGGTACTGGACCTTCGCATCCTGCTGGATCTGGATATAGCCCATCAGTTCGGTCCATGGGGTGAACATCAGGGCCTGGGCAGACAGGAAGGCCACCAATTCCCCCATATCCAGACTGCCTTTCACCGCCAAAGATCCTCCGGCCAGGAAGATGAAAAAGGGACTCAGGTTGATGAAAAAATTGCTCACGGCCTTATACCCCAGTTTTGACAGCCGCCACTTGATCCGAATCCGCCTTAACCGGTATGTCCTGCTGGAAAATGCATCCTGTTCAATGTTGTATCCGCTGTGGGCCTGGATGTCGTCGATCCCGGAAAATGTCTCCGTGATTTTACCGTTCAGCTCCTGGCCCAGGGTCAGCCGTTCCCGGTTGGCCTGGTTGGTCAGAGACTGGATCCGGGGCAGCAGTACCAGTGCCAAGGGGTATACACAAAGGGAGAACAGGGCCAGCACCGGGCTGATAAATGCCAGGTACCCCCCTAGTAACACCAGGGTGAGTATATTGGTCAGGGGAACGGCCCAGGCGTTGCCCAGGTAATCTCCCACCGGGCCCAACTGATTGATCAGGGGCGAGGGGATAGCACCGGGGCTATGCTTGATATAAAAGGACCAGGGCAAGGTCAGGGCATGCCGGAAAAACGCGTTTCGCATCCGGCTCAGGATACTTTCCCCCACAAGGCTCTGGAGAAAGAGCACGCCGTATTTCAACCCCAGCCCCATGAGCACGGACCCAAGAAATCCTGCACAGTAAATATAGAGCAGGTCCAGATCTTTGTTCCGGATGGCCTCATTCACGATGCGTTTTTGGAATTCAATGGGAAAAATCCGGATGCACGCAGACAGGATGGAGGCCAGGAAAAGCCCTGCCTGGAGCCAGAGTCCCCCCTCCAGGGACCAAGACAAAAGCGTTCGCTGTACAGGCGTTTTTTCACAAGGCGATTTCACTGCGCGTATTTCCTGTAATTCGTTTGCTGACAAAAAGCGCGTCCCACACATCACCCCGGGCCGGCATCTTTTTGTGGGATACCCTGTCCACGCAGAAGAAGCCAAGTTTCCTGAGCCTGGATTCAAGGCGGTCTGCCGGTGCCTGGCCTTTATATCGCAGGGTATGGGATAATTCAAGGATGATGCCGTGGATTTGCATTATGAACCCTGCGCTTCCACTGAGTGCCGCCGCCTCACTGCCCTGGACATCCAGCTTTAAGAGACCGGGAGGGCCATCCAGCACCCGGTCCAGGCGCACCTGCTGCACCTCAATCTGCTCCGCTTCAGTCCCCCGTTCCCCAAGGGCGCAGGTCAGCTCCGGCAAAGGCGGCAACAAGGAAGAATAGGGATTTGCTTTTAGAATGTGCAATGCCCGGGTCGTGTCACGTGCCCCCAGCGCCTTTTCATGAATTTGTACCCCCATGTTTTTGAAGGCTTTTCCAAGCTGTTGCGCCCGTTTGGGAATGGGCTCAAACCCGTATATTTTCCGGTCCGGAAAAAGATCCTTGCAGATGCGGATAAATTCCCCTTTGTAACACCCACCGTCCACCCAGGGACCGGGCATGAGCCCAAGGATTCTTTTGTTTCGGTGGATGAGCATTGACAGAGGGGAACAATGGATCACATCCTTTTATCCTTATTTGATCAGCGAAACAACCTGTTTGAACGCATCGCACCGGGCTGTTTTCATTAACTCAAAAAAAGCCATCTCCACGCTGGTAATTTCAGCCCCGGCCCCGGCCAGGCGATCAAGGCCGATCTGCCTGTTTTCAGGCGTTCTGGAGGAGACACAGTCGGCCACCACCTGGACCTGGCACCCCTGGTCCATTAAATCAATCCCTGCCTGGCATACGCAGATATGGGTCTCGATACCTGTGAGCAGGACTTCACGTCTGCCGCATGCATCAAACGCCTGCATAAAGGCAGGTTCGGCACAACAGGAAAAACTGTGTTTTTCTATGGGCGTTTGATCCTTCATCAACATGGCCAGGCACTCGGTGGTGGCACCCAGTTTGGCGGGAATCTGCTCCAGCCATATAATGGGCACACCCAACGCTTTCATCCCTTTGATCATAATTTCAAGACTGGCCAGCAACGCCTCTTTACGATACATAAGCTGTGCCAACTGACCTTGAACATCCACCAGCACCATGACTGCATTGTCCCGGGTAAACATGAACACCTCCTTTTATTTGATTTTGATACCCCCGAAATATTCGCTAACCCAAATTGTTGGATTTATCAAGGGCAAACATGCGACCTGTATAGCACGAAATTACCTGGGACATCGTTTCAACTGTTGGTAAATTGAAATGGGTCGCCAATCTCATATCTTAAATTGGCGGATCATCTCATTGAGGTCTTCTGCCAGTCGGGAAAGATCTTTTGCACGGTCGTTTACCTGGGTGCTGCCGGTACTCATTTCCGCAGTTGCCTGACTGACTCTGGCAATATCCTGGCCGACCTCTGTTGCCACCGAAGAGGTCTGGTTCACCTTTTCATTGACCTCCTGAACCCCGACAGCGGCCTGGTTGACATTCTCTGAAATTTCCCGGGTGGTGACGGCTTGTTCCTCAACAGCCGCTGCAACGGATGCCACAATTTCATTGATCTCATTGATCACTGTGACAATGGATTCAATCGCCGCGACAGATTCGGTTGTGGTGGATTGGACGCTGGTGATTCTCTCGTTGATCTCATGGGTTGCAGCGGATGTCTGCTGGGCCAGGGCTTTGATTTCCCCTGCAACCACGGCAAATCCTTTTCCTGCTTCTCCTGCCCTGGCAGCTTCAATGGTTGCATTCAGAGCCAGGAGGTTGGTTTGTTCGGAAATGTCGGCAATGGTTTCGGTGACCTTGCTGATCTGATCAGATGCAAGGCCCAGAGCGTTGAATTTCTTTGATACGTCCTGGGCGTTTTTGACAGCCTGTTCTGTGGTTTCGCTACCCCTGGCAGAATTGCTCGCAATTTCATTAATGGTTGCGCTCATCTCTTCTGCTGCGGCCACGATCATCTGGATATTTGCCGTGGTCTGCTCTGTTGCGGCTGCCACAGAGTTCATATTTGTGCCCATCTCTTCTGCTGCGGCTGCCACGGTATTTGAGGTTGCCGCGGTTTCACCGGCACGGGTTGAAATTTGTTCCGAAACACTTGACAGCTGAACAGAGGAGGCGGTCAGTGTCTGGACTCCGGATGCAATATCTGTAAACATCTGCCTTAAATTTTTGCACATCCGGTTCAATGAATTGATCAGGGTGCCGATTTCATCTTCCAGCGCTGTGTCTATCTCCTGGGTAAGGTCTCCCTGGGCAATTTTTTGTGCAAACCCATTTGCCAGGTACACGGGTTGGGTGATCATTCGTGTGGTCCCGATCCCTAGTCCCAGAGAAATGACCAGTCCTGCAATGCCGATGGCAATGAGGATCTTGGTTTCAAAATCGGTTATCAGTGAGGTGCGGGTCTGGGCAGATGCAATGGTTTTTCTGGTGATCTCTTCAATTTCTCCGATGATCCCCAGCATTTTTTCACCCCGGTCATCAGCCTCATGATCGTAATTTTTAAGCATATCCTGGGAAATGGGCTGCCCTGAAAGCTTTTGTCCCATCAGCGTGTAAATCTGTTTCATCCTGGGGGTAAATTTTTCATTGTGGAAGCGGTCGGCCTCTTTTACAACCTCCCTGAGCCTTTCATCTTTGGCCGCATAAATCATGCTCTCCTCTGTCTTGGCGCCATTCAGAACGGCACTGGCAAAGAGATCAAAGGTTGCGGAAAAGGTTTCATGTTTTTTCCAGGCCTTGTCCAGATCGGTGGTTGATTCCGCAGCCAAAAGCTCCATGATCATCTGCATGTCCCTTGCAACGGAAAGTTTCATCGCCATGGCTGCATCGATCAGCGGGGATGACTCAATCACTGTTTGGAAATTGTTTTTTACATTGTTCAAGCCGTAGATTCCGGCACTGGCAACGATGAGTGTAATAAGGCTTGAAATGAAAAATCCCCCCATCAATTTTTTTAACAAACTCGTTTTTCGAAACATAATTTTTCCGATAATCATAGATTAATTCCACACAACGCGGGAACCCCGCAATCCAATTGCCCCTCCTCATTTTCTTGTTTTTTTTGACAGAAACTGAGGCGTAAGGCATTCATATACTATTTTTGCTAGTATGACATTAATCTGATATTTTTTTATTTTTATGACAGACATTAAGGCGTAAGTTTCCACCCGCCCTTCGAATGGTTTTAAAAAGCCCCCGAAAAGGGGGCATAGGAAAGATTCACGGCTATATACCCAGGTACGCCTCTTTAATGTGAGGATTGCCTAAAAGTTCATCTGCCTTTCCCTCCAGGGCAATTCTGCCGTGTTCCAGCACATAGCCCCGGTCTGACAGGCGCAGAGAATGGTTTACATCCTGCTCAACCAGCAGTACGGTGGTGCCCTGGTCAGCGATTTTCCGGATGGTTTCAAAAATGCTGTTGACCAGAACAGGGGCCAGTCCAAGGGACGGCTCATCCAGCATCAGGATTTTGGGCCTGGCCATAAGTCCCCGGCCAATGGCCACCATCTGCTGCTCCCCGCCGGACATGGTCAGGGCGGTTTGATTTTCCCGCTCTTTCAGTCTCGGCAGCATCTCATAGACCTGGGCCAGGGTCTGTTCTTTGTATTTATCGGCTTCCTTGTTGTACGCCCCCACAATGAGGTTGTCTTTTATGGTCATCAGGGAGAAAAGCCTGCGCCCCTCCGGGACATGGACAATGCCGTGGTTGACGATCTGCTCGGGGGGCAGGGTGTGCATGGGAGTGCCCTTGAATGTGATCTGGCCGCAGGACGGTGTCATCAGCCCTGAGATGGTGCGAAGCAATGTGGATTTGCCTGCACCGTTTCCGCCGATGATGGACACCACTTCGCCTTCTTCAATGTGCATGGACAGGTCAAAAATCACCTGGACATCGCCATAGCTGACATCAATGTTATTTACCTCAAGAAACCCCATATTCATCTCCCAGATATGCTTTGATCACGTTTTCGTCGGACGCCACCGCCTGGGGTGTCCCCTCTGCAATTTTTTTCCCGAAATGGATGACCACAATACGGTCGGATAACGCCATGATGGCCCGCATGATATGTTCAATCACCAGGATAGTGATGCCCTGCCCACGCAAAAACCGGATAATTTCCACCATTTCATCCACCTCAGCCGGCCGCAGGCCTGCCATCACCTCATCCAAAAGCAGCAATCTGGGCTCTGTGGCAAGTGCCCTGGCAATCTCCAGGCGTTTTCTGTCCGCAATGGTCAGATCCGATGATTTGGTATCTTTTTTATCGTCAAAATTAAGCAGTTCCAGCACCTTGATGGCCTTGGCCTCGGCTTGCGCCCTGCTGGATGTGGTGGCAAAGGCCCCCACCGTCACATTATAAAGCACGCTTTTGGACGCAAAGGGTTTCACGATCTGAAATGTGCGGGCGAGCCCTCTTTTGCACAGATCCCAGGGCTTTTTCCCATTGATCACCTGCCCGTCAAAAATTACCTCTCCTTTTGTGGGGGGGAATACCCCTGCAATGCAGTTAAATGCCGTGGACTTTCCTGCACCGTTGGGGCCGATGAGCCCGAGAATTTCGCCTTTTTCCATGGACAGACTCAACTTGTCCACTGCCCTGAGTCCCCCAAACTGTTTGGTCACACCCTTCAGTTCAAGAAGATTCATTTGTATCCTCCTTTGATAAACCCATCAGCCATACGGTTGATCACCCTGTCGTAAATCCGTGTCAATGGTTCCTGCAGTCCCCGGGGTTGATAGATCATCACAAGAATGAGAACAACGCCGTATATCACCAGATGCATACCAGGCAGAATATCCCCGAAGTAAATTCTTGACAGGTCACTGACCGGGCGCAAAAGCAGTGCCCCTAGAACGGGTCCTGCAATGGAGCCTCTGCCGCCGATCAGGGCGATAAAGGCAATCTCAAAGGAAATATCAAGGGAAATGGTACTTTTGGGGTGAATAAACAAAGAGAACTGGGCATAGAACGTCCCTGCCAGGGCTGTGAAAAAGCAGCTTAACGCCATGGCAATCACCTTGGCCCGGGAGACATTGACGCCCAGGGCCTGGGCCGCTTCTGGCTCTTCTCCGCCGGCGGTCAGGTAATATCCCAGCTTGGACCTGGAAACAACCCAGGTCAGAAACAGAATAATCAGCAGCATGGCCAGGATAATGTAGTAATACGGCACCTTGGATGAAAACATAAAATTGGCCCAGCCGATATTTAACGGCGGAATCTGCAACCCCCGGGGACCGTTGAGTTTAAACGGCCCCAGGTATTCAATGTTTTCAACCATGACACGCACGCCTTCGGAAAATGCAATGGTTGCCAGGGCAAAGTAGGCCCCGCGCATTTTCAGGGTGGGAAGTCCGATGACCATGCCCGCAGCAACCGCTAGGACACCGCCAACGAACATACCGAGCCAGGGACTGATCCCGTACTGGAGGGAAAGCACTGTTGAGGTATATGCGCCGATGCCCAGAAAGACCGCATGCCCCAAAGGCAGCACGCCTGCAAATCCGCCCACCATATTCCAGGAGGTGGTCAGATAGGCGTAAAAAAATATCAAAACAATGATATGCAGCCAGGTGGGACTGCTGATAACTGCCGGCAATGCCAGCATCAGGATCAGCACCGCCCCGAGCAGTACCTTGCTAATCGTATCCTTGACCACCTGGCGGGCCAAAGCAGACCTGTCAAGAAAGGCGTCGTCCGTTTCACAGGGGGCGTTGTTGCGCCCTGTGCCTGTCATGGGTTTACCAGTCATATTTTACTCCGAACAATCCTGAGGGTTTAACAAAAAGGACCAGAAGAAACAGACCGTATACAATGGCCTCGGTCCATGTGGCGGTCATGAACTGGGGGCCCACGGATTCGATGATCCCGACAATGATCCCGCCGATAATGGCCCCGGGAATGGAGCCCAGTCCGCCTAACACCACAATGATAAATCCTTTAATATCAAACAGAACGCCCACGGAAGGGAAGGTGTTGTAAAAGGGAACCAGGGTGACGGCGGCAATACCGGTCACTGCCGTGCCAAGACCAAAGGCCATATTGTATATTTTGTACTGGTTAATGCCGCACAGGCTGGCTGCATCGCGGTCAAGGCTGCATGCCCTGATGGCACGTCCTGTTCTGGTTTTTTGAAAAAAGTAGTATACGGCAAAGGCGGTTGCAACGGCGGTAATGGCTCCCCACAGTTTGGGAACGGAGATAAACATATCCCCGAGCTCTATCATTTTTCCCTGGAGCGGGTTATTCGGAAGGGTACGGTATTGCGGACCAAAAATCATCAGGGTCAGATTATCCAGCACATACCACACCCCTGTGGTTACGATAATTACTGTGCTGGGTTCCCGGACATCCTTTTCCGCCTTGAAAATGGGCTTTATTACAATATCCTGCAGATAGTATCCAAACACATACATGACCGGAACCACTATAACCAGGGCAAGATAGGGATGAAGCCCTGACAGGGCAACAGTCCAGTAGGCGGCGTACATACTGACCATCAAAAGGGTGCCGTGGGCAAAGTTGACCACCTTGAGTACCCCGAAAATAATGGTCAGCCCAAGGGCGGTCAGCCCGTAAATCGAGCCCATGAGGATGCCGTTGATTGTATCTTCAATTAAATAGATCATTCTTTTCTCCGGACGGTGATGTCCCGCTTTGAAAAGGTGTTGGCCGTTTCAAAGCGGGGCATTGGGATAGGGCTTTTATGGTTTGGGAAAAACAGGCGTGTATCCGGCGCGTCTGGCGCTTTTGGGCCATACGGTAATTCTTTCAAGGCCGTTGCCCACGTCATTGATCTGCACAAGCACCGGGGATGCGTGGGAATTTTGACCGCTGTTGTCGAACTGAACTGCATCATAGCCAACGATCATGCCGGGACCTGAGGTGAGGTTGGTTTCGGCCAGGGCCCTGCGGATGGCATCTTTGTTGAGGCTTGCGGCGCGTTCCAGGGCATCTTTGATCACGTACATGGAAACATATGCATCCACAGCCTCTCCGGTGAGGTTATAGCCGTACTTGGCCTTGAATTTTGCATTGGTCTCTTTGGCCCCGGGTTTGTTGATGTCGGTTTCCCACTCCACAATATCAAAAAGGTACTGGGCATTTTTACCCACGGCCTTGATAAAAAACGGATCAGCATGTCCGCCGCCGGTGGCCACAATGGCTTTTAAGTGTACCTTGTATTCTGCCAGTGTGTTGGTGAGAAGAATGGCGTCCGCAGCATTGGAAACCAGTAAAAGAACATCTGCCCGGGACCGTCTGATCTTCTGGACCACAGGGCTTAAGTCGGTGGCGGTGGAAGGATAGGGCTCGTCCAGTACCACCTCATATCCGTCTTTTTCAGCCAGTTTTTTCCACTGGCCAGCCATACCTTTTCCCCAGTCGCCGTTTTCGTAAACAAAGGCCAGTTTTTTGACTGATGTGTTAAACTCGGCCTGCATATCCTTTAAAAAGGAGAACTGATCCCGGGTCCACCAGGAGTCCTTGGCGGCAATCCGGAATACGTTTTTAAATCCCTGCTCGGTGATTTTGTCAGATACGGAGACCGGCACGATAAAAGGCACCCCATACCGTTCAGCCACGGCTGTGGTGGGATAGGTCACCGCAGAGTTCCAGCAGCCGGTGAGTACATTGACCTTTTCGGTATTAATCAGGCGTTCAGCCTCGGATACGCCTTTTTCCGGCTTGGATTCGGAATCGGCATAGAGCATCTCAAGTTTGGCGCCTCCCAAAGATTTAATGCCGCCGGCGGCGTTGATCTCCTCAACTGCCATCTCCCTTGCATTTTTGCCCTGCTGCCCCACAGAGGCAGAGGGGCCTGACAAAGGGATAATGTTACCGATCTTGATGGTTTCTTCACCGGCTGCCGCAGGGCCGGTAAACATAAGCCCGCTGATTAAAAGTCCGGCAGCTGCCGTGGCGGTCCAAAAACGATTAAACTTCATTTTTTTCCTCCTTGTGGATGTTAAAATGGCATGCAAAGCATGAATTTTTCGCATGCGGTTTTTCAAACGTGATAATGGTACAGGAGCAAGGCTTGTGCCAATCGCTTCTAATCGTTGAAAAAGCAGGCTTGTGTGGGAGGGTTGTAGACCTAAGCGCATGCAAAAACGCATGAACAAAGGTTAATCGCCAATATTCTTTATTTTTTTTATTTACCACGAAGGACACGAAGAGCACGAAGATATTAGAGTTTGAATCTTCGTGCTCTTCGTGTCCTTCGTGGTTCAAAAATCAGCCGGTAGGGTGGGCACGCTTTTTGTGCCCACCGTTGTCGAATATGGTGGGCATCGCTACGCTTTTGCCCACCATACAATTGTCAATTATTATTGACGTCGTCAACTTTAATTGACGCGTGGGGTCAACTTTTATCCCGGTTTTTTAATCGCTTGCTTAACGCCTGCTTGGAGATGCCCAGAAGCCTGGCTGCCTGGCTCTGGTTATTGTCTGTGCGGTCCAGGGCCTGGTCAATGGCATATTCGGTCAGTGCCGACAAGGTGGGGAACCCGCCCATTAAATCTTCCAGAGCGGCATCACGGGTGGGGGGGGAATAGGGCACCTGGGACTGGGACACGGTTGAGGCATCTGTCAGCCGGTCCAGGATCGTGTCAACACTGAGGCGTGTGTCCGTGCTTTGTGCCACGGCATCATAGATATAGGTTTTCAGCTCCCGGATATTGCCCGGGAACGGGTGGGCCGCCAAAACAGCCGCAAACTGTTCTCCGGTTTCAACAACGGGTTTGCCCATGATTTTGGCAGCCTGATCCCTTAGATAGGCGGCAATCAGGGGGATGTCCTCTTTGCGTTCCCGCAACGGGGGAACCTGGATCAGGTGGGTGGAAAGCCTGAAGAAAAGGTCTGACCTGAACTGGGCCTGGTCCACCGCTGCAAGCGCGTTACGGGATTTATTGGTTGCGGATATGATCCGTGCACGGCAGGTCTGGGGCCGGTCCGAGCCCAGGGGATAAAAAATGCCCTCCTGGACCAGCCGCAACAGCTTGACCTGGGAGGCGGCAGACAGATCCCCGATTTCATCTAAAAACAGGGACCCGCCTGCCGCCTTTTCCACCAGGCCTTCCCTGTGTTTATCCGCCCCGGTGTAAGCGCCTTTACTGTGGCCGAAAAGCGTGTCTGAAAACAGGTTGTCATCCAGTCCTGCCACATCCACCGTGACAAAAGGGCCGTCAAGCCCGGATGTATGATGAATGGCGCGGGAGATCAGCTCCTTTCCGGTGCCGGTTTCGCCAAGGATCAGGGCCGGCTCCCGGCTGGTGGAGATGGACTCAATATACTGGAAAAGCCCGATCATCGTGGGGTTCTGGGTGATGATGTGCTGGAAATGTTCCGGATATTTAAGATTCCGGTTAAAGGAGACCCCCTTAAGGGTGAGAACCTCATTTCGCAATGCGCAGATTTCCAGGGCATTTCTCAATGCCGAGGCAAAGGTGTTCATATTGATGGGCTTGACCAGGTAGTCATGGGCCCCTTGCTTTAAACATTCAACCGCGCTTTCAATCTCGGAATTGGCCGTGATGATCACCACGGGAATGTGGGGATGGGTTACCCTAAGTTCTTTTAATACCTCAAGGCCGGATTTGTGGGGCATATTCAGGTCAAGAAAAAGGACACACACCCCAAGCTCGGCCATCACAGCGGGCAGCCGTCGGCTGTCCTGGACCTGAACCACCTGGTTGACGCCCATGGACGTGAGCAAAAAACCGTACGCGTCAAGTTCTGATGCTTCATCGTCCACCAATACCACCGGCACCTTTGAATGGCTGAAATTAAGCATGATTCTCCTGGTTGTCATTTGGGGCGTTTTTTTCCGGGGACAGGGGCAGGCAGACCCTGAACATGGCACCAATGTACCGGTTTTCTACATGAATCATTCCTTTCATCTCCTTTTCCACAATCATTTTAGCCATGTACAGGCCAATGCCGGTGCCTGTGGCCGTTCCCTTGGTGGTGAAATAGGGCGTAAATATCTTTTCCATCAAGTGGGGGGGTATCCCGCACCCTGTATCTTTAATTTCCAGGCAGATTTCATCGCTGTTTTTGAAAACAGCCAGGTTGATTAACCTGTGAACTGTTCGTTTCGGCGATTTGGCCTGGCGTTCGTTGATGGCATCCTTTGCATTGGAAATGATGTTGACCAGGACATGAACAAATTCATTCTTATAGCCCAGGATGGGCATGGAAACGTCAGCGCCGGCCAGGTCCAGGTCCAGGGTGATATTGCTCTGCTTCAGCTGGGGTTTTACCAGCTTGATGGCGCTTTGTATCGAATCCATCACCTCAAAGGTGTGTTTATTCTTGGACGGCCTGAAATATTCCCGGAAATCGTTGATGGTTCTTGACATGAACTGAATCTGGGTATCAGACTCCCGGACCAGTTTTTCAATGAACGGGGCGGAAATCATCTGGTTATAAAAGGCCGGGGTCAGGGAGGCAATATATGAGGACAGGGCATTGAGGGGCTGGCGCCACTGGTGGGCAATGGCAGAGAGCATTTCGCCCATGGCCGCCATTTTCTGGGCCTGGCGCAGGTTCTGCTCGGCATTCACCCGTTTTGAGATGTCCCAGATACTGTACACGTTGACCATTTCCCGGTCCAGTTTCAACGTGGAGATCCCGATTTCAACCGGGAACTCCGAACCATTTGCCCGGTTGAATGTCCATTTAAACACATCGGAGCCGCCCGATGCGTGGGACTGTTCAATCTGGGTCAGTTTCAGCTTTGTGGCAGTGCCGTCAATCTGGGTGTCAGGGGAGAGATCCAGCATGGTGTGGCCGATGATTTTATCTTCGGCCAGCCCAAACATATCCAATGCCTTTTGATTACATTCGATATAGACCCCGTTTCTTGTGAGCATAATGGCATTGGTGGCCATATTAAAAAGGGTCCGGTACCGGGATTCAAGCTCTTTTCTGCGGATGATTTCCCCGCGAAGGTCTTTATCTTTTCCGGAAACGATGGCCTCAAACCTGTTTTTGGAGATAAACAGGATCAAGGCAAACCCGCCCACGGTGAGAAACAGCAGCAGGGCCAGAATGCCTAAAATTTTCAGGACCATGGCCATGGCAAAGAGCATGTCTGTATTTTTGGCCAGGGCCAGGGCCTCTTCCTGATCCACGTTGGTACAAAGGTACCATCCGGTATCCGTAAGTTTATGAAAGCTGAGCATGCGATCCCGGTAGGAGAAAGAGCCCGCATCCCGTCCGGGGAAATATGAACCAAAGGCTGAAAGGCCGGGGTCGGATTCCTGGATTTTGGTGGTCATCATCAGGCTTTTGTTCTGGTGGACCAGCACGGTGCCCTGGCTGTCAATGATAAAGGCGTATCCGTACCGGCCGATGCGCAGGTCCATGACCGAAGCCTGCAGGGTATCAAGGATGATATTGGCGCTTAAAACCCCCATCACCTGGTTATTATGGACCAGGGGCACCACCAGGGCAATGACCATCTTCCAGAAGCCTTGGTCCATAAAGGGCCGGGTTAACGTCAGTTTCTGTTCTTCCATGGCCCGCCTGTACCAGGGGCGGGTCCGGGGATCATAATCCGATGGGGCATACCAGTTGGCCCCATCTATCATGGTGCCGTTAAAAAGCCCCAGATAAACATCGGAAAAATCCCCGGCTGCCATGGTCATCCTTAAAATGGGCCTTGGATCCTGCCCCTGGGTCAGATAGAGATCTTCCAGGGTGTGCGCCAAGGCATCAATGAGTTTATAGCGGTGATCCAGCCACATCCGGGCCATCTTGGCCGCCTCTTTGGTCAGGTTCTGCTGGTGACTTTCCACCGTGTGCCGGCTGATGGTCTGGGTGTAGGTGTAGGTGATACCCGCCAGAACAAGAATAATCGCCACCAGTATGGACACCAGCATTATGTTTATTTTCAGCGTCATGGGGGCGATGATTCCTGTATTTCTTTATATACCTGCCATACACATGTATTTGATTTCCAGATAATCGTCCAGCCCGTATTTTGAGCCTTCCCGACCGTTACCTGACTCTTTGACTCCGCCAAAGGGGGCCACCGGGTTGGAGATAATGCCGGAATTGATACCCACCAGGCCATATTCCAGTTTTTCTCCGATGCGCCAGCTTCTTGCCATATCCCTGGTGTAAAAATAGGCAGCCAGCCCAAATTCCGTATCATTGGCTTTGCGGACCACTTCCTCTTCCGTGTCAAACTTGAAAACCGGGGCCAGGGGACCAAAGGTTTCCTCTCTGGCCACCCGCATGTCATCGGTGACATCCGCAATAATGGTGGGCGCAAAAAAGGTGCGGCCCAGGGCATGGCGCGTGCCGCCGGCCAGGACTTTTCCGCCCTTGTCCACGGCATCTTTGATGTGGCTTTCCACGGTTTCCACGGCAGCCATATCAATGAGCGGGCCCTGTTGAACCCCGTCATCAAACCCATTGCCCACCTTCAGTTCTTGCACAGCCGCTGTCAGCTTCCGGCAAAATTCATCATACACGCCGGCCTGGACATACATCCGGTTGGCGCACACACAGGTCTGGCCGGAGTTGCGGTATTTGCACGCCATGGCACCTTCCACGGCCGCATCAATATCTGCATCGTCAAACACAATAAACGGGGCATTTCCCCCCAGCTCCATGGAAAGCCGCTTCATGGTTCCGGCGCAGTCCCTCATCAGCTTTTTACCCACCTGGGTGGAGCCGGTGAAGGTCAGTTTGCGGACAATTGGGTTGGCTGTAAGTTCCCCGCCAATGGCGGAGGATGAGCCGGTCACCACATTGAACACCCCTTTGGGCACCCCTGCCTGTTGCCCAAGTTTTGCAATGGCCAGGGCTGAAAACGGGGTGGCTGTTGCCGGCTTCAATACCATGGTGCAGCCGGCGGCCAGGGCTGCGCCTGCCTTTCTGGTGATCATGGCACTGGGGAAATTCCACGGGGTAATGGCGGCCACCACCCCCACAGGCTGTTTGATTACCACCAGGCGCTGGGAGGCCACGGTCTGGGGGATCACATCCCCGTATACCCGTTTGGCCTCTTCGGCAAACCATTCAAAAAAGGCGGCGGCATAGGCGATCTCGCCCCGGGATTCCGCCAGGGGCTTGCCTTGTTCCGCGGTCATGATTACGGCTAAATCCTCCTGGTTTTCCATGAGCAGGTCATACCACTTTCGCAGGATGGCCGAGCGCTCCCCGGCGGTTTTGGACCGCCAGGCATCCAGACTTTCATTGGCCGCGTTAATGGCCCTCTGTGTCTCATCTGCGCCGCAAAAAGGAACCGTACCAAGAATCTGACCTGTGGCAGGATTGGTTACGTCAACGGTTTTGCCGCTGTCTGCGGCAACCCACTCATCCTGAATAAAACAATGCCGGCAAAAGAGCGCTGTGTTTTTTATTTTGAGCATGTTAACCCCTTTTAACAGCCAGTCAGGCTGGCCAGCCCGGCTTCCATTATATCCAGCCCCTTTTGCAGTTGATCATCTTCAATGACCAGGGGCATCAATACCCGGATGACATTGCCTTCAATGCCGCAGACCAGGGTGATCAACCCGTTGTCAAAACAGTAAGCAGACAACGTTTTGGCCTTGTCCGGGGCAGGGGTGCCGTCGGCATTGACAATGGTGTATCCCCGCATGGCGCCAATCCCTCTGACCTCACCCACATGATCAAATTTTTGTGTCCAGGCACCAAAGGTTGCGCCAAGCTTTTCACCGATGGCTTGGGCTTTTTCCAGAAGATTTTCCTCTTCAAAGATATCCAGTACCGCATGGGCAGCGGCACAGGCCACAGGGTTGGCACCGTATGTGCCGCCTAAACCGCCGGGATGTACAGAATCCATGATCTCTTTTCTGCCCACCACCGCGCTTAAGGGCATGCCCGCAGCAATACTTTTGGCCACGGTCATCAGATCCGGTTCCACGCCGAAATTCTCAATGGCGAACATCTTGCCGGACCGGCCCATGCCGGACTGGATTTCATCCGCAATAAAAACAATGCCGTTATCCTTACAGAACTGTGCCACCTGGGGCAAAAAGTCCGCAGGCGGGGCAATAAACCCACCTTCACCCTGGATGGGCTCGATAACGACAGCTGCGGTGTTTTCAGGGTTAATGCCGGTGATGAAAAAATCGGTAAACGCCTTGAAATTACCAAAGGGTGCCCGGTACACTTCCGGGGCCAGGGGGCCGAATCCGCATTTATAGGGCTTTACCTTGGTGGTCATGGCCATGGTGAGATAGGTACGGCCATGGTAGGAGCCGTCAAATGTCACAACCCCCTGTCTTTGGGTGTAATAGCGGGCGATTTTTACCGCGTTTTCCACCGCTTCGGCCCCGGAGTTGACAAAAAGGGCTTTTTTGTCAAAGGTGCCCGGGGTGATCTTACACAGCCGGTCGGCCAGGCGTACCGCAACATCATAGGGATTTACCATAAAGCAGGTGTGGGTGAATTTCTCGGCCTGGGCTTTAATGGCAGCCACCACCTTGGGATGGCTGTGACCCACGTTCATCACGGCAATGCCGCCGGCAAAATCGATATATTGTTTGCCTTGAACATCAGTGATAATGGCCCCTTTGGCCGAATCAACATAGCAGGTGGTGCCGGAGGCATGACCGTTTGGAATCACCTGGTTTCTAAGGGTTTGAATGTCATCAATACAAGTCATTTTTTTATCCTTTCTGACTTTTTATAGGGTTGTACACAAATATCAAAAAAGCAGGATTCGTGCCTAATTGAAAAACATTTTAAAAATTCTGCAAGGTGTTTACCGTAACCCGACTTTCGTTCTTGACGAAAGGTTTCAAAAACAGGTAGTGTAAATAGACGTCCCCGGCAGATTTTAGAAATGCCGGGATATAAATTTCCCCCTTGTGGGCAGAAAAGAAAAATGAAAAGACCTACCATATATATATATGCGATACTGGTTATGATCTGGGCTGTTCCGGCCCTGGCCAGCCATTCCCTTGTCATGGAGGCACAGCAGACCCAGACGCCAGTGGACTCAACGCCTGCCGTACTTTTCTGTCAGTTCATTCCATCAACTGCAGAACAGTTTATCGGGATGCCTTTTATATTCGGCGGACGCCCTAAACAGACCGGAAGCACGGATAATTCCTGGCTTTTTTACTCCATTTACACCGGGGCGGCATCCCGGGCCGGGCTGATATACAAGGCCTTTATGCCCATGGACCTTTTATTGGGCAATACCCACGGTATTGAAGCCGATGATGTTCAAAACGGGGACCTGATCGTGCTGGATAATGATCTTGCCGCCATGGTCTACCAGGTGGATCCCAGCGGCCGGATGTATTTTATCTATGCGTCAGAAAAAAGGGGTGAGGTTACAGTCTTCAACAGCGATAATATCGTTTACCACGCATATTGGCTGGAGCATTTTAGCGGTTTTTTCAGAATCAATGACGATATGCTGATGCCGGCCCTGCCAAGATAACCCTTTGAAGGAGGTTAGCACATATCTGTCAATACCAAAAAATTCAAGTTAATAATTCGGCTTTTTAGAAAAGCAAACACTTATTAATACCGTAAAGGTAAAGGGGATTGAATTTTTAAAACAGTTGTGAATATATTAGCGAATTAAATAGAATAGAGACTTTTTAGACCCACTGGTTTTAATAATTTCATCAGGAAAGGATATCAAATGAATACGGTCGATCTTCCCAGACTTAGGGAAATAGTCGGGGAAAAAAACATAAAGACAGATCCGCTTGACCTGTATATTTATGGCGCAGACGCATCTGTTTACCATGCCGCACCATGGGTTGTTGTCAGACCTGACAATACCGGTCAGGTTCAAAAAGTAATGGCCTATGCCAATGAGGCAAAAATACCGGTTGTCCCCAGGGGCGGCGGCTCGGGCATGTGCGGGCAGACCGTGTCGTCCATGGGCGGCATTCTTCTGGACATGAAGAACATGAACCGGATACTTGAAATCAACATGCCCGATGTTTACTGCCGGGTGGAACCCGGGGTGGTGGATGATGATCTCAACGCAGCGCTTAAACCTTACGGGGTTTTCTATCCCCCGACACCGGCTTCTTCACGTATCGCCACCATCGGCGGCGAGATCGGCAACAATGCGTCGGGCGTTCGTTCAGTAAAATACGGTGCAACCCGGGATGCGGTGCTGGGCTTAAAAGTGGTTCTGGCTAATGGCGACCTGGTAACCCTGGGCACCTATACCCGGGTGGAGGCGTCCGGTTACCAGCTTGAAAAACTCATTGTGGGGTCGGAAGGCACCCTGGGTGTTGTGGTGGAAGCGACCATGAGTTTTGTACCCATCCCCGAATTCAGATGTCTGGGTGTTGCCAATTTTGACACTCTCAGGGATGCCGGCAATGCCATCGCTGATATCATGGCCTCGGGCACCATCCCCTCCATGCTTGAGCTGGTGGATGACGTTGCCATCAAGGCGGTAAATAAAACCATGAACCTGGGCCTTAAGGAAGTGGCCGCCTCCCTGCTTTTTGAATCCGACGGAAAAGTGAAGGAAGCCGTGGATTATGAAGTTCAAAAAATGAAAGATATCTGCGCAAAGAACAACGGTGCTGATCTCTGGTACAGCTTTGATGCCAAAGAGCGCGAACAGATCTTCATGGGCCGTAAGAAATTATTCCCTGCCCTGTCACAATTTGACACCAGTATGGCTTCCACATCCCTGGCTGACGATATGGCAGTACCCTATTCCAAGATGGCGGATATGGCCGCCAAAATCCATGAAGCCGCTGAAAAAAACGGCATCATTATGACAGCTTATGGACATTGCGGATCCGGGTGCATGCACACCAAAATCATGATGGATACCAGCAAGGAAAAGCAATGGGAGGGTGCCCAGAGAGCCATTGCCGAGATCTATGAATATGTAAATTCCATCCACGGCACCACTTCTGCTGAGCACGGTATCGGCATTTCCAAGGCCTTAGCCTTCAAGACAGAGAAAAGAGATTCCCTGAAAATGATGGCTGCCATCAAAGCGGCTCTGGACCCCAACAACATTCTCAATCCAGGCAAACTGATGCAGGCTCCGGATAACTGGGTCAAGGCTACTAACCTTAGATATGCTGTCAACAGCTGATAAAGGATCACAGGGACTATTGTTATGCAGACAGAAAAAATAAAATTTAAAAATCTAGAAAAATGGGAAGGCATGCTGGCCAAGTGCATCCGGTGCGGATACTGTTACGAGCACTGCCCCATGTTTAAATTCACCCGGTGGGAATCCGATGCACCCAGGGGTAAAAATATTTTAGCCCACGGACTTTTGACCGGCGAGGTTGAATTGACAACGGAGATTGCGGAAAAATCGTTCAGTTGTTTTTTCTGCAAACGGTGCGAAGCTGCCTGCTCCTCCGGGGTTCAAATAACGGATATTATGCTGGACCTTAGAAGAGATCTGGTTGAATTGGGATACAAGGGTCCGGGTACCACATCAATTACGGCCCGTTCCTGTGCCAGGTGTCTGCAGTGCGTCAGGGCCTGTCCCCATGATGCCCGGGATTTTGTTGACGGTGAGGGCATTGTCGTGGATCCGGTAAAATGCAAGTCCTGCGGCATCTGTGTTGAAATTTGTCCCATTGAAGCGATAACCATTCCATTATCATTTGGTACTGATACGGCTGAAATGGACAGGAGAGCAACTGAGTTCCTCCAATCCCATACCTCTGCCAAGGCCATTGTGTTTGCCTGTAACTGGTCATACCATTCTGACATTCAGAATTCCAAACTGCCGGAATCGGAAACCCATGACAAGGAGTATGAAATCCTGGTGAACTTGTGTGGCGGCCGTCTTGATAAAAATCTTTTATTGACTCCGTTCCTTAACCAGGCATGGGGCGTTCTGGTCGGCGTTTGTCCGGATGGCGAATGTACCCATGACGGCAATGTCGCCGCCCAAAAACGAGTGACAAAAATGAAGCAAACCCTTGAATCTCTTGATATTAATCCCGAGCGAATCCATTTGGTTCAGATTCCTAGAGGTGACAAACAGTTATTCCAGGCAGAAATTGATACCTTTATGGAGAAGTTAAATCAAATGGGCCCAATACGCTAAACCCAGCCTATACATAGATGATCTTTTCGTCCAATGGTGAGCGTATGCCTCCTGTTGGAACCCACGGCGGATAAAAATCTTAATCCCCGGAATATGAATATATGCCGAAGATTTTAATTTTTATCCGCCGTGAACGTAATAGATAAAGAAGTTGGATTAAAAGGCAGGCAAACAGGTCATAGAGAAAACCCGATACAGAATTGTTAAAAAAATAACTCCAGGAAGGAGAACGCAATGGCAAAAGTATTGATACCGTACGGTAAGGAAAAAATTGAAGTTGAAATTAATGATAACAACCTGCAAGGCGTATATTTTCCAAATGATGTAGAAAAAAGAGAGTTTGCTTCTGAATTTTCAAAAAATTTGGAAAATGCTAATTTTGCAGAGTTTATGACCGGTGATGAAAGAGTCGTATTTATTGTAAATGACGGGACTCGGCCTACGCCTACAGCAAAAGTTCTTCGCGTAATTTATGATGATATAAAAGATAAAGATATCTATTTCATCATCGCTACCGGTGCTCACAGAGCTCCGAATGATGAGGAATACGAATACATTTTTGGCAAAGAGATTTATCAGGACCTCAAAGCCAAAGATAGAATATGGGCACATGATGCTAAAAATGATGAGATGGTCTATCTAGGTAAATCTACAAACGGTACTGAGATGTACCTTAATAAAATTGTAGCAGAAGCTAAAAAAACGGTAGTTATCGGTTCTGTGGAACCCCACTATTTTGCCGGATATACAGGTGGCAGAAAAGGCTTCTTACCTGGTGTGGCATCCTATGAGACCATAACGCAAAACCACAAGCTGGCTTTAAATAAAAGTGCAAAAGCCCTTGCATTGGACGGCAACCCCGTACATGAAGATATGATGGATGCCATGAATGTATTAAAAGACATTCAAGTGTTTTCCATTATGACGATTTTAGATAAAGACCATAATGTATATGAAACCACATGCGGAGATCTTGTAGGCGCCTTTTATGCTGCCATAGACAGTGCCAAAAAAGTATTTTGTGTTGATATAGAAGAAAAAGCTGAAATTGTCATTTCCGTGGCGCCTTATCCAATGGATATAGACCTTTATCAGTCTCAAAAAGCGATAGATAATGGTAAGCTTGCGCTTAAAGAAGATGGCATATTAATATTCGTGTCCCAATGCAGAATGGGAATAGGCGGGAAAACTTTCTTTGATCTGATGGCTTCCTGCAGCACACCGCACGAGGTTCTTGAAAAGATAAAACTCGAATATAAGTTAGGCTATCACAAAGCCGGCAAGATGGCTGAAATAAATACCTGGGCACAGACCTGGGGGGTTACAGAACTGCCGGAAGACGAGATAAAAGCCGTGCACATTAAACCTTTTGAGAGCGTCGAGGCGGCTTTGGAAAAAGCACTTGAAGAAAAAGGTAAAGATGCCAAAATCACGGTACTTCCATTAGGATCTCTTTCCGTACCCAATATATTAAAACAATAAATATTTAACCTTTGACAGCGGCGGTGCAGGTAGCACAGCCGCTGTTTTTTTTTGCCTGTCTGGGAGGCGCATAAACAATAAAAACAGCATTAAGAAAAAGGAAAGCGGACGCGGCATGTCCAAAGACAAAGTTAAATCTGTCAAAATCGGAACTTAGATGTCCTGGCCGGCGTTAATGCGTTGGTACGTTCAGGATTATAGGCTGTAAATATTCCTGGCACTGTTATTGCTATACATTGGCATTCAGCTGCCCGCCTACACGGACTTGACTGCTGCCGGATGACAGCGGTTGGGGCATTAACGACGATCCGGGCACTTTTCATCCCCAAGTCCACATATTGAGCGGCCTTACCTACGTTTGGGAGTAAAAAGATGACCACCGAAGTAATTGACAGACCCCATATCACCGATGAAGAGCTGGACCGTTTTAAAAAAATGCTGAACACCGCCATGAGAGAGCTGCTGGACCAGGCCGACTCTGCCGTGTCAGAACTGATGCTGGAACGCAGCAGGGATACGGAATTGATTGATTCCACTGCAGCCGATATCAACCGCACCATGAACTTGCATCTGCACAGCCGGAAAAGCAGGTTGATCAAAAAAATCAAAGACGCGCTTAAAAGAATAGAGGAGGGTTCCTATGGATACTGTGACATCTGTGGTGAAGAGATCTCCCTCAAACGGCTCAATGTCCGTCCTGTGACCTCCAAATGCATCGCGTGCAAGGAAGCGCAGGAGCGCATGGAGGCCCTTATATCCTGATTCGGATTTAAGATGTCCGCCAGATTAAAAGACTTTCACGCATCTGTATGGGACCCAGGCAGAACCGTTTCATCTGGTCCTGCCTGGCCCAGTCCCGCCTTATTTTCAGATTGGCAGACCGGCCGTCTCCGTCATCAATCAACCGGACTGTTCCTTTCATGCCTCGGATGGACTGCCTGCGGTAGGAATCAAAGCAGTAAATCCACGTGTCATCCATGGCCGTTACCATAAGATAATGTTCATCCCGGGGGGTCAAAAGGGTATTGCACAGCACCACCCCGCCCTCTGACAGGCAGGATTCGATCTGCCCGCCCGGTTTCATGGTAACCTGTTCTTTTTCCAGAAACTGCGTGGCAACGGAAAAGGATTTCATCCGGTAAGAATTAAGCCAGTTGCCCACCAGACGTACGGCATATTTACTGGTGCCGCCAATACCGAACCGGGAATCCCGTCCTACCGTATCAAGGCAGTAAAGGTAAATATGATGGATAACCATGGGGGGGATTTCCTTACGTTGGAACAAAAAGGAGATGGCATTGGTAATGGCTGTGGGCACACAGTCATATTCAGAAATCTGGTAGTGAAAGGGCGAATACATGGACAACTATCCTTTGGCTTTAAATCCAGCTTTATCAAGTCCCAGTTTTTTCATTTTGGCATACAGGCCCCTGGGATGAATGCCTGCAATTTTTGCGGTTTCTCCGATTTTGCCACAAGTTTTTTTCAGCACCATGGTCAGATACAATGCTTCCACCTGGTCATACACGACATCCCGGACCTGGTGCAGGGTCATGGTTTCCCATTCCCGGGGCAGGGAAAGTGCCGATGCAATACCGCCCATTCGGACAGGCTTGGCATTATGCAAAACCGACGGCAGCTCTTCCAGGGTGATCATATCAGACTTGCACAGCAGGACAGCCCGTTCAATGACGTTCATCAATTCCCGGATATTGCCCGGCCAGTGGTAGTTGCACATCGCCTCCATGGCTGGCTGGGAAAAACGTTTTAAATTTCTGCCGAATTTCTGCTGGTTCATGGTTAGAAAATGGTTGGCCAGTGAGGGTATATCTTCTTTACGGTTTCTCAAGGGGGGCAGCGTTAATGAAATTACCCCGAGCCGGTAATAAAGATCCTTTCGGAAATTACCCTTTTCAACTTCATCCTCAAGGTCCTTATTGGTGGCCGCAATCACCCGGACATCCACCCATAACGGTTGTTCACCGCCCACGGGCGTAAATTCGAGTTCCTGCAGCACCCGGAGAAGTTTGGTCTGCATCTGCAGGGGCATGTCACCGATTTCATCCAGAAAAATAGTGCCGCCATGGGCAAGTTCAAATGCGCCCCGCCGGGAGCGCACCGCTCCGGTAAAGGCCCCCTGCTCATGCCCGAACAACTCGCTTTCCATAAGCTGTTCGGGAATGGCTGCCATGTTGATGGCAATAAAAGGGCCTGTGGATCTGTGGCTGTCCGCATGAATGGCCTTGGACAGATGCTCCTTGCCCACGCCTGTTTCCCCAAGCAGCAGTATGGTGGCGTCGCTGGACACCACCTGCCGGGTTTCATCCAGAAATACCTGCATGTCCCGGCTGTTAGAGGTAAAATCGTTGAGCCGGGGCAGAAAACGTCCCCGCCGGTCAAAGCGTTCCGCATAATAGAACTGACGGCGTGATTCCAGCGTAGATTCCAGGGCTTCTAAAAGGCTGTCCATTGGAATACCGGAATAAAGCACCACATCAACACCGGAAGCCAGAAGATTGGCATGCTCTTCCGAGGACTCCCGATTATGCAGCACAATGGTCATGGGCGCTTCCGGCAGTTCATTGAGCAGAGAAATGCTTGATTCAACAGGTTTGGGAATTGCCGGACTGCTGACAATAAACACGTCGGCGCAGCTCCTGGCAAGGGCCTGCCAGGAAAGGGTACTGGGTTTAAAAAATTGAAGCTGAACATCCTGTTCCGCCAGTCTGTTTGCAAGCTCAGTGCGTATTTTTGTCTCTTTAATGGCACATGCCAGTCGAATCAGCATAAAAATCGCATTCCATTTCCGGTAAAATATTACTATTTTATATAACTTTCTGAAGTGTATAAAAATTTCAAAAAACAAGCAACATACTTTTATAATCAGTTTTAAATCTCGACATAACATGGTGGTCGTGTTATAGATGTGCTGTCTATTATTTTGTCCTGATTTAAGAATGTCATAGATAATCACAGTGTAAATCGGCTGAAAATTACCAATTTAGCTATTATTTCTCATTATTTTCTTTTTTAAGTAAATATATTCCGAAAAAATTAACACATGGATTGTATTGAATATTATAACTATTTGTATTTATAGTCATTTGTCTTTTTATGCCAAAACTGGCACACAGGTTGCTAAAGAGATTCAGGAATTAAATCCAACCCACCCGGCTGAAAACAGCCGCCCCAAAACCAGAGAGGAAAGGAAGTCATGGCCAGGGAAAAGTTTAGTCAGAACAAAGACAAGAGCCCAAGATTTAAAGAAAGTTACGACGAAGAGTATGACTGGGAAGATAAGCAGGAAGACCAGAAACGACGGAAAAAAATGAATAAAAAGCCAAAACGTCCGGCAGACACCAAAGACAAATGGTAGGCCGCATTTTGAATTTAAAGGAGAAAAAACATGACCGCTGCAAACGTAATGAAAATTGACACCGCCCCTGACGTGTGGGGCATTGCGTCCGCCATTGACATCTATGACTGCGACCCTGCAAAAATCAGGGATGCTGAACTGATCAAGCGCTTTGTTGTGGAACTGTGCGACCTGATTGAAATGAAACGCTTTGGTGAGACCCAGGTGGTTCATTTTGGTGAGGACGAAAAGGTTGCCGGATTTTCAATGGTCCAACTCATTGAAACCTCATTGATATCCGCCCACTTTGCCAATCAGAGCAATGTTACTTATCTGGATGTGTTTTCATGCAAGGTCTACGACCCCGAGGTGGTCCGGGAATTTGCCCAGAACTATTTCGGCGGGAAAACTTCCCGGCTCAACGTCACTTACCGGCATTAGGTGGATAACGATGAAATCCATTATTATTACAGATCCGGAACTTTGCCGGCAGGCCTGGGAAAAATACTGGCCGGTCCAGGATATATTTGATCTTTGGGCAGTCAGACAATGTTTTAACGCCGCATTCAAAAGACCTTTAAGCTTCCATCTTATCGAGGACAAGGGCCGGGTTGTGGGGTTTCTTCCATTAAGTCTGGTTGAAGAGACCGGTGAATACGTATTCTTCCCCGGCGAGACCTGGAAAGGTAAAACCTGGCTGGAGCAGAACCGGATCATAGCCGAATCCCCGGAGGTGTTCACTGCATTGTGCGACTCCGTTCCCGGCCCATTGAATTTAAGGTATCTGCGCACCAACCCGCTGTTTGACAACATAGAGCAAACCTGCCCCGATGAAACCGGATACCTGTTTTACCCCCGGATTTATGATTTTTCCATGGATAATTTCTGGCTGTCATTCCCGGGGAAAAGCAGAAAAAAACTCAAGGCAGATGTAAAAAAAATTGAGGCGCGGCAGCTCACCTGGCGGTACAATCACCTGCCGGATCTGGCCGAAATGTTCCGTTTGAACATGGCCGCATTTACATCGGATTCCTACTTCAGTGATGCGCGGTTTTACCGGTCCTTTGAACGATTTGCAGGGTATCTGAAAGATATGGGCATGCTCAGGATCACCACAGCCATTGTGGAAGGAAAGGTTGCAGCCGTGGACATGGGGGCTGTTTTCAACAACACCTGCACGGTTGTCGCCGGAGGGACCCACCCGGATTTTGTCGGTATCGCCAAGGTGATCAACCTGCACCACCTGGAATGGGCCTGCCACAACCGGATGGAAGCCGTGGATTTTCTGTGCGGCAGTTTTAACTGGAAAGAACGGTTTCGCTTAAGCCCCAGACCGTCATATGAGATTCACACCCAGCCGGACACGGCTATTCTCCATGGGAGCCATTATGGGCGAAAAGCTGTGTGAGCTTAAAAAAAATCGGGTGCTGGTGGTGGGCACCACATCTGATTACATTGAGTGGATCAGAAATGTCCGTCCCGGGCAGGCACTTTTTTTGACGGAACCAAAGGTTCGTCAGAATGCAACCGAGCCCTGTCCGGAAAACGGAGAGGAAATTTTATGCCCCATCTGTGATATTGACGCCGCAATTCAGGCATTAAACCACCACAAAAAAACCTTCGGGATCACCCTTTCCGGCATTGCCTGTTTTGACTGCGAATCCATGGAGATCACATCCATTCTGGCAAAAAAGATGGGGCTTTCCTACCCCGATCTCGGGGCGGTCAGGCACAGCAGGGATAAATTTATTTCAAAACAATTGTGGAGACAATGCCAGATCCCTTGTCCCGAAACCTGCCCGGTCAATACCGAAATTGAGGTATTGAACTTCCTGGACCAGTTACCGGCAGGCATTGTACTCAAACCCTTTTGCGGTTCCGGCAGCGAACTTGTATTCAAATGCGTGACCCGAAAAGAGTGTGATACCGCGTTCAATGCAGTGGCAGACGGGCTTGCGGCACGGACCGGCAATCCATTGTTTAAACCCACGGATGCCGGCACATTCCGGATGTTGGCCGAAGAATGGGTGGCCGGTCCTGAGTTTTCCTGTGATTTTCTCATGGAAGAAGACCGGGCCGTTATTTTGCGCAAAACCCGGAAAATAAAGGTGGACAGCCGGCCATTCGGCACCATTTCCGGGTATGCGATCTGCCCGGAAAACAATGATGATGCAAAAACGCCTTCCAATGAAATTCTTTCTGACCTGTTCTACCGGGCAGCCAGGGCATTGGGTATAGAAACCGGGGTCTGCATGGTGGATTTTATCCTGCGAAACAGAAAGCCCGTACTCATAGAGATGACCCCGCGGCCCGGCGGAGACTGTCTGCCCTTTCTGCTCAAGGAAGCGGGCAACATCGACATAATAGGGCTGACCCTGGATGCGGCGGCAGGCGTTGCCTGGAAAAACGAAAAAAAAGGGCCATATGCCCCCCTGGTGGCATTCCGTATCCATGCCCGCAAAAATGGTGTATTAAAACGCGTCAACACGGCTGCCGTGGAAAAGGATGACCGGGTCAAAAAAATACACCTGATCCACGCCCCGGGGCACAGGGTAACCCTGCCGCCCCAAGACTATGATTCATGGCTTTTAGGACACATGATCATAGAACCGCACAGGCGCAGATTTTTTGAGACAGAGTGCCTTTTGCTCGCCAAACGTATCGACATTGAAATGGATTATGCATGCTCACAGCCAATACACAGATGACAGGCCCAGGCACCATTCTGTCCCGGGAAAAAGTAATTGAGTTTATAAATCCGTACTTAAAAAACAAGGGGGTGTACCTGGATATGGCCAAGGCGTTCGGGTCTCCCCTGTATGTTCTGGAAACCGATGTCCTGGCAAGAAAAGCGGCCCAGTTCAGGGCGGCATTCAGCCACCGGCTGCCGGAAACCGCATTTTTTTACGCCATGAAAAGCAATAACCTGCCCCATCTTTGTGGGCATCTGCTTAAACACGGATTCGGGCTGGATGTATCCAGCGGTGTAGAATTGTCAGTGGCCCTGGAGCTGGGTGCGTCATCCATTATTTTCAGCGGTCCGGGAAAAACCATCCAGGAACTGGCACTTGCGGCCCGGTATCCGGACCGGGTGGTGATTCTTCTGGACAGCATGGGAGAGGCAAGACGGCTGGCATCAGTACTTGAAGAAAAGCAAACCCGCATGCCCGTAGGGCTGCGGCTGAACAACAACCCCGAAGGCCTGTGGCGCAAATTCGGGGTGTTGCCGGAAAATCTGTTATCTGCGTTCAAAGAGATCCAGTCACTTAACCGGCTGGATTTCCAGGGACTGCAGTTCCACTCCTCCTGGAACCTTAATCCGGACAGGCAGACAGCGTTTATCAGAAAGCTGGGAGATATCCTTTCCACCATGCCAAAGCAGTTCCTGGATGCGGTTAAATTCATTGATATTGGCGGCGGATACTGGCCTGCCCAGGGGGAGTGGCTTTTATCGGATCTGCCCCAGGACTATATTATTGACCCGGGTGTCTCCATTGATCTGTTTGCCACACACCTGTCAACTGCCATTAAAAACCACATCCTGCCTTTGGTCCAGTGCCGGATCTGTTTCGAGCCGGGCCGCTGGATCTGCAATGATGCCATGCACATCCTCATCCAGGTGGTGGATTGCAAGGATAAGGATCTGGTCATCACCGATGCCGGGGGGAATACTGTCGGCTGGGAACGGTATGAAACCGATTACTGCCCGGTGCTTAATTTAACCCGGCCTGGCTTGGCCGAAAAAAAATGCCATATTCTGGGCTCGTTATGCACCCCCCACGATGTCTGGGGATATGCCTATTTCGGTTCGGCTATCAAGGAGGATGACATCCTCATGATTCCGGCCCAGGGGGCATATACTTACAGCCTTCGCCAGCAATTCATCAAGCCCATTCCCCGGGTAGCGGTCAGGGAAAGCAGCAACCGGTATTTTCTTCTTTCCTAATGCGGCAGCTAGTCGCTGATCCCGATCATCCTCAATTACGATTTTTCGTTTTGATAAAATGTCTTGGCAGGATATATTGTTAAGGGATGGATATTAGCCAACCATGAAGATTTAATGGAGACGTGGAATGAACTCGCCAATTAACACCCCATGGAAAAAAGTAGTTCAAGTCCGCCCCTTGGATAATTTCAGCCTTGAATTGATTTGGGAAGATAACAAAAAATCACAAATTGGGCTGGATGAACTGATACAAAAAAAGGAGTTGTTATGGAGGCTACGATATCCACGTTATTTCAGGCAGGTCGCCGTGGACGAACTCGGGGGCATTTTTTGGCCTGAAGGGGAAGACCTGTCGCCGGAATTTTTGTTACATCACTGCTGCAGACCCTGACGAACAAAGAGAGGGGAAAAGTTTGCTTTCCCCTTTAATTTTCCCGCCCGTCCCAAATTCATGGGGCACACGTTGTTTAAAACCATGAAGAGCATAGAGGGTATGAAGACGTATATCTTCGTACTCTTAATCTTGCTTTTAGAGTCTGTCTGGTAATTGATAAATCCGATGAAATCCCCTAATTACCAAACAGACTCCTAAGGACAAGTTTTTTAATTTTCAATATTATCCTTGAGCTGGCTGATTTCAATGCCAAGGCTTACGCATTGCCGGCCTTCCATGCAGAGTTCAGCATCACCGGGTTCCAGAAAAGTATCCAACGACTTGTTATCTTTTTTCAAATGCACTTTCCAGCGCTCGTTATCATCGTCATATGAAACGTTGATATCAATCCCGCACTGTCCGATGTCCGGGTATATCTGTTCTATTTTTTTGCACAATTGGTTTTTATCCATTATATTTACCTCGCTTGATAAATAAAAAAGTTATGTGACAATTTCTGTCAACCCCTTTTTTCTGTTAAGAATATTGTTCAATATTCTAAGCTGAAAAATCGCCTGCCGTTGTTTTAATTGGAATCCGTTTCAAATTGAATACCGCGCCCGTCATCACAGGGGGAGGGCCCTTCATCATTGGGCCTTGCATGCTCCGCCCATGCCGGGTCCGATGTACAGATATCCAGATCGGACACGTTGGAATGCCTCTTTTGCGTTTTTATTGATTCTTCTGATTTTGGGTTTATACGGGGCTCATTCGACATATTAATTCTCCTTTAAACACAGGGTTAATATATTTCTTCGACCGCTTCAGATCTGGTTGCCAGGCCGGCGGTTTCGTCCCGATGATGGAAACATTATATTTTTATGATTACCTCTTTTAGTTTCCTATCCTTACTTTTCGAATATAAGTCCCTATCCCCGGTTTTTCAATGGGGGAAATTATGTATATTTGAAAAGACATAGTTATGTAATCATTAACTGGCCGGCAACACTATATTTTTTCAACATCCATCTTGCCAATCGCGCTATTGACTTTTGTTTGATTTGACATACTTTTTATAAAAGCATAAAAAATGCTTTTACGTAAATTAAATTATTGAGGAGGGCAATATGGATGCATATGCAAAAACAAAAGCGGCGATGTGTTGCGCAACCAGTAAAAAAAGACGGACTGATGCGCTCAGGGCCTGTGATTATTGCACGAATAGTATGGCGGAACGAAGTGTATGTTACAAGGCGGTTGCCAAAGATGAGGGGCTTCGCTATAAAACCTGCCTGATGATGCAGTAATCATACATCCGGCATCAAACATACATTGTTCTGTCTGCAAAGACGGGAAAAGGGGACTGGCTTAAAGTCAGTCCCCTTTTCCCGCAGTTATCCATATCATTTGTTTTGTTTGAAATTTACAGTTTGACAGGTTCACACAACGCCTGTTTTTCAATAGCCGTGTTTCCGCATGTGCTGCAAAAATAAGACGGCGTCATTTTGACGGGGTTGCAGATGTCTGCTGCCCGGCTGCTCTTGTTGCCGCAGTCGTGACATGTATAAACCGCCCCGATTTCGGCCTGCGCTTGACAGATTTCGTTTTTGTCCGTGGATATTTTACCACAGGTGGTACATTGAAATTTTCCCATATCATCACCTTTTTATTTTACCTGGCACTTACGCCTGAATGATTAATTGAAGATTCAAGTTTCCGGACAGCCCGCGCACATCCTTGCTGAATCTTATATCAAAATATATGAATAGTTCAGGGTTAGTCAATATTATGACCATATAAAAGTGTTGCTCGAGGCTAACTGAAGTAATAGATAAGGCCCGTATAAACCGGGGGGTTCAAATGTCAGATAAGCTGTCTGCCGAACTTTCCGTTTGAAATTCGGTTGAATCTTATCGGGTTTGTGACGAGTTGAGCGCGAGTTCCGGGGGCACCCATGATGGGTAAGGCGCCCCCGATCTGCTAGCAGGGCATGAATTTAAACAATATTTTATTATCCGGCCAGGTTGGTTTGTGCAAACTCCCAGTTGACCAGATTTTTCAGATAGGCGTCGATATAATCCGCCCGCCGGTTCTGATAATCCAGATAATATGCATGTTCCCATACATCAACGGTAAGGATCGGAATCAGCCCTTGGGCAAGCGGTGTATCGGCGTTTGCTGTTTTGATGATTTTCAGCGCATCACCGTCTTTGACCAACCATGCCCATCCGCTGCCGAACTGGGAGAGCGCTGCGGATGCAAAAGCTTTTTTGAATGCGTCATAACTGCCGAAGTCCGCGTTAATTTTTTCGGCAATGATACCGGCAGGCACATTGCCGCCGCCTGGTTTCATGCTGTTCCAATAGAAGGTGTGGTTGAAGACCTGGGCCGCATTATTGAAAATACCGGCCTCACCGGCACTGCCGTGGGTTTTCTGAATAATTGCCTCAATGGTCAGGCCGGCGTAGGCGGTGCCTTGGATCATCCGGTTCAGTTTTTTTACATACCCGGAATGGTGCTTCCCGTAGTGAAAGCGAATTGTTTTTTCAGAAATATACGGTTCAAGAGCATCGGTTTTGTAGGGCAAAGACGGCAGTGTTATCGATCCCCCCCCAGAATCTATACAGCTGACACCGGCCATTTGCAACAGTGCGAGGGTTCCCGCACCGGCTGAAAGTTTTAAAAATTTTCTTCTGTCCATTCCACCCTCCTTTTTTAAGTTTTGAAACAGGTGTTCCGACTTTTTGTGCTGTCTTTTCGGGCGTAAGTTCCGGGATTTCTGCGCAACAGGGTAAGTTTAGGCCACCGGCTTTAACCTTGTCAATGAAAACCTGGTGGGTTAATATTGAGCTCCAAACCATATGGATTTTATGTGTATATAGGAGCGACTGCGATGACAGCTGAAAACCAATGAATGAAGATACGCTCATACAGGTTGCGGGTATCCTGGTTGCAGCCACCGCCTGTCAGTGGGTGGCCTGGCGGATAAAAATTCCGGGAATTGTTTTTCTTCTGATCACCGGCATCCTGTCCGGTCCCGTGCTGGGGCTTTTGAACCCCGAAGAGATGATGGGGGATCTTTTTTTTCCCTTTGTGTCCATGTCCGTGGCCCTGATTCTGTTTGAGGGCAGCCTGACCTTGAATTTTTCGGAAATTCGGGGGCTTCACATCGTGGTCCGGAACATGGTGTCCTTCGGCATGCTGGTAACCTGGATCATCACGGCCCTGGCCGCCCGGCTGGGGCTGGGGCTGTCCTGGCAGATCAGTGTGCTTCTGGGGGCCATCACATCCGTGAGCGGCCCCACCGTGATCGTTCCCATGCTGCGCACGGTCCGGCCCAACCACAACATCGCCAATATCCTGAGGTGGGAAGGCATCATTGTGGATCCCATCGGTGCGGCCATGGCGGTTCTGGCCTACGAATTCATCATATCCGGATCGGCCCAGCAGGCCATGGGCCATACCATACTGGTGTTTGTCCGGCTGGTGGCCACGGGGGTGGTCATTGGCGCGGTTTGCGGCTACGGATTTGGTATGGCCATCCGCAAACACTGGATTCCCGAGTTCATGCACAACCTGTTTGCCTTTTCCCTGGTTCTGGGCGCGTTTGTGTTTTCCAATCATCTGCAGCATGAATCGGGTCTGGTAACGGTCACTGTCATGGGCATCTGGCTGGCCAACATGAAGGATGTGTCCATCGGGGATATTCTGGATTTCAAGGAACACATCAGTATTCTGCTGATTTCCGTCCTTTTTATTATGCTGGCCGCCCGGCTGGATATTGATGAGCTGATTGCCCTGGGCTGGGGGATGAGTTTTTTATTCATCGCCATTCAGTTTCTGGCCCGTCCCATGAACATCATGGTGTCCAGTATCGGCTCCAGCCTGACCTGGCCGGAACGGCACATGCTGGCCTGGATTGCCCCGCGCGGGATCGTGGCGGCAGCTATTTCAGCCTTGTTCGCCACCCAGCTCCAGAAGAAAGGCTACCCGGATGCCGGGGTGCTGGTGCCCCTGACCTTTTTTATTATTATTTCCACGGTCATCGTACAAAGCGTTACGGCACGCCCCATTGCCCTGTGGCTTAAAGTGGGCGAGCCCACCCCCAACGGTTTTGTAATCATCGGGGCCAATCAGCTGGCGCGTGCCATTGGTAAAACCTTGATGGGTCTGGGGTTTCAGGTCCAACTGGCCGATACCGGATGGGATCAGGTGATGAGGGCCAAAAACGAGGGGCTGTCCACATATTTCGGCAACCCCGTGTCAGAACATGCGGACCGGCATATTCCGCTGGTGGGTGTCCGGGGGGTGCTTGCCCTGTTTCCCCATGAAGCGGTCAACGTGGCGGCAGCCATTCATTATCGCCTGGAATTAGGGGCGGATGAAATTTATATTCTGCCTTCCCAGTCGGAAAACAACCGGCCGACTGCAGACCGAATGTCCATCCAGAACCATGGAAAAATCCTGTTTGGCAAAACAGCTTCATACCCTGCCCTGGCCACAGACCTGGCCCGGGGTGGACAGATTATCACCACCAAGCTGACGGAAAAATTCACCCTGGCGCAGTTTACGCAAAAACACGGCCCCAAGGCCCTGCTGTTATTTGCCGTGGACAAAATCAACCGTCTTCATGTGTATGCCCATGACAGCCGGATCGTTCCGGAGCCCGGCTGGTCCCTGGTGTATATGCTGAAAAATGGTGAGGACAGTCACTAGGGGATATTGGGGATCCGGGCTGATTTGCCCAATATGTGGACAGCTAAAAAATAGCCGGCCCGCTTTTTTTTAAGTGTTACCCAGGTCCCTGGAATATCTTGGACAGCGTGCAGTTACCTCGGATTCATCCATTCCAAAATGATTGAGAAGCCGGGCTACCTGCAACGGCCGGCAGTGATCACCCGCCTCAAGTGCCTCGAAATCCACCGGATCAATACCCAGCAAAACCAGTATATTCTCCCTGGCGTCTGCGCTCTGAGCCATCCGGACCACCACTTTCATGGTTGCTGTACAAATGTGACACTCCTCATTATAAAGGGCTAAAAAAGGCTTATCTTTGAATTTCTCCGCCAGCAATTCTTTAAAAAACAGCACGGCTGATTTTCTCCAGTTTTTTTTCAGAGATCCGGGATAAAAAATCATCCCGGTAGGTTATGACCTGATTAATATATTTTTCAGGAACCCTACGGGTATTTTTGAAAAACACCTCATATAGTACGATAAATTTCTGATAACAAAAAAAATAGAGTACCCGGATTCGATCCTGAGACAGGGTAAAACGAAGTTCGTGCACCCCATCATGAAGCACATCCGCATAGGGTCTTGGCAGGGTCGGACCATGCTCCTCCAACAGTCCGAGCAGCCGTAGCAGCTTCACCTGATGTTTTTCCGGGCGGGAATTGATAAAATCCGTAACCGGACAAACGTGTTCCATACCATCGCAAAAAAGGACTCTCCATTTTGGTTTCATATTTTATCCTTTTTCCAGCGGCACCAGGTTAAAATCAGAGAATTTCCGGCAAAGATCTTCTAAAATTCCAAGGCACCTTTTCAATAAAAATCAGGTCGCAATACCCAATAATCCAGTGTGTGTTATCCACCGTTATAGAATTTAGTCAAACAGTGCATTGATAAAGCGTTTTGCATCAAATTCCTGCAGATCTTCTATGGCCTCGCCCACGCCGATGTAGGCAATGGGCAACTTCATGACGGATGCGACCGCTGCCACAATTCCGCCCTTTGCCGTGCCGTCCAGTTTAGTGATACTCATCTGGGTAAGCCCCACGGCTTTATGGAAAATATCTGCCTGGGACAGGGCGTTCTGGCCGCTGGTGGCGTCGATGACCATCATTACATCATGGGGTGCGCCCTTGAATTTTTTATCCACAGAGCGCCTGATTTTTTTTAACTCTTCCATGAGATTTTTCTGGGTGTGCAGTCTGCCTGCCGTATCAATGAGCACCACATCAGCCCCCCTTGCCATGGCTGCTTCAACAGCATCGTAGGCCACTGCCGCAGGATCCCCCCCTTCCTTGTGCCGGACAATGTCCGCACCGGCCCGCCGGGCCCAGATTTCAACCTGCTCAATGGCTGCGGCCCTGAAGGTGTCTGCCGCAGCAATCAATACTTTTTTGCCTTCGGCGTTGTATTTCATGGCCAGCTTGCCAAGGGTGGTTGTTTTTCCAGTCCCATTGACACCCACCATCATGATGACATAGGGCTTTGGCTGAGACGGGGCAGGGGGGGGCGGTTCATGGAAAAGGGTAAACAACTCGTCTTTGAGTATTTGACGGAGCTGATCCCCCGTGGTCAGACCCCGGCTTTTTTTTCTGATCCGCGCCATCATGTCCATGGTGATGTCAATACCAAGATCCGAGGTGACCAGGCGTTCTTCGAGCTCATCAAACATATCGTCATCTATGGCTTTGGCCGAGGAGAACAGTTCTGTGACATCTGTATTCAAAACAGTCCGGGTTTTGGCCAGACCGGATTTAAGCTTTGAGAGCAGCCCTGGCCCCTCTTTGATTGCAGGCTTTTCGTGAATCGGTTCCTGTATCCGGAGAGCAGGGCCTTCGGGCTGGGCCGGTTCCTGATTTGTCTCCGGTTTCCGGACGGGATCCGGGTCCGGCTCTATATCCGGTTCAAGAGCCTTGGCCGGCGTCCGGTTTTTGGCGAATTCCCGGCCCATGGTCGGCTCCTTAGACGGAACCGTCTTTTCCCCGACAAATTCCTTTGATTCATCTGGTTGTAAGTCTGGTTGTAAGTTTAGTTGCAAAGAAGGTTCCGGTGAAATGGGTTCTTCTGCGAGCCTATTTTTCTCTGAAACAGGTTCTGTTTCAGGTGTTTTCTTTTTTTTCTTAAAAAAGCTAAATACCACCCTTGTATCTCCTCAATGGATTTTGATCATGCGCTTTAATTTGCTAATTTAAAAATTCTGATTTGCCAATTGGATAAAATCAAGATTATTATGCATCATCTTTTACATTTTTTAGTCGCCCCAAGCAAGCTTTGGGTCTGTTAAATTAACTTTACTTTCTCTGTATCACTGGTTAAAAATAATCTACCATTGCAAGTCGTTTAAACTTGGGGACACATTATGGACGAACACCCTGATGATAAAACAAATCAATTAAACGCTGAAATCATAAAATTGAGATCCCAGAAGGACCGCCTGCTCAAGGAACTGAATGCAGTGGAGGCCCAGTATGGAAATCTTGACAGCCTTTACAGAAGGTATTTCCCCATTATTTTAGAGGCACTCTCCCAGGAAGGCACAGCATTGGGCAACGCCTGTACCCAGCTGGGTACGGCCATACGGAAAAAGGCCTCTCCGGCCAAGATCGAATACATTTTTGGTCAGATCAAAACCGCCATAATCCAGGAAGATATCAGCCCTGCTGCTGCCCCAAAAAAGAAGGGATTTTTTTCTTCTATTCGGAAAAATTCATCCCAAGATCAGTCGATGAACAATCTTCGACAAAGTTACCATGATGTGGTGAATCATCTGAAATCCACCCTTGATAAAAAATATACCAAGAAATTAGATGCCATTACTTTAAATCTGCTTAATACAGAGGATCTTCCGGATTTTGACGAAGTCAGGGAAAATATTTTTACCCTTATCTTTCTTTATATTTCAGAAACCAGCCAGGATCGGGAAAAGGTTAATGCCTTTATCCGGGATATTGTGGCAAGGATTTTTGAAATTGAGAAGAGACTGGCCTCTTCCTATGAGCATACAAATACCCTGCTTTATTCAAATCAGGGTTTTGAATCCATTTTAGATGACGAAATGACCGGGATCAAAAATTCATCTGATGTGGCTCAAAGCTTAGATGACTTACGGGCAAAGATATCCACCGGTCTTTCTTCCATTGAAAAGGCATTGCGCAAAAAACAGAAAGTGGACCAGGCCATCAGCCGGCTGGCTGGGAAAAGCAAGGACACCTTTACCTCGGGATTTGCCAGGCTTAAGCAGGAGTTGCAGGCTGCCACAAAATACACCGAAGAGCTGGAGAAAAAACTCAACGAGGATCAGCTGACCGGTGCTAAAAACCGCAGGGCCTATGACAGGAAAATTGAAGAGGAGATGGACCGGTTTCTTCGGTATAAAACTATTTTTTCTCTTTTGATCATTGACGCGGATAAGTTCAAAAATATTAATGATACCTATGGACACGCCATTGGCGACAGGTGTCTGCAGGAAATTATTAAACGGACCCAGCCTTTATTAAGAAAAAGTGATATGCTTGCCCGGTATGGCGGCGAAGAGTTTGCCGTTATCATGCCGGAGACGGATGCCAACGGCGCAACACAGGTTGCGGAGAAAATACGCCAGACCATAGAAAAAATTGAATTCCTGTATAAAGAGGAAACTGTAAGGGTTACGGTCAGCATCGGCGTTTCCTGTGCCAAGGAAGGTGATAAGTCAGGAACGGATTTATTTGAACGAGCGGATATGGCTGTATACAAGGCAAAGGAAAATGGTCGAAATCAGGTCATGGCACAATAAGTTAAAAAAATATTCTGGAGTAATAATGGAAGACAACACCCTGAAGATCCCCCCCGGCGTGACGGCGCAAGCATTTCAAATTATGAATGAGGACAGCAGGGAAACCCTGGCACGAAGGCGGTTTTCTCCTGGAAAAATAGATATTTTCAATGCATCACATACATCTCTTGAGACATTGCATGAATACCGTTTTTTGAAAGATACCGAGGCGGAACGTATGCTGCCCGGAATTATCAACAACCGGGTACAGCAGGTGATTACAGATCCTGCTCCCGATGAAAATGCAAAGGCGGGATTTTCAAAGCCAAGGAATATCGGCGTTGTTTTTTCCGGGGGCCCGGCTCCGGGCGGGCACAATGTGATCGCAGGTCTTTTTGATGAGATGAAACGTTTCAACAGCGCGTCAAAGATGTTCGGGTTCATTAAAGGGCCTGAAGGGCTGCTTGAAAACCGGTACATTGAGATTACCCCGGGACTGGTGGACACCCACCGGAACATGGGCGGTTTTGACATGATTAAAACCGGACGGACCAAAATTGATTCCGGCAGCAAAATGGAAAAGGCCCTGACAGTATGCAAGGGATTGAATCTGGATGCACTGGTGATCATCGGCGGGGATGATTCCAATACCAATGCCGCCTTTCTGGCCCAGCATTTTAAATCCTCAGGGATAAAAGTCATCGGGGTTCCCAAAACCATTGACGGCGATATCCAGGTAAAAACAGAAGACGGCAAGGTGTTGTGCGCCATCTCCTTTGGATTTCATTCTGCGGCCCGGGCCTTTGCACAAAATATTTCCAACCTGGCCAATGACGGAAGCTCGGACATTAAATACTGGCATGTGTGCAAGGTCATGGGCCGGGTGGCAAGCCACCTTACGCTGGAGACAGCACTTCAGACCCATGTGAATATAGCCTTGATCGGTGAGGAGCTGGCAGACTATGTGGACCAGGAGCGTATGTCCAAGGGCCTGGAGCAGGACGGGCAGATGGATTATAACGCCTATGGGATTACCCTGCGCCATCTGTCCCGGGTGATCTGTGACATTATTGTCCGGCGGGCTGCATTCGGCAAAAATTACGGGTTAATGATCATCCCCGAAGGCATTCTTGAATTTATTAATGAAATCCAGGTGTTCATCACAAAACTCAATAAAATCATTGCAGATTATAATAGAATCCATGACCTGGATTTCCACAGGTCATTTCCCACCCTGAACGAAAAACTGGATTATCTGCGCAGGATCTCCCAGGGCATGATGGACAAGGGCCGGTTTCCCATATGGAATATCCGGGATGATGAGCTGTTCAACCAGCTGCCGTCGTTTTTCAGGGAAGGGCTTCTGGTGGAAAGGGATCTTCACGGCAATTTCCAGTTCTCCCAGGTCAAAACCGAGAAGATCATCATGGACATGGTCAAAGAGTATCTGGACGTGCTTCGGGAGCAGGGGCGCTACAAGGTTGGTATTCTCCGGGATGACTATGTTTCGCTCATGGACAGTGCGGGCATGGATTCGGATTTGTTTGCCCCGGCATTGTTTAAAAACCCCCAGGATAAATATGTGCTGGTCAAGCCGGATATCATCTCCCTTAAAACCCTGAAGCTTGCCCTGGTTAATGCGGGTATGCTGGATGCGGAAGAAGAGACACCGCAGGTCCTTGTGAATATATTTAGGAAGTCCCAGGCTGAATTTAAAATCCAGACCCATTTTTACGGGTATGACGGCCGGGGCAGCGATCCAACCTACTTTGACTGTTGTTATGCCTACAATTTAGGGCTTACAGCCTTTCATCTGATTGCAGGCGGTGCCACAGGCCAGATGGCGGCCATTATCAATTTAGAAAAGGACTTTCACCAGTGGCAGCCGGCCGGTATCCCCATTGCCCGGCTCATGCACCTTGAGGAACGCAAAGGGCGCCTGGAACTGGTTATGGAAAAAAGCATTGTTGACCTGGAATCCAATGCCTTTAAGGTGTTCAAGGCAGTCAGGGAGGAGTGGGTGGCGGCCTGTGAATGTCCTGACCGGTTCAGAAATCCAGGGCCCATCGGGTTTTCCAAACAGGTGGAAGAGGACCGGCCTTTAACGCTTCAGCTCAATGCCCTGGAATCCTAGGAAACAGACCGGGCCCTTGCCGGGCCCGGTTACCATCAGACTCTGCCGCTTTGATTATACACCTTGACACTGATAACTATTTTATACAGTACGGTCAGAACAAACAGGCCCAGGGCCGTGATCCCGGCGGAAATCGCCAGTTCATGAAGGCTTGGACTGTATTCCGTGACATGGTGCAGGGGTGAAGGCACAAATCCCCCTGAAACCATTCCCATCCCCTTATCTATCCAGGTGCCTGCAAACAGGGCCGCACAGGCAACAGCCAGGGTGATTTCATTTTTCCTTAAGGCGGGCATCAACAGGATACATGCCGCCGTTACCATGAGCGCCACCGACGACCACATCCAGGTCACCAGGCCTGTTTTGCCGTAAAGCCCGGCATACAGGTAAATAAAATGGGCCTTATGGGACGGGATATTTGAATAAAACACCACAAAGACCTCACAAATCATGAAAAAAAGATTGACCACCAGGGCGTAGGCAGCGATGACAGCCAGGGACTGGACTGCCTTTTTCCCCGGATCAAAATCACTGATCTGCCGGATCACCAGGCTGAGCAGAATGAGCAGGGCAGGGCCCGAGGCAAAGGCAGATGCCAGAAACCGCGGGGCAAGGATCGCTGTAAGCCAGAATCCCCTGCCGGGAAGACCGCAATAGATAAATGCGGTCATGGTATGGATGGACACTGCCATGGGGATGGAAAGGTAGATCAGCGGCTTAATCCATTTTGCAGGGGCCACCCCGTTTTTTTCAGCCTCCAGCACCTTCCAGCCAATGATGATATTGAGCAAAAGGTAACCGGACAATACATTGCCGTCCCAGAAAAGCATGGACCAGGGTGTGGGATAAAGAAAAATGTTCAATGCCCGCATGGGCTGTCCCAGGTGGACAAGCAGGTATGACAGGCACATGACAATGGACGCCACAGCCAGAAATTCCCCCAGGATCGTAATTTTGCCGAATGTTTTGTAATCATGGAGGTAATAGGGAAGCACCAGCATGATGCCGCCGGCCGCCACTCCCACCAGAAAGGTCATCTGCGCCGTATAAAATCCCCAGGACACATCCCGGCTCTGGCCTGTGACCATCAGGCCGTGGGTCAGCTGGTCCAGGTAAAACATGCCGCCCATGGCCATGACGGTTACAAGCCCGCCCATCCATATCCAGTAGTTCCGGTTCCCCTTTAATGCCAGTTCAATCATGGATAATTCCTTTCAAAAAAAATTCATACCAGGGTTCAACTGTCATCTCTATACAGGGGCTGTCTAAATTTTGTCTAAATCAGGGCGAAAATTTTGTTTTATAGAAGAAGCCACGGTTTTGACCGTTTATCCGGCAGGGCAGGGTGCATATCAAATTTAATTAAATTTATGGGATATTTTTCATCAAATCCAGGGTCTGCGGGCCCAAGGGACACTCCATCTCTTCCATTCTTTTCCGGCACTCCAGAAACGCTTGATTGGCAAGACCATATTGTCCGCCCGACAGGAAAAAACAGATCAGTTGCCGGTACATGGATTCATCAAAGGGGTCTGCTTTGAGAAAATGTTGTGCATACATAATACCTGAATCCGTATCTTTCATCTCCCGGCACAACACGGTCAGCATGCGGCAGAGCCTGCAATAAAGATTTCTGGTGTCATCCCGGAGCCGGATACACCAGTCCTGGTATGGCCCGTCCTTAAGTAACGGGCCTGTGTAAAGCTGTTCTGCTTTGCTGCCAAGGTCAAAGGCGGCCCTGGGCTTTATTTTTTCCATTCCCAGGGCTTTTTCAGCCATTGTCCGGAATTTTGCCAGATCCAGACTTCCCCCGGGGCCTAAAGAGAGGGTGTAATGGTCATTTTTGCGATGGATATATGCGGATGGAGAACGCGGCGGCAGATCCGGTTCCAGAAGTTTGCGCAACTGGCTCATGGCGGTGTTGAAGCGTTTGCCTGTTTTATCCGGGTTCTGGTCCGGCCAGAGCATCTCCACCAGCACATCCTTGGGAATAAATCCCCGGGACTGATGCACGGCCAGGTATTGAAATAAGATAAGCGGTTTGGCACCTGGCCATTGGCCGTGTTCAATCTCCCGGCCTTCCACAGATACCCGGAACCGGCCCAGCACCCGGATTTGCAGCCCCTGCCGGGCCGGGGCAGGTTCGGGCCGGGCTCCAAGGGCGTCAAGATAGGATGAAAAGATTGTCCCGGGCCTGAATTCAGCCATGGCCTGAACCAGCCCGCCGGCCTCTGCCTGTACAAGCCGGTCAAACTGTTTCTTCCTGGCAATGGCAAGCCCTTTTTGAAAATGGCGCCAGGCCGCCTCTTTTTGGCCCAGGGCATGGCAGCACCGGGCACCCAGGAGCCAGGCCGAGCACAGATGCCAGGGTGCCGGCCTCAGGTGCTTTATGGCCCGGGACAGACAGGCCCCGGCATCTTCAAACGCGTTGCACGCCGCCAGTATCCGGGCATGGGTGATGGAAATAATGGCCTCACTCATGGGAAGGCCATATCCCTTGATAATGCTTAAGGCCCGGGTGACCTGTGAACGGGCCTCGGCAATATTGTCCGCAGCCAGGCTGATTTTAGCCATAAGGTCCAGGGCATTGGCCATGCCCCAGCGGTTTCCGGGCTGCCGGAAGATTTTAAACGCTGTGCCTGCATGGGCCCGGGCTGCATCCAGCTGTCCCAGGCCCAGATGATTTTCAGCCCGTGAAAGAAAAAGCCAGCCGTTCTGGCTGTCCCGCAAATGGATTTTTTCTGCCGCCCTGATCCCTTTTTGAGCAAAGGCCAATCCGGTTTCATAGTTTCCCAGCAGGCAATCCGTGGCAGATGCATGGTAATAGGCCAGGGGCAGAAACGCTTCCAGCCCTTTCGACTTGCACCGGGAAATCAGATTCAGGTTTATTTCCATGGCGTTCTCGAAATCCCCCCGGATATAAAGGATATAGGCCCTTGAGATATCCATGGCGGCAAGGGCTGCGGTTTTTTCAAATTCAGGGAAATTTTCGATAACAGCCCTGGCCTGGCACTCATACGTCTGTGCATCGTATAAGTCCCCGAGTACGGCACAAAAAAAAGACAAATACGTAACCGCCAGGATGTAGGTGACTGGATCCGCCCTGGCCTCATCCAGGACCTGGCGCATCAGTTCCCTGGCTTCCGGAATATGCCCGGTGTAATAATATTGGGCCCCCAAGTCCACCAGGCATTTGGCCACATATGCATCCGGGTTGGCCTGCCTGAGGATCCGGCAGGCCGCAGTGAGGCAGGCAATGGATTTATCCGGCTGGCCGAAATAGGAGTATTGCTTGGCCTCCATGAACAGCAGGCTGGGGTTTGCCGCAATGATCTGTTTAGGAATTTTTTCAAGGCAGGTCCGGACAAACCTGATTTTTCCCTGGACCAGGAATTCCAGTTCAAAGGCCGTCATAAAACGAACCGCCTCATCATAGGCCTGGGCTTCTATGTAATGGACCAGGGCCATGGCATTTTGCCGGGCCTCCATAAGACCGGCAATGTCCAGGTGAAATTGTTTGATCTCAGATTCTGTATGGGTTTGATAAAGCTTTTTTAAAAGAAAATCACGGAACAGGTGGTGGTAATGAAAAACGGTTTTATCTTCGTCCATGGGGAACACCATGAGATGTGCAGCCATCATCCGGTCAAAACGGTTTTTGGAATCTTTACGGTTGAAAAGGCAATCACACACGGTCGTTTCCATGGTATCCATGAGGGAAACCCTGGCCATGAACGCCTGCATGTCCGGGGGCTGGGTTTCGAACAGGTTTTCTTCCAGGAAATCAAACAGATGATATTTGGACATGCAGGGATCCGTGGCTCCCGGGCAGGGCAAGGCGCTGCCCTGCTTTTCAAGGGCTGCACCAAACAGGATCAGACCGGCGGCCCAGCCGCCTGTCTGATTATAAAGGGCTGACAAGAGTTTTGTCTCGGGGACCTGGTTATGTATCCGGGAAAAAAGGGCGGCGGTCTCATCCGGGGAGAACACCAGATCGGATTCATGGATTTCCAGGATCTGCTGCCGTACCCGCAGGTTAGATAACTTTAAGGGCGGATCGGTTCGCGACATGAGGACAAACCGGACATGGCCCGGCAGCCGCTTCAGAAGAAATTCCATGCACCAATGAATATCCAAAAAGCCGGGGGCTTCATTTTTTTCGGGAAAGCCCAAAAGGTGGTAATCATCCAGAACAATGAAAAGTTCTTTGTCCGTTCTTGATTCCAGTGCCTTGACAAGTCCCAGGAGCCGGGCCTCGGGCTCACCTGTGAAACCGGCACCATACCCGTTTTCGAAAAGCGCATCCTCAATGCCGGGGTAATTTTTTTCCAGTCCCCGGATCAGGTGCCTGGTAAAGGTGGTGATGTCCCGGTCAAACTGATCCAGGCGATACCAGACCAGGGCCCGGTCCCGGGAAGACGGATCTGCCAGGGCCTGGGCAGTCATTGTAGTTTTACCGTATCCGGCCCCTGCGGTGATCAGGATCAGTCGCTTTCCTTCAAGGTTTTCCAGTTTCCGGGTCAACCGCGGCCGTTGCAGCACATTGCCCAGGTGGGGCGTAACCAGTTTTGATTCCAGGATATCCATATTGCATTCTCGTAAACGGCCTTGGTCGCCCCTGGTCTTTTTTCGATTGCAGGGTCCGCCTGCCACAAACAACAGTACATAATTTTGATGTTTATCAGCCCCGCACGCCCAAGGCAAGCGCATACCATCAAGGTGTTGAAAATCACGATCTATTCCTGATGATGAATTTTAAGAACAGCAGGGCCTGTGAATAGGTATGGTGTCCGGAGTACCCTGCAAAACAGGATGATCCGGGAGAGCTTGCCACCCTTTTCTGGACATCAATCCTCGGCCTTGCCATCCACAAATCAAGCCATGAAGATTGCGCTCATTTTAGCCCCGCATGGTTGGTGGCGTTCGTTTCATTGTTCGTCGTGGGCTTGCGGCCCATGGGGGGGATACAGGGGGTTCCGGATTTTCCACCACTATAAACCGTTTTTTGGGGAGAAGGGGGCAAAAAGCGTCTTCCGATCCCTATCAAATTGACATTCGACATTGCGGGTATTATCGTGTCTTGAATAAGCATAATACTGGGTGAAATTGAATCGAATACGAATTGCATTTAAAGCTTAAGGGAACAATTACAACCATGACTATTTTTTTGTTGATCTTATTGATTTGCTGCTCTGGTAGTACTTTGTATTTTTTCTTAAAATCTCGACAAGCGCCCTCTGATCTTATTAACAGAATTGAGACAATATCAAAGGGAGATTTAAAAGCAGGCGTAACTGTTTCACCGGATGATAAAGAAGACCGTGCGACGTCTCTGATTGAAAAAATGAGACAGGGCTGGAGCAACATATTCCGCTTGGCCGGTGGTAATATTTCCACCCTTGACGCAACTTCCAAGGCTATGAATAACGCGTCTGAGCAGTTGACCAACGGGGCCATGGGGCTTTACAAATTGACAGAAACCGTATCTGTGGCTGCAGAGGAAATGAGTTTTAATATGAACGCTGTGGCTGCTGCCATGGAAGAATCAAACACCAATGTTTCCGTTGTTGCGGCCGCCTCGGAGGAAATGACCTCGACCATCAACGAAATTGCTGAGAATACGAGCCAGGTTCGAAAGGCAAGTTCCGAGGCTGTGGAAAAAGCCAAATGCGCTTCGCAAAGTGTTGAAGCGTTAGGCCTTGCTGCCCAGAAGATTGGCAAAGTAACCACAGCCATTGAGGATATATCCAGTCAAACCAATCTGCTTGCGCTCAACGCCACCATTGAGGCAGCCAGAGCCGGGGAAGCCGGGAAGGGGTTTGCTGTGGTAGCCAATGAAATTAAGGAATTGGCTAAACAGACCGGAGAATCCACCGATGATATCAAAATGCAGATCAGCAGCATTCAATCGACAACCTCACAGGTCGTGGCGATCATCGGTACCATATCAGAAACCATTTCCACGGTAAGTCGTCTGGTGGAAACCGTTGCAACTGCAGTTGAACAGCAGGCGGTTGCGAGCAGTGAAATTTCCACCAATATTTCCCAGGCGTCAATGGGAATGCAGGAAATCAGCACCAATATTTCCCAAGCCTCCCAGGTCAATCAGGAAGTGGTTAACGACATTATCAAAGTCCGGGATACCACAGATCAGATTACCAACCGCTGTATTGAAGTGGGGGAATACTCCCATGTACTAAATGATCTGGTGCGTGCCATGGCACAATCCATGACCCATGTCCAAGTTGAACCGGCCCTGTTTGACATCGGGGATGTAAAAACGGCACATCTGAATTGGAAAATCAATCTCGAAGCTGTGCTGGCAGGCCGCAAAAAGATGCAGGCAGACGAGGTGACCGGGCATCATGACTGTATGCTGGGCAAGTGGTATGAATCGGCCCAGGGAGATTTCACAAAAACACAGTTATTCAAGGATATTAAGGCCCCCCATAAAGCAGTACATGATACGGCCAAACAAATTGTTTCGCTCTATAACCAGAAAAATATCACTGCCGCACGTGAAAAGCTCAAAGCGTTTGAAGATGCCAGAGAAAAACTATTCGATCTTCTTGATCGTCTTTATCTGAGCTAAAATGCTGTTTGGCCTTGCTGACAGTCAGGCGAACCATTTAGAACGCATATCTGATGAAATATATTCGATCTTATTATAAATTTACCTTGTTATTGGTTATGGTCCTGATTGTTGGCTTTGCAGTCATTAGCATTGTTAATTATCAGGTCACCAAAGCCTCGGTTCTCCGAACGATCATTAAGCAGGATCTGCCGTTGACCATGAATAATATTTATTCGGACCTCAGTGCTGAGTTGACCCGGCCATTGTTAGTGGCATCCAGTATGGCCACAGATACCTTTCTTAAGGACTGGGTTATAGACGGGGAGAAAAACGAAGATAGAATTCGCAAATATTTATTTGATATCAAAGAAAAGTACGGCTTCTTCTCCACTTTTTTTGTCTCGGCGCATTCCCTTAAATACTATCATTTCAAAGGTGTAAATAAGGTGATCAGTCCGACAGACAGCCATGATGTCTGGTATTACCGATTCATGAATTTAAAACAAAATTACGATTTTGAAGTGGATGTAAACGAAGCAAGCCAGGGCATTCTTACCATTTTCATTAATTACCGGGTGGAAGATAAGACAGGGAAATTGCTTGGTGTGACAGGTGTGGGATTGAAAGTAGATAGTGTGTCCGACTCCATAAAAGAATACAAACAACGGTACAGCCGCAATGTTTTTTTAACCAACCGCGAGGGGGTGATCCAGGTACACCAAAACAGGGCTTTGATTCAGCATATGACGGTTTTCCAATTGACCGGATTGCGGCAATCCCAGCTTAACCACCTGTTGAAATTAAAAGAGCCATTCAATTTTGAATACAGGTCCAATGGGGATAAAATATTAGCCAATGCCCGTTATATAAAGCAATTGGACTGGCTGTTATTTGTAGAGCAGAGCGAATCCGCATCCTTAAAAGAGGCACGCTTGAATTTATGGCGGACCATCATCATTGGCTCTATTGTTTCTGCCATTGTGATTGCAATCATGCTTCTCATTCTAAACCGGTATAAAAAGGTCCTGGAAGAAATCGCCGTCTCTGATGAGTTGACAGGATGCGCAAACAGAAGAAAGCTGGAAGAGGAATATACACGGTTTGTTTACAGAAATGAACGATTGAATCTGCCGTTTTCCTTTATTTTGCTGGATCTGGATCATTTCAAAAAAGTCAACGATACCTTGGGACATCTGCATGGTGATCATGTATTAAAGACAATTGCACAATCGCTGGCAGATATTGTCAGGCCAACGGATATACTGGTTCGATGGGGGGGAGATGAATTTTCCATTCTTACGGATTGCAATGAAGAGGACGCATGCCTTATGGCAGAGCGAATCCGCAAGATTGTATCAAATATCCATTGGCCTAAAATACGGGACAATGGCAATGACCCCAGGAACGATGTGACAGCATCACTTGGTGTTGCGACATACCGTCCGGCAGAGACATTGGCGGCATTACAGGATCGGGCTGATAAAGCGCTTTATATCGGAAAAAAGCAGGGAGGCAACCAAGTTAACCTGGCAACTTGATCATGTAACAACTGCCGCCCCCCGGCAAAGGCTATGAATCGCTTAAATTCATTTTTTATGCCGGGCCGGCTGGTATGTGCATAAAGGTTCCTGGGCCAGGTAATTGCCGGTGGCCTCGTATGCCCTGGCCCGGCATCCGCCGCACACCTGTTTGTATTCGCAGATTCCGCACTTGGGTTCAAGATTGTTGAAGTCCCGCAATTTGTTAAACACCTCTGAATTTTCCCACACATCTTTAAAATGGTGTTCTTTTATGTCTCCGCAGGTGACGTCTAAAAACCCGCAGGTCTGGACCCGGCCCACATGGGAGATAAAGCAGAATCCGGTCCCTGCAAGACAGCCCCGGGTGACTGCATCAAGGCCATGGGTTTCAAAACTGACTTTTTTGCCGTCAGCCTTGGCGCGCTGGCGCAAGATCCGGTAATAGTGGGGGGCACAGGTGGCTTTAAGCTGCAAAGCGGTTTTGTCCCGCTGGTCGTAAAACCAGTTCAGGGTTTCTTCATACTCCTTTGCGTCAATGGCCGTATCCACGATGTATTTGCCCCGGCCCGTGGGAACCAGAAGGAAAATGTGGTGGGCCGCGGCCCCTAAGGATTCAGCCAGGGCAAGGATGGCAGGTATTTCGTCCAGATTGGTTTTGGTGATCACGGTATTGATCTGAAATTCCAGCCCAGCCGCTTTTGCGGTTTTTATGCCGCTTACGGCCCTGTCAAAGGCCCCGTCAAGGCCCCTGAACGCGTCATGGGAGGCCGCGGTTGATCCGTCTATACTCACGGAAATGCGTTTGATGCCGCTTTTAATAAGGCGTGCCACATTGTCTTCATTAAGCAGGGTGCCGTTGGGCGCCATGACCATGCGAAGGCCGATTTTGTCCCCATAGGCAGCAATATCAAATATATCCTCCCGGAGCAGCGGTTCGCCGCCGGTGAGAATGATGATGGGTTGTCCCACCTCTCTGATCTGGTCAAGGAGTCTGAAGGACTCTTCTGTGGTGAGTTCATCCGTGTATACATGGTCTTCGGCCGCAGCCCGGCAATGTTTGCAGGTCAGGTTGCACCGGCGGGTTGTCTCCCAGGCCACAAGGCGCAGGGTATTGTTTTTACCTGCAGCCTGGGGGGCCCCATGTCCCGGGGGATGTGTTTTGTGGGGATGCGCCATCAGCTGTTCAACTCCCTGGCCACATCAATGGCTGAGTAAGTCATGATGATGTCTGCCCCGGCCCGCTTGATGGATAACAGGGCTTCCATGATCATGGCTTTGCCGTCTACCCATCCCATCATTTCAGCCGCCTTGATGATGGCGTATTCCCCGGACACGCTATATGCGGCCACAGGCAGATCAATCTCTTCCCTGACCCTGAAAATGATATCCAGATAGGAGAGCGCCGGTTTTACCATGATGATGTCCGCGCCTTCCTCAATGTCCATGGTGGCTTCCCTGATGGCTTCAAGGGAGTTGGCCGGATCCATCTGGTAGGTTTTGCGGTTCCCGAATTTGGGTGCGGATTCCGCGGCTTCCCTGAAGGGGCCGTAAAAGGCGGATGCATATTTCACTGCATAGGACATGATGGGCACATGGGAAAACCCCTCGTCATCCAGAGTGCCTCTGATTTCAGCCACGCGGCCGTCCATCATGTCGGAAGGGGCCACCATGTCAGCGCCTGCCTGCACATGGGACAGGGCTGTTTTTGCAATCAGATCCAGGGAGGAATCATTGTCAATGGTGCCGTCATCCATGACCATGCCGCAGTGGCCGTGGTCCGTGTATTCACACAGGCAGACATCGGTGATCACGGTAAGGTCCGGTACCTGTTCCTTGACGGCTGCCACCGCCTTTTGAACAATACCGTCATGGGCATAGGCCTGGGTGGCAAGGCAATCTTTTTTATCGGGAATCCCGAACAGCATGATGCCCGGGATGCCTGCATCTTTGGCCTGTTTTGCCGTGGTGACAATGTGGTCGATGGAGAGCTGGAATTGTCCGGGCATGGAATTGATGGGTTTTTTTACGGATTTGCCTTCCACCGCAAACAAGGGAAGAATCAGATCATCCCTGGAAAGCTTTGTTTCCCTGATCATCCGTCTGAAATTTTCCGTGGCCCGCAGGCGTCTGCCCCTGTAGTCGGGAAACAGCATTATACATTCTCCTTTTTGATCTCTTCATCCGTAAGATAGCAGGCCGGATCCGAATCCCAGGGGTCATTGGCAACGGACTCGGCCCTGGCCCTGAAATTGCCGGCACAGATATCCAGCCACCGGCACTCTGAACACCGGCCTTTGACGTGTTTTTTCTTCTCTTTCATTTTCATCAAAAATTCGTTTTCAGGATCTGTCCAGATTTCGCTGAAGGGCCTGGCCTTGATGTTACCGAAACTGATTTCCCGCCAGAACTGGTCCGGATGGACTTCACCATCCCAGGAGATGCAGCCGATGCCCCGGCCTGAGTTGTTGCCCTCGTTCATCTCAAGCAGTTCGAGCACTTCGGCGGCCCGTTCGGCATCTTCCTTGAGCAGACGCTGGTACAGGTAGGGGCCGTCTGCATGGTTGTCCACGGTGAGGATCTCCTTGGGTTTGTTGCGGTCATGCAGATCCCTGGTGCGGTCCATGATCAGATCAAGCACCTTGCGGGTCTCTTCGTGGCTTAAATCTTCTTTAGCGATTTCCTGACCCCGGCCTGAGTAAACCAAATGGTAGAAACAGGCCCTGGGGATGTTTTTTTCTTCCAGCAGATCAAAAATTCCAGGGATGTCCTTTACGTTTCTTTTATTGATGGTAAAACGAAGCCCCACCTTAATGCCCGCTTCCTGGCAGTTGTCAACGGCCTGCAACGCCTTTTGATACGCCCCGGGAACGCCCCGGAACATGTCATGGGTGGCTTCAAGTCCGTCCAGGCTGATGCCTACATAAGACAATCCCACCTCTTTGAGCTGCTTTGCCTTCTCCCTGGTGATCAGGGTGCCGTTGGTGGAGATGACGGCCCGCATGCCTTTGGACACAGCATACCGGGCATATTCCACAAGGCGCGGGTGCATCAATGGTTCTCCGCCGGAAAACAGCAGCACCGGCACCCCGAATTTTGCCAGGTCATCCATCATGGCAAGACTTTGTTCGTGGGTCAGTTCATTGTCATAAACAATATTTTCAGACTGGGCATAGCAGTGAACACACTTCAGGTTGCACCGCCGGGTCATGTTCCATACCACCACCGGCTTTTTGTCTTTTGAGAACTGAAGCAGATGAGAGGGCAGTTTGCCTGAATGCCTTGAATATCGCAACGTATCCGAGGGTTCCACCGTGGCGCAGTAAAGTTTTGAAATTCCGATCATTTTATCTCTTTTCTGATAAGCTCGTTGAGAAAGGTTTCGTGGTCGACTAATGCATTCTTAGACAGGAAAAACCTGGCTTTCCCTGTTTTTTCCCGAATCAGGTTAAGGCCGTCAAAAAAATCCGTGTAGAGTTTTGAAAGAATTTCATCCGTGGTGGCGTTATGCTCGATGAACTGCTGGATGAAAAAATCGGCTGCATCTTCTTCAAACACGACATTTAAATCATAGTTTTTGGAGATTTCCAGCTCCATCTCTTTTACGTTGTCATAGAATTTTTTGACCTGTTTAACCGCGTCTTCAATTTCCATGACATGGGCCGTATAATACTGGGCCACCATTTTTGTGCGAATCTGGGTTAAGGTCAACCCGTGACGGATGGAAAATATTTTCCAGTTCTTTTTTACATATTCACAGATGTAATCGGAAAAAAGGGACAGGGCGTTGTGGTATTCAGCCTCGTATCTTTCCTTGTCATTGCCCTGGATCAGATCGTTTAAAACCTGCCCGGGCGTGGTCAGTAGCTGTTGGGTGATGGCAAACTGCCGGACGGATTCGGAAGGCAGTTTCTCTTCAAAAATGAGCATGGCTTCTTCAACCACGGACACAAGCCCCCGGGCCCCGGTATTTTCCTTGTGCGCCCTTGATGCCAGCGCCTCCAGGGCCTCGTCGGTGAATACCACATCAATCCCGTATGATTTAAAATCAAGGCGTTTGCTTAAAATTACCGGATTGTTGGGCATTTTCAGGATGTCGTACAGATCTTTTTGGGTCAGTTCATCCAGCACACAGCGCACCGGGACCCTGCCGATGAATTCGGACTCAAAGCCATACCCCACCAAATCCTCGGACCGGGTTTCCTTTAAAAGCTCATTGTCGTTCCTGGCATGACTGAGGGATGCACCGAACCCGATGGCCTGTTTGCTCAATCGTTTTTTCACCACATCTGTCAGTCCTGAAAACGCGCCTGACAGGATAAACAGGATATTGGCCGTATTCACCCGCCTGGCCGAGCGTTTCCCGGTTCTTTGAAAGGCTTCAAGTTCCTGCATCATGGATACGGGATCGTGGGGAACCTTTAAATCCACGTCGGTCTCTTCCATGGGTTTGAGCAGGGCCCGCTGAACCCCTGTCCTTGAAATCTGGGCGCCTATGACATTGGGGCTGGCAGCAATCTTGTCAACTTCATCGATATAAACGATGCCGCACTCCGCAAGTTCAATGTCATCTTTGGCTTCTTTAACCAGGTCCCGGATCAGATCCTCCACATCCCCGCCCACATAGCCGGTTTCGGAAAATTTGGTGGCATCTGCTTTGACAAAGGGCACCCCGATCTTTTTGGCGATGAGCTTGATCAGGTAGGTTTTGCCAATACCTGTGGGACCGAGCAGCAGGATATTGCTTTTAATATTACCCGTGATCTTAAACGGTTCCGTGATCATGGTTTCCTGGTGACGGATGCGGTTGAAATGGGTGCAGATCTTTGTGGAAAGAACAGATTTGGCCTTGTCCTGCCGGACAACATACTGGTCAAGGTAGCTGATCAGTTCCGAAGGCTTGATGTTGAAATCAATCAGCTTTTTTTTGCCCGACGGAGGTGTTGCGCCGGTGATTATTTCCTGTTGGGGCTGGATGGAAGGCGTCAGAATTTTAACATTTCCACCAAACTTCTTGTTCAAAAATTCCCCAAGCTCTTTTTCAATTTTTTTCGGGTCAGGCCCGGTGGCATCATTGTGATAAGTCATAATCAGGTATAATAAGCCCGCCTGCCCAAAATTCAAGGCGCAAGTTCATGGGCCTATTTCTTTTTTTCCTTAAAATATTCACAGGGCTTTCCCGAAGACTGGAATACTGTGATGCTGGGCAGTTGGCGGCTTTTAAACCCCAATGCCCTGCAGCCGTTTGGATGGGCCGGTTCCCAGGTGACATAGAAAAACCGGCACTTGTAACAATTTCTTTTATTTTCTTCGTCCATAATAATACTATAAAAAAAGCCGCAGCATTTTTGCCGCGGCTTTGAGTTTATGGTGCCGAAGGGGAGATTTGAACTCCCACGGGTCTCCCCACACGCCCCTCAAGCGTGCGTGTCTACCTATTCCACCACTTCGGCAAAAACCTTGTTTTTATTCACTTGGATGCCGGCTCCTGTTGCTCTCCCGGCCTATCAGCGCCCTTCATGACACTGGACTGGGACTGATGCCCTGACATATAGGCCAACGTCAGAGAGGTAACCATGAAGATAATGGCCACGGCCGTAGTTATCTTGGTCAGAATGTTTGCGGGACCGGCTGCGCCGAAAAGAGCCTGGCTGCCTGCACCGCCCATGGATACACCCATTTCTGCGCCTTTACCGGTCTGCAAAAGCACAACAAGTATCAAAAAGATGCAAACGGCAACGTGTATGGCTATTAAAATGCTTGTCATAGAAAAGGCTCTAAAACCTAATAATTTTATTAAAATCTTCCGGGTTCAGGCTCGCGCCGCCAACCAAGGCACCATCAACATCTTCAAGCTGCATCAGGTCTTTGATATTGCCGGGTTTTACTGATCCCCCGTATAAAATCCGGGTCTTTGCAGCCAGGCTTTCGGAATATTTTCCCCTGAGCAGGTGTCGCAAAAATCCGTGTACTTCTTTGACCTGCTCTGGCCCGGCAGTCTTTCCGGTTCCAATTGCCCATACCGGCTCATAGGCCAGAATCAGGGAGTCAAGTTCCTCAAGATCAAAGCCTTTTAACCCATCTGATATCTGTTTGTCAAGGACAAAAAAGGTTTTATCCGCTTCCCGCTGCCTTTCCGTTTCTCCGATGCACATCACCGGGATAAGTCCTGCATCAAGGGCTGCACGGATTTTGTGTCCAACGCTTTCATCGGTTTCGCCAAAGTATTGCCTGCGTTCGGAATGGCCGATAATGACGTAGTCGGCGCCTGCATCTTTGATCATCTGCCCGGACACCTCCCCGGTGAAAGCCCCTTCCGTGCCCGGGTAAATGTTCTGGGCTCCCAGGCGGACCTGGGAATCTTTGCCCAGGGCTGCTGCCACCAGGGGCAGGGACAATGCAGTGGGTGCAATCATAATATCAACGCCGTCCACACCCTTGGTTAAGTCTGCCAGCTGTTTTGCCGCAGCAACCGCCTGGGTGCCGGTCTTGTACATTTTCCAGTTGCCGGCAATCAATGGCGTTCTTTTCGGCGTTTTTGTCATTTTTTAACCTCCTTTAAAGGGCGTTGCCCACCATGGCAGCCAGATCAACCATGCGGTGTGAGTAACCGGCCTCATTGTCGTACCATGAAAAAATTTTTACCATGTCGCCGTTGATGACATCTGTACAGGAGGCATCAACAATGGAAGAGAGCGGGCAGGAGTTGTGATCAATGGATACCAGGGGTTTGTCGCAATAGCCCAGATAACCCTTCAGACTGGTTTCAGATGCCTTTTTAAGGGCCTGGTTGATTATCTCCTTGGTCAGATTCTTTTTTTCGGTGGTGATCACCAGATCCACAAGGGATACATTGGGTGTGGGAACCCGTACGGCAAGGCCGTTGAGTTTGCCTTCAAGCTCGGGCAATACCAGGGAAACCGCTTTGGCGGCACCCGTGGTGGTGGGAATCATGGACAGCGCGGCTGCCCTTGCCCGGCGCAGGTCCTTGTGGGGGAAATCAAGCAGGCGCTGGTCCCCTGTGTAGGAGTGGATCGTGGTCATAAGCCCGCATACAATACCGAAATTTTCCAGCAGCACCTTGGCCACGGGTGCCAGGCAGTTGGTGGTGCAGGAGGCATTGGACAGAATATGGTGATTGCCGGGATCGTAATCTTCATGGTTTACGCCCATGACAATGGTAACATCCGGATCCTTGGCAGGCGCTGAAATAATGACTTTTTTGGCCCCGCCTTCAAGGTGCTTGCCTGCGGTTTCCCGGTTTCTGAAAAGGCCGGTGCATTCCAGGACAATGTCCACACCGGCTTCGGCCCAGGCAATCTGGGCAGGATCCTTTAACGCGGTTACCCAGATCTGTTTCCCATCCACGGTAATGAACCCTTCTCCATGGCTTACCTCGTTGGGCAGACGCCCGTGGACAGAGTCATATGTGAGCAGATGGGCAATGGTTTCGGTGTCTGTCAGATCATTGATGGCCGCAATTTCAATTGCATCATTTTCCAGGGCAGCCCGAAAGACCATGCGCCCGATCCTGCCAAATCCGTTAATTCCTATTTTTACAGTCATTTTAAGCCTCCTTATAAAAATGAAAATGCTTGTCCATGCCCAAAAGGGAAACGGGCACGGCACAGGTTAGGACAAGGACCGGCTGGTCCCTTTCAGGATGTCGCTGGCAAGGGAAATGCTCTTTTTCCCGTGTTCAATCAGGGCTGCAGTCAAGGCTTTGATTCCCATCTTCTCCCGGCTTGTCACCGCTTTGAGAACAATGGGCAGGTTGACGCCTGAAATCACCTCCACCTTTCCTTCTTCAAGAAAGGCATAGGCCAGGTTTGAAGGTGTACCCCCGAACATGTCGGTTAAAATAATAACCCCATTTTCGCAATAAACATTTTTGATCCCTTTTTTGATTTTATTTCGTAAACTTTTCGGGTCCTGTTTGATGTCTATGGATATGGATTCAAGTTTTTCCTGCTTGGCCCCCAGAATAAATTCCAGGGTTTCAATCAATGTTGCCCCCAGATTCGCATGGGTTACAATTAAAATTCCTGTCATAGTTTGCCTGTCATATTTCCTTGGTGTCTCTGTCAATGTCTCTGTGCCGCAAGCTTGGATTCAGGCCCTTTTTTATCAGCCGTTCAAATACGGCCCGGGCAATGGCGACACTTCTGTGACGGCCACCGGTACAACCCAGTGCAAGTGTTAAATATGCCTTATTCTCTTTTTTATATAGAGGAATGAGATAGTCAATAAGATCGTTATATTTTTTTAAAAAGGTTTTTGTCTCCGGATTTTCCAGAACAAAGGCTTTTACCGCATCGGACTCTCCGTTATGGGCTTTAAGTTCGGGCACAAAATAGGGATTGGCCAGAAACCGCAGGTCCACCATAATGTCCGCATCCACCGGGATTCCGTATTTGTAGCCAAAGGACATGATATTCAGTTTCATGAAGTTTTCGAAACCTGTATCCTTGGACACAAGACCCAGTATTTTAGCTTTAAGCTGATGCACATTGAAATTAGAGGTGTCAATGATCTGGTGGGCCAGTTTGCGGATGGCGGCCATGCCCTGTTTTTCAGCCTTGATGCTGTCCAAAAGGTTTTTTCCATTATCCAGGGGGTGGTGCCGGCGGGTCTGACTGAACCGTTTAACCAAGGTTTGGGTATCTGCTTCAAGAAAAATAATGACCGGAGAAACCCCCATCTCTTCTAGCGCAGAGACGCCTGAAACAAATGTTTGTATAAAGGTTTTTGACCGCATATCCATCACAAAGGCCGCACCCTTGACCTTGGCATTCTCCCCCAGCGGCAGTTCGAGCACCTTGGGAACAAGTTCCATGGGCATGTTGTCAATGCAGTAAAAGGCTGCATCTTCAAATGCCTGGGCAACGGTTGTCTTCCCGGAACCTGAAATCCCTGTGATGATATAAACCTTAAGATGTTCCATGGTTAAAAGTCTTCGTCATTCTCCAGAATGATCTGATGAATCTGTTCTGCTGAACCTGCCGATAAAAGGCGTTCTTTAAACTGATGCATTTTCAGCAGCTTGGAAATCTGGGCAAGAACCTTTAAGTGTCCCCCTGTGGAATGCTCAGGCGTTAAAAGCAGAAAGAAAAGATGGACCGGCCGGTTATCCAGAGAATCAAAATCAACGCCTTTGATGCTGCGCCCAAACCCCACAGCAATGGTTTTCACTGTATCCAGCTTGCCGTGGGGAATGGCGATGCCGCCGCCGATGCCTGTGGATCCTAACTTTTCCCGTTCCAGAAGGACTGCTGCAACATCTTGGGCTTGGGTTCCGGCCACCGGTGCAACAGCACCAGACAGTTCTTTGATAACCTCTGGTTTGTTCCTGGCTTCCATATCTGAGATAACGGCGTCCAGCTTTAGAATGTCACTGATTTTCATTGGTTTCGACTATCCTTGGGGGGCGATCAGTCCCAGTTTCCCGTTATTATGTTTATAAATCACATTGACCTGTTCTGTGCGGGCATTAATAAACACATAAAAAGATTTTTTGCCCGATTCCAGCTCAATCACCGCATCCTCAATGTCCATGGGCTTTGTATCAAGGGGTTCTTCGACGATGTCACTGGTGTCCCCGGGCCGCGGTTCATCAATGCTGAACTCCTGGGTATCTGCCAGGCTTGCTTTATTGCCTGACATGTGTTTTTTGATTTTTTCCTTATGTTTTGTGATCTGGCTTTTGACTTTATCTGCCAGGATGTCAATGGTGGCATACATGCTTTCGGACGCTTCCTTTGCATGGATGTTAAGCGCCCCGCTGGTCAAGGTGATTTCGGCAATATGTCTTATCTTTTCAACGCTCAGGACCACGCTGGCCTCGGCCGGGCCGTCCAGCATCTTCTCAAACCGTTTAAGCTTTTTATTCACATAGGATTTCAGGGAATCGGATGCCTCTATCTTTTTGAACGTGATGGTGACCTGCATAGATGATTACTCCCTTTATAATTGTTTGCGTTTGTTGGATGGCAGAATATTGAGCACCTTTCTGTATTTTGCCACGGTGCGCCGGGCAATCTGAATGTCTGATTCCTTTAGAATTTCGGCGATTTTATCATCACTCAGGGGCGCGTTGGGATCTTCATTGTCAATGAGTTGTTTTATTCTCTCCTTAACGCTGGCCGATGCCATGTTAGGCCCGTCAACCCGTTCTATGGAGCTGTTGAAAAAATATTTCAGTTCAAACAGTCCCTGGGGGGTGTATGCATATTTGTTGGTGGTGACCCGGCTGATCGTGGATTCATGCATCTCAATATCTTCGGCAATGTCTTTTAAAATTAAAGGCCGAAGATGGGCAATGCCCTTTTCAAAAAATTCCCTTTGAAATTTTATGATGCTTTCCATGACCAGGTAAATGGTCTTCTGGCGTTGATGAATGGATTTTATCAGCCAGGAGGCGGACTGCATCTTTTCATTGAGATAGGTCTTGGTCTCCTTGGGAATTTTTTTGCCGGTGGCCACAGCCTCCCTGTAGAATCTTGAAATTCTTAATTTGGGAAGACCGTCATCGTTCATCACAATTTTGAAATCATCTCCGACTTTGTAAACATAAATATCCGGGGTGATGTAAGCGGATTCATCGGTGGCAAATTTCCTGCCGGGCTTGGGTTCAAGAAACTGGATGATTTTTACTGCGGCCCGTACATCTTCAACGGAAATTTTAAGGGCCTTGGCAATTTTTTTACTGTTCCTGTTTTCAAGATTTTTTAAATGATCCGTAATGATCCGGATGATGATGTCGTTTTTAATGCCAAGCTGCCGGACCTGGATGAGAAGTGTCTCGCACAGGTCTCTGGCGCACACCCCTGGGGGGTCAAAGGTCTGAAGCACAGCCAGCACATCCTCAACGGTTTGGATGTCGGCCTGGGCTGCCAGGGCCAGTTCTTCCACATCGGCGCATAAATATCCGTCCCGGTTCAGGTTGCCGATGATGATGTTGCCGATGGCTTCCTCCTGGGCTGTAAGATCCGAAAGCATCAGCTGCCATTTCAAATGCGCTTCAAGGGTTTGTTTCTCAGACGTGAATGCCTCGTAATTGGGGGCTTCACTGTTTTCAGACTCCATGTGCATTCTGCCGGTGGAGTTGTATTCATTGATATAATTTTCCCAATCCGTGTCCGAGCGAACCCGCTCTTCAATGGTGACTTCCTTGACAGGTGCATCATTTTCCGTTTCCCGGATTTCGGCTTCCTGGGCCGTGATGGATTTGTCAGAGGCTTCATCAACGACGACTTCTTCAAGGGCGGGATTTTGCTCCATTTCCTGCTCGATCATTTCGGCAAGTTCAAGCCGGGACAGCTGAAGCAGTTTAATGGCCTGCTGGAGCTGGGGGGTCATCACCAGCTGCTGGGTTAGTGCCAGGCTTTGTTGTAATCCAAGTTCCATGATTAAAGTCTGAAGTTGTCTCCCAGGTAAATGCGTTTAGCTACTTTGCTTGAAATAATTTTTTCCGGCGGTCCTGATTCCATAACCACACCCTGGCTCATGATATAAGCCGTGTCGCATACGCCTAATGTTTCCCTGACATTGTGGTCTGAAATCAATATGCCGATGCCTTTGTCCGTAAGCTGGGATATGATCTGCTGGATGTCGATGACCGCCAGAGGATCAATGCCGGCAAAGGGTTCGTCCAGCAAAATAAATAGAGGGTCTGTTGCAAGCACCCTTGAAATTTCCAGCCTGCGCTTCTCTCCACCGGACAGGGACGCAGCCTTTTGTCCGGCCAAGGCCAGTATCCCAAGTTCTTCCATGAGATTTTCGGCTTTCTGGTTGATATCCGTGACTTCTTTGTCAATGACTTCCAGAACAGCCGTTATATTTTCCCGGACAGTCAGTTTTTTAAATATAGAGGTTTCCTGGGGCAGGTAACCAATGCCTTTCCTGGCCCTGATATACATGGGATATTGGGTTATATCCTCCCCGTCAAGATGGACCCTGCCTTTTTCCGGCCGGATCATGCCCACGGTCATATAAAAGGTGGTGGTCTTTCCGGCACCGTTGGGCCCTAGAAGTCCTGTCACCCGTCCCTGGTCCACGGTCAGGCTGACCTGGTCCACCACGGTTTTACCGCCATAGGTCTTTACAAGATTTTCCAGTACCAGTCGGCTCATCTGTTCTGTCTTTAGTTTAAAAAATTCAATTCAGGGCTTATCCATATCAGGGGGTATCCATATCAGGGGGTATCCATGGACCGGCCCTGGTCCTGGGCATCGAAAAATGCCTCGACCCTGGTCTCTCCTGTACTTTCCACAACCACCCGGTCCTGGGCCCTAAACAGGGTAATCTTTTTGCCGGTGATCCAGCTTTTTCCCGTCAGCAGGCGGGCTTGTTCTCCGGTCAGCACCAGTATCTCATCTGCGGTGTCATAATCTGCCTGATCCGAGAATGCTTTTCGATCCCCTTGTGTATATTCCACATGCCCTGCGGCAAGAATCCGCCTGATGTTTGACTGGCCTTTCTTTTTTGTTTCTGAGGTATGGAAAAACACCTTGACCGAATCAGCTAAAAGCACGCTGTCTGCCCGAACCGCTTTGACCTTGCCCATGAATTCCACCATGGACTGGTCTTTGCTGGCGACCATTTTATCCGAAGTGATTTTCAGGTCAGCCGGTGGCTGTCCCTTACCAATATCTTTTTTCTCCTGGGCTGCAAAGGACACCTGTGTAAAAAAAAGCAGCAGTATCAGCAATGAAGCCGAAGCGATATTATAGCATATTGGAATTTTGACTATTTTCACTAAACTGTCCTTTTACGTGTCCTTCTAAGATGATCAGATCCTGGTTTAGCCGGATCTCCATGCGGTCTGCTTTTATTACGGAGTTCCCGTCATTAACTGTAACCCTTGAATCGGAGCGTATTATATGCGGTTTTTTGGCATAATGCAATGTTTCACTTGTCAGGGTGTAGTGCTGATACCGTACCATGAAATTGCCTGAAAAGATCATGTCATGGGTCTTGGTGTCGAGCTCTCCCCGGGCTGCGGTGAGAAGGACTTGTGTGTTCTGTTTTGTGTAAAAAACAATGTCAACGTCTTTGAGCACAGCCGTGTTCCGGTCTTTGAGCAGGGTGGCACTGGATGCTTTGAGCTTCCATTCGGTGATGCCGTTTTTTTTGGAAATCTGCTCAAGGATGTTGAGTTTGAGCGCCGCTTTATCATCCACCTCAATATTTTCAAGTTTTATGGGGGTGGTGAGCAGGTGGTTGATGTAATAATACGCACCTAACCCCGCAATAATGAGGCCTAAAAGCAGAGCCAGGGGCAGTATCAGGTTCTTTTTGCCGGCGCTGCTCATGACAGAAACCTTGAAACCGAGGTTTCCCAAAGGCCCTTGGCTTTGAGGATGGCCTCACAGGCCTGGCGGACCGCTCCTTTTCCCCCGGGCAGATCCGTAATCATATCCGCCCGGTCCTTAACCTCGTCAGGGGCGTCGGCCACAGCAAAGGCAAATCCGGCCCGGGTCATGGCCGGCAGGTCAATCAGGTCATCACCCATGAAAGCAATATGTGCGGTTCTGATTTGTGTACTTTCTGATATGGACGCCAATACTTTGGCCTTGTCCCTGGCCCCGTCAAAGACCAGGGTGATGCCCAGATTGTCGCACCGGTGGCGCAGGGCACCGGAGATTCTTGCCGTGACAATCCCGACATGAATACCTGCCTCCATGAGCAGACGGATGCCAAGGCCGTCTTTGGCATTAAAGCTTTTGATCTGCTCGCCTGTGTCTGTATAGGTAATGGTGCCGTCCGTGAGCACCCCGTCCACATCTAACAGCAGCAGCCGGATATCTGCCAATCGTGTTGTCATAGGGCCTGTCCTGCAGCTTTTCTGATATTGACCAGATGGGTTAAAAGATTTTCCATCTGATCCAGGGGGATGGAGTTCGGCCCGTCGCACAGGGCGTTGTCCGGATCAGGGTGGGTTTCCATGAACAGGCCGTGGGCCCCGCAGGCCACTGCAGCCCTGGCAAGGGGGGCGACAAACTGTCTTTCCCCGGCCGATGCATTGCCGCTGCCGCCGGGAAGCTGAACACTGTGGGTGGCATCAAAAATCACAGGCATGCCCAATTCCCGTAAAATCTGTATGGATCTGAAATCCACCACAAGATTGTTATACCCGAAACAGGTGCCGCGTTCCGTAATGGCAATGTCCCGGTTTCCTGTGGATCTGGCTTTTTCAACAATATTCCGGCAATCACCCGGTGCAAGAAACTGGCCTTTTTTGATGTTCACGGGTTTGCCTGTCCTGCAGGCGGCTAAAATCAGGTCTGTCTGGCGGCATAAAAATGCCGGGATCTGGATGATATCTATCACTTGTGCCGCGTGTGCCGCCTGGCCAGGCAGGTGGATATCAGAGATGACCGGGATGTTCAGTTCGGTTTTAATCTGTTTTAAGATGTCAAGACCACGTTCGGGGCCAGGACCCCTGAATGACTGGATGGAAGTGCGGTTGGCCTTGTCATAGGAGGCTTTGAAAACATAAGGAATACCTAGGGCGCTGGTGACCTGTTTCAGATGTTTTGCAATGCCAAGGCTTGTGTCTAAATCCTCTATAACACAGGGGCCGGCAATTAGAAAAAAAAGATTCGGGTTGTTCCGGGTCAGGTCAAAAAAAAAGTTTGTCATACGGCCTATCCTTAAAAAAAGAAAAAAATGATGATAGACCTAATTATTATTCGTCCGGGTAAATGTCAAGGTGGATCAGGGCAGGGAAAACTCCTTGATAAGAAAAGCGTTTGCTGATATCTTAAGTTAATTTTACATGTAGTTGCATAACTTCTTGAAAAATAAGGTTGTTTGATGAAAAAAGCGCTGTTTCTGATTATATTTCTGGCAATTGTCGTGCCTGTGGGATGGGTTTTGTTTTGTAAATATGAGGGAGATGTCCCCAAAGCCGATCTCAGTCTGCCCTCCCCGTATCTGAAACAATCCTATGAAATAAACATGACCGCAACGGATAAAGGAACTGGTTTGCGTCATGTAACCGTTTCCCTGGTGCAGAAAGATAACGAAAAAGTTCTTTTGGACAAATCTTATCCATCTTCTTCCATTTTTTCTTTGTTCAGTGAGAATAAAATCCTGTCAGATACCTTTGCCATTCCCGTTGAAACGCGTCAATACGGGATGAGCGACGGCCAGGCCGTTATCCGGATTGTTGCAACGGATTATGCCTGGCATAAATGGGCCAAAGGCAACCGTTTTTATGAAGAGCGGCCGGTGATCATTGATACGGTGCCGCCCCGGCTCCAGGTCCTGACCTCCCAGCATAATGTGTCCAAGGGCGGTGTCGGCCTTGTGATTTACAAACTTGATGAAGAAAATATTCAAAGCGGTGTCAGGGTGGGAGAACATTTCTTTCCCGGATATTCCGGTGTGTTTGATAACCCCATGGTGGTCACAGCCCTGTTTGCCCTGGATCATACCCAGGGGCCTGATACCCGCATTGTCGTGGAAGCCCGGGATCCGGCCGGAAATGAGACCAAACGCGGATTTTATCACTATATTAAAGATAAGAACTTCAGGCCCGACACCCTGAGCATCTCAGACGGTTTTCTGGAATTCAAAATGCCTGATTTTGACCTGGGGCCCAAGGAAGCGCAGTTTTTGACGGAACAGAATCCTTTGCTGGCAAAATTTTTATATATTAACGAAACCCTTCGCCGGCAGAATGTGGAAACCGTACTTAACGTGCCTTCGGACACCCGTGCCGAATTGATGTGGGAAGGATGTTTTGGCCGTCTTTCCGGGGCTGCCAACCGGGCCCGGTTTGCCGATAAACGCACCTATAAATACAATGGAAAGGTCATCAGCCATTCCACCCATTTAGGTATTGACCTTGCCTCCACATCCAATGCGCCGGTGGGTGCGGCCAACAATGGACGGGTCATCATGGCGGAAAATGTCGGCATTTTCGGCAATACCGTCATCATTGACCACGGGCTTGGTCTTGCCAGCCTTTATGCCCATTTAAGCCAGATGAATGTGGCCAGAGGCGACAGGGTTAAAAAGGATGATATTATTGGCCGCACCGGCCTGACCGGGCTTGCCGGAGGCGATCATCTGCATTTTTCCATGATGCTTCACAATGTATTCGTCAATCCTGTGGAATGGTGGGATGGAGTCTGGATAAAAAACAACATCACCTCAAAAATCGAGTCTGTTAAATCTCAGATTCAGTAAACGTATAACCTTTTTTTAAAAAATCAGGACAATCCAAATTATGAGTACCTGCCAGGTGAATAAGACCTATGAAGAGATAAACGCCAAAATTGCGGCTGGACAGGCCGTGGTGGTAACGGCGGAAGAGATTATTGATATCGCAGATAAAGAAGGAATTGTGGAGGCTGCCCGGAAAGTGGATGTGGTTACCACTGGCACCTTTGCACCCATGTGTTCATCCGGGGCATTTATAAACATCGGCCAGTCTACACCTGTGATTCGCACCACCAAAACCTGGTTCAACAATGTGCCGGCCTATTCGGCCATTGCAGCGGTGGACTGCTATCTCGGGGCCACGGCTGTTTGTGAAAATGATCCTTTAAATAAATACCATCCGGGCGAGTTTAATTACGGGGGCGGGCATGTGATCCAGGATCTTGTGGCCGGCAAGCAGGTGCATGTGAGGGCAGAGAGCTATGGCACAGACTGTTATCCCAATCTTAAAATTGAGAAAATGGTCACCTTGAAGGATTTGCCCAATGCCATATTGTGTAACCCGAGAAACGCATATCAGAATTATAATTGCGCCATCAACCGGTCGGACAAGACAAAGTACACGTACATGGGAACCCTTAAACCCAATGTGGGGAATGCCAACTATTCGACCTCCGGTTGTTTGAGCCCCTTGTTCAACGATCCCTATTTGAAAACCATCGGGCTGGGAACACGGATTTTTCTGGGCGGGGCCCAGGGCTACGTGACCTGGACCGGTACCCAGCATAAAAAAGATGTGGACAGAGGCCTTAACGGGGTGCCTTTGAGCGGGGCAGGGACCCTGTCCGTTATCGGAGACCTTAAGCAGATGTCGCCTGAGTGGCTGGTGGGACTGAGCATCCGCGGTTATGGGGTGTCGATTTCCGTTGGGCTTGGTATCCCCATTCCCATCTTAAATGAAGAGATCCTCAAATATACCTCCGTGTCTGACAAAGAGATTTTTACCCAGATCATCGACTACGGACATGACTACCCCAAGGGCATTTCCAAGTCCTACGGCCAGGTCAGCTATGCCGAGCTTAAAAGCGGGTCCATCACCATCAAGGGGCAACGTGTCCCCACCGTGCCGATGTCCAGTATGGTCAAGGCAAGAAAGATTGCCCAGATACTGAAAACTGAAATCCAGCAATCCAGATTCTATATCGGAGTTCCCCAGCATCTGTTCTGTTAATCCTAATAAAAAAGAAGCAGGAAATGAGTAAAAAAAAGAAAGGCACCTGGCGGGAGAATATCGAAGCCATTCTCATTGCCGTTGTTATTGCGCTGTTTATCCGTACCTTTATTGTCCAGGCCTTTAAGATACCTTCCGGTTCCATGCTTGAGACGCTTCAGATCGGGGACCAGATTCTTGTTAATAAATTTATTTACGGGGTAAAAATCCCCTTTACCAACGGGAAAACGTTGATCCCGGTCAAAGATCCCCAGCGCAATGACATTGTGGTGTTCAAATATCCGGAAGATCCGTCCAAGGATTATATCAAGCGGGTGATTGCCGTTGCAGGCGACACCCTTGAGATTGTGGATAAAAAACTGTATGTCAATGACCAGCTTGTCACTGACCAGCCCTGGGCCCAGTATAAGGATTCCCGGATTCTGCCGGGCCAGATCACCACCCGGGATAATTTAAGAAAAATCACAGTGCCGGCCAACAAGCTTTTTGTCATGGGAGACAATCGGGACAACAGCCATGACTCGCGGTTCTGGGGATTTGTGGACTTAAGTGAAGTGCGGGGCGAAGCCATTATTATTTACTGGTCCTGGGACAAGGCGCATTTCAGCGTTCGTTTGAACCGGATCGGCACCTTGCTGTTTTAAGGAATGATAAACATGCGGTTTGAGAAAAAAGATATTCTGGATATTGAATCCCTGAGCCGTGAGGAAATCACTTATATCCTGGACACGGCCCGGGGGATGAAGGAGATATCCCAGCGGGCTGTTAAAAAAGTGCCCACCCTTCGGGGCAAAACCATTGTGCTTTTTTTCCAGGAGCCGTCAACCCGGACCAAGATGTCCTTTGAACTGGCTGGCAAGCGTCTTTCCGCAGACACGGTGGCCATATCCAAATCTTCCTCCAGCATTGTCAAGGGGGAAACTTTAAGGGATACGGTCAGGACCCTTGAGTCCATGAAGCCTGATATTATCGTGATGCGGCATTCATCTTCGGGCGCGGCGTGCCAGGTGGCAAAATGGGTAAAATGCTCGGTCATCAATGCCGGGGACGGCACCCATGCCCATCCCTCCCAGGCCCTTTTGGACATGATGACCATCCAGGAGGAGAAGGGCGGGTTTGAGGATTTAAACGTGTCCATTGTGGGGGATATTTCCCATTCCAGGGTGGCCCGGTCCAATATTATCGGATTGTCCAGAATGGGGGCAAAGGTGACCATCTGTGCGCCCGGGACCATGATCCCTGTCGGCATTGAACAGATGGGCTGCACCGTGGCCCGGGATATGGATACCTGTGTGGCAGATGCGGATGTGGTCATGATGCTCAGGATTCAGAAGGAGCGCCAGGGCAGCCTTCTTTTTCCAAGTGAACGGGAATATGCGACTTTGTATGGGTTGAATCCGGCGCGTCTGGCCATGGCGGCAAAGGATGCCCTGGTCATGCACCCGGGACCGTTGAACCGCGGTGTTGAAATTTCAACCCGGGTGGCAGATGGTGAACAATCCCTAATTCTGGACCAGGTGACCAATGGGGTGGCCCTTCGCATGGCCCTTTTTTATCTGGTGGCGGGAGGCAGTAAAAATGCAGATTCAAATTAAAGGCGTCCGGGTCGTTGATCCCGGTAACATTGAAGGCATAAGGGATATCAGTATTCGGGACGGCCTGTTTGAGGCGGTGTCGGAACCGGGACAAATGCCCGCTGTTGCCAACGATTCAGACGATGTCAAAGTGGTTGACGGCCAGGGCCTGATTGCCGTGCCCGGACTCATAGATGTGCATGTCCATTTGCGCGAGCCTGGTCAGGAATACAAGGAGACTATAGAAACAGGATTAAAGGCTGCGGCTGCCGGCGGATTCACCGCGGTCTGTTCCATGCCCAATACCAGACCTGTGAATGACAATGCGCAAATTACGTCCTTTATTCTTTCCCAGGCCCAAAAGGCAAATGCGGCCAGGGTATACCCGGTGGGGGCAATTTCCAGAAATCTTGAAGGCCAGAAACTCAACGACATTGCAGATATGAAAAAAGCCGGGATATGGGCAGTGACCGATGACGGCATGCCTGTCACCGATTCCCAGCTCATGAGACGGACCCTGGAATACTGTAAATCCCTGGATATTCCGGTGCTTGTTCATGCCGAAGACAAGCGTCTTGCCGATGGCGGCTCCATGAACGAGGGGCTGCCGGCCACGGTCATGGGGATAAAAGGAATTCCCAATGCTGCGGAATCAGTCATGGTCATGCGTGACATTGCCCTGGCTGAACTGACGGGTGCCAGGGTTCATTTCTGCCACATGAGTACGGCCCAGTCCATTGAAGCCATCCGGGCCGCCAAGGCAAAGGGGGTGCGCGTCACCTGCGAAACCGCTCCCCATTATTTCAGCCTCACGGATGCGGATGTCCCGCCCTATGACACCCACTTTAAGATGAATCCGCCCCTGCGCAGTGAAAAGGACCGCCAGGCCATTATTGAGGGGCTTTGCGACGGCACCATTGATATGATTGCCACAGACCATGCCCCCCATGCCGAAGATGAAAAACAGGTGGAATTTGACCGGGCCGCATTCGGCATTGTGGGGCTTGAAACCGCGCTGGCCTTAAGCCTGGATCTTGTGGTCCGGGGCCATTTGACCCTGGTGCAGCTGGTGGAAAAAATGGCCAAGGCCCCGGCAGATCTTCTGGGCATCAATAACAATATTATGCCGGGCAATCCGGCGGATCTGACCCTTATTGATTTGGATGCCGGCTGGACCGTGAACCCTGATGCATTTGTGAGCAAAGGACGCAACACGCCTTTTGCCGGCCGCAGACTTAAGGGGGCCGCTGCTTTGACCATTGTTGGCGGCCGGATTGTTTACACCAGGGATTAACCCGGGATAGAACCCATGGCAGATGGACACAGCATTCTGGTGGTAGATGATGAACTGAGCATGCGCCAGTTCCTGGAGATGCTTCTGGCCAAAAGAGGGTATAAGGTCAATTTTGTCAAAAACGGCAAGCAGGCCCTGGGCAGTATCAAGCAGAAAAAATACGATCTGGTGCTCACCGATATCCGCCTGGGCGATATCACGGGCCTGGATGTGCTGCGGGCCGTGAAAAAAAAGCATCCTGACACCGTGGTGATCATGATTTCCGCCTATGCCACAACGGAAATCGCAGTGGAGGCAATGAACGAGGGGGCTTACGATTTTGTGCCCAAGCCCTTTGACAACAATGAGCTGTGCGCCACCATTGCCAAGGCCCTGGAACTTTTGACCCTGGAGCAGGAAAAGGCGTACCGGTCAACTGAACTTAAAAATCATCTGCATTTCAGCCGCATCATCGGTGACAGCCCGGGCATGCAGGCGATTTACCAGCGGATACGCCAGATCGGCCCCACCAAGACCAATGTGCTGATCACCGGTGAAAGCGGTACAGGCAAAGAGCTTATCGCCCAGGCCATCCACGATAATTCCGAGCGCAAGGACAGGCCCTTTGTGGTGGTCAACTGCGGCGGAATCCCGGACACGCTGATTGAAAGCGAATTTTTCGGCCATGTCAAAGGGGCATTTACAGGGGCGGTGGCAGACAAGCAGGGATTGTTTGAGGCTGCCAATACCGGTACGATTTTTCTTGATGAGATCGGCGAACTGTCTACCTTTCTGCAGGTAAAGCTTTTGCGGGCTGTCCAGGAAACCCGGTTCAAGCCCGTGGGCGGTACCCGGGAAATTGACGTGAATGTCCGGATCATTTCCGCCACCAACAAAAAACTTGAACAGGAAGTCATTGACGGCAATTTCAGGGAAGACCTGTTTTTCAGGCTGAACGTGATCCCCATCAAGGTGCCGCCGCTGCGGGACAGACGGGGTGATGTTGAGCTCCTTGCGGCCCATTTTGTGGAAAAGTATTCAGCAAAGCTTGGCAGGGATATTGCCAAGCTGTCTTCCTATGCTATTGATTTTTTGAACAAATATTCCTTTCCCGGCAATGTCCGGGAGCTTGAGAACCTGATTGAACGGTCGGTTGCCCTCTCCTCAACCAATATCATTCTGCCTGAAAGCTTAACCATTTCATCTTACAAACGAAGACGGTGGATTGAGGGGATTAAGGGAGAACGGTACGATATAGAAGACGTTGCTTCGGGTGTGGACCTGGATAAAATCATGGTGGGCATAGAGGGCGCCTATATCAGAAAAGCCATGGAAACTGCCCGGGGCAATAAAAGCAAAGCCGCAGAGCTTTTAAACCTTTCCCTGAGATCTTTCAGGTACCGCCTTGATAAAATTGAGCCCCAGGATGATACGATTGACGAAAAAGCGGCTGATTGACATTTTTTGTCAGGCAGGGGCCTGTTTTTGTTAAATGTATCAAAAAAATATGTAATGTTTTTTCGTAGAATTTTAAATTTTCTTGCTAAAACGTTTTTATTTCAGTATATTAACGATTAAAAAAATGATTCCGTGTTTTGGCACTGCTGTTGCAAATAAAGTTTCAACATTCGTTGAAAAATTTTGTCACATCATTAAATCTTAAAAAAGGAGCTTTTAAAATGACAAAACGTATCAGAAACAACCAGAAAGGGTTCACCCTGATCGAACTGATGATTGTTGTGGCCATTATCGGCATTTTGGCTGCCATTGCCATTCCCAATTATTTGAACTATCAGCTTAAATCAAAAACGGCTGAAGCAAAGACTAATCTGGGTGCGATAAAAACCGCTTTGGAAAGTTACCGCGCTGAAAATGATAAGTATCCAACATGTGCAGCAAATCCGGCAGCTGTCCCTGCCGCTACCAAAGGTCCATGGGTTGCCAACTCAACCGGGTGGAGTGATATTGGGTTTGTCCCTGCGGGAAGTGTCTATTATCAGTATTCCGTTAGTGGCGCTACCTCACAATTTACTGCAACTGCAACAGGGAATCTGGATGGTGATGCTAGCAATGCCGTATTTACTATTACCCAAACGGCTGAGCTTTCAGGTCCCGTTCCTGCGAATGCATTTTAGAAGTAAGAATAGGTGTTTATCCGATAAATTTAGAAGAATAATTATTTAACATCACCCCGGGATAGATTGCTTTTCCTCCCGGGGTATTTCTTATCCTGCATTGGCACTCTTAAAGAAAATAGTGTTACCATTTATGGTGATAATCCTTGTTGCCGGGTTTCTTTTTTGTTCAATCACTCTTGATAAAAAATATCCCTGTTTCTCCTACGAAGATTTAAGTTATCTACCTTCTGGTAAATTCTTAAAAGGTGCTGCTCTTGGATATGATGAGATACTGGGCGATCTACTTTGGATTAAAGCCCTTGGCTATTTTGGACGCCATTCCGCAACAGATCAGAATTACACATGGCTGGGTCATATTCTGGATATTGTCACAACTTTGGACCCATTATACCAGCCCCCCTATGAATTCGGCGGTATTGTCCTGGCTGCCGATGCCGGTGATGTTGACAGCAGTATTGCCCTGTTGAAGAAAGGGATGGAACATGTGCCTTCCAACCATCCCAGGTATTATTATCTGCCTTTTTTTCTTGCCTTTGATTATATGTATTACAAGAGGGATTACCTGACTGCTGCCCGCTACCTTGAACTGGCCGCAAAATTTCCCCAAAGCCCACCCTACCTGCCCAACCTTGTGGCAAGGCTTTATGCGGATGCGGATTCTCCTGAAGTGGCCGTGCCTTTTTTACAGGAGATGATTCAGTCCACGGAAAATCCGGATCTTAAGGCTCGTCTGATTGTCCGGCTTCACCAGGTGCGCCATGAAGCTATTCTGAAAAGATTGAACCAGGCCATTGAGTTATTTTACCTGAAATTTAAAAAATATCCCTCAGCTTTAAATGACCTGGCAGATACCGGTATGATTCCAGAAATCCCGGTTGATCCCAGGGGAGGGACCTATTATATTGCAGGGCAGGGCCGTTTTGTTAAAAACACGCTCCTAGCCGGGGAATTGAAAGTGCATATTAAAAAAGAAAAAACACCTCGCCAGGATGATCTGCCCCTGCCCATGCGGGTCCCCCAATATGATTAAGAAGGACGGCACCAGTGAGCGATTCAGCAGCAATTGAAATCAAGGGCGTCACTAAAAGTTTTTCCAATGGATGGCTGGGGAAAAAACAGGTGATCTCCAACCTTGATTTCCAGATCCGGGACAATGAGGTGTTCGGGTATCTTGGGGGAAACGGTGCCGGTAAGACCACCACGTTCAAGCTCATGCTGGACCTGATCCGGCCGGACAAAGGAGAGATCCGCTTCTGGGGGCGGTCTGCAAAGGACCGGCAAGCCAGGGCCCTGGTCGGGTATCTGCCGGAACAGCCCTATTTTTACTCCTATCTCACCGGGGCCGAAGCCCTTGGGTTTTATGCAAGCCTTTTTGATATGACAGGGCAAGAGAGAAAAAAAAGGGTCCATGCCTTGCTGGATCTTGTGGGTCTGGCCCATGCAAGAAATACCCAACTGCGTAAATATTCACGGGGTATGCTCCAGCGCATCGGCATTGCCCAGGCCCTGGTCAATGACCCGAAACTGCTGATTTTAGATGAACCCATGTCCGGCCTTGATCCCATGGGCAGAAAATCAATGCGGGACATTATTCTGTCCTGCCGGGACCAGGGAAAGACCATTATTTTTTCCTCTCACATTATTTCCGATGTGGAAATGATCTGTGACCGGGCCGGGATCCTTGCCAACGGGGAGATTACGCAGATTATTGCCATGGATGATGCCGTATCATCCAATGACGATACGATCCGGGAAATCACCTGTCATGGCGGCACCCTGGATCTGTCCGGCATTGAAGGTCAAATTGACGGCCAAAAAAATGTCAAACACCTGGTCCGGGGAAACCGGCATATCATTTCAACGGCTGATAAAAAAACGGCAGACATGATCATGGAAACGATCAGAACCCAGGGTCTGGAACTTGTTTCATTTTCCCAGGCAAGAAAAAGCATGGAAGAGATCTATTTGAAAAGCACCGGGCAAGATACCAAACCGGTAGCCGTCGAACAGGAATAAAACCATGAACAAGGTGCTGGCCATCGGCCTGAATACATTCAAGGAATCCATCCGGGACAGAATATTTTACAGCCTTTTATTTTTTGCGGTAATCCTTGTCTTTTTCTCCATTGTGCTGGGAAAACTGACCATCGGAGATCCCATGAAAATTATCAAGGACTTCGGCCTTGGTGCCATATCCATCGGCGGTACGCTGATCGCCATTTTTGTGGGCATCGGCATGGTGTACAAGGAGATGGAAAAGCGCACCATTTATATTATTCTTTCCAAGCCTTTGGCCCGGTGGCAGTTTCTCCTGGGCAAATATTTAGGGCTCAGCCTGACCATTCTGGTGGAAGTTGCGGTGATGACTATATTGTTGTTTTCCCTTTGTGTTGCCTATGAACAAGCCCTGCCATGGATACTTTTAACAGCCATTGGGCCCATTTACATTGAAATATTGATAATTCTGGCCTTTGCCGTTTTCTTTTCCGCCTTTTCAAGCCCGTTTTTAAGCGGCATGTTTACCCTGGCCATTTTTATCATCGGGCATTTCACCCAGGATTTAAGACTGCTTGCCAAAGGGTCCCAAGACACTGTGTTTAAGGCCCTGGCAGACGGGGCCTATTATATCCTGCCCAACCTTGAGCGTTTAAACTACAAAACCCGGGTGGTCCATGATCTGGCCATCCCGGTTCAGGAACTTGGGTTAAGTTTTGTTTATGCGCTCTGCTATGCGGCTTTGATTCTGACGGCTGCTGTGTTTGTTTTTGAACGGCGGGATATCCCATAAACCCCGCCTGGATTTTTTGATTCTAAATTCTCATGCGTCAGCACTGAAATTGCGGTCCTGAAAAATCATGCCTTGCAATCATCTGCGCTATGGTTTAATTTTTGGCCCATCATTGGGTTTCTATAGAGACTACTAATCAGAGACTATTAGACCGGCGGTCTGCTGCCGCCTTTTTTAAAAAACCTGGAACATATAATGAACACCGACCTGCAATTTTCAGTCCTGTCCACATGCCAACGCATCGTGGTCAAAGTGGGCTCAGGGGTGCTGACCCGGAAAAACAGCCTCAACATTGACGTCATCAACAGCATCGCAAGGCAGATCAGCGTGCTCCATGACCGGGGCAAAGAAGTGATCCTTGTCTCTTCCGGGGCCATGGCTGCGGGTGTTAAAAAAATCGGTCTAAAAGAAAGGCCGTCAGAAACCCCCAAACGCCAGGCGGTTTCCGCCATTGGCCAGGCTGATCTGATCCGTGAATGGGAAAAGGCCATGGAACACTGGGGACGGAAAGTGGCCCAGATTCTTCTGACCCGGGGCGACCTGTGTGACCGGGTCCGGTATTTGAACGCCAGAAACACCCTGAACACGCTTCTGGAATGGCAGGTGGTGCCTGTTATTAATGAAAATGACACTGTCGCGGTAAAATCCCTTCAATTCGGGGACAATGACAACATGGGGGCCATGATCACCATGCTGCTCGGCGCGGACCTCATGATCAATCTCACGGATATCGGCGGTCTGTACAACAAAGATCCCCGGATCCATGAGGATGCACAGCTTATCAGGCAGGTCACAGCCATGGGCAGTGATATTGAGGCCATGGCCGGAGAAATTGCAGGACCGTTGGGCACAGGGGGAATGGGCACCAAAATAAGCGCCGCCAGAAAGCTGACGTCGGCAGGCATTCCCATGATCATTGCCTGCGGCCTGGAACAGGATATCCTGATCAAAATAGCGGACAACAACTATACCGGCACCTATTTTGTTCCCAATGGACAGAAGGCCTCATCCAGGAAAAACTGGATCGGCCTGACCCTGCAGGCCAAGGGGCGGATCACCATCGACAAAGGTGCCCAGAAAGCCGTGGTGGAACAGGGCAAAAGCCTTTTGCCGTCAGGCATCATCCGGGTGGAAGACAATTTTGACCTAGGCGATCCTGTTGAATTCATCACAGAGGACAACGTGGTTTTGGGTATGGGCCTGGTCAATTATAATGCCTCGGATATATTAAAAATCATGGGCTGCAAGACCAGCCAGATCAAGGAACGCCTGGGGTTCAGGTCCTATGACGAGGTAATTCACAGGGATAATCTGATGATCACCGCGTACCCGGATGATGCCCGGTCATAATTTTTTTTAGGATAAACGCCGGAGTAAACTTAAAGGAGAACCATTCTATGTCTTTGGAAAATCAGATCATTGAAATTGCCAAACAGGCCAGAGCAGCTGCCCGGATTATGGCGGCTTTGCCTGCGGAGCAGAAAAACAGAGCGCTTTTTGCTATTGCCCGGCAGTTGGAAAAGGATAAAGACATCATCCAGACGGAAAATGCAAAGGATGTAGCAGAGGCCCGGAAAAACGGGTTGTCCGATGCCATGATCGACCGGCTGACCATTACGGACAAGGTATTGGCCGGGATGGTTGACGGCCTGGAATACGTGGCAGGCTTGGAAGATCCCGTGGGCACCCTGTCGGATTCCTCCATCCGGCCCAATGGTCTTGAAATTGCCAGGATGCGCATTCCTCTGGGGGTTATCGGCATTATTTACGAATCAAGGCCCAATGTTACCGTGGATGCGGCAGGGCTGTGCCTGAAGGCCGGCAATGCCGTGATCCTGCGGGGCGGTTCCGAAGCCATTTACTCCAACCAGGCCCTGGCCCTGGCCATTGAACAGGGTATTTCCACACAAGGTCTGCCGGCCGGTGCCGTCCAGGTGATCCCCACACCGGACCGGGCTGCCGTGGATATTATGCTCAAACAGGAAGAATATATCGACCTGATCATCCCCCGGGGCGGGGAAGGCCTGATCCGCCATGTGGTGGCAGCCTCCAGCATTCCTGTACTCAAACATTATAAAGGGGTCTGCCACGCCTATGTGGATGATCTGGCAAACCTGGACATGGGCGTCAACATCGTACTCAATGCCAAGGCCCAGCGGCCCGGGGTATGCAATGCCCTGGAAACCCTGCTGGTTCATGAAGGTGTGGCCCAAAAATTTCTGCCCATGGCCCATAAGGCACTGGCCCATGCCGGCGTTACCTTTAAGGGGTGCCCGAAAACCTGCGAAATATTGCCGGATGCACTCCCTGCCTCCGAAGCGGACTGGCCCATGGAGTACCTGGATCTGATTCTGGCCGTCAAGGTGGTAACGGACATGGATGATGCCATGGCCCATATCGCGGCTTACGGGTCCAACCACACCGAAGTGATTATCACAACGGATTTGAAGCGGTCCCGGCGTTTTATCCGGGAGGTGGACGCATCCCTTGTCATTGTCAATGCATCCACCCGGTTCAATGACGGGGGCCAGCTGGGCCTGGGTGCAGAGATCGGCATATCCACCTCAAAGCTGCATGCTTACGGTCCCATGGGCATAAAAGAGTTGACCACCACAAAATTTGTGGCCTGGGGGAACGGGCAGGTCAGATCCTGATCAACATCGCGTCAATGTCATAAACTTAAGCATTGAGATTTTATTTTACCACGAAGAACACGAAGTTCACGAAGATATTAGAGTACTGAACTTCGTGTTTTTAATCTGAACGTTTCTTAACTTTATGACATTGACTGGGGCGTGAGCGATGAAATAAACTGGAAAAATTTATTTTCCCAGTTATGCGGGAATCACCTCAAGCCAGTACCCATCCGGGTCGTTGATAAAATAGATGCCCATCCCCTTGTTCTCATAGCAGATACACCCCATCTTCTCATGCAGGGCATGGGCTGCGTCGAAATCATCGGTTTTGAATGCAATATGAAATTCTTCATCACCGAGATCGTAAGGCGTTTCCCTGTCTTTGAGCCAGGTCAGCTCCAATTTGTTGACAGACTGATTGTCCGTTAAAAATACGATAATGTAGGATCCGTCTGTGGCCGTTTTTCTTTTCAGCTCTGTAAGGCCTAACGCTTTTTGATAAAAAGCCATACTTTTTTCCAGGTTCAGTACGTTGATATTAAAATGATCAATTGTAAATCCCATATTTTTGCTCCCAAATTAAAAAAGTTCCTTGTTCATGTAAAGGTCAGGCATATGCGCCATAAAGCAATTCCGCCACACTTTCATCAAATAATTCTTTTTTCTGCACCCGGTCAAAGGTACTGAGCAGGTCGGGGATGCGGACCCGGCGCTTATCATTGCCTTGAAAATCCCGAATGATCTGTCCTTTGTGCATCATCACAATACGGTCCGGCAGATCCACTGCCTGCTGCATGGAATGGGTCACCATGAGGGCTGTAAGTTTATCTTGCTTGATGATGTCCCTGGTCAGTTCCGCCACCTTTGCCGCACTCTTGGGATCCAGGGCTGCCGTATGTTCATCTAAAAGCAGCAGCTCCGGCTTTCGCCAGGTCGCCATGAGCAAGGTGAGTGCCTGCCGCTGTCCGCCGGAGAGGGTGCCAATGGGATTATCCAGACGGTCCTCAAGACCCATTTTCAAGGACCGGACCCGGTCGGCGACCTCTTCCCGCAGGCTCCGGGTCACTGCGGTTCTTAATGAACGCCGTTGTCCCCGATGTATGGCCAGAACAACATTTTCTGCAATGGACATCTCTGCCGCTGTTCCGGCAAAGGGGTTCTGAAATACCCGGCCGATGAGTTTTGCCCGTTTATATTCCGGCCAGCCGGTGATGTTCGAGCCAGCCAGCCGGATCTGTCCTGCATCCAATTCAAAGGTGCCGGCCACGGCATTGAGTAAGGTGCTCTTCCCCGACCCATTGGTGCCGATAACGGCTGTAAATGTTTCTTTCTCCAGGGTTAAGTTTACATTTCTCAGGGCGTTGACCTCATTGGGCGTGTTGGGGAAAAATGTTTTGGAAATATGTGTGATCTCAAGCATGGCCTTTTCCTCTCTGAAAATTTCCTGACAGTTTTCGGAACCACTGGGGAGCCACAAGGGCCATAAAAACAAAGAGGGATGTCACCAGTTTAAGATCATTGGGATTCAGGCCCCAGCGGAGCGCAATGGCGATGAGCAACCGAAAAAGGATCGTGCCCAGGACCACGGCAATGATTTGAAGACCCAGGCTGTTTTTACCGATAAGCGCCTCACCCAAGATAATGGAGGCCAATCCCCACACCATCATGCCAATCCCCATCTGCACATCGGCAAAGCCCTGATACTGGGCCAGAAAAGATCCTGAGAGCCCGACCAAACCGTTTCCCAGAGCCAGCCCAAAGACGATCATGCCATGATGATCCACACCCTGGGCCCGGATCATCTGGTCGTTAATACCAGCCGCCCTCAGTGCCGTACCAAAGTGTGATAATAAGAAGCGGTATAGTAAAAATCCCACAATCACCGTGATAAAGGTCATCATGATCAGCACAGCCGCATCAATCAGGGACACCTGCCACCCCATCACATTTATCCTGTCAGCATTGTTGACGAGTTTGAGTAACAGGGCCCTCATACCATCGGAAAAGCTGTTCGTATCCAGCATGGGAATATTACTGCGGCCCATGATTCTCAGATTAATGGAATAGAGAGCCGTCATCATCAAGATGCCGGACAGAATTTTCTGGATTTTGAACCGGGTATGCAGAACGCCTGTGACGGAGCCGGCCAGGGCACCGGCCCAAAATGCCATGAGAGCCGCCAGCCATGGAGACCAGCCCTGGGTGATCAGAACGGCCGTGATGGCGGCCCCCAGTGTAATACTGCCATCCACAGTGATATCTGTAAAACGTATCATGCGAAAGGAGATCAACATCCCCAACGACAACAGACTGAGGATCAGTCCCATGGTAAATGCACCGAAAATCAGACTCATGCGTGTACCTCCTCATCACTGACCGGGGCGAACCAGCAGGCTCCCCGCACAAGGGCACTCTCTCCAAGTCCTATGACCGGCCGGCTGTCATTTACCAGATGCAGAACAGCCAGTGGAGAGGGGCCGTTAAAAAATTGCCCAAGGGTTTCAAACAGGTCGATGCGGCCATTCTGAAGGACCTGGTGGGGAAAGACCGCCGCATGCAGATGGGCAGCATATTCCGAATCCGGCCCCAGGGGGAAAAGCAACTGCTCATCATTGACAGGTTCTCGGGAAACCACACCCAGAATGACAGCCTGATGGCGGGCATATGCCCTTTCCCCGCTGAAGTTCAGCCACTCTTTGATCTGTGGATAAGAGATGATGCTGTCCGCCTTCAATGCCCCCGGAGATTTGATCAGCGAAGCCCCCACCAATCCTTCCACTTCTCCGATAAGGACCAATCCTGCCTTTGTCATTTGCGTTTCTGCCATCATCGTTCCCACAATCTGACTGAGTGTGAAAAATCTTTTCTCATCAGTGGGTGAGAATCGCATCAGGTTTGCCATTTCCCCCTCAAGGGTCAGGGCTTGAATACATTGCATGGTTGGGATAAAAGCCTGTTCCGCGATCAGATAATCCGAGCGGCTTTCCTCTGCAGGGTGCTGATACACCACATGGCCGGCGGCTGCCAAAAATTCTCCAAACTGTTTTCCGCGGTCGGTATTATCCATTCCAGGGCTTCCGATTCCCAACGAAAATAAATTGTCAACACATTTGATGTTTTTAATATCCGAGCGCTTCACCTGTTTCCAGGGACGCCAGGCATTATGGATGGACAGACATTGTCCCTTATCGGATTCCAGACTGAAATGTTCATAGTTTTTTTGCATTGAGGAAGTGGCTTGCCCGGGGATATCCCCAGGCAATGCCGTGATCAGCCAGTCCCCGAAACCCGATGTGGTCAGGGTCAGAGTCACAAATTCCGTGGCATTGTAAATAAAAAAGCGGCCTTCCACTTTTTTAATGGACTTAAAAATAAGCAAAAGGACCCGGATTCCGGCAGAGCTTAAAAAGACCATCTTTGATGCGTCAATGATCAGGTGATGATGCCCTTCCCTGACGAAATTCATAACCGTATCGGTAAAATGTTCGGACCAGTTTGCATCCAGTCTTCCCTCGGTCTCTACAAATAGATAGTCTCCTCGGGTTTTATGATGTATCTGCATTAATTTTTTCCCTTTGGCAGGCTGAATGGGATTGCCTTTTTTTGAAAATAATCCGGTATGACCAGCGCATATTCTTTCATAAGGTCATAATTCACAATCAATTTTTCCGAGCTTGTATTGTTAAAGGGAATGGTGGCCGGGTCTGCTCCAGTCAATACACGAATGGCTTTTCCCGCAGCCTCCAGCCCTGCATCGTAATAATCCCGCGTAATTCCCATGACTGCTCCATATTTCATCTGCTGGCTGTCAAAGACGTAAATTGGAATCTTTTTTTCCCTGGCCCGGCGTGCGATAAAAGCAAATCCCGGGCGGGTTAAATTGTCTACCACCTGGGCAATGATATCAATATCTTTGCTGCAAAGCTGTGTCGCTGCCTGGGCAACTTCCGCGCTGGAGGTCACCGGAATTGCCAGGAGCTTGAGCCCTATTTTTTCCAGCTGCTCCTGGAACCAATCTTTGTAGAGGATGCTGTTGATCTCTGCCGGTGTGAAAAGTGTCCCCACAATCCTTGCTTCAGGATTTGTTTCATGAATGATCCGGGCCATTGCGTCAAAGGCACTGCGTGTGCTGATACCTGTCACATTGGGAAGATGGTCTTTTTCCGTTTTCCCGGCCCCTGCTTTGACACCGTCTCCCACACCGGTAAATATAATGTTGACATCAGGCCCCACCAGTCGCAAGGCTGCCTGCAATGTCGGCGTTGATACCACCATGAGAAGATCTGGTTGTTCTGCTTTAATTGTGGTCATAATGCTGGATAAGGTGCTCATATCCCCCTGGGCATTGTATTCTTTCAAATTGTAATCCATTTTTTCACTGAAGCCGGCATTCTGCAACCCGTCGATAAAACCGTCCCTGCACGATTCTGCAAATTCAGTTTCACTGTAGAGCACGATGCTCAGGTCCCAGACCTTTTTTTCCCCGTCATTTCCATGGTTCATAGCCTTATTGGCCGGGTCTTTTGTGAATTTTTGCTGTTGATTTTTAAGATGCTTTTTTAAATTTTCCGTCAGGCGGTATGCCCCATCAAAAGAAGTCATCACTTCCCCATTGATCTGCAGCAGTTCAGGCACAACATTTTCGATTCGGATGGTGAGGGGATCTTTACCCCTTAAAATATCTATGGCCATATCCGCTGTGAGCTGGCCCACCGTAAAATAATTTGCCCCCAGTCCAAAGAGCGCGCCTTTTTCCGTATCAGAAGGGTCATTGGTAAAGACAGGAATGTCTGCTTGTTTGCCGATACTGACTAAAAGGTTTATGGCGGATGATGCCACGGTGTCCCCCCCGACCCAGATTGCTTCAGCCCCTCTTGCCACCAGGCTTCTGGCAGCCTCTGACACCTCCGAGGTATTGTTGGCAACAGCTTCCACCAATTGAATCCCCAGTGCGGTACAGATTTTCCGTGCCTTAATCATGCATGCTTCACTGCAATATTCACCGGAATTCCAGACCACACCTACTTTTTTGAGATTGGGATTCATCTCCTTGGCTATTTTGAAAGTGGATTCCACAGGCTGAAAACTCCCGATTCCCACGAGATAAGGGGGATGCATATCTTCCCCGGGTCCCAGAATGCCAACCCCTGATCCATAGGGATCTGTCACAGCCCCAAATACATGCATCTTTTTTGTATTGGCATTGACCTTGGAAAAATTTTGTAACGCCAATGTACTGGAGGTGATCACAATATCTGCCGGGGAATTTACAATTTCACGAACAATAGTGTTGGCTGTGGGGATATCTCCCTGGGGATTATATATTTTGACGTTTGAGCGGTCCGGTGCCAGCATCCCTTGGGCTGCCAGGCGGTCCATTACCCCTGCCACATGATTGTCAAGCAATGACGTGGACGTTATCTGAAATATTGCAATCTGTGAATAACTCTTTTTTTCTTTTTTTCCATTGGTTCGTTGTCCCCAGTCTGATGCCAACAGCAGAAGACTTGCCGCAACAATCAGAGTTATTATCAGCCACAATTCTTTCAGTGCTCTCATAGGGCCTCCTCAAAATTTGGAACTTTTTATTCTTGCACATCTACTACCGTTAAGACGATTTCTGTCCCCAAAATAGCATAGTTTACGGATGGCTGTTATTTTAAAGATCTTCTTTTTTTTTGATACGTCCCTGCAATTCGCAGAATTCCATGTCCTTCCACGATGATATCGTTTAATAGGATGGGAAAATTATTTTTGTCAAATAAAATATAAAAAAATGACTCAGAAGATGCGGCAGGACTGTGGCTGAAGGCCGACAATTTCGAAACTGCATGCTTACCGGTTCCATGGGCATAAAAAGAGCTGATCTTAAGTTTTCCCTGTTCCGAATATAACGGATTTGGGGGGACTGGGTCCAGGAGAGATGAAATAAACTGGAAAAATTTAGTTTCTTTATTGACACTCGCATACGGAAGTGATAATTACTCCGACGTTGCTTTTAACGGGACGTGGCGCAGTCTGGTAGCGTACTTGTCTGGGGGACAAGTGGTCGCTGGTTCAAATCCAGTCGTCCCGACCATTATAAAAAAAGGCTCTCAGCGTTTTTGATGGGAGCCTTTTTTTATTGTGAAACAGGGCTGGCTACAAACTGGGCTACAAGTTTGTGTGTCACTGGGAATTCACTTTCTTAAGGCCGGAATGCTATGGCTCACCTCCAAAATGGTGCTATCATCCCGCCAGCATCATCACTGATATGACGGCTGAATTTTCGGCCAATCTCTTGTACCTGACCGCCACAAAAATGGAGGAGGTCTTTTGTGGACTCTTTTGATTCCTGGTGCGCACTTATCCGTGCACTATTGTGCGCACAATTCATGCGTACTAAATCCAGTCTTTGTTAAAGAGGATTCAAATCCTTTTTAAAGGTGATTTTCAGCACCTTTCAACCTGACAGCTATTCATACACATGACGCCGCAGTTTTGCGCCGGTATTTTTCACTAATCCCCTGGTACGCATGCGCACTTTTACTGCGCACAAAATCTTGTCGTTTTACTTTTTTGCATGTTATTTTGAGATGTTAAATACTGGAAATAATGTGGGAGATTCCCGAATTTTAAAATAGAAAATCCTTCACTTTAAACTTGGCAGCACCCCATACACATGACACCGTAATTTTGCGGAGGCCCAATCAAAAATGCGCTGGTCTTTCCCACCTGGTTAAAAATTACCGGCCATGGTTCCATATTTTCAATTACCCCGGGCAAGGGTGATTGGCCTGTGAGGGGGTATTTAAAGGGGTACGATCAAAGTTCGACCCCCTTGGTTGAGAACAGTCCATGATTATTATCAAGGCCCCATTTCAAAATCCTGCCACGGTCTATGTTAAAGATAGGCCGTTCAAATGCGCATCCGGTGCGGTTTTGTCTATCTGTCACGGCAACTGGCTGCCTTGGTTGGAAGGGGGTGCAATTCAATAATTTAGGTTTTGGACTTATCACGGGTATTTTGCACAAAAAGTCAAAATATGGTATTCATAACCACCTGATTTTATTAAACCTGAATTTTATGATTTGTCTGTTATGTTGCCAAAAAGTATCAAATCTAAATTATCGGTTTGCACCCTAAGAGTAACTTTTGGGAAAGAATCAGAGAAATGAGACTGTCCAACAAAAGTTTCAACCCGACATTCCCCGCCGCTTAAGCTCTGGGGAATGCGGGTTAAACAGGCGTTCTCGGCGGCTGCGCCGCCGAGAATCGCGGTGCTGACTGCGTCCAGCACCTTGTCCCGGCGCCTCTGGCGCCAGAACAAGGTACTGGACCGGACACCGCACACCGATCAATCAAACTGCGTTTGCTTGATCGGTGTGCGGCGCCGGTCAGCACCGCGATTATCCATCTAAACTCAGAAAAGGAGAAGGGTCATGAAAGCATTTATTTTTGTATTTCTTTTTGCCGTAGTTTCATTTTATTCCCAACCCGCCATGGCGGCCTCCCCCCTATAACCATTGCAACGGGTTGGGGCGCAATGGACGGAGCGGTGATCATTGCCCAAGAAAAAGGTCTTTTCAAAGAACAGGGGGTCACGACAACAACACTATTCACGAGTGGGAGTGAACAGGCGTTCCAGGCTTATATGCAGGGGAAGGCCGATTCAACAACACTCAACAGCCTCCGTATTGTCCGGTCTAATTTGGATGTATCTCAACATGTGATTATCGGGACACTTTCCTATACTGACAACGAGATGAAACTGCTTGCCAGAAAAAGTGCCGGAATCATCAAGGTTTCGGACCTGAAAGGCAAAAAAATCGCTCTGCCCTCAAGGGGCGGATTTTCTCACTTTTTTCTTGAAAGATTTTTATTGTTTAACGGATTGACTTTAGATGATGTTGAAGAGGTTTTTGTGGGCAAAAAAAAGATTCCAGACACCATTAAACGCGGGCTGGCCCATGCCACAATGCAGCATGGGGTACCCATTGCGGAAACGCAAAAAATTCTTGGAGAAGATTATGTGATTTTTCAGACCTCGGCCATTTACAGAAAGAGCAAGCACCTCCTGGTTCCCAAAAAATGGGTGACACAACACCGTGAACAAGCCAAAGGGATGCTGCGGGCCATTCTTAAAGCTGAAGAATTCATCAAGACCAATGCCGAGGAAAGTATTGAGATCTTATCAAAAATTAAAAAATATGATGTTAAGGCGATGGCTCGGACCGTCCGGCATGAAATGAATTATTACCTGAGCCTGAAACAGTCAATTTTTACCGACCTGGAAGGTATTGAACAATGGGCACTGGACAACAATATTGTTGAGCGTAAAATCCCGAGGAATTATCTTGAAATGGTTGACTATTCTCTTCTGGAAGAGATAGCTCCGGAGAGAGTGACCATTATCCGACCGTTGTCGCTATAGCAGGATTCTCCACCACTACGCGATGGGACACCAGAATCAATTTAATGATTTTCAAAGATTCAAGGTTATCTATTGCGCACTCCCGTTTTTCCAATAGCAAGCCCCTGGTGAGTGCGGACTCAAAAAATGATGGAAAAAATCGCTAAAATGGTCCAGAAAAGTGATGGAAAAAGAGAGGAGCCCCCTCACGTTTCTTGGCCGATGCGTTGATGGAGGGCTCCTGCCACATTAAACCAATGGCGGGAACCATGATATCATTAGACTTGCTTACTCAACAATCGTTATTTTCTCTTCTTCATGAAATCGACTTAGATCTGGCGAAACAAACCAAAGAACGCAGCTGCCCTACTGTGAAGGGCCATTGCACTATGCCAATTACCGGC
>NZ_JQKJ01000019.1 GCF_000745975.1 Desulfobacter vibrioformis DSM 8776 | reverse complement strand
CCATCTCGAACACGGAAGTCCTGATTATATGTTTCTGGTCTTTAGCGTCGCTGGTACTGCATGGGAGACTGTGTGGGAGAGTAGAACGCTGCCGGGTCTTTTTTGAAAGCCCTGATCAAGAATTTTCTTGATCAGGGCTTTTTTATTTTTACGTCACCTGACGTTGCTGCCATGGGAGCTCGTTAGAGGGGCGAATGTCTACAAAGGTGCCTGGATGCAAGGCGCAGATGGGTGGCTTTTCGCTCAAATATTAGTTAACCATGCGGTCGTGGCCCGCCCATTCCTTTTCCCGCAGTTTGAACTTCTGCAACTTGCCTGTGGCGGTTTTGGGCAAAGGACCGAATTCAATATACTTGGGTGCCTTGAACCGGGCCAGCTTTTCCTTGCAGTACGCAATAATCTGGGCTGGATCCGGATTGGCTCCGGCCCGTGGTAAAATAAAAGCCTTGGGCACCTCTCCCCACTTTTCGTCGGGTACCGAGATTACTGCCACTTCCAGCACATCCGGATGGGCGTACAGCACATTTTCGATTTCAACGGTGGAGATATTTTCACCGCCTGAGATAATGATGTCTTTTTTGCGGTCCATGATCTGCACATAGTTGTCCGGGTGCATAACCGCCAGGTCTCCGGAGTGGAACCATCCGCCCCTGAAGGCCTCGGTACTGGCCTCCGCATCCTTATAATACCCCAGCATGACGTTGTTTCCCCGCATGACAATTTCCCCCATGGTGGTACCGTCCCTTGGCACCGGTTCCATGGTCACGGCGTCCACCACATCCATGTGCTCGGCCACAATATAGGGTACGCCCTGGCGGGCTTTGATGCCGGCCCTGGCCATGGGTGAAAGGTCATCCCATTTGTCCTGCCACTGGCATACGGAGTGCGGACCAAACACTTCGGTCAAGCCATAGGTCTGGGTGATGTTGGCCCCGATATGTTCCATGTTCTGGATCACCATGGGGGCAGGCGGGGCGCCGGCAGTCATGATTTCCAGGCGGCGGGAGAGTTGGACAGCGTTTTCCTTGGCAAAAACAGACATGCCGATGAGGATAGTGGGCGCTGCACACAGATGGGTGACACCCACATCGGCGATAATCCGGTAGATTTCAACGGGGTCCACCTTTCTCAGGCAGACATGGGTGGCCCCCATGGCGGTGATGGCCCAGGTAAAACACCACCCGTTGCAATGGAACATGGGCAGGGTCCATAGATATTTGCTGTCCCGGTCGATTTTAAACTCCAGAAGCTCGCCCAGCGAATTGAGATAAGCGCCCCGGTGGTGGTACATCACGCCCTTTGGCAGGCCTGTGGTGCCGGAGGTATAATTCAAGGCAAGGATTTCCCGTTCATCTTCAATGGCAAGGGAAACCGGATCATCCGGGCTGTCCGCCAGAAAACGTTCATATTCCGGTCCGTCCAGGGGCATGGAATCGTCAATGTCGCAGATATTGACAAAGGTCTTCACTGCGGTGAGTTCGGGCACGACCTTGGACAGCACCTTGCCGAATTCATTGTCCGCCACCACAACTTTGGCGTCGGAATGATTGATGATATAGGACATTTCATTGGCAGACAGCCGGATATTGATGGAAACAAGAGCCGCCCCCAGCAACGGTACGGCATAATGGGCTTCCAGCATGGGCGGGGTATTGGGGCAGACAAAGGCGACCTTGTCACCCCGGCCAACACCACAGGCTTTCAGGCCATTGGCCAGTCGAAATACCCGTTCCTGGAATCCTGCCCAGGTAAAGGTTTTGTCCCCATAGATGACTGCGGTTTTTTCCGGATAGACTTTTACGCTTCTATCAAGAAAATTGGTGGGGCTTAAAATTTCGTAATTCACGCTTCTTTCCGACATGACAGGGTTCTCCTTGTTATTAATATGATAAATGTTTCCATGTGTCATTAACAACGAATCTTTTAATGGTTCAATCGGTAATGGCCTCATATTTTTATGGCCGGTGATCTGAAGCCAACTAGGTTTAAAACCTACAGGTTTTTTTGCCTGGGTTTTACAATCACCGGACAGCCCGGCCGGCAGAGGATTTAACGCTATTTTTTCATTTCATAAACCCAGTGTACGGCAGCCTTGACAAGTTCCGTATAATGTTTGAGCTGAAGCTTTTCCTTGATATTTTCCCGGTGGGTCCCCACGGTTTTCATGCTCAGATTCAGTCTTGCCGCAATTTCCTTTGAGTCCATGCCCTCGCCCATGAGGCGGAACACCTCAAATTCCCGGTTGGTGAGGGTTTCCAAACTGAAACCCACGGCAGAAGGCTTTCTGGAAATCATCCGGTTGAGCAGTTTTTCCTTGGTTTTATCACTGGCATAGATGTGCCCGGCCAGGACCTGTCGCACCGCCTCCACCACCTGGGCAATGGCCCGCTGTTTCATCACATACCCCCTGGCACCGGCCATCAACGCCCGTTCCGCATACATTGAATCATCATACATGGACAACACCAGAATGGGCAGATCCGGGCATTTGCCGCGCAGTTCAGCTACCAGCTCAATGCCGTTGCTTTGGGCCAGGGAAATATCCACAATCATCAGATCAGGCATATCCTGTTCAATGATCTGCCGGGCCCTGTCCGCCGTATCCGGACAGGCTACCACCGTCAAATCCGGTTCCCGGTTGATCAGTTCGCTCATGCCCAGACAGAAAATGGGGTGGTCATCCACAATGACTATGCGGGATTTTTGACGGGTCTTCATCATGCCGGGGCACGCTCCTTTTTTTCCGGAACCGGCGAATTCAAAATGACATGGATCTGTGTTCCTTTGGATCCTGTCTCAATGTTAAACTGCGCATCAATAATTTTAGCCCGGTAGTCCATAATCTGCAACCCAATGCCCCGGCCAAAAGGATCAGGATTTATACCGGAACCGTTGTCCGTCACCTTCAGATGGATCAGGCTGTCAGCCGCATCCCGGGTTAACGCAATATGAATCCGGTTGCAGTTTGAGTGTTTAACCGCGTTGTTCACCGCTTCTTTTGCAATATGGTAGAGATGAATGGCGCAGGAGTCTTGCAGGATATCCACGCCCTCGTCCATATGGCACTCAAACCGGATACCGGAATAATAGGCGAACTGATCGGCAATCTCTTCCAGGGCAGACTGGAATCCATGGCTGACCAGATGGACCGGGCAAAGGCCCCTGGCAAGCTGCCGGGTTTTTTCCACGGCGTCTTCCATGAGTTCCCCCATTTTCCGGGCAAGGTCTGCGGCGGGGTCGTGCCTGGATTTAAGATCTTCCCGGATCACGGCTGTCAGCCCTGAAATGCCGATGAGATGGGGACAAAGATCGTCGTGAAGTTCCTGGCCAATATTCATGCGTTCCCGGTCCCCGGCCTGCATCACCTGTTTTTCAAGATTTTTGGACCGGGTAATATTCCTCTTTAACTCCTGGTGGGTGGTTTCAAGCTGGTCCATGAACCGGTTAAAATACCGGGCAAGCTGTCCCACCTCGTCCCGGGACTGGCTCTCCATCCTGGCGGAGTAATCTCCTGCCGTGGCCGTGCTGAACCGGGTCATGAGCTGGCGAAGCGGTGTGGTAATGGTCCGGCTGATGCCAAAGGTCACGGCCAGCATGATGCTGAAAAACAGCAGGGAGATGCCTAAAAACACATTGCGGATGGTTTTCAGGGGCTGGTAAAGCTCATCCAGGTAGGATGATGACGCCACAATCCACTGGTATTCGGGAATATAATTGAACATTACCAGTTTTTTGCGTGCCCGGGTCTCCCCGGGGTTTTTCCAGTAGTAAACAGACCGGCCTTTTTTGCGCTGCATCATGTCAGTGAGATATTGATTGGGCAGTTCAGGGGTCTGCAAAATATTAATATCCTCCAGAACCGGATGGATGATGGCCCGGCCGTCCTTGTCAATGACAAAGGCATAACCGCTTTGCCCGAACTTTAAGGAGAGAATACTCTGCCTGAAATCCTGGACATTCACCAGCCTGATGAATTCAGACCGGTAGGCCGAGGCGGCAATGATCCAGCCCCAGGGTTTAAAATGGACCATGTAAAGGGCTTTAGGCCGGGGATGTTTTTCATTCGGATTTTTCCATTCATACTCCAGGTATCCCTGCTTTTTTTCCATCATCTGCCGGATAAAGGCGTGTTCAGCCACGTTGGTGCCGATGAGTTCGGCTCTCGGGTGTACGGCCACATCCCCGCGGCTGTCCAGGCAGTAAAGATAGCCCGTGGCCCCTATGGTCTGGCTTAAAATCACTTGAGCCGCCCTTTTGCGGGCTTGTTCCAGGGAAATGGCACCGGCCAAGCTTTGTCGGTACAGGCCGGTCAGTATGTCCAGATTCTTTTCCGCCACGGCCCGCAGATGATTTTTAATGGAGACATTCACAGAGGTATTGACCATATTGTAAATCATGGCCGTGGTATTGGTCAGCTCGCTTTCAATACGGTCCTCAATATTGCTGCGCACATAAGCATAGATGAACAGGTTGCACAAAAGCATGGACAGAAAAAAAATCAAGGCAAAACTGATGAGAAATTTATACCGGATTTGAAGTGAGCTTAAAAAAAGCCGAATCCTGGAAAATGTCCCCTGTTTAGTCTCTTTTGTTAAATGCGTTGTTTTAAGTTGCGTCACGCCATGGTCCCGGACGCCGCCCTCAATAATCGGATTCTTTTCACCGGAGTTCTTTTAACATCTCTCTAGCATCACTGAAAACGGCCTTGGCCGGTCTGCTTGTTATCGTTCCCGCTTTGTACGCTTGATAGCGTTTATCCGCTTCTTGGGCCCAGAGTTCTTCACATTCAGTTTCATCCAGTTCGTCAAGGCTGGAAATTAGACTTTCGATTAACGCTGCACGATCTTTTAGCGGCAGACTTTTGGCCTTATTTTCAAATTCTTCTAATATTGTAGGCATATTCAGGTTTCCTTATTTAATTTAACTTGGTTATATTCAAATTTACACGTTATTGAAAAACGAGACAAGCCCATGGCCGTTATTAGAAGGCCTGTTTTGATATTAAAATAAGGAAAATTTCCTTTCACAGATTTTGGTGAAAATGCAGTATGGTGGCGGATCATGAAAAAGATGCGGTGGATTTGGGTTGCAATTGTCAATTGAATCGAATATTTTTGGTCAATATGAAAATGGGCGGGCATTATTATCCGGCCGGGATTTATTTCCGAAAGACAGTTATGAAAAATGATATATGCGGTTTTACTCTAATTGAAGTCATTGCCATTCTTTTTATTATCGGTATTTTGGCGGCAATTGCAGTAAGCCGGTTTGCTGATATGCAGTCAATACGTTCAATGGCAGCGGCGGACACCCTTAAAAACCGCATTCGTTTTGTCCAGTCCCAGGCAATGAAAAACAGCAGTTGGGGAGATGGTGTTGAAGGAGAAAAGTGTTGGGGAATAACATGCGACCAAAACAGCACTTACTGGTTTTTTGCTAAAAGCGATCCCGAGGATGCAGACAATCAGTTTACCTTTCCGGGTGAAAAGGATGTAAAAATAACGGTTTCAGATGTAACAATTACCCCGTTTAAAATTCTTTTCGACATCTATGGCATTCCCTACACCGCCTTCACCGATGAGAACACAAATGCCAAGCTTGTTAACCCTCTCCAGATAACGGTGGGAAGCGAAACCATGACCCTGATTCCCGAGACGGGATTTATTCAATGAAAACAAACGGCTTTTATTCCATCGGGCAGAGGGGATTCACCCTTGTGGAGATCATCATAACCCTGGTCTTGAGCGCCATTCTTGGAACGATTCTGGTTCAACTCGGGGGAACGGCCCTGACTAAAAGCAGCAGCACTGTGCTAAACGCCAGGGATGAAGTTGCAGGGCAGGCGGTGATGGAGGAGATTGTTGCCGATTATGTAAAAAAGATCAATGCAGATCCGGATACCGCCCTTGCACTCATTGAGAACCGCATCAATAACGGCGAATACGGTACAGGAACTCACGTGGCGGTGGAAGAACCACAGTATGTGGATTTTGATGCAGCAGGGAATATCATTACGAACCCGTCAGAATCCGATTATATGAAGGTGACGGTGAATTCCGGCGGCCATACACTTACCACCATTTTTGCAAAAACACGAACTGCGTCAGATCCCAAGGAAAAATTTTGATCATTAACAATCTTAAAAATGAAACAGGGAGTTCATTGCTTTTCATTATCATCTCCATAGTTGTTTTAGGGGTTCTCGGTGCTGGAATGTTCTCCTTGTTTACCTCTTCCACGATTTCGGTCTTCACGCCGAATTATTCCCTCAAGGCTCGCTACATGGCAGAAGCGGGAATCCGGTATGCAAAAGGAAAGATAAGAAGTGCAGATGATCAGGCGACTGCGGTCAACGAACTTACAGACAATGGTGGTGGTTTGGATTATGCGCTGGAGGATGAAAACGGTTTTTCTTTGGATATAACACAGGGAACTTCATCCTACACAATCACCTCCACAGGTTTTTCGGGCACCGGTACAGCCCGCTCATACATAAAACTTTCCGACAGCACCTTGCCATTGCCGGGGAACTCCGGGGCCGATCCCTGGACAATAGATTCCGCAAACGTGCTTTACGGAGGGGCTGGTATGTCCATCTCCGGGAGTGCGAAGGTGGAGGGAAGCATCAGTACCGCAAATGACTTTTCAATCAACGGAAGCGGAAAACTGAAGGGAGATGTGAATGCCGGCGGAAATGTAACGGTAGAAGGGGCCGGAACGGTGGAAGGAAACATTGTTTCAGGAGGAGCTGTTGAAGTCAAAGGAGGTAAAGGAGATGGGACCGCGGACGTTACCGGGAACATTGATGCCCAGGGAGATGTCATCCTCACAGGGAATGTTATTGTCGCCGGGAATATCACAACCACAGGGAATGTTGTGATCTCTGGCAGCTGTAAGGTCATTGGAACGATCAATGCAGGAGGAAGCGTCACCATCGAAGGCACTGGAAGCGTCGGTGGAGATATTATCGCAGGCGGTAATGTAACAATCACAAGTAGTGGAACCGCCAATGGAAACGTGGACTCCGGGGGGGATATAAGTGTTGGCTGGGGGGGCTCCATCAAGGGAAACGCAACCGCCGCAGGCAGTGTCAGCAGCAAGGAGGCAGATGATATTGAGGGTTCCATACTGGAGAATGCCGCATCTCCTCCACTGCTTGTTCCGGAAGACCCCGAAGAATATTACGAATCTACCTTACAATTACCGGATACCCCGTTCACCGCAGGTGAAACAGACATCTGCGGTACAGGAACCCCACTTGCCCCGGGTAAATACGGAGTTTTAAAAACTAAATATGCTTGCAAGGATATCTACCTGTCGCCCGGTCAATACTATTTCAAGGAAATTGATGCGTCCTGGAACACTAAGCTGTATCTTGATCTCTCCGAGGCCACCGAGGAAGAGGGCATTGAGATTTTTGTTGTGGGAGATGCGGTTTTTCAATCAAGTTTTGAGGTGTGGGTATCCACGGACGGCATTAATTACCAATTATCTACAGCAGTAGACAAATCCCTTTCCGCCCATATCTATCTTGAAACCATGGGTAACTTCAATATGGGGTCGGTCGGACAGTGGTTCGGCGCCGTATACGCCTGGGAGGAGTTGACCGTCTCCAGTGGAAACAGCAGTTACATCGGTTCCTTTTATCTAAGAGATTTGAATAACTTAACAATTGGTAGTGATGTTAAGGTCGTTCTGGTGCCTTCAAACTATATAAAGAACAACTGGTATGAAGAATAAAGCAGGGTTTACCCTTGTGGAGATCATAGCGACAATCGTTTTAATGGGGATCATTGGCCTGTTTTCTTCTATGTTTTTAAATTCAGGGGTTAAAAACTTCCTTTTCAGCCGTACAAATTCCCAAACAGCATTAAAAACCAGCATTGCATTGAATCGAATCGGCCTGGAACTCAGACAAATAAATTATCTCCAGTCCCAAACCAATGTTTACATTACCTACAATAATAATAGTACAAGCCTGCCCGGTCCCCGAATCCTTTCCTTTGGTTCGGGAGATACAATTATTCTCTCCGTTGATGGCAGCGATTATACCCTGCTCGATAATATCAGTTCCCCCACGCTTTCACTTACCTGGGATGATCTCGATAATGACGGCAATAATGACAATATCTCCAGTATCGAAATCGGCTTTAATGTTGATATCAACGGCGTTTTCAAAAGATTCAGTACAAAAATTTATCCTAGATAAAATTAGAATGAGATTTTGAAATAGTCATGGCTATGCAGTCTTTTTGCGCCACTGCGGCGCATGAACAATCCCAAGCAGGCCATCTATGGAAAGGTCTTCGTCTATCAGGGGCCAGTATATCCCGTAGCCGGATGGAGAGATTTCAAAGCAGGATTGCTCCATTGCTGATGCCTTTTCAAGCGCTGGGGATATGGCTTTGAGTTCAAAACATTTATTTCTCCGTCAATGGTAATAACCAGAGAGCCACCCTTAAACTTTATATTTTTAATTTCGTGTGATTTTTTTATCGTTACCGCCTTTGCTGGAAATTTGCGTAAAAGAATAATCGGCACGTTGTTCACCGTTTATATTAATGCTGAAGTTGCTTTAAGATATCCTCGCCCCGTCAAAATATCAAGGCGCAGTGCTTTGATGCAGCAATTATAATTTTGACCAGCACACAATTGTGCGGTACCCACCATATCCTCATATCCTCATATCCTCATATCCTCCAACTACCGGCTGGGCTTGATTTTTTACCATGAAGGACATGAAGAAGTCCATTCTTCATGTGCTTCATGGTGAATTAACCAATAAAGATTATTGGAGATTAACTTAATCTGCGTTTGAGATCAGAGGGAATAAATTTCAACCTGTTTTAAAGCGTATATCAAATGTAGGATTGCTGGTTATCGGTTGACAATACTATTGCAAGTTATATAATTTGAGCATGATTAAATCATTTAGGGATAAGGAGACCCAAAAAGTTTTTGACCGAATCTATTCAAAAAAATGGTCAAATGACCTGCAGCGTGCAGCATTCAGAAAATTGAAGATGCTGAAGGTGTCTGAATCTTTGAATGATTTGAGAAGCCCGCCGTCTAATCATCTTGAAAAGCTATCAGGAGATAGACAGGGTCAATACAGTATTAGGATAAATAAGCAATGGCGCATTTGCTTCACCTGGAAGCAGGAGAATGCGTATGACGTCGAAATCACAGATTATCATTAAACATGGGGGTACTTATGAAAAAAATACCTGCCGTCCACCCGGGGGAGATACTGCTTGAAGAGTTCATTAAACCTTACGGGCTGACTCAATATAAATTAGCAAAAGATATCGGCGTTTCCCAGATGAGGATATCTGAAATTGTCAATGGGAAAAGAAGTATTACCACAGACACATCCCTGCGGCTTTCAAAATACTTTGGCTTGTCCCCTTCATACTGGGTAATGCTTCAGATTGAATATGATACCGACATGGCCATGGACAATGATACACTTGCAGCAATCATAGATAGAATTGTCCCGGTCAATGCCTAATGGTTTGAAATCAAGTGGTATAAGCTGCGGCAGCGCTAAACTTTTTAGCCGCTTACCAAATTTACAATTTCTGTCCGCCTTATCCCATAATTTGACAGCACATTGATACTATTGTCTATAATATTAACAAAGAGGTTAATCTGTGGATATTGTAATCGACACATCGGCATTAATAGCGGTAATTGTAGATGAACCAGAACGGAATAAAATCATTGATCTGACAACGGGAAACGCTTTAATCGGTCCGCACTCACTATTCCATGGGAAATAGGCAACGCTTTTTCGGCGATGTTCAAACGCCAGCGGCTTACCATGGACGAAGCACAAAAAGGGTTGTTGATATTCGAAACCATCCCTTTGAGATATATCAAACCTGATTTTGTTAATGCTGTTTCAATTTCAAAGCAAACAAATATGTATGCCTATGATGCTTATTTTTTAGATTGCGCCATCAGACAGAAAGCACCTTTGTTAACATTGGATCGCGAGCTGATTCTGGCCGCGAAAAGTTTAAACGTAAAAATAATAGAGGTTTAAAATGCAAGTATATACATACTCAGAAGCACGGCAAAAACTTGCCGTTGTTCTTGCACAGGCTGAAAATACAGGTAAAGTTCTGATTCGAAGAAAGGACGGCAAAACTTTTGCCCTTACACCTGAAAAAATAACCGCATCCCCTTTGAATGTCCCTTCTATCAATGCAAAAATTACATCCAAAGAGATAGTCGATATCATTCGTGAAGGCAGGGAAAGATAAAAACGCGCCTGCCGGATAAATTCCGGCAGGGCGTGGATCAAATGAATGATCTTATCCGGGCCTCTAACGCCTCTTTGGGCAATGCCCCTGTGACCTGGTCAACCAGGGTTCCGTTTTTTACAAAAAGCATGGTGGGAATGCTCTGAATCCGGTATTTTGAGCCGGTACCCGGGTTTTCGTCCACATTGACCTTGGCAATTTTAAGACGCCCTTTGTACGTTTTTGCCAGGTCGTCCAGAACAGGGGCTACGGCCCGGCAGGGTCCGCACCAGGGGGCCCAGCAGTCCACCAGCACCGGAAGGGATGACTGCATGACCTCCCGGTGAAAGTCGTTATCCGTGACATTCACGGGCGCATCAAAAATTTCAAGGCCCAGGGTTGTTCCGCACTTGCCGCATTTGGGGCGTTCGGAAATCCTGTTTTCAGGCACCCGGTTTTTTGCCCCGCATTTTGTACACCGAATAATCAATTGATTCTCATCCATATTTTTTATCCCCTGTTTTTGATGGTTTTATCCTGTAAAAAATGAGAACATCAGACCGGTCCTCCGGACATACAGCCTCACCGCCCGCAATGGCAATAGCTTGAAAGCCCCAGAATTTTGGCCGGGGCGCTGATGGTTACCCCGAAAAATACGGCAGGTTTTCCGCAGTTTAAAAAATGGGTTATGCTGCCGTTCACAATGGTGGACCCGGTGGCAAATACCATGTCGCACCAGTCAATGCCTTCCTTGAACTCTTCCCCTGATTCTATGCGCACACCAAACTTTTCCGTGCCCACGTTGTCCGGGTCAAGATCCAGGACCCGCACCGTGTTCTGCCCGGCAAGATATTCCAGAAATCTTGGCTGAAGCCCAACCAGAAGAATTTTTTCCCCTGAAAACTGCGGCTGCTTAATCAGGTTTTGGGCGCACTCTACAGGCTCCTTGTCCTTGCAATGCACTGTTTTTTCACAAAGCTGTAACGATCTGTACACCGCATTGAGCCCTGCAATGAAAATGGCCCGTTCACTGGTTTTTGTGTGATCTGTGTCAAGCAGTCCGCCCACGGATAAAGAGATATCCGTATATTCGTCCGTGAAAGACTGGCCCGAAGCCCCGTCAAACGTTGCTTCCATCATCACCTCTCTGCCTTTGACAATGGGGTAGTCATCATGATCCGGGGTGCCGATGGCCTCTTTGACGGTCAGGGGCTTGCATTTGATGTCAACTCTTTTGTCTGCCAGGTTGTGGGCGACAATTTCCGATTTCAGGGCGTCTTTCAGTTGAATGTAAATGTCGTTGATATTCATATGTTATTTCCTTTATTTTCGTTTTCCGGCCCTTCAAAAAATCCGACTTTCAACTATACTGCCTTAAACCCATATTGAAAACAACCAAATGTCCGCTATAATGACCTTTTCTTTGACATTGCCGGGACCTGTTTGTATCTCTTATGATTACGAATGCGGTAGCCATTTATTGTCAAAGCCGGGGCGTTTCCCGGGAAAACAATGACAACCCAAACCTATATCGACAGCCGGGACATAACCGGAAAGATGTCTGACATTTTCCAGCAGACCATGGGTTTTATTCTGGCCAACATAAAATACCTTCAGGGTGAACAGGGTGTCAATAGTCCGGGGGTACCGGAAATTTTCCGCATTGTCTTCGAAGAACTGCTGGTGAATGCCCTGGTCCATAGGGATTATTTTATTTCAGCCCCTGTCCGGGTATTTATCTTTTCAGATCGGATTGAGCTGATCAATCCCGGACACCTGCCCAATAACTTAACCTGGGAGCGCGGGCGGGACGCCGGCGCTCCCGGATATAGCAAAATGGGCAAATTATTTAAGACCTGTTTCTTCGTGTTTGAACGGCTTGTTACCGCTTATGGCGGTTCCAGGTTTTAACCAGGTTTGCGGCTTCATGCCCGGGATCATCGGCCTGGGATATCGCAGATACAACGAAAAAACCGTCAACCCCTGTTTGGGCAAGCCCCGGTATGTCAGCAAGTTTGACGCCGCCGCCAACCACAACAGGAATTGAACTGAGTTGGGCAAGGGTTGTAATATCGGCAATACTTCTTGTAATTCTTTTTCCGTCCACATCCAGCCCGGAGTCGGGTTTGGTTTTTGTTTCATGCAGGGGGCCTGCGCCAAAATAGTCAATCAGGCTGACATCTGCATTTTTTATGTACTCGAACAATTCATGGGTCCTGGCGGATAAGCCGACAATGGCATCAGGACCTAGATATTCCCGGCAGACGTCCACGGGGATATCAGACTGGCCCACATGGATGCCGTCAACGTGTATGCCTTGTTTTTTTGCCGCCAGGACCACGTCAAGGCGGTCATTTACCAACAGGGCCACAATGCCGGATTTGCCGGCCTGGGCGATGACCTCGGCTGCCTGGCCGGTTAATTCGATCAATTGTCTGGCCGACGCTGTTTTTGACCGGATTTGCACGCATGTGAAGCCGGCGTCCACTGCATCCCGGATCATGGGCCCAACAGGACGGCCCTTGGTATTCTCCGGTCCCACCACAAAATATGCTGAAATATCCAGTTTATGCCGTATGCTCATCCGGGCCTCCCAAAATGCCATTCACTTTATCAACCTTGGACGTCATCATGTCTGTAAATCCGGGCCGGATATCGGCTTTCAAAACAACGCCCGTACGGATGCCTTTGCCGGCCAGTACAAATGCTGCGTCCTTTACAACCTTCATTACCTCATCCCACGGGCCTTCGATCTCCGTGAACATGGAATTCGTACGATTTTTAAGGCCTGACGCCCTGATGATTTTTATGACCTGTGCAACCTCCCGGCTCAGTTCATCTCCGGTGCCGCTGGGTGATATGGCAACTGAAACCAATGTATTCATCTCTTAAACCTCCTCAATGTCAAACGGGTTATCTGCAATTTCCGTTGGTTTTGCTTTATACAATTCGTCAAGAAAGTGAACCTGAAAGCTTGCCGGGCCATCTGTTTTTTCAGCGGCGCGGCGACCGGCCAGATTATAAATTGCCGTGCCTGTCAATGCGGCGATAAACCCGGATGCCGCAGTGGCATAGACAGCCATGACGCCGCCCAGAGAGCAGCCTGATCCGGTGATTTTTTCCATAAAGTGCGAGCCGCCATGGGAAAAGGCTGTGATAGACCCATTGGTAATTAAATCCTGTCTGCCCGATACTGCCACAGCCCCGCCGGTCCATCTGGCCAGGGCCACAGCCGCATCCCTGGCCGCGCTTACCGGATCCTGGGAATCCACCCCCCGGACATTGGACGTTTCTGTGCCGCCATCCAGCCCCCATAACCCGGCCAGGGCCATAATTTCCGAGGCATTCCCACGGATTATACTTGGTTTATAGTCTTTAAATGTCAGCAAAATCCGGGTGCGAAGGTCGCCGATGCCGATGGCCACAGGGTCCAGAACCCATGGTTTCCCGCTGTTGTGCAGAATCTTTGCCATGCCGGGCAAGGTCTTTTCATAGACCGGTTCAATGGTGCCCAGGTTTATGTATGCGGCACCACCTGCCCGGGCCAAAAATTGGGCTTCATCAGGCATATAGACCATGGCTGCCGAACCGCCCACGGCAAGCTGGGCATTGGCGACAAAATTGATGGTCACCGTGTTGGTGACAGATCCTGCCATGGGATTGGTCTGTTTTACGGTTTCAACGGCATGAATTATTTGGGTTTGAATCTTTTTTTTTATACTCATTTATATTACTTCTTCCGCTGGTATTCTCCAGATTAAGTTCACTCTATTAAAAAAACTTGAACATCGAGTATGAGCTAATTCTACAAAGAGAGCGGTTGATCTTCCCCGCCCTTTATCATTCTGGTTGGAAGTCCTATTTTGTTCAATATCTTCAGAAATGGCGCCGGGTCCAGCTCCTCAACATTTTTCATCTCTTTACAATCCCATTCTCCGGTGGCAATCAGCATTGCGGCCGCCGCAGGAGGAACCCCGGCAGTATATGCAATGGCCTGGCTTTCGACTTCTTTATAACAGGCTTCATGATCACAGATATTATAAAGCAGCACTTCTTCATTATGACCATTGACACAGCCTTGTATCCAGTCTGCGATACAGGTTTTGCCGGTATATTTGGGCGCAAGGGATACCGGATCCGGTAAACATGCCTTGACCACTTTCAACGGGACAACTGACAGGCCTTCTGCCGTGGTAACAGGTTGCTCCGAGAGCAGGCCGATATTCTTCAGCACGGTGAACACATTAATATAATGATTCCCGAATCCCATCCAGAACCGGATGGAATTTGCATCAATATTTTTGGAAAGAGAGTGAATCTCATCGTGGCCGTTCAGATATATGGGCATTTCCCCGACAACCGGGAAATTGTAGACCTGCTTTACTTCAAACATCTGCTTTTTTACCCATTGCCGGTCGATATAGGTCCATACCCCGCCGGTAAACTCCCGGAAGTTGATCTCAGGGTCGAAATTGGTCGCAAAATATTCCCCGTGGTGCCCCGCGTTTACATCCATAATATCAATGGTGTCAATGGTGTCGAAAATATATCTGTCCGCATAGGCGGCATAGGCATTGACAACCCCTGGATCAAACCCCACCCCCAGAATGGCTGTTATCCCTTTTTTTTGACACTCTTCAAGGCGTTTCCATTCATAATTGGCATACCAGGGCGGGGTTTCGCAGATTTTATCCGGCTCTTCATGAATGGCTGTATCCATGTAGGCCGCACCTGTATTGATGCAGGCCTGCAATACGCTCATGTTTATAAATGCAGTGCCGACATTGATGACAATGGCGGTTGCGGTCTGTTTAATCAGTTTTTCCGTGGCCGGAACATCCATGGCATCCAGGTGATACCCTGTGATGGAATACGCCGGACTCTTTCTGCTGCCCTTGCGCTCAATACTGTTTATGATTTTATCACATTTTGACTTTGTTCTTGATGCAATGACAATATTTCCAAGAACATCATTATTTTGTGCGCACTTATGGGCAACAACATTGGACACGCCACCTGCACCGATAATCATCACGTTTTTTTTCATCATTATTTCCTTTCCTTAACCAAGAGGATGGTTCTCACCCCCACCTAAATAAAACGTATGCCATAAAGCACTGTTAAATCCTTAATTCTTTTGAGAGCCCTTTTTTATAATCTGAATAAAAGGACTCCTGTATCACTTCCATTTGTCCGTCAGCACGCATCACTGCCACTGACGGCATTTTTACACCGTTAAACCAGTTTTTCTTCACCATTGTATAGCCGGCGGCATCTTTGATCACAATTGTGTCGCCAACCTGAAGTTCTTTTTTGAAATATCCGTCTCCGAAAATATCTGCGGCAAGACACGATCTGCCTGCAATTTGATATGGATATCCTCCGGCCGCAATCGTTCCTTCAAAAGAGGCGGATTCACGGTATACGAGCAGATCCGGCATATGCGCTTCAATCGACGCATCCACAACAGCGATCATTTTGTCGTTTTCAACGATATCGAGCACTGTGGTTACCAGGCTGGTGGTATGGGCAACCGCGGCTTCCCCGGGTTCCAGGTACACCTGCAAACCGTATTTTTCAGAAAATGCTTTTATGATTCCGGAAAAACCCAGGCGGTCGAAATTGCGCTCTGTATAGGATATGCCGCCGCCCAGGCTCACCCAGTCAAGCTGATCTAGAAACGTCCCGTATTTACAGCTGATATGGGAAAGCAGTGTTTCAAACGCCCCAACATCCTCATTTTCGCAGTTGAAATGAAACATGGCCCCGGAAATCATCGGCATAGCCGTTTCAATATCTGTTACAGACGTAATGCCCAGCCGGGAGAATTTCCGGGCCGGATCAGCCAGATCAAAATCGCTGTGGCTCACACCGGGGTTGATTCTGATGCCGCAGGCCACGTCGCTGCATTCCGGGTAAAACCGCTGGAGCTGCGAAAGGGAATTAAAAATGATTTTATCTGAAAATAAGGAGACTTTTTTCAGCTCTTCGTCACTGTAAGCCACGCTGTACGCATGTGTCTCCTTGCCAAAGGTTTCATATCCGAGTCTGGCTTCATAGTATGACGAGCTTGTCGTGCCATCCATGTCTGGCTTCATGAGATCGAAAACCCCCCATGTTGCAAAACATTTCAGTGCCAGGAGAAGCTTGGCACCGCTATGCTTTTTAATCGCTGCCAGCTTCTCCATATTTCCAAGCAGCTTTTTTTCGTCAATAAGATAATAGGGCGTTGACAGTTTTTTCAATGGGCCGATCCTTTACAACCGCAGGTGCTCTGTTAAAAAAAACGCAGCCTTTTGAGGGGCTGCAAAAAAAGAAAATAGAATATACATGTTTCCTCTTTTTTTTTACATTAGTTTTTGTTTATAAAGCATAATAAATCAGGCCGCCCCTGAAAAATTAAAAGGGGTTTGTTCCAATGTCTGTCTCTTTTGCCGGGTATGGCTTTCAACTTTCTTCAAACCTGCCTAATTCTCTGTTTTTCCGAACCGTTCCCCCCATGAATATTTTTCCGTTCATGGCAATGTAAACACCGGGGCAAGCCTTTTGAACTGCGCCCAGGGCACAGCCGATATTAAAAACCGCGTCCGTGGCACTGAACACGGCAGGAAGAAGAGCGCCCGTGAGCACAACGGTTTTACCCTTTGCGCCGCCATGGGCGATGATATGTCTGGCTGTTTCGGGCATGGTATCTGTTCCGTGGGTGATAATAATCATCCTGCAGGGGTCTGCCGCAACGGTTTGGGCGATACGTTCCCTGTCCCCATCTGTTAAATCAAGGCTGTCTTTACGCATGAGTGATGTAATGGTGTAGGGAAGTTGCAGGTTGAACTGGCGCAACACCTCAATGGCGTTGGGAGGCCCTACTTCATATTCACTTTTTGCATCAAAATAAATTTTATCAATGGTTCCGCCGGTAGCAATAATTGAAATTGTGTCCATGTGTGTCCCTCGTAAAGCCCATTATTTTTTGGGGAGAAAACCTGAAAGTTTATCTGTTTTGTATGAATATTTCGATATAAAATCAATAATCGGCATGTTAACCGTTCGTAAAATGTGCCATTTATTTTCTTCAAATCCCTTAAAAAAGGTAAATAAACATGATAAACAGCAGATCAGGGAAAACAGATCAATGACACCAGCCATTAACACAGCCAGAAAAGCAAAAATTGATTTTAAAATCCATGAATACAGCCATGACCCCAGGGCAGACTCCTATGGGCAGGAGGCTGCTGAAAAATTAGGGGCCGACCCGGACCAGGTCTTTAAAACCCTGGTCGTGTCTATGGATGGCAGTGGCGGCAGCAAGGATCTCGGTGTTGCCATTCTGCCTGTTTCATGCCAATTGAATTTAAAATTATTTGCCAGGGCCATGGGGGTGAAAAAAGCTGCCATGGCAGATAAAAAGCGGGTGGAAAAGACAACCGGCTATGTTCTGGGCGGTGTCAGTCCTATCGGACAAAAGAAAAAATTGTCAACGGTGGTTCATGAAACGGCAAAGGATTTCAAGACAATTTTTGTCAGTGCCGGAAAACGAGGGCTTGACATAGAACTGACACCGGACGATCTGGTTAAACTGACCAAAGGAAAATTTGACCGCATTTGCGAATAACAGCCCAATGTTATTCACTTCAACGTTAATGACAAAAATATTGGAAAACTTAATGAAGAAAATAGAGTTGAAAAGAATTGTTGATTTAGCATTATGGTTTTTATTCTGTTTTATTCTGGGCACCGGGCTGATGATTCATTACAGGCTTGTGCCGGGCTTTCAGGGCGGTTCCGGCACCAATTTTTTTGGGATATCCCGCCATGGATGGGGAAATATTCATTTCTGGGCTGCCTGCCTTTTCACTGCAGCGTTAAGTTTTCATCTCTATTTAAATTTGAGTACCATCAAAATGATCATTGCAGGGAAGTCAAGCCGGAAGGCCGCAACCCTGTTCGGCATTGGAATCCTGATCGTGGTGTTTTTTCTTATGTTTCCTGTATTCCAGGGACAAAACGGATATGGAGATAATAGAAATTACCACCGCGGACAGCAGGCCGATCATTTATTCAGATAGTGCAAAAGATTCTTTTTAACCCAATTCCAGTTAAGATATACATGGTAGATTGCAAGAATAACAACGACCCATCCGCATTTGTGAAGCAATTCAAATATCAAACGCGGCAGGAGATCATGAAGCGCTCCGGATATGGCTTGCATTAACAGAAAAATGAATAGCAATGGGTTAACTATCGTGAGTTGCTTTTGTTTCGTCATAAAAACAGTCTCCATATAGCCAATGTCATAAAGTTAAGAAATTTTCAGATCAAAACCACGAAGTTCACGAAGACCACGAAGTTTAATACTCTGATAATTTTTCCGGCAACCCTTCAACAAAAAGTCTGATTTCATCCCGGACACGTTTGTAAACAGCCAGCTTTTCATCTTCTGTAGTTAGATTTTTAATTAACTCCGGTGGGTTGTCAAAAGTTTGGCAAATAACATTTACCTCAGCTGAAAAGCTGGGGCATTTCTGGGCTGCTGTATCACATACAGTGATGACACAATCAATATCTTTTTCCAGAAAATCTTTAACTGCATGGGTTTCATGGCCAGATATGTCAACGCCAGCCTCTTTCATTACCTTGACGGCGAGGGGGTCAAGCGGTCCAGTGCTGATTCCTGCTGAAAACGCGTTGATTTTATCCGGATAGAGGTAATGGGCCCAACCTTCAGCCATTTGACTGCGACAAGTATTCATTTCACAAACAAAAAGTACATTTTTTTTTGACATGGTTACGTTACTCCGCTCTTAAAAAGTTTTTAACCGGAAAAATTTAAAATAATATTATGCATATAGACATAGCAAATAACTGTTAGGCCTGTATGAGAGAATTAATTATTCTGCGACAATTATCTTGTCCGGCAGGATTTTGAAAAGGGATAAGCCAATAACCGGAAGCCCGATTAAGTTAATCGCCAACAATCTTGATTTGTCAGACTTTTAGAAAATCAATTTTATAATATATAAAATTTACTGGTGGCGTTTCCGGGCAGACACAATATCCGGTGGCCGGATAATTTCATAAAAAGTGTTCAATCATACCATAAGTGCTTGGTCAATTATGTGGCAAATCGAAGAAAAAAATTTGCAGGCCTTTCCAGATGATGTTACTAATTTTGTTTATCAAGGTCTTTTTGATATCATGCAACTCTGGTCATTCTTACTTTTCGGATGTTATACGTTAGTGCCTTACTCCTCAGTTTCTGTCAAAAAAACAAGAAAATGAGGAGGGAAAATTGGGTTGCGGGTTTCCCGCGTTAGATAAATGGGCATAAAAAACAAAACGACCGATCAACTTGATTAGGGGTGAAATGAACCATCAATTCGTATTCACCGGTGGGCCAGGAGGCGGCAAGACTACAATCCTTAATGCTATAGCGGAGCGTGGATATCACGTCGTGCCAGAAACTGCCCGTGAAATCATCAAAAAACGATTAGCGGCTGGATTATCACCTCGACCAGATCCGGCTTCTTTCGGCCAGGAAATTCTCAGTTCAGATATCGAAAAGTACCGGAATACAACTTTATGTAAACATGCTGTATTCTTTGATCGTGGTGTGCTGGACGCGTTGTACATGCTTGATGCAGTAGGTGCGTTAACAAGTGATGAAATCGAGAAGTACGTCCAACAATTTCCCTATAACGGTATTGTTTTTCTTATTCCCCCATGGAAGGAAATTTACGTAACAGACTCAGAGAGAGATCAAAGTTTTGGGGAATCCGTAGCGGTTTTTGAAGGTATGAAAAAGTGGTATTTACAATGGGATTATGAAACAGTAGAAGTACCGCGTGGCAATATTGATGAACGGATATTGTTCATTTTGCAACTTATTGAGGCCAAGAAGACCGAATTTCCCGCCTGAGATAAATTTGCCGGCAGGGTAGTCTGTCTTTTAATATCAAGTTATGACAAAAAATTAAAACGAGTCTTGACTAACTTGTGTGGGTGGTTATATTCTTTCACAGGTCAGTTTAGACTGGCACCAACATGAAACCAAATCAAATGAGGTGAATCATGGCACATATACCGTCAAGAGATATCACAGGAAGCTGCGAAGGCGAATGCAGAAACCTGGTCCACGAAGGCGAAGTCAGAAGACAGTCAGAGATTAACTCTGTCGAGTACAGCATTGGCTCCTCAAGCCCCAGCGTATCCCACGCAAAGTCCCGCAATGAAGCCCCGGGCTTTCTGGGCGGCCACGTCTGATCTTTATCCCCCCTGCCCTTCTAAATGGCGAATCGGCAGGGGGTTTCTATGTCCGGCCTCCGCCAGGCTGGTTAATTATGGATTGACAGACCGTCCGGGGGTTGGATAACATTCTTTCTCGTTCATTGGAGGTGCTTGAAAAAGCTGAGAGAAGCATGATCGCTTCAACCCTTGGAACCTGATACTGTTAATACCGGCGTAGGGAAGTGGAAAACCTTACACAAACATCTCTTCTTTGAAGTTCTGCATGTATTCCCATAAAGGTCATCCCCGGTGATAATTTAATTACCGGAGCTGCATTGCAAATCAAATTAAACGGTAACCTTGTGGAATGATCCTGCCCCTAAATATTGGAGACATGGTTAAGATATTTTAGTGCCTTACTCATCTATGTGGAAAACCAGGTTCAGGCAGCCATCAAGCGGCAGCAACGGTTAAAAATACCAATGGCTTTTTTTTACTGGCGTGATTCCTACGGGGGCCAGTGGGAAATGGAGGGTGGCCGGAAACGCGGTTCTTTAAGGGGGATATAACGGAGAATATAATGACGCAGGAAAATAAACCAAACACCGTGTTGGTGATCATTGCCATGGCAGCCGAAGCAGCTCCATGTATTGAACTGCTGGGTCTGAAACCGGAGGAACATGTGTTTGACCGGCGCCTGCCCATGAAGGCCTATTGCGGCCAAAGGGGCGGAATCCGGCTGATGCTGGCCACCAACGGTATGGATCCCCGGTTCGGCGTGGACCAAGTCGCAACCCAGCCGGCTGCCGTGTCTGCTTATGCCGCCATTCAGCGGTTTAACCCGGATTTGGTGATCAACGCGGGCACAGCCGGCGGATTCAAACGGGCCGGACTTGAAATCGGGGAGACCGTGATCAGCCGTGACAGCCTCAAATTCCATGACCGGCGTATCCCATTGGCCGGATTTGACGCATACGGCACCGGCAGCTACCCCTGTGCGGACATGGTGCCGATGGCGGAAGCACTCGGGTTGAAAACAACAGGGATATCAACGGGTAATTCCCTGGACATAACCCGCACGGATTTGGAAATGATTGAAAAAAACCATGCAGCCATCAAAGAGATGGAAGCGGCTGCCGTGGCCTGGGTGGCCTGGACCATGGAAAAACCGTTTATGGCACTTAAAACCGTTTCTGATTTTATCGATTCTTCCGAAAAATCGGAAATGCAGTTTACCAGAAATCTGGCAAAAGCCACGAAAAATTTAAGCTGCCAGTTGACCCGTGTTCTCGATTATCTGGACAGCAGCGGCCCGAACCGGGATTAGACAGATCCGGGATTTAATAAGAGGGGTAAAAAAAACTGTTATTCACAGGTCAGGGATGTTAAAGAAACCGCTCAGGTTAAAATACTGTACCCAAATAAAAATGTTAAGATTTATATAATTGCCGCGTCTGCCGTGGCTGCCGGCAAGAAATTAGGGAAAGGATGAACAGCGTTACACAGTTTGATTGTCTTATTGATGATCTGATAGAAAAAAATGCCGCATTTGCCTGCTGGTTCCAACCGTCCAGTGATAGTCCGCAACTGATTGCGGGGGCCGAGGATGATATTATATTCCCGGAAAGTATACAGCAGTTGAGCCGGGTCCGGGGGTTTGTGTTTGCCCCGTTTAAAATGTCGGATAATGTCCCTGCCATTGTTTTGCAGCCGGCCATACACCTGAAAGGGTATAGTCAGATCCGGGCGCTTGACCCGGATCTCTTGACTTCGGTGCCGATGCACCGGGAAACAAAAGCCCCTTGCCTCTCAACGGAGTTTCATGACTACCTGGTGTGCGTCAACCATGCCATTGAACAGATCAACGCCGCAAAATTTTCCAAGGTCATTGTTTCCAGGCGCATTTGTAAAGAGAGGACAAATGAATCCTTAGGATCGCTGTTTCTTGGGCTCCATGACATAAACCCGGGTGTGTTTGTCTTTGTGGTGAACCTGCCCAGGGCCGGGCTTTGGATGGGGGCCACCCCTGAACTGTTGTTTCGCTCGGATGGGCGGCATGCCCAGACCGTGTCCCTGGCCGCCACCCAGCCCCGGCGTCCTGATGGCCAATACTGCTGGTTTACAAAGGAAATTGAAGAACAGGCCTTTGTCTCCAGGTATACGGTGGATGTACTCCACCGGTTTGGTTTTTCATCCTACCAGACAAAGGGGCCCCAGGATCTTGAAACAGCCACCGTGGCCCACTTGAAAACTTCGTTCTTTTTTTCCGGGGACCACATTGAAGACCGGCTTGGAGAATTTGTTGAACAGCTTTTCCCGACGCCTGCGGTGTGCGGTCTGCCCAAGGCCGAGGCAGATCAATTTATCCACACCTTTGAACCCCATGACAGGCGGTATTATACCGGGTTTCTGGGTCCCTGGCGCCTTGAACAAAGCGGCACCGACGTTTATGTGAACCTGCGCAGCATGGAAGTTGAAGACGCCCAGTATGTCCTTTACACCGGCGGGGGAATCACGGCCCGGTCCAACCCGGAACAGGAGTGGGAGGAGACCACGCAAAAGTCCAGAACGCTTTTAAACGCCATAGAAACGTTGCAGGAACAGGAGTGATGATTTCAACAAAGCGCCATGTGCAGCAGCTTGCCTCTTTATTTTTAAGCAAAGAGATTTTAGATATTGTGCTGTGCCCCGGATCCAGGAACGGTCCCTTAATCCATACCCTGGCCGGCTGCGGAGAGTTTGACTGCAGGGTGATTGTGGATGAACGCAGTGCCGGTTATTTTGCCCTGGGGATGGCCCAGGCAAAGAAGAAACCCGTGGGTTTGGTGTGCAGTTCCGGCACGGCTGCTGTTAATTTTGCCCCGGCTGTGGCCGAGGCCTTTTACCAGAAGATTCCTCTGATCGTGGTGACTGCGGACCGGCCCGACTACTGGATTGACCAGCTGGAAAACCAGTGCATCCATCAAAAGGGGCTGTACCGCAATTTTATCAAGCAATCGTGTTCACTGCCCCTGGAGGAATCGGACAGCCAATTATGGGCTGGTGCACGTCTGATCAACGATATACTGAATACGGCCGTGTTTGACGGGCCGGGACCTGTACATATCAACATTCCCCTTGAAGAGCCTTTGCACCGGACCGTGGATGCGCAACTGCCTGACATTAAAGTGATTGAGGCTGCGGATACACAGACACAGCTTGGCGAAAACGCTTTGGCCGCCGTGGCCGAAGAGATCGGCCGGGCAGATAAAATTCTTGTACTGGCAGGCCAGTCCCCGGGCAATGTAGAACTTGACAATGCACTGGCCCTGTTTGTGAAGAAAACCGGTGCCGTGGTTGCCGCCGAGCACCTGGCCAATATGCAGATGGCTTCTGACTGCCGCTGTACCTGTCCGGAACTGGTGCTTGGATCCATATCCCAGGGTGATGCAGCCGTTTTTCAGCCTGATCTGCTGATCACCTTTGGCAGGCATTTTGTCTCCAAACGTATCCGGCAATTTTTGAGGGCGTATAAACCGGACAGGCACATTCATGTGGATGCCGGCGGCGGGCATATGGATACCTATCAGGCATTGACCCGGGTTTGTACCATGGCCCCGGAACGGTTTTTTGGGCAAATGGCCGGAATGCAGATCCAAACGTCACCGGAAGATTATGCCGGGGCCTGGAAAGACCGGGAGCAGGAGGCCCTGCCAATTTATGAGCATTATCTGGACCAGGCCCCTTTTTGTGATTTCACGGCATGCGCCAATGCATTGAAGGCAGTACCGCAAGATTCAGTCATACACCTCGGCAACAGCTCCGCCGCAAGATATGCCGTGTTAACCCCCGGTACCCGATTCAAGGGCTTTACCTGGTTTGGCAACCGGGGAACCAGCGGAATTGACGGCTCTGTTTCAACGGCGGTGGGGTATGCCTCATGCAGTGAGCAGATCAATACGCTGATTCTGGGGGATCTCTCGTTTTTTTACGATTCCAATGGATTGTGGAATAAATACCTGGGAAAAAATCTAAGGATTATTGTGCTCAACAACGGCGGCGGCAATATTTTCAGTTTTGTGGAAGACCTTGCCGGCCGCACCGGGGAAGAGAATCAAGCGGTGTTTCAAAAATATTTTTTTGCAGGCCACCGGGCAAAGGCCCAAGGCCTTGCATCGGCATTCGGCCTTGACTACCTGCAGGCTGACTCGGATTCCGGGTTGGACAAGGCCCTTGGCGACCTCTATAATCCTGGCCGGATTGTCCCCGCCCTTTTAGAGGTGTTTACGGATGCCCGGACCAACACAAACGTATTTAAGGGGTTGTTTACAGAAATTAAAAAAGCACTGACTAAATAATGGAGAGTGACGCATGACAGAAAAACGCCAGTGGGAAACCATCAAAGAATTTGAAGATATTTTTTTTGAATATTACGAGGGCATCGGAAAGATCACCATTAACCGTGAACGCTACCGCAACGCCTTTCGTCCCACCACCGTCCATGAGATCAGCGAATCTTTGCGCCTCTGCCGGGAGGACAAGCGTATCAATGTGATTGTCCTGACCGGGGCAGGGGACACGGCCTTTTGCGCCGGCGGCGACCAGACCGTGAAAGGGGCGGGCGGTTACATTGACAAGGACGGCACCCCAAGGCTGAATATCCTGGAAGTCCAGAAACAGATCCGGTCCATGCCCAAGCCCGTGATTGCCATGGTGAACGGCTTTGCCATCGGCGGCGGCCATGTTCTGCATGTGGTGTGCGACATCACCATAGCCAGCGAAAACGCCATCTTTGGCCAGACCGGCCCCAAGGTGGGCAGTTTTGATGCCGGTCTTGGCTCATCCTATCTTGCCAGCACCATCGGACAGAAAAAGGCCCGGGAGATCTGGTTCATGTGCCGGCAGTATACGGCGGCCCAAGCCCTGGAAATGGGCCTGGTCAACAAGGTGGTGCCCCTGGACCAGCTCGAGGATGAGACCGTGGCCTGGGCCATGAAAATGCAGGAACACAGTCCTTTGGCCCTTCGTATGATCAAGCTGGGGCTCAATGCCGAGCTTGACGGCCAGGTGGGACTCCAGGAGTTTGCCGGTAATGCCACGCTTTTGTATTACCTTACCCAGGAGGCCCAGGAAGGCAAGAATGCATTCCTGGAAAAGCGGAAACCGGATTTTTCTCAGTTCCCCAAGTTCCCCTGATTCCAGTTAAAACCATGAAGGACATGAAGAGCATGAAGAATGTACACCGAAAATTAATCTTCATGCTCTTCATGTCCTTCATGGTAAAATAAAATCTTCAGTGCTTAAGTTTATAACATTGCCCAAACCTGTATGTTAGGCCCAATATTATGAAAGCGCGTGTGATTAAACATAAATTACAGTTTAAGCGTCCGGCAGGGACGTCCCGGGGGGTGCTGAACCACCGCCGGGTCTGGTATCTTGTACTGGAAAAAGAGGGCCGGACCGGGGTGGGGGAGTGCGCGCCCTTGCCGGGGTTGAGCGCCGAAACCATCCCCGAGGTGGAGCAGGCCCTTGCCGCCCTTGCCGCAGACCCGGATGGGTTTTGTGCCCGGGCAGACCGGCAGCGTATACCCGCTTCGGTATGGTTTGCCGTGGAAACCGCCCTTAGGGATCTGGAACAGGCTGGTACGCAGATTCTTTTTCCTTCCGCCTTCACCCGGGGTGACAAGGGCATCCCCATCAACGGACTGATCTGGATGGGAGAGTTGCCGTTCATGAAAGAACAGGTCCGGCAGAAACTGGATTCGGGGTGGCGGTGCATTAAACTTAAAATCGGGGCGCTTCAGTTTGCTGAGGAGCTTGCCATCCTTAAAGGGATCAGGGCGGAATACAGTGCCGACGACGTGATTTTACGGGTGGATGCCAATGGCGGCTTTTCCCCGGACGAGGTTTTCGACCGGCTTGATCAACTGGCAGAACTGAATATCCATTCCATTGAGCAGCCCATCGCCAAAGGACAGTGGCAGCACATGGCCGGGGTGTGCAGGCAGTCTCCCCTGGACATCGCCCTTGACGAGGAACTCATCGGGATTACCGAACGTGAAGAAAAAATCCGTCTTCTGGACACCCTTGCCCCCCATTACCTGGTGCTCAAACCCAGCCTGCACGGCGGGATGCAAGGGTGTGACCAATGGATTGAACTGGCCGATGCCAGGGGCATCGGCTGGTGGGTCACCTCCTACCTTGAATCCAACCTTGGGTTAAATGCCATTGCCCAGTGGACTTTTTTAAAGCACCCCCATCTGCACCAGGGCCTTGGTACGGGGCAGTTATTTACCAATAATATGGTCTCTCCCCTGGAAATCCGTGGGGATGAACTCTTTTTTGACCCGGGCAAACGGTTTATCTTTCCGGGGATTTCTTAGGGCTGTGGATATTTTTCCGGATACCTTGTGCATCAACGGTACCGTGCACCGGGTGAAAACGCTTGTGCAAGAGGGACGCCGGGCCTGCCCCCCGGGCATTGAGTCCGATGTTATTGATTTTCTGTCCCAATGGTATGGGCCGGAACACGCCATCACCGTCCATACCTCGGGCAGCACAGGGCCTCCCAAACCCATCTTTCTGGACAAGCCGTTTGTGGCCCAAAGTGCCGTGCGCACCATCCGTTTTTTCCGGCTGGAACCCGGGCAGCGCATCCTTTTGTGCCTGCCTTTAAGGTATATTGCCGGAAAGCTGATGGTGATCCGGGCGCTTTTAGGGCAGCTTGACCTTTGCACTGCCGAGCCAAGCGACGACTTTTCCTTTCTGGCCCAATGCCGGGATAATCCCTTCGTGTTTGCCGCCATGGTGCCCAACCAGGTGACAAAACTACTGGATAACCCCAAACGGTTTGAAGGCCTTAACGCACTACTTATCGGCGGTTCAGCCCTTCCGGCACCGCTTGAAACCGGACTTGGGAATGTGCCCACAGCCTGTTTTGCAAGCTACGGCATGACGGAAACCGCCACGCACATTGCCCTTCGGCGGATAAACGGCCAGGACGCATCTGACCGTTTTCACTCTCTTCAGGGCATTGGGGTGGGACTGTCACAAAAGGGCTGCCTGACCATTGACATGCCGGGCCTGGATGGGCCGCGTCTTTTCACCAACGACCTGGCTGAGCTTGACGACAATAAAACCTTCCGGATCCTGGGCCGGGCCGATCATGTGATCATCTCCGGCGGCATAAAGTATTTTCCCGAAACCCTGGAAAAAAAACTGGAAGACAGTATTGAATATCCGTTTTTTATCGGAGCCCTGCCCGATGAAATCCTGGGGCACAGGATTGTTCTGGCCATTGAGGCCCGGGCAGATGAACAACTTGAAAAAAAGCTGGAAGCCTTTTTTGCCCGGCGCCTGGACCGCTACGAGAGACCAAAGGATATTGTGTTTAAGGAAAGATTTGAGCGGACTGAAACCGGGAAAATTATACGGCGGATTTAATTGGCGGCCCTTCCGCCATTGTGGGAATAAGAACGAAATTTTTTGCAAACCTCTTTAATTCTATACTAAATTCCGGTAATACTAAAAGGTTAATTGTTTACGGGCGCGCTTGGCTGCTTCGCGGTTAGGCTGTCCTTAACCTGTAATAATGAAAGGCCTGAAGATCATGTGCCAGCATTGTAGTGATCATAATCACGATCATCACCACCATGAACATCCGGAGATTGTTCAGCTGATGCCTGTCCAGAACAGTCTGTTTGCCGTTTATCAGACAAAAGATCCTCTGGATTTCAGTGTTGAAACCGGCAAAAATGGCATCAGTCTTGTTCCGGTGCTGTTCATGGGGCTGATCCGCCATGGGGGAAAGACCATGGTGGAAGGTTTTTTCGCCTCCAGTGCCATCAATTCCTGCGAGGATATCCAAGGGTTCAAGGGGTATGCCTCTTCCCTGGCACACGCTGAAAAACTGTATGCTTGAAACCAAAACCTGAGTTTATAATTACCATCCAGCCATCTGACGGGAGATACGCCCCGTCAGAATTTTTTGTTTAAGGAGTTGTGCGCATGCATAAACTGTTAAAAGACAGCCCCGGAGAGAAAATCATGCTCCTGGGCAACGAAGCCATTGCAAGGGGCGCTGTTGAAGCTGGCGTCGCCTTTGCCACCACATATCCGGGGACCCCGTCCTCGGAAGTCTCTTTGAATCTGTTCCAGATGTCCAGAGAATCGGATCTGTATTTTGAATATTCCACCAATGAAAAGGTCGCCTTGGAAGTGGCTGCGGCTGCGGCCAACTCAGGGCTTCGCACCTTTTGCATGATGAAGCATGTAGGGCTCAACGTGGCTGCCGATCCTTTGATGACCCTTGCCTATATCGGCGTAACCGCCGGCATGGTGATTTTAACGGCAGACGACCCGGCCATGTTTTCCAGCCAGAACGAGCAGGACAACCGCTACTATGCCAAGTTCGGCCATCTGCCCATGTTCGAACCCTCTTGTGTGGCCGAGGCTAAGGAGATGATCAAAGCGGCGTTTGAACTGTCCGAGACCCTGAAACAGCCGGTACTCCTGCGCACCACCACCCGGATCAACCACTCCAATGCCTTTGTCACTTTTGGCGACATCAAAGAAAGAAAGACAAAGGGCCGGTTTGAAAGAGACCCCATGCGCTGCGTCACCGTGCCTGCCGTGGCCCGGGGACTGCATGTCAAGCTTGTCGAACGTATGGACAAGGCTGCTGGGATGTCTGAATCTTCAGAGTTCAACTTTGTCACGGGGCAGGGGGCCTGGGGGGTTGTGGCCAACGGGGTGAGCTATCATTATGCCCTGGATGCCGTAAAAGACCTGGGTATTGAATCAAAGGTCAGGATTCTTCGGCCGGGATTTTCCAATCCCCTGCCCAAGGATAAGATAAAAGCCTTTTTAGGCAGCTGCGAAAAGGTGCTGGTCATTGAAGAGGGAGAACCGTTCATGGAAGAGGCTGTCAAGGCCTTTGCCCAGGAAGCGGGCCTTGTCATCCCCATCCAGGGAAAGGCAGAGGGGCTGTTTACACCCCTGGGGGAATTTCATCCCGCCATGGTCCGGGAGAAGATCGCGGCCTTTTTCGGTATAGATTATACCCCGGCCCCCAAGATGGAGACCTCTGATGTGCCGGACATTGCCAACCGTCCCCCCAATCTTTGCTCCGGGTGCTCCCACAGGGCCACCTTCTACGCCATTAAGAAAGCTGCTGAAGGGCTGGATGTCATTCACCCCAGTGACATCGGCTGCTATACGTTAGGCTTTATGCCGCCGTTGTCCGTTGGGGATTTTGTGGTCTGCATGGGCGGGTCGGTGAGTACCTCCTGCGGTTTCAGCAAGAGCACGGACCAGAAGGTGGTCAGCGTGATCGGCGACTCCACTTTTTTCCATTCTGGCATTACAGGTCTTGTCAATGCCGTGTTCAACCGCCACAACTTCACTTTGGTGATCCTTGAAAACGGGATTACCGCCATGACCGGCCATCAGCCCCATCCGGGCGTGGACATGGAACTGATGGGCATGTCCGGGTACGGCCGGGTGGATATTGAAAATCTGGTCAAGGCCCTGGGTGTGGCGCATGTTTCCGTGATCAAACCCTTTAAGGTGAAAAAGAGCATTGAGACCCTTAAAGAGGCCATGGCCTTTGACGGTGTTTCCGTTGTCATCTCCAAAGAACCCTGTATCCTCTGGGCAAAGAGCATTAAACTGAAAAAACCCAGAGCTTTTGAGGTGACAGACAAATGCAAAGACCACAAGGATTGCATCAACGGGATCGCCTGTCCATCCTTTTACATTGAAGCGGGCCGGGTGAAAATTGATGCAGATACCTGTGTGGGCTGTGCGTTGTGCGCCCAGATCTGTCCTGAAAACGCCATCCGCCCATTGAAATAGACAAGGAGACAAATTGGATATGAAAACATTAAGAATGGTCATCGTTGCAGTTGGCGGACAGGGTAACCTTCTGGCATCCAAGGTCCTGGGCGAGGCGGCCCTCATTGAAGGGGTGGAGGTAAGAATGAGCGAGATCCACGGCATGGCCCAGCGCGGCGGTGTGGTGGAGTCTGCCATTGTTTTCGGCGATGCCTCGTCCTCCATTATTTCCGACGGGGAAGCCGACATCCTGCTGGGATTTGAACCGGCTGAAACCCTGCGCGCCATTGGCCGGTGTTCTGCCCATACAAAAGTGATTACCAATACTGCCACCCTGCCGCCTTTTACCGTGGGCATCGGCAAAGGGGCTTACCCCGGGGTGGATGAAATCAAACGGGTGCTCAAGGCGAAGACCGCAGGCCTCGTGGCCATAGACGCCATGGCCCTGGCCCGTAAAGCAGGCTCTCCCATGAGTGTGAATATTGTGCTGTTGGGCGCCTTGATCCAGACTGGTGCCCTGGGATTTTCAAAGGAAAACGTCAAAGAAGCGATCAAGCGCAGGATTAAACCGGGGCTTCTGGAGATGAACCTGAATGCCTTTGATCTGGGATTTGAGGCTGCCGCCAGCAGCATTGCATAACTGAAAACGGCCTTTGCCCGGGATGGGTCTTCTATCCCGGACCCAAAGGCGGTCAGGGAGAAAAGAATGAAAACACGGAAACAGACAACATCCGGCATGATTCATGTCATCAATGGTCCCAATTTGGACATGCTGGGAAAAAGGGAGCCCGATATTTACGGGGCGCTTACCCTTGATCAGATCAACGGGGAACTCAAAGCCCGCGCAGAGACATTGGGACTTTCCCTGAATTTCTTTCAATCCAATCACGAAGGCATGATTCTGGATTACATCCATCTCACGTTTGAACGGGAACCTGCCGGTGTGATCATCAATCCGGGTGCGCTGACCCATACCTCCGTGGCTCTGCGCGATGCACTGTCCATGCTGTCGTGCCCCATTGTGGAGGTGCATCTGTCCAACATCCACAAGCGCGAAACCTTTCGTCACACCTCCATGATTGCCGATATTGCCACAGGCCAGCTCACCGGGTTTGGTCACTATGGCTACCGCATGGCCCTTGATTTTCTTCACTCCCTGTCCAGCTAAACATGACCGGGTTTGTTGACGTTCATACCCATCTCCATGATCCAAGGATAGTTGACAATGCCCCGGATATTGTTTTGCGTGCCCAGGCAGCCGGGGTGGTGAAAATAGCCACCTGCGCCACCATGGAAGAAAATTTTGGGATTACAGCCGAATTGTCGGAAAAGTTTTCCTGCGTTTTGCCCTGTTTGGGGATTCACCCCTGGTTTCTGGATACCCTAAGCCCGGACTGGGCCCGGAATCTGGGCCAATGGCTGGAAAAAATACCCGCCGGGGTAGGGGAGACCGGGCTTGATTTCATGGATAAAGGCGCTGACCGGGACCTGCAGGTTCAGGTTTTTAAAACCCATCTGGCCCTGGCCTGTGATTTGAATCGTCCCATTAACATCCATATCCGCAAAGCCTGGGACGCCATACTGAAAATTTTAAAGCACCATGGACCGCTGGCTGCGGGCGGTGTCATCCACTCCTATTCCGGGTCTGCCGACCTTGTTCCGCTTCTTGAGAAATTCAATCTGCATATCTCCTTTTCCGGCTCCCTCACCCGGCCCAATGCCAGAAAGGTGGTCCAGGCCCTGGGGGCGGTCAGTCTTGACCGGATAGTATTTGAGACCGACACCCCGGATATTGTGCCCCAGTTTATCCTGGATGCCCATCCCGGGGAAACACCGTTAAATCAGCCAGCCAATGTTCCGGATATTGTCAGGGTGGCGGCAGAACGAAGCGGCATTGCATTTGAAACCCTGGCCCGGCACGGATATGAGAACAGCCTGGATTTGTTTGGGCCTGTTTTGAATCCAAAGGAGAAAAACAGATGACCCGGGATTTAAGCCAGATCAGCCCCTTTGCCCGGCTTGGGCAACTGCTGGGAAAGGAGACGGTTGACCGGTTTAAGAACTCCCGGGTGGCCGTCTTCGGCCTGGGAGCTGTGGGCTCTTTTGTGGTGGAGGCTTTGGCCCGGTCCGGCATCGGCTATTTGCGGCTTGTGGATTTTGACCGGGTGGACGCCTCCAATATCAACCGTCAGATTTTTGCGCTGCACTCCACCCTGGGGCTGGAAAAGGCTGCCGTGGCAAGGAGCCGGGTCCTGGATATCAATCCTGATTGTGAGGTGGATCTGCACACGTCCTTTGTCAATGCCGACAGCCTGTCCCGGTTTTTAAGCCCGGATCTGGACATGGTGGTGGATGCCATTGACGGGCTCAACGCAAAGGTCAGTCTGATCCTGGAAGCAAAACAGATGGGTCTTAATCTCATATCCTCCATGGGGGCTGCAGGCAGAATCGATGTCTCCATGATCCGGACAGGAGATCTTTTTGACACCCAGGTATGTCCCCTGGCCCGGATGGTGCGAAGACGGCTGCGCCGCAGGGGACTGGAGAGTGGGGTGCCCTGTGTCTACTCCATAGAGCCGCCACTGAACAAGGAACCCTTTGAGGATAAAGACATCGTGGACCCCCTGGAAGGGGACCATGTGGACGGCGGCCACGGCCGCCAAAGGCCGCCCATCGGGTCTGCCGCCTGGGTGCCGGGGTGTTTCGGGCTGACCATCGCAGGCCTTGTTGCAAAAAAGCTCAAATCATGAGCAAACTGCAATCACGGCATTTAACCACCCCAAACCAGGCCATATTTGGGCATTGACAGATTGATGTTGTTTATATACGTTCACTTTCACCAAGCAATAGCCTAACATTTCTTTTGAAGATCGTTTTGATTCTGGAGCAATTGTCTGCATAGTTGAACTCACGCAGCCGCAACTTCCATCATTGAAACCCCTAACCGGAATCCCATCACAGCCAATGCCTCTTCGATACGCGGCAGTTTGGTGGGGTGTTTCGGATCAAGCATGCGCCGGATTTCCCTGGGATCGGTGTTCAACTGCCGTGCCAGCTCCGATTTTGTAATGCCCGTTTTTTTGAAAGCAATATAGAGTGCTGCTTTAGCTGCCATCTGGGCCGAAAGCCGGATAGGATACTCCCCCGCTTCCTGGGACGATGGAATGGGCAAATCCAGGCCATCTGTAATACATCCCGCTATAACCTCATCAAGGCAATCAACCGCCTCTGCAAGGGCCTCATCTATTGATTTTCCATCCGTTGCACCATAGGGAATATCCCGGAAAGTCACCAGAAAAAAACCGGCCCCATCATCTTCTATTTTTGCTGGATAAATAAATTCCATAATCACCTCTTATTTAATGTCTTCCGGGGTCAATCCCAGGTCAGCAAGCATACGCTTAAGCAGGCCCGGACCGATCTCTTTTTTGCGGTCTTTAAGGATGGTCTGTCCATTGTTCGCATAAAGAGTCGCATGACTGCCTTTTCCTCTCTTTAAGTCAAGCCTGGGATTGTATCCTGCCTGTTTTAACTTTTTTATGAGTTCGTTTCCGTTCATGCTTCTCATAGTAGGCCATTTTTGTCCTATTGTCAAAAGTGCAAAGGCCCTTGTCGCAAATTCGTAAATTTTAGTCATAAACTTATAACATCCTAATAACCCCCTTCTAATCTTTCTCATCTATTCTATCTCTATTTTGTCCGAGGACTCATCGCCCCGGCGGATGAATTGCGCACTGATCCCCTTAAAACAACTGAACAAAGGAGAACAACAATGAATTTCAAAAAAATGGCAATGACCCTGGCCGCAGGCGTCATGATGGCCGGCTCGCTTCTGGCCCAGGCCCAGGCCCAAAGCCTTCTGGTGTATACAGCACTGGAAGATGACGAACTGCCGCGCTATCTGGCGCTGCTTAAACAAAGCCACCCCGGGATTGATGTCAAGATCGTCAGGGATTCCACAGGTATTGTTACGGCCAAACTGCTGGCGGAAAAGGATAACCCCCAGGCAGACGTGGTCTGGGGGACGGCTGCCACCAGCCTGATGCTCTGCGACCAGGCTGGCATGGTGGAACCCTATGCGCCCAAGGGGGTGGATAAAGTCCGTGCCAAAATGAAAGATAAAAACAGTGTGCCCCACTGGGTGGGCATCAAAGCCTGGATGACCGGGTTCTGCGTTAACACCATTGAGTGTAAGAATCTGAACCTGCCCATTCCTTCAAGCTTTGAAGATCTGCTGAACCCGGTATATAAACACCAGCTAGTCATGCCCAATCCTGCCTCCTCAGGCACCGGATTCCTCACGGTTTCCGCCATTCTCCAGATCAAGGGTGAAGAAGCCGGCTGGGCCTACCTGGATGCACTTGATAAAAACATGGCCCGGTACACCCATTCCGGTTCCAAACCGTGTAAAATTGCCGGTACCGGCGAACTGCCCATCGGACTTTCCTTTGCCTACCGCGGATTTATGCAGAAACAGAAGGGTGAGCCTGTGATCACCGTGTTTCCCAAAGAGGGTTCCGGATGGGATGTGGAGGCCAACTGCCTGATTAAAAAGGCTGATATCAAGCCTGACGCCAGAACTTTCCTGGACTGGGCCATCTCCGAGCCGGTTATGAAAGCGTATGCCGAGGTTTATCCTGTGACTGCCTACAATGTGGGCGCACCCATTCCCGACGGTTTCCCCGGGAATCCCGAAGCACAGCTCATTGAAAATGATTTTAACTGGGCTGCCAAAAACCGGATGCGAATTCTCAAAGAGTGGACCAAACGGTATGACGGAAAAAGCGACGAAAAATAAATAAGGACCATCCATGGAAAAGGCATATCTGACCCTTCACGGGGTGACCAAGACATTCGGCCCGGTCAAGGCCCTGGACCAGGTGTCGTTTTCTGCCGGGAAAGGGGAGTTTTTATCCATTCTGGGACCCAGCGGATGCGGCAAAACAACGGCATTGCGCGTCATTGCCGGCCTTGAACACCAGAGTGACGGGAAAGTACTGATCAATGGACGAGATGTCACAGGCATGCCGGTTTCCAAGCGGAATGTGGGCATTGTATTTCAATCCTATGCCCTGTTTCCCAATCTGAATGCAGAGAAAAATATTGCCTACGGCCTTCGGGGACGGTTTTCCAGACATCAGATCAACAAAAAGGTGGCAGGCCTCATGGACTTAACCGGTCTCACCGGTATGGGCCATAAGTTTCCTTCCCAGCTCTCCGGCGGACAGCAGCAGCGGGTGGCCCTGGCCAGGGCCATGGCGCTTTCGCCGGATCTGCTCTTGCTGGACGAGCCCCTGTCTGCCCTGGACGCCCGGGTGCGGGTCCGTCTGCGCCGGGAGATCCGCATGCTTCAGCAAAAACTGGGTGTCACCACCATCATGGTCACCCATGACCAGGAAGAGGCGTTGACCATGGCTGACCGGGTCCTGGTCATGAACGGCGGGAAACTGATCCAGGACGGCACCCCGGAACAGATTTACCAGACCCCTGCCACGCCGTTTGTGGCCTCATTCATCGGTTCCATGAATTTTTTTAAAGGCGCTGCCAGGGTAGGGGACTACTCTTTTGAGGTGGCCGGAAAAACAATCAAGGCCCCGGGCAGCAGCCAGGCTTTGGACCTTGGGGATGCGGACACGGCGACCCTGGCCATCCGGCCCGAGGATATCAAGGTGAAAAAACTGGACAAGGCAGGGGAGAACGCGTTTCCCGCTGTGCTGAAAACCATGGAGTACCGGGGTCACATTTTTAGATTAGCGTTTTCCCTCCAGACCCGGGGATTGCCCCTGGTAAAGGTGGATGTGTCAGGTGAGGCGGTTGCAGCCCTGGGGCTCACCGTGGACCGGCCGGTTCATCTGGTTTTCCCTCCGGACCGTGTGATGGTGTACGGCCGGTCCGGTCTTGAATCCTCTGACTGGGTTGACACAGACCCGCCCCAGGCGGTCCGGTGCCATGGATAGCCGGGCCGGGGTCATGGATGGTCCTGGCGGCGGCCCGGGCCGGATTCTGAATCAGGGACTGGATCAGAGACTGGATCAGATTCTGGGAAGCGAAGCGGCCAAACGGGTGCTGATTCTGCTGGCCCTGGTGTGGCTTATTGTGGTGGTGGTGTTGCCCCTTGGCACGCTGTTGCTCAAAAGCCTGTCTGACAACCAGGGTAATTTTGTGGGCCTTGCCAACTTTGTGGCCTATTTCAAGTCGCCTTCACTGTCCCGGTCCATCGGCAACAGTCTGGTGGTGGCCTTTGCCACCACGGCCATTGCCGTGCCTTTGGGGTTTGCATTTTCCTGGTGCCTGACACGGACCTGCATGCCGGCCAAGTGGCTGTTTAAATCCCTGGCCCTGATGCCGCTGTTTGCCCCCACGCTGCTTAACGGCATTGCACTGATTTATCTGTTTGGCCGCAAGGGGCTGATCACCACGGGTTTTTTCGGAGCCATTCCCGGGATAAAGCTGCCGCTGTACGGCTCTTTCGGGATTATTGTCTCGGAAGTGATCTACACCTTTCCCCAGGCCATGCTGATTTTATCCATTGCCCTGGCCGTGACCGACGCAAGGCTTTATGAGGCTGCGGCCTCCCTTGGGGCCGGCCGGGTGCGCACCTTTTTCACCGTGACCCTGCCCGGTATCAAATACGGACTGGTGTCTGCATTTTTTGTCTGTTTTATCCTGGCATTCACTGATTTCGGTGCGCCCAAAGTGGTGGGCGGCAACTTCAACATCCTTGCCACTGATATTTATAAACAGGTAATCGGCCAGCAGAATTTTATCATGGGGGCTGTGGTCTCCATGGTGCTGCTCATTCCCACCTGCATGGCATTTATCATCGACCGGATCATCCAGCAGCGCCAGGTGGCCATGATTGCGGCCAAATCCGTGCCCCTGGTCAACAAACCCGATGCGTTGCGGGATAATCTGGCCCTGGCCTGCTGCGGACTTGTGGTCTTTTCAATCCTGGCCTTTTACGGCACAGCGCTTTACGCCTCTCTGGTTAAGGTGTGGCCTTATAAGCTTTCCCTGGGGTTGTCCCATTACCGGTTCACCGGCATGGGCGGGGGCGGGTATGCCGCCTTTTTCAACTCCATGCGCATGGGCCTGTATTCGGCGGTTCTGGGAACGGCGGTCACCTTTTTCACCGCCTTTCTGGTGGAAAAGGTCAGGGTCTGGGACCGCTGCCGCCATACCGTTTATTTTCTGTCCATTCTGCCCCTGGCGCTTCCCGGGCTTGTCATCGGCCTGGCCTATATCTTTTTCTACAATGCCCGGGGCTGGGATTTTTTCGGGATGTTTGTTCCCAATCCCTTTAATTTTCTGTACGGCACCATGGCCATTTTAGTGCTGTCCAATATTGTCCATTTCTACACCATGGGGTTTTTAACGGCCTCCACGGCGCTCAAACAGATGGACATTGAATTCGAACATGTCTCGGACGCCATGGGGGTGCCGTTTTACAAAACGCTGTTCAGGATCACCTTGCCGGTGTCGCTGCCGGCGGTGCTGGAGGTGGCTTCCTACTACTTTGTCAATTCCATGGCCACGGTATCGGCGGTGATTTTTCTCTATTCCGCAGATATCCCCCTGGCCTCGGTGGCCATTGCCAACATGGATGATGCCGGGGATACTGCATCTGCCTGTGCCATGTCCGTTCTGGTCGTTTTCACCAATATTGTGGTGCGCCTGCTCTTTTTGTTGTGTACAAAAAAACTCAAGGCAAGAACCCAGGCCTGGAAAGAGGGGTAGGGCCTGAATATGATTTCGGGTCTTATTTAACCCGCCAATTCCCTGTCAGGGATTAAAAAGGAGTGATGTATGAATCTGTTTATAAGAAAAGAAGCATATACAGGTCCGGTCCAGGCCATTGTCCTGGACTGGGCCGGAACTGCCGTTGATTTCGGCTGCATGGCCCCTGCCGCCGTGTTTGTGGAGGTGTTCAGGGAGCATGGCATTGATGTTACGGTCCAGGAGGCCCGGCAGTTCATGGGCATTGAAAAAAAAGAGCATATCCGGAAAATATGTGCCCTGGAAACGGTGAAAAGCGCATGGCAAAACGCCTTTGGGGCGCATCCCGGTGAATCTGATATCAACGCCCTGTATAACAGAACCGCGGATATGATGGTGGCCGCCATCGTCAACCACTGCGATCCCATCCCCGCCATGATGGATGCCGTGGAAACCCTGCGAAGCAGCGGTATTAAGATTGGTTCCTGCACGGGTTATGTCCGGGAGATGATGGATGTGCTGGTGCCCGGCGCCGGGAAAAAAGGCTACAGCCCGGATGCTGTTTTTTGTTCATCAGATGTGCCTAACGGCCGTCCATACCCCTGGATGTGCTACAAAAACGCCATTGCTTTAGGCGTTTATCCCATGGAAGCCATGGTCAAGGTGGGGGACACCATTGTGGATATCCAGGAGGGGCTTAATGCAGGCATGTGGACCGTGGGCATTGTGGAGAGCGGCAACGAGATGGGTCTGACCCCCGAAGACCTGGAAGCGCTGCCTGCCGGCGAAAGGGCGCGCAGGGTCGCGGCCATTACCCAAGCGTTTGGTCAGGCAGGTGCCCATTATGTATTAAAACAGCCCCATGATCTTCCCCGGGTGATTCGTCAGATCAATGACCGGCTGGCTGCGGGTGAGCAGCCAATGACGCGGTGATTAAATGACACAGATCACCCTGCCTGATAATCTTTATCTACTGCTGACCCCCGGACCCTTAAGCACCACTGCCACCGTAAAAGCCGCCATGCTCAGGGACTGGTGCACCTGGGACCGGGATTACAATGACATTGTCCAAAAGATCCGCAGCAGCCTGGTCCGCCTGGCCAGCCCTCTTCCCGGGTACACCGCCGTACTGATGCAGGGCAGCGGCACTTTTTGCGTGGAGGCGTGCATCGGCACCGCCGTCCCCGGGAACGGCAAGCTGCTGGTCCTGGCCAACGGTGCCTATGGCCGAAGAATTGCCACCATTGCCGGGCGCATGGGACTGGCCTTTGGGATGATTGATACCAAAGATCTTGTCCCCCCCGGCCCCGGCCAGGTGGACCAGGCGTTGAAAAATGATCCCGCCATTACCCATGTGGCCATGGTCCATTGTGAAACCACCACGGGCATGCTTAACCCGGTGGAGAAGATCGGTCCTGTGGTGCACAGCCACGGCAAATGCTTTATTGTGGATGCCATGAGCAGCTTCGGGGGTGTCCCCATTGATATGGCGGCCATCAAGGCTGATTTTCTGGTCTCCTCGGCCAACAAGTGCATCCAGGGAGTGCCCGGCTTTGGTTACGTCATTGCAAAAACAAGCGAGATTGAAAAGACAAAGGGCCGCAGCCTTTCGCTGAGCCTGGATCTTTTTGACCAGTGGGAAACCATGGAAAAAGGGCAGGGCAAGTGGCGGTTTACCTCCCCGACCCATGTGGTGCGCGCCTTTAAAACAGCCCTGGATGAACTGGAAGCCGAGGGCGGGGTGACCGCCCGCTGGCAGCGATATAAAGAGAACCAGAAAATTCTGGCGGAGGGCATGACAGGCCTTGGGTTCAAACCCCTGCTGCCCGAGGCGTTCCAGTCCCCGGTCATTACGGCCTTTCACAGCCCCCAAGCCCGGGGCTACGATTTTAAAGGCTTCTACGAACGGCTCAAATCCCAGGGATTTGTGATCTATCCGGGCAAGGTGACGGAAATTGACACCTTCCGCATCGGCAATATCGGCCATGTGTTTGCCGGCGATATGCAACGACTTGTCAAGGCTGTGAAAAATGCCATGACCTGGTAATGTAAGAGAATTTGTTTGTGGGAAACTTAATGCCTTCTGCGGCTGACTGCGTTTTTGCCGTCGGCTGCAGCGGGTGTTTTGGGATGAAGGCCTGATAATTTCAGAAAACGTATTCATTGATATCATCAGCAACAGTCTGCATTATATCGAAAAACTTCAAATGGAACCCTTTACCAATCATCTCGAATAGTGGTAAGAGTCTTTTCATTGATAATGCTACAGTAACCATCTGCCACTCAAAAACAAAAAATATCGAGGAAATAATAAGAAATGCAGATATTGTTGTAGCAGCAATGGTTAAGCGAATGTTATGTGAAAAACGAAGAAAGAGAATAAGAAATGGAACATGTATTTTTTTGTACAGGTCATGAACTTAAAATCCCCAATATTATTAAAAGCGAAGGCCTATACATATATGACGAACAAGGCAAAAGCTATATGGACATGGAGTCAGGTGTTTGGTGTACATCGCTTGGACATAATAATACTGAGATAAACGGAATAATCAAAAACCAAATTGACTCATTGACGCACGCTGGTTTTTGCTATTCAAATGAAATACTTGAAAAGTCAGCAAAGTTAATTCTCAACACCGCTGGATTTAAAAACGGGAAAAGTGTATTTCTTTGTTCTGGTAGTGAGGCGATTGAGATATCAAGTCAGATGGCTAAACATCTGACTGAAAAACGTGTATCGATGACACTCCATGATTCATATCTTGGAGCGTATTCTTCAATTGTCGATAAATCAAAAAACTGGCATTTATTAAATTGGGAGCGGTGCAAAAGCTGTCCTAATATAGAAAAGTGCGATCAATCATGTGAGGTTCTTCAAAAAATACCAAAAGACATATCTGAATTTATTTTTGAACCAGGTAGCTCTTCTGGTTTTGTGCGTTTTCCACCAAAGGCGTTAATAAGTAATATCGCCAAGATTGTTCGAAACAACGGGGGAAAAATTGTCGCTAATGAGGTAACGACCGGTATTGGACGCACAGGAAAATGGTTTGGTTATCAGCATTATGACATTGATCCCGATTTTATAGCTGTCGGTAAAGGAATTGGAAACGGGTATCCCGTAAGTATCGCTTTGATCAACAAATCCGCGGCAAGGGAACTAGACCGAAAACCTTTTCATTATTCACAGTCCCATCAAAATGATCCTTTGGGAGCTTCAGTAGTATATGGAGTGATCCAGTATATCGAAGAAAAAAATCTGATATCTAAAGCAGAGAGTAGTGGTTTACTTTTACATAAACAGCTTGAAGCACTTGTTGATAAAAAAATTATTACGGAAGTTCGGGGTAGGGGTTTGATGCTCACTGTTGATATCAAAAACGAAGAAATTACTAAATTTCTTTATAATAAGCTTATTGAGAGAGGATATATTGTAGGAAATCGAGGTTCATCTTTAAGGATTGATCCACCACTTATAATTAGCGAGACAGAAATTGATAGATTTATCGACGCGTTACAAGAAGCAAAATCATGTATTAAATTAATCACATAACGAGTGTTTACACCTGACGTTACCCGCTGTTCGTTCCTCACTCTGGGCAACGCAGATGAAACCAGTGTTCGCTGCCAAAACAATCCAATTTTTGTACCCTTGAAGAAGTTTACATATTTGTATACTTCATAGGTATAAAAATAATTTCATTTTACCATACGACAGCTGGAAGATGCCCTGTTCGAAAGCATTTAGACTCTTTGACAGATGTTCAGGCTACAAAAGTCGCTTGGGTTTTGAAATTGATTCGAGAAATTGATCAGGTTCCATCCAAATACTTTAAGAAACTGGTCAATACAAATGATATTTGGGAAGTGAGGGTTGATGTCGGGAGAGATACGTTTCGTCTCCTTGGATTTTTTGACGGACAAGAATTAATCATCTTGACCAATTCATTTCAAAAGAAAAGTCTCATTTTCGCCAAAAATTTTGATAAAGGATATGAGCATTTTAAAATCGGAGTTCTTCTTAAACAGGCTCGTTTAGATGCTGGCTTGACACAAGAAGATGTCGCTAATTTATTGAATACAAAAAAATCTGCAATTTCCCGTATATGCCAATGGGGTGTCTTATCAGGCATAGTACTCAGAGGTCGGGAAAGCCGGCCACACGTATGCGTAAACCATGCATGCAAGGGAAAGGACCTGACGGAAGGACGCAGCCCACAAAGGAAACTCGTGCCGGACATGTAGGGCTGGATAACATGAGCCAACCTCACTGCGGGGAATAGCAATTGGATCTTGTAACGGGTAACTGTGAAGGTCCGCGCGGAAGCGAGTCTAACCGAAGAACCGGATGCGGGAAAACCGCACGTCCGGGACTGTGCGGGGGGCGCTGGGTGACTGGCGTTCCTACCGCGAGATGTGTTACAACTTGACAAAGCGTACGCAATGACGTACCTTGTAAAAAACAATGAAGTGCAACAAAACAATGAGGTGCAACATGGCAACTTTAACTGCTACAGAAGCAAGACAACAATTATACAGGCTAATTGATGAAACAGCATCAACTCATGAGCCCATTACAATAACCGGAAAAAGAGGGAATGCTATTCTTATATCCGAAGGTGATTGGAAAGCCATACAAGAAACAATGTTTCTGGTTAATATCCCCGGTATGAGAGAGGCTATACTTGAAGGTCTCAAAACGCCTATAGAAGACTGTAGCGAGGAACTTGACTGGTGAAATGGAAAATTATTTTCACTAAACAGGCCCAAAAAGATGCTAAAAAAATAGCATCCTCTGGTCTTAAGAAAAAAACTATCACGCTAATTGAAGTCCTTAAACAAAGCCCTTTTCAAGTGCCCCCCCCATATGAAAAATTAATTGGAGATTTATCAGGGGCATATTCGCGAAGAATTAATATACAACATCGTTTAGTCTACCAAGTTCTTGATGAAGAGCATACGGTAAAAATTCTTCGTATGTGGACCCATTACGAGTAACACATAACCAATAAGGTTAGATTGTGTGAGCGCAACGAGCCAAAATCTGAACCGTTTACTATGCTCTAAAAAGGACAGAATATGAAAATATGTTTCTTTACTGTGCTGCTCTCTCTTTTTATGACAAGCGGTTTATTTGCTGACCAATCAGAAACTATCATTAAACTTGAAACCGAAACAGGGACATTGGAAGGCTCTCTTATTGTTCCCAATGAAAAGAACTCAGTTACAGTCGCGTTGATTATCGCCGGATCGGGACCGACAGACAGAGACGGCAATAATCCTGCAATGAAGAATAATTCTTTAAAGATGCTGGCAGAGGCTTTGTCAAAAAACGGCATTGCAACATTGAGATATGACAAAAGAGGCATCGGAAAAAGTCAGAAAGCCGGTGAAAAAGAAGATGAATTGCGATTCGAGCATTACATATCAGATGCGCAAGATTGGGCTGAATTACTAAAGAAAGATGAGAGGTTTAATAGGGTAATAATAATCGGACATAGCGAGGGTTCATTAATTGGAATGATTTCAGCTCGAAAGAACGGCATTGATAAATTCATCTCAATTGCAGGCCCTGGCCTTTCGGCAGATAAGACCATAATTGAACAGCTCAAGTCCCAACCACCCGAGGTCTTGAATATCGCACTGCCCATTATTGATAAACTTAGGCAAGGGGAGACAGTTGATGGTGTTAATCCGCTATTATATTCTCTGTTAAGGCCCAGTGTGCAGCCATATATGATTTCTTGGTTCAAATATGATCCAGCCGAGGAAATTGCCAATCTAAAAATGCCTGTGTTGATTATCCAAGGTTCAACCGACATCCAAGTATGTGAAGATGATGCAAAAATACTTGCCAAGGCAAATCCGAACTCACAATTGAAATTTATCAAAGGAATGAATCATATTTTCAAAAACTCTGAATCAGATCGAATGCATAATATCGCAACCTATAATCAACCAGATCTACCAATAAACACTGATCTGGCTGAAACAATCACTGATTTTATCATGAAAGATAATAAGCATAATCGGCTAATTCAGCCGCCGAAAAAAAAACGCGCGGCTTATTAGCAACGTTAGAGATAATCATGCCACCACTATATAGAGAGGAACAAATTCATGGCCGGATCAACCTTTCAGACTAATCCTTACGATCTATATAAATTGCTGGAGGACTGCCATCGCGGAGAACTGCAACTGCCGGATTTTCAGCGCAGCTGGGTGTGGGACGAAGATCGGATCAAAAGTCTGATTGCCTCAGTGTCGCGTGCCTTTCCGGTGGGTGCGCTGATGTCGCTGGATTCGGGCGGGGAGGTGAATTTCAAACCCCGACCGGTTGAGGGCGCGCCTGCGGCGGCAAATCAGGTTTCACCGCATTCGCTGTTGCTGGATGGCCAGCAGCGCATGACATCGCTGTATCAGGTGACGCTGCGCAGGAAGGTCGTCGAGACGGTGACGCCGAAAAAAAAGAAGGTGAAACGCTGGTTCTACATTGATATCCGGAAGGCGCTGGACCCGAATATCGACCGCGAAGAGGCAATCCTGGGCGTGCCGGAGGATCGGATCATCCGAACCAATTTCGGCCGCGAGGTGGTGACCAACCTGTCCACGCCCGAGCAGGAATATGCTGAGCTGACGTTCCCGGTGACCCAGGTGTTCGACTGGGACCGCTGGCAGGACGGCTTCGCTCAATACTGGAAGGGTGACGCTAATGAAACCGTGCGTGAGACCTTCCGCAAGTTCAAGCGTGAGGTGCTGGAGAATTTCAAGTATTACCGGGTGCCGGTGATTTCACTCGATCGCTCCACATCGAAAGAGGCAGTCTGCGTGGTGTTCGAAAAGGTCAACACCGGTGGCAAGCCACTGGACGCCTTTGAGCTGGTGACGGCGATGTATGCTGCCGACGGCCACGAGCTACGCAAGGACTGGTACGGTGATGAAATGCAAAAAGGCCGGCATCGGCGCTTTGTGGATACGCTGCGACCGGCTGATTCGGAAACGGGAATCATCGCTAATGTCAGCAACACTGATTTTCTGCAGGCTATTTCTCTATTCTACACGCGGGAGCGCCGCCGAGAGGCAGAACGCACCGGCAAACAGGGCAAAGAACTGCCATTCGTTACTGGTAACCGACAGGCCTTGTTGAGCCTGCCGCTAATCGCTTACAAGCACTATGAGAAAAAAGTCGAGCATGGCTTTATGCAGGCCGCAAAGTTTCTCCACATGCTGCACATCTACCGCATTTTTGATTTGCCCTACCAATCACAGATCGTGCCGCTGGCTGCCATCATCGCCGACATCGGCGAGGCATGGGAGCACCAGGCCAATCGGGCCAAGCTTGTGCAATGGTACTGGAACGGTGTGTTCGGCGAGCTATATGGCTCGGCAGTCGAATCGCGGATTGCCAAAGATTTTACCGAAGTACCGGCTTGGCTGCAAGGAGGGCCGGAGCCAACAACGGTGAGTGAGACCACTTTCCGCGCCGACCGGCTTAAGACAATGCGCATGCGGTTGTCTGCGGCCTACAAGGGCATGAACGCGCTATTGATGAAAGAAGGGGCACAAGATTTTCGCTCCGGCCAGAAATTCGATCACACGGTTTTCTTTGGTGAAAACGTAGACATTCACCACATCTTCCCCCAGGACTGGTGTAAGAAGCAGGGCATCAAGCCAGCCGTTTATGACTCGATCATCAACAAGACGCCGTTGTCATTCCGCACCAACCGGATCATCGGTGGCGTGGCGCCATCTGAATATCTGGCAAAACTTGAAAAGGGCGACAAGCAGACGCCGGCCATTGAACGGGAGAGGCTCAATTCCTATCTTCGTTCGCACCTGATTGACCCGGACATCTTGCGCCGCAACGAATTTGAAGCCTTTATGGCTGACCGGCAAAAACGCCTGCTGGACCTGATCGGGCAAGCCACTGGTAAGGCAACCTACGTGGGCGGGGAGCAGGAAGAAGGCGTGGATGTTGAGGCCGATGCAGATATGGTCGAGGCCGGGATGGTGATCCCAACGTGATTCATGAAAACAGCGGCAATAATATTTAACAAGGCCAATGCCGCCGACACAAAAAAACGCGCGGCTGATCAGCAACGTTATGTGTTTAAAACAGGAATGATCGCATAAAATCAAACACACACGGAGGCAAAATTGATGAGCAGAATTGAAAATGAAGATACTCGCTATTTTATAGAGATTGACCTTGATTCATTGGGTATCATTAAAGTTGGCTTCGACCAAAAACAAAATTTAGATAAGGGCCAACAAAAACAAGCCGGAATTCATAGATTGTTTCTAACTAAAGGCCAGTATAATAAGTTTGTTAGCCGTTGTGGAAGTGAACTTCAAAGCGTCTTGGACAGTTGATTTGTGATTCAAGCACACATAACAAGGCAAAAGGAGATTTTTTACATTGGATATTCCACGGATCTTCAACATCACCGAAAGTGCTCACCGCATCCATAACCCGTTCTCACCCGAAAAGCTCGCCACTCCCGGCGCGGCGCTGCGTCTGGAAACGGAGACCCGAGTGCTCGACCTCGGCAGCGGTCCGAGAAAACCCGATCATTATGTATAGTCAACGCAAATCATTGAAGCCGGATCACTTTCTTTTTGCAGTATGTGTTGATTGCGCTTTCTCACTTCAGGATCAAGCCAAGTTCGTAACGTTGGCTGATACGGATGCGCCTTTGCCTTGGATTCCAGCGGATCTCTTGCGTTGGATGGAAGAATATCCTGATAGCGTGACAGGGTCGGGCAAATTTGAAAAATTGGTGCTTGAGGCAATATGTTCCGGCGTTGTCATTCCGTACCAACCGGATCATCGGTGGCGTGGTGCCATCTGAATATTTGGCAAAACTTGAAAAGGGCGACAAGCAGACGCCGGCCATTGAACGGATGTTGAGGCCAATGCAGCCGACACAAAAAAACGCGCGACTGATTAGCAACATTAAACATCAAATGCAAAAGGAAGGACTCCATTTTAAACTATGAAAGAGAATCAATTATACATCCTCTGGACAAATGATAATTTGATAACCGCAGAAATGATGGTTTTTATGTATGGGATCAATTCAAAACGAAAAAAATGGTGGAATGAGGTAACCGTCATTATTTGGGGAGCAACCGCAAAGTTGGTTGCAGAAAATATAAAAATACAAGAACTTATCGAAGAAGCAGAATTGGAGGGAGTGCATATTTCAGCTTGTAAATCATGTGCTGAACACCTTGGACTTTTAGAGAAATTAGAACTGCTTAACATAGAAATTAAATATTGGGGTGAACCATTGACCCAATTGTTAAGAAACAATGCTCATATTTTAACAATATAGACTTAATGGGGTCTGGTCATGATAACCGATAACCAACTTGAATAGCAGTAATTATTCTTAAAAAATTTTTATTTGGGGCCTATCCCCCATTTTTCGGGGCCGAATAACGGTTATATAGAAAAATCGGAAGAATATTTAACAATCAAAATGCACATGGGCAAGCCGGTGATTTTGAAAAGTTGGAAAGCAATTAAATTATGACTAATTTTGAAACATGTGAAATTCCGCTCTATCATATGCGTGGTGGCACATCTACAGGCGTTGTAATAAATAAGGACGATCTTCCTGTTGATGAGAAAACACGAGATGAGTTAATTCGCAAAGTTATGGGTATTCCAGAAACTAATATACCCGGTAATAACCAGATCACCGGCCTTGGGCGTGTTATACCGACAAGCAATAAGCTATTTATTGTGGAGGTGGTCAGTAAGGAAAAACGGAAAGTAAAAAGCACCCTGGCCCAGTTCGCTGCTGATAAAAGCAGCATTGATTGGCGTGTTAACTGTGGAAATATGTCATCAGCCATTCCCCTTTATCTGCTGGAAACAAGACAAATAGATGTAAAAAACGGAATAAACACGGTTGAGATTTTTAACACAAATACAGGGAAGCTGACTCATGCATATATTAATGTCTTTAATAACAAGATTGTAGACCACATAGAAATACCAGGGGTAATTGGCAGGTACCCGGAGATTAAATTGGAATTACAAAATCCCGCTGGTGCAAAAACAGGAAAGCTTTTTCCCACAGGAAAAAAAATTGACCTGATAGAGGGTATCGAAGCATCATGCCTGGACGTAAATGTTCCCATGGTAATTATCAAAGCGAATGATGTTAATAAAACAGGCTACGAGAGTGTTGATGAATTAAAGGCTGACGGAGTTTTGTATAAAAAGCTTCAGAAAATTTGGATGGAAGCTGGATTAAAAATGAAACTTAGAAAAGCTGATGGTACGTTGATGACAAAGGAAGAATTACAACATAGTGAGACGATACCGAAAATATGTTTTATTTCAGATCCTTTGAAAGGTGGTGATATTCATGTCAGATACTTCACTCCCCAAAAACCTCATAATTCTCTTGCTGTGTCAGGTGGCGGATGTTTGGCAGCCGCCTGTCTTCTCGAAGGCACAATTGCGCATAACCTGATGTCTGATAAAAACAATTTAAAACCGTTAAATAATAGCTGCACGGTGAAAATCGAAAATCCAGCAGGGATTCTTGAAATTGAACTTTATTTTAAAAGCAATGAAATTGAAAGGATTGTATACAAGAGAAGTGCACAAACTATTATGAAGGGACACTCTGTCGTTTACGGTTTGTCCCAATGTTAATAGATTTCAAGCTGCACTTGTATGGGATTAAAGTTTTCCAACAAATGTTTACACCTGACATTACCTGCCGCCCTGCGGGCTCTGGGCAATGTAGGAGAAACTATCGTTCAACCGTTGAGCAAGTTCATAAGAGCGAAGTCATCCGCGGAAGAAATCGAAAAAAATTTTATACGAGGGAATTACAATGAGTGAAGAGTTACCACAAATTATTAAAGAGTTGCCCAAAATAATCACACCTACAAATAGCATAAGCGGCCATCTTATCCAGGGGACATCAAATCAGGCAGTTATTTTTGAAGCTAAAGCCGGTACGCAGATTCCTACTCACACGCATGCTGCGGAATGGGGAATTGTCGTTGATGGTGAATTTGAGATTACCATCGGAAATGAAAAAACAATATATAGAAAAGGTGATACTTTTTTCGTTCCGGAAAACACCCCTCACTCGGGATACTTTATCACTAATGCAATTTCATTTCATTTTCTTAATGATGATAGTTACTTTAAATCTGGAAAAATTTAACATAGAATTCCGGGGACATGATACCTAATTCAACAAAATTTAAAAATTAGCACGGCAAAAACAGAGACCAGCAGCAAACAGGGAGGAAGATAGTACCATTGATTATATGCACTGTTACATTGCGAAAACATCCTTCTCTCAATAACAAGTCCGCTAACCATTTTCTGCACCTGACCGGTATTCCGCTGCCGTTACACACCGGCCGGTGAGAAATACGTTATCTTTCAGCATGCAAAGAAACTATCAGGCAATTAAAGGGAATATAAATGTCAAAATTTGAAGAAACACGATGGACCAATAGAGAATTTTCCCGGAACTATAGGGATAAAGCCAATATTTACCTGCCTTTCCGGCGTGAATTTATTGGAACCGCAAAATCACTCTATGGCTATTTCTTTGATGCAAAAAGCGAAAATAATGTATTAGACCTTGGCTGTGGAGACGGTTTGTTTATAGAGGAATTATTGAAAACATTTTCCCCCACAAGCATAACACTTATAGATGGCTCAAATGAAATGCTTGAAGCGGCCCAAAAACGTTTAGGAAAAAAGGAAAATATCAATTTCATTCAGGCAAACTTCCAGAGTTTATTTTCCGGCCAGTTGCTGAACCAAACTTTTGATTTCGTTTATTCTTCACTGGCTATTCACCATTTACCATCGGAGGATAAAAAGCGCTTATATTCATATATTTATGAACTTTTATCTCCAGGAGGATGCTTTGCACATTATGATGTTGTTGCTCCGGTTTCGACAAAAATTGAAAACTGGTTTTTGTCGCTTTGGCGTCAATGGATAAAAGAACATCCAGACAAAGAAATGAGCGAAAATTTAGTTGGAATTCCTGACCAGTACAAAAAAAATACAGACAATATGCCGGACACACTTGGTTCTCAACTACAAGCGTTAACACAAATTGGTTTTAAAGAGGTGGATTGCTTTTTAAAACATGGCATTTTCAGCCTGTTTGGCGGTTTTAAATAGCGTTTTTGAAAAATTTAAAAGAAAAGATAACAAGTCGTTTGAGAATCGACGCGTAAAAAACGTTCGGGTCTCAACTTTTGGTTATTCTCAGGAGGTAAATATGAAAGACAGCCTAAAACCAGGTATAGAATATAGCTTTTCATTCACAATTACCAAGTCAAAACTGGTTCCCGCCCTGTATCCGGAAGCCGATGAATTTCAGGGGATGCCAAACGTATTTGCGACAGGATATATGGTTGGATTAATTGAGTGGACTTGTATCCAGGCAATTAACCCCCACCTTAATTGGCCTGAAGAACAAACCGTTGGCACGCATATCAACGTAAGTCATGTCGCAGCAACACCGCCTGGGTTAACTGTTACTGTAAAAACAAAGCTTGTAGAGGTTGATGGAAAACGGTTGGTATTCGATGTTGAGGCCCATGATAATTTTGATACCATTACCCGCGGCAAGCATGAACGCTTTATCATCAACAAGGAAAAATTTGATAACAGAATAAACGGCAAATTGAAAAAAGCTGGGATATAACACGCCCTGCAACACCGACACGCTGAACATTGGTTGGTTAATTTCTTTGAAGCAGGTTAATGACGGGAGGAAAAATGAAAAACGTATCACCGTACAAAACCGTTCTGGATGAAGGAAATGCCTATTGGATGGCGCGGATTGCAAAGGAAGTGTATTTAAAAAAATCCGAAGGAAACCAGATGCCTGATGAAGACCGGATTTTAATGAACCTGAAACAGGATGATAACAAATTTATTTCTGTGTACGGGATTGATAAAAACAGTGCCCAGGCAGCGGTGGTCGAGCATGAAAACTTTTTGTGCATGGCTTTTCGGGGAACCAATGAACTAAAGGACTGGATGGACAACATAGATGCCTTTGCCACAAGCGTCCTGTTCGGCCAGTTTCACCGCGGTTTCTGGAAATCCCTCGAAGATGTGTGGCTTCCTTTGGATGCAAAATGCCGGGAGCTGCAGCAGCAGGGCAGGCGGCCTATTTTTTTTACCGGGCACAGTTTAGGCGGTGCCATGGCCACCATTGCCGCAGCCAGATATATACACGAAGACAAGCCCTTTACCAGCGTATACACCTTTGGCCAGCCCCGGGCCATGACACGGACTACTGCCCAGGTGTTTAATATGGAGTGCAAGCAGCGGTTTTTCAGGTTTCATAACAACAATGACATTGTCACCCGGGTGCCGGCCCGTTTAATGGGCTACAGCCATGTGGGCTCCTATCTGTATATCTCGGAAGAGAAAAAAATTTCCCGGGAACCCGGATTCTGGTTCAAATTCATAGACTATTTTGACGGTGCCTTTAACGCCCTGAAGGAAAAAGGGATTGACGGGATCGAAGATCATGATATGGCAAACTATCTGTCAGCAGTTGAAACATGGGATCAGGAAATCTGATATTGGATTCTTAATCTCGGAAAAAAAGGAGGACGTTTTACGATGTCTCAGATGAATGGCGTGATGATGCAGTATTTTCATTGGTATACATCCAATGATGGAACGTTCTGGAACCAGGTGCGTGATTCGGCCCGAACCTTGGGGGATTGCGGGTTTAGTGCGGTCTGGCTGCCGCCTGCGTACAAGGGGCAGGCCGGCGCACACGATGTCGGGTACGGTGTCTATGATCTGTACGATCTGGGGGAATTCAACCAGAAAGGTTCGGTTCCCACGAAGTACGGCACCCGTGTCCAGTATCTTGAAGCGATTAAGGCACTGCACGACAAGAAACTGCAGGTTTACGCAGACATCGTTTTTAATCACAAGGGCGGCGCGGATCGCACCGAGTGGGTGAAGGCCGTGGAAGTGCAAGGAGACGAACGGTGCTTTGAAATTGTCAATCCGGAAAAACCGGACTGCTGGATCGAGGCGTGGACGGAATTCACCTTTCCGGGGCGTGCGGGAAAATATTCCGGTTTTACATGGAATTACGATTGCTTCGACGGCACGGACTGGGCCGAGAACTTATATAAAAAAGCGATTTTCAAGTTCACGAATCGCGGCAAGGACTGGGACCAGATGGTTTCCGGGGAAAATGGGAATTACGATTATCTCATGTTTTCGGATGTGGATATGAACTGCCCGGAGGTCCGCACGGAATACGCCCGCTGGGGGCGCTGGTACCTGGAGACCACCGGAATTGATGGTATTCGGATTGATGCTGTCAAGCATATTCAATTCAGTTTCTTTCGTGAGTGGCTGGACCACATGCGCCGGGTCGCCTCTTTAAATGCAAAGAGCGGGTTCTTTGCAGTGGGCGAATATTGGTCAAGCAATGTGGAAGAGCTGCACAATTACATCAGATCCACGCATGGCAAGATGTCCCTATTTGACGTGCCGCTTCATATGAAGTTTCACTATATATCCCGGGCCAATGGGCACTACGACCTGAGGACAATCCTGGATGGCACGCTCACCAAAGATCAGCCGGCCCTGTCTGTCCCGTTCGTGGAAAACCATGACAGTCAGCCCCTCCAGTCACTGGAGTCCCCTGTGGACTGGTGGTTCAAACCCGCAGCCTATGCATTTATCCTGCTGCGGCAAGACGGATACCCCTGTGTCTTCTACGCGGATTGGTTTGGGGCAAAGTACAAAGACAAGGGCAGGGACGGCAAGGAATACGAAATCAACATGGTTCCCGTCCCTCATCTGCCGCGGCTTATGGAACTTCGACAGTCACACGCCTACGGTTGTCAGCGTGACCGGTTCGAGCATGCCCACATGATTGGCTGGACACGCGAGGGCGCCGCGGGGCACCCCGGCTCCGGTCTGGCAGCCGTCATTTCCATCGGCGGCGGCGGAACGATGTGGCTGGAACCAGGGAAAATCCACGCCAACGGGCAGTATCGCGACGCCCTGGGTAACATGGACGGCACCACGGTTGCTATAAACGCCGACGGATGGGGAGAGTTCCCCGTGTCCGGGGGAAGTATCTCCGTTTGGATTCCTGTCTCTTTTTAGCAGGCATATTTCGAAATTGACATCTTCTGTGATCTGATCCAGGTCCTTTTCAGCAGATTAAAGATGGTGTTAGGCATGCCAAAGGGCAGATCCACCAGAGAATAATCATAGTCAATATTGATGGCGCCGATAAGCTTGCTTTCCAGACCGGATTCATTTGAAATGGCACCGACAACATCGCCGGGTTTAAGGCCATGCTTGTAACCCACTTCAATGCGATATCGTTCCATCCCCTTTTCGGCAGGCGCAATTTTATTGAGGAGGTGAAGCCGGCCAGGTGCCTGGTTCTGCTTTGGTGCAACAGGTGCTTTGGTCTGTTTCGCTGCCATGGGTGCTTTGGTCTGTTTTGGTGCAACAGGCGCGTTGGCTTTTTTTCCGGTTTTTGCACGGGTCTTTTTTGCGGCAGGCCTGTCAACCTTCTCCTCAAGCAGAAACGGTGTATTGCCCTGGAGCATCTTTGCCAGGGCCGCAGCCACCTGGGAAATTGAAATATCCTGTTCCTTTGCGGTGGTCTCCACCAGATCCGTAAACGCACTTACATCTTCGGTGCCGATGGTCTGGCAAATTTTATTTTTAAAATCATCCACCCGTTTTTTATTGATTTCCCTGTTGGAGGGCAGGGTCATTTCTTCAACCTTCTGGCGGGTGGCTTTTTCAATCTGTTTTAACATCCATTTTTCTTTTGGCTGTACAAATAAAATGGCTTCACCGGTTCGTCCGGCCCGCCCGGTCCGCCCGATTCTGTGAATATAGGGCTCGGTTTTAGAGGGCATATCGTAGTTGATGACGTGGGAAATCCGGTCAACATCAAGCCCCCTTGCCGCCACATCCGTGGCCACAAGAATATCAATATTCCCGTTTTTCAACCGGTTCACCGTCCGTTCCCGGGCTGCCTGGGCAATGTCTCCGTTCAGGGCTTCTGCTTTGAATCCTTTTTCTTCCAGGGTTTTTGTCAGGTCCATTGTGTCATTCCGGGTCCTGGTAAATACGATGACGCCATCATGGGACGAGGCTTCAAGTATACGGACAAGCGCATCACTTTTTTTTACATGTTTCACCAGCCAGAATTTTTGATGAATGGTGCTGGTGACATCTGAATCATGGCGGATAATAATCTTTTCAGGATTTTTAAGATATTTGCCGGCAATTTTCTGAATCGGGGCCGGCATGGTGGCGGAAAAAAGTGCGATCGGGGTTGGTTGGGGTATTTGGGATAAAATCCATTCAACATCATCAATAAATCCCATTTGCAGCATTTCGTCCGCTTCATCCAGGACCAGGCCTGTAAGATCGGCAAGGCAGACGGTTTTTCGCCGCATATGGTCCATGAGGCGGCCCGGTGTTCCCACAATCACATGGACGCCCCGTTTTAACTGGTTTAACTGGAGACCATAGCTCTGCCCACCGTATACAGCCAGAACATTAAGGCCCTTCATGTTTACGCCATAGTTCTTGAAGGACTGGGCCACCTGGATGGCAAGCTCCCGGGTCGGGGTGACCACAAGAATCTGGGGCCGTCTGTTATTAAGATCAATCCGGGAAAGCAGCGGCAGTGCAAAGGCCGCTGTTTTTCCGGTTCCGGTCCTGGCTTGACCCAGCAGGTCTTTACACGCAATCATACGGGGAATGGTCATGGCCTGGATCGGTGTCGGTGTTTCGTAACCAACCGTCTGCAAAGCCGCAAAAACATCCGGGCTCAAGTTCATTTCACCGAACCCGGCCTGGTTTAAATCTTTATGGGACATGGTTTTCCTTAAAAGCAAAAAAAGGCCGGCGCAGCCAGCCCTGAATATGAATATTAACTCAAAACAAAACGTTTATAAATATACGAATTTTTAAAAAAATGCAAGTTGTTTATTCATTCCCTGGATCTTGCCGATAGGGTCTTTTAAAGACGGAGTATGGATAAGGCGCGGGTTCAGGCGTATTAGATTTGTGTTAAATTGTCTGGAAATAATTGAAAGTTTGGTACCAATATTGCTATTATATACTGATGCGCATATTGTTGGGCTGGATGGTGCAAGCGGGTTATGAATACAGGTGGTGCAGGATACGCAAGGCTGAATATGAAAATACCTGATTTCCTTGATAGGGATGTGCTTAATCCTGTGGGATTTGATTCCCGGTTTTTAAAAAAGGGGATTATCGCCTTGGGTACGGTTCTGATTATGCTCGCCTGGTGCCTGTTTTTATTTCAGGTGGATAAAAATAAAAAAGAGCTTGTGGCCGGTCTTGAACGCGAACAGCAGAATCTGGCCGGGGTCCTGGCTGAAAATCTGTTCCAGATTCTTGAACAGCGGCATACGATTGAGCTTTTTGCATCAAAATGGTTTGATGGAACAAAATCGCCTTCCGGAGATATAACCGGTTTCCTCTACGGTGAACGGACGTTTACCCGAATTGTTCTTTATGACCTGTCCGGCAGGTCCTTTTATGAATCCTCTCCCGGAAGCGGGGACCGGCCGGATAAGATAAGAGAACAGATTGAAAAAATGCTGGGTTCAGGCCAGCCCGTAGTGATGCCCCGGGATAACAGGCTGTCCAATATTTCCTGGCAGGTGCCGTTCCTGTTTCCCATCGGAATCGGTGCTGCAGTTAAAGGTGCCATGCTCCTTGAGATGGATTTCGGATATTTTTTGAATCTTTTACAGAATATTGATATCGGCAGGACCGGCACGATAACGGTACAACATGATCAGGGGGAAGAGGTGGCCCGGTTTGAAAGCGGCGGACTGGTTGTTGGAAATTCGCCGGTAAAAATGATGCCGGCAGGATCAATTTCCGGGGTCTCCGGTTTCAGGGACGGCAGGTATTCCGATTTTGGAAATTGCTATCTGACATACCTGCGTGTCCATGATTATCCTTTTATGATTACCATCAGTATCGGACAGGACGAGTTTCTTTCAGATTTTAATCAATATCGGAACCGGCTGCTCTGGGTCCTGATTATTTTGACTTCGCTGGGGCTTTCAGGCATTGTCCTTCTTTTTAAAATGATCAACCGGAACCAGGCGTATCTGGATGCCCTGGCCCTTTTCAACCAGGAAAATCAAAGATTGATACAAAATCTGGAGAAAGAGCATAAAGCCTCAAGCAGAGCGGCCTCTTTTGATCCGCTCACCGAACTTTATAACCGGAACCTGTTTATCTCTCTGGCTGAAAAAAGCATTCTCCAGGCAAAGCGCAACAAGTTTTGTTATGCTGTTCTGTTTATCGACCTTGACCGGTTCAAAAAGATCAATGACACCCTTGGCCACCATATCGGGGATCTGTTGTTAAAAGAGGTGAGCCTGCGGCTGAAAATGTGTACCCGGAAATCAGATATCGTTTCAAGGTTCGGGGGAGATGAATTTGTTGTCATGCTCACGGAGGTTGCCAGGGAACGGGATATTGCCACGGTGGTTGAAAATATCACCGCCGTTGTTTCAAAGCCCTGTCCGGACCTGGACGGCCATGAGATCATTACCAGCCCAAGTGTCGGTATCTCTGTCTACCCCAGGGATGGGGAAGATATTGAAACCCTGCTGCTGAATGCGGATGCGGCAATGTATAAAGCCAAAAAATCAGGCCGGGGGCAGTACCGTTTTTTTGATCCAAGCCTGAATACCGTATCTGTTGAGAAATTTGCACTTGAACAGCGCATGCCTTCGGCGATAACCCAGGGGGAGTTTACACTGCACTATCAGCCTAAAGTCCGGCTGCAGGACTACCGGGTGGTCGGTCTTGAGGCCCTGATCCGCTGGCGGCATCCCCACCATGGCATGATCTTTCCTCCGGATTTCATTGGGATTGCCGAAGAGACGGGACTGATCATGGATCTCGGGGCCTGGGTTGTTGAGGCGGCCTGCCGGCAGCTGAACAACTGGCGCGCTGCCGGGATGGATCTTATCCCCATTGCTGTCAATGTTTCTCCGCTTGAACTCAAGGACAGGGCGTATGCAAACCGGTTTCAAAACATTCTTAAACAGCATGATATACCATTTAAATATATTGAAATCGAAGTGACTGAAAACGCCTTTATCGATGACAGGGACATTGTGATTAACAACCTTAAGGCGCTGTTTGACAAAGGCGTGAAAATTTTTCTGGATGATTTCGGCACAGGGTTCTCAAGCTTGGAGCATATTCGTTTCCTTCCCGTGAATTCCCTTAAAATCGACCGAAGTTTTATCCAGGATATCCGGAACAGTTACCATGACAATCCGATTGTATCTTCAACCATTACGCTGGCTAAAAAGCTGAACTTAACCGTTGTGGCCGAAGGCGTTGAAACCAGTGATCAGCTGATCAGCCTCAGGGTGGCCGGATGCGAGCAGGTCCAGGGATATCTTTTCAGCCGTCCGGTGTCTGAAAACAAAATCCGGGAATTCATTATTTCACCTGTCAGAAAGATATAAGATGATAATTTACTTTACCAGATGTGTGATCGTGCTGGGATTAATCCTTGGGCCTTTTTCTTCCTTTGCTTTTAGCCAGCCTGCGCTAACGGACCATGTCCGTGGTGTACTCTATTTTTCAGCCATCCCTAAGAAAAATTTTGATCAGCAGATTCAGGAGTTAAGTCCATTGCTTGATCTGTTAGAAAAAAAATTGCAGAAATCCATTAAAATTGTTCGTCCCCAGTCTTACAATGCCGTGATTGAAGGGGTGCTTTCCAGGACCATTGATTTTGCCGTTCTGGGCCCGGCATCCTATGCCAGGGCAAGGGCAAGGGATAACCGGGTGGAAGCCTTTGCCTCCTTTGCCAGAAAAAAGGGATTCATTACGCCCGAAGGAAGTTATTATTATTCGGTTCTGTTTACCTTAAAAAAGAACGGGTTTAAATCGGCCGGGGATCTGAAACAAAGAAAGATTGCCTTTACAGATCCGGAAAGCACCTCAGGTTCTGTTATTCCGAGCATGGCATTTTCAAAGCACATCGGTACCCCTTTGAAGGCGTATTTCGGGACCATCGTCTATACCGGCTCCCATGACCGTTCCATTCAATCCGTCCTGGGCGGGCATGTGGATGCGGCCTTTGTCTCGTCTGTCCGCATCGACGAGGCGGTTGAGAAAAATATATTAACTCCTGGCCAGGCAGCGATCCTGTGGCAGTCCGATCCCATCCATTACGATCCTTTTGTATTCAGCGGCGGTGTGGACAATGCCTTGAAAAATCAGATCAGAAAAATCATGCTCTCATCGGCGCCCGGCCTTAAAACCATGCTGGAGAACATGAATATGGCAGGCATTGTGGCGGTTTCTGATAAAGACTACCAGGCGATTCATGACATCATTTCCACCCAGTCCCCAATGCCATAAACTTAAGCATTCAGATTTTATTTTACCACGAAGAACACGAAGTTCACGAAGATATTAGAGAACTAAACTTCGTGTTCTTCGTGAACTTCGTGGTTTTAATCTGAAAAGTTTCTTAACTTTATGACATTGACCCAGTCCCGGAAATGAAATGGTGACTATTTAGTACTTGAACGGGAACCTGTGTTTGGACGAAAAGCTGCCCATATGCAAGGCGCAGGAAAATCCGCAACCAAAGCAACCCCGTGGTTGTGAGGATTGCAGATTTTCTGCAACCCGGCAGATGGGCAACTTTTTGTTCAAACACTATTTCGCTACACTGACCACCTGATTCACAGTATAGGCTTTGAGACCCTCAAGCCCGAATTCAGATCCGATACCGGAAGATTTGACTCCGCCAAAGGGGGCCATGGGGTGCAGTTTTCCATGGGCATTCACCCAGACAGTCCCGGCTTCAAGGCGCATGGCAACCGCTTTGGCTTTTTCCGGATCATTGGACCATGCAGATCCGCCAAGCCCCACGTCAAGGGAATTTGCCCTTTGAACCGCCTCGTCAACAGTGGCATATTTGATGATGGGAAGTGCGGTGCCAAACTGTTCTTCTTTGACCAGGTCCATATCATCGGTTACATCTGCCACCAGGGTCAGGGGATAAAAGTACCCCGGGCCGGAACAAGGTGTCCCGCCGCACAGGACCCTGGCGCCTTTTTCCCTGGCATCATCGACATATTGTTTGACGGTTTCGAGCTGGGGCCCATTGCCCAGCGGGCCGATGAGATTCTTTTCATCCATACCGTCCCCCACAGGAATTTTAGTTACATAATCCGTAAATTTCTGGCAGACATCTTCATAATCATCTTCATGGACAAAAAGGCGTTTCAGGGCCGCGCACGTCTGTCCGGCATTAATGAAGCATCCCCAGAACAAAGGCTCCAAAAGCGGGGTAACATCAGTTCCCGGCAGAATAATGCCTGCATCATTGCCTCCCAGTTCCAGGGTCAGGCTTTTTAAATTGGACGCGGCCCGGCCCATGATGGTCTGGCCCACGGGAATGGAACCTGTGAAGACAATTTTGTCAATGCCTTTGTGGGCTGACATGGCATTGCCTATCTCGGAGCTGCCGGATACCACATTGAGCACCCCGGGGGGCAGGGCTTCATTGATCAGTTCAACCAGCCGGAGGGTGGCCAGGGGGGTATAGGATGCAGGTTTCAGGACAACGGTACACCCCACTCTCAGGGCCGGCATGATATGCCATACAGCGATGAGCAAGGGCCAGTTCCATGGCGTAATGGACCCGACGACACCAATGGGTTTTCTGTACAGTTCAATGGTATCCTCCGGGTTATCATCCACCAGTTCGGGTTCAAGTTTCATGGATGCGGTAACCTGGGTCCAGGCCATACAGCCGCCGACCTCAAACATGGACCCCGGTCCGGACAATGGTTTACCCTGTTCCCGGGTGATCAGTCCGGCGAGTTCCGCCTGGTTTTGTTCAATAATGCCGGCGATCCGGTTCATGATCTTTACCCGCTGGTCATCGGCCAGGGCCGACCATCCGGGAAAAGCCTTCCGGGCTGCGGCAACCGCTTCATCCAGTTGCTCAATCGTGGCCCTGGGGCACTTTGCAAAAACGTCTCCCGTTGCCGGATTGACCACATCAAATGTGGTGTCGGATAACACTTTTTTACCATTGATTATCATTGCATAATCCGTCATGCTTTTTCTCCTTTTGCATTTTGTTTCCTGAAAATCCCAGGCGTAAGGCTGTTCCAAAAAATTTTCAAAATTATTGGCCGTCCCAAATCCCTTGCATATCTTTTGCGGTAACAGGTCCTGGGCTGCTACCGGTAAACGCAATTGACCATTGTTAATGCCGGTACTCCGGCAAATCAGCGGCATGGCCTTGGCAGGGCAACTATATGCATAATTGCCCTGCCGGGTAAACAGCAAATGCGGTTCGCCTGTATATGGTCATCTTCCGGCCATTGACAGGGCGGTGGAAGGGATATATTTACGGGTGGTATTAAACGTGGGCATTATAGTCATTAAAAATGATTAAAGGAGAAACGCATGAAATTATCTGCAGCAATTAAAAAAGTATCGTTGGTTTTCGTCACCATTTTTCTGTGTACCATCTTTTCCGTTGGATCTGCTTTTGCCAAAGATAAGGTGTATAGATGGAAACTGCAGTCCGGATATCCCCATGGCGACATCTCTTTTGAACTGCTTGACGGCTTTGCCCGGGACGTGAAAAAATTCAGTGACGGCAAACTGATTATTTCAGTTTTCGCGGATTCCGAAATTGTTCCGTTGGAGCAGTTGTTTGAATCCACACAAAGGGGGCTTTTGGACATGCTTCACTGTATGGGGGCATTCTGGGGCGGTATTGTTCCGGTTGGGGAAATTGAATTCGGTATTCCGTTTGCTTATACCATTGATGAAGTCGATGGATTTGATGCCAAGGCCCAGGTGATAAGAGATTTTTATTATAATAAGGGATTCGTCAATATCTTGCGAAAAGAGTATGACAAGCAAGGCCTTTACTGGCTTGACATGCATACATACGGCGGCCCCTTTGTCTTGTCCACAAAACCGCTGGAAAACTTTGACGACTGGAAAGGTATAAAGATCAGGGACGAAGGGATTTATACACAGTTTCACAATATGATCGGTGCCCGGGGCACTTATGTTTCCGGTGGTGAAGCCTACATGGCGTTGAAACTTGGAACCCTTGATGCCAGCCAGTGGGATATCAGTGCCATATCCGGATTAAAATGGTATGAAGTCGCCCCTTACTGGGTGCGGGCCGGGGATAATGACCATGTGATCGGGCATATGCTGATCAACAACAAATCCTGGAACGAACTGCCCGATAATTTAAAACAGGCCCTTCAGAAAGCGGCTGAAAATTACTGGACCGCGACCGTGGAAGCCTACGGCAAAGAATTTAAAAACGCGGAAAATATGATAAAAGCCGGCACATTGAAAGAAAGCAACGTCTCTGCCCAAGCAATTAAACAGCACAAAGAAATTGCTTATAAACTCTGGGATGAGGTTGCCAAACGCGATGAGGCGTCAGCCGAGGCGATCAAGATGATCAAAGAATGGAGAGGGGTTAAATAAGGATAGATGCATGATAAAAAGCCTGAAAGCAGTTTTTAAATTTGTCGATACGGTCAGTTGCCGGGCCGGAGATGTGATGAGCCTTTTAATTGTGGTCATCATGTTGTGTACAACCATTGAGGTGATATTAAGATACGCGTTTAACAGTCCGACCATATGGGTCTGGCCTGTCAATCGCCAGATTTTTGGTGTGTATATCCTTTTTGCCGGGATTTATGCCATGGCGAAGAATACCCATATACGCATAGAAGTTGTTTATAACCGTTTTACAAGAAAAGGACGGAAAACAGCGGACCTGCTTGCACTGCTGTCATTTGTCTGTTTCATCGTGGTTCTGATCTGGCAGAGCGCCTGGATGGGACAAAATTCTTTCGTGATGAAAGAAACCGCACATGGAGCATTCCGGATACCGCTCTATCCTTTGAAACTTTTAATTCCCATTACCGCTGTATTGTTCCTTGTGGAAGGAATTTATATCTTGTTGAAAAAACAAACGCGTAATCTTGAATAGTTCAGGGCAGGGTGAGGGCATGGTTTTATGAGTATTGAAGTGGTTACCATATTGTTGTTCGGAGGGCTCATGACCCTCCTTTTACTTGGGGTCCCGGTTGCATTTGCTTTGGGGGGGATTACCGTTGTTCTGACCTGCCTTCTGGAAGGTTCAACCTCTCTGTTTATTGTTGCGACAACGACATATAAGCAGATTACAGATCCGAATCTGATCACGATTCCATTGTTTCTGCTCATGGGCAATTTTCTTTTACATTCCGGTATTTCGGATCGAATGTTCAAGGCATTGGGATTCTGGCTCACCGGCATTAAAGGCGGGCTTGCCATTATCTCCATCGGCGTGTGCGTGGCCCTTGCCATGTGCGGTGGTTTCGGCCCGGGGATTTTGACCATGGGCCTGATCGCCGTACCGGCAATGCTCAAGCAGTCTTACAACCGGTCCCTTGCCCTGGGTTCTGTCATGGCCGGGGGGGTGTTAGGCGAAATTATTCCCCCCAGTATTATCATGATTATTTTTGCGTACATTGCCCGGGTATCAATTGGAAAGCTTTTTCTGGCTGGCGTGATTCCCGGTTTGATCACCGCATTCGGCTATATTTTATATATCAGTATCCGGTGTCAACTCCAGCCGGAATTTGCACCGCCTGTTAAGGAAACGGTCACCTGGAAGTTGAGACTGTCTTCCCTGAAAGATATTTTGCTCCCCGCACTTTTGATCGTCCTGGTATTGGGTTCAATTTTTTTCGGGATTGCCACACCAACCGAAGCTGCCGGTGTAGGCGCAACCGGCGCTTTTGTTATTTGTGTTCTTCTGAAGAAAATGTCATGGAAAGTGCTTTGGGACTCCTGCAGACAGACCATGACCATCAGCGGGATGGTTTTCTGGATTTTAATCGGTGCTACATTATTCAGTGTGTTTTATACCAGCCAGGGCGCACAGTCTTTGGTCACAGAGCTTGTGAGCACGCTTGAAATAAACCGCTGGATTGTATTGGGGGGCATGCAGTTGATTCTTCTGGTTTTGGGTATGTTCATGGATGACTATGCCGTTGTTACCATCTGTGCGCCTATTTTTGTTCCCATTGCCAAAGTTCTGGGTTTTGATCCCATCTGGTTCTCAATAATTTTTATTTTGAACATGCAGGTGGCATATCTGACCCCGCCTTTTGGATGGGCACTGATTATGATGAAAGGGGTGGCACCACCCGAAATCACGACCCGGGATATCTGGAAGTCTATCCCGCCGTTTGTGGCCATTCAGCTCATTGTTCTCATCCTGGTTATGATTTTCCCGCAACTGGCTTTATGGCTGACTGATAGCATGCTGTAGTGTAGACACTAAATATATAAACACAAAGTTTAAAAGGAAGAAATCACATGATTAACGAATCCGATCTTGAAAAATTATCCTATCCTGATGCCCCCAAAATAATAACTGAATCCGTGCCGGGTCCCAAAAGCCTTAAGCAGCTCGGTGAAGCCCCGGAATTTGAATCCATGGCAAGAGGCGCCGGAAGATTTCCGGTGGTTTATGATCAGGGATTCGGGGCCACCGTAAAAGATCCGGATGGAAATTTGTATATCGATATCACAGCCGGTGTTGCTGTCAATTCAGTGGGAAGGCTTCACCCAAGGGTGGTTGAGGCGATTCACAAACAAACCGGAAAATTGATGCATGGCAGTGACTGCAGCAGTTCCATGCGTCTGGATCTGGCAAAAAAGATATCCGGCATCATGCCGGCAGGGTTAAAAGATAATTGCATTACTTTTTTTACCCAGTCCGGTTCCAGCGCCCTTGAATCGGCCATTAAGTTTGTCAGAAAGATTACAGGCCGTTCACAGATCGTGGCATTTCATGGCGCCTATCACGGTGTTCACTGCGGGTGTGGATCTTTGACAACCGGTGATCAGTACAGAAAAGATTTTGGTCCATTTATCCCCGGTGTTGTCCATGTGCCGTACCCGTACGCATACCGGTGCTGTTTTGGAACCAAAAGCCAGGAAGCGTGTGAAGACATGTGCGCAAACTATCTGGAATACCTGTTGAATACGCCGTATACCGGTGTGGATGATGTGGGAGCGGTGATCATTGAGGCACAGCAGGGTGAAGGTGGATACCTGGCCCCGAATCCTGAATTTCTTCAGCGTGTTAAAGCCTCGTGCGAAAAACACGGTGCCCTTTTTATCGCCGATGAGGTTCAATCCGGTGCAGGACGTTCCGGAAAAATGTGGGCCATTGAACATAGCGGCGTTGAACCGGATATATTGACCTTTGGAAAAGGCATTGGCGGCGATGTGCCGATGGCCGGCGTTACGTTGCGCAAGGATCTTGCAGCAAAAATCGAAGACGGTTCCCAGCCCAATACCTTTGCCGCCAACGGCGTTTCTGCTGCTGTCAGCATGACCAATATCGATATCCTTACCGAGAATGACAATGCACTGATAAAAAGAGTTGCCAAATTAGGTGAACAGATAAAGGACAGACTTAAAGAGGGGGCCCGGAACATAGAATGTATCGGAGATGTCCGGGGAAGAGGGTTCATGATCGGTATTGAACTGGTCAAAGACCGGGAAACCAAAGCGCCTTTTGATGCAGCTCTCATGGGACAGGTCATCATGGCGATGCTGAACAAGGGCGTTATTCTGGTTCCCTGCGGGAGATACGGGAATGTCATACGGTTTATGCCCTCTTTGACAACGCCGAAGAAATATCTGGACAAGGCTTCGGATATCCTGCTTGACGTTTTGGGCAGCTTGGATATCTGACATTAATGGGACGATATCCCCCGGAACTTTGCGTATTGCATTTTCCGGGGGGCACCTTACCTGGACCACGTTTATCTAGCTGCAAAACAACGGACGGGCTGCCCGGTAAAACAGCGACTTGATTTCACAGCCATTTTGAAATACACTTTTCGATAGAATATCCGCTTACAAATCAAAACCTGTAAATTTAAGATACAATATGTCCAAACGCCTGCCCATACGATTCAAGCTGTTTTTCATCTATTCGCTGGTGGCCACAGTTGTTTTCTCATGCGGTTTCAGCATGTACTATATCCATGTAAAAAATTATCTTGAACATCATATAAAAACCGCATTGACGCGTTCCAATCAGTCGATTACAAGCCTGATCGAAACTGTCGGAACGGTTTCCATCAAAATTCACCTGCGTGCCATTGCTGAAAAAAATCTGGAAATTATTGAACACATCTACCAGGATTTCCAGAATCATCTGATATCCGAAAAAGAGGCCAAAAAACAGGCAGAAAGTCTGCTGCTGGGTCAAAAAATAGGCAAGACCGGATACATATACGTCATCGACAGCACAGGAAAGATGAAAGTCCACCCTAACCAGGATGTCAAAGGGCAGAGCTATGCTGAATTGGGGTTTATCCGGAAACAGTTGGTGAAGAAAAACGGGTACCTGGAATACTGGTGGAAAAATCCGGAGGACACTGAAAAACGCGCCAAGGCACTGCACATGGCTTATTTTAAGCCCTGGGACTGGATCATCTCAGCATCGTCGTACAAATCGGAATTTTCCCAGCTTGTCTCCGTGGAAGATTTCAAAGACAGCGTGCTGGCAATGGATGCCCTGGGGGGCGGCTACTCTTTTATTTTTGACAGCCGGGCCAACATCCTCATTCATCCTAAAATAACCGGCAACATGATGGATTACGGAACACCCGAAAACAAAAAACAGACCCGGGAAATCATTGCACAGAAAAAAGGGATGATGCACTACTTCTGGAAAAACCCCGAAGATCAGGTGGTCAAAGAGAAATTGATGGTGTTTGATTTTATACCGGATTTTGACTGGATCATTGCCTCTTCAACATATACTGAAAAAGCCTTTGCCCCGCTTGTGGAGATGCGCCGGATGTTTCTTGCTATCCTGGCTGTGTCCATTGCTGTCATTGCGTTTGTCACACTGGCCGTAAGCACCACCATTACCCGGCCGCTGACCAGCCTGATCCGCCGTTTAAATGTCAATATGAACCAGGACTGGCAGTTACAGCCGCTGGACAGCCGGCGCAAAGATGAAATCGGTGACCTTGAATCCAGTTTCAACGAATTTGTAAGACGGCTGGAAAGATATAAAAAAAATCTGATCACAGAAAATATCATGCGCAAAGAGACGGAGATCCAGCTTCAGTTATTTGAAAAAGTATTTGAAAATGCCAATGAGGGAATCACCATAACCCAGCCCGATGGAAAGATCCAGGCCGTAAATCAGGCATTTACCGATATTACCGGCTACACGGCCCAGGATGCCATCGGACAAAACCCCCGGATTTTAAAATCGAACCGGCACGATCAAGCCTTTTATAAAACCATGTGGCAGTCCCTGATTCTAAAAGGCCAGTGGTCCGGGGAGATCTGGAATCGAAAAAAGTCCGGACAGGCCTACCCGGAATTTTTAAGTATCAGCGCTATCCGGAATAAAAGCGGACAGGTGAAAAACTACGTGGCTGTGTTTCATGATATTTCCGAGATGAAAACCAAAGAAAAGCAGATCGAATATATGGCCTACCATGATCCGCTCACCGGTCTTTCCAACCGGACCTTGTTCAAAGACCGGCTTGAACATGCCATAAACAGGGCCCGGCACGAGGCGAAGATGGTCCAGTTGATCTTCATTGATCTTGATAATTTTAAAAACGTCAACGACACGGCAGGACATGCCCATGGCGATGAACTGTTAAAAGAGGCTGCGCAAAGGCTGCTCACCGTTACCCGGGGCAGCGATACCGTGGCCAGGCTCGGCGGGGATGAATTTGTCATCATGGTCACGGACGTGGACAATATGATGGAAATCATCGGCATGGTTAAACGTATTCAGGGCTCATTTTCAGCGCCCTTTGACATAAATGGCAAATCCTTTCATATCACCTGCAGTATCGGTATTTCCGTTTTTCCCGAAGACGGTGATGATGCAGACACCCTTGTGCGCCATGCCGATCTTGCCATGTATCACGCCAAGGACAAAGGCAAGGACAAATATTATCTGTTTGAGCAGAAAATGGCCAGAAAGATCAACCAGCGCATTGACATGGAAATGGCCATGCGTACGGCCATTGAAAATGATGAATTCCAGGTCTATTTTCAGCCCCAGGTCAATATCAGGACATTAACGCCGGTGGGGCTTGAAGCCCTGGTCCGCTGGATAAAACCGGATGGCTCCGTTGTTCCCCCCAGCCAGTTTATCCCCCTGGCAGAAGAATCCGGCCTGATCATTCCCCTTGGCAAACAAGTTTTTAAGAAGGCGGTTGAACAGGTCTGTCGCATTAAAGAAAAAAGTCAACTGGACCTGATGCTGTCTGTCAATATTTCCGCACGCCAGATGGATGACCCCTCATTTGAACAAATGGCCGCAGGCATCATGCAAGAGACCTTATATCCGGCAGACCGTCTGAAAATAGAGATCACCGAGTCTTTGTTAATGCGGGATATAAACACCACCATGACCCGGCTTAAAAACCTGTCCCAAATTGGTATCTCAACGGCCATTGATGACTTTGGGACAGGTTATTCTTCCCTGGCCTATCTTAAACAGATGCCCATCACCACCTTGAAAATCGACAAATCCTTTATCGACGATATTGTCGATGATGCCAATGCCCTTGTCCTGGTCGAAACCATTGTCCTGATGGCCAACAAACTGAACATGGGGATTGTGGCCGAAGGCGTTGAAAACGAAAATCAGCTGGAAATTTTAAATCAGATGGGAGACATGGATATTCAAGGATATGTTTTTGCCCGGCCCATGCCCTTGCACGAACTTGAGTCCTGGCTGTCAGACTACCGGTTGCCGCATGTTTGATCAACCCAGTCACTGCGTTGCGCTTTAAATACGAATAAAAATTCGGCGTAAAATCTTTATCATTTATTTTTTTTTGAGTTCCTGAAATAGATGGATTAAAATTACATCGTTTCACGATCCTCCTGTCTTTTAATCCGGATCAGCATTTAGTTTGGCAAGTTCGATTATTTTATCCAGGTTTGCCACAAATACATCCACCAGCCCAGGATCAAAATGCTTCCCTGATTCCGTTTTGATCACTGCAACAGCCTTTTCAAAGGGCCATGCATTTTTATAGGGGCGTTTGCTGACAAGGGCATCAAAAACATCGGCAACGGCAACGATACGGCCTACAAGAGGAATATTATTTCCCTTAATGCCCCGGGGATAGCCCGTGCCGTCCCATTTCTCGTGATGGGTCAACGCCACTGTCCGTGCCATATCCAAAAGCGGATTATCATGTTCGCCTATAATCCTGGCTCCGATTTCCGTGTGCTGCTCCATGATGGCTCTCTCCTGGGCATTCAGTCTTCCCGGCTTGCGAAGGATATCGTCCGGAATGCCGATTTTGCCGACATCGTGCATGGGGGAGGCGTTTAATAGCAACTCAGCCTCCTCTTTACTCATACCGATGGCCGTTGCCATGATTTTGCAGTAATAACTCATACGAATAACATGCATGCCTGTTTCGTTGTCTTTGTATTCTGCTGCAAGGCCTAATCGGCGAATAATTTCAAGCCTGCTTCTATTCAGCGCTTTTGTCCGTTCATAGACCAGGTGCTCCAGGGCCCTGTTCTGGTCGTACAGGTTAAGATGCGTTTTCACCCTTGCCCGGACAACCGGCGGACTGACGGGTTTTGTTATATAATCAACCGCGCCTATTTCAAATCCCCGGGCTTCATCCGTATCCTCATCCATTGCAGTGACAAATATTACAGGGATATTTTTTGTATGAAGATCGCGCTTCAGCCGCCTGCAGACCGTATAGCCGTCCATTTCAGGCATCATGATGTCAAGCAGAATAATATCCGGTCTGAAACGCGATGCGATTTCCAGGGCTTTGGCCCCATTATTTGCCGCTTTTAAGTTGTAGTCGGTCAGGATGCTGGATAAGACTGTAATATTGTCCGGGACATCATCCACAATGAGAATCGTAGGTTTATCGGCACCTTTTGTCATCGTTTGTTCCCCAATACACTATAAAAAAATTCAGTCATTAAATTATCGCCCTTTGGGCGGGTTGTTAAGTTTCAGGTGTTAGGAAATGCAAATTCCGATACGATTGAATTACGTCAGTTCGGACATTTATCCGTTGCCAGATATTTCCCTCCCCGGTAAGGACTGCTTTTTCCTCCTGGGAATCTGCCAGCGAAAAAGCGATTTGTAAAAATTCGTCTTTAATCGTCAAAAGCGTTTCAACGATCACCTGTTTCATCCGGCACTCCTGGGTCAATACCGTTTCCTTAATCTCAAATGTGGAAGACTGGTGGGGAATGGCAAGTCTTTCAATACCGGAAGGATTCATTCTGCAAGCATGTTAGCTCCATCCGGATCTGTTTCCGGCAGGATCCAGGCAAAATCCTCATATCGAATCCGGGTTTTACCGGATTTAATTTTTTCATTGAAAAACGCTTTTTTAGTATCCCTTAAACAAATTTTAAACTAAAATACTAAACGAAGATTAGAGCGTGAAGACGCGTTCTGTCAAGCAAAGGATTAAAGATCAGAAAAAAATAACCGCTTACAGGGGCATAGTTTTGAATTAAAAAGAATTTTTTATACACAGGTAATTATGACTTGACAAAATAGTTGGTTCAAGATCTTAATGTAAACAAATATTATGAAATTGTTAGGAACAATGTTGTTTTTTCGCAACATCCAGCCTTGATCATAAATAAAACGTGGGAATGATTGTCATGAATAGCGAACAGCTTTTCGCATCCTTTCTTCTGGACCGTTCCAGAGGATTTGACATAGCCGTTGATGCACTGAGTGTCATTGAGGCAACAAACATTCGTCCTATCCAGCCAGTGCCTGACAGTGCTGATTTTTTCGAGGGCTTCATGCGTCTTAGAGAAGATGTTATTCCGGTGATCAATCTAAAAAAACGATTTGGATTTGATGAAACCGCGTATGATGAAAATGCCCGGGTGGCAGTGGTCTCACTTTCCGGTTACCGCTTCGGCCTTCTCTTTGATGACATTCTGGATGTACTGCGCGTGGCGCCGGAGCAGATTTCTGCCATCCCCAATGCATTGCTTTCCAAAAATTGTTTGATTTCAGGTTTGATTTGCCGGGGCACAAGAAATCTGGAGCTTCTGGATTTAAATCGGCTTTTTGAAGGTAAAAGTCTGTTGCCACAAGCAGATACCGGCCAGGGGCAGGCACAAAAGGAAAAAGAGCAAAGGGTCTATCGCCGGTTTATTATTTTTACCTGTGACGGTCAGGATTACGGTGTGCCTGTGGAGCATGCCAAAGAGTTAACCTATTACAAATCAGTGGATAAAACGTTCTGCCACGGGTGTATTGAAGGGGCGCTGCGACTTCGCGGCCGTACAATTCCTGTGGTTGACGCCCTTGTGCTGCTGGACAGAAAAAAGGCTTCTCAAAAAGCGTTGGAAGAAAATAATGATACCCGGCGTATTTTGATCCTGGAAGCCACTGATATACGTTTCGGCATGATTATGGATACGGTACACCGGATTTTAACTGTGGGGACCCACGAAATTCTGCCCATGCCTTTCCGGGAACAGCAAAGTGTGACAGGTCTTTATGAAACAGGCCAGGCATCGAGCATTCTGTTGCTTGATGTTGACAAACTGATCCGGAATCATCTGGAAACGCTGCAATCCATGGCCCATATGAACGACAGAAATGAAAAAACAGAAGAGGTCACAGCGGCACATCATCTGATCACCGAAAATGGCTATCTGGTGTTTACCGTTGAAAAATTTTTCGCGGTTCAAATCAGGGATGTTCAGGAAATTATCCAAAGGAACACGGTTATGCCGATACCTTCCGCCCAGGGGCATGATACCGAGGTCATTAATTTACGAGGGCTTGTGGTTCCTGTGGTAAACATGCGCCGCTTCTACGGATACCCGGAACGCAACAGATCCGGGGAACAGTTGATCATTTGCAGAACTGAGTCTGTGACCGTGGCCCTGGAGGTTGATAATATAAATACCATATATAAGCAGGAACAACATTTTGACACCCCGTCCCTTAATGAGCAATTTCAGGCCAAGAAAGATACGTTGGATCGTTTGATTGATTTTTCTGATCAGGCAGGGGTGCAAAAGCATGTATTAGTAATTAATATCCGTAATCTGGTTTGCAATCATCTAAATTGCGGACAAGCTTTGACTGTTGAACACTAGGTTTCTGCGGTCCTAACCATTAAAGGAGAATTATCATGTCAGGTTCCAATAAGGATCCGGAAGCGTTTAATCAAGCATGCCTTGAATTGATGTCAGACCCGTTTTGCATGGTGGACAAGGATATGGCCATTACCTGGGCCAACGCATCATTTTATACAGCATTTGGTATTTCAAAGGAACAAATTCAAAAAGGAATAACCTGCGAGGAGGTGATTTGCTCCCAGTTCTGTGGAACCAAGAACTGCCCTGTTGCCAAGTCCAGGCGCATTGGTAAGCGCACCAGTGCCGAAATATTTTTTAAAGGTGACGCAGATGCGCTTACCTGGTACGAATCCATGACCACGCCCATGCCGGATGAAACTGAAACTACCCTGATCTCCCTGCGGGACATCACATTGGTTAAAACGCTGAAATCCCGGCTATCCCAAATGGAGACCGATCTTAACGTCATTCCCACGCCTATAATGGAAATTGATACCCAGTTTACGGTGACTTATATGAATCCTGCAGGGGCGGCAGCCGCGGGTTTGACACCGGACGAAATCGTGGGCAAAAAGTGTTACGATCTGTTTAAAACGCCTCATTGCCGCACAGAGCAATGCGCCTGTGCCCGAGCCATGAAAACGGATTCGGTGATCAGCGCTGAAACCATTGCCCGGCCTAAAGACGGCGTCATCATACCCATTAAATATACCGGTGCCCCCATCAAGGATGCCAAAGGTAATATCAAAGGTGCCCTGGAATATATTGTAGATGTGACCGAAGAGTCGGCCCAGCGCCAGATGGCCAATGAAAAGATCAACAATTTAAACATCATTCCCACACCCATTATGGCCATTGACAGCGAGTTCAACGTGACTTTCATGAACCCGGCAGGATCGGCTGTGGCCGGCCTGACACCGGACGAAGCCATGGGCCAAAAGTGCTATGATCTGTTTAAAACCCCCCATTGCCGTACCGAGCAGTGCGCCTGTTCCCGAGCCATGAAAACGGATTCGGTGATCAGCGCTGAAACCATTGCCCGGCCTAAAGACGGTGTGATTATACCCATCAAATATACAGGGGCTCCCATCAAGGATGCCAAAGGGAATATCAAAGGTGCCCTGGAATATATTATGGATGTGACCGAAGAGGCGGCCCAGCGCCAGATGGCCAATGAAAAGATCAACAATTTAAACATCATTCCCACACCCATTATGGCCATTGACAGCGAGTTCAACGTAACGTTCATGAACCCGGCAGGATCGGCCGTGGCCGGCCTGACACCGGACGAAGCCATCGGCAAAAAGTGTTACGATCTGTTTAAAACCCCCCATTGCCGTACAGAGCGATGCGCCTGTACCCGGGCCATGAAAACGGATTCGGTGATCAGTGCTGAAACCATTGCCCGGCCTAAAGACGGTGTGATTATACCCATCAAATATACAGGGGCTCCCATCAAGGACGCCAAAGGGAATATTAAAGGGGCCCTGGAGTATATTATGGATGTGACCGAAGAGGCGGCCCAGCGCCAGGCTTCCAATGAAAAAATTGAAAACCTGAATGCCATTCCTACGCCGATTATGTCCGTGGATACCGAATTTACGATCACTTATATCAACCCGGCAGGGGCGGCAATCACCGAATTTGAGGTGGATGAGGTGATTGGCAAAAAATGTTATGACCTGTTCCGAACCCCCCATTGCCGTACGGAAAAATGCGCGGTTGGCCGGGCCATGTTAGAAGACCGGGTTGTTTCTGAAGAGACCATTGCGCGTCCCAGGGACGGGGTGATCATGCCCATCAAATATACAGGGGCGCCCATAAAGGATGCCAAGGGCAATATAAAAGGCGGCCTGGAATTCATTCTGGATATCACGGAAGAAGCACGTCAGCGGCAGGAGGCTGCCGAAAAAATAGAAAATTTAAACGTGATTCCCCATTCCATCCATGCGGTGGATTTGAACCACAACATTACCTATATTAACCCGGCCGGCGCTGAATTGCTGGGGCTTTCGGTGGAAGATGCCATTGGACGCAAATGCTATGAACTGTTTTGCACAGAACGCTGTAATTCGGAACGGTGCGGGGTGCGAACAGCCATGCGCGACAACTCGGTGTTCACGGAACAAACCATGGCCAATATAAACAACAGACCGGTGCCGCTGAAGACGACCAGCGTTTCAATCAAGGACGCCAAAGGCAATATTAAGGGCGGTCTGGAGTTTTCCGTGGACGTGGCCCGGGAATTCCAGGTAGAGGGATTAATCAACGCTGCCGGTGAAGAGGTCTCTTCCCTGGTTTCAGATTCTTTAGCCATGATGGCAACCGCAAACGCCAATGTTTTAACCATGAACACCACCATTGAAAAGGAAGTGAAAGACCTGGCAAAATCAATGGACGTGATTCAGTACATGGTGCAATCCGCATCTGAAATGGTCGCGTTGACAACAGATTCCAGCAAGATGGCAACAAATGTGGCCCAGGATGCGGCGGCCGGAAAAAAGGCAGGCTCAGAAGCCGGTAAAAAAATGCAGGCCATCAATCTGTCCATGGAAGAATCCAATCAAATGGTTGCCAACCTGGTCAGCCAGTTGAAGAAAATCGGCAGTTTTGTGGGCATTATAAAGGACATTGCCTCCCAGACCAATCTTCTGGCATTTAACGCAGCCATTGAGGCGGCCCGGGCCGGGGATGCAGGCCGGGGCTTTGCGGTGGTGGCGGATGAAGTGCGCAAACTTGCTGAAAATTCATCCAGATCCGCAGTGGATATTGCCGATATTGTGAAGAAAGTGGAGGAGGAATCCCGGGATACCATAGAATCCATGAAAGATGGTATGAAAATGCTTGGCCAGGGAAGCGAAGTCATAAAAAGCGCCCTTGACTCCATGGATAAAATTTCCGAAGGGATTGAAACGATATCCAGTGCCATTGACCAGATTGATAAAAAATCCGATGTACTGAGCGACAACGGCCAGGAAGTTAAGCAGCAGATCGAAGGCGTGGTGGCCGCGTCAAATGAGAATAAGTCTTCTGCTGACCTGGTGGGCGGATCCATTAACGAAACAATGGCTGCCCTTGAAAAGCTGGCCCAATCCAGTAAAGAATTGAGTGCTGCAATCCGTTCCATGTGATTAAAAATGACATTTTATGGCAATTGTATATTTACCTCACGGCTGTGCTTGAAAAAGCTGGCCGTGAACGACCTTGAACTTCTGGCCGAATGGAGCCATGCGCTGGAAGCCAACGGCTTATACCTTTCTCCTGAAAATCTTGATATTGGACATTTGACCCATCAACTTAAATCCGGTGCCTTATGGAACGATAAAGAAAAACGGTTCATGGTGTGGTTAAAAACAAATACCCCCATTGGATCCATTCGATACTGGACTGTGTCCGGCCAGTTTAATTCGGTTATCATTTCCGTTAAAATTGCCCGGGAAAGTGAACGGAACAAAGGGTATGGCACAGAGGCCCAGAAATTTTTGATCAAACATTTAATGGAAAACGAAAACATCCGGCAGGTGCAAATGTATACGGATATAAATAATATTCCCCAGCAGCGATGTCTTGCTAAGCTTGGATTTGAGATGCAGGAGGCTGTCCAGTACCAGGATCAGAACATCATGCGGAACGGGTTGCTTTTTACCCTGTCCGGGCAAACCTTTGCGCGTCATCCGATTTACCGGTACCACAATGAATAGAGCAGCAATCGGTAAAAATGACTAATTTGCGTACCGGACTGGTGTTTGACCAGCGTTATTTACACCATTGCATTCCTTTGGCAAGCCTTGAAAATCCCAACCGGGTGAGAAGCCTTTATCTGACCTTAAGCCTGTCCGGATATACCGAACGCTGCCAGGTCATTGAGCCCCGGGAAGCAACTATTGACCAGGTTCTGGCCGTGCATTCCTCTTTTTACCTGGATCAGATCCGCAAACATGCGGTTAATTCCAATCCTTTTTCCTATGACAGGGATTCTTACCTGATGGAGGATTCCCTTATCACTGCACGGCTTGCCTCGGGCGGCTGCATGAACCTGGCGGATCAGATCATGGCCGGAGAACTGGACCAGGGATTTGCCCTGATCAGGCCCCCGGGGCATCATGCCAGTACCGGGCGGGGCATGGGATTTTGTATTCTGAATAATATCGCCATCACCGCAGAATATTTGCGGCATACGTATGGCTTAAGCCGCATTTTAATTGTGGATTTTGATGCCCACCATGCCAACGGCACCCAGGATGTATTCTACGATACCAATGAAGTGATGGTGCTGTCCATTCATCAGCAAGGCATTTTTCCCTTTTCAGGGCACGCAGAAGAAACAGGCGTGGACAAGGGCCTTGGGTATACCATAAATGTGCCGGTATATTCACAGTTTGGTGACAACGAGTATACCTTTCTTCTCGGCCAGTTGCTCAATGCCGTATGTGCCCAGTATCTTCCCCAGATTATTCTGGTCTCAGCCGGGTATGACGGACATGTTGATGACAGTATCAGCCAGATTCGCCTGAGCACCAGATGGTTCAGGACCATTACCATGATGCTGCGCTCCCATGCCAAACAGGTATGTGATGGCCGCCTGCTTTTGATTCTTGAAGGCGGATACAAGCCTGACTGTCTGGAGGCGTCTATACTGGCCACCCTGGACGGACTTTTGGAAACAAGCGTTGACCTGGTGGGGGTCATGCATGCCAAACGGGCAGACCGGATTCTGACAGATCATCCGTTAAAGCAGTTCTGGACGTTGTAAGTTAAAGTGATACAATTGCGTGTTGTTGATTGATAAGGAAATACGGATGCCTGGTGACGAAAATAAGGTTCAGGCGGCAGAATTGGACTCCTTGTTCCACGAATGCCGTCAATGCGGGGCCTGTTGTAAACGGTATAGAAAGGTGCTGCTCAAACCGGAGGAAGCTGAATTTATTCAAAAAATGGGCGGCTATGTCGGCTTTGGCCTGTCGCTGGATGCATTACGGAACAACTCCCTGGAGGAACTTTCAAAACAAGCGGCAGCCCAGGGCAAACTGTATATGATCCATCCGGATCAAACCGGCTGCGTTTTTTTAGAAAAACGTAATGACAAATATTTCTGTAAAATCTACCACTACAGGCCTGAATCCTGCCGGGGATTCAGGTGTAACCTTGCTGACGGGTCCCTTCAAAATATCTTTGGGACGGATGCCATGCATCTGCTGGGGAAAGACCGTTTCGGACTGCCATTAAAAACCATACCCTGACGAGGCGAGGCATGCCCGGCAGGGAAAATCAGTCGCCGGGTTAACTCAGGTGTCCCAGGGCATCACTTCCCTTCGGGAGGTGTTGCGCGTCACCCAGGAATAGGTTCTGGGGTTATGGAAATAATAAAATCCATCGATGGCGTTGAGATTATTTGATATTATCGTTATCATATCACTTATTAAAAGAGGAAAAACGTGAAATACTATAGCCTGATTCTTTTTGTCTGTTTTATGGGGTGGACCGCATTGGCCCAGCCGGGCGTTGCGGCGAAAGAAGAGTTGATTATCGTGGGCACAGGCGCTGGAATGCCTGTGATCCAGGCCGTGGGCAAGGCATTTACCAGGAAAAATCCCGGCATCCGGGTCCGTGTTCCCCCGAGTATCGGTTCCGGCGGTGCCATAAAGGCGGTGGGTAAAGGTGAATATCTGCTGGGACGGGTGGCACGGGATATTGCAGACAAGGAGATCAAATACGGGCTGACCCAAACCCCCCTGGCTAAATTGCCTATCATTTTCTATACCAATGCCAGTGTGGTTCTGGACAGCATTACGCCGGAGCAGGCCTGCGCCATTTACAGCGGAACCATGCGGACATGGGAGGTGTTGAATGCCGGTACAGGCCCCATCCGGGTGATCCGGCGGGAGGAGGGAGACAGTTCCTTGAACGTATTGATTGACCGCCTGCCCGGATTCGCCACCATGACCCCGACCCAGGTGGCAAAGATTACCTATACGGACCAGGAAACCGTTGATACCTGTGCCCATGTTAAAAACAGCATTGCCTATGGGGCTTTGGCAGATGTCATAAACCTTTTGTCCATCCATGTGGTCCGGATCAGCGGTATTGCGCCATCCGATCCTGCTTATCCCTATTTCGCTCCCCTTGATCTGGTTTATAAGCCGGAAAACTATCAGGGCAGCTTAAAACGATTTGTGGAATTTCTCTCCTCTGCCGGGGCAAGAAAGGCCATCAGGGATACCGGCGGCCTGCCGGTGAATTAGGAAAAAGATGAGCATCGGGAAAAAAATAGTGTTTTCCGCCACAGCCATGGTTTTACTGGCCATAGTGCTGACGGTTTTCGGGGTCTTGATTCTTTTGAACCAAGGTCTTGAAACCCAGACCCGGGAACTGATTACAGAGCTTGCCGACCAGTCCGGGCACCGCCTGGAGACCGGGAAAAAGCTATTGCTCAACGCGGCCACTTCCCACATCCTTCAGATCAACCGGAATATAATAGATATCAGCCGGAATAACGGGACCAAGATCAATATCGCCACTGGCCAGTGGAAGGCCTTGTTTGCACGTATGGCAGCCACCTGCCAGAGGGCGGATATTGACTTCATGGTGGTTTTTGACACCCGGGGAAGTGTGCTGAGCGCCTATCCGGGTATCATTGACCAGGCCTGTCCGGAGGCAGATTTTAAAGCCCTGGATATGGGGTCATACTTCCATCAGGCCATTGCCGCCAGGGACCTGACCCGGACCGGTGCGGTGGCGTTATTCGAGAAATGGGACACAGATACCTGCAAGGGCTATGCCCTTGGTCGTGACAGCGCTCTGATGCTCCTGTCACTGGCTGTGATCCCCAACGAATTCATGGACGAACCCCTTGGATATGTTTTAAGCGGCACCACCGTGAACAGGTTGTCCAAGCCCTTTGTTTTTTTTTCCGAAACCACAGGTCAATTGTCCATGGTTCTGGGCCAGGGAAGACCCCTGATCTGGGCCGGTATTCCCGACAGCCGGACCGAGGTTGAGAAGGCCGTTGGAGCTCTGGAACCCGCCGCCTTCCAGAGCAGCGGCTTGATAACGGATCTGTTAAGACCAATACCCATTGGAAAACAAACCTTCCATATCAGGACGTTTCCCCTTGAACCGCTTTTTTCCCAAATAGGAATCGGCGTATCCAGCGCCTTGTCAGACTACTGGGTTCTGGTGGGAGAGCCTGCGGCTATGATCCGGCAGGCCAGCGATAAAATCATAACCGCAGGAGACGCAACACGGAACCGGATTTTGGTGACCACCCTTGTCATATCCGCCATGGTCGCGGTCCTGGTGATCATCCTCATGGGGTTGATCAGTCGAAAAATTGCAAATCCCCTGGCCATGGCTGCCAGGATGTCCAACCGGATCGCCTTGGGCGACCTTACTCCTGTTCTGGATGAAAGCGCCCGGGATGAAACCGGCATTTTGGCCCGTTCAATGAACCTGATGGTAAAAAACCTAAAAATCCTGGAAGAACGAAATACGCGTCAGATAAGGATTATAAAAGACAGTGAAAAAAAGTTCAAAACCCTTTTCAATACCTCCCACCATGCCATTGGACTGATCAGACGGGCCAATGGTCTGTTCATGGATGCCAATGACAAATTCTGCCGGGTCTGCCAGCGTTCCAGGTATGAGATTATAGGAGAAAATCCGGAGCAATTGGGATTCCAGTTTGAGGATAGCACCTTGTCGCTGCTTGAAAAACTGGTCCGGGAAAGCAGCACAGACGGGTGGGAAATGGATATTATGGTCAATGGGGCATCCTGCATCAAGATTCTGTTTTACAGCGTGCCCATTCGGATTCAGGAGGAAGACTGCTTTCTCATTGAATTTGAAGATATTACGGAGAAAAAAAAGCTGGAAAATCAGCTTAAGCAGGCTTTGAAAATGGAGACCATTGGAACGTTGGCAGGCGGCATTGCCCATGATTTCAACAACATTCTGGCCATTATTTTAAGCAACACCGAGATGGGCTTGGATGAGCTTGATCCCCATCATCCCCTCCGGGAATATCTGGATGATGTAAAAACGGCCAGCCTCAAGGCCAAGGCCATTGTCGCTCAGCTTCTCAGCTTCTGTCGGGGATCATCCCCGGTCCTCCAGGCCGTTGACATTTCACAGGTCATCCGGGAATCCATCAATTTTCTGCGCTCCAGCATTCCAAGTTCGGTTCAAATTTTCCATGATATTCAAGTCGCCGGCCTGTTTGTCCTGGGCGATTCCATCCAGATCAGCCAGATCATTATGAATCTGTGCATCAATGCCTATCAGGCCATGGAAGACCTGAAAGGATCCATAGAGATCAGGGCCTGCATTACGGATCCTATCCCGAATCAGGCTGTCAGCCATGGGACGTTTAAACCGGGTCAATACGTTAGGATCGACATCTCAGATAACGGTGCCGGCATTCCACCCACCATTCTCAGTCGTATCTTTGACCCCTATTTCACCACCAAGGGCGTGGGCAAAGGCTCGGGCATGGGATTATCTGTGGTCATGGGCATTGTCAATAACCATGACGGGGTAATTCAGGTAAACAGCACCCCTGGGAAAGGATCATGCTTTTCCATTTACTTCCCCCTGACAAAACACCCCCCTGAGCCGGAGAATACCTCTGAACTCTTTGGTGTTAAAGGCGGAACCGAAACAATTCTTATCGTGGATGATGACAAAAAGCTGATCCAAATTTTTAACCGGATGCTCACCCGGATCGGATATCGGGTCAAGGCGTTTACCGATCCCCTGATGGCTGTTGAGGCCTTTGAATCTGATCCTGACATCTTTGACCTGGTACTCACGGACATGACCATGCCCGGCATGACCGGGGCTGATTTCATCCGGGTGGTCAAAGCCATTCGCAACGATATCCCTGTGATGGTCTGTACCGGCCACAGCGCTCTCATGGATGAACAAAAGGCACGTGAAAGCGGTGTCGCCGCCTTTGCCATGAAGCCTATTTCACTAAAAGAGATGTCACAGGCGATCCGGAAGGTTTTGGATTCCACGGACGTTCTATCCTGAGGGCCATGGCCCTCAGGCCTGCCTGGGTTCGTCATCTTTGCCCAAACGCGTTTTACCTGATCAATTGGTCGGTTGTTTGCTCAAACAACGGCGCTGGATCCACCAGTTGCCCCTGGGCAGATATGGACAGATGAAGGTGGGGACCCGTGGCCCGTCCCGTGCATCCGGCCCGTCCGATAATCTGCCCCCTTTTTACACTGTCCCCCTGAAACACCTCGAATTCACTCAGGTGAAAGTATAGCGAGATGACACCGTTGCCGTGGTCTATATATATGGCGTTACCGGCATAATAGTGGGATTCGGCCAGGATCACCCTGCCGTCTGCCACCGCTTCCACAGCCGTGCCTGGGGGGGCCCTGAAATCCAGTCCCCGGTGGGGATCCTTGGGTTTGCCGTTCAGTATCCGCTGCAGGCCGTAAGTGCTGGTAATTTTCCCACCCACGGGCTGATGAAAAGGCAGTTGCCAAAACCGCTGGTCTGACCAGGTGTTTTTGGCCGTCTGGGTCCGGATTCTTTCGGCCTTGATCCGCGCCAGTTCAGCCCCGGGAGGATTCACCATCTTTGACGGCAGCGTCAGCTCCTGGCGGGGATACGACCGGGCAACAATCGTCACTGACCGATGCCAGACCGTCTCCTTTCCCCCTGACCAGGCCCGGATCAAAAGTGGCTGGGGGCCTGACTTGATGGTGAGTACATCTGTTCCCAGCATGGCAATTGCCACATGACGTTGGTTCCACTGGGCGACTGACGGGACCACCACCCGGCCCATCCAATGGACAGAAAGCCTGTCAAAGGCCCGGGCAGATGTCAACCGAACAAGGAAAGGCTGTCCCATGCCCGCCTCTTCCGGGTGGGCAAGGACGATGCCTTTTGGGCCATCCGTGCGGGATTCTGCCTGGCTGATGGCAGTGATCACAAGGCAAGTAAATAAAACCGCTGCCAAGCGTTTCATTATTTAATATAATTCCATGCTTTAAGCCGCTTATACGCATACTGGGTGTACTTATTTGACGCATAATTGACCGCTTTGATATATGCCGCATATTCCCGGGCTGCCGGCTGTTGTCTGTCGGCCATGTCAAGGGCGTAACCCTGGTAAAAGGTTGTCTGGGGATTTCCCGGCAGCAGCCTGGTGCATGCAGCAAAATCCGCATGGGCCTGCATGGGTTTCTTTAACGCCAGATTGGAAAGTCCTGAAATATAATGTCCCTGGTTTTCCCCGGGGGAAAGCTGTTTGGCAAGGCCGGCATGGTATGCGGCCTTCTGATTTTTTTTTCTGATCAGCATGCACTTGGCTGTCATCACCTGGGCCGTATAATCAGTGTCCTTTAATCTGAGTGCAGACATCAACGCACTCTCGGCCTTGTCATACTGTTCTTTGGCCAGGAACTTATCTGCTTCCTGGAGTTTGGCGATCATGGGTTTCAGCGACCTTAAATTTGCTGTGTGGTCCATATACCGGTCGCGGTAGAGGCTCTGGGAATGGGTGTCCCGGTATATTCCGTTGTCCCTGTTTCTGGCGGCGTCCAGCCGTTCCCGGCTCATGGGATGGGTGGCAAACAACATCTGGGTTGAACTGGGCTTTGTGGTATTCATTTCGTTGAGCATTTCCATAAGGCCGGTAAACCCTTTGGAGTTGTATCCGGACCGGGCCATGTACTGGTGCCCTAAGGCATCGGCCTCACGTTCGTTATCCCGGGAGTATTTGGAAAGGAACAGCCCCTGTCCCAGGTCCCCAAGCTTCTGGGCCCAATCGCCCAGTCCTGCACCCTGGGTCTCTGCTGCGACAGAAAGGCCTGCCACCAGAATGGACGAGATTTGTCCTTTGGATTGCTGTTCGGCGGTATGCCGCGCATTGACATGACCCAGTTCGTGCCCCAGAAGAGAGGCCAGCTCCGCCTCATTGTCAAGTTCCAGTAAAATTCCCCGGGTCACGGCGATGGAACCGCCGGGGAACGCATAGGCGTTTATATAGGTGGCATTGACCACCTGGAAATTATAGGGCATGTCGGGCCGGTGTACCTGGGGCAGCATGGATTTGCCCACGCCGGAAACATACTGGTTCAGCCCTTTATCCAGGCTTACACCGTAGTCCGAAGAAAATTGAAAGGGCGACTGCTGTTTATCCAGGGATATTTCCTGATCCCGGCTCACAAGCATCAACTGTTTTTTCCCGGTGACCGGATCAATGGCGCATCCCTGGAAAAGTACGGCCCCTGCCAAGGTCACGGCAGTTGCTGTACATCCATACAAAAAGTCCCGCCGGGTCATTGGGGTGCTTTCACTCTGTTTCATAGTTCTCCTGACCGATATTATTATATTGTTCAAACATCGCGTTATTTGATGGGCAGTGCCTGGCAGGCCAGTTCCAGAAGGTGGGCCGCCCTGGCAGGAATATTTTTGCGGTTAAGGCTGTCCTGGAGCTGAATTATGCATCCCGGACAGGCCGTTGCCACAATTTTGGCCCCGCTTTGGGCCACATGCTTGGCCTTTTGGGTGCCGATCTTTTGACTGGTTTCGTAATGGTGTACGGAGAAGGTGCCGCCCAGACCGCAACAGGTTGCCGCATCCGCCATCTCAACATAGTCAACCTGGGGTAACGCGGAAAGGATCTGCCTGGGGGCCCGGGTCAGGCCGTAATTTCGCAGATGGCAGGGGTCGTGGTAGGTTACCTTGACCCGGGCCTCTGACCGGGGAATAGACGAAAGCCTGCCTGCCAGGTCCATATCCATCAAAAAATCCATGATGTCCCGGGTTTTTTGGGCAAAGGGCTGATAGTCAGGTCCCAGGGCGGGGTAAATCCCGGCCAGGGTCCCGTGGCAGGAGGCACAGGCCGTGAGCACATAGTCAAAGGCGTGGATTTTCAAGGCCTTCAAATTTTTTCCGGCAAGGGTTTCCACCGCCTCTCCCGCACCGGCGGACAGGGCGGGAAGCCCGCAGCAGACCTGTTCGTCTGTGAGGGTCACATGGATCCCCATAAAGTTGAGAATACGGACCAGGTACTCACCGATTTCAGGATACAGGTAATTGATACCGCAGCCGGTGAAAAAAAGCACCTTGGGGCTTGTTGAACGGGAAGGCGTCTGCCGGATCTCCCGTTTCAAAAAGGGTTTGAATGACGGTTTGGGAAAGGTGCGCGTCCTGGGGATGCCCGGCAGCGGAAACCGCAGTCTCAGGCCGCTTGTTTCAGGAATCTGGCGGCACAGGAGCCGGGAGGCCAGATCCCCGCTTTTACTCATCCAGTCCATGGCCTTTTTATGCGTCAGCAAGGCAGCTACGCCTCTTCCCAATCCGGACAGCCCATTTTTCTGAGCGACCTCCATGCGGGCCGCCGCCACGATATCCGGGGTGGGCACCTGGTTGGGGCACAGGTGGGTGCAACTGCCGCACAGCAGGCACTGGGACAGGTCATGGATCAGCCCGTCTTCGGCAAAGAGTTGCCCGTCCATCATGGCCTGGGCAAGGGCAATTTTCCCCCGGGCCACACCGCCTTCCTGGTTCTCAGCCTTGAAGACCGGGCATGTGGCCCGGCAGGCACCGCACTTGACACAGGCCTGAAACCACTCCCGGTATTGTTTCAGATCCTTCATTCCATCTCTCCGGGAGGCGGGCAGGCAGCGTCTGGAAAAATTTTGCCCGGATTGAGAATATTGTGCGGGTCAAGGGCTTTTTTAAGTATTTTCATGTAACGGATGGACTCGGTGGACAGCTCAAGGGAAAGGTAGGGGGCCTTCATGATGCCAACGCCGTGTTCTCCGCTCATGGTTCCGCCCAGCTCTATCGTGGCCCGGAACAGCGCCTCAATGGCATGCGCCGCCTTGATCTTCTGTTCCGCATCGGATTTGTCCGCGATGATATTGACGTGGATATTTCCGTCGCCGGCATGTCCGAAGTTCACGATGGGCAGGTTATAAAGGTCGGCAATCTTTTCGATCCGGCGGATCATCTCCGGCAGCCTGGCCCTGGGTACGCAGATATCTTCGTTGTACTTGTCCGGTCCAAGCTTTCTCAATGAGGGGGATACTGCCCTGCGGATCTTCCAGATCTCTTCGCTTTCCTCAAACGTATTGGCTACCCGGTTCTCCAGAACGCCCAGGGATTCAATCACCGTCAGAATCCTTTGGGTCTGCTTGTCCAGAAACTCCCTGTCTCCGTCCACTTCTATAATTAGGGCTGCTCTGGCGGCTTGGGGCATGGACAGCCCGGCGGTCTGCCTGAGACAGTCCAGGGTCCGGCCGTCCATAAATTCCAGGGTGGCGGGAATGATCTTTTCACGGATAATGGCGGATACCGCCTTGGCAGCACCGTCAATGGCATCAAACACCACCAGCATCGTCTTCTTGGCCTGGGGTTTGGGAAGCAGCTTGAGAATAATCTTGGTGATGACGGCCAGGGTGCCTTCTGAACCGCAGAAGAGTTTGGTCAGATCGTAGCCCACCACCCCCTTCATGGTGGTGCCTCCGGTTTCAATACGGTCGCCTGTGGGCGTCACCACCTCCAGGCCGATGACATAGTCCTTGGTTACCCCGTACTTGACACACCGGGGGCCACCTGCGCATTCGGCCACGTTTCCCCCCAGGCTGGAGACTTTCAGGGATGCCGGATCCGGAGGATAAAACAGCCCCAGCGCCTCCACGGCCTTTTGGAAATCCCCGGTCACTACACCGGGTTCCACCACGGCCACAAGATTTTCCTGGTCAATGTCGAGGATACGGTTCATCCGGCTCATGCCCATAACTATCCCCCCGCAGACCGGCAGGGCACCGCCGGTGAACCCGGTGCCGGAACCTCTGGGGTAAACCGGGATACGGTGGTGGTGGGCAAGTGTCATGATCCGGGATACGGCCCGGGCATCGGCGGGATGCACCACGATATCCGGAAGAAATTGTTTGCGTGTGGCATCATAGCTGTGCAGGATGCGATTGGCCTTGTCGCTGCTGACAAATTCAGAGCCGCAGATCTCTTTGAACTCCTGGATCATTCTTTTTGATATCATAGATCAGCTTCCTGATTAAAACCGGATAAATTTCCATTCTTTTTACCGTTTGAGCGGCCTTGTCTTTTTTTTAAGCGCGTGAATGGCTTATGGCGGATTAGTGTGTAACTCATTTAAATATATAGCTTTATAAGGTTGAATATAATTTAGGTCAGCTCTTTTAAATTATCACTCTTTGGGTGGGTTGTTAAGTTTTAAGTTTTAGGTTTTAGGAAATAAAAATTTCTATTTTCTGGACTACTTTACAGGTAATGTCATAAAGTTAAGATGATATTCAAATTTAAATCGGGGTACAAATCATGGGCAAACTGAGCTCGAAAATTTAGACACCCCAGGACAAAATTTTATATGTTGAGCATATCTTTTACATTAATGTCGATGCCAAGAACCCCGGCAAACCGGTCATTTTCTTTTAAAGGGATAGACACGGTAAAACAAAACGCCTGGGTTGCAGCAGACCGATAGACCTCTGAAATAAAGGTGTCACCCGTGCTGGCCGGTGTGGTGAACCACACTTTTTCCCGCCAATTTTTTTCATACCCCTCCTCCAGCCCTTCCTGATCTGCCAGTGCCCGGGCATAAATATTGGAAGAAACCTGCTTTCCCGCAGCGTCTGTGACATAAGCCAGCTCCGCAAAGGGCATCCGGTCCAGAAGGCGAACCAGTGCCGCATCCCGATCTTTTCTGGAACCTGCCCGAATTGCCGCTTCTTCTGAAGCCTTTTCAGCGGCTTGCCCGGCTTTTTGGTGGCCGGCCAGATGAAACACGCCGGTGCTCAGAACTATTTCGTCACACACGGTATTGACTTGCTCCGCAATACCAAAGATCGTGTCAGCATCCGTTACCTGATCGGCCAGAGCGGCTTCAATTTCAACAACATTTGCCGAAACCTGCCTAACGTCCTCGGCCTGGCGTTCTGCAGCCTCACTGATTTCAGCAAGATTTTCGGAAAGGGCGCCAAACCGGGAACAGACACTATTCAAGGCGGCATTGGCTTCATTAATCTGCTGCTCGCATCCGGTTACATTTTGGGCCACCTGTCCTGCCGCATCCACGGTTCGCGCAATTTTTTCCTGCAAAATATTAAGACGGGTTTGAATATCCTGGGTGGCACTTTTTGACTGGTGGGCCAGGCTTCCAACTTCTTCTGCAATCACTTTGAACCCCCGGCCGTCTTCGTGGCTTCTTGCCGCTTCTATTCTGGCGTTTAAAGATAAAATATTGGTTTCATCAGAGATATTGTTTATCACGTCAATAATGGAACTGATAGAATCCGAGTTCTCTTTGAGTACCTGGATGGCGTCTACTAATACGGTGACCTGTTCTTGAATATCGGAAAAAACCGCCATGGATAGATCCCCTTTATTAAGGGCATGGGTAACCTCTTTTTCGATTCCTGAAAACGCTTGTGTTAAATCCTGGGCGCGATCGGATATTTTTTCTATACCTTGGGAAATCCTTCTGTCAGCGCTTGAGATTTCATTGGCTTTTTCGCTTTGCAGCCGGGCTTTATTTTTAAAATCACCGGATATCCTGAACAGATCCGGCCCCAACGAGGCAAGTGCCACCACGCTTTTCATCGTATTGGTCATTATATGATTCAGTTTGCCAAATACCAGACTGAAAATTGATTGTACTTGGGAATCAACCCCGAATTTGCTTAAAAAATGCTTGTCAGCCAGATTCCAGGTCTGATCCAGTCGCTTTTTAATCTCTGCCATATTTGTATTTTTTGATCCAATCGGTTTTTCTCTCATAAACCCCAGAAACATGATCACCTCCTTTTGGATTAGCTTTCTTCTTCTAATATGCAAATTAGATACCAATAATATGCAATTTAAATACCAAATCATAAGATAACTAACACATTGATATTATTTACTTTTTAAATTTCAGTTGGCGATTCTTTTTTCTTTCTTACAATTATCGGTATATTTTCCCTAATAAAATTTCATAATTGTCATTTCAGCTCAAAGAGGCCCAAGGACCGTGGTCAGGCTTGATGGAGATTGCTGCGCCGCAGGCTCCGGCTGAACTCATGTACCTGTATTTAAATATCTTGCATACGTATATGTATAAGCCTATCATGCAACTCAGTCTTTATGTAACTGATTAAAAAGGACTTAGCGATTGAGAAAACAGCAAAGGGACAATTTACTGATCACTTTTCTCAAGGAGAAAGAGATATACAAAAAACTTGCTGAGTACATTGTCCGGCTAATAAGCGATGATCCTTCAGCACCAAAGGAAAGTATCCATACGATCCTGTATCGAATCAAAGGTGAATCAAGGCTTATTGAAAAAATCGACCAGGAAAATGCCTGTTCTGACCCTGATAAAGCGCCTGTCACACACAAAAATTTTTATGAAAGAATTGGGGATATAATTGGCGTTCGGATTATCTGTCTGCGCCTTTCTGACATTGTAAAAGTCGAAGAATATCTTGAATTTCTGGTTGAAGAGAAAATACTAAACTTTTTACAAGACCCCGATTATAAGAGATCATTTGTTTTACCGATAGAGCCTGGTGAAGCTGCCCCACAAGATATCAATCTTCAATATAGCGGCTATTCTTCAATTCATTATCAGGTCAGACTGGGCGAGAATTCAGATGCAGGCGACGTGTTTAAAAAAATTCAGATTGAATTGCAATTGCGGACAATTCTTGAGGAGGCATGGGGGGAAATTGACCATAAATACAGATATAAATACACCCGAATCGGGGAATCACTTCCGGAACATATACATTCAGGGTTTTATAATCTAAGTGCTTATCTGCAGGCTGCCGCCATGCAGGCCGAGCAATTGTGCCGGCAAGTAGAGGCGCACCGGGCCGCAGGGGCACTGACGGCCAGTGGAAAGAGTACGCTTTCAAGCGATCCTGACCATAGGGGAAGAGAGAAAACCACTGGTTTTGCTGACCAATTGAATGTTCCCCCGGCGCTTAAATCGGTATTGGAAGAGACTTTTGGGTTTAAAGTGACAGACAGAACGCTTGCGTATATCATGAAGCGGCTCAATAAATTAGGATACTCCCAGCGCTCTAAGCGTTTTTTTCGGAGAATGTTCAAAAAGCGCCGGCTGAATGATTTTCGAACTATTTTCCAAGAAGTTTTGAATAAAGAACCATTCAAGGACAGCAACGCCATAAACATTGATATCATCAATGCGGTAAATTTTGCATTTTTTGATGAGATCGAAGGCTCAATGGTTGCAAAGGAAGGATTGAGATCCACGTTGAAATGGAGAAAAGATCGTTGTCGTTTTATGAGAAACTAGAAACAAGATACAGGAAACAAGAGGGCGAAGCGTCTGGAGCGCTTATTTTAGCCCCGCATTGTCGGTGTTTTTAGTTTCATTGTTCGTTGTGGGTTTGCGGCCCATGGGGAGCATTACTGCTCAATTTAAGGATTGGTTAAGGAGTCTCTAGCATGTGGTTAAACGCATCCTGTCTGATTGAATTTAAAATATCGGTTCCAACCCCATTTCTGCTGATGCTTCGCCCCCGCAGTGGATGCCAGCAATGGATTGCCCGTGAAACGTATATTCTGTCCCCCAGCGTACCGGCGGTGGAGTTCACTGATTCGTTCGGCAATCTGTGTCAAAGAATAGTTGCACCGGCCGGGTATTTTTCAGTCAGTACCTCCGTTGATATCGAAACGGCAGAGGCCGCCGATACCGCGCCGGGCGCACCGTTTATCGAGGTGCAGAAGTTACCGGATGGTGTTTTGCCCTTCCTGTACCCAAGCCGGTATTGTGAATCGGATCGGTTTACACAAATGGCGGCATCGGTGACAACGGGCCATTTTTCAGGATACGATCAATGCAGTGCCATTGTTAATTATATCCGGGATTCGATACAGTATACACCGGGTCTTGGACAACAGATAATAAGTGCCTGTGAAGTCAATCAGCTTGGGTACGGCGTCTGCCGGGACATGGCCCATTTGGGCATTGCCTGCTGCAGAGCCCTGTCAATACCTGCCCGCATGGTCGTGGGGTACCTTGAGACCCTTGAACCCATGGATCTGCATGCCTGGTTCGAGGCATATGCTGGCAATCGGTGGTACACATTCGATCCGACGCAATCCGATCTGAAAGGCGGCCGTATTGCCATCGCTTTTGGTCGGGATGCGGCCGATGTTGCTGTCTACACCCAATTTGGCGATCCAGTGGAATTATTAAATATGAACGTTCAGGTTCAACGCCCGGTTGGTGAATTTTCCGGATTGCACGGGCCTGGATCGCCGGCGCATTGGGGCTGAACCGGAGGCGCAGCACTTCCTGCCCAAAACGTATTCCATCTCCGGTAGGATCTGCCGCAGTTCTGCACATGCCCGCCTGTCCGATCTGATCCATAATTACGGTTCAAAATGACTCTGGATTTATCGGTACCTTTGGCCTGCGGGAATCGTTCCCAAACGAGGCATGTATCAAGAACGTAATTTGTATGATATGATGCCGGAAAAATTTTCACAAAGAGGAATCCTTAATGCCAGGTAAAAAACCAAATTTTAAAAATGTATGGGATCATTCAAAACAGCATGCAGGCAAATTAAGCAGACCAGAACTTAAGACCCGTATCAAAATCGGAAGATATAATCGACTGGTCGTTCAAGCCGGGTCAGATTTTGGCATGTATTTAGGCACTGAAGATGACCGGGTTCTTCTGCCCAATAAATATGTTCCAAAGGGCCTGTCAATTGGCGATTCCCTTGATGTGTTTGTGTACACTGATTCAGAAGACCGTCTGGTGGCAACCACTTTAAAGCCTGCCGGTGTGGTGGGTGATTTTGTTTTTTTAATCGCAAAAGACGTTGCTCCTTTTGGCACCTTCATGGATTGGGGACTGGAAAAAGATTTGCTGGTGCCCAAAAATGAGCATCAGACCAGGATGGAGCCCGGGAAAAAATATTTAGTCAAAATCTGCCAGGATAACAGAACACACAGGGTTTATGGTACAACCCAAATTTCTGCCAACTGTGATAAAAATACCCGGGATCTGAAAGTCGGACAGCAGGTTGATTTAATGGTTCATTCTATTACGACCATTGGGATCATGGCTGTTGTTGATAATCGATACTATGGAATGATGTACTTGAATGAAACCTATCAAAAATTATCTATTGGGGATACGTGCAAAGGGTATATCATGCGGATCCGTGAAGACGGGAAAATTGATCTGAGCATGAAAAAACCCGGGTATTCATCGGTTCCCAAATCTGCGGAGGTTATTTTATACCGGCTAAATCAATCCGGAGGGTTTATCCCTTGCCATGATAAAAGTTCTCCTGAAGCGATCCGCAAGCGGTTTTCCATGAGCAAGAAAGAATTCAAAAGGGCTGTGGGAACTCTGTATAAAAAAAGAATGATCGAATTAAAAGACAACGGGATTGGCCTATTAAAATGAATAGAAATGATATTTTACGCAGGATTAGATATATTTTTGATTTTAGTAATTCAGATATGATCGCAATTTTTGAACAGGCCGGGCAGCAGATGTCACGGGTCCAGGTCATTGACTTGCTTAGAAAAGATGATGATCCTGCCTGTAAAAAATGCACGGATACAGATATGGCGGCGTTTTTGAATGGATTGATCAATCATAAACGGGGGAAAAAAGAAGGCGCTCAACCTGAGTCTGAACAGACATTAACCAATAACGCTATTTTAAAAAAGCTGGAGATTGCTGTAAACTTCCAGGCTGATGATATGGTCAGGGTCCTATCCTTGGCAGGTTTGCGAATCAGCAAACATGAATTAAGCGCTTTTTTCCGAAAACCCGGGCATAAGCATTACAGGGAATGCAAAGATCAAGTGTTACGTAATTTTTTAAAAGGACTTCAACTTGAGTTAAGGCCCGGAACGGATAATAACTCTTCCGACCCCTGGGGCAAGGGACCGGGCAAAAAATAAATCTCCCAATTTTGTTTGCTTTTTTATGTCATCCTTCAGGGCTTGACAGATTTTTGACAGATGATGCTTGTGATGATTTTAAAATTCTTCTTGTTTGCCCATAAGATAGCGGCGCGCCAATTGTTCTTCATCAATTCCGTTCATATCATACCCAAAAGTCTCTGCGATTGACAGTGCGCAAGGATGCTTATGTATGATTCTCCAATCCTGCCATACTGGAGAAATATACTGAAATTTATCTACCCTCTGAGATTGAAAACTCAGACTTTTTTCATCCACAGGCAAATTCAGGAAGTCGAGAATCTCAGAGATGTCCTGATTTTTAAACATATCTTCATATCGTATATGCAGCCATGGAACATTCAGACGATTCTGCAGTTCCAAAGCAAAGGCATGCACCTCACTCCAGTAAAACAAACACTTTTCAAAAGGGATCAGCTTATCCCACACCTCACAATACTCTTTAAATCGGGTTCCAGGATCAAACGGTGACAGAAGAATTTTTTCCGGAATGTGTGATAATATCGGTTTCTGAAATGCAGAGTGAGTTAACCAGGAACAACATGTTGGCACCGGGTGCCTGGTAAGGTGAATAATCCGAATACGGGAATCAAAACGTTCCGCAAGGTATGGGATTGTGCTCCAACTTGGATGACCACATTCAATATATGGCTGGATAGCTATTTGCGCCTCAATATCTTGCATGTGGCTGAGCACTTCTGACGGCAGTGAATCAAGGGGCTTTTTTAAATTAAATCTCTCAAGTGTCTTACGAGACTCATAACGGCTCTGGAGTGGTTCGTGTTCAACAGTAATACAGTCCGAACATAAATTTGACAAGGCCGCAGCAATCCATTGCGTACCGCAGCGTCCGGTTGAAATTATAAAGGCAGCGAAGCTCATGTATCTTTCTTAGCATGACCTGCTGGAAAATGCTAAAAGGAAAAACAAAACCCATTCTGATTTATGGTATTTCAAACAAAAAAAGGAATAAACCGCCAAATTCTTCCGCAGTTCTATTTCACCCCGGCGTTGGCATTCAAACGAATCTGGCGAATGGTTTTCATCAAAAATTCCGCAGTCACCGGTTTTTCCAGATATGCCCGTATTCCTATGGCATAGGCTTTTTCTCTGGAGAATGACCGGCTGTACCCCGTTAAAAGGATAATGTCCATATCCGGACGGATGGCAAGGATCTCCTTTGCCAGGGCATCTCCCCTCATTTTCGGCATATTCATGTCTGTGATCACAAGGTCGTAATCCGCAGGATCCACGCAGAATATCTTTACCGCCTGCTCACCGTCTTCACACGCCTCAATCCGGTAGCCGTAATGCTGAAGAAGTTCTGCCGTGGACTTTCGCACATCTTCTTCATCCTCGACAAGCAGCACCTTTTCCGTACCATGCAGAGAGGCTGCCTGCTCCGGGACTGCAACCGTGGCAGGCAGGGGTCTGGTACTCATGGGAAAAAAGAGTTGAAACCGGGTGCCTTTTCCCGGCGTACTGGCCACATCAAGGAATCCCTGGTGCTCCGCCACGATGGAATGCACAAGTGTCAGCCCCAATCCCGTTCCCTTGCCGTGTTCCCTGGTGGTAAAATAGGGTTCAAATGCTTTTTCAAGCGTATCTTCATTCATACCATGGCCGGTATCAATCACCTCGAGCCGGACATAAGCGCCATCGGGAATCTGACAGGAAAGTCCGGCTTGAACCCCAATATCGGGAAAGATAATGTCCGTCAGCGTTACCGTAAGGGTCCCCCGGACTTCGGCCATGGCAGCATAGGCATTGGTACAAAGGTTCATGACAATCTGATGCATCTGGGTGGCATCTGCCAGGATAGTCGAATGGGATTCAATTTTTTCCCGGATTTCAATGTCGGCGGGTAAAGCGGATTTCAGCAGTTTTAACGCCTCCTTCACCACGATCCTGATTTTGATGTGGCTTTTCCGGGGACGTGTCTGTCTGGTGAAGGTCAATATCTGCCGAATCAGGTCCGCGGCCCGTTGCCCGGCCGTAAAAATATTGTCCAGGCTGCCCAGAATATTATTTTGGCCCTGGGCATCCATCTGTGCCAGTTTGGTGTATCCGAAAATACCGGATAAAATATTATTAAAATCATGGGCAATGCCGCCGGCAAGCCGCCCCATGGCCTCCATTTTCTGGGCCTGATGCAGCCGGGTCTCCATGAGGTGCTGTCCGGTGGTATCCTCAAGGCAAATCATTGCAAAACTGTCACCACTTGCCGTTACAGGAAAAACAGCGACCCGGTGAAAAAGGGTTTCTTTGCCTTTCCGGCAGGCAACCGACTCCAGCCGCAGGGGAACAACCTGTGTTACGGCCCGGTCTATTTCATCCAGGCTTTTTGCATCGCAATGCTTCAGCAATTCCTGGTATGACGTCGCACAAAAGGCTTTTTCGTCACCAAGGTATTCACAAAAAAATGTTTTTGCCTCCTGGTTCAAAAACATGATGTTCCCGGTCCGGCTGACCCCGATAAGCATCAGGGGCATGGCATTGATGATATTATTCAGGTAGGTTTTTGCTTTTTCGATTTCATTGGCCTGGTTTTCGATCTGCTCAAAACTTTTTTTCAGCCGCCGGGACATGAGATTAAAGGCTGCGGCCACTTCTGCGAATTCATCTTTGCTGTTGATCTCTAAGGGTTGATCAAATTGCCTGACAGATAAATTTCTGGCAAATCCAATGATTTTGTTCATGGATTGAACCACCCCGGATGCGATGACCATGGCAATGACAGCGCCCAATGAAACCAGCAGGACAAAGGCAATCAGAATTGTGACGATTGTTTTTCCCAAAGCAGTTTTAAGGGGGGAATGATCCAGGGCTGCGTAAATCTGAAGCCTGTTGAAACCGTTTTGTGAAAAATCAACCGGAACGGCATCAAAGGTATAATCATCCTTAAAAAGGGTAATTTTCCCGGGCTGTGTCATGTCTGTGGGCGTCCGGATACCGAAAGGAACGGATTCAAGATCCTGTCTTTCAGTAAAAGAGGACGTAACCGGCCGGCCGGCATCAAAAAAAGCAATATCCACACCGCACATGTTTTTAATGGACCGGGCAAATTTATTATTGATCCGGTCCCCCACGCAGACAGCGCCCACCACCATGTTTTCCCGGTTTGCGTGAAAAACACGGCAAAAGGTTTCAAGCAGGAAGCTGTCGCCGTTTTTATGGACCATTGTCACATCCGTGCCGTGCAACACATCCGCCAAAATTTTTGACCGGGATGAATTCATGACAGGGGCACAGGTTGCAACCTGGTAAAGCAGCCGGCCTGCACGGTCAAATACGGCAATATGATTCACGTCTGATTCAGAAACGATATTATCCGGGAGAACACTTTTTATGGTTCCCACATCATTGAGATAAGCGCCCTGCCGGATTTGCAGGTTATCGGAAAAGAGACGGGCGCATGCCTGGGTATTTTTCCGGCTCAGACAAAGACTGAGCTGGACACGCTTTTCCGCCTCCATCAAATGGGATTGAAAAAATGCATCCGTGCGCTGCCAAAGTACGGTGAGCGTGATGACCAGGGTCAGGCAAAAGGGCAGCAACAGGGATAAAAGAAAAAAAGCCGCCTTTTTTTTAAGTGTGATGTGCTTAAACAAGATCGGACGGACTCCCTGATTTGGCGGTTGGAGAACGGTCACTGGGATTTGTTTCAGTTTTCCCGGGACATGTTTTCCGTGTAATGGAGCATATCCACAACGACCTGGTAAAAGGAGGGATCATGGACTGTAAACGAATCAATCTCAAGCTGTTGCCGGAGCCCCGGATTAATGGCAGGTGTTCCATCTGCAGAACAACTGTCTGAAGATATTGACAAAAGAATCTGCTGTATCTTGTTTATCATTTCCCGGGACACGCCTTTTCCGGCCACCCAGGGTTCATTGGGGATGGGCGGGGTTTTTTCAATAATTTTCAAACAGTTGCCGCACTGCTGCATGGCGTTTCGAAAATTGCCGTCATAGGTTGCCCCGGCATCGGCTTTTCCATTGATCACCCATTGGGTAACATCAGGATGCTCCCCAAGAAAAAGGATTCTGGAAAAAAACGTTTGGGGATCAATCCCGGCTTTCAGGCAAAGCATCAGCGGATAGTAATATCCACTGCCCGATGTCCGGTTGACAAAGCCGAAACTATACCCTTTCAGATCCCTAAGGTTTTGGGCCGGGTTATCTTTTCTGGTAAAAATATATCCATAATAAAAATCAGAAGGATCATCCCCGGAATTGCTCACGGTTGCAATATAATGTACATCGGATTCATGGGTCATCAGGGCTCTGGCATAGGACTGGGAAGAAAAATGCGCCACCTGGATACGTCCGTTGACAAGGTGGGTTAAAATATCTTTATCTTCAAGGAAATAGTTGATGACAAATTGTTTTCCAAGCTTCTCACCCATATAATTTAAAAGTGGGACAAAGGCCTGGTTCATAACAGCCTCGGACTCCAGATATTCCACACCGAAATTGATGACATCGCCTGCCAGAGGTGTCCCGGGTTCTGCACGGCCCAGGGGATTGTCTTGCCCCCGGGCCAATGCGCCATGACTAAAAATACATGCACAGGATATGACTGAAACCGTCAGCAGGAGACGAAGCACCCGGTAATTTTTAATACATGTATTTTTAATCAACTTATTTTCCAGCATTGTTTTTCATAAAAAAGTGCGGCTCTCCACCCTTTCCTGAATTTATACACGGCTCTACTCTTTTAGCCAATCAGGTACGATAATCCAAGAAATATCTTCATGTAAATATGAGAAAACTATTAGATAATAATTAGGATGGGAAACTTTTTTACCTGTTTCCCAGGCTCTTGCTGCGGCATGCCACTGTCCCATGAATTTTATAAAAACGGCCTGCTTTACCGTTAGGCCAGGCAGGTATGGATTGTTAACGATAATGTTGATATATAACCCGGATGGGCCCCAAGCCCGCAACAAAAAAGCAACGGAAAATACCATGAAATTCAAAAAAGTGACTGCCCGGTTTGATGCAGACAATATTGAACTTGCCGAAGAAGTGATCTGCCATATTTTCTTTTCATTCAACCTGAAAGGCGTAATCTGTGAGGTTCCCATCCCCGAACCGGATGAGGGGTTCGGCACCCGTACCCTGAAACTGCCTGAGCACAACAGCATTATCGGGTACCTGCCGGATACGGATGATTCTGATATTATGATTTCCAAAATCAAGGAACGTCTGTCAGGACTGTCTGATATGGCTGTCCAGGTGGATATTTTATTGGAAGTGGTGAATGAAAAAGACTGGGCCCATGCCTGGAAAGACTATTTCAACGTCACCCGGATTACGGACAAAATTGTGGTGAAACCCGAATGGAAGGACTATTCCCCTGCACCCGGAGAGATTATTATCCACATTGATCCGGGCATGGCATTCGGCACAGGCACCCACCCCACCACATCCATGTGCCTGGCCCTTTTGGAAGAACATGTACAGCCGGGCAAAACCCTGCTGGATGTGGGGTGCGGGTCCGGCATACTGATGATCGGGGCTGCAAAGCTTGGAGCGGGCGCCATGACCGGCATTGATGTGGACCCTGTGGCCGTGGATATCACCCGGCAGAATCTGGAAAAAAACGGAATTTCACCGGACCATTTCGGCCTTGGGGCAGCAACTTTGGATCAAACACCTGCAATCCGGTACGACCTTATCTGCGCCAACATCATTGCCCAGGTTATCGTATCCATCATGCCGGATATCGCGGCCCGCATGGCACCGGACGGAATTGCCATCCTTTCGGGCATCATTGAGGAGCGCGTGCCGGATATTTACGCAGCCCTTGGGGCCGAAAACCTCAGGTGCATCCGGAAAATCAACCAGGAGGGGTGGGTGGCGCTGGTGGTTCGTTTGATCACACCTTGATTCCCTGTCATAAACATGGTTTAATCCCCGAATCGTAACACATGGTGCGGCCCATAAAAGAAACAATATTAAGGGACAAGGGGATATTTTGCCGGAGCTGAACATTGAAACCGTAAACCACACAACGGCAATGCTTTTTTCAGGACGGCTGGATGCCCCGGGCGTGGCCCGGTTATGGGATACCGCAGTTAAAACGGTTAACAACCCAGGCCAGGAAAAAATCCGGATCGATCTTGGATCCGTTGATTACATGGACATGGCCGGTGCCACCTTTATCTCCCATTTAAGCCGACTGGCAGGCAGCACACCGGCAGAACAGCCCGGCTTTGTGACCGGGGTCAAAAATGAATTTTCCCCGCTTCTGGAACTGGCCCAAAAATCAAAAAACGACGCAGCAGCCCCGCCGCCAAAGACTTCCTATATTGAAAAAACCGGTGAAGATCTGATTACCTCCCTTGAAGATGTTAAAATGTTCATCACCATGGTCGGAGAGATCACGGCGGCCCTGTTTTCCTGCATAAAAAATCCAGGCCGGGTCCGGTGGGCAGACACCTGGATGGTGGCGGAACGTTCCGGGGTGAACGCGCTGCCCATTGTGGCGCTGATTTCATTTATCGTGGGCCTGGTCATGGCCTTCCAGGCCGCCATTCCCATGCGGATGTTCGGCGCGGAAATATATGTGGCCAACCTCATCGGCATTGCCATGGTCAGGGAGCTTGGGCCCCTGATGACCGCCATTGTGCTGGCCGGCCGGTCCGCATCTGCCTTTGCTGCGGAAATCGGCACCATGAAAATCAACGAGGAAATTGACGCGCTCACGGTCATGGGTATGGAGCCGGTCAGATTTCTGATTGTGCCCCGGGTCATTGCCGCCACCCTGATCACGCCGCTTTTAACGGTATTTTCCAATTTTGTGGGCATCCTTGGCGGTATGGTTGTCATTGTTTCCCTTGGCTACCCGCCGATCGCCTATTATAACCAGGTGGTGGGATTTGTCTCCTGGGAAGACTTTGCCGGGGGCCTTGCCAAATGTTTTGTATTCGGCCTTCTCATTGCCGCCACCGGCTGTATCCGGGGGTATCAGACCCTGAGGGGGCCTTCTGCCGTGGGAGATGCCACCACAAGGGCTGTGGTATCCTCCATCGTTTTGATTGCTGTATTTGACGGTGTTTTTTCCGTAATTTTCTATTATCTGGGCATATGAACGAAACCATTATCAATGTCCGGCACCTTTTTGCCGGGTATAACAACAACGCCATTATGGAAGATCTCAACTTTGATATCCAAAGTGGTGAGGTGTTTGTTATCCTCGGCGGTTCCGGCTGCGGCAAAAGCACGGTGCTCAAACACATGATCGGCCTGGTGCCGCCGGTGTCCGGCCAGATCCTCATCCATGGCGAAGATATGGTAACGGCCCGGGGAAAGGCGCGCAACCGGCTGCTGGCCACCATTGGCGTGGCATTCCAGAACGGGGCCCTGTTCGGCTCCATGACTGTGCTGGAAAACATCACGCTTCCCCTGATAGAGTTCACGGATCTTCCCCGGCAAGCCATTGAAGCCATTGCCCGGGTCAAACTGGATCTGGTTGACATGGGCCATGCCCTTTATCTTCTGCCCGACGAGCTGAGCGGCGGCATGAAAAAAAGGGCAGCCATTGCCCGGGCCATGGCCCTTGATCCGGCCATCCTGTTTCTGGACGAACCCTCTGCCGGGCTGGACCCCTTAACCTCTGCCGAACTGGACCGCCTGATCCTGGAACTGGCAGGGGCCCTTAACATCACCTTTGTCATTGTCACCCATGAGCTCGAAAGCATTCTGGCCATTTCCGACCGGGTGATCATGCTGGGCAAAACGGAAAAAGGCATCATTGCCCAGGGCGATCCCAAAAAGCTCAAAACCGATCCGTCAAATCCATATGTATATAAATTTTTTAACCGGAACCCATAAAACCCCTTTGGAACCCGACCATGACCCAGAAAACCAATTATTTTAAACTCGGCCTTTTTGTCATCCTGGCCTTTGCACTGACTGCGGCCATGTTGATAGCCCTTGGTGCAGGCCAGTTTCTCAAGACAGAAACCCTTGCCGAAACCTATTTTAACGAATCTGTCCAGGGTCTGGACATCGGCTCGGAGGTTAAATACAAAGGGGTAAAAATCGGCGCTGTAAAATCCATCACCACCCCCACAAAGGTTTATGACATTGCCTCAAATTACGTTCTGGTCACCTTTTCCCTGTCCGAAGACTGTTATGTGGGGCAGACCGGAAAAAATCCTGAGGAACGTATGAAAAAAGCAGTCAAAGACGGTCTTTCCGTATTTTTATCCTTTAACGGGCTGACCGGCTCCGCCTACCTGGAAACCGATTATAAAAAACCCGGGCCAGATGACCTTAAAATCACCTGGACCCCTGAAAACCTTTATGTGCCGTCCCAGCCCAGCAACATCAAACAGGTATCGGACGCTCTGAGTCAGGCAATGGAAACCTTGGGCTCCCTGGACTTCAAAGAGATGAAAGAGGATCTTTCAGCCCTTCTCAAGGGACTGAATATCACAAAAGTATCTGCCCAGGCAGAAAGCCTGTTCAAGGAACTTCGCCAGACCAATAAGGACCTGGCCAAAATCCTGACATCCGGCCAGGTCAAACAGCTTCTGGCCGATGCAGGCGCATCTGTGGCAGATTTAAAGCAGATTGTTCAGGAGGCAAAAGTTCCCATCAAACAGACCCTGGCAGATATCAATACGGCATCAGGCAGTTTCAAGCGCATGGCCACCGGCCTGGAACAAGGTTATGAAGGAAAATTGACCAACATGTCCGAAAAAATGAATACAGTCCTTGCCAGCCTTGAAAAAACATCCCGGTTACTGGAAAACATGATCTGGACAAATGCGGATGTCATCGAGAAAACCATCGGGAACCTGGAGGATACCACAGAAAACCTCAACCAGTTTACCCGGGAACTGCGTGAATACCCGGGCAGAATTCTCATGGAGGCCCCGCCTGCCAGAAAAACATCCACATCAGGAAAGGAGAAATAAACCGTTATGAACTGCCATCGCCCCTTAACGCGTTTGCCCCTTTTTGTGATAATGGCCTGCATCTTAACTGCAGCAGCTTTTTTTGCCGGATGCGGGATTAAAAATGATTACACGGAAAAACAGATGTTCAAGCTTTGTGCAGACTGCAACACACCTGCGGCCCAAGGCAACCGGTCAGCAGGTGCCCCGTTGGTGGTCAAGCGCCTGGACATTTCACCGGAATTCGGCGGCGCGGGATTTGTCTACCGGGTGGATCAGAACCGGTTTACCCAGGATTATTATAACAACTATATGACACCTCCGGCCCGTATGATCAGTGATGTGATGCTTGAAGCCCTGGTCAACTCGCCTCAGTTTGCACCGGCCCCCCAAAACCAGGTTCCGGACGATATTTTCCAGTTATGGGGTAAAATCACAGCGCTTTATTGTGACCAGCGCAACCCATCCGCGGTATCGGCTGTGGTGGCCATGGCCCTGAACCTTGACCGGTTGAACAAAGACGGGTTCACGCCGGTTCTGGCAAAAACCTATTCCGCGCAAATTCCCCTGGGCAGCGACACCAGCCCCAAGGGGTATATAAAGGCCCTCAACCGCGGACTGACCGGCATTGTTAACAATATTCTGTCGGATTTTCAAACAATGCCGGCCCCGGCGGATAACCCATAATTTTTTTGAGTTTCTTATTTTGAGTATGCCATATGAAATTTCGACCCTGCATTGATCTTCGAAACGGCAAAGTGGTCCAGATTGTGGGCGCCACCCTGTGCGACAACACCCAGGACAGCCTTGTCACCAATTTTGAAAGCACCCGGACCCCGGAACAGTTCGCACGGATGTACCAGGCAGACCAGCTTTCCGGCGGCCATGTCATTGCCCTTGGCCCGGGAAATACCAAATCAGCCCTTGACGCGCTGCAGGCTTTTCCCGGCGGTCTTCAGATGGGCGGCGGCATTAATCCTGGAAATGCACATACCTTTCTGGATGCAGGCGCATCCCATGTCATCGTCACGTCGTATGTTTTCTCCCAAGGCCGCATGGACATGGATAAGCTCAATACCCTGGTGAATGCCGTGGGTAAAAACCGCCTGGTTCTGGATCTGAGCTGCCGGAAAAGGGACGGTCAGTTCTGGATTGTGACAGACCGCTGGCAAAATTTCACAGAAAAGGCCGTAACCCCGGCCACCCTGGAACATCTGTCCGCATTCTGTGACGAGTTTTTAATCCACGGCGTGGATGTGGAAGGCAAAATGCAGGGGATCCAGGAAGAACTGGTGGTGCTGTTAGGGGAACACAGTCCCATCCCTGCCACCTATGCCGGGGGAGCAAGCCGGTCTGCAGACCTGGACCGGGTAAAAACCCTTGGCAATGGCCGTGTGGACCTGACCATCGGTTCAGCCCTGGACATATTTGGCGGCACCATCCCTTACCAGGAGGTGGTGGCATGGCACAAGAATCAAAAATAATACGTTGATATTTAAGACTATTTTTTATAAGAGCACAAAGTCATGTGCCTTTTGACCCATATAGTGCCTTGCATCATAGGCTGAATAGGCCTGCTGTCAGACCTTTTGCAAAAAACGAACTCCAATAATTGAAATTTTCCCTTGCCTCCCAGGTGGTAGTCAGGATATTTTCCACTGTATCTGGGTTTTGGTTTTCTTACCAACCGGATGAACTCGGTTAAATCATTCAACTTTTCAAGCTGCAAGGGCATCCAGCTATGAAAAAATGAAACGAAAATAAAAATTATAAAATGAATAGACAGAATCTGCCTATTACCATATTGGCCCATTCTGCCTATTTCACTGTTGTGCCTTGAAATTAACCAGGGATAAATTAATTACCAGTAATTTTTGTATGTTATTTGGGATAGTTTTCATGAACGATAAGCCTATCACAGAAATAATTGAAGAACTAAAGGCTCGGTTAGAGGAAGAACAAAGAAAAGCAGTTGAAGAGCAACGAAAAGCAGACAAATACAGAGATGAAATAGCAAACCTCACTATAGAAGTAAAAAAGATAGCTGAAGAAAAAAAAATAGCTGAAGAAAAGACGGCGTTAGCTCAAAACTTTAAGAATTCAAACTATTCTTTGTTGATTAAGGAGCTTTTTGAAGTCCCTTCCAAAGAAGCCAAATCTCAGTCCATAAAAATATTCGCAGCATCTGTAGTTTTGTCTATTCTGATTACCCTTCTATCATCTTTTTATTTTGATGTTAGAAATGGTCAATCACTTAAAATACAATTTGATTGTGTCGTTGCAAATATTGAAAAACTCAATGCAGAAATTGATAGTGCAAACGATAAAATGAATAAATTATTTCAGGAAAAAATATTAAACGTGGATAATGCTATTTCAGAACTGGAAGAGAAAACTGAAAAGATAAATTTTCAAACAATAAAAATCCCCTCGCAAATATGGAAACTTACAACTAAGGTAGAGAGGATTAAAGATGAAATTAATAAAACCAATAAGATAAAAATTGAACAAAAAAACGAAGTGCCATTAATAGTTAATTATATTAAATCTAATGAAAAACTGAACTCTATGTATCCTGAGTTTAGGACAGACAAAAAACAATTTCAAAAAATGTATTGCATATTTTTATATGATATGGGGCGCTACTACAAATCATACATAGATGCATTTACTATTGTAGGGATATCGAAAGATTTTTTTTCTAAAAATGACGTGATGTGCAACTTTTTTTGACAACATGATTATATTCCCGATAGGCACTGATAATATCAGACAGGGAGGATAGAGTTATGTTGTCAATAGAAGATTTTATAATTGAAATATATTGTCGGACAGATGATTCTTTGAAAGAAATTTCCCGGGGTATAAAATTACGCAGCCGGGGTTTTCCTCCTTCGCTATCCGATAGCGAGGTCATTACCATGGAAATTGTGGGTGAATACATCGGAATTGACACCGATAAGGGGATATGGGAATACTTTCGGCGTCATTGGCTACACTTTTTTCCCGATCTTGGTTGCCGGACAACCTTTGCGCGCCAAGCCGCAAATCTCTGGTATTGGAAATTAAAACTTCAGCGCAGGTTTGCAAAAGAATGTGGAGCCTTTGATGACAATATTCATCTTGTTGACGGTTTTCCATTACCTGTATGTCATTTCAAACGGGCTTATTTTTCCCGAATTTTCAAAGGTGATGCCACATACGGATATTGTGCCGCCAAAGATGAAAAATATTACGGATTCAAAGGCCATGTGCTGATCAGCCTTTCTGGTGTAATTTCGTCCTTCACCCTGACTGCTGCCAACGCCGAGGAACGGGATGCCTTGTGGGAAATGCTTTGCGGCATCCGGGGGCTCGTCATTGGGGATAAAGGTTATATAAGCGACTTTCTACATAACGAATTGCTTTTGTACGGCATTGATCTGCAGACACCTTTTCGTTCGAATATGAAAGATGACCGTCCTCCAGAATCCGTCCGAATTATGACATCGGTTCGCAGAGAAGTCGAAACAGTAATCGGACAACTTTGCGAACGCTTTAATATTGAGAAAGTGCGTGCAAGAGATTTGTGGCATCTGACAA
>NZ_JQKJ01000018.1 GCF_000745975.1 Desulfobacter vibrioformis DSM 8776 | reverse complement strand
TTGCCGCTGGATACAATCAGCACGCCGGCGGCTATACCTATGGGGAAAAGCAAATCCCGCTCTATGCCCATGATCAGGTCTGAACGATGCAGTGACCGGTGTATTGCTATCCTTCGCATTAGATTAATGCCCCGCTGCCGAATGTGAACAGCGTATCTATGATTGGTTCCGCCAGGGCCAGCACGGATATGATGCAGACAACAACAAGAAAACCTTTTGTCATCCCGTCCAAATCATCTTTTTTGAACCACATCACAAAAGCCGCCGCCAGGATCATCAGTATGGCAACGGATTTGGCCCATGGCCCGCGCAAGGTTTCCATCAAGGTTTCTGCCGGTGTTTCAAATTCCGAAATTGTTGATGCAAACGCAGTATCAACAAAGGTGATAACGCCAAAAAAAAGAAAGGTTGGTACAAGTAACGGTAAGAATCTTTTCATTTCTAAAACTCCTCTTTAAATAACCAGGTGAATTGACAGGCCTATAATGATGCCGAAAAGCACGGCGATCACCATATTCAGCGGGTTTGTTTTTTTGTTCGCCTCCTTGAATTTTTCTGCAAGAATATCTTGCTGGTCAGAAAGTTTTCGTGAGTATTCTTCGGCCATAAGCTCACACACAGTTGCAACGATCCAGACAGGATCATTGTCACTCACTGTCATTTTGTGCCTTTTGGCTATTTCCGCCTGGATTTTGTTTTTCATTCCTGCTGTTCCCGGGCCTCAATGATCAGGCCGGATTCATCCAGGATGTTCCATATTTCATCCCTGGCTATTTTAAGCCGCTGTTTAGCCATGACGTTGAATTTGCCGGAATTGATTGCCTGGGCAAATGTCAGGCGGGATTTGAGCATCAGCTCCAGGTCATAGCCAAAGGTTTCTTTTTTATACGTGGGCAAAACAATGGTGGTGCCACCCAGATCTCGGTTGGCCTTTTCCAGTTTGTGGTTTTTAAATTCAATTTGACCGAAGAAAGGGTTTACCCATACGGTTATGGGGGTGTCCGGAAAACCTTCCATCAGGGAGGCAAGGCCCTGGATGGTATCACCCTCGGCCTGGCCGCCGGTGATCAAGGTATGCAGCGTCAGGTTGTGGCCGCTGTCTTTCAGGAATTCGGCAACATTGTTTTCTGATATGTACGCAGCCAGGGGAACAAATGTGCTGGCGCCGCTGTCAATGACAGCGAATGCCTCATCCGGCAGCTGAATTAATTTTTCTATCATCGTGTCAAATAACCGGCTGTTAATAGAATCCCCTTCCATGATCTCGATTTTTGTTGCTTTTAATGATGCATAAGCTGTCAGGGTTGCATTAACTGGATCAGCATCAAAACATCCGACCAACTGATCTCTATCAAGCAAATACTGACTTAACAGACTGGCTGTAAAACTTTTCCCAACACCGCCCTTACCTTGCAGGATCATATTTATAGCTGCCATTTTTTTTATCCTTTTAATTGGTTATGGATGCAGCTTGCTTTGCAGCATCCGGATTTATCGCCAAGGCACATGGCATACATGGTGCCCCAGGCTAACATTATGATTTTTTGAAAATCCTTTTTGGAAACTTTTGAAAAATCTTCAAACTGGTGAGTTTTTTTGAAATTATTAAACAAAGATTCATAATTTATTCTGTCATCATAATAGGCCATAAAATCAAACAGGCCCCTTAAAGGCTGTAATTCTTCCTCAGTACAAAGGTCTATAAAATCATTCTGCAGCATGTTCATGCCTGACCAGATGTATTCCATGGCGTTTTCATAGCTTGATGTGGTGATGCCTTTCAGGTTTGCTATCTGCATGTATGCACATAGTTCAGCTTCCAATTTTTCGGTGGTGGTGTTTTCGATCCATGCCCAGATAGAAATTAAACCTTTGAGGGCGAGCATCTTTTTTTCCGGAACAGCAGTCCGCTGAAACCGGGGGATCGCATCAGGAACCGGTTGCAGTTGGACAGTTTCCACCTGGATTTTTTTGGAATTGACAGCCTTTAACTGATCATATGCTTTTAATTGCGCGCCCCTGGCGGCCTGACTGCGTAGAATTTGCCCCATCATGCCGAGACCGGCCAAGGTGATCCCGTAGCCATCCTCTCTTGGACCGTGATCCGCAATATGGCCCATAGGGATAAAATTTTCTGCTTTGAATGCAGCGGGGATATCAAGATAATGGATTTTTGTTGCCAGGGCATTGTGGGGCTGGTCAATTTCCCGGGCCAGTTTCCAGCTTGAAATGCCGAACTCGCCGGTGGGCAATAAAACTGTCAGATCGCTGTCTATTGGTATTTGTAACGCGGCTTTTAAATATAATTTGTCTTTCTGAGCCCTTTCCATGGCGTTAAAAGCTTCAATGTATTTAATTTTCCACGCCATGGCTCTTTTGCCTGTAAAACCCATAACAAGCAAAACAAAACCATCACGGGTCATATTAAAAGCTGGTCGTTCCTCGCCTTTTGCATCGACATATTTAACGTCCTCAAAATTGAGGGCGTTAAAATCTTCTGGTATTTCGAGGTGTTGAATTGTTCGGATAATATTATCATGTCTTTTTTTGAAATGTTCTGCCACCATCATTGAGGAAACCGTAAGTTTTCCGTTTGTGGTTATAATATTGATTTTTTGTTTTTCTATTTCCATGTTCATCGTTAAACTCCCAAAAAAAATTAATGCTCTGTTTTAGGCTCCTCAAAACTGAGGAGTCTAAAATCAATAAATAATAAGAAATGCTTATTCTCCCTTCTTGATGAGGTTAAACGGTTTTTCATTTTCTTTTTCTTCCACAATAGAGTCAGTTGCATCTTCAATCGGGTACGGATCATTTGAATGGCTGAACTTACCCCGTATTTTTCTTGGGCTTTGACTTATGGGTTTTTCTTTTTTGAATTTTTTTTGACCGAAGGGAAACTTTTGATCGTGATTTTCCATTATTTTAGCCCAGGCCACATAAGACATATGAATTTTATCTTTTTCGATAAAATGATCGTATATGGTCTTTTTTGAATAACCTTGGGCCAACAAGGCCTTTGCTTCGTTATGGACAGCCAGATATTGACTTTTACATGAAGGCTTCATAACGCATCTTTTTTCTGTGTGAAAGGAAAGGGTTTGTGATAATTTTTTAATATTTTAGTCCAGGAATTATATGACATATGAATAACGCCTTTTTTTAAAAAATAATCATACACAGCTTTTATTGTATAACCCTGTTTAAGCAGGGTTTGGGTTTCATCATGGATAGCAAGGTACTGACTTTTACATGAGGGCTTAGGTCCATTTTCCATAATCTAACCATCTTCTTTCTTTCAAAAACTTTGATAGTCCCGGTATCCAGCGGCCGTTATCCCGCTGCCAGTCCCGGGACATCTTGTTTTTTTTAATGATTTGTAAAAGTTTTGATGTTTTTGGCAGTTCTCCGGCCTGAACAAGTTTTTTAAAATTCATCCAGGCTTGCCATTTCCCGGTTTGCCGGGGGTATTGATTTAAAATCACATCGAATTGTTTTTTAAGGGGCAAACTATTTAATTCAGCTTCCTGTTGCTGTTTTTCAGCCAGAATCCTTTCCTGCCGTTCTTTCTGCTGCTGCCGTTGAATTTGATCTTGCAGCTTTTGATCTTCATCTTTTTTCTTTTGGCGTTCTTCAGAAAAGACTTTAAAGATAAGGGTGTTAACGCCAAAAAAAGAAAAATTATCTCTGAGTGTTTGACCGTAATGTTTTTCGATTCTTTGTAACGCTACTTTGTTTGGCCCTGACAGAATTACACTGCCGTTCTCGATTTCGGCCTCCAGACAGGGAAGCATTTTAGCTGCTAAATTGAGTTGGTCTTTTTCGATAATACTCTCTCTGATTTTTGCCCAGGTTCCAGGCTCCTGGCGGTCTTGAACTGATTCTGAGGGGGGTAGGGGGGTAGTATTTATATATAATCTATCTAGGGTATAATCCGACAAATTACCGACATTTTGTTGATCCGCTTGTTGATCCACAGCATGACACTCCCGGGTGGTCTCCAGGTGGTCATTTTTTGTTAATTTTTGTTCGGTTTGAGGCTCAGTTTCTGGAACCGCTTCCGGCTGATCCGGCTTAGGTGTTTCAATCGGCTTTGGCTGCTGAGGGTTTGCTTTGCCAGTCCGTAATTCTCTGAATTTAGTGATTACAGGATGAGCAAGAAAATAATACACGGTCTGCGTCCAGCCATTGATTTCTTCTTTAACAGCGGTAATCAGCCCGGCTTCATTGAGGATCTTGATGTGTCTTTCAATGGTTCGGTAGCATACATTTGTCCGGTTGGCTAATGTTCCTATATTCACAAATGTATGGTCCTCACCAACCGCACATCTGACCAGCGCCTTAAAAGTTTTTTCGATCCCTGCAGTCATTTTTCCACCATCTTTTCTTTCGATTTTCCCAAACCACAAATCAAGGTCATTCGCATAACCATGCGATATAAAACTGTAATTCATATTTTCCTTTCGAGCCGAAAAAAGAAAATACTATACCTGTAAGCTTGACAAACTCTATTCGTTGAGTTAACTTCTCAATATGTAATTCATATTAAGAAGCCCAAGGCTTCTGGGAGATCCTTAATGGCGGCTACCATTAAGGATTTTCTTTTTTGGGCGGCTTATTAGCTTAAGATTGTCCCTCCGCTAATTTATCTAAAGGTTAAAAATAACCCTTTCTTTTCCCCCCTCTTCTCCCACCTCCAAGGTCTGATAATATATATTATGTTAACTTTTGTCTTTCTGGCGTTATGAGGGAATAGCATCAAGCCCTATTTCATCACATTATAATATAATGTCGCTATTTATAATCAATTCACTCTGTTTGGGCACTCTTTTTTGAAGACGCAGCCTTTGTGCGAGAAATTGCTTTGGCCGCAGCTTTAGGAGCAGGCTTGGCTTCAGGATCTGTGGCGTCTTCAGAGGTATCGCCCTGCTGTTTGGATGCAGCCTGTTTCTCAGGCGCTTTGCCTCGAATTTTGGAAATCTCCGAAGAAGAGACGCTTTTTTTCCGGGCAATCGAGGCTTTGGGAGAGACACCTCGCAAAATGGGCATCACCTCCTCGCGTTTTTCAGCGAACAAAAGGGAAATTTCCTCTTTGCGGGTTTCATCAAGATTGATATCAGAGCTTTCAAGAAAATCAAACAAATTGTCTGCAATATCAAGCATCTTGTCATAGGAATCTGCTTCTTTTTTTGTTGCAAATGTCATCTTTTTATCTCCATCCCTGACAACAATATATTGGACAATTACAGCCATTTTTTCTCCTTGAGAATAAAACTTCTTTAACAAAGGAAAGCGGTTCGTTTAAGCTTCATTCATATAGAAAAAACAGGGCTGGGTAAAGCTATTTTACTTTTTCCCAAGAGCAATATTCGGGGTACCCTATGGAATTAAATGGTGGCGACATCAAAAAAATTATCCCTTATTGACATTCAGCGGCAATTGAGGCATAAGAATGCAACCATGACGGACTACTATTTAAAGGGTTGGTAAATACACTGCCTTTCCAGATCGAAACAGATCAAAAATTAAAATTGTGTCGATCCGTCAAAAAAAATGATTTGGAACTCTGAAGAGTGCCAAAAAAGTTTATGCGCCCGTAGTGCAGTGGATAGCACGTCAGCCTCCGAAGCTGAAGATCGCTGGTTCGATTCCAGCCGGGCGTACCATCTATGATACCCATGCAACCATCCCATACAACAGGCCTGCGCATCGGACTGATTTCCTACCGGTCCAATCCCCATTGCGGAGGACAGGGTGTTTATATCCGCCATTTAAGCCATGCGTTGTCCGATCTTGGCCATCAGGTTGAGGTCATTGCCGGCCCCCCGGATCCCCTTCTGGTTAATCCCGGGGTCAATCTGACCATGCTCGACACCCTGGATTTGTACAACCCACAGGATCTGTTCAGGACACCACGGATTGAAGAGTTAAAGGACCCTGTCAACCTCATTGAATGGCTTGACATCTGCGCCATGGGATATCCTGAACCCATGACATTTGGCATGCGGGTGAAGCGCTACATCAAGGGCCGGACAAAAAGCTATGACATTATCCATGATAACCAAAGTCTTTCTTATGGTGTTTTATCCCTTGCCCGGGACCTGCCCGTAACCGCCACCATCCACCATCCCATGACCGTGGACCGCCGTCTGGCAGTCAAAGCGACTAGATCCTTTTATAAAAAGCTTAAAGCCCTGCGCTGGTACTCCTTTATTAGCATGCAAAAACGGGTTGCCCGGAGAATACCTGCCATGATCACGGTATCTGACAGTTCTAAAACAGATATATCCAAGGAATTTAAAATTCCCGCATCAAGATTAAAAACCGTTCCCAACGGCATTGATCTGGATAATTTTTTTCCCTTGGACCATGTAAAAAAAACCCGCGGGCGCCTGATTGTCACCAACAGTGCGGATACACCCTTAAAAGGTTTGTACCACCTGCTTTACGCATTTAAAGGGGTATTAAAGCACAGGGATGTCTCCTTGACGGTTATTGGCACGCCCAAAAAGGGCGGCGGCATAGAAAATCTGGTTAAAACCCTTGATCTTGGCCGCCATATAGACTTTACCGGCCGCATTGATCACCAGCGGTTTGTCCGGGAATATGCAAAAGCCCAGATTGCGGTGGTGCCCTCCATGTACGAAGGATTTGGCCTGCCGGTCGGGGAGGCCATGGCCTGCCGGGTACCGGTGATTTCCACCACTGGCGGGGCGTTGCCCGAAGTGGCGGGAGATGCAGCAAAACTTGTCCCCCCCGGGGATGCCAGGGCGCTTGAAAAGGCCATCATTGAACTGCTTGACGATGAAAAACAGCGTGAAGATCTGGCCTGCCGGGGATATGAACGGGTAACAACTGAATTTACCTGGGAAAAATGCGCCATGCGCACGGCTCAAGTCTACCGCGAGGTGATAAATGATTACCATGGACTTTAAACGTCTGGGCATTGCCCCCGGCAACCGGGTTCTGGATATCGGGTGCGGAGAGGGACGCCACACCATCAGGGCCTGCCGGGAATCCGGTACGGTCTGCATTGGTGCGGACTTCGGATTTGACAACCTGGTCACCACCAAAGGCAAACTTGAATTTCACCAGGCCATAGACGACCTGCCCTGCAGGCGTTGGGCGTTGTCCGCCATGGACATCACGGCGCTTCCCTTTAAAGACAACAGTTTTGATGTTGTGATCTGCTCGGAGGTTCTGGAACATATCCCGGATGACAATAGAGCCGTCTCAGAACTGATCCGTATTGTCAAACCGGGTAAAATGCTGGCTGTCAGCGTCCCCCGGGCCTGGCCCGAGTGGATCTGCTGGAAGCTGTCGGATGAATATCACACCGCCGACATGGGCCATGTAAGAATCTACAATAAAAAAGAGATTATTGGAAAAATCCGGAACAACGGCCTGGATTACCTGGGTTGTCACTATGCCCACAGCATCCACAGCCCCTATTGGTGGCTTAAATGTCTTGTGGGTCCCACCCGCACGGATTCAGTTGCCGTAAATCTCTTTCACAGGCTTCTGGTATGGGATCTGATGAAAAAACCGGCACTGACCACCTTTATCGACCGCCTGCTTAACCCGGTGCTTGGAAAAAGCCTGGTGTTATATTTCAGAAAACATTTTAAAAAAATTTGAGTGCATATGCCCAGGCCCGTATTTGGACGCAAGGTTACCTAAAAGTACCAGGCCAGGGTACCGATCAGCATATCAAGTCCATCGTTGGGTTCTTTGAAACCAGCATTGGAATAATGCATGTAACGGACATTAATATCCATATTTTGAATCCTGACCCCGACCCCGATCCTGTCTTCAAACTGAAAATTTGAGGACATATGCCTGTCATTGATCGTATAATCGTCCAGATAGCCAACACCAATCCCCGCCTCTATATATGGATACCAGGTCGCATTTCCTGCATCAAAGACATATTGGAAGACCGGAGAAAAAGCAATTGCATTGATAACATCATCCCCGCCGTGTTCCCAGCGGTTGTATGACAGTTCAAAGTAGCCCCGGACATAACCGGTTTTGTTCCCAAGCCATTTCACATCCCATTGTTTCAACAGCCCTGCACGATAAATATCAATACAATCCGAACTGTACGAACTTTGACCGTATCCCAATGAAACGCCCCATCCCCCTAAGCCGGAGAGGTCTTGGGCCGCGGCACAGGTACTTATACAAAGAAAACAAATTAACAAAAGCAGAACTCTTTTCATATTTGCCCTTTTTTGCGAAATACTTTCTGACACCGGCAAAAAGCGTTACCGGCAGCGTTGGTTTAAAAGTTAAATGCCAAAGTGGATACACCATTTTCTCAAAAAAATAAACATTTGCCATAAATTTTTCTTGATGAAAAACCATCAGGATCAATGATGTCCCACGAACAGAACAAAAGCCCTAAACACGGCAACTTTCATTCGGAAATCAAAGCAGGTTTACCCTTGACATAAAATTGGGGGAAGTTTATATCCTTCTAACAATTGCGCAAATTAACCCGTTGACATTTTATAAATAAAGATTAATACACATTGAAACAGACCATAAAAAAAAACCGTAATCAACTTCTGGAAAGCTGGTTTCATGCCACCATCAATACCTATCCTGAAGAATCTGCAAGGGTTTTAGGCAAAAAATCCGATCGTTTTGACAATCCTGTGGGCGCTGTCACCCGGGAATCCCTTGAAGATGTTTTAACTCTTGTTACAGAAAGTTTCGGCAGGGAAGGTCTTGAAAAAGCCCTGGATCCAGTCATTCGGATCCGCGCCGTTCAGGCATTTAACCCTGCAGATGCCGTAAGTTTTGTATTTGCATTAAAGGAAATCGGTGAAAGCGTCATTGAAAAGGCAGATATAATCAAGTTTTATCGCCTGGTAGATGAAATTGCCCTGGCCGCTTTTAACCGGTACATGAAATGTAGAGAGGATATTTTCCTTTTAAAGGCAACGGAAAGCAAACGACGCATCCATCACGCCTTTGAAAGGGCAGGTTTAGTAGCGGAGCTGTCAGAGGGCGACCTCTTAGGCTCCAAAAAATCTTAACATGTATGGCGCGATATTGGCGGGCCATACATAAAATAATGAGGTGGTTATAACATGAATCAAAGGTACTTGATCCCCCTTACTGCTGTCTTTCTGCTCTTCCTGTTGGCTTATACAGGGGTTGAGGGACTCGGGCTTCAGGTCGTCTTTGGTGTACTGATTCCGTATCTGGCAGTCGCCGCATTCCTGATTGGCTTTGTAATTAAGGTCAAGGGGTGGGCAGCGTCTGCTGTGCCGTTCAGGATTCCGACAACCTGCGGCCAGCAGAAATCTTTGCCATGGATTAAACAGAACACCATTGACAACCCGAACACATCTGCCGGCGTTTTTGTAAGAATGCTCCTGGAAATATTTGCTTTCAGGTCATTGTTCAGAAATACAAAAGCGGCATTTAACCGGCATGCGTCCAACAGACTCTCCTATTCCTGGGAAATTTTTCTTTGGGTAGGCGCGCTTGCATTCCATTACGCATTCCTGGTGGTTCTTCTCAGGCACTTAAGATTTTTCACTGCGCCAGTTCCCGGGTGTATCCAGCTTATAGAATACCTGGACGGCATTGTTCAGGTTGGTCTTCCCGGGCTGTTCATTTCCGGGCCGGTGCTTTTACTGGCAGCGCTCTTTCTTTTAAGCCGCAGAGTGTTAGATGCAAAAGTCAGCTACATCTCCCAGGCTGCTGATTATTTCCCCTTGTTTTTGATCATCGGCATTGCCATCACCGGTATTGCCATGCGCTATTTCACCAAGGTGGATATCATCGGCATCAAGGAACTGACCATGGGACTGGCTACCTTCCATCCCCACATCCCTGAAGAAGTCGGCGGACTGTTCTACGGCCATCTTTTCCTTGTGAGCATTCTGTTTGCTTATTTTCCAATGAGCAAGCTGATGCACATGGGCGGCATATTCTTAAGCCCCACCCGGAACATGGCGAACAACACCCGGGCCAAACGGCATGTTAACCCCTGGAACTATGATGTGCCCATCCATACGTATGAACAGTATGAGGACCACTTCAGAGACAAAATGATTGAAGCCGGCCTGCCGGTGGATAAAAAGGAGTGATAGATGGCTGACGAACTTACACCGGATGAAGCATTAGACAAAATTGACTATCGTCCCCGGTCTAGCTCCGAGCCCCGCAACTGGCTGGACACCACAAAATCCGTTCAGATCCGGCCGGGCATGTACTGCTATGCGGCCAAACCGGAAAGTGTGGAGACCTTGGGCCTTCCCAATGCCAGGGCATGGAATCCCACGGACGAAGACTGGAAGCTGCCGGAGAACTGGCAGGAAATTCTTCACAACGGAATCAAGGAGCGGCTGGAGCGCTTTCGTACCTTTAAAATTTTCATGGACGTATGCGTACGTTGCGGAGCCTGTGCAGATAAATGCCATTTCTTTTTAGGGACCGGCGATCCCAAGAACATGCCGGTATTGCGGGCTGAATTGCTGCGGTCCATTTACCGTAACGACTTCACCCTGGCCGGCAAGATCCTGAAAAAGCTCCCAGGGGGCCAGCGTCTTTTAGGCGCCAGGGATCTGACCCTGGATGCACTTAAAGAGATGTGGTACTACTTTTTCCAATGTACTGAATGCCGCCGCTGTTCAGTGTTTTGTCCCTACGGCATTGATACGGCTGAAATCACCATCATGGGCCGTGAGCTGCTCAATCTGATCGGATTAAACATCGACTGGATTGCAACGCCTGTTTCCAACTGCTACCAGACCGGTAACCACTTGGGCATTCAGCCCCATGCCTTCAAGGACATGCTTGATTTCTTTGTTGAAGACATTGAAGAGATCACCGGCGTGAATTGTGCCCCGCAGTACCAGAAAAAAGGGGCGGACATTCTCTTTGTTACCCCCTCCGGCGACGTATTTGCCGATCCCGGCACTTACACCTGTCAGGGGTATCTGATCCTGTTCAAGTACCTCAAGGAAAAATACGGACTGGATGTTACCTGGTCCACCTATGCGTCCGAAGGCGGCAACTTTGGTTTCTTTACCTCCCATGAAACCATGAAACGCCTCAACGCCAAAATGTACGCCGAAGCCAGACGTCTCGGCGTTAAATGGATCCTGGGCGGTGAGTGCGGTCACATGTGGCGGGTTATCCACCAGTACATGGACACCATGAACGGCCCTGCCGACTTTATGGAAGTTCCTGTGAACCCCATCACCGGTACCCGGTTTGATAATGCCGCCTCCACCAAGATGGTGCATATCACCGAGTTCACCGCAGATCTGATCAAGCACGGCAAGCTCGAACTTGACAAGAGCCGCAATGCCAACCGCATCATGACCTTCCATGATTCCTGCAACCCTGCCAGGGGCATGGGGCTTCTGGAAGAACCCCGGTATGTCATTAAAGCCTGCGTGGATCAGTTCTATGAAATGCCGCCCAACACCATCCGCGAGCAGACTTTTTGCTGCGGTTCCGGTGCCGGGCTCAATGCCGGTGAAAACATGGAATTGAGAATGGCAGGGGCACTGCCCCGGGCCAATGCACTGAAATATGTCCATGAAAAATTCGGGGTTAACACCCTTGGAACCATCTGTGCCATCGACCGCGCCGCCCTCTCCACCCTGTGCGAATACTGGGTTCCTGAATGCGAGGTGGCCGGTGTTCACGAACTTGTGGGCAATGCGTTGATTCTGCCGGGTGAAAAGGAAAGAACCGAGGATCTGAGAATGGAACCCCTGCCCGGGGTAGAGGAGGAATAAGATGAGTAAAAACACGATTATGGCAGGACTTGCAGTATTTGTACTCGCCGTTCTTTCTCCGTTCTGGTTCAACCTGATCACAACCACACAGGCAGCACCTAAACCAGAACTTTTGGGAAAGGCCGCAACAGCCAAGAAATGTGTTCTGGACAAATATAACATGCGTGCAGAACATATGTACCTGCTGGATGTGTGGCGGAACTCTGTGGTGCGCCTTGGGGACCGCAAATACACCGGAACCAACGGCCAAACCTTTAACATGAGCCTCTCCACAGGTGAAAACTCCTGCCTGGGATGCCATGAAGATAAAGCGAAATTCTGTGACAGCTGCCACAACTATGCCTCTGTGAGCCCCTATTGCTGGGATTGTCACACCAACCCCAAGGAGATCAAATGATGATAAAGAGCAGAAGAAGCTTTCTTAAAGTAGCGGGTATTGCTGCCATTGGAATGGGTGCTGCTCCGGTAATGAATCTTGCCGCATCAGAATCCCACGGCAATGCCGGGCCTGAAATCACAAAAAATGAAGAATCCCTTCATGCTAAACGCTGGGGTATGGTTATTGACACCTCCAAGTTGACCGAAGAAGTTGCTGAAGCTGTCAACAAAGCCTGTCACAAGGCCCACAACGTACCGGATTTCACCATTACTCCGGACCCGGAAAAGTATCCTCATGCCCGCACGATCAGGGATGGACAGGAAATTAAATGGATCTGGCCTGAACATTTCCACTATGCCTTTCCGGATAAGGAAGATGAATTTTTAGCTGAAAAATTCCATGATCTTCCCTTTCTTGTGACCTGCAACCATTGCAAAAATGCGCCCTGTGTCCAGGCATGCCCCACCCAGGCGACCTTCAAGCGGGAAGACGGCATCGTCATCATGGACTACCACCGCTGCATCGGCTGCCGCTTCTGCATGGCAGCCTGTCCCTACGGTTCCAGAAATTTCAACTTCATGGATCCGAGGCCCTTCATTGAAGAGACAGCCCCGGGTTTTCCCACCCGTACCAAGGGTGTAGTTGAAAAATGCAACCTGTGCGCCGAACGTCTGGCCAAAGGTGAGCAGCCCCATTGTGTGGAAGCAAGCGAAGGCGCCATCGTTGTCGGAGACCTGGAAGATCCTGAATCTAAAATCAGACATCTCCTGGCCGAACATTATACAATCAGACGTAAACAATCCCTGGGTACCGAACCCAGTGTTTACTACATCGTTTAAGAGAGGCGACTATGCTTGAGATAGCTTTTAAAGGAAGTAAAAAATATTGGTTGTGGATCGTCCTTTTGCTCGCTGTCATCGGCGCAGGCGCCATTGCCTACGTTGATCAGTTCCTGAACGGTCTGATGATTACAGGAATGAGCCGGGACGTCTCCTGGGGATTTTATATTGCCAACTTCACCTTTCTTGTGGGTGTTGCCGCAGGTGGTGTTATGGTGGTCATCCCCTATTATCTACATGATTATGAACGGTTCCACCGGATCACCATTTTAGGTGAATTCCTGGCGGTTGCCTGCCTGATTATGTGCCTGTTGTTCATCGTCGTGGATTTAGGGCAACCCACCCGCATGTTGAACGTACTCTTGTACCCCACCCCCCACTCCATGCTTTTTTATGACATGATTGTTCTTAACGGGTATCTGTTTTTGAACATTGTTGTGGGCTGGAAGGTGCTTGAAGCGGAAAGAAATCAGGTGGAACCCGTGTGGTGGACCAAACCCCTTGTTTTGGTATCCATCCCCTTTGCCATCGGCATCCATACGGTAACCGCTTACCTGTACTGCGGTCTACCCGGACGCGGTTTCTGGCTGACGGCCATCCTGGCCCCCAGATTCCTGGCATCTGCCTTTGCGGCAGGTCCTGCGTTCCTGATTATCCTTTGCTACATCATCAGAAAATTCACCAAGTTTGATCCGGGCTGGGAAGCCATGCAGACCTTGTCAAAAATTGTCTGCTACGCCATTATCGCCAACCTGTTCTTCTTTGCATGTGAATGTTTCGTGGTTTACTACTCCGGTATCCCCAGCCATCTGGCCCATACCCAGTACCTGCTGTTCGGTCTGCACGGACACAACATGATGGTGCCCTGGATGTGGAGTTCCCTCGGTCTCATGGGGTTAGGCGCCATTTTCCTGTTGATTCCCAAACTGAGAAACAATCATGCCCTGTTGCCTGTCACCTGTGCCATGATCTTTTTCGGTGCCTGGATTGACAAGGCCCTTGGCATGATCGCCGGAGGGTTTGTCCCCTCTCCGTTACACCATGTGACCGAATATGCCCCTACCCTCCAGGAAGGGATCATTGCCCTGGGTGTATACGGTGCCGGCCTTTTTGTACTGACCATCCTGTACAAACTTGCCACCACGGTTAAAGAAGAGGTTCGCGGATAGCTTAAAAACGTTTATCTGTAATATTTAACTGAATATCATAAGGGGGGACTTTTTCATAAAAGCCCCCCCTTTTTATTTGTAAAGGAAACACCTTTGGGTTTATCTGTTTTTCAAAACCTCATTGTTACATCGGATGCCCCTGTGGAAAAACTGAAAAACAGAATCCTGGCTGCCCTTTTCTCCCAAAACACAGGCCAGCTTAAAGTACTGCTCGATCATGCCGCAGAAATAGCCAAAAATCCGGAACTTGGAGAAACAGATGAAAAGTATCTGCGCCAGGCCCAGACCGCACTTATCCGGCACAAGCACCAGCTTGACACAAACCCTGACCTGAAAAGACAGATAAAACATCTTCGACGTCTGCTGGCAGAAAAAGTACGTCGAGCTGAACCCGGCCACATGGGATATGACGCGTGGAAAAATTGCCTGAACCTTCTCCCCTGGCAGCACCCTTATGTATTCAGTGAAGCCATTACCTTCCAGATGACGTCGGGCTGTTCCAATTTCTGCCGACGCTGCAATGAATGGGCGCTTCCAAAAGTCAGGCGTCATTTCAGCTTTGACGCGGTGAATACTTTTATTCAAAATTTTCTGGAACAGGGAAACAGGGACCTGGCCCTTTACGGCGGATCAGACCCTCTTGACTGGTGTGATTTGCCCCATGACATCACCCATGTGCTTAACCGCCTTGAAGGGCCCTGCCGGTTCAGCCTGCTGACAAAAATACCAAATGGAAAGGGAGAACTTGCAAAAGCGCTGATAACGGCTGGCATCCCCATGTCTGTCAGCCTGACCAACCGCAACCGGGACAAAATCAGCCTTCTTGAAATGCAGATGGAACAGCCTTTTACCAAACAACATGCCACTGCCGATCTTTTAATTCCAGCGGGTCTGGATGAAGACTTTTCCACGGTCAAGCCCTCCATTACAGACAGCTACGGCACTGAAATCTCCCCGGACGGATGTTTTGCCGTGATCCCGGCATTTACCAGTGCACTGCACCCCTTTGGCCATAAAAAAATCAGGATCACGGCCCAAAGTGCGTTCATCCCCAGAAAAAAAATAGGCCGCCCTGCCCTTTTAGTGGATTATTTCAAACCCCTTGAAGTGGTCACCGAACAGGGGGTTTCCATTTTACCTGCCCTTCTTGATGTTCAGGTGGAAAATATCCTTTTTGACAATGGCCGGGATGAACTGACCCCGCCGGGCATGAGAAGCATCAGGGAATATTTTGATGTGTTTTCGGACAAGGCACGGCGCAAAAGAAAGCACCTGACCCCTTCGGTGGTCAAACGGATAAAAAACAGGTATCTGAACACCATCCGGTTCCATGACCTTTGCCCCCAAAAGCAGACTGCCCTGAAAAACGAAATCCTTGACCACGTTCGGTTTACAAGAAAAGATATCGTTGCACAGGCGATGACGTGCAGTATCTCTTTTTTCCTTGCCGCCATTCATGCCTATATTCAGGAGCAGCCCATAAACTGCCGAATTATCCGGCAGTTGACCCTGCAGGAATATACGGACCTTGCAGCGCTATTTCAGGATACGGACCCAATGTTGCCCATTGCCCAAAGGCTTGAAAGTCCGGACACCGATCCATGGCTGCTGTTCCGGTATCATGCCCTAAGCCTGGTTCACAAAGGGCTTACAAAGCAGGTAGACCAGTTTATCCAGGGTTGTCCTGGCATTTTTCACCCGGAAAAGGACCGGTTTATTCCCGCGGCTTTAGGCCAATGCTCAAAAAAATAAGGTTATCCAACTTACCGTTTTTTTAAATGCATATATCCGCTATCTGAAATGCAGTATTTCCCCCATTGTTCGACGATTCTTTGAGGTGTTAAATTCGCTATAATCCCATGGGCCGCAAGCCCACAACGGATAATAAAACTAAAGACACCAACAATGCGGGCTAAAAGGGGCGCCCCAGGCGCTTTTCCCTCTTGTTTCCTGTATCTTGTCGCTAGTTTTTTATAAAATTTACAGCAAACGTATAGTTACTGGATTCCATGAAGCTCAAGCTATTTCTTTAAGCCACCAATAAAACAAGGATAACCATGCAAAAAAGATTTACAAAGGGGCTTTTGTGACAAAAAAAAAACAAATTAAAATTTTAATTGTTGATGACCACAAGGCTTTGCGAGACGGACTCAAGGTTATTTTACAGATGGAGCCTGATTTTTTGATCATAGAAGAAGCAGAAGATGGAAAACAGGCCATAAAATATGCACAAACCCTTGCCCCGGATGTCATCATTATGGATATCGACCTAGGGGAAATGCATGGCATTCAGGTGACCGAGCAGATTTTGGATAACCAGCCGGATATTTGTGTCATTGGATTTTCCATGCACGAGGATCCGGATCTTGCCAGGGCCATGCACAAGGCTGGTGCAACGGCGTATTTAAGTAAAAGCGATTCCCCTGACCAATTGATTTGTGCCATACGCAGTTGCGGTCACAAAGGCGAAAAGGAATGAACGTCAGGCTAAAAATCCGTACAACCAGATAAGGAGAAAAGACAATGGGAATTAAAAACGGCAACCCCGAAACCTTTAATACATCGGATTTTATGGATGAAATAAGGATCAAAGATCAAACCTGTTCATTTTATAACCTCAATTTTTTGGAATCAAAAGCCGGGATTCCGCTTGCCCGGTTACCGTTTTCCATACGGGTATTGGTGGAAAACCTTTTAAGAAAAGTGGCGAGTGGCGAGGCAAAGGCCAAAGATGTCCTGGCCGCGGCCCAATGGCAGCCAAGCTATGATGATTCCGTTGAAATTCCATTTTATCCGGCACGGGTGCTGATGCAGGATTTTACTGGTGTACCTGCGGTGGTGGATTTGGCAGCCATGCGAGATGCCATGGCTGCGGCAGGAAAGGACCCGGCACTGGTCAATCCCTTGATTCCGGTGGAGTTGATTGTGGATCATTCCGTACAGGTCGATTTTAACGGCACCCAGGCATGCCGGCAAAAGAATGTAGCCAAGGAGTATGAACGCAACGGGGAGCGCTATCGCCTTTTAAAATGGGCACAAAAAAGCTTTGATAATTTCCGGGTGGTCCCGCCCAACTCCGGGATCTGCCATCAGGTTAACCTGGAGTATCTGGGAAGATGCGCCATGCGGGAAAAGACCCAGACCCATGATCTGCTGTTTGCTGATACCCTGGTGGGAACCGATTCCCACACCCCCATGATAAACAGCATTGGTGTGCTGGGTTGGGGGGTTGGGGGGATTGAAGCCGAAGCCGTTATGCTGGGTCAACCATACTTTATGCCGCTACCACAGGTGATTGGCGTGGAGTTGACCGGAAGGCTCAATCCCGGGGTCACGGCCACGGATATGGTATTGACCGTCACCAACCGCTTACGGCAAATGAACGTGGTGGAAAAATTTGTGGAATTTTACGGTTCCGGGCTAAAAAACCTTAAAGTGCCAGATCGGGCCACAATAGCCAATATGTCGCCGGAATACGGGGCGACCATGGGGTTTTTTCCCATAGATGAACAAACCATCGACTATTTCAGGATAACCAACCGGGGGGAACAAGGAGAAGTCGTCGAGGCCTGGGCTAAAGCCTGCGGCCTGTTTCGCAATGATGGTGATATACCTGAATTCAGCGACTCCCTCAAAATTGATCTGACGGAGATCGTTCCCTGCCTTGCAGGACCGGCAAGGCCCCAGGACCTGGTAAAGCTCGGCGATCTTAAAACCAATTTTTCAGGTCTTTTGGATGCGACAGCCCCTGAAAATAAACAGATTAATATCCGCCTTAACGATACCCCGGCGCAAATCGGAAACGGCAGCGTGGTGATTGCCGCCATCACATCGTGTACAAATACGTCCAATCCTTACGTGCTTCTGGGTGCAGGATTACTCGCCAGAAATGCCGTAAAAAAAGGCATATTTCCCAAACCCCATGTCAAGACCTCATTTGCACCGGGGTCCAAGGTGGTCGTGGATTATCTATCCGATGCTGGCCTGATGCCTTACTTAGAAAGCTTGGGGTTCCATGTAGCAGCCTTTGGATGCACCACCTGTATTGGTAACAGCGGGCCGTTACATCCGGAAATTGAAAAACAGATAAAAGAAAAGGATCTGGCCGTGGCTGCGGTTCTGTCCGGGAACCGCAATTTTGAAGCCCGTATCCACCAGTTGACCAAGGCAAATTTTCTGGCATCACCCATGCTGGTGGTGGCCTTTGCCCTCTGCGGTCGGGTGGATGTGAATCTGGAGAAAGAGCCTGTGGCCCTGGATCCCAATGGCGAGCCGGTCTACCTCAAGGAGATCTGGCCCGGGGACGACGAAATAGAAGATCTGGTTCACAGGCATGTAAAAAAAGAGGATTTTCAAAATCAATACGAACAGATTTTTCAAGGGGACAATTTCTGGAAAGCGCTCGACATCACCCAGTCGGTCACCTTTAGCTGGGACCCGGAATCGACTTATATTCGCAATCCGCCATATTTTGAGAATTTTTCACTGTCCCCCAAATCCCTCGAAAATTTTGAAGACGCCCGGGCACTTATGACCTTAGGGGATTCTGTGACCACCGATCACATTTCACCGGCCGGTGCCATCCCGGAACATTACCCTGCCGGGATTTATCTTAAGGAACAAGGTATTGACGCGGACTCGTTTAATTCCTACGGCGCCAGAAGGGGAAACCATGAAGTGATGATGCGGGGAACCTTTGGCAATATCCGAATTAAAAATCAGATGGTCACTCCCAAAGAAGGCAGTTTTACCAAAGAATTTCCCCAGGGAGGAACCGGGTTTGTGTTTGATGTGGCCAAATCCTACGGGCAGCATCAGGTGCCGCTGATCGTGCTGGCCGGTAAGGAATACGGCACCGGGTCTTCAAGGGACTGGGCTGCCAAAGGATCTGCGCTGCTTGGTGTTCGTGCTGTCATTGCCCGGTCTTACGAGCGTATCCACCGCAGCAACCTTGTGGGTATGGGCGTTCTGCCGCTCCAGTTCCTTGACGGCGACGGGTGGCAGGAACTGGGGCTTGATGGGTCTGAACTTTTTTCCGTCAAGGGGATGGCACAATTAACCCCGCACAAGGAACTGCAGGTGACCGCCCAAAAAGCAGACGGCAGCGAAGTGACGTTTAAGGCCATTGCCCGCCTGGATACGGATATTGATGTCGAGTACATGATACACGGCGGCATTTTACCGTACGTTTTGCGAAAATTAATACAAAACGCCTGATAAGGAGAACTTTATAATGGATATAACCATACTAATCGGCGGCGCCGCCGGCCAGGGCATCCAGACCATTGGTGCCCTTTTGGCAAAGGCCTGCTGCAAAGCCGGGTATTTTGCCATGGCTGTCAACGATTTTGAGTCCCGGGTTCGAGGAGGGCACAGCTTTTTCCAAATCCGGATCAGCAATAAACCGGTCTATTCCCCCCAAAAAACCGTTGATCTTCTGATTGCACTGGATCAAAACACCTGGCAGACCCATAAGCAGTCGCTTTCCGAAAAAAGTGTTGTGCTGGCAGATGAGGATTTTTCAACCACCGGCCAAGTTGTGCCCGTGGCATTTGAACAACTTGCCAAAGAGATTGGCTCAAAGCTGTTTGTCAACACAGTGGCTGCGGCGGCAGGACTCAGGATTTTGGGTGCCGACCTCGGGACGGTTCAGTCCGTCATCAAAGACCATTTCAGCACCCTTAAACCAGAGTTGCTGGAAAAAAACCTGGATGCGGCCCAAAAGGGATTTGAAAAAGTAGCGGATGTATCTTTTGAACAACAGCCCCTGACAGACCCGTCCGTTCCCAAAGGCAACCTTATTTCCTGTGCCAAGGCCATTGCACTGGGTGCGGTTGCCGCTGACTGCCGGGTGGGGGCGTTTTACCCCATGAGTCCTGCCACAGGCATTATGCAGCATTTGACGGAACTAAGTAAACGACTGGACCTGGTGGTGGAACAGGCTGAAGATGAAATTGCAGCGGCAAACATCGTGATTGGCGCCTCCTTTGCCGGAGCACGGGCCATGACGGCAACCTCCGGAGGCGGGTTCTGTCTGATGACCGAGGCCCTAGGGCTTGCCGGTATGACCGAAACCCCCATGGTGATTGTCAACGCCATGCGGCCCGGACCGTCTACCGGACTTCCCACACGAACTGCCCAGGGAGATCTGCGGTTTGCCATCCATGCATCCCAGGATGATTTTCCAAGATTTGTATTTGCGCCGGGAACACCGGAACAAGCGTTTGAACAGACCCGCAAAGCATTTCACCTGTCTGAGAAATACCAGGTACCTGCCATTATCCTGGTTGACCAATACCTGATGGATGCCCTGTTTATGCTGGAAAAACCCTTCTCAATTGATACGCATGTGGAACGCTTTATTGTGGCGGATGAAGACATGCCGGATCCGAAAAATTACGAACGGTTTGCTTTCACGGATTCAGGCGTATCGCCTAGGGCTTTGCCATGCAGAGGCGACGCCCTTGTCAAGGTGTCCAGTGATGAACACCGGCCGGACGGGCATATTACCGAAAATATCGACATTCGCAACGCCATGATGGAAAAACGCCATGCCAAACTGCCCGCCATGATCGATGAACTGGATGAACCGGCCGCCGTTAATCCGGAAGCACGTACCATTTTAATCGGCTGGGGGTCCAGTGCCGGGGCCATAAAAGAGGCCACAAAACGTTTGCGTGACAAGGGCCTGGATATCGGCTGCCTGCTGTTTTCCCATATATGGCCGTTTCCTGCGACTGCTGTTGGAAAGGTGCTTCAAAATAATCCTGACAGACAATATATCTGCGTTGAAATGAATGCAGGTGCCCAGTTTGCCGGGATTTTAAAGGAATACACAGACATCGTTTTTTCCGGATATGTACTCAAGTATGACGGCAGGCCGTTTACAGCCGCTTTTATAGAAGATGCACTCAAAGAAAAGGAGCTTGCCTGACATGTCAGATAAAGAACTTTATGAATCCGCCTATAAAAACCAGTGGTGCCCGGGGTGCGGCAACTTCGGTATCCTTGAAGCCATGAAAGATGCCTTTGGCAAACTCAATATTGCGCCGGAAAAGCTACTCATCGTCTCCGGTATCGGCCAGGCTGCCAAAACACCCCATTTTATGAAATGCAATTTTCTGCACGGCATCCATGGGCGGGCACTCTCCCTGGCGCTGGGGGCAAAGATCGCCAACCAGGATTTGAATATTGTGGTCAATTCGGGGGACGGGGACTGTTACGGTGAAGGCGGCAACCATTTTATCCATGCGGTACGCCGGAATGCGGATATGACGCTTTTAGTACATGACAACCGAATTTACGGCCTGACCAAGGGCCAGGCATCTCCGACATCGGCCCGGGGCATGACCACGCCCATGCAGCCTGACGGCGTGATTGCAGAACCTTTAAACGGCCCGGCTCTGGCCCTGACCATGGGAGCCGGATTTGTGGCCCGGGGGTTTTCCGGAAATGTACAGCATTTGAGCAGTCTTATCCAGGCGGCGGTTCAATATAAGGGATTCAGCGTGATCGATATTTTTCAACCCTGTGTCACCTTCAACCGGGTCAATACAGCCCAATGGTACAAAGAACGGATATATGAATTGGATAATACCGACAGCCGGGATGATTTTCACCAGGCCATGAAACTGGCCTTCGAAACAGGGGACCGGATACCTGTCGGCATTTTGTATGCCAAAAAGAAACAAGAGTTTATCTCACAGATTAAAACCCTGGAAAAAGGGCCGCTCATTGACAGGCCTTATGATCCGGACAGGTTGGGAAAAACGGCACAAGAATATATTTTGTCATAATAAAAAAGGAAAATACAATGGCAGATTTAACTAAAGAAGAGAGAAGAGACAATGTGATCCGCGCATTGAACCAGGCAAGAGCCATGGAGCTTCAGGCCATCAGCCAGTACATGAACCAGCATTACAATCTTGACGACATGGACTTTGGGGAACTGGCAGGAAAAGTCAAGCTGATCGCCATTGACGAGATGCGGCATGCAGAGATGTTTGCCGAACGGATCAAGGAACTTGGCGGAGAACCAACATCCGAACTGGCCGACAAAATCAGCAAAGGCCAGAAAATAGAACAAATTTTCCCCTTTGATACCAATCTGGAAGATAACACCATTGATACATACAACCATTTTCTGGAGGTCTGTCGGCAAAACGGCGACAGCATTACCATGAAAATTTTTGAAACCATTATTGATGAAGAGCAGATTCATCTGAACTATTTTGATAATATCGGCGGCCATATTGAAAATTTAGGGGACGCTTACCTGGCCCGAATTGCCGGGACCTCATCAGCCACCGGTCTTGGAACCAGCGGATTTGCCGTTTCCGGAGAACAAGCATAACAAAGATAAATATTCCGGATAACGCAACGGGGTGGTTGTATAGCACAGACCACCCCGTTTTTTCCAAGGCCAGGCACGGATTCTTTATTTGGATAAATATCCCCTGAACTCAAACCCGTGTTAGAACAAAAGGTTGCCCAGATGCAAGGCACGATGGGTGATTTTTTGTTCTAACACTGAATAATATTATTTTATTTGGTATATTCAAACAGGCGTGGTATATCAGTAATTAACAGGCATGAGATTCTGACTGTGTTGCAATATCCTTAAAATTCAAGATGTTCAATTCAAGGTGTTCAATGAGTTCAAAAATAAAAAAAATTGTCATTGCTGAAGATAATACCCTGCTGCGTGAAGGGCTGTGTTTGATGATTGATTCGGATCCGGATCTTGAGGTAGTGGCCCAGGCCGCAGACGGGCTTTCTGCCATCGACACAACCCTTTCTCTCAAAGAGCCGCCGGACCTGGTCATGATGGATCTGTCCATGCCTAAAATGGACGGCGTATCGGCCATCAAAGAGATCAAACGCCAAAGACCCGATTCCAGAATCATGGCGTTAACGATTCACGATTCCGATGAATTTATTCTGGAGTGCTTTGATGCCGGCGTGTCAGGATACTGCCTGAAGGATTCATCCCAGGATGAGCTGTTAAAAGCCATCCATGTGGTTCTGTCCGGAAAAATTTATATCAGTCCCGGAATTACCGGGACCGTCATGGACGGTTTTCTGGACGGTCGCAGGAAACTTAAAAGCAAAACAGCCTGGGACAGTCTGACCCAGCGGGAGCGGGAGGTTCTCAAACTGGTAGCCGAAGGATATACCAGCAAAAAGGTGGCCGGATTCTTATGTATCAGCCCCAAAACCGTGGAGCGCCATCGCTCCAACATTATGAACAAGCTGAATCTGCACAATGTCTCCGAATTGACATCCTTTGCCATTGAAAAAAATCTGATCGGGAATTAGTTTCTTTATTATTCAACGCATTGATCAACATACCCATACGGTGGCAAAGAACCGCAAAAAAAAGGTTGTCGTCGGCGCAGCAGGGCTATTGCTGGTGTTGGCCGGCCTTTACATCAGTTCCCTTTACAATTACCTGTTGTTTCATATGCTGGCTGAAATGTTTGCGGTGGTCACCGCATGCAGTATTTTTGTGGTTACATGGAACGCCAGAAAATTTTTCAAGGAAAAGCAGTTCTTTCCTTTTATAGGGATAGCCTATCTTTTCGTTGGTATTCTGGACCTTGTTCATGCCATGACCTATAAAGGGGTCAATATCATTAATACGTCATATGCCTGATGATGGCTTCAGCACTCAGTGCCCTTTATTTCAACCGGGACCGGTTTGACAAAACACTTTTCAACTGGCTGCAGGCATCTATCCTTATCACCATTGTTTCTGAATTGCTGTTTACAACCTATATCGGCGTTTACAGTACCGCCAATATGCTGGGCCATTATTTTAAAATCGTATCTTTTTATTGCCTGTACAAAGCACTGATTGAAACCGGTCTTTCACAGCCCTACAGCCTGCTTTACAAGGGTCTTGCCGACAGCAAAGAAAGCTACCAGGCTTTGTTTTCCAATATGATCGACGGGTTTGCCAGGCACCGGATGATCCTGGATAAAAACGGCCACCCCGTTGATTTTGAATTTCTGGAAACCAACCAGGCCTTTGAAAAACTGACCGGACTTAAAGAGGTAGCCGGAAAAAAAGTGACACAGTTGCTGCCGGATATAGAAAGTGATCCAATGGCCTGGATTGATGTTTATGGCAAAGTTGCCCTTAAAGGAGAACCGGCCCGGTTTGAAAGTTATGTCACGTCACTGAAAAAATGGTATTCCGTCAACGCCTATTCGGTCAAGCACGGCGAATTTGTAACGATCTTTGAAGATATCACCGAAAGAAAAGAATCGGTTAACGCGCTTTTTTCCCAAACTAAGTTACTAAACACCACGTTGGCGCATATCGGGGACGGCGTGATCTCCACGGACGAAACCGGGTGTGTTGCCTTTATCAACCCGGCTGCGGAAAAGCTGACCGGGTGGCCCAGGGCTCAAGCGTTGGGAAAAAAATTAGAACAGATATTCAAGGTCTGCCGGAAAAACGAGGAAGATGAGCCGACCTGCAAAGAGGCCGGGACGGACTTCTCGTACAAAGATCAATCAATGGTTCTTCCCGATGAAGGCATGCTGATTCATCGGGACGGAACCGGGATTCCCATAGAGGAGGATATCAGTCCGGTCACCAATAAAGATGGAGAAGTCATTGGGCGCGTTCTTATTTTTCGAGACATTACCATGTGGAAAAAGTTTCAAAAACAACTCCAGGAGGCCAATGAATTCCTGGAGGAGAAAGTTGCCGAACGGACCCTGACCCTGCACCAGACCGTAGAGCATCTTCAAAAAGAAATTGAACAGCGCATCAAAGCTGACATCCGTAACAAAGAAGCGGATCAGGAACTGCAGTTTCGGGCGACCCAACTGCGGGCCCTGGCCGGAAAGCTGACCATGGCGGAACAGGCAGAACGAAGAAGGGTTGCAAAGGTATTGCATGACGGTATTCAGCAGTATATGGCGGCTGCCAAACTTCACTTGAGCGGCCTTGGGCGAAAAATAGAAGATCCGCAATTGCGTGGCATGGCTCAAAAAATTGAAGAAACCATTGGCACCTGCATTCAAATGGCCCGTTCTTTAAGTGCAGACTTAAGCCCGCCGGCCCTTTACAGGGGCGGCTTGATTTCCGGTCTCAGGTGGCTTTCTTCAAGAATGCAGGAACGCCATGGGTTTCGAGTGACTTTTAAATCTGAGATAGATAATGTATCCCTTCCCGAGGATATTGTCCTGTTGGTTTTTGAATCGATTCGTGAACTTCTGTTTAATTCGGTTAAGCATTCCGGAACCTCCGAAGCACAGATACGGCTGAAAAGAAGTGGAGAACGTCAACTCTGTCTTTGTGTGCAGGATGAGGGGAAAGGCTTTGATCTATCTGAAATTTCCGGTTTCAATAATATGCAACAAGGCTTTGGCCTGTTCAGTATCCAGGAGCGGATTTATTTAATCGGGGGGGAGTTTGAAATCCAAAGCAAACCCGGTCATGGCAGCCGGTTTAATATTTTTATACCCTACGAAAAAGAGGCCGAGCCGGTTCCTGCCGATGACGAGCCGGCAGATTCGCTGAATCTTTGTGTGGCCAATTGCGAATCGAAACATTCGAAAAAAGATATCCGGGTTCTTCTGGCAGATGACCACGCCATTTTCCGTAAAGGTGTATTTCAGTCGCTTAAGGAGACTGCCGGTATCAAAGTGGTGGGCCAGGCCCATGACGGCCTGGAAATTGTTGAACTGGCCAAAGAACTCAACCCTGATGTCATCCTGATGGATATCAACATGCCCTGCATTGATGGAATTGAAGCGACTCATCGTATTTACCAGTCCCATCCGGACATCAAGATCCTGGCCCTTTCCATGTATGAGAAAAAAGATTATGCCCGGGATATGATTTCAGCCGGCGCCGTTGATTTTATCAGTAAAGGATGCTCTTCTGCTGAAATGGTGGCCGCAATTAAAAATGCCGTAACGGTTTCCCAATAATTCAGGCCGACAGGTTGTTACGACATCCAGTCCAGTGTTTCAGGAAAGAAATGCACAAGCCCTTCCAGAACACCGGCACTGTAATTGCCGTTCATTCCCAGAAAATCTCCCCTGGCAAAAAAAAGATGGTCCGGATTCGGCTGTGAGGCCATCTGGTTTACAGCCTCTTTGCGTACAGCTTCACTTGCATTCTTTACCAGAACCGCTCGAATTCCGCCGGTCAGTGCATCCAGATCATTTCCCGAGTCCCCGGCGAACATAACCTGATCGGTACTTAATTTTTCCTGAAGGCGAATAAATTCAATCGCATGACGCTTGGAAGCTTTTTGCGGCAGGATATCCACCAGTGCAACCCCTTTTTCTTCATCCAGGCTGAAGATCACGTTGGATTTTACGCCGGAGGGCGACAAACGCCTCAAAATTTCCTCTTCCAGGCTGTTTTTATCAATGCCAGGGTCTGTATAATAACTCAGTTTATGCCTGTGCTGGTGTTCCGGTTCCTGGAGCAGCAGAAAAGTCAAGGTATTGAGGCTCTCTTTAATATCCTCCCATCCAGAGTGATGCCAGCTGTTTTGAATATACGTGCTCCATTCTGAAAGGGTGTGCCAGTTTTTACCCGGCTGGTAAATCGTTGCGCCCACATCCCCTACAGCATAGTCGGGTACCGGAAGATCGTAAGTTTCTATGGCGTCCCGGATCTGTGCTTTATTGCGCCCGGTGACATAGGCAAGGATGAGTCGGTTTTGTTGAGCGATCCGGGAAAAAAGCGGACGGGCTTTCACAGATTCAGCCTGATCGCCGTTTGGGATCAGGGTGCGGTCCAGATCGCAACATAAAAAAAGTTTTTCCATGTTTTCCTCCTTTCACCGGACTGCGCGGGAACCTTGACTGTTTCCATTTATCCAATGCCCATCAGCCCATTGACAATCTCCCAAATAAGGCAACTTATCCGCCCTATTCTACAATCTCCAGAATAACCCGTTTCTGTTCCTTTGCAGAGGCACAGGAAAGAATGGTGCGCATGGCCTGGGCTGTGCGGCCTTTTCTGCCTATCACTTTTCCTAGATCTTCCTTGGCCACCCGCAGTTCCAGCACAACGGTCTGCTGAGCTTTGATTTCTTGTACGTCAACCTGTTCAGGATCATCAACCAGCGCTTTCGCCATAAGTGTAATCAACTCTTTCATTAACGGATCTCCTTTAACCAAAATGACAATGAATAAGATATTTAAGCTACAACATTTAACTGTTTAGGGCTGAACCTATCGAAAAAGTTCGTATAGAATATCATAACTGGCTATAATCACAATCCCTATTTGCAGTGCTTTGAAAATTTCATGCAAAAAAACCGGACCAGGCCTTACGGAACTTTACTTTTCATGCCATATCGCAGGGATAATCGTAAAACCCATAAGACGAAAATAGTTATCCCCCTTGACATCAAAAGGGAATTCATTATTTTAGAAAGGTTATTATATTTATTGACCGGGAAAAATATTTTATTCCATTGCCCGATAAAATATTTGCTTTTGGTAAGGGCACAAAATTAAGGATGTATGAAGTGGTCACAGAAATTACAATACAGGATTCAGAACGTAAAATGCTGTCCGAAGCCGGATATGGGGAACCGGCTATTGAATATTATCTTGGAAAAAAACATATGGGTTCCATTGAAAATGCGGATCAAATTTCTTTTAAAGTTGGTTCCTGTGGTGATACAATGAAAATCTATTTGAGCGTGGATAAAAACAAGATTGTTCAGGATGCCAAATATGAAATCACCGGATGTGCGGGGGCTATCTCTGCGGCAATGGCAACAGTGGATCTTGTAAAGGGAAAAACCGTTGAACAGGCGCTGAAAATTAATGATGGGGATGTTTTCAGAGTTCTTGAAAGTATACCGGAAAAAAAGCATCACTGCATTCAACTGGCTGTTAAGACAATGCACCAGGGCCTTGAAGAATTTCAAACGGCACACGGTTCTTAAATCGTTTACCTTTATTGTTCTTGTATGCACTTCATTTTTACCAGCCGGGTGTATCTCATCGAATTTCAGCGTTGAGACCCTGGCTAAATCCGATATCGACATGGTATCAGATATTCATATAGACCAAACATTATTACTTTTAAAGACACTCACCCGCAAATTATACAAAATGAATCCCGGGGAACTGGCTAAAACCCCGGGTGCAACTATAGAATCCAGGATTTCAGGCATATTCAAATGCCCTGCCCCGCCTCCGGAGCCTGCTCTTTCAGGCAAAAAATCAACCAATGCCATGCTGGCAGGCCTTGAAGCAGATTATGAAGAAGACCGGGTGTATGCAATCATGTACGGGCTGTTCACCATGCTGCACATGGCCTATAACAACAAATGCGACCTGTTCATGCTAGATTTTCTGACCGCCCAGAACTTTTACAACTCAGCCAGAAATATAGAAATTCTGGTGTGGCGCCTGAAAACCAGATATACATCTGCTGGCAGATTATGCCTGATCACCAACACCTGGGAGAGTGACATATCTAATTTAAGCTTTGAGCGGATTTTTGGAAAACTGATTGCTTTATCAGATACCATGGCCCTGATAATGGCTGAACGAGGGGACCGGTTTGTCAAACAGGCGGTTCACATGGCTGGCATGAGCTTTCTTCCCGTTGGAATTTAGGAACTTGATCGTCAACGGCCTGGTCTCAAACGCTCACGCGCTGCCAGGTTAAGATTTCTTAAGCGCTTTTTTAAATTTGGTTACCTGATCCTTATAATATTGTTTTCTTTCTGTGGAAATCAGAAGTGCCTGCTTTGCAACCTGTAATGCCTGGTTTGTATGATTATTCAAAAACAGGGCTTCGGCATAGGTATCCAGTATGTGGGCTTCCTTCCGGACATCCACAGCCCGATGGGCCAGATCCAAAGACCTGGGGGCATTCCGAAAGGCACTGTCCGGACATGTGGCCAGAAGCCAGGCCAGATTATTTAACGCATGAACATTAACCGGATCAATTTTTAAAACATTTTCATAGGCCGCCATTGCCTTTTCATACTGCCGGGCATCATAATAAAAATCACCCACCTGCACATATAAATCAGAATTATCAGGATTGAGCTCAAGCTGACGGCTTAAAATATTTCCGGCGGCAAACCGGATAAAAGAGGCATTAAGTCCGCCGTAGTTAAGGCTGTACCCAAGAAAAAAAATGGCTCCAACGGCAAGGATATACCCTGAAATCATTTTCTTTACTTTTCCGTGATGGTCTCGGATCAGATCAGGATTCATCCGGCACTTTTCCAGAAAACGAATACGACGACCAATACTGAAATGGTGCCAGTTGGGTTTATCAATGGACTGGCGACTTAGGGACGCAATCTTATAGAAGGTGGAAATAAGTGCCGATGGCGAGTCTGTGTATTTAAAAATATGCAGATCAGCCTGACGTTCAAAATTCCGCATGAACAGACCAAAAATAAACCGGAAATACAAAATAAACAAGCCGATGAGTACCAGACAGGTGATGGCGGCATGAGCCGTATTCTGTCGAAGGCCCAGAAATGCAGCCCCATCATACAGGGGGTTGATCAAATAAATCATGAGCATTAAAGGCTCAAAAAAAATAAAATTACAGGCGATAAATCCGGCAAAGAAAAACAAATAAAAAAGCATGTGACGGTGATATACATGACCGATTTCATGGAGGATTACGCCTTGGATTTCATCATCATCCAAACAGTCAAGAAGGGCCGGCGTCACCAGGATATACCGGAACCGGCCGACAATCCCCATAACACCGGCAGTGACCATGCCGCCGCCGAACAGATTCCAGATCAGCAGATCCCTGTATTTGAGATTAGCCATTTGGCAGATTGCTTCGATGCGCTGCCTGTCAACCCCGGGTGTCATGGGACGGCACCCCCATAAACGCTGGATCAGGACCGGCCCAAACACAGAGATGGCGATGACAAAAAAAAGAATGTAAATCGCTTCTCCGGCAGTGGAGTTTAAAAATTTATTCAACCCGTCAAAGGGTAAAAGCCCAAGGCAGTCAGCTAAAAGAGACAGAAAACACCAGGGCAACAGGGCAGGCATGCAAAAGGAAATATTGGAAAGGATAAAACTTTTTTTGGTCAAAGACCCCGCAAAAAAACGCTTTTGGATCTGATAGGCAAAGTTCCATATCAAAATCAGATAAAAAAGAAACAATCCAAGAAACAGCAGAGCCCCAAGGGTGGGCACCCATTGGAATATCATAAAACCCGATAGTAAATGATTCACACGGAATCCATAAATATTTACGGCAAACAGCACCAGGGCCGCAATGGAAAGCCTTGAAACAGCGGTGTTCATCCGCTGGTCAATATCCTGTGCCGGCAAGGTCTGCCCAAGGATTGACAGGCGACTGAAATAAACCCGGCAGACCAGCGCAAAGGCAGCGGTTGAGGTCAGGCAAAAACCAATGGCCCATAGGTCAAAACCCGAAGAGTTGTCAAACAGCTCAGACGTAGTGTAGATCACCAGTGCTGCCAGAAAATATATAAAATTTGAAAACACAGAATGGGTCCTTATACAACCTTACCGGTTGCCGCAAACCGGTCCAGAACAATCCATGTTTTTACATCAAACAGAATATTGTCCTGGTCCATACAGTCGGCGGCCTGGCTTTGGGAGAGCATCTTGACCTCTATCAGTTCGGACGCCTCGTTATGTCCGGTATTTGCAGATCCGTCACATGCCACATACAAAAGGCTGATGCTTTCATCTGTTAATCCAGATGAAGAAAATACCGCAGGGCTTTGTTTTATTACATTTACAACCGTCAGGCCGGTTTCCTCATACAGTTCGCGGCGTCCGGCCTGGACAACACTTTCGCCGGGATCCACAAGGCCTGCAGGAAAACCATATTGAAACCCGCCCAAAGGCACCCTGAATTCCTTGATGATGACCAGTTTATTCTCCTGTCGATGGAACGGAACAACCACTACGGCATCGGGCCTGGCCGAATTTTGCCTGGACGCATACAGCCAGGACTTATCCGTACCTGCCCTGTCCTTATACCTGGCACGAATCAAATTCAGATGAGGATAATCAGTTATTTTTTCTTCTTTATATATGTTCACAAGAATCTCCTGGTCAGTAATAATAAACATAAAATTAAGACATACCAGTCTTGAATGCAACTCAATTAAAAAGAAGCCTTAGATTCTGCCCAACCCCTATATATACATCAAATATTTAAACGACAGCCAGAAGTGAGAAGCACTGCCCAAAATGACAAAGCAGTGCCAGATTTCATGAAATCCTAAAATCCGAGGAAAGGGGTTGGGTCTTTTCAAGGCGTATATCACAGCGCCGATGGAGTAAAACAGACCGCCTGCGGCCAGCCACATTAATGCGCCGGATTCCAGAGTTTTAACCAAGGGATATACGGCAATTACGCACAGCCAGCCCATGACCAGATAGATCACGGTGGAGATCCACCTCGGTGTCCCCATGAAAAAAATTTTAATGAAGATCCCGGCAACGGCAATGCCCCATACGGCCCCTAAAAGGCTCCAGCCCCATGCCCCTCGCAAAGGGACAAGGCACAAGGGGGTATATGACCCTGCAATGACCATAAATATCATGATATGGTCGATGCGGCGAAAAACCATCAATGCCTGGTCAGAAATTTTCAAGGCATGGTAGAGGCAGCTTGAAGCGTACATAAGGATCAGGGTTCCGCCAAAAACAGAGAAAGACACCACATGCCAGACATCGGCATGCAGGGCCGCACACACTATCATCAGGGTTAATGCGGCCATGGCGCCCAGGGCACCGGCCCCGTGGGAAATAGCATTGACAGGTTCCCTTAAAAACTTTTTACATCCACACATCGTTTGTCATTTACCCTTGGGATATGAATTAAGCAAGGCGCACCAAAGCGAATTTACATTTTTTTTACCAAATACGGCCAATTAATTTCTTACAAATTTGCGCATAAAAAGCACTATAGTTTCAATTTCCGCACAAAACAAAAAAATTTCTTGAAAAATTGACATCATATGCTAACTATTAGACTAAATTTACGGAAACAAGTCCAATGAAATGCGTAAAAGGCGATTTAATTCACCTGGCCCGGGAAGGGCAGTTTGATCTCATTATTCACGGCTGCAACTGTTTCTGCACCATGGGAGCCGGAATTGCCAGACAGATCCGCACCCATTTTCCCCAGGCCTGGCAAGCCGATCTTGCCACGGCATCTGGTGATAGATCCAAACTTGGCAGTTATTCAAAGGCATACGTGGACACACCATCCGGCCGGTTGTGTGTGATCAATGCCTACACCCAGTATCACTATTCCGGGGACGGGGTACTGGCGGATTATGATGCCATAGCAAAGGTCTTCACCGCACTGAAAAAACAGTTCAGCGGAAATCGCATGGGATATCCTAAAATTGGGGCAGGACTTGCCAAAGGAGACTGGAAGATTATCAGCAACATCATAGACAGCGCTTTGGATGGCGAGGCCCACACCTTGGTTGAGCTTAGATAATTTAAATTATTATGATTAAAAAATAATCGAATTTTAATTTGCACAATTGCTGATTTTATCTTAAAGTCCCTCGTTAAATATACATTAAGGTAAAGACTAAAAACATGATTAAAACAGCAATAGCAGGTGCATCGGGTTATACTGGTCTGGAACTGGTTAAACTGATTTCCAACCACCCTGGGGCCAGCCTTGAAGCAGTGACCTCAAATTCGTACCAGGGCAAATCATTTACCGACATTTTTCCGTCCATGCGCGGATTTGAATCCCTGATATGCACGCCCTTTGATGCCAGGGCGCTTTCAGGTAAAGTGGATGTCGTATTTCTGGCCTTGCCCCACAAGGTATCCATGGCGTTTGCGCCAAAACTCATAGATCAGGATATAAAAGTCATAGATCTTTCAGCGGACTTCAGGTTTGATGATGCAAAAGCATACGAAGCGGCATATCAGCCCCACACCGCCCCAAATCTCCTGGAAGAAAGCGTTTACGGCTTGTGTGAACTCAACCGGGAGCACATCAGAACCGCAAGGATAATCGGGAATCCCGGGTGTTACCCAACATCCATCCTTCTGCCCCTGGTTCCGTTGCTCAGGGAAAAGCTGATTTCCCCCCGGGGCCTGATTTCAGATTCAAAATCCGGGGTCAGCGGTGCAGGCCGCTCCCTTTCCCTGACCACCCATTTCTGTGAGGTTAACGAATCCTTTGGTCCGTATAAAGTGGGCAATCACAGACACACCCCTGAAATCAACGAAGTCTTGACCAAGGCGGCTGGAGAATCGGTGTCTCTGACCTTTGTTCCCCATCTGGTACCTGTCACCCGGGGCATGGTTTCAACCATTTATGCCCAAATTTGCCAAGGCGTCGCCGAAAAACAAATTCGTGACATCCTTAATAAATGGTATGAAAATGAACCCTTTGTCAGGGTTCTGCCCCCGGGAAAATTTCCGAATATGTCCCAGGTCAAAGGCACGAACTGCTGTGATATCGGCTTTCACCTGGAATCTGCATCGGGCCGGCTGATCCTGGTGTCAGCCATTGACAATCTGCTCAAAGGCGCTGCCGGCCAAGCTGTTCAGAATATGAATATCATGTTCTCCATTGACGAAAAAGCAGGATTGGATTGGGTACAAACCCCGCTGTAAGGGCATTTTTACTTGACACGGACATCATATAACTTGTATTTAATGCCGAGATGAATAAACGAATCAAAATATGGTTTCATTCAGGCAACAGTTCAAATATAAAAGAGATTTCGGTTAGAAAAACATTTTTGTTTGTTTTTATGCTTCTCTTTTTAGCCTGCGCCGGAACAGTATTCTACTGTGGCTATGATTACTATTTGCTTAAGCGGATGAACCGTGATAACACAGCGCTCCATGAAACCATCGCAGGCCAGAAAACTGAAGTGGAAGATCAGAGACGCCAGATCCAGATGTTTGCCGGAGAAATTCAGGGATTAAAGGAGCAGATCGCAAAACTTGGACAATTAGAGAACCAGGTCCGCCTTATTGCGGATATTGATAAATCAGGACGATCATCAGGCCTTTTGGGCATTGGCGGGGTACCAGAAACCGATCTGGATCAGGAGATCCCTCTTGACGTACACCATAACGCCCTGATACGCGAGATGCATCACCAGGTGAAACAGATCAGATCTGTTGCGGATAAAGAAAAACTGGATTTTAACGACCTGATTGTTAAACTGGGAAAAAAGAAAAATCTGCTGGCATCCACCCCGTCCATCAAGCCGGTTTCAGGTATCATCACCTCGCCCTTTGGTTACCGTAAATCCCCGTTTACCGGAAAGAAAACCTTTCATTCAGGTCTTGATATTTCCAACCGAACGGGCACTAAAATTGTTTCAAGTGCGACCGGTAAAGTGATCTTTACCGGAAGAAAAACCAGCTACGGCAATGTCGTCATTATTGACCACGGATATGGGAAAGCCACTAAATATGCCCATTTAAGAGATATCCTGGTGCATAAGGGGCAACTGGTCAAACGAGGGGAGGCAATTGCCACATTAGGTAATACCGGCCGAAGCACCGGCCCCCATCTTCACTATGAGGTTCTTGTCAACGGAACCCCTGTTAATCCCTCAAAATACATTCTCAACTAGTGTTTGAACGCAAAGTCACCCATTTGCGGCGTTGCAGAAAAATTTGCAATCCTCACAACCCAAAAATGACTCCGGTTACAAATTTTTCTGCGCCCTGCATCGGGTCAACTTTGCATCCAAACACAGCATTTCTTTCATACGCCAGATGATATGCAGTCCCGCGGTTTATTGTTCGTCATTTCATCAGTCTGCCCCAGAAGTGCCAAATTAATGAATTTTTTCTTTTATTTCCCGGAATAATGCTTATATGTTGTTCTGACAAATTAAATGACCTCTAATTTAAACAGGTAGCGTTTACATGGTACTCAATTTTCTTACTAAACTTTTCGGGTCCAGAAATGACAGGATCCTTAAACAAATTCAGCCTATTATTGACCAAATAAACGAATTAGAACCCCAAATCCAGGCCTTATCAGATACCCAGATCGATGAAAAAACAACGGAGTTTAAAAACCGTCTGGCAAAGGGAGAAGCCCTGGACAACATTCTTCCCGAGGCCTTTGCCCTGGTCAGGGAGGCCTCCGTGCGTACCCTTGGGCTTCGTCATTATGATGTCCAGCTCATTGGCGGCATTGCATTGCACCGCGGTACCATTGCGGAGATGAAAACCGGTGAAGGTAAAACCTTGATGTCCACCCTGCCCGCCTACCTGAACGCCCTTACGGGCAAAGGTGTTCACATTGTTACGGTCAATGACTATCTGGCCAGGCGTGACGCCGAGTGGATGTCCCAGGTGTATGATTTTTTGGGACTGACCGTAGGGGTGATTCTGCATGACATGGATGCCCAGGAACGCAAGCAGGCCTATGCCGCCGACATCACATACGGTACCAATAATGAATTTGGCTTTGACTACCTGCGGGACAACATGAAATTCGATCCCGAAGAACTCGCCCAGGAAGATCTGCACTTTGCCATTGTGGATGAGGTGGACTCCATTCTCATTGACGAGGCAAGAACCCCTTTGATTATTTCAGGCCCGGCTGAAAAATCCACCCACCTGTATACCCAGGCCAATGCCATTATCCCGGCATTTGAAAAGGATACCGACTATACCCTGGATGAAGAATCAAAAATCGTATCCCTTACCGAGGACGGTATTGCAAAGGGTGAAGCGCTGCTCAATGTGGACAATCTTTATGATCCGGTCAACATTGAACTCCTGCACCATCTCACCCAGGCTTTAAAGGCCCATGTAATTTTCAAACGAGACACGGACTACATCGTAAAAAACGATCAGGTCGTCATTGTAGATGAATTTACAGGCCGGCTTATGAGTGGCCGCCGGTACTCGGAAGGTCTTCACCAGGCACTTGAGGCCAAGGAGGGGGTTAAAATTGAAAACGAAAACCAGACCCTTGCCTCCATCACCTTCCAAAACTACTTCAGGATGTATGACAAGCTGTCGGGCATGACAGGTACCGCAGAGACAGAAGCAGAGGAATTTAAAAAAATTTACAACCTGGATGTGCTGGTCATTCCCACGCACAAGCCCATGGTCCGTGAAGACCGGGCAGATCTGATCTATAAGACCCAGAAGGAAAAATACGATGCCGCCATCGAAGAGATCATCCGGCTGCATAAAAAAGGACAGCCTGTGCTGGTAGGTACCATTTCCATTGATGTTTCCGAATCCCTGAGCGAAAAGCTCAAGAAAAAAGGTATTAAGCACACTGTTCTCAATGCCAAGCACCACAAAGAAGAGGCTGAAATTGTGGCCAATGCGGGCCAGAAAGGCGCTGTGACCATTTCCACCAACATGGCCGGCCGGGGTACTGATATCAAGCTGGGGCAAGGTGTTAAAGCGCTTGGTGGCCTTCATATCCTTGGCACATCCCGTCATGAATCCCGGCGTATTGACAACCAGTTGCGGGGCCGGTCCGGGCGCCAGGGAGATCCGGGAAGTTCCCGGTTTTATTTGAGCCTGGAAGACGATCTGCTCAGGATTTTTGGCGGAGACCGTATCCATTCCATCATGGATCGGCTGGGCATTGAAGATGGCGAGCACATTGAGCATAAATTTATTTCCAAGGCCATCGAAAATGCCCAGTCCAAGGTGGAAGGGCATAACTTTGAAATCAGAAAGCACCTGCTTGAATACGACGATGTCATGAATCAGCAGCGTGAGATCATTTACCGCCAGCGCCGTGAAGCACTGGCCGCCAAGGACCTCAAACAGGTGACCCAGGATATGATTGAAGATGTCTCCTATGACCTTGTGGAAGAATTCATTTCAGACAAAACAGCAATCACGGACTGGGATCTGGAAGGCCTTTCCTCATCAATTAAAGGGCAGTTCAATATGGATCTGTCCTTAGATAAGCCTGTGCAGGAAAATTTTTCTGCCGACCAGCTGGGACAGTTTGTATTTCATGAAGCCCAGGCCCTATACAAAAAAAAGGAAGAGATGCACGGCCCTGAAATCATACGCCAAGTTGAACGGTTTATTATCCTTCAGACCGTGGACACCCGGTGGAAGGAACATCTTTTGAACATGGACCATCTCAAGGAAGGCATCGGCCTTCGGGGATATGCCCAGCAGGATCCTTTGCGTATCTATAAAAAAGAAGGGTTTGATATGTTCCATGACCTGATGAACCGGATCAAACAGGAAGTGGTGGATATCCTGTTTAAAATCCAGATCGCTTCTCCCACCCAGGTGGCGGAGATGAAACAGGAAGAACAACAGGACCTGACCTTTTCTTCCCATTCTAGCAAATCCGCGCCCAAACAGCCGGTCAGGCGCTCATCTGAAAAAATCCAAAGAAATGATCCCTGCCCCTGCGGTTCCGGAAAAAAATATAAAAAATGCTGCGGGCAATAATAAAATAACCAATTGACCCCAAGGTTACGGTATGACATCCACTGATTCCAAAACCCGCCCCAAAATATCCCATGATACAAATGAGGATCATCCGCCCATGTATAAGGTGCTTTTGCACAATGACGATTATACAACCATGGATTTTGTGGTGGATATCCTGGTCCGGGTATTCGGAAAATCACTTGAAAAAGCCACACAAATAATGCTTAATGTACATAATAAGGGAAAGGCCGTGTGCGGTATCTATCCCCGTGAGATAGCTGAAACAAAAGTTCAGACCGTCCATAATCTGGCCGGCAGCAAAGGGTTTCCCTTAAAAAGTACAATGGAAAAGGAGTAAATGGTATATGATCAGCAAAGAACTATCCACAGCGCTCGGGTTTGCCGTTCGGGAAGCTAAAAAAAGAAGACATGAGTATGTATGTGTCGAACATGTTCTTTACGCCATTGTCAATCATGAATCCGGCCTTGAAACCATTGAAAAATGCGGGGGCAGTCCTGAGCACATCAAAGAGGATCTTGAAAAATTCTTTGATGAAAAACTGACCAAAATAGAGAACAGTGAAGAGTATGTGCTCCAGCAAACCATCGGCTTTCAACGGATGATTCAGCGGGCCATCAATCACGCCAGATCCGCTGAAAAATCAGAAGTCAATCTCGGGGATATCCTGGCATCCATTTTCCAGGAAAAGGATTCCCACGCAGCCTTTTACCTCGAATCCGAAGGAATCACCCGATTAGATGTACTCAGACTCATCTCCCATGATGGAGATACGGAAAAAAAGGGGACGCCCGAAGAGGACAAGCCCCAGCAGCTTTTCCACCAGACCGATCCAAAGCCCAGGCGCCAGAAGAAAAAAGATCCGCTGGAGTTGTTTACTTCAGATCTGATCAAACGGGCCCAGGACAATAAGATTGATCCCCTGATCGGCAGAACGCTTGAAACCGAACGGGTGATGCAGGTACTTTGCCGGCGGCGGAAAAACAACCCCATTCTTGTGGGTGATCCCGGCGTTGGGAAAACCGCCATTGCAGAAGGTCTGGCATTGAAAATAAGCGGAAAGGCCGTGCCGGATCTGCTTAAAAACTGTGAACTGTACTCCCTGGATATGGGCGCTCTTTTAGCCGGCACCAAATACAGGGGGGATTTTGAGCAGCGCCTCAAGGATGTCATTTCCGCTTTGGAGGAAAAGGAAAATGCGCTTCTGGTGATTGATGAAATCCATACCGTTGTAGGGGCCGGGGCCACCACATCCGGTTCCATGGATGCCTCCAACATTCTTAAACCGGCTTTATCCTCCGGAGACATCAAGTGCCTGGGCACCACCACCTATGAAGAGTACAAAAACCATTTTGAAAAAGACCGGGCCTTTTCCCGGCGGTTTGAAAAAATTGAAGTTTCAGAACCCAGTGAGGAGGAAACCGTCGAGATTCTCAAAGGTCTGCGCACCTGTTATGAGGAACACCATGGCCTGAAATACCCGGATAAAACCATTGAAGCGGCTGCCCATCTGTCAGATAAATACATCAATGACCGATTCTTGCCGGATAAGGCCATTGACGTTATTGATGAGGCTGGAGCCTTTTTAAAACTTACGGCAAATGGCCGGCGCAAAACCGTCAGCCCCAAGGACATTGAAAAGATTGTGGCGAAAATAGCCAAGGTTCCGGTTTCCAGTGTTACGGCGGCTGATAAGTCTTCCCTGGAATCTTTGCCCGACAAACTGCTCAACGTGATTTTTGGCCAGGACGATGCCATCGAGACCCTGACCACGGCGATCAAAAGATCCCGGGCCGGACTTGCAGCGCCGGACCGTCCCATTGGTTCCTTTCTTTTCATGGGCCCCACAGGGGTTGGCAAAACTGAAGTGGCCAGACAGCTGGCCGCCAACATGGGCATTAAATTCTTACGCTTCGACATGAGCGAATACATGGAAAAGCATGCTGTATCCAGGCTCATTGGCGCGCCTCCGGGATATGTAGGATTTGAACAGGGCGGCATTTTAACGGACAGCATCCGCAAGCACCCCCATTGTGTCCTTCTTCTGGATGAAATTGAAAAGGCCCATATGGATCTTTACAACATTCTGCTCCAGGTCATGGATTATGCCACGCTTACTGACAATAACGGTAAATCCGCTGATTTTAGAAATGTGATCATTATCATGACCTCCAATGCCGGGGCCAGGGAAATGAGCGCCAACAGCATTGGGTTTGGATCACAAAACGCCAATTCCGATTCCCAGGGTATAAAAGCGGTGAAAAACACCTTCAGTCCGGAATTCCGCAACCGTCTTGACGGCATTGTCCAGTTCAACCATTTATCTGAAAGGGTGATGGAACTGATCGTGGATAAGAACATGAAGGAGCTTAAAGCCATGCTTAGTGACCAGGGCATTTCTTTGAGCTATTCAGCTGATGCCCGGGCCCATCTTGCCAAGAAAGGCCATGATCCCCAATTCGGTGCCAGGCCCCTGGCCCGTCTGATCCAGACTGAAATCAAAGACAAACTCACGGATGAGATTCTTTTCGGCCGGCTTGAAAAAGGGGGGAAACTATCCGTGGGCCTAAGGGACGGTAAATTGACATTTAATATCAAATCAGCCTGATGCCCCTTTTCAGGTTATCTGAAAACATTGAATTCCCGCCGGCCTGGCTGGCACGGTCTGACGGTTTGCTATGTATTGGGGGAGACCTTTGCGCAAAGCGTTTAATCCTGGCATATAGAAACGGTATTTTTCCCTGGTTTTCCAACAGTGAACCCATTCTCTGGTGGTCCCCAGATCCCCGGCTGGTGCTGTTTCCTTCCAGAATCAGGGTATCAAAAAGCTTAAAAAAAACCATTCGAAAGGATTGTTTCTCCATCCGGCTCAACACCGCGTTTGAACAGACCATTGTGGCCTGTTCACAATCCAGGCAAGACAAACCCGAAGGCACCTGGCTGGTGGATGAAATGATTGATGCCTATATCACGTTGCACAAAATGGGGATGGCGCACTCCGTGGAAGCCTGGCAGGGCGACCGGCTGGCAGGCGGCCTGTACGGGGTCAGCCTGGGAAAAACTTTTTTCGGGGAATCCATGTTTTCCCTTGTATCCAATGCGTCCAAGGTGGCGCTTGTGGCTCTGGCCCATGAGCTTGACAGCCAGGGATTTGGGATGATTGACTGCCAGGTCACCTCCGGCCATCTGCTTCGCATGGGGGCCCAGGAAATCACCAGAGACCTGTTTCTTGACATTTTAGACCACAGTGTTGATGAAATAGTACCGGACAGCCTGTGGCGATCCGGGCGACATCTTTTCCCCAAAAGCAAAACAGATTCAAGCCCAAGCCGTATTGCACATGCCATATAAGCAATGTATTGTTCTGCCTTGACAAATACGGGTTTATAGCAATTATGGACTAAGGTACTTTTAAGCAAGGAGGATTTTAAATGTTGTTTAGACTATTTTTATGTTTTACCCTGATCCCGGTGGCTGAATTATACATCCTTATCCATCTTGGCGGTATTATCGGCGGGTTAAACACCGTCATGCTGGTCATTATAACCGGGTTCATCGGTGCCTACCTTGCCCGGATGGAAGGATTGAACACCATGATAAAGGTTCGCCAGAGTTTAAACCAGGGAATTATGCCGGCCGAAGAACTACTGGATGCCTTTATTATCCTCATTGCCGGATTAGTGCTCATCACGCCCGGGCTTTTAACGGACACAGCAGGACTTTTGCTGTTATGGCCCCCCACTCGAAACATGTTTAAACGCTTTTTACGAAAAAAATTTGACGAGATGGCAGCCAACAGCAGCATTAATATCACCCGGTTTCATTAAACCGGAAACCTATCCTGCATTTAATGGAAATAAAAGAACGAATCCTTCAAATGGTTCAAAAAAGGGAAAGCGATTTGCCCACGCTCCCGGCTGTTGTAGATAACCTGATCCGGGCCGCTTCTAACGAAAACACAACCACAGAAAACTTAGCCCAAATCATTGCACATGATCTGGGCATTACCAATAAGCTGATCAAGCTTGCAAATTCCGTTTATTATGCCCAAAGAAATAAAGTGGATACCATTAAACGGGCCATTTCCATTATCGGGTTTGATGAAATCATCGGCATTGCCCTGGGCATGGGAATCTTATCCAGCGTATCAGAAACCTCAGGCCTGAGCCTTGATATGAAAGCATTGTGGATACACGGTATCGGTGTGGCCACGGCCTCAAAGCAGCTGGCAAAGCAGACCAATCCGGGCATTACCGGAAAAATTTTTGTCCCGGCCCTGCTCCATGATATGGGTAAGGTGATTTTCTCGGTCTATTTTAAAGAGGAATATAACGAAGTCCGTCAGTACGCACTGGAAAACAGGCGTCCCCTGTATTTCAGCGAAAACACCCTGTTCAAACTGGATCATGCAGCATTATCCGCCCTTTTGATGACACGGTGGAATTTTCCTGCATCCATCATTCTGCCCTGCAGGTTTCACCATACCCCGGAATCAGCACCGATCCAATACCGCCATCAGGCCCTGATCATCAATCTTGCAGACTATCTTACACAGAAAGCCCAACTGGGGCATTCAGGCAATCCGGTTCCTGTTACCATCAAAAATGCGCCCAAGAAGATCGGCATTAATGAGTCGGCAATGATGAAGATCATAGAATCCCTAAAATCCAAAGAAGCGCAGATCAAGGAATTTTTCAAAATTACCACAGCCGTTAGATGATCATTGGTTACCCATCGTTATTTTAGCCTCTTGAGAAAAAATTTAAAATGACTTAAACTTATATCAGGTAATAAATTTCACAAAAAATTATCCGATTGATGATTCTGACACCGTTTCTATGGGAGCCAAATGACCAAGGGGTTTAATCATACAATTCTGATTGTTGATGATGAGGAAAAAATCGGGAAAGCACTTGGACGTCTGATTAAAAAAGCAGGAGCCCGTTCTGTTTATGCGGCTTCCGGTCCCCAGGCACTGGATTTCATTCAAAAATCAGAAAATCCGCTCTCCATGATACTTTCGGACCAAAGAATGCCGGAAATGGAAGGCACCCAGTTTCTGGAAAAAGCCAAGACTATCACCCCGAATACTGTCCGATTCCTGATTACCGGCTATGCAGATATCAATGCGGTTTCCGGCGCGGTGAATCAAGGCGCTGTCCATCGGTTTATCACAAAACCCTGGGACAATGACAATCTGTTGGAGATGATCAAGTCAGGATTGCAATACTACGAATTGGTCGTTGAGAACCAGAACTTGTTTGCTTTGGCGAAAAAACAAAATACCCGCCTGTATAGTTTAAGCCAGGAACTTAATCAAAAAGCGGCAGCGCATAAACGGGAGATTGTCCGAAAAGAAAAACAGATAATTCAGTTAGAAAAGCGATTGGAAAAAGGGGGGTATCAGGCAGATTATTTCACGCAGATAGAAAAATTGCTTGGGGAAAATCAAATGTTTAACAAAGATAAGATTGTGTTATGCTACCAGGCTGTAATGAAAGATTTTTTCTTAAAATTTAAAGACCTTGCCGCCCGTAACGGTTTTTTTATGCCCACAGATAACGAACTGAACCGGGAAGAATAATTTTATTTTGCAATCAAGGCAAAGGGGCGTGTACCATCGAAACCGGACAACAGGAAAATAAAATTCTGATAATTGACCCGCAAGGGATTCTTGAAAATAAAATCGGGCTGTTATCGGAAAAAGGATTTCAGGTGGATTGTTTCAAATCGCCTGCTGAAGGCCTGCAACGCCTGGCCCAGGATTCCGCCCCCTCATATTTTCTGATTATTGAGGGCTATGTTGACATAGAAAAAGAACAGAAGACCATTCTGGCAAAGGCTAAAGAAATTTCCCCGGAAACCCAGCGACTCCTGGTGGCGGCACCCTCAGAGCTGCCCTCCTTTGTCAATGCAATAAATTCTGCCGAAATTCATGCCTGCCTGCCCCTGCCGTTTACGGCTGAAGAACTTTTTGTTCAAGTCAGATTGCGGTACGATGCATACAACGCCTTCAGAAAAACAAAAAAACTGCAGAAAACCATCCAGCGTCAGAATAAGCAGCTGTTCCAGATAGCTGGAAATCTGAAAAAAAAAGAGACGCTGTATGCGGCCCAAATTCAACAAAAAGAAAAAGAAATCAAAATTCTGGCATCCAGGCTCAAGAGCAGTTTTGGAGATAATGAATTTAAACCTAGGGCAGATCTTAAACACCTTTTGGAAAAAGAAAATATCAGTTTTAATTCATTTGGCTTCAGACAGGCATTTGATGATTTAAAAACCCGTGTCAGGGATATTTTTTCAACCATTCTTTCAAAAAGAGATCATTCCGGCACATTGACTCTTTCTGAAAAAGATATTTTCAACGCATTGACAATCCAGACCGATCAATTGGATGAAACCATTGATATGGCTGAGTACAGCACCCTTGCCGGTCTGCTGACCCAGGAGATTCTGAATGTAATGGTTTGGCGGGCCAATCATGAATCAGAGCGCCCTTCGGACGCAAAATTGTCGGATGTCCTAAAATATTTTACCATCGACTTCTCAGATAATAGGATAAGGGCTTATATCCGGCTTGGGAAGGATACCCCGGAAATAGTGACGGTTTACATGATAGAACAGTTTCTCCACAAAAACGGGATTATCTTTGGAATCGCAGAAGAACCAGTCATCGAAGAATGGCTCTATGGAAATGCCCGAAAAGGAGAAAAACTACTTATTGCTGAAGGTACACAACCCGTTCCGCCAATCCAGGGAGAAATTCACTATTCTTTCCCAACCAATTTCAAGCGCGCAGGCAGACTGAACCCGGACGGAAGCATAGATTTCAGGGACAGAGGAGAAGTCCCCCATGTGGAAGAAGGCATTATGCTGGCCGCCAAGATCCGTCCTGAGCCGGGGAAACCCGGCCTGGATGTTAAAGGCATGGAAATACCTGTGGCAGAGCCTGTGGATCCGGCTTTTTTGGCGGGTCCGGGTACCCGGTTCAACGAACAAAAGACTAAAATCTTTTCAACCACCCAGGGAGAACCTCATCTGGATGTTATGGGGGTTGTCTCGGTCAACAAGGAATTCAAGATAAAAGGTGATGTGGGGTTTGAAACCGGAAATATTGACTTCAATGGAAATGTCATTGTTCCAGGCACGGTTAAGGAAGGCTTTAAGATCAAATGTATTTCACTCACAGCCAGGGAAATTTGCGGTGCACAGGTTGATATATCTGGGGATCTGAACGTTTCAATGGGTATTATGGATACAAAACTTATCAATGTTAAAGGTAATATTCAGGCCAAATACATTCGCAACTCAACCATAAACGCGTTTGGAGATTTGACGATTCAAAAAGAGATCATTGATTCTACAATTTATCTGAGCGGGGCCTGCGATAATGAAAGGGGAACCATTCTCAACTCAACCGTGTCAGCAAAGCTTGGGATTAAAGCCGGAACTGTGGGAAATGAATCTGCAGCACCATCGGTTCTGACTGTGGGGGTGGATGAACATTTAATCCGTTTGGAGGATAAAATAAAATCCAATCTTTCAATTAACAGGGACATGATTAAGGAGTTTTCATCAGAAATAAGTCAGATGAAAGAGGTGGACAAGTGGCTTCACGGAACCATAACCGGGAATGCACATCTCCAGGATCGTGCCCAGATAGAGATTCGGAAACTTAAAAAAAAGATGTCTGTTTTAAACGAAAAAAAAGATGCCGCTGCATTAAAAAGCATCTCAGATACGATTCGAAAACTGGAAAACAAGGCGAAAAATGCAGGGGAAAAAATTAACGAATGGTTTGAACGTCAGGACCAGATACATAATGATATTTCATCAAAAAGTATTAAAATTGAGGCGTTGGAAAATTCAAACAAACAACTTGTTGAAAAACTGGAAAATCTGGAACAGATTTCAGACAAGTTCGAACCCATACCTGCGCTAAATATATCAAGGCACATTCAATCGCAGACAAAAATTAAAGCGCCTCATTCGTATAAAATCCTGAACAAGTCCTGTTCGCGATGTCTTATAAAGGAAAAGTGCCGGAATGAAGGCGGTATTACCTATTATGGACTGGAAATAAATTAGAGCTGACCTTCTTTTCACCTTTTCATCTTTTTAATATGGTTTAGCAGTCGGGCGGCATCATTGAACTGGGGGTCTATTTTAAGACATTTTTCCAAGAGGCTTGTCGCTTCAGCGTAATTTTTTTTTTCAAAATAACATACAGCCGTGTTTAGCAGGAGGATATGATTTAACGGATCAATTTTCAAACATTTCTGATACTGGTCTGTGGCTGCTTCATATTCCCCCTGCTTTTTAAGTTCAAGCGCATATTTGTTAAAAACAGCAATTGATTCTAGTACAGGCGCTTTGGCACTTTGTAAATATTGGCTGGCTTTTTCAAGATTTCCGGCCCCGAGATATGCCGCTCCAATGCTGGTATAATTTCTATTCGTAAGCGTGTCGACTTGAAGGTTGCTGAATGTTTCAGATGCCTCCTTTATCTTTCCCATTTTAAGATAGATATTACCAATGCTGATAACGGCATCCGTGTTTAAGGGATTTATTGAATAGGCCATTTCCATATAGGAAAGGGCTTTTTCGTATTCAAACTGTTTCATACTTATCTGGCCCAGCATATGGTATGCTTTACTGCTCTTTTTGTTAATTTTTAAGACCTTATGTAAGCATTCTTCGGCGTTTTCATAGTCTCTTGTGCTAAGATAGCAATCACTTAAAATAAGATAAACATCAATATTATTTCCATATTCCTGCAAGAGTGATTTGCTGTAGTCAATCGTCTCATTGACTTTTTTCCGTAAACTCATAGCCGTCAGCTTTTGCAGTTTGTACTTAATGGGATCCGGATCAAGATCCTTTTGTAATACTTTATTGATAGTCGCTATAAATTTATCTTCGGAAAAAGGCTTTTCCAGGTAAGCATCAACCCCTTCTTCAATGGCATAAAAAATTTTATCGTCGGACATTTCTTCAGACAGCATCAAAACGGAAATATTAAAATAATTAGGGTCGTTTCTTATTGCCATCAACAACTCAATGCCGTTCATGTTCGGCATATTCCAATCCGTAACAATCACGTTAATCATAGGTGATTTTTTGATCTTGTTTAAAGCGACCGCACCATTGGAGGCCTGTATGATGTGTTTATACCCGTTATTTTTTAAGATACGCGAAGCCAAGGTCAATATCAGCTGCTGGTCGTCTACAAGTAAAAAATAGATGCGATCCTTCATTTTTGTTTCCATCATCCATCAATTGTCAGTTTATAAATACTAAAATCTTGGCATAGGCCAATTGCAGCCGCCACGTTATCAACTCCGCTGGCTGCATCCTATTAGTTAAGATCTTTCCAGCAGTTCATTAACAATTGTACGTTCCGTTTAAACTGAATAACAATATCAGAAGTATTTACCGAAAACAAGGTTATGCTTTGTTTTCAAAAAACACGAGAAAAATTTACGTTTTTTTCAGATCAAATATTGAGCACAATCTCTTGAGTAATAAGGCTATTCTCATACTGCCGCAGCAGCACGCCGGGCGCTGACAAGGGCCCCTTCAAGGTAGCCGCCGAACTGTCCTGCGGTTTCGGTGCCTGCAAAGTGAAGTGTATTGTTCCAGATACTTGTTCTGCCGCCGGGCGGGTAAAATTCAGGATGATTGTGGCAGGATCTTTTGTCGTATTCCGTGGCTGTAAACGCTTCTGTGGCCCAGTCCTGGTAATAAAGGGCCAGGGGCTGTGCCGCACCGGATCCGAAAAGCTGCGCAAGCTGGGCAAGAATGTCCCGGGACATGGTCTTTTCGTCCTTTCTTCTCAGGGCAGGAATGCCGGCAAAGCCTGTAAGGCCATAGGGGGTGTCACCGGCACCGGACCCGTCATGGATTTCCCCAAGGGGGCCACGCTGGCTAAAGGCCTGGCCGGAAAGCCCCAGCCTGCGCCAGGAGGCCCGGTCATACAGGGCAAAAAATTTGGCATGTCCGGCCATCCAGGTGGATGCCTTAAGCATGGCCTGGGACAGGTCATAGGAAAGGTCCGGGGTAAACAGAATGGACCCGGCCGCAAGCCTGGGAGGCAGGGCAAGAATCACATTGGAAGCCGTAAGTTCACACCTGGGCGGCTGGTCAAGATGTCCCACCGAAACCCTGCACCCATGGTCCAGGCGCCGGATTTCACAGACCGGGTGGTCCAGGCGGATGCAATTTTCACCGCCCCGGGCCAAAAGTCCCTTGACAAGGGCCATCATGCCGCCTTCAAGGCGGAAGGCAGGCGGTTCCATGGGGCAGCCGGACACGGTCTGGACATGGCCGTCTTTGGTTTCAAACAATGCAAGTCCCTGTTCGAACTGGGGATAGCTTTTTACCCCCAGATCCTGTACCAGGGCAGACACTTCCGGGTTGACCATGGGCCAGAACCAGGAGGGGCCTAAGTCTGCAAAAAAATCCTGGTGTTCCGGGCATAAAATTCTGCCTCCTATCCTGGACCTGGCTTCCAGAACAAGTACGGATCTATTTTGCGCCACAAGCCGGGCAGCACAGGCAACCCCGCTTAATCCTGCCCCGATAATTATTGTCTCAACTTCTTCCATAATTTTTTAAATGTCATTAATTTTTCACGCTTTAGTGGAGTGAACAGGCCCCCAAAAAGGTTATGCGCCTTTGGAATTGAAAAATCAATGGAATTAAAGACACCAATCATGGAGGACAGACGGATCTGAAATCATTTTTTCCTTTTCCCGGCTCTGTTTTTTCAGCCACTTATATGATATGTTTTTTTGCTTTATCATGATGGTAATGATAAAAGGATGCGGCAAAAAAGAATACGGATACAGCTTAAGGAGAATTACCCCATATGGGACGTTTAAATGAGTTTGAACTGACAATTAAAAAGGTCAGTGACAGTCCATTAATCTACGAAGCACAGATCCCTTCGGCATGCACTTTTTTCCAGGATGTCCGGCGCTACCAGAGTATTGGCCCTCACATGGAAATCCGGATTATTCCGGTGAATGGGAAGATTGAGCTTGACCCGGACATGACCCCCGTATCCTTTAATAAACTCAGCGGCGCTGAACGTAAAGCCCTGGTGGATTATCTGACCGTCCGTGTTGCCAGGGGCGACAATATCGGTTATGCCTGGGCCTTTTTCCGGTCTCCGGATAAAAAGAGAAGCCTTGTGGCTTACGGGGGAAACGTGGTGCATAATGACACCTATATGGGCAAGGAGCGTATAACAGCCCTGCTTTCGTTACTCCAGAAACAAAAAGGCATCAGCAAAATGAAACAGCGCTGGTTCCCCTGGATTACCGCTGTTCTGCTTATTTCCCTGACCGTTCTGGCCGGATTCAAATATGGTCACCTGTTGAAAAACATTTCTTTTCTCAGCAGCATTGGCCAGGATACCGGCCCGGAAATGCGCTTTTACCAATCCGTATTTCCCGATTTACATGCCTGGCTCCATGACGGAGAGCCGGAACAGAAAGATGTGGCTAAAAAACTTTTAAAAACCGAATATGTCTCGTCCATGCTTCATACCATGACCCTGCCCGATTACCGTCAGGAAGGTGAGCAGGACATGAATCGGGGCAACAGGCTGATCCTGTTTGTATACTTCAATTATAACCGTCAGGTTGAAAAATTGACCAGCGCCCGCAGGCAGATTCTGGCAGGCACGGAATTCATGCGCCTGTCACGGATTTATTCAACCCTGCAATCCGGATATGCCTCCAATATTTTTTATTTCAAGGTCGGAGACTTAAACATCAGGCACACTGAAATCTCCAATTATATGAAACAGAACATGATCTCCTACCAGGATTTTAAAAAAATCCGGGATGAAAATGCCTTTGCAGAACTCATGGCCAGTGACCGCATCAGTTACAAGATGAAGGGCTTTCTGGAAAATGTATACACCTTTACCCCCCTTCGTATTGACACAAAACTTGACGGTAAATCCTGGTACCTGCTCACCCGGACCAACAGTTCCGGCAATCTCGACTTTGCAGCCTTCTTCCACCAGAACAGCGCCACCCTGGTGCCCAAACGCATCGGACACCTGGTGCTGGCGGACAAGGGGCTGCCTTCGGACATGGCCTGGTATGCCTTAGATGACAGCCAGGCAGGGAAGCTGAAAATGTCGAACCGCGCCCTGACCTATTTTAGTACTGAGACCGGCCAGACCAACCAGCTGGGTATCATTCAAGATCGGATCAACACCCTGGGCCTTTCCAGGCTGTCCCAGGGACGGATCAAGATCAGCGTTCACCGGGAACTGCTCATGGGGGATGCAAAGGGAAAATACGGCATCCAGACCAATGACCCCATCACAAGCCTGGTGCTGTCCAACCTGATTACCAAATCATCCTTTGAACAGGAGGCAAATGTTTCCCTAAAACGAGACCCTATCCAGTTCAACACAACACTGATCCAGCTCTCCAAGGACGACAGTTTCTCGGTTCAATCCGTGACCATTACACCCGGCACAACCAATATTATTCGCTTGTTTGAACCCTTGGACAGCTTTAAGGCAACGTTTAAGGACGGCACTTCCACCACCTTTGAGAAAGCCAGTGTCAACCTATTCAACCCCTTTACTTTTATGGTATCCAAGGATAGCATAATTTTATGTTTCCGTCATGATATCAAGGACATGACCATTGAGACCAACGACACCGAGCTTAAAATCGTAAAGGCCAAGGACGGAAATTATCAGATTGTAAAGATCCCTTAAAAATCAAGTAGTTTTACGAAATCAGCATCAAGGAGTTTTATTTAAACATATGTTTGATAACACAGACCGGCTTTTGAAAATCCAGAACACAATCAAGGCGGTTGTCCAGCAGCTTGCCGGCTTGCCGGCCCGGCAGGCAGAGCGGGTGGGCAAAGTCATTGACCGCTGTCAACTATGCCTGAAAACGGCACCGGACACGGATATGCCCGTATATGTCCACATTACGGGCACGGATAAATCCTTTAAGACCAGTTATCTTCTGGATCTGTTTGACAATGACACCCTTCGTGGGCTGTTTGCGGTTAAGCAGCGCAACACCTCGGAAAATACGGCAGTTCCCTGCCTTGTGGAACCGGTATCCTGGACCGACGAGGTGGTGGTCAGCCAGATCAGCATTTCCACGGGCACTGTGATCCGGGACCGGTTGACCCAAGGGCAGTTTAACCGGCTGTATGATCTCTCCTCCGGGGCAGAACCGGATGATTATCTCATCCGGGTGGCTGTGCCCGAAGACCAGACCCCCATGACATTGCCGGCCATTGAATATCCGGGCATTAAAGAGGGTGCGGACGCCATTGCGTTCCAGAAGGAGCGCCATGAAAAATTCCAGGCCAATATGCTGGACTGCCTGGAGCGCTATCCGGGCATTCTTGTGGCCTGTTTCCAGCACAAAATCGCCATTCCCCCGGGCCACCCCCTGGATGCCATCCTGAAAAAATACCGCACGGTGCTGGAAACCACCCATGCGTATCAGAAACTGCCGTTGATCCTGTCCCTGCAGGGGGACAGTGCCGTGGCAAGCTATTGCGGCAACACCAATGTGGAACAGGATCTTGAAAGTGATTTCAAAAGCTATAAAGCCTTTGAAAGCGTGGTACAGCTAATCAACCCCTGCAACAGCGAATACCCGGTGAACTTTATATCCCCCGGCCCCCATGTGGATACCTGGATACGCAATCTGTCCCGGTACAAAAGCTTGCGTGAAATCAAAGACGAGATCAAAAAGGATGGCGGTATTGCCTGGTCCAGGCAGATGCTCGGCGATATCTGCACCACCTCCAATATCAGAGACGCCCTTGACAATATGTTTCTGATGCCCTGGATCAGGAAGGCTGAAAAGATACACACCCAGGCCGTTGACCTGCTCTATGAAATTGAAAGTTATGATGAGGTGGCCGAAGTCAAGGAGTGCATGCGCAAAGCTATTCTCAACGATACTTACCAAAGCCTGCGGCACTTTTTTGACCGGGAGATCAAATACAACGAAGAGGGGGTGATTCAGGACCACAAAACGTTCTGGAACACCATATTCACCCAGTACCTGGACCAGTTTCTGGCCAACACCCCAAAAAGCCAGGCCATTTCCGATGTATTGTGGAAAAACATGCAGCAGCGCCTGGACTCGGCCAACAAAGGATTTTTAAGTGCAATGGAAAAGGATTTACCCCACATCATCATGAACATGGCGGAATTTTACGTTCCCAACATGTTGGTGCGCGGCGATTTCACCCTTGTTGAAAGACGTATTAAAGAGGATGCCCAGCATGTGGTTTAACCTGTTCAAACGCAAAAAAAAGGAAGTGGACCAGTTCCAGCTGGAGCTGGAGGATGACGGCAAACTTTACTATGAAACCATTGCCGGCCGCACCCCAAGGGACATCCAAAACCACGAGGAATATATTCTTTTCATTGATTTCGGATCCTACCGGACCAGTGTTTTGTGCTGGCCCTGCAGCTTTGGCCGGGATAAGATCACCGACTCATGGCAGTATGTGGTCCATGGCGACTCCGATGCCCAGGGCGGCTTTCCTTCGGCCTTTATCAATCCGCCTTCGGGTGATGAGCGGGACTTTGCCTTTGTGCCCAATATGGGTGAAGAGCATGTCAGCTCAAGCCAGATTGTCAAGAGCGCCAAATATGAATTTGCCTCCAAATTTGCCGCCTACAGGGGCGATGTTCCCCAGTTCAAGCTCTACATTAAAAAAATTCTTGAACACAGTTTCAGGTACATCACCGAGCCGAACAAAGATCGGCCCTGGAACGGCCCGGCCATTCCGGTGATCACCGAAATTCGGGTTACGGTACCGGACCTGTTCATTGAAAATTTAAGAAACGGATACAGGGAAAACATCTATTCCGTGTGCATGAACCTATCCTCGGACCGGAAATGGAAATTCCTGTTTCCAAGTGATATTAGACATTTACGCAAAACATTTGTCAATATTTCTGCAGATGAGAGTGGGGCGTGCGAACTTTATTTCCTGAACTTGATCAAGCAGTTACCGTTCTGGGACCTGTCCGGCCAGAAAGACCGGCTCCCGGATTTAAAGGAAGTGGACTTTATCTTTTCCCAGGCTGCCCAGCGTGACCCCAATGCCGAAAATCTTCAGTTTGTGGTGTGCCACATTGACATTGGCGGACTGACCACAGATGTCAGCGTTCTTCTGGCCAATACCTACCAGGACCCAGCCCTTGGCATCACCACCGCTCTGAATCGAAAGGAATCCTTTTCCGAAAGAAAGGCCGGGGAATATTTTTCAGACACCTTTGCCCAGAACCGATCCCCGGAGGAAACCGGGCCCTGGTGGGATAATGACCGGTTCATTGAAAGGGATTTTTCACGGTTTCTGGAACTGTTATGCGGCAAACAGGCAGCCTTGCTCAATAAATGGCGCAAGGACAAAAATCTGTCCGGCATCTATTTTCTGATTTCAGGCCGTCCCACCAAATCGGAAAAAGTTAGAAAAGCCATTAAAAAACACATCCTCAAGGAGTTTAATAAGGATGAACTGCTGCTCTTGCCCGAGCACTGCCTGTTTATGGCCGAGTACCGGCATGTGGGTAAAAACCAGGAAGGGGAGCGTTATGCCAAGAAAATTTCCCATTTTGAAAAACTGATTACCCTTCTAGGCAATGTATACACCCTTTATGACGGGTATGAAATCTGTGTGGATGACCACAAATATTATATTTCCATGGACACGGATACCAGGACCACTTCCCAGATGGAAGTGCTTCCCGGACGGATCTACAATATGGAAGAGTTTGAAAATTACAAGAAATCGGCAGAACACAACAATGTCAACCACCTGGCCTTTACCAGATTTCCGGCAGGGGAAAACAGCACCCGGTTTCTTACGGTAAAAACCATTGCCCGGCAGACCGCATTCCCCGTAATCCGGGTGGCCCAGAGCAGTGACAGCCAGGCATGGATCATGCCGTCCCTTATGATCACCAATTTAGAGCAGAACGACCAGGCCTTTGACCTGTCATGGGGGGCGCTCTCACTAGAATAAGATTCCGACGAATAAGGTCCCAACGCAATGTCATAAAGTTAAGATGATTTCAGATTAATACCACGAAGTTCACGAAGAACACGAAGTATAGTACTCTAAAATCTTCGTGAACTTCGTGAACTTCGTGTTCTTCCTGGTAAAATAAAACACTCAATCCCGAGGAGGAGACATATAATGGAATTGATCAGCGTAACCATAGAAAATCCCGAGGAGTTCAACTTTATTCTGGGCCATTCCCATTTCATCAAGACCGTTGAAGATATTCATGAGGATATTGTCTGCACCGTACCCAACGCAAAATTCGGTGTGGCGTTCTGTGAGGCTTCCGGGGAGTGCCTGATCCGTCATTCCGGTACGGACGAACAGATGCTGCAACTTGCGAAAACGAACGCCCAGGCTCTGTCAGCCGGCCATACATTTATCATTTTCATGAAAGAAATGTTCCCCGTCAACATCGTGAATACCATACAGGCCGTTCCCGAGGTGGTGCGCATCCATTGCGCCACAGCCAATCCCACCCAGGTGATCATGGCCCAGACCGACCAGGGAAGAGGCATTCTGGGTGTGGTGGACGGCTTTTCTTCCAAAGGTGTTGAAACACAGGACGATATTAAAAAACGCAAAGACTTCTTAAGAATGATCGGCTACAAGCTCTAATAGCCTGAAAAAATGCAAATACCCTCCCGGGACATATCCTGGGGAGAGATTCACCCCCGGTTCCCAGAGAACCTGACGGAAAAATTCCTTTGGACTGCTCACCTGGGAGAGGTTTTCAGGGATCATTCTGAAATTGACGCCCCGGACGCGCCCCGGACGCATAGATAGATTGGAAATTGAATTCTTACGCATTTAAAGAGTTAATGTGCTTTTTTTATACCGGCGGGATCGACAACCACCAGGGGAACACCAAGCCGCTCTTTAAGTTCCTTGATCCGGGAAGAGGCAGGAGCATGGTCATGGGAGGGGTCAAATACGGCAAGAACAATATCATGGTGGAAATCAACATAACCGGATAGAACATTTTCAGGGCTGCCGGCACTCAATGCGACTGAATAGGGAACCGGACAGTTCGGATTCTTAAGCATCTGTTTCAACGGTCCGGAAATCCTGGCAAGGCGCTTGTCCCCCTGACCGGGCATATCACTGCCCCCTAGTTGAATGTTTCCGATTGTGCCGTCCATATTCTTTGAATAATTCTCACACTCCGCATAATCCGCACCAAAGGATCTGTCCTTTCTATTTTTTATAAACTGGAGAATACACAACCGGGCACTGATATGTTTGCACAGATCAGCAGCATATTTAAAAATCGGACGGGAGGGAACATTCCCGTCAATGGCAAGCAGTACCTGCTTCATTTTATCCCTTTCTATTATTTTTTTAAGAACCCGCGAAGGGGGATTTATGGGAAACACCAATGTTCAGAAAATAGATGAGCATTTTATATACCAGACGGTACAGGGGGCTTCAATTTTTTTCTCTATCCCGCGCCCATAAACGATTTCAGTGTTCAAAATGGGCGATTTCACCAGGCTTGGGAAAACAGGACGGGCGTTTCATTCTGAAATAGAGACCGTTGGATATAGAAAGGAACATATTGATATCATTTGAAATACACCGCCATTGCAGGAATTGCATCCCTGTTATGATTTGCAACGGGGGGGATCATAATAAAAAAGCAGCCGATTGGCTGCTTTGGAGATCTTTGTGGGGTGAGTGACCGGGATTGAACCGGCGGCAACCAGGGCCACAACCTGGTGCTCTACCAACTGAGCTACACCCACCACAAAAAAACTTTGCATAATTATCAGAACTGCTTTTTTTTTTCAAGTAGTTTTTGCTTTTATTTTTTATCCTATTGATTTAATTCGGGTTGATTTAATTCGGGTTGATTAAATTCGAATTACATATAAGGATTGACCTGCTTTTCCCCTTTGACTATTATCCTTGGGATATTTATCAATAACAACACGCAAAAAGGCGGCTCGTATAATGAATACACTGATTATTTTCACCATACGCCTGATTCTGGGCCTGGCATTCGGAATCATCCTTACCCGGCTGTTCAATCCGGACTGGGGAATCTACCATGGTGTTGCCACAGGGATCATCCTTGTGGCCCTGGCCTATGGCATGGGCTATTACAGAAAATCCAAAGGGTAACAGGCAGACGTTTGTGGACAATATAATTCTGGGCACAGCAGGTCACATTGATCATGGGAAAACCAGCCTGGTCAAAGCATTGACAGGCACGGAAACAGACCGCCTCAAGGAGGAAAAAGAACGCGGTATCACCATAGAACTTGGATTTGCCTCCCTGGATCTTGCCAATGGACAGCACATTGGCATTGTGGACATGCCTGGCCATGAAAAATTTGTAAAAAACATGGTGGCCGGCGCTTCGGGCATTGATGTGGTGGTCATGGTCATTGCGGCAGATGAAGGCGTCATGCCCCAGACCCGGGAGCACATGGAGATCTGTAACCTCATGGGCATCTGCCACGGCATGATCGCCTTGACCAAAACAGACCTTGTGGATGAAGACCTGCTGGAACTGGCCATGGCGGACATCCATGATTTTATTTCAGACACCTTTCTCGAAGACAAACCCATTGTGCCGGTATCCTCTGCCACAGGCCAGGGCCTGGGGGAATTTTTAACCGCCCTTGAAAAAATCTGTACACAAATCCCGCCCCGCAAATTTTCTTCCATTTTCCGTCTTCCCGTGGACCGGGTATTTTCCATGAAAGGATTCGGCACGGTCATCACCGGAACCCTGATTTCAGGCCAGGTGAGTGTGGGCCAGGATATCATGGTGTTTCCCCGGAAAATCACATCAAAGGTCCGGGGGCTTCAGGTGCATTCCAGTTCGGTGGAGACAGCCATGGCCGGCACCCGGACTGCCATCAATTTCCAGGGTCTTGACCGGGATGCCGTATTCAGAGGGGATGTGCTCTCCACCCCGGGGGCGTTGATTGAAAGCTATATGGTGGACGCACAATTCCATTATCTGAAAAGCAATGTCAAGCCGGCCAAGGCCCGGACAAGGGTCCGGTTTCATTCGGGCACAAGTGAAATACTGGGCTACATGATCCTGCTGGACAGGGAAGCGCTGTTACCCGGGGACACGGCACCGGTTCAGTTCCGACTGGAATCCCCGGTATGCTGCATCAAGGATGACAGATACGTTATCCGATCCTATTCCCCTGTCAGAACCATCGGGGGCGGTGCCATCCTCAACCCGGTGTCCAGAAAATACAAACTTAAAGATACGGCCATGATTGAAGGCCTTTCCGGTCTTACTGCCCAGGATGACGAAAAAACCATTGCCTATTTTCTGTCCGTCAAGGGATATTCCGGGCTGACCTTTAATGCCTTAAGAGTCATGACCAATGTGCCTGACAAAAAACTGGCTGCCGCTTTGCAGAAAATGCTTGCACAACAGGAAGCAATTCTCACGGACAAAGAGAAACAGATCTATGTCCACGGCATGGTGTTTGATGCGTTTAAGGAAAAAATACTGGAACGGCTGACCGCCTATCACCAGGAAAACCCCTTAAAGGAAGGTATGCCGGCCCAGGAACTGAAATCCAAGTTTCAATATGTGGATGATGCCCGGTTTTTCAACATCCTGTTCAACCGCCTGGAAAAGGAAAACCTCATTGTTCAGGACAAAAACCAGGTGAAGCTTCCAGGCTTCAAGGTGGCGCTCCAGGTGGACCAGCATGAAATCAAGGAAAAAATTGCCGGTATTTACAAAAAATCCGGCCTGACCCCGCCTTTTTTCCGCACCATATGCCAGGATCTTGACCTGGATCAGAAAACAGCCAGGGACGTAATGCAGATTCTCATTGATGAAAAACAGGTGGTCAAGACAAGGGATGATCTGTTTTTTGATGCCAATGCCGTCCGGGATCTGGAAACAAAGCTCATTGAATGCCTCAAAGCCAATAAAAAAATCACCACACCGCAATTCAAGGACATGACCGGCATTTCCAGAAAATATCTCATTCCCCTGATCGAATACTTTGACGCCATACACCTGACCATACGGGTTGAGGACCACCGGCAGTTAAGGAAAAGATCGTCCTGACAGGCTGCCGGGCATCAGATTCTTTCAACAAAAGAGGCGATAATACTATCCAGGCGCAGGAAGCCTTCAAGGCTTAAAACAAACCGTTTGCCCGAATCCTGGAACCGGGCAAGCCCATTATTTTCAAGATGTTCCATCAGGCTTTGAAACACAGTTAAAAACCGGTTCTGCCACAGATCCTGTCCGGTTCTGATATCAAGGCCCATGGCTGTCCGCAGCCCCACCATGAGATACTCCATCTGCCGCTGTTCCAGGGTAAGGGTTTCACTGCCGGATGCGGGAAGATTTCCTGATTTTAAGGCCCGGATATATCCATTGAGGTCCGGTACGTTCCAGAACCTTTTATACGCAGCCGATCCATCTGTGTCGGATTTTACGGCATAGGAATGGGCGGCCGGCCCGAATCCATGGTAGGGCACCATCTGCCAGTAGGCACTGTTGTGCCGGGAACGAAGGGCTGGATGCTTTGCAAAATTGGATACCTCATAGTGATCCCATCCCCGGGCGCTCAAATATTTGGCAACTGCACGGAACAGATCCACCTGGTCCGGTTGTGCCATGGGAGAAAACTGACCCTGTTCATGCATGGCATGCAGGGCGGTACCCGGTTCCAGGGTGAGCATGTAACAGGACAGGTGCGCAGGCGTAAGATCCAAGGCCGCGTCAATCTCCCGGATCAGGTGGTCGCCGGTCTGGCCGGGAAGGCCGTAAATCAGATCCAGGCTGATATTTTCAATACCGGCAGCACGGACCTTTTCAACGGCATGGATGGCATCATCTGCCGAATGGATACGTCCTAAAAGGGAAAGCTGTGCCGGATCAAATGACTGCATACCAAGGCTTACACGATTAACCCCCATCCCGTGGCACTCTTTCAAAGGGATGTCGCCCAAGGTGCCGGGATTGGCTTCAAAAGTGATTTCGGTCTGCCGGCAGAGGCCAAAGGCGTTGTCCAGGGCCTGCAGAATGGCCCCAAGGTGCCGCGGTCCAAGCAGGGACGGGGTGCCGCCCCCGAAATATACGGTTGCCGCGCTGCCTTTGGGGTGTAATACAGATGTCCGTGAACGCAGCCGAATCTCCCGGACCAGGGCTGTCACATAATCAGGAATCAGGGACAGATCGGTTTTGGAATAAAAATCGCAATACCTGCATTTTTTTATACAGAAGGGAACGTGAATATAAAGGTGTTCAGACAAACCGTATCATCAACCGGTCAAGGATCTGATCCACGTTTTCCGGGGTGACCCCGTAATTTTTACAGGCAAGCCGTACCTGGTCCATCCGGGGACTTGCATCCATGTCTCCGGGCCCTCTGAAAAAGCCCATGCGCCGGCCGATCTGGTATAGAACGCGCTCGTTTGGGGGAAGCGCAAAAAACCGGTCAATGATCCCGATCATCTTCTCCTTGTCATGGGGCATGTTACCGGTAACCGTTTCAAACAGATTCAGGATATGATCGCTTTTTATACGGGACTGGATATTGTCCAGGGTCTCAAGCATCAGGCGCACTTCCGTGGCGATCATGGCATCACTTGGTTTTTCAAACATGCCCCGGAGCTGCCAGTGGGCAAGTTCCGTGGAAGGTGCCAGGGCAAGGGTCCGGATTTTGATCACATCCGGATTGATTGCATTCAGGGCTTCGGCGGTTTCAAGGGCATGCTCAATGGACAGGTCAATGCCGCCTAACCCCGGCATCACATATTCATACAACTCAATACCTGCCTGCCGGATCCGTTTGCCCGCCGCTATGTGGCCGGATCTGTCAACCCCTTTGCGCATGCGGTTAAGCACTAAATTTGACCCGCTTTCAAGCCCCACGTGAATCCGGTTAAGGCCAAGGTCATGCATCTGTTTCAGGATGCCGCCTGGCAATTGAAGGATGGTGCTGCTTCTGGCATAGGTGGCAATGGTTTCGATTTCCGGAAAACAGTCTTTGATATGCCTGAGAATAAAAAGTATATCCTTGGGTTTCATAACCAGGGGATTGGCGTCCTGGAGAAAAATGGCCTTCATGCCTGCGGCATACCATGTGACGGCGCTGTTGAATGCAACCCGGTCCCGGACCTCGAAACTGGTATAAATGGAATGAATCCGTTCCTGGTCAAAGGCAATGGGCAGGGCGTTTTCCTGGAGCAGTCTGTCAATGTATGTCCGGACCAGGTCAATGTCTTTAATAATGTCTTCCACAGGGCGTATGGAAAATTTCTGTTTTTTATATACCGGACAAAAGGAACAGCGGTTCCACGGACAGTTCCGGATCAGGCGCAGCAGCAGGCTGTACGTATCATTGGCCGGGCGAACAGGTCCCTGTTCATATCCCTGGTAGGTCTGTGTCTGTTTATTGTCTGCCATAGCTAAAAAACCGCAGTTTCTCCCCTGATATTGAACCTTTCCAATAAAAGGGTTATAAGCATTAGAAAAATGAAAGTCAATATTTGGATCTGCCTTGAAAACATATCCCGGATTTGATATGAATCCCTAATTTTTATAGTCAATTATCGAGTTTTTCCACACCGGGGAGGAAAAATTTGTGCAATATTAAGGAGAGCGCATGCCTGGCTTTGAATTATTTTCAGATGAAGAACGCAAACAGGTCAATGATGTACTGGAAACAGGGGTTTTATTCAGGTACGGATTTGAAGGGGCCAGAAACGGCCATTTTAAAGCCCTGGAATTTGAGAAAAAACTGGCCCGGATAACAGGCGCCGGGTTCAGCCATCTGTGCGCCAGCGGAACAGCGGCGCTTTGTACGGCCCTTGCGGCCTGCGGCATCGGGGCCGGGGACGAGGTGATTGTACCGCCGTTTACCTTTGTGGCCACATTTGAGGCCGTGATCCAGGCAGGCGCTGTGCCTGTGTTTGCAGACATTGACCAGACCCTTTGCCTTGACCCGGACCGACTGGAAGCGGCAGTAACGTCCCGGACAAAGGCAGTGGTGCCGGTACACATGTGCGGGGCCATGGCAAGGATTGATGAGATAAAAAACTTTTGTGATAAAAAGGGCCTGGTACTCTTGGAAGATGCCTGCCAGTCCTTGGGCGCAAGTTTCAAAGGCCGCCATTTGGGCACATTCGGCAAGGCCGGCTGTTTCTCCTTTGACGCGGTTAAAACCGTGACCTGCGGAGAAGGCGGCGGCATTATCACAAATGACCAAGATGTTTACACCCGGTGCCACCAGTATGCAGACCATGGCCACGACCACCTGGGCGGACCGGACCGGGGCGCGGATGACCATCCCATCATGGGCACCAACTACAGGATATCCGAACTGAATGCAGCGGTGGGGCTTGCCCAGTTAGACAAACTTGACCGCATCGTTGGAATCCAGAGAAAAAATAAAGCCGCCATCAAGGATGCCATGAAAGAGATTAAAGGCGTTACCTTCCGCGAACTTCCCGACCCGGACGGGGATTCCGCCACCTTCTTGAGCTTTTTGATGCCCACACAGGATCAGGCCGGACAGGCGGCAAAAAAACTTGCGGAAAACGGAGCCCCTTGCGCCTACTGGTATGAGAATAACTGGCATTATTTAAAAAAATGGCATCACCTCAAGGAAATGAAAGGCGCTGCCAGGCTTCCCTTTGAGTTGAGTGGCGACCTGCCGGATTATGCCGGCCTTGTCCTGGTGCAAAGTGAAGAGATCATGAAGCGGACCCTGTCCATGCAGATCATGCTTTCCTGGTCCGCAGATGATATGGACAAACGTATACAGGCTGTATTAAACGCATTAAAATAACAAGCCGCCCAAACATGTTTTGGGGTTTAAGCAATAAGTTAAGGATTTATCAATGTTCAGAAATTTTAAGCTGGTTCCCAATATTCTTTTCGGCCGGGGCTGTTTTGCCCAGCTTGACGAGGTGGTGGCAGGCCGGCGCAAGTCCGGTGAAGACTGGGCTGTTTTTGTTGTGGATGATGTATTTAAGGGCAAGGACCTTGAAAAACGTATCCCCTTGCATGACAATGATTTTCTTTTGTGGGTCAATGTAGCGGATGAGCCCAAGACAGGCTATGTGGATCAGCTCACCCGGGAAGCAAAAAGTTTCAACCCTGCCCTGCCCTGCGCAGTCATCGGCATTGGGGGCGGTTCCGCCATGGACCTTGCCAAATCCGTCTCTTTGATGCTCACCAATGAAGGCTCATCCACCGAGTACCAGGGATGGGATCTGATCAAGAACCCGGCCGTATGGCATGCAGCCGTGCCCACCCTTTCCGGCACAGGCGCGGAAGTCTCGCGTACAGCCGTGCTCACCGGACCCGAGAAAAAACTGGGACTGAACTCCGATTATACAGTGTTTGACCAGGTCATCCTGGACCCTGAACTGGCCGCAGGCGTGCCCAAAGCCCAGCACTTCTACACCGGCATGGACTGCTATATCCACTGCATTGAGTCGTTGCAGGGCACCTATATCAATGAATTTTCCAAAGCTTACGGGGAAAAATCCCTGGATCTGTGCCGCCAGGTGTTTGTGGATAATCATCCGGATTCGGCTGACAAGCTGATGATGGCCTCCTTTTTCGGCGGCATGAGCATTGCCTACTCCCAGGTGGGTGCCTGCCATGCCCTGTCCTATGGTCTTTCCTATGTGCTTGGCACCCATCACGGCATCGGCTGCTGCATCACCTTTGACACCCTGGATGAATACTATCCCGACGGGGTGAAAGAATTTCGAACCATCATGGAAAAAACAGGGGTGGATATTCCCAGAGGACTGACCAAGGATCTTACCGGGGATCAGATGGAGACCATGATCAGTGTGGCCCTGAACCTGGATCCTTTGTGGGAAAACTGCCTGGGTAAGGACTGGAAAAGCATCATGACCCGTGACAAGGCGCGCAGCCTTTTTGAAAAGATGTAGCCCATGCCCATTGCAGTGATCCCGGCACGCTTCGGTTCCAGCCGGCTTGGGGGAAAACCCCTGGTTAACATTGCCGGAAAACCCATGATCCAGCGGGTCTGTGAACAAGCCCAGAAATCATCCGTGGTGACAAGAACCATTGTTGCCACGGATGACGAACGGATTGTCAGAGCTGTAAAGGCATTTGGCGGAGAAGCTCTGATGACCCCGGACACCTGCCGGTCAGGCACGGACCGGGTGGCGGAAACCGCCAGGATGCTTGGTGCGGCCCCGGAAGATATCATCATCAATATCCAGGGGGATCAGCCTGTGTTTGATCCCAAAAGCCTTGATGATTTGATCCGGCCCTTTGACGGGAATCCCGGCCTTGCCATGGCCACCCTGGCGTATAAGATCAAAAATCCCCGGGAGATTACAGATCCCAAGGACGTAAAGGTTGTGTTCAACCGCCAGGGCTTTGCCATGTATTTTTCCCGGGCCCAAATTCCCTTTCCCAGGGACGGCCAGACTGATGTAGCCTATTATAAACATCTGGGATTTTACGCATACACCAAAGCCTTTCTGGACCAAATTGTCACCCTTGGCAGCGGCACCTGCGAACAGGTGGAAAAGCTGGAGCAGCTTCGGGTGCTGGAATACGGATTTCCCATAAAAGTGGCTGTCACACAATATGATTCACCGGAAATTGATCTGCCCGAAGATATTGAACGCGTTGAAGCGATCCTGCGCGAATACTTCTGATTATTCATGAAATCATTTTATAAAATTATTCATACCTCAAGCCGGGTCCTGTGGGGTAACAGGGAAAAACGAATCCTTTGCGAATCATTATGGATGAAAGAAAACGGCCACCAGGTGGTCATTGTTGCCCCGGGGAATAGTCCTTTGTTTGAAAACGCCAAACAAAACGGATTGAAGGTCTATCCCATGTCCTTTAAGCCTTTGGTCAGAATCGGAGAATATAGCCGGCTCAAACAGATATTTGCCGGCGAACACCCTTTTGTGGTCAATGCCCACGGCAGAGGCGATGCCAAGCTTGCCTTAAAGGCCGCCCAGACTGCAGATGTCCCCTGCCGGATCATGTCCCGCCACAATGGGGAACGGGTTAAAAACACCTGGCCCAACAAAAAAATTTATAAAACACGGTGCCACTATGTTTTCACCACCTCAAAGGACAGCACAGCCCACCTGAAGCAGACCTTCTCCCTGTCAGACATGCAGATTTTCTCTATTCCCGACGCCATTGCCGTGCCTGATATTGCCATTGCCCCAGAGGGAACAGGCGGAACAGGCGGAACAGGCGGAACAGGCGGAACAGCCAAAACAGAAGCCAGACAAAAGCTGGCAATCTTCCTTGGATTGTCAAAAGATACCCGGTTCATCGGAATTTTCGGTAAAATCGAGCCCCAAGATATACAGCAGCTCTGCAAAATTGCGGATCAGCTCAGCCGGCACTTGCCGTGTCATCATCTGCTGATCGCCGGTACGCCTGAAAACCAGTATCCCATGGATGAAAAGGCATCCCCTCGTGTGCATATGCTGCTATTCTCAAAAGAGAATGATGCCGATTTCTACCAGGCCCTGGACTGCTGTGTCTATTTTCCCAACCCTCAAAATTTTTACCAGGGGGTGCCTTGGGAAGTGACAAGGGCCATGGCTTACTTCTGCCCGGTAATTGGTCCGGATACTCCCGGTATCAGGGATATTCTTATTAATTATAAAACCGGCAGGATCTTTAATCCGGATCAACCCGGTTCTCTGCCGGGAATAATCAGGTGGACCCTGAATAGCCCCGCGGCTGTCCAGCCCCTGATCCAGGCGGCCCAGGCCCTGGTTAAAAAATATTACACCATGGATGCCATGGGCAGGAATATCTTGCGTATCTACCGGTTACGCCAGGTAAAAATTGATCGGCAATTTCAAACAGGCGCCAATGCAATCTCCCCTGTATAAAATTATCCATACAAATTCAGGGCCGCCTTTACAAACGCCAGTAAATGATTCCTTCTGTGACAGCCATCTGTACATTAAATATGCTCTTGACGTCCAAAATAACCGCACGATGTTTTTCACTGCATAATCCGGCAATGCCAGCCAACCCCATGTCCCGGTATTCTCTGTGGCCCACGGCAATCACCAATGCATCTACGCCCCGAAGGGCATCCATGGGTTTCAAATCAACACCGTAATAAACTTTGGCTTCCCCGGGATTGGCCAGGGGATCATGAACAATCACATCAATACCATAATCCTTAATCTCGGCAATAATGTCTACCACACGGGTATTACGCAAATCCGGCACATCCTCTTTAAATGTAATACCCAGGATCCCCACCCGGGTGTGATTGATTTGCTTGCCCTCCTTGATCATTATTTTGACCAGACGCTCAGCAATATACTTGCCCATGCCGTCATTAATACGCCGCCCGGCCAGAATCATCTCCGGGTGGTAGCCTATTGACTCCGCTTTAAAAGTTAAATAGTAGGGATCAACACCGATGCAGTGTCCGCCAACCAGACCGGGCCTGAAAGGCAGAAAATTCCACTTGGTGCCAGCAGCTTCAAGTACATCCAGAGTATCAATCCCCATAATATCAAAAATCATGGCCAGTTCGTTCATTAAGGCGATATTTATATCCCGCTGGGTATTTTCAATGACCTTGGCAGCTTCAGCCACTTTTATGCTGGGGGCGACATGAATGCCGGGTTTGACTATTTTCCCGTAAACCTTTTCCAGCAGTTCCGCGGTTGCCGCGTCAGAGCCGGAGACAATTTTTAAAATTTTGTCAACCGTATGCACTTTATCCCCGGGGTTTATCCGCTCCGGTGAGTAGCCCACTGTGAAATCCTTACCGAAAACCAATCCGGATGCGGCTTCGATGATCGGCACACAAAATTCTTCTGTGGCACCCGGGTAAACCGTGGACTCAAAGACCACACAGCTGCCAGGGCTCAAGTAACGGCCTGTGCTTTCGGAGGCGCTGCGCAACGGCGTCAGATCGGGGATACGATACTGATCAATGGGGGTGGGGACGGCCACAATAATCAAGCGGCAATGGCCCAGCGCTTCAGCATTATCCGTATAAGTGATTGCGGCTGTTGCCATATCTTCATCACAGACTTCAAGGGTGCGATCCCTGCCGTTTTTAAGTTCAGCAATACGGCCGGCATTATAATCATAGCCAACCACATTAAAATGCCGTGAAAGATGAACCGCCAGGGGCAACCCGACATAGCCCAATCCCACGACTGCAATTGTTTCTTTTCTAGCTGCCAAAGCCTTAAAAGTGAGCATCATCTTGCCCTTCTCTGCTTGAATCTTTTCATATCTGTCTCGCTGTAAAAAAGTGTCATAAATTAATCGGTCGATTTTATCTTCAAGATAGTGAGAAAACAACTCAATTTAATCTATATTTTTAACTATTTGAATTTATTGAAATCATAAATCATGCCAAATTTTCATGCAATTACCATGGGGATACTTTAGAACAATCTTGAAAACATATCCCAGATTTGATATTAACTCCCAATTTTTATAATTAGTTATCCTTAGAGATTGAGGTAGGGGTGCCTTTAATATTTTATTTTTTCTTAAGCGCGGGTCCCATCCAAACCACTAACAGCCCACAACACCACATATAAAGCCATGACTGAAATCACCTTGAAAGATAGCCCTTGCGCCCGCATCCTTTTCCGGGCCGCCAATTGGGTCGGCGACGCGATCATGACCACGCCGGTGCTGCGGGCGGTAAGAAAAAATTTTCCCCAGGCTCAGATTACGGTGCTGGCCAAGCCATGGGTGATTCCGGTGTATGAACACAGTCCCTATGTGGACCACATCATGGTGTATGATAATAACGGACGGCATAAAAAAGGCTTGGGTACCCTTTCCCTGGCCGCAGATATCCGGCAGCACCGGTTTGACCTGGCCGTTCTGATGCAAAACGCCTTTGAAGCAGCCCTGATTACATGGCTCGGGGGCGTAAGAGAGCGGCTGGGATACAACACCGATGCCCGAGGCCTGCTTCTCAACCGGGCCGTAAAGATGGAACCGAAACTTAAACAGGGGCATCTTATCGATTACTACACCGCTATCCTCAAAGGCGCCGGACTTCTTACAGACGGTCGCAGACTGGAGCTTTTTTTATCTGAAGAAGACCGCCAAACCGCCAGGAACGTGCTGGAGCAAATCGGGCTTGATCCGTCAGGTCCAATTATCGGTATCAACCCCGGTGCCACCGGGGGAACGGCCAAGAGGTGGTTTCCAGAACGCTTTGCTAAAATTGCCGGCAGGCTTTCAAAAAAATTGAACACAAAAATCCTGATTTTCGGTGGGCCTGCAGACCGAAAATTAGGTGAAAAGATCTGTCAAGCCGTCCCTGGCTGCTGCATCAACATCGCAGGGCAGACCACCCTGGGCCAGGCCTTTGCCTTGATTGAAACCTGTCGGCTGTTCATCACCAACGACTCAGGACTTATGCATGCAGCAGCAGCCCTTAATATCAATCAGGTGGCGATAATCGGTTCCACAAATTTTAAAGCCACCTCCCCTGCCAACGAAAACAGCGTCATTATCCGGGTCCCGGTTCCCTGCAGCCCCTGTATGAAGCCGGAATGCCCCATTGACCACAGATGCATGGACCTGATAACCACAGATATGGTGTATGAGGAGGCATTGGAGATGCTTAATGTATAAATCAGTATGATTAAAAAACGAAAAAGGATAATAACTTGTTAGAGCGTAAACCATTCAGAGGAAGATCCCCCAAGATTTTAATCATCAAAATGAGTGCAATAGGCGATGTAATCCACACCCTTCCCGCATTAAATGCTCTGCGCACCTACTACCCCAATGCCCACATCACCTGGCTTGTGGAAGAAGCTGCGGCCGATATTGTCATGGGGCATCCAGCCCTGGACCGAATTATCCTATCCAAACGCAAACAATGGGTCAAACAGTTCAAAACCCGGCAATCGAAAGCAGGCCTTAAAGGAATAATTTCCTTTATAAATACCCTGCGAGACACCCGCTATGATATCGTAATTGATTTCCAGGCACTTTTGAAAAGTGCAGCAATGACCCTTTTGTCAAAGGGAAAAAGGAAAATCGGTTTTGCCAAAGGCATGCAACATGCGGAAGGCAGCTATCTGTTCTACAACGAGCATATTCCGGCCATCGATATGGAAGTCCATGCCCTGAAACGAGGCCTGTTATTTCTGGAAGCCATGGGAATTCCTGCATCCGACGTTGTTTACAATTTACCGGTACGAAACCGGGACCGTACCCAAATCAGCCGCCTTCTGGCACAAAACGGCATCACCGGCATCCGGAAACTGTTCTGCATCAACCCCCAGGCAACCTGGGAAACCAAACTGTGGGAGAATACTAAATTTGCACAGCTGGCAGATAAGCTGTCAAAGACTTACAGTGCTGACATTATTTTCACCGGCGGACCGCAAGATGCCGAAGCCGTTGAGATGATCCGCTCACAAATGACGAGCAAAAGCGTAAATCTTGCCGGTAAAACCACCCTTAAAACCCTGGCCTCATTATATGACCGCGCAGATCTTCTGATAACCACAGACACTGGCCCCATGCATATGGCAGCGGCATTGGGTACAAGGGTTATCGCCATTTTTGGCTCAACAGCTCCCTGGCGCACTGGCCCTTGGGGGGAGCACTGCACGGTTGTGAGATCCGGTGTTGCCTGCAGTCCTTGTTTCAAAAAAAAATGTGTGAACTCAAACTTGTTCATGGAATGTATGCTTAAAATTTCAGTAACTGATATACAAAATATGGTCTTTAAAGTATTACGCTCAAGATAGAACATAATGAGCGAAGTTTGCAATATAACATAAATTAACAACCGATCGTTTCAATATCGGTATGAGGAAATACTGTACACCAACATAATGCAGGAAAGAGGGGGCATGAACGCTTACCAGCAAAAAACATTAGGTACACTACTGAACGCAGGATTTGCTTTTACACATCTTGAAATCCCGGGACTTGACAACACCCCTGTGATCGAACATTTTGGCGAACAGATGCGCATTGAAGAACATTGCATTTTTCACAGCAGCGTATGTACCGGAGATGATTATTTCCAACGCCTTCACCACAGGGTCGTCACAGGGATGAGCCAGGGGATTGCCACCCCTGTGGTACGATTCGCAGACGGTGAATACGCATTCTATGCCCAAAGCCTGCAGTGCAACGGTCTGTATCAACAGGCAGAGTCAAGAAAAGCCATTGAAAACGCCCTGCCCACGCATGCCGAATACCTCCGTTTTGTATCACAACACGGTATTGTTGCACCGCTGATTCATCCGGGGAACAGTAATCCCCCCCGAAAATTTTTGTTCATTTTCGAAAAAAAAGAGGATGGGAGGAGCCTGTCTTTAAAATTTTTGCAATTTCTTGATGAAAACCATATTGTCTTGACAGGTGAGAACTATATTCCTTTTTATGCAGTTTATGCCTATCTTTCCTCAAAACTTTTTGCGCAAAGTATTGACGGGAAAAAACTTTGCATCGTTAACTCCACCTTTGATGAGCAGGCAGTGCGTAATTGGTTCATAAAGCTGCAGAGCAAACCGGATATCAGCTTTGTCAAAATACCGTCCTCTTATGTTGCCACCCGGTGGGCAAATATGAAGGATGAGGTTTTAGAAAAGATCCCATCGGATACAGATCTCTGCCTGATCGGTGCAGGTATTGGTGCTTTGCTTGTGGCGGTTGATGTCTCTGAAGCATTTAATATCCCCGCAATTGATGCCGGACATGTCCTGAATATGATGAACTCCCGTGAAGATAAATCCAACGGGGCCAGGATGTTTACCCTTTGGCATAAAAGTTCTGGAAATTAGAATTTATGGTTGGTCTCTTCCAAAGGTATCGTCGACAAATCCGACGTTTCCGCAATAACAAGCGACTCGAAAAAGAGGCGCTTTATTACAAACAACGATTTAACGAGCGCAGATTGCAAGTTCCCACAGAAAATAAACTGCGTAAGAAATATGCGGATCTTTTTCCGGGCATTGCCCGCCGGGAAAAAGGGGAATTATCCATCTTAGCCATTTACCACCACTATAATTGGGAAAATGAAGCACTTTTGCCCTCCCTTAAAAAATTTGGCCGGGTCATCCATTATGATTGGTTTAGTGAATTTAACCAACAAGATGAAAAAACCTGGCACAAAAAAAATAAAAGGCGGATGAACACTGATCTTATACGGAAAGTACAAACGTGGATACAGCAAGAAAACATTGATGTTATCTTTACCTATTTTTCAGGAGAGACGGTCTACCCGGAAACTATCAAGACAATTGCATCTATGGGTGTGCCGATTATCAATCTAGCTTTAAATGATAAGGAATCTTTTGTCGGGAAAATACGTAACGGCCAAGCCATGGGCGCACGGGATATCTGCCGTTTTTACCATTTTTGCTGGACAAGCACCCAGGACGCTTTAGTTAAATATGTTGTAGAAGGCGCCCTGCCCATTTATTTACCCGAAGGCGGGAATCCGGAAATCCATAAACCATATTTTGTTGATCAAGACATTGATGTTTCTTTTGTAGGGCAGTGTTACGGAAACAGGCCTATGATCATTGATAAACTTTGTGAAAAGGGCATCCCGGTTAAAGCCTACGGCTATAATTGGCCACAGGGCCCTTTGTCCACTGAGGAGATGGTAAAAATGTACTCCCGAAGCAAGATAAACCTGGGTTTTGGCGGAGTCGCAGGGCTGAATGAGACTTTCTGTCTTAAAGGGAGGGACTTTGAAATACCCATGAGTGGCGGTTTTTATCTCACCGAACATAATGAAGAACTTGAAAGATGCTTTTTACCCGGGAAAGAAATAGTAACTTACCATAATTTTGATGATCTTGTGGAAAAGATCAATTTCTATCTTGGCAATGAAGATGAACGTGAAAAAATACGACAAAAGGGATATGATGCTGCGGTTCGCCAGCATACCTGGGAAAGCCGGTTTGAACAAATTTTTTCTATTTTAGGCGTCCTTGTTAAACCTGTGACTTGTGGCAAAAAACATAAACCAATAGATCATCAACCCGAGGGCAGTTATGACTTATTTGCTAAAAACAGATATAGAAAAAAAGATTAAAAGTTACATTCAGAGCAACATAGCTCGGATTGGCGGAACGGTAAACCAGATTGTCGATTACTCTCAATGTTGTGTAACGGATATAAATCTTTTGGATGGCGGTTATGGTTCTGTCGATCAATTAGATAATAAACAGTCTTTTCTCCAACGGGCTTCAACAATTAGAAAAACAGTCTCCCAGGAAATAAAATTCTACAGATATGGGAAAAAAATACCACGAGATCGAAAAACAGTGGTATTGGATGCCCATAACATTTCTCAACACCCCCGGTTATACCCAAAATACAGCTGCTGTATTTCTTCCAATGTGATTGAGCATTCCCCAAATCCGATCCTTCTCCTTTTAAACTTCCATCTGCTTTGTCCTGAAAACGGATATCAATTTCATGCACTTCCCCATTACAAATACACCTATGATTGCTTCCGAGAGCCCACCGGCGTAAAACATCTAATAGAAGATTTTAAAAAAAGAACAGGCTTTGATGATGCAACTCATAACGATGACTATGTTCAATCCGCCATCATTAAACACGGCTGGCAAAAACAGTTTCATAAAACCCATCCTGTTTCTTACCCCTATATTCATTTCCATGTTTTTGATGAACATAATACACGGGAACTTTTCGAAACCATGTTTACCGACGTCACCCTAGATATTTACAAAACCGAAGAATTTTCAGATATCGTTGTATTGTTCCGGAATCAATTAAATTCTCGGTTTCAAAAACAATACCAAGGACTTATAGATGAGTATATTCAATAGGTTCATGTGTTTTTGGGGCCGTTGACATCCGGACTTATGGCATTTGCTCCCTCTTTTGTTGTTTCATAAGAAAAACCGATCTGTAATTATCAGCCATTCGCTGGGCCAGTGCGTCCCAAAAATAATCGTTTGCCTTTTTAACAGCGTTCCGGCCCAGCGCCTGCCGGATATGAACCTCCTGCAGCCGTTCAAAAATATTGGCAACCAATTCAGGGCAGGCCGCATCAGGCAGCACAAAACCGCATGTATCGTCAACAAGGTCCTTTGCGCCGACTGTGGCGGAAATGACCGGGGGCAGCCCCGCAAGCATTGCCTCCAGAACAACCATACCAAAGGTGTCATAAAACGAAGGCATGATAAACAGATCTGCGGCCAGATAAAATGGCTGTACGGCCTGTGCAGGGCCGCAGAACCTGACAAGGTGCTCAATGCCAATAGTTTTGGCCTTTTTCCGGTATTTTTTCTCATTGCCTTTTCCAACCACCATGAGCTTTAAATTTCTGCCGCCCCGGTTAAAAAAAACAGCCAGGCTTTCAAGTACCAGATCAAGATTTTTAATTTCAAAATTCATTCCCACAAAAAGGAGTACGGTTTCCTGGGGCAGCACCTCATACTGCTGCCGGATTTTTTCCCGCTCTCTGGGTCTGTCATAGGCTTGAAAAAAATCGCCGGCAATACCGGGTGGCATGATGTCAATCTTTGTTTCAAGACTTGGATAGCACCGTTTAAGCGCCCGGGCCGCAATGGATGAGACCGGCAGTATCTTTTTCAGACGGTTCCGGGTAATACCGGCTCTTTCAATCCAGGCAATCATGAAATCCACCAGCCTGGGAAAGCGTCTGTGCTGTACATCATTAACCCAGATGGTGTGGGGTATCCCGTGAAAGGTAAAAATATCCATGGCAAAAACTCTATCGTGGCTATGGATAAGATCAAACTTTCCAGTTTGAAAATAGGCCCCCAACGCAAAGCTTAAAGGCTCAAGGAATCGGGGAAAGGGTATTGTCCGGATTTTATGAAACCGGATCAGCGCATCCCCTTTACGCCATTTATTGGCAAAAACATCAATGGTGATATCCTCAAATGAGGCAAGCCTTTCTGTGAGCTGAAATACAAAATTTTCAGCCCCTCCGATCAACCCGTATTTAGGGACCACCACGGCCACTCTGATCGGTTTTATATTTTCTGAGGCTTTCCCTTTCCGTCTGGCATCCATTCACAACTCCAATCAGAACGACTTATAAAAAGACAAAATTTTTTTATATTTTGAGAGCTTTTGTCGACGATCCGGGTCAGAAGGGAAAAACAACAATGAGATACGCAACGAAAAAATTCGCCAGATCGCTTGAAGACTTTGGATATTTCTTATTGTTTTCCGGCTTTTTCCGGAATAATGCTTTTTAAAAAACAGGATGGCAGCGGCCATTTTTTTTTCAAACACATGAAGGGGCAGACTGTTTTTTTCACTTTGCCCTTCATGGTGAATGATTACGGCGTCTGGAATGTAACCCACGGCAAAACCATGTTTTCTTACGGAAAGGCACAAGTCAATGTCTTCACCATAAAGGAAAAAACGCTCGTCAAATCCGCCTATTCTTTTAATTAAACCGGCCCGGGCGATCATGCTGGCCCCCATGACCCAGGCGATATCGCCCGGAAGATTCTGCAGGTCTGCGGCTGCATAACGGGCACCGGGGTAAGTCTTCTCCACCGAGGGCTGGGGGGAACCGTCAGGGAAAATAAGAGCGGTTCCGGCAAGGCCGATATCCGTTGTTTTTTTCATGAAATCAAGCATAACGGCAATGGCTCCTTGGCAAACCTCTGCATCAGGGTTCAGAAAAAAAAGATAGTCACCTTTTGCCCGTTCTATTGCACGATTGTTGGCCTTGCCAAATCCTAAATTCTCAGTGTTTTGAATAAGGCGGACCCGGGGAAATTCAGTTTTTACCATGTCTGAACTGCCGTCCCTGGAATTATTGTCCACAACAAAAATTTCAGCCTGCCCGGCGAGCCTGGAATTTGCCAGTTCCCTTTCCAGGGACTTAAGACAGGCGGACAAAAGATCTGACGTATTGTAACTGACAATAATAACTGAAACTGAACATTCAACGCCGAAGTGCTGACCCGTTAATTTTGTATTTTCCATGATTAATACCTGACCTTAACCCGGCAGTAATTGGATCAGGAAGGCGAATGCCTCATCAGGTTCCGGCCGGGAAGCAATGACTCCATTTTTTGTATATGCGTATCGATTTCGTCACAAATCAGTTCCGGCGCAAGCCCATGAAGACAGGGCACCTTTTCAGTATCATCACAGCCCTTTTTGCTGCAGGGTATACACGACATGGAATGGGTCACAACCCTGTGGAGATCCCCCCTGGGTGCCCAATTCAGTGTCGAGGATGGTCCGAAAATGCTTACTGTAGGCGTTTGGACGGCTGTGGCGATGTGAACTGCGGATGTATCGATGCTGATGACCAAGCAGGCAAGTTGCAGCAGGCAAGCCATTTCCATAATAGAGGTTTTGCCTGCCATGTTGACATTGGGCAAACGGCTAGAATCGATAAGTGCCTGTGCACGGGGCCGTTCGTCGGGGGAACCTGTAAGCACAAGGTTGACATCATAAGCTGCGGCAAGATGTGAAAAAATATATTGATACTGCTGTGCGGTCAACTCCTTGTAGTGCCAGATTGAAAAAGGGTGGACAACCAGAATCGGTTTTTCAGGCTTTGGCAACAGATTTTTCAGTTTGGCAGTTACGGCTGAAAACCGTTCATTAGGGATAGAAAGGGCCGGGATAAGGGGCGATACGCAATTCAGATTTAATGGCTCAAGGATATTTAAATTATGCTGGGCCGCATATTGTCCGGTTTCGCTGGCAGGTTTAACAATATGGGTAAAGCACAATTCCCTTAAGCGGTCATCGTTCCCATGGCGGCCGATGCGTATTTGGGCCATGGAAACCGCCGAAAGAACAGCACCCCGGGTGCCGGTGCGAAGCTCAATGGACAAATCGAACCGTCTGAAAATCAAAGACACCAAAAGCTTCAACTGATGCCAAAGCCCCTTTGCCCCATGCTTATGCCTGTCCACCGGGAGGACCTGATCCACGGCATGATGGTCCTGGAGCAGGCCTGCAGCCTTTTCACGCACAGCCACCGCAAGATGGGCCTTGGGGAAATTGGCGCGCAGCGTCTCAATGGCGGGCAGAGTCAGGACAAGATCACCGATATCACCCAGCTGAATCAGCAGAATTGATTTTATATCTCTGTTTTCAAGGTTGATTAAAGGGCCTTTGACAATCATCTGTTTGGGGACATCCTTTTGCATGCCAGATTAAAAGTTTGTAGTATAGCGCAGCCTTATTTTTCTTGGCATCAGAGCGCAGAAAAGCTAGGCCGGACAGTATAAAATTAAGCAGGAAATCCACGGCAAGGCGGCAAAGAACCAGGGGCATATAAAGACCCGAAAGCAGTGGAAAGTGTTTGTTATAATAAATTTTCCGGGATTGGTAAAAAAGCTGTCTGGACTTAATGCTGTGGCCGACGCTTTGCCCCTGGAAGTGGTAAATTCCGGCCTGGGGGACCATATATGAGAACCATCCTTTTTGTCTCATGGTCAGGGCCAGGTCAGTCTCCTCAAAGAAAAAAAAGAAGGCTTCATCTAAAAAACCCGCTGCCGCCACAGCCGACATCCTCAAAAGGATGCAGGCACCGATACAGGAATCCACCTTGACAGGCGCATTTATCGCTGAACGCTTGCTTTTCCGGAAAGGTGACAGGGTATTGATCAGGCTTTCATTGACCAGCAGGGTGGCAAAGCCCGGGAAATAAGCAAAAGAGTTCTGTTTTGAACCGTCTTCGTTGAGCAGTTGCCCGCAGGCCACTCCGGCGTCAGCCTGTTTTTCCATGAAATCATAAAGGGCTTTTACAGCCCCAGGTGTCAGTCGGGTATCAGAATTCAACAGCAGGGCATATTTTCCCGTCACCTGGCCCAGGGCAATATTATTGGCTTTGGCAAAGCCTAAATTATACCTGTTTTCAATCACATGCACTTCCGGGAACTGCGCTTTTACCGCATCCGGGCTTCCGTCACAGGAGGCGTTATCCACCACCACGACCTCAACATCCAGTTCCCTGGTGGTGTCAAAAACACTTTCAAGGCAATTGAGCAACAGTGTTTTGGTGTTATAACTGAGAATGATGATGGTAATATCAGCCATGCTGTATGTATTTCTCCCAGACCTTTGCATGCTTTAAAAATATGTACCAGGTGGAATTAACGGCAATCACAAGGCCAGCCAGCCCATCCAGGAATCCACGCTTCCAGATATAACACTCCAAAAACTTGCCGGCCATATGGAAAAGGCCCCAGATCAAATACCAATTGCCCCTTTTCCCTGCATGGTCAGCATGGGTAGTTGAATAACTGTCTATGGTCTTAACCTGGTGGGAAATATTTTCATACACCCAGTGCAGAATATCGTTTGAAAGGGGCTTTACCTCGCCATCCACCACCAGCTTTTCGTGGAGCCCATCCCCCTGCCATCGGCCTTTAGACCGCCGTATCAATCTTATTTTCCTGTCCGGATACCAGCCACCGTGGTAAATCCATCGGCCAAGATAAAATGAGACTCTTGGCATTGAAAATGCACAGACCGTGTCATCGCAACATATTACGGCTTTCTGAATTTCCGCACCCAATGCCGCAGACAGGGCTTCGTCGCCATCCAGGCTGAGAATCCAGTCCGACGTGCATCGGTCAAAGGCAAACTGCTTTTGACGGGCAAAGCCAAGCCATGCCTGCTCAATAACCACCGCTCCCATGTCCCGGCATAACTGCTGTGTATTGTCTGTACTGCCCGAATCCACAACAACAACTTCATTAACAAAAGAGGCACTGGAAAGCATTTTCTCAATATTTTTTGCTTCATTTTTTGTAATGACGGCAAGGGAGATGGTCGATGTTTTCATGAATTTTTTATAAAAAAAGTATAAATACGCTGTTGAATTATGTTCATATCCAGTTGCGGGCCGGGATCAGATGTTGATAAACCCGGTCAACCTATGGCTGTTATTGCCGGGGCCAGGGACAAAAATTCTTGGTTTTCCAGCGGCTATGAACCCAGAAATACTGGTCCGGGTATTTCCTGGCCAGCGCCTCGATAGCCGCAGTATAATTCTGTGTGTTGATTTCAATATCCTTGATGGGGTCGCCGGTTTCTACCAGCGGGATTTCCGGCAAAATTTCAACGGTAAAATGCCGGTTTTTCCGGACCGTGTACATGAGCATCACAGGTGATTTTGTCTTAAGCGCCAGTTGGGCAAACCCTTTATGAGTGCATGCCGGATACCCGAAAAAATCCACGAACGGTCCCTGTCTCCAATCCACGTTCTGGTCCAGAAGAGACCCCACAATACCACCCTGTTCCAGTATGCTTTCCGCCCTTTTAAAAGCACCTTTCAAAGGAATCACCTCCACGCTGAAACGCTTCCGCCCTTCCTTGATCAGCCGGTCAAGGGGTTTAAAGTCCAGGCTCCGGTATATGGCGTATCCCTTGACGCCGGCAGGTTCGATACCGCCAATCAGCATTTCAAAATTGCCCAGATGGCATAACAGTCCCAGGACGCCTTTGCCCCGGGCATGAACCTTTTTGAGATGATCCGTCCCTTTGATGGTGAAATGGCTTAAAAATGTGTCCCGGTCAAACCGCAGGGTCCAGGCGAATTCGAACAAAATATTCACAATATTTTTATACACCTGTTTGCCAAGTATTTCGATCTGATCCGGCGTCATTTGATCGCCAAAGGCCCGGGTAAGATTTTCCAGGGTGATTTTTCGATGCCTTGCGTCGATCTTGAACCAGAGCAGGCCCAAAAGGTGGGCACAAAAATCAGCCAGCCACATGGGCAGTCTGCCCAGGGCCAGCATCAGAAGACGCAATAACCGATAAATCTGATCATCATTCATACATACATCTGTTCCGATTAAATTGTCATGGACGACCTGGCGCTGTGGCCTGCCCCAAGGTGTTGTCCCAAATAAATTTTTCAAGGCCTTGGGGATTGGAAACCCGCATTCGGATACCAATAACAGCAACCGTCACGTCCCTGAAGCATGCCGGATTTACCTTTACCCAGTCTTTTTGGGTTGTCAGGATACAATCAACGTTCAACGCCTTGGCCCGGGCCATAATCCGTTTAAAATCAGGCCCGTTATACCTGTAATGGTCGCAAAATTCAAGGTGGTCGGCAATGTTTGCACCCAGGTCCTGCGCAGATTGTGCAAAAGAGGCGTTCCGGGCCAGACCTGAAAACAGGACAGCGGTTTTCCCTTGCAGGGTCCAGGATTGAAACTCCTTTGTGTTATTATCGCTGCCGGCCGGAAACAATTGTGCCACAAAGGGCTCATGGGTGGAAAAAAAAACAGGCACAGAGGGCACGACTTTAATGATATCCTTTGCAAAGGATTGATGCCCGAATCCCTGAACCGCGTCCAGTTGAAATGCATCCCATTGAAATACATCCGGGGGACACCGGGTAAACACGATGGCATCAATTCTGTCCTTTGCCATGCAAAGCGTTTCACGCAACCGTCCTGCCGGGAGCATGCGTCCGTTCCCCAAAGGCTGGCTGTAGTCCAGAAGCACCAGGTTCAGGTCCCGGCCCAGTTTCAGATGCTGGAATCCATCATCGAGAATAACCGCATCAGGTGCAAAGGTTTTCAAAGCCATAAGACCCGCCTTGTACCGGTCTTTTCCCACCACCACGGGAAAGTTTTTTTCCATGGCCATCATATAAGGCTCGTCCCCGCAGGCTGTGGCATCCAGAAACACTTCCCGGCCGTCGGACACTACAGCAGCCTGTTTTCCTAACGTCCCCTTGTACCCTCTGCTGATCACCACGGGCCGCATACCTTTTTCGGACAACATCCGGGCCAGGTACAAGGCCATGGGTGTTTTACCGGACCCGCCCACGGCCAGGTTGCCGATGGAAATCACAGGGCAGTCCAGGCGCCGGGATTTCAAAAAACCGCTCCCATACAAGGCATAACGCAGTTTCACCCCGGCCTTGTAGACGCTTGCACAGCTGGCCAGCACCTGATCAAAGGAAAACGGTTCAAAGTGACCAGGGGTTTCCATGGTCTTCAATACCCGTTTTTCGATGCGGTTCAGCCAGGATTTAATCAAGGAACGCCTCCATCCGGTTTAAACAAGCATTTAGCGCCCCTGCGTTCTCTTTAAAAATTTGCCGGGCATTATATCCGGTGCGGGTGCAATGGTCAGGATTGCGCAGCATTTTTTCCAACTCACAGGACAAAGCCGTTTCATCTTCAACCTGGATGCCGCCCTTACCCTGGATAAACAATTGGGCCATTTCACGAAAATCCGTCATATGGGGCCCAAAAAACACGGGTTTGCCGAACATGGCCGGTTCCAGAAGATTATGCCCGCCCCGGGCCACCAGGGATCCGCCCACAAAGGCAAGCGTACAGACCGCATAGGCCCTGGCCAGAACGCCGATTGTGTTAAGAAACATGATATCCGCCCCTTGTTTGGTTTTCATCGGATCCAGGTAACATGCAACCCTGAATCCGGCCAGAGGCAATTCCTTGAGTAAAGCTGGACACCTGCCCGGATCCCGGGGCGCAATAACAAGTTTAAGTTCAGGATCTGTCTGTCTTGCCCGGATAAACGCCCGGACCACCATGGATTCTTCACCCGGATGGGTGGAACCGGCCATCCATATCCGGTCATCCGGGTAAAACCCCAGATCCCGGACAAGGCCTGAAATCTCTTCCCGGGACAATTCCGGACAGGGTTGATCAAACTTGATATTGCCGGTGACCTGAATGCGGTTCCCGGGCACACCAAGCTGTTCAAAGCCCGAAGCATCCTGCCGGGTCTGGGCCATGACACAGGAAAGCATTGGAAAAAACAAATTGGCCAGGGGTCCCATGCACCGGTACCCGTTTAAGGACTTGGGTGACAACCGTGCATTCACAAGGATCACAGGAATCCGTCGTTGATGCATGACAGATAAAAACCCGGGCCATAAATCCGTTTCCACCAGGCAGACGATATCCGGGAAAATCTGTTTGACCACCCGTATCACTGCGAACCAGATATCAAAGGGGAAATAACCCGCCGCTGTAACCGGGGAATCGGCCCGGCCCGGGTGCATCAGATCAAGGGCCCGCTCAAATCCGGTTTTGGTGGATGCTGTCAAAACAATATCATGGGCCGGGTATTTTTTTTTTAAGGCGGTTATCAGGGCAAGGCTTGAGTTTACTTCACCCACGGACAGGGCATGAACCCATATTCTGCGCGTGTTGTTTTTTTTTTCAGGAATTCTTGTAAATACCCCCAGACGCTGTAGCAGATTGGCCCGCCGTTTGGCTGAAACCATCCAGACAACAGGTAAAAAAGGCAGGCACAGGAAAAATACCGCCAGGGTGATGATATGGTAAAAAAAAATCATGATACCGGCATCATTCCGTCTGGATCAGATAGATACACCCCAGGCATAGGAAAACCAGGTTGCTCACCCAGGCGGCCACCACCGGCGGCAGAATCTTTGCGTAGCCCAAAGAGGCCGTGAACCCGAAGACAAACCAGTATAGAAAACAAAATCCCACGCCCACGGCAATGCCCAGGGGCAGATTGTTTTTCACAAAATCCCGCATGCCCGTGGCAGCCCCGGCCAACGCCATGATCACGCAGATAAAGGGAAAGGCCAGCTTTCCGTACATATCCACCTTGTAAGTGGTGGCGTCATACCCTTCGGCCGTTACTTTCTCTACATATTTTCTGAGTTCTGTATAACTCATTTCATCAGACCTCTGGGTCATCCGGTCAAGGTCATCGGGTTTCAGATCAAGGGACACAACCTTTTGGGGGGTTATGAATACATGATAATCATCAATTTCAGGATCATACGACTGCTCAATGACATCCTCCAGTATCCAGCGTCCGTTTTCATAATACCCCCTGGCCCCATCGGTACGCGACGCAATCTTGAACCCTGGTCCCATGGTGGTGCATGAGATGCCGGCCACTGTTTTTTTAGCTGGATCAAAAAAATTAATATGCACCAGGGCCCTGCCCGACCGGATCCAGATGTCCTCCTTCGCATGAACAATACCGCCGTTGCGGGACATCTCGCGGTATCGTATATGATTGGAACGGGCCATGGACACAGGAATCAGGGTTTCTGTCAAAAACAGCATCAAAAAAGCCAGAACACCGCCTGCCAGAATGGCCGGCTTCACCATGAAATAAACCGAGATCCCCGAAGACTTCAGGGCCGTGAGCTCACCGCTTCGATTCATAATGCCGAATACGGAAATAACAGCCAAAAGCAGTCCTGCCGGGGTAAGCTGGACAAACATATAGGGCAGTTTAAGCAGTACAAACCAAAGCCCCCGTGCAAAGGTGATGTCGGACTCAAGAATTTTATCCATATGGGACAGGTAGTCAATGAACACAAACAACACCATGACCAACGCCTGGATCATAATAAAAATTCTGACAAATTCCTTAAGCCAGTATTTGTGAAGGCACCGGATCATGGTTCTGTCCTTTTTCTGAGACGGACCACAATAATTGCCGGAAGGTTCTGTATCCAAAGGGGCAGACGCACGGGCCGCTCCTTGGCATTGCGTATCAAAAGAAAAATACCCGCACCCCCCATAACCACATTGGGCAGCCACATGGCGATCACCGGCGGATAATGGCCGGCCTCACCACCGGACCAGCCAATGGCCAGCAGCAGATAATAGAGAAGAAAGAAGCCTATCCCCATACCAAAGCCACTTGATTTTCTTAACGATATGGACTGGACCCCCAAAGGAAACGCCACTAATCCGAGAACAAGGCAGGCAAAGGGAATGGAAAATTTTTCATGCAGCACCAGACGCGCCTCACTATCCATTTCAGGTGTTTTAAAACCGTTTTGGATATGCTGGACCAGTTCATGCAGGCTCATTTCATCAAAATCCTTTTTCTCCTCTCTGGGCCCGTTTTTCTGCAGGGCAGTCAGGTCAATATTGATGTCATAATGCCCGAAATTAATATTGGTCACGGAATGGTCCTGAACATTGACCTGGTTGATCATACCGTCATACAGACGGATCGTGTATATATCCTGGTTTCCCTTGCGCACCAGGCGCCCCCTGGGCGCCGTGGAAATGGAGACCACATCAGCAGTCCTGCGGTCTTCAATAAATACGTCCGTCAGATCCCGGGTGCCCATATCCACATGGGCCACATAAATCATGATCCCGTTCAGCCGGCTGTTAAACTGGCGCTCCTGCAGTGCTGCGTCAATACTGGATCTGGCAAGTTCTATGGTTTTCACTTTCAGGGCCAGTTTGCCATTGGGAATCCCGTAAACCGTCATCCACATGGTGATAAAAAGGGCGATCACGCTGAATATCAGCACCGGTGGCAACAGTTTGTACAAAGACATTCCCGCCCCTTTCAGGGCGGTGATCTCATTTTCCCCGGACATGCGCATGATGGTCAAAAGCACGGAAATCATGGCTGACATGGGAATGGTAAATTCCATGAACCGCGGCAGGGTATAAGATATCAAAAGCAGGATATCCGTGATGCTGGAGTTGTAGTTAACCACCATATTCGTGATATCCGGAATCCGGGTCATCAAAAACACCGAGGTTAAAAAAAAGGTGCTTATGGCAAATGGCGGGATGAACTCAAGAAACAGGTATGTATGTATACGTTTGAAAACCTTCATCGCCTGGGAAAATATGATCTTCTGGACATTGTGTCAATAAAATCTCCAACAAAAATTACAATAAATCGTGTGTTAATGAAATAGTATTGTTTGCATTATAGTATTTTTCTGGTATGAAAACCAAATTATGAAAACAGTCATTGTGGCAAACGGAACCCTGTCTGAAACAGACGGGCTTTTATCCCGGATTCAACAAGCGGACATGGTTATTGCCGCAGACGGCGGGGCTGTTCATCTTCACCACATGGGCATTATTCCCCGGATTATCATCGGTGACCTTGATTCCATTCCCGAAAGCATCCTTTCATTCTTTAAGGAAAAACAGGTTGAAATTTTAAAGCATCCGGTACGCAAGGACCAGACAGATATGGAATTGTGCATGGAATATGCCATTAACCATGGATGTACAGACCTTCTCATTATGGGCGCCACCAGCACCCGGCTTGACCATACCCTGGCAAATATTTTCCTTCTGCGCAGACTTGCAGACCAGGGAATCCCCGCCACGATCTTTGATGCATATAACGATATTCATATTGTTGTTTCCCGCCTGACACTCACGGGCCGCCCCGGAGACCTGATATCCGTCATCCCGGTATCAGACCATGTTAAAGGGCTGACCCTGGAGGGGCTGGAGTACCCGTTGACGGATCAAAGCCTTTGCATGGGAACAACCATGGGTATCAGCAATGTATTCAGCCAGGATACGGTCGAAATCAGTCTTAAGTCCGGCACCGTACTGGTCATCAAACCCAAGGCGGAAAATTGACCACCTGCCCGTCAGGAGGCTTTGGGATTCTTTTTTTTGCCGGTTTCTCCTTCAGCGGTCTCCTCCTTGCTTGGTACAGCAGTATGTTCAATGATAAATTCTTCCACCTTGGCGGCAGATAAGGCAATCACCACATGATCAATGACAACGTCTTTGATTAGTCCGCCAATATAGGGATTGAGTACCTCCCTGATCTTTTCTCTCTGAACTTTGATGCGATCAAAATCAGACACATCATCATAGGTCAAAGAAGACAGATACATGATGGCGGCATCCCTGGCCCTGGGATGAAATTGGGGCACAGGCTGCTCCGGCATCAGTTCCATAAGTTCCAAATGCATACTCAGACACAGGTAGCGATCCTGGGTGTTGGAAGAATATTTATTCAGATTAACGGCATAGGGCGCCATGGTAACAATCGTATTGACTGCGCCAGATCCCTCTTTCTCCTTCTGGAGACTTGTTTTCTTCCATTCTTCCTTGCGGCCGTCTTCGCCCTCAAGGACCATGAGATAGTCGCTGAGTTCAATCACCTTGTAAAAACGGGTGTCATTTTTTTTCCAGATTTTGTCGATATCAGACGCCACGACGGTGAAAATGAGCTGGTTCTCATTCCAAACCCAGGTACCGCTGGCTGTTCCCTTGGCATCAACAATTTTGGAGGTCACATCTGCAATCCTGACCGAAGAGCTCCACGTACCTTTAATATTCATGGCGATGAGAGTATAGGTGCGGTTCCTGTAGTGAACCCAGTTACCCGGGATCAGATCCATATCCTTTTTTTCTTTTTCTCCGCCGCATCCTGACATACCGGAAAGGACCATGAAAAAGAAAAATATGCCCGCGCAGACAATAGCACACCGCTTCAAATTCACTTTTTTAACCTGTTGTTCCATGGCATTTACCCGAAGAATTGACATTGAAATTCGTTTGATTTCCCATTTGCACTTATGCCTGCACAGGCTACCATGGTCGATGTTACGGGTCAAGCAGGACAAAAACCATTGGTGCTTGCCTCCTGGCCGGACAATAGTATACAATACCGCCTTAAAACTGTATATCATCAAACTAATTTTAAAAAATTAATTTAAGAATACTTAATTTAAGAATATATATAATCATGACCGAAACAAAACTCAGCAACCAAAGATGTCAAACCCTTTTGATATCAATTCGCAAAATCATCCAGGCAGTTGACATTCATTCCAGAAAGCTGAACAAAGAATTTGGTCTGACAGGCCCCCAGCTTATTGTGCTCCAGCAAATTTCGTCCCATGGTCAGATTTCCATTACCCCGTTATCCCGGGCCACAAGCTTAAGTCAGGCAACCGTAACAGATATCACCAAGCGCCTTGAGGCCCGTGGATACATTGCCCGAAAACAAAGAGAGGATGACAGGCGGGCTGTCAGCCTTTTTCTCACAAAAAAGGGTCAGGATATTATCCAGAATCTGCCACCGTTACTCCAGGAAAAATTCACGGAGCTGTTTTCCGATATTGAAGACTGGGAACAGATGATGATCATAAGCGCCTTTGAGCGGGTGGTCAGCCTGATGGCCGCAGACAAGATTGAGGCATCTCCCATCCTGGTTACAGGCCCCATCCGGCAGAATACAAACGGTTAGGAAAAATTCAATGACACATGCAACCCTGTTCATCCAGTGCATTGTGGATGGTATGTACCCGGAGGTAGGAGAGGCCATGGTCAGCCTGTTCCAGCGCCTTGGCATCACCATGGACTACCCGGAAAATCAGACCTGCTGCGGCCAGCCCTCGTTCAACGCGGGATACCGGAAAGAAGCGGCAAAGGCGGCAAAGCATTACATTGAGACCTTTGAAGATTCTGAAACCATTGTCTGCCCGTCAGGCTCCTGCGTTTCCATGGTCCGGCATCACTATCCCGAATTATTCGAAAATGAGCCGGCGTGGAAAGCGCGGGCCATTGCCGTGGGAAAAAGAACCTTTGAACTCACCGAGTACCTGGTTGACGTGCTCCATATCGAAAACACAGGTGCCTATTATGACGGCACCATTACCTACCATGACTCCTGTCACCTGAAACGGTATCTTGGCGTGGCAGCCCAGCCCCGTACACTGATCAGCCAGGTCAGGGGCGCCACGTTTGTGGAGATGAAGGGTTGCGACACATGCTGCGGTTTTGGCGGTGCGTTTTCAACCAAATACCCGGACATCTCCACGGCCATGGTCAGGGAAAAAGTAAAAAACATTCTTGATTCGGGAGCCGATGCCGTGGTGGGCTGTGATATGGGATGCCTGATGAATATCAAGGGGTATCTGACCCGCAACACCCTCAATGTCAGGGTAATGCACATTGCCCAGCTCCTGGCAGGCAAAAAGGCAGGTGCGGTATGAGCCACGATGCCGCCACAAAAAAATATGCACAAAATGCCGCATCAGCCATTAAGGATGAGATCCTGCAAAAAGCCTTAAATAAAATTCAGTCCGGCCTGGGCAAGGCCACGGCCCTTTCCTATCAAAACCTGGACGAAGGCCCGGACCTGCGCCTTGCCGCCCATGACATCCGGGAGAAAACCATCAACAACCTGGATGTTGTGCTGACCCGTCTGGCAGCCAAAATCCGGGAGAACGGCGGAAGGGTTTATTTTGCCCGGACAGGCGAACAAGCTGTGGAATACTGCCTGAAGATAGCCCGACAACACCATGTCAAGCAGGTGGTCAAGGGCAAGTCCATGGTCACAGAGGAGATTCGTCTGAACCCGGCCTTTGAAGCCCGGGGCATTGAAGTCAACGAAACCGACCTGGGTGAATACATCATACAGCTTGCCGGAGAAAAGCCCTCCCACATCATTGCGCCGGCAGCCCATAAAACCCGGCAGCAGGTGGGCAGACTGTTTGAACGAAAACTGGGCGTGCCCTATACCGAAGACCCGCCGGAACTGACCCGGATTGCCAGAAAAGCCCTGCGTGAAAAATTTCTCACCGCAGATATGGGGATTTCCGGCTGCAACCTGGCCTGTGCCCAGACCGGCCATATAACCGTGGTATCCAACGAAGGCAATATTCGCATGGCCACCACCCTGCCCAAAGTGCATGTGGCCATCATGGGCATGGAGCGGGTGGTGCCCAATCTCGAGGACCACGACATCCTGTTCCGCCTGCTGTCCCGGGGAGCTGCGGCCCAGAAACTGGGCGGATGCGTATCCTACATCGGCGGCCCGGCCGGCCCGGAATTTCCCGACGGTCCGGAAGAATTTCACCTGGTTATCCTGGACAACGGCAGAAGCCGAATCCTTGCAGATCCCAAATTCAGGGAAATTCTGTGCTGCATCCGCTGCTCGGCCTGTCTGAACGTCTGCCCGGTTTACGGCAAAATCGGCGGGCATGCCTATGACGCCACCTACTGCGGTCCCATCGGGGCTGTACTCACACCGCTGATGGAAGGCATGAACCAGGCAAAAGACCTGTGCCTGGGCGAATCGTTATGCGGTGCCTGCCAACAGGCCTGCTCGGTGAATATTGATTTGCCCAGAATGCTGCTTGAACTGAGGTACCGGCTGGCATACGGCGATGATCAATGGGAGACCCAGCCCGTTAGTGTCGCGGAAAAAACCATCCACCAGGCCTGGGCATTTCTGGCCGGGCACCCTGCCCTGTACCGGGCCTTTCTTAGGACCTTTGCCCTGGGACAGAAAATATTTCCCACATCCAGGGGCATGATTACCAAAATGCCGGGACCTGGTGCGGGCTGGACCAGATCCAGGGATATACAGCCGCTTTCCCAAACCCCTTTCCGAAAACGGTTTAAAAAGCTAAACGCTAAAAAGGCCCATGGTTGAGGACTTAAAATTTATGCAGACCAACACCACTGAAACTCAGTTTATAAAGACGCTTAGGACAGCCCTGGGCATTGGACAGGAGAGTGCCGGAGCGCGTGCTGCAAAAATTTTTACAGACCCCAAGGATCCGAGCCCGGAACAGGCCGCCATTGTGAAAACAATAAAATCCCGCCGGGATAAAGACCACATGGCTCTATTACACCATCTTTCCCGGGAGGCCGTACCATTGAACCTCAATGTCATTCCGGTAAAGGACAAGGCCCAGGTGTCAAAGGCCATTGCCAACCTGGTGAAAGAGACCGGACCTGAATGGGGCGCAAAAAAAAGTGTGGTCCAGTGGGATCACCCCCTGGTCAATGCCCTGGATCTGAAAACCGCATTAAAAGACCAGAACGTGCCGGTTCATACGGCGGCGTTTGACACCACAGGCATGGATGACCTCACAAGATCCAAGGCCAGGGACCGGGTGCGCCGGCAAATGATTGATTCTTACATCGGTGTGACCTCGGCGGATTTCTGCCTGGCAGACACGGCCACACTGGTCATGAAATCCAGGCCCAAAGAGGCCCGGGCCGTATCATTGCTGCCCTCCATCCATGTGGCAGTGATCGGAAAAGAACAGATGCTGACCAATTTAAAGGAACTTTATGCCCTGCTTAAATATGATCCTGAGACAAGGGAAGCAGAATTACTCCCCCATCACATGACCCTGATCTCGGGTCCGAGCAAAACCGCAGACATTGAACTGGTTATGGTACACGGCGCCCATGGTCCAAGGAAACTTTATCTTTATGTAATTACTGGATAATAAGGAATTCCAATGAAAATTCTTGTCACCGGCGGTGCCGGGTATATCGGCAGTCATACCTGCGTGGAACTGCTTAACCAGGATCACGACGTGGTGGTGGTGGATAATCTTGTCAACTCCTCCGCCAAGGCCCTTGACCGGGTCAGAAACATTACGGGAAAAGATCTTGTATTTCACCAGACAGATCTGCTGGACGAAGCCAATATCCATGCGGTGTTCAATGCCCACAAAGATATTGATGCCGTGATCCACTTTGCAGGGCTTAAAGCTGTGGGAGAGTCGGTTTCCAAGCCGCTTTGCTATTACCATAACAACATAACCGGCACCCTAAACCTGCTTTCCGCCATGGAAGAATCAGGTGTCACCGCCATTGTATTTTCATCATCCGCCACGGTTTACGGCAACCCGGCCAGCCTGCCCATCACGGAAGACTTTCCTTTGTCCGTAACCAACCCCTACGGCAGAACCAAACTGATGATTGAAGACATTCTGTCCGATCTTTACAGGGCTGACCCCAAATGGCACATCACCCTGCTGCGGTATTTCAACCCGGTGGGGGCGCATCCGTCCGGCGACATTGGCGAAGACCCCAGGGACATTCCCAACAATCTGATGCCTTATGTGGCCCGGGTGGCAATAGGGCAGCTGCCCTGCGTCAATGTTTTCGGCAATGATTATGATACCCCGGACGGCACAGGGGTCCGGGATTTCATCCACGTCACAGACCTTGCCAAAGGACATATCTGCTGCCTTCCCAGGCTCATGGAGGCGTCAGGTGTGGATATTTACAACCTTGGCACCGGCCGGGGATATTCCGTGATTGAGATGATCAAAGGGTTTGAAAAGGCCTGTGGACACAATATTCCCTACGAACTTGTGCCCCGCAGGCCCGGAGACATTGCCGCATGCTGGGCTGACCCGTCTAAAGCCGAGCGGGAACTTGGCTGGAAAGCCGCCCTGGACATCGGGGATATGTGCAAAGATGCATGGCATTGGCAGCAGAAAAACCCCAAAGGATATGATTCATAAGGAGAACATATGGCGTCATTTATCTCGGAATTTAAAAGGATAATCAAAACAGGGCAGATCAATTCAGATACCCTGTTACAGATTTTAAGCCTTGATGACGGCCAGCAGCAGGCCATGATTGAACAACTTGCCCTGGCTCCAGACAATGTGGCCTATGATATTCTGTTTTTTCTCATGAACACCATGGGTCCCACCCATCCCCTTCGTCCGCGCCTGTATCAACTCACCATGGACAGGGCACATATTAATTTTAAGTTTTCCATGATTCTGATCAACCATACCAACCCGGACCGTCCCGGCCCCATCATCCACTTAATCAGGCATATTTTAAGCAAGGAGACCAACAAGGATCTGCTCAGGGAACTTTTCAGGGCAGCAGGCAGACTTGGCATGGAATTTCTCATTGATGACCTGGCGGAATTTGTTTTCTATGATGATTCCGAACTGCGCAAGGAAGCGGTTACGGCCATGGAACGTATCGGCACGAACAAGGCTGTGAATCGACTGGAACAAATTGCACAGACCGACAAATGTGATTCTGATATTCTGGATGCCCTGACTTTTTTAAACAGTAAACGAAAAACACCGCCTGCACCCCAGCCCCGGAAAGAGGCAAAACCGGCCCGGCTGCCCAAACCGTCCGGGCAACCCGGACCGGCCAGACCGGCCCCACCCTGCCAGGTCCCTGAGGACCCCAATGTCCGGCTGCTGGTCTCCCCTAAAATTGAAGACCGCTTTAACGCCTTTGAATACTTTGGAGACAAAGGGCCTGAAGTGGCCCATGCCCTGCATGACAATCTGAAAAATCAGACACCCGATCTGCTGGAAAACCTGTTAAGGCTTGTTGCAAGGACCATTCCCCAGGAATCGCTGGGCGATCTTCTGGCCCTTACCGAAGAAAAAAATCTTAAAAATTCGGTCCGTTTTTCTTTATATAGCGCCCTGTCACATTACCCTGAACTTGAATCCACAGCGCCCATTCTAAAGGCAGTCACAGATCCGGCTTTTTTTGTGAGCATGGCAGCCATCAGGGCCCTGGACAGACATTGTTCGGATTATGTGATTGCCGAAATAAGAAAAAAAATTGAATCCGGCACCAAAGCGGGAGAAACGGTGGCCACGACGATTCTGGATACATGCGCGCCCCGGCTCATAGAAGCGTTGATGGCCTCGGACACATTCTCATATATCAGTTCAAACTATCTGGAATCTTTTGCTCCGGTCAGAACCATTGACACCTGGATCAGCATTCTTGAAAAACGGAAACAGACCTCAACCGCTAAAAAATTTGCCCGGATCAGGGATGATCAAAACCAGACAGGCCGCCCGGTGATTGTGGTAATTAATCCATCAGCACCCTATCTGGATGTCTTTTCCATACTCATTCACAGATGCGGATTCTGCGCCCGAACCTTTTTGGGCTCCCAGGAGGCGTTCGAGTTCATTGTAAGTGAAAAGCCGGCCGCAATCATAATGGATTTTTTTGTCAGACAGATGCGGGTCAACGACCTTGCCCGTGAAATCAGAGAGATTTATCCGGCAGCCCAGGTTCCCCTCATGGTCAGCTCCCTCCAGCAGCATCTGGACAAAAGCAATATAGAATCAATCTTCCAGACCTGCGGCATTAACGGGTTCTGGGGATTTCCGGCAAAACCCGGCCAGATCAAATCCCTGGCCGGAGGGAAAAAATAAGGAAATCAGCCATGTTATTAAATGAAAAAATTCAGACCACATTTGCCCGGACTGGTGATATACCCGAGTCCCTTTTAAACAATATTCCCTGCATTCAGACAGGTTATCTTATCAACGGCGACATCCGGGTCTGGGATGGCCCCTGCCAGGCGGTGTTTTCTCCGGTTTGGGTGGCGTCAGATGCAGACCCCAAGCCGTTTTTTATCGGCGAGTATCCGATGTTGACAGAGAAACAGGCATTGGAGGCCCTGGATGCGGCGGTAGCGGCCTATGATCATGGGCGGGGGAGATGGCCGACCCTGTCCGTTGCCGAGCGAATTGACCACCTGGAGAAATTTGTTTTTCGAATGATGGAAGTAAAAGATCCCGTGGTTCGATTTCTCATGTGGGAGGTGGGAAAGTCTCTCGGGGATTCAACCAAGGAATTTGACCGGACCATTCAATATATTCAGGAGACCATTGCCGCATTAAAAGAGCTGGACCGGGTCTCTTCCCGGTTCACCATTGAGGCGGATATTATGGCCCAGATCCGGCGGGCTCCCCTGGGGGTGGTTTTGTGCATGGGACCCTTTAATTATCCGCTCAACGAGACATTCACCACATTGATTCCGGCCCTTATCATGGGAAACACCGTTATTTTAAAACCGCCCAAGCACGGCGCCCTTCTTTATGCGCCTCTTCTGGATGCTTTTTGTGAGGTTTTCCCCAAGGGGGTCATCAATGTCATCTACGGAGAGGGGAAAAAAATGATTCCCCCGCTCATGGCGTCGGGCAAGATCAATGTGCTGGGGCTGATCGGCACGAGCAGGACGGCAAATGCCTTGAAAAAACAGCATCCCCATCCCAACCGCCTTAGATGTGTGCTGGGCCTGGAGGCTAAAAACCCGGCCATTGTGCTCAAAGACGCAGACCTTGATCTGGCCGTGAACGAATGCATTCTGGGCACCCTTTCCTTTAACGGGCAGCGCTGCACCGCCATCAAGATCCTTTTTGTGGAATCCTGCATTGCCGATGCCTTCCTTGAACGGCTTGTCATGGCCGTGAATGCGTTATCCTTTGGGATGCCATGGCAGGAAGGGGTTTTTTTGACACCCGTGGCGGAAAAAGGCAAAACAGATTATTTACAGTCCCTGGTCACCGATGCTGTTGCCCAGGGGGCCCGGGTGGTGAATCCGTCCGGGGCAAGTATTTCCGGCAGCTTCTTTTTCCCGGCTGTTTTGTATCCGGTTTCTTCAAAGATGCGGGTCTATCATGAGGAGCAGTTCGGACCGGTCATCCCTGCCCTGCCCTTTGACGATATCAGCGAGCCCGTTGAATATATGATCAATTCAAACTACGGCCAGCAGGTCAGCATTTTCGGCAGTGATCCAGAGCAGATCGCCCGGCTGATCGATCCGCTGGTAAACCAGGTCTGCCGGGTCAATATCAACAGCCAGTGCCAGCGGGGGCCGGACAGCTTTCCCTTCACAGGCCGGAAGGATTCCGCCGAAGGAACCCTTTCCATATCCGATGCACTGCGGGTTTTTTCCATTCGAACACTGGTGGCTGCCAAACAGACAGCACTGAACAAACAGATCATTACCCGCATCGTTCAGGAGCACAAAAGCAAATTTCTGGCCACCGATTTTCTTTTGTAACCCACAGGTCCGGACACAAATAATACAGTGAATCGGGTACAGTGGATCGGGTACAGTGGATCGGGACAGGACTCCCCCAAATACTACAATAGTCCGGCCTCTTCCTCATCCCGGTACCACGCCGCCAGGTATTCATGAATAAAGGCGGTTTTTGCGTTCCCCCGGGGCGTCAGCCAGACATAGCCCATACCGTCCAGCTGCCTTTCCAGCAGACTGAAAAAAGCCTGTTCAATACCTGATTTATCCTGGGCCAGACCCAGGCTGGCACATTCTTCCACCACGGCCCGGGTGAGCTGGCCTTCGGGCAGGAACCCGTCGCAGATCATGGCATTCCAGGCTTCCGGAAAATGGACAATTTTCCAGGCACAGATATCATCAGGACGCAGGATACGTTTATTGTCCGGGTTGAACGGGGCCGGTACAAAGGCCATCTTCATACGGGAGAACTGCATCAGCTCCTTGAGAAGAACCTGTTTATCCTGGCCAAATATCCACTCTTCGGGTTCCAGCAGCACAGGCGGGTATTCCTTGCTTGTCAGTGCGTACCGGAAAGGACCTTGTTTTTTCCAGAACGATTCGAAATCCTTAACATTTGGCAAGATCTTTCTTACACATGCCATGGTCATTAGTGATTGTCCATTATTTTAAATAGTTACGACTTAAATTACAGGCGATTATAAATCAATGCAGAACAGGATTCAAGGACAATCCTCACAGGCCTCCCGGGGCAATCGCTTGTCACCCCATGAACCTGGACCTTGCTTAATCATTGAAATTTTTTCGGCACTGGTGTAAAAAAAGGTCAATTAAAATCTGAAACCAAACGAGGAATCAAATGCCGGAAGCCAATGAATTTCTTGGGGATGCCCAAGAGAATTTAAAACAGATCGTCCAGCCCTTTCAGCAGGACCTGAATCAGAAACAGAAAAAAGCCGATTTGATCAGAAAATGCATCCAGTGTGCGGGAAAGGATGACTTTCTCCAACTGGATGAACTGCTGAAAAGCAAACTGGCCAGGGATATATGCGAGGATAATACCCTTGAAAGCTGCGCCCCGGTATTTGAAACCCTGGGGGCCTATGCCGATGAAAAGGTGGAGCAGTACCGCATGGATCTCATCGAAGACCTGACCCAAAAATGCGAAGAGGCCGGTCTTGAAATGGAGATGGATTTTCCCAGGTTCAGGGTTTTAAAGGGCATCACCGGGGAGATTGATTTTGCCAGCCGCTCCACGAAGATTAATAAAAAAATACTCAAATCCATTGATCCCCGGCGGATCATGGCCATGGTGGTCCGGCTCAAGAAGCAATTGTACGATACGCCCTATAATCCCCAGGAATTCATTGATACCCTGGGCAAGGTCTACCTGGAACTCCTTGAAAAAGAAGATCTGCCCGCCGGCCGTCCCGTTCCCATGCAGCAGTTTTACCTGGCCTATGTGATCTCTTTGCAGTCTAAAACCTTTTTCCAGGACATGGACAAGGGAAAATTCAAAGGCTACAGCCTGGATCAATTTTCCGTGGACCTGTGGCGGTACTACCAGGCAGGCATCGGCGGCACGTCCCAGGGATACGAACTTCAGCTCACCCCGGGACGGAACAAGGCCCTGTGGCTCCTGGACACCCAGGGGGAACTGCGCCAGATCACTGCCATCTCTTTCCATAAATCTTAAAGGATCTTTGGCCATGATATCATTGGATGCCCTCAAAGAACTCAAACCCTTCCAGGCCAGATCCATCATCGAAGAGTTGCGCAAGGGCAGCGTGCCTGTGGAATATGTGCCGGTATTTACCGTGGACCGGCAGCAATGGCTCTCCTATATCGAAGACGACCTTGTGAATTACATTGCCCAAGGCGGGGCCAAGGTGCGGTTCATCAGCGGGGATTACGGAGACGGTAAAACCCATTTCATGTCCGTAATCCGGCACCTGGCCATGGAAAAAGGATTTGCCGTCTCCTTTGTGGTCCTGACCCGGGATGTGCCCATCCACAAATTTGAAACCGTTTACCAGTCCATTGTCCGGCAGCTCCAGGGCAATTTTGACGGCATGGGCATCCGGGATCTGCTGACCGCCTGGCTGGCGTCCCTGGTGCCGGAATTCCAAGGCGCCAAGGCAGAGGCTGCCACAGAAAAATGTACGGCCCTGGCCGAAGAATTCAGGGATATCCCGGACATGGATATCAACTTTGCCAATGCGCTGGCCGCCCTGGTGAGCAACCGGTTTGCCCCCATGGAAGAGGGGGAGGATGAAGAAAGCCGCAAGGCAGACCGGGAAATTCTCATGCACTGGTTTGACGGCGGCAAAGTCACCAAACGGGAACTCAAGCCCTTCCAGGTTTACGAATACCTGACCAAGGCCAATGCCCGGCAGTTGATGAACTCCCTGATCCTGTTTTTGCGACGGTCCGGACACCAGGGCCTGATCCTGCTCATGGACGAAATGGAGACGGTGGTGGCCATGAGTGCCTCTGTGCGCAATGCTGCCTACGAAAATGTCCGCCTCTTCATCGACAACAGCGAGACCGCCCAATACCTTCACATCTTCTTTTCCATTATCCCGGACGTGCTGGTATCGGAAAACGGATTTAAATCCTACGACGCCCTGTGGAGCCGGGTGCGGTCCATCGGGGCATCGGGCGGCGACGCCAAACGCCTCAACTACCGGGGCGTCCTTGTGGATATCCACCAGACCCCGCTTCAAACCGAAGAACTGGTGGACCTGGGCCGGTGCCTGCTGTCCCTGCACGGCATCGCCTACCGCTGGTCCCCGCAGGAGATGGTCACGGACAAGGTCCTGGAGGATATCTGCGCCAACCAGAAAAGGATGGGGGTCATCAGCGAGGTGCGGCTTTTCATCAAACAGCTCATCGGGGTCCTGGACCTGGCCGAACAGGGGCAGTCCCCGGAGGAGATGGACATGGCCCGGCAGATGGTCGAGACCCGAAAAGAGATGGAAGCGGAAAAGATAAAACAGATGGAGCCCACCTGGGATTCTTAACTTGGGACGCATAAACCGAAATTGATACCATGGATGAAAAAGCATTGGATGAAAAAGCATTTAACGCGCAGATCAACGGCACCAAAAATTTCCATCTCCGCAGGGCAGTGGAGCGCCTCAGGGAGGGCCTGTTCGATCCCCTGGGGGTCCAATGGCTCACCTCGGGGGAAGAAAAGCTCAACCAGCTCTTTGACCGGGGGGCCGCCGCCCTGGACAGGGGAACATCTTACCACCTCTGTGTCTGCGGCGCATACGGCCAGGGTAAATCCCACAGCCTCACCTATCTGAAACAGCGGGCCCTGGAAAATAATTTTGTGGTCAGCTATATCAACCTGGACCCGCGGCAGATCCCTTTCCACGACTTCAAAGAGGTCTACCGGGCCCTGATGGGGGCCATGGTCTTTCCCAATGGTGAAACCAGCCTGGCAACGTTGTGGAAGGCATCAGCGAACCAATGGCTGGCCCGGCCGGAAAACAGGAATAAATCCATCAGCGAGTTCATCCCCGGCGACATGCCCCACCGGTTCCGGGCCATCCTGGCGGCCATGGCCCACAAGAACATGGAGATTCCGGCCGGCAAACAAAAGCTGAAAAAACATGCCCGGTTTCAGCCCAGATCCTTTTCCTGGACCCTGAAAAATGCCCTCATGGGCAGAGAGATCCCGGCCCATAAGCTTAACGCGGCCTTCCATTACCGGGAAGTGCCGTTTTATAAAGACAGCTCCCTGGTCTGCCGGGAATCCAGGGAATATCTGGCCATGGTCAAAGGGCTGGCCCAATTGTTCAAGGAGATGGGATACAAGGGGTGGGTCCTGCTTTTTGACGAAGGGGAATCCATCGGCCAGACCCGCATCACCAGCCGCAGCAAAAGCTATGATCTCCTCCATGAGATCTTCTGCCCGGAAAAACCGGCCCAGGGATTTTACCCGGTATTTGCCTTTACCCATGATTTTTTCACCCTGGTTGAAACCGAGCCCTGGGACCGGACCCGCAGGCCCGGCGGACCACGGAAAGCGGACCATCCAACCGACGACATTCCCTGCTTTGCCCGCAATTACCACAAGGCCTGGAAAGACATCAATATCCATTCTCTCCAGGACCTGTCTTCAGGCGAATGGGAGACACTCACAGGCAAACTCAAAATCCTCCACGGCCGGGCCTACGGGTGGGCACCGGGAACCGCTGAACTGACCCGGAAAATGATGCAGGCCCTCTCCCAAAACAAAGGGGCTGAATCCAGGATGAAATTGAGGCTGTTGGTCAACCTCCTGGATCTGGAACAGCAGAAAGCGCCCTGCTGAGCCCCATGTTCCAGGGCCCTGATCCGCCATCCGCCCCCCTGCCCGCCCCCCTTTTAAGGCTTCCCAACACCTTCCGCCCTTTTTACGGGGCCTTTGCCGGCCTGCGGCCGGTCCAGATTGAAGCCATGGCCCCCATCCTTGAAGGCCGGGATCTCATTGTCCAGGCAGCCACGGGATCAGGCAAAAGCGAGGCTGTACTGGCCCCGGCCCTGGAGCGGGTCATCACATCGGGCCGGGCCCACGGCGTCCTGTACATCATTCCCACCCGGGCCCTGGCCAAGGATCTCATGCGCCGGTTCGAGCCCATCATCACCGAGCGGCTCAACCTGATCCTGGCCATCCGGACCGGAGACATCAAAAAAGGGGGGAATAAGCGGCCGGACATCATGTTCACCACTCCGGAATCCCTGGATGTGCTGCTGGGCACTGCCAAGCCCAACCTCAAAGCCTTTCTGGCCCGGGTGGGCACCGTGATCATCGATGAAGTCCATCCCCTGGTCCACCAGTACCGGGGACGCCACCTGGTCTATCTGTTCACCCGCCTGGAACGAAGAACCAATGCGCCCATACAGAAAATCGCCATGTCCGCCACCATTTCCGGCATCCCCGGGGTCATGGATTTTTTCAATTTCAGGCCTGACAGCACCGCCATCTCCGACGATGCGGACCGGCAGATTCAGGCCCGGCTCCTTCATCTGAAAAAAGAGGATATTGAGCTGCCCGCCCTGCTCAATGATCTGTACCGGGAATGGGGGTATCGAAAAATTCTTGTTTTCTGCAACAGCCGGTCGGCCTGCGACCGGCTTTCGGGCATTGTCCGGCGCAACGGGGTGTTCAGGGAAGTCACCGAGCTGCACTACTCCAACCTCAAGGCAAAGGAACGGAAAAAAGCAGAAGACCGGTTCCGGAAAAATCCCCATGCCCTGTGTATTGCCACCTCCACCCTGGAGCTGGGCATTGATGTGGGGGATGTGGACGCAGTACTCCTTTACCAGCCCCCGGGATCAGTGTCGGCCTTTCTCCAGCGCATCGGCCGGGCCAACCGCCGGGGGCAATCCATCAATTTCTGGGGCATCTGCTCCGGGGAAGCCGCCGGCAACCAGGTGATCCGCTTTCTGGCTCTGCTGGCCCTGGGCCGCCAGGGAAAAATCGAGGCCCCGACCCCCAAAGCGTTGCCCAGTGTGTTGAGCCAGCAGGTCATCTCCTGCCTCTACGAAAAAAAGGAAATTTCCCTCAACGCCCTGAAGGCTCTGTTTGCCGACCGCAAAAGCCTGCTGCCGGATATTTTCAAGGCCCTTGAAAAAAAGGGCTGGCTGAGACGGGCTGATCAAAGGACCGGGCGGCCCGGCCTGTTCCGGGGCGGATGGCAGTACCGGAACCATTTTATGGCATACAAAATCTGGGGAAACTTTCCGGAAAGCGAAAAAGAATACATCCTTGAAGTGGACATGGAATCCATTGCCGACATCCCCCAATCCATTGTGGACCAGATGGAGGTTGGGGACCGGGTCTATCTGTCGGGCCGGCGCCTTAAAATCCTGAAAATTGAAGAAGGTGAGCCCGGCAAGGTCACAGCCCGGCCGGCCATGAAAAAGGATGATAAAGACCTGGTCTGGGTGGGCCTAGGTGCCCATGTCTCCTGGGAAACGGCCCAGGCCATGGGGCGCATCCTGGATACCGGCACCCTGCCCCGGGACAGCGGCCTCATGGCCCGGACCCAGAAATTATTCCACCTGGAACTGTCATCTTCTGAAAACCGGGTGGTTCTGGCCAACGGCATTGAAGTGGTTCCGGGAACCCGGGCAAAGTTCCATTTCCGCACCTTTCTGGGGTCTGCCGGCAACCTGGTGCTGGAATGGGCGGTCCGGGATCATTTCCAGGATGATGATATAGAGGTGGCCTCCAGCGAAACCGGGGTGGAATGCGCCTGCTGGATTGACTTTCAAAAACTGAACCTGCCCGTTACAAAAAAGGCCTTTCACACCTGGGTCTTAGCCCATTTCAGGGTGCTGCGCAGCCTGATTCCCTTGAGTATTTTCTGGCGGACCCTGCCCCAGAAACAAATGGTTGAAGAGGTGGCGGATTTCCTTTTTGACCAGCGGGTGGCAGATACCTTTGCCCGGTATCTTGAATTGGGTTCGGATATTGTTTCCGGGGATATAGCCAACCTTTCCGGACCGTTGCCCATGGTTGCCGATGAATCTTTGGACTTTGAGATGCAAGCCTGCGCAGCGCTCCTGTCCCATGAAAAGCAGGCCGCAAAACCGCCGGAAGATTTACCCTTTTTATCCCCTGTATGGCAGGCCCCTTGCCTTGATCCGGACCGGTCCGACGCCCGGGCCCTCACCGCCACCATGGTCAGTGATTATATGTTCCACGGCCAGTGTGACCGCAGGTTCTGTCTGTCATACCTTGGCCTGGCCCATCCCGTAAAAGAGCAGGACCATGTCATGGCCCTTGTCCGGGAGCAGGGGGTCCAACATGAACAGGCAGTGCTGGCCGCCCTTGAACACCAGGGGAACCACCTGGCGGTCCCGGAACCGGCAGCCGCTGAAGAGCCCCGGTGGGCCCCTTCGGTTAAGCTGCTGGGAGAAACAATAGCGCAACTGGCCGGCCGTGATCCGGAAAAGGACCCGCCGGTCTGGCTGTCCCAGTGCTATCTCAAAACAGAAGAGCCCATCCGTCAATTCCCCCATATCACAGGCATCGGCATCCCCGATCTTTTGAAACTGTCCCCGGGCAAAGGCGGACAGACAATCATTCAAGCCGGGGATATCAAGCGCAGCCAGAAACCAGGATACCACCATAAATGGCAGGTGGCCTTCTATGCCCTGGCACTGGAACAAATTATTGACCGCTGCAACCTGCCTGCCCGGGTCTCCTCCAACGGGTTCATCATTACCCCGCCGCCATTGGGCGACGTTCGGGAAACAGCACCGTATCAGATCCATGAATTTGATTTAACCCCATACATGGCAACCCTGCCCACGCTCCTGAACCACCTTGGCCATGTGATTTCCAGCCTGCCAGCCCATGCAGATTACAGGCTCCAAAACCTGTGTACCGCCTGTTCCGGATTCCCCGGCTGCTACCACCATGCCCTGGCCCACGAGGATATCCGGTTCCTGCCCCAATTAACCCAAGGAGAACTGGCTGCCCTGAAACAGATGGGCTGCACCACCCTTGAACAGCTCCCCGGTGCCCTTGAAAACCAAGCCGCTCTGCTCTCTCCGGGACAGCAAAAAAAATTAACGGGATGGGGTGATGCTTTTTTAACCGGCCGCATCCGCTGCCACAAAAAAAAGACCCACCAGTTCCCGGCCAACCTGTCCAGACCCATGTTCATCCACCTGGAAAAAGATCCCCTGGAGGGCCTGCCCCGGGTTCTGGGGTGGCAGGTCCTGGATACAGACGGCCGGACAATCGTTGAATCAAAGATATGGACCATGGAAACCCACGAGGAGCGCCAGGCAGTCCGGCAAACCTTTTTAAGGGAATTGGCCCGGGTGTGGGAACAAAGCATCCATGCCGGCCAGGGCCCCCATCTCTTCCATTTCGGTGCCCAGACACCGGCTGCCCTGAATCAATGGGTCCAATGGCCCGGGGAGGCACAGGAACCATCCTGGGAATTCCTCGGCCAAACCCAGCCCTCCCCCTGGACAGATATACAAAAGGTCCTGACCGCCCATTTTTATATGCCCGCGCCGGGCACAGCATCCCTGTATACCCTGGGCCGCATCTTCAACTGCCAGACCCTCCCGGCACCGCCCCCCACCCTGTTCCACCACAACAGCGGATTCATCAGCGATATAGTCCAGGCTGCAGCCCAGGCCAAACAATGCCTCGGGCTCATGGCAGAACTGTACCAGACCGCCGTATCCCGGCTGGAAAGCCAATGGATCAGGGAATGGCCCCCTGTCAGCAGCAGTCAGGTCAACCCTGGCGACAAAAAGGCCCGGCCCTATACCACATTTATCCAGGAGGAACAACGCCTGAAAGAAGCAGATATCATGATGCTCCAGGAACAGCCCCTGGAAGAGCGGATGCTGCGGTTCAGGTCCCTGGGATACCTGAAATTCGTCCGGACCCGGCTGGACAGCTTCGGGCGCTTTATCAATCTCTTCAGGCCCACCGACCAGACCTGGCCGGCCAAATTCCGCCAGGGGGATTTTTTAAAACTGGTGCCCCATGGCATGGCTGATCTGCAAAACGGCTTTCCCGTGATCATGGTGGAATATGACAGACAAGCCGGTGACATCGGGCTGCTTTCCCGGTCCGGCAAGATCAATCTCAATAAAGAATTGTTCTACTCCCTTGAAGAAGATATGGATGACTGGAACCGGGAAAAACTGCTTCACGCCGCCCAGACCCTGTTTTCAGAAGACAGATATTTCCATCTGAGGCAGCTTCTGGCCGGGACAGCCCTGGAAAAACAGGGACCAGCATCAGGGGCCTGGGTGGAAAAATGGCTGGCCCGGGACAACCACGGCCTCAACCCGTCCCAGCAGCAGGCCCTGAGGCTCCCGTTCCAATACTGCACCGCCATGATCCAGGGCCCGCCCGGCACCGGGAAAACCCATGTGCTGGGATGGATCATCATCGCCCTGATCCTTGAAGCCCATGAAACCGGAAAGCCCCTGCGCATCGGCATCAGCGCCCTGACCCACCAGGCCATTGACACGGTATTGAAAAAAGTGGTCCAACTGGTCAACCAATATCTGCCGGATGATTTTCCGGGCCTTTGCGTGAAATGGGGGGAGGAGAACACCCCTGAATCCGGAACATCCAGTCCGGGCCATGCCGCCATGAAGGTGGAATATACAAAGGAGGCCCGGGATCTGCCAACCCGGCCCTGGCTGATTTTAGGCGCCACCGGATACGGGTTTTATTCCCTGTTCAACAGCAGGGACAAAGGCTTTCCCCTGGCCCTGGACTGGATGATTTTTGACGAAGCCTCCCAGGTCCCGGTGCCCCAGGCCCTGCTCAGTCTCATATACGGCAGGGAAAATTTCCTTTTCCTGGGCGATGTTCACCAGCTTCCCCCCATTGTCATGGGCAATTATGATCCCCATGACAATAGTAACAATGAAAACCAACTGCGCCTGAACAACTCCATTCTCTCCAATATCCGGGACCTGTATCCGGAAGCGTGCCAGGTCACCCTGGACACCACCTTTCGGATGAACAGGGAAATCTGCGCATTCCCATCCAAAACCTGGTACTACCGCCGGCTTTGCCCACACCCTTCAGTGGAAAATGCACGGCTTTGCCTGAATGAGCCGGATGACCCGGGCGAAAAATACAATCCAGCAGAGGACGATCCGATACTCAGGGATATCCTGGATCCCAAACAACCTGTTACGCTGGTATTAACGGATCACCAGGGATGCGCCCAGCAATCGGATGTGGAGGCGGATCTCATGGCGGCCCTGGCCCGCCGCCTGATCCTGGGCCACGGCCTGTCCCCGGACCGAATGGCCATCATCACCCCCCACCGGGCCCAGAACAATGCCATCCTCCAGCGGCTGGGGAAAATCCTGGCAGACCAGCACCCCCCGGACCCGGACAATACCCTTCTGCCCCTTGTGGACACAGTGGAACGAATCCAGGGTGCTGAACGAGACATCATCCTCTTCGGCCTCACCGCCTCGGACCCGGATCATCTGACCAGCGAATTTTTAAACAGCCCCAACCGCCTCAATGTGGCCATGACCCGGGCCAGGAAAAAACTGGTCATCATGGGCAGCCAGGCCTTTTTCTCGCTCATTCCCGATTCAGAGGCCCTGCTGGCCGGACACTGCTGCTTCAAACAGCTGCTGACCCATTGCCGGACCCAAAACGCGGTATTTTATTTTCCCAAACAGTTATCCCCATTTTAATATTTTAATCCCAGATTGAGCAGGTGGTGCTCACCCGCTAATACTTTGATACGGATAGGATAATTAACCTTTTTTCTTTTTCAAAGTATTCTCACGGTAGGAACGCCGGTCACCCAGCGCCCTCCGCACAGTCCCGGACGTGCGGTTTTCCCGCATCCGGTTCTTCGGTTAGACTCGCTTCCGCGCGGATCTTCAACGGATGCTTCTGTGTAGCCTTCGGTGACCGCTAAAACCCTCGGCGTCCACAAGTTGCTCTTTCGAAGCTGTACCAGCACTTCAGGGAGCGCGGTCTCCCCTACTGAATTTCACCCGACAGGGACTTTCACCCTGCAAGATGCGCCGAGCTTTGCTCGGCGCGATAGCGGGTGAGCGCCAGAATTTCCAGACCTTTTTGAATGGGTTGTTCATAGAATGGACGATTTGCCCTTGCCACGGCAGTATAAAAATACTGTTTCAGATAACTACTTGAAATTAAAAACTGTCCAGACGTAACCGTTCACTCCCCCCCCCCATTTTTTATGCTCTGATTGCTGAAGGGACCATACCTTTTCTTCCAAGAGCGACTGTTTCAGCAATATAAGTCCAGGGATCTTGTCCTCGTAAACGGCATGTTTCGATAACACTCAATAGAGCCGCATATGCACGACTACCTTCTGTAGTTCGTGTGCCAAAACTGATTCGTCTTGCAATAACAGCATGCCGCAAGGCCCGCTCCGCTTCATTATTGGTAGGAGGAAGAAACGGATTTTTGACAAACGCAATCACTGCATCCCAGTCATTGAGAATTTCTTTAGCCAATGCTCTCAATTTCTCATGCTCTTCTTCAGATCCCAGTTTGCAAACCCTTTTTAATCTGGCGAGGATGAGGTTGCATTGTTGACCACCCTCACCATCTTCGGCTACGGCTTTTATAAGCCCTCTGAGCTCCCGTAAGAGCCATTCCCCCATTTTTTGAGCTTTTTTGTCTACCGACCCGGTAAGAGCGATGCCTTTGCGAATCAGATGGGCCAGGCAACGTTGTCGTTTTTTATGACTTCGATATGCCAGGTAGCCATCCGTCACCAACCAGCCAAAAAACGCCTCTGTGATGAGCCCCAAAAGCTCTTCTTTCTTCCTGCTTCCGATATGAAATATGGCTATGTGGCTTGAAATCACTACCCACAACCATCTTAAACACCCTTTTTCATACCAGGGGGTTTCGTCTAAGTGAATAACCTCTTGTTTTTGTATATCTTCAAGAAGCGCTTCTACAATTGGAAAACAAGCGACACCGGCTTCCCGGATAGATTTATCAATCGTTCCAACTGACAACTCAAGCCCCAGCCAATAGGAAAGAAATTCTCGAATTTTTACACGAGACATCTTGTATCGGACACTCAACGCGGAAATGAATGACACCAGCATTGGGCCGACCATTGAGTATTCCGTCAGCTTTAGATCTTCTTTGCGTCCTTCGAGCCTGGAAACAGCACCTTCACCGGGCCGGGCTTTTGTTTCATGCCCACATTCACAAACTGCCCCGTAGTAATGCTCAAGTGTACAGCGTATACGAATCCCCATGTCGGTTTTTTCAAGTTCGTAAACGTAAAATCCCATATATGGCCGGTCTGATCGTTTGAGGGCAGAGCTGCCACAACCTGTACACACTGTGGGATAATGGGGAACGATTTTTTCTGGAACTGGAGGTTCTGATCGCCAAAAGCCCTGAGCACCAGGTTGTTTTCCTGGAGAACGTTTGACCTCATTGGACTGCATGGGGTCATCCGAGTCGGAATGTTCCTCATCTCCGGATGAATTGTTTTCATCTTCAGAACATGCATCTTTGTCATCTTCCTCAGATTTGAATTCCTTGCCGTTTCCTTTGTCGTAAGGGTTGTCTGATGAGGGGGGCCTGGAGCTGTTTTTGGAATTTTGTTCAAGACGCTCCACTAGATCCACACTAAAATCTCGCAGCCTACAGGCCAGATCTATTAGTGCTTTGGGTGCGAGATTCTCAAAATAACCTCGATCCATTTGTGTGAGATCGTCTTTTGTCAGCCTCTCCATAATATAAAAGCATACCACAGCTGAAATTGCTTCGTCAGCAATTATTTTGTTCGAAACTCAGTAGAGGGGGGGGGAGTGAACGGTTACGTCCAGACTTAAATCGGTAGCCGATAATTGAGGGAAGAATTTTGACTAAGGGTCAATAGTAGGCCCCTTTTCTCGAAAAAGGGCTTGTTGCTATATCCCCAATATGGGATAATATGTATTATGAACGATAAACAAATAAAATTGATAGTCTGGGTCGGGTCTTCGCTCGAACAACTTAAAAAATTTCCAGATACGGTAAAAGATGAAATTGGATTTGCGCTTCACAGGGCTCTGGAAGGCAAAAAACATCATAAAGCAAAGCCATTAAAGGGGTTTGATGGGGTCTTTGAAATCGTCAGTTCTTACCGAACAGATACTTATCGGGCGGTTTATATCCTTAAATTAGGTAATAATATTTATGTATTACATGCGTTTCAAAAAAAATCTAAATCAGGAATAAAAACACCGAAAAAAGAAATAGAAATGATTAAAAAAAGACTTCAACAGGCCCTTGAACTCGCTAAGGAGAAACCAAATGAATAATAAAATTGAACATATCAAAAGTTCCGGCAATATATTTAAGGATATGGGGTTGGATTTACCTGATGACCGCCTAGCAAAGGCCCAAATAGCGTCTATGATTTATGATATTATTGAACAAAGGGACATAACTCAAGAAAAGGCAGGTCATATTTTAGGAATTAATCAGCCTAAGGTTTCTGCTCTGAAAAACGGCAGGCTTGAGGGCTTTTCAATGGAACGTCTATTTTTATTTCTGAAAGCACTCGACCAGGATGTAGATATTATTGTTAAGCCTAAAAAGCAGGATGAAGCCCGCTTAAGCCTTGTCTACTCAGCATAAGGTCTGCAATTGTTGTCATTTGCCTGTAAAAATCCCTGGATTGATAAAATTGTAATTCGGGTGATTAACCAGTTACAAAAAAGGAACGGGAAGGGTCGCCCAGAGGCAATCGTTATGGTCGCTGTCTAAATGAGCAACAATCAATAACAAAAGTAGTCAGCGCTTTTACTGGCAAGAGTTACACTCCACATTGATAGACAAAGTCAACAATGTCCTTATTGCCTATAATTTAGATGGAAATTTTATAGGATTTTTAAATTAACGATTGCAATTTTTAACAGAAGATGTCTAATCTCCAATTATCTTGACCTCCTTTTTGTCCCAACTCCTTGCGTATAATGGTTGGATAATATTTATTTTTTCATGTGATACAGACTCTCACATTTAGTTAACACAACAAAACAATAACAAAAAAGGACAACAATGATGAAAGATGAGAACAATAAGCTAACAACCAACGCCGGGGCTCCGGTACCTGACAACCAGAACGTCATGACAGCTGGACCTCGCGGCCCTCAACTTCTCCAGGATGTCTGGTACCTGGAAAAAATGGCCCATTTTGATAGAGAAGTGATTCCCGAGCGACGGATGCACGCCAAGGGCTCCGGAGCTTATGGTACATTCACCGTAACCCATGACATCACACAATACACCCGCGCCAAGATATTTTCTGAGATCGGCAAAAAAACTGAATTGTTTGCACGTTTTTCCACCGTGGCCGGAGAACGCGGTGCTGCTGATGCCGAACGTGATATTCGCGGTTTTGCACTTAAATTCTACACCGAGGAGGGTAACTGGGATATGGTGGGCAATAATACGCCTGTCTTCTTTTTGCGTGACC
>NZ_JQKJ01000017.1 GCF_000745975.1 Desulfobacter vibrioformis DSM 8776 | reverse complement strand
CTGACAAGTTTTGATTTTCTGGGTTATACTTTTCGTGCTCGAAGATCAAAGAACCGATGGGGAAAATTTTTCATTAACTTTTCTCCTGCCATCAGCAATAAAGCAGCAACAGCAATTCGACAAACCTCACGAAAGTGGAATTGGCCCAGGCGCAGTGACAAGAACCTGGAAGATTTAGCCCAGATGTTCAATCCCGTCATTCAAGGCTGGATTAACTATTATGGCAGGTTTTATAAATCTGCACTGTACCCGGCCTTAAGGTGTCTGGATCGCCGGTTGGTGATTTGGGCAACAAGGAAATACAAAAGTTTTAGAGGACATCGCCGAAAGGCAAGTCAATGGCTGGAACGAATTGCACGAAGACAGCCAAATTTGTTTGCCCATTGGAGATTGCTCTATGCATAGGCTGGTCAATAGGAGCCGGATGAGCGGAGACGTTCACGTCCGGTTCTGTGAGAGCCTGAGGGGGAGGTTCCCTCGGGCTACTCGACATCCCATGAAAAAGCGGCTTCCTCGGCCAATCTTGCGTCAATTATTTGTGATAGCACCGATGGCATACTTGTCGTTGACCCTCAAGGGACAGTTTTGTTTTTGAATCCGGCAGCTGAAAAGATACTTCAACGAAAAAAAAATGTCATACTTGGCACCCAATTGGGCCTTCCGACACAAGACATCGGGCGCGTAGAAATCGATATGTTGGTGCCAAATGGTGATACAGTGCCTGTGGAATTATGGGCAAACAACACGGTATGGGAAGACAAGCCCGCTATCCGTGTTTCGGTTCGAGATTTATCCCTGCAGCGGTCCGCTGAAAATGCCTTACGAAGAAGCCAGGAATTTCTGAATGAAACAGCGCGAATTGCTATGATAGGCGGTTGGGAATTAGATGTCAGAACGAATGCCATTCGCTGGACTGATATGACCAGACACATACATGGAGTATCCGAAGAATACATGCCGAACCTTAAAGATTCAATAAACTTTTTCCCACCTGCAAACAGATCCACTGTCGAAAATGACATCAACCGTGCGGTTGAATTGGGTATTTCCTTTGATAAAGAATTTCCACTCATTACAGCATCAAATCAAAAGGCGTGGGTAAGATTTATTGGGAAAGCGGATTTCAGAAAAAAAAAGTGCGTTCGGATTCATGGGATATATCAGGATATAACAGAAAGAAAAATTGCTGACGATCAATTTAAGCTCTCTCAAATAAAGCTTATGCAAGCTGAAAAAATGAGCAGCATCGGGACTCTTGCAGCGGGAATCGCCCACGAACTGAACAATCCGCTAATGGGCATTTTAAATTATGTCCAATATGCGCTAAAGAAACTTGATTCCGAAAATAAACTATATGAGGTTATGAAAAACGCTGAAACGGCAACAAAAGATTGTATCAGCCTGGTTCGTAACCTTCTTACCTTTTCCCATCAAGATACCGGAGAAAAAGATAAAAAAGAGCGTGTTTTTTTCCCAGAAGCCGTTGGACGTGTTCTGGAGTTACTTGACTACCGTATTGTCAAGACAGGAGTTACATTGATTAAAGATTTTGACGAAAAAAATGCAGTGATAAAAATGAGTTCGCCAAAACTACAGCAAATTCTAATGAATTTGTTGTCTAACGCGATTGATGCAGTTGAGACATGTGATAAAAAAGAGATTCGATTATCATTTGAAATAAAAAACGATCATGCTTTCATCATTATTGAAGACAGTGGACCTGGTATCAACGCGGACCATATTGAAAGGATATTCGACCCATTCTTTTCGACCAAGGAGGTTGGAAAAGGCACTGGATTAGGACTTTCGATTTCGTTTGGGATCATAAAAGAATATAATGGCGAAATTGTCTGCAGGAGTAAAGTGAATGAGGGTACAAGCTTTACAATAACCATTCCTCACGAAGATCTCAAATCCAAAGAAAACGGAGCGTAAAATGGGAAAACATATTATTATCATTGACGATGATGAGCATATCCGAAATGCATTTTCACTATCTTTGGAAGATACAGATATCATTGTCGATAAAGCGGAATCAGGTGCGCTGGGTTTAGAATTAGTTCAAAAAACTCATTATGACCTTGTCTATCTTGATCTAAAAATGCCGGGGATGAGCGGGATTGAAACGCTCAAAGCGATAAGAAAACTAAACCCCTCTCTTCCAGTTTATATAATAACCGCTTTTCATTTGGAATTTATGGATGACCTGAAAGAGGTTCAGAGGCAAGGGTGTGATTTCGAATTGCTTAGCAAACCTATTGAAATCGACGAAATCAAGTATATCACATACAGTATTCTTCAGATATCTGATAAATAATGCTTCTATCTTCTGGGAGATTTCATAATGAAACATGATATTTCAATTATTTTCGATGAGTTAAAAAATATCTGTGAAGATGGTATTAAATTTCAGATATTAAAAAAGCCAATTGAAAAAGCGGATTTGCTATCGGTTGCAGAAGATACATTGACAGCAAAATCGACAATCAGGAATTCAACGCTAGGATTAAAGCTATATATAGCTGGTAAAACGAAAAAAAGCGAAAGAATTATCAACAATTTAAATGACACCTTTCAGGATGAATGGGCAGGAGAATATTCGCTGGAAGTGTTTGATGTGTTAGAGTCTCCGGATGTCGCGGTACGCGATCAAATTATTGTCACCCCAACATTATGTAGAATTTCGCCGGAACCTGAAAAAAGGATCATCGGAGATTTAAGTGTGAAACGAATTGTACTCCAGGCCCTGGGCATTTAATGCGCAGACCAAACTAACTGGCCGAAACCGACATGGGTAAAGGGGTGGAAACAGAGAGAAGAACATGAGCAACCAAAAGTCAAATCATGACAGATCAAGTCAATTCGAATGGCCTTTGAACAAACGCCTGGGACCTGATAGCGGATCAAACGAATTTTACGAACCCTATTATGGAGATGTAACTGAATTAAACACCTGCAGGTTGATTCTGGATTCTGTTGGGAAAGAAACGCTTCAGAAAATAGCAGAAGATGCGATTAACCTATTGGAGACCTCCGTCGCGGTTTATGAATCAAATGGGGATTATGCGTTTGGCATGTTTTCTTCGAGATGGTGCCGGCTCATGGATACGGCGTCCCGCAAACTTTGCAAAACCGACGATAACCGCAGCGCCTTAAACAGCGGCTGCTGGCTCTGTCATGAAAACTGTTGGAACGATTCAGCAAAAGCCGCCATGGAATTGGGGCGCAGTACGGATATTCAATGCGTGGGAGGCATCAACCTGTATGCGGAACCGATTTACGCTGGTGGGAAGGTTGTGGGAGTGATCAATATAGGGTATGGAACACCTCCTGCTGACCCAGAACGCTTAAAAGAACTGGCAGAGACTTTTGATGTTGACCTTACACAACTGAAAAAACAGGCAAATGCTTATGACCAACGGCCTCAATTTATCGTGGATCTGGCCAAACAACGACTTCATATCTCTGCAAGCCTTATTGGTGAGATGGTTGAAAAATCAATGCTGCACAAGGAATTGCAGAAAAATAAAAAATTACTGGAAGCCACTGGCCGCATGGCACGTGTAGGCGGTTGGGAAGTTGATGCAAAAACATCCGAAGTCACATGGACCGATGAGACCCTGCGTATCCACGAAGTTCCGATGGATTATAAGCCGACATTAGACAAGGTGTTCGACTTTTTTCACCCCCAGGACCGGCCGGAACTGTTAAAAGCCTTTCAATGTGCCCTTGATGGAGGCCAATTTTATGATATGGAGATGCGGTTCATTACCGCAAAAGGAAATCATCGCTGGACGCGGACCAGATGCGAGGCGGAAGTAGCAGAGGGAAAAGTGATAAAACTGAAAGGAACTTTTCAAGATATTACGGAACGTAAGATTGCCCAAAGAGCGCTCATCGAAAGTGAGGAACGGTTTCGCCAGTTGATCGAGCGCATGAGCAGCGGCGTAGCGGTTTACGAGGTCACGAAAAACGGCGAGGATTTTATATTCAAGGATTTCAACCAGGCCGCCGAAAAGATAGACCAGATTTCCAGGACCGAACTGATCGAAAAACGAGTTGCCGACGTATTCCCAAGTATTGCTGAATTCGGCCTGTTCGATGTGCTCAAGCGTGTTTGGCGGACAGGTGAACCGCTACATTACCCCAGTGCCTTTTACAAAGATGGACGGATAGAAGGATGGCGTGAAAATTTTGTATACAAGCTTCCATCGGGTAAAATCGTTTCTATTTATAACGATGTGACCGATCGTAAACATGCTGAAAATGCATTGAGTAAAAGTGAATCATTCTTAAAATCCCTTTTAAATTCAATTCCGATTCCAGTTTTTTACATAGATACCGATGGGCGCTACCTTGGTTTCAATCAACCGTTTCAGACATTTTGGGGAATAGACGAAACCGAACTGATCGGAAAAACAGGATTCCACATCAACCCTCCGGATCTGGCCGCAATTCATCATGCAAAAGACCAGGAACTGTTAACCGCCGGCGGACACCAACATTACGAGTCTTCGGTGCAGAATGCTTCAGGTGAGAGACGGGATGTTATTTTTTATAAGGCGGTTTTTCATGGGTCCGATGGAATGGTTGGTGGGCTGATCGGAGCCATACTGGATATCACAGACCGGCGTCGGACAGAGAAGGAGCTGATTAAACAAAAGGAACGACTTTCGTCTTTGGTGGGCAGCCTGATCGATGCGATTGTTGTACTGGACCGGAATGGCAAAATCAAATTCGTCAATAAGGCGGCATGTGAGTTCTTTGGTAAAAAAGAGAATGATCTTTTAGATATTGCGTTCGGTTTTCCAGTTAAATTAGGTACCATTTTTGAAATAGAAACGACTTTCGGCAGAGGAAAAACCCGTTTTGCAGAAGCGAAAGCAACTGAGATTGATTGGGATGGAGAGTCATCCTACCTGCTATCGCTTCGTGACATTACCGAAAAAAAACACGCCATGGAAGAACGGGGAAAAATGAACAAGCAGCTTCAGCAGACCCAAAAACTCGAAGCGATCGGCAACCTTGCCGGCGGTATTGCCCACGATTTTAACAATATCCTCTCTTCCATCATTGGTTTTGCCCAACTGGCACTTTATCAAGTTGAAAAAAACACAGTATTTGAAGATGATCTCCAGGAAATACTTATTGCTGGCAACCGTGCCAAAGATCTCGTTAAACAAATTCTAACGTTTGCAAGAAAGTCAGAAGAAGAAACCACGCCGGTGCAGCCAAGCATCATTACAAAAGAGGTTTTAAAATTCATCCGTTCTTCTCTACCGACGTCAATTGACATACGGCAAACGATTACCAGTAATTCTTTCATCATGGGAAACCCAACCCAGATCCATCAGATACTGATGAACTTATGCACCAATGCAGCGCATGCCATGGAGGATCATGGCGGCTTGCTTGAGGTCTGCATTGAAGACATCTGTGCTCATTCGGGTCTGCAAAAAGAAACCATTGATTTGAAACCAGGAGATTATATTCAGATACGGGTGTCAGATACAGGGACAGGCATTCCTGATGAAATTATCAATTCTATTTTCGATCCCTATTTTACCACAAAGAGCCTTGGCGAGGGAACCGGGCTGGGTCTTTCTGTCGTACACGGCATTGTTGAAGCCTATGGCGGGAAGATAACGGTTGCCAGCAGGCTTGGCAAGGGGGCAACGTTCACAATATATCTGCCGATTACAAAAAAGCGTCAATTGAATCATGTTTACACGCCTGAGGACCTGCCAACCGGGTCTGAGAAAATTCTTTATGTTGATGATGAAGCCCCCATTGCTAAAATGGGAAAAAGAAAGCTTGATCAACTGGGTTATTCTGTTGTGGCACGGAGCAGCAGCATTGAAGCGCTTGAGCTATTCAGGGCCAAGCCGAACGATTTCGATCTGGTTATCACTGACATGACAATGCCAAACATGACGGGTGATGTACTTGCTTCAGAGCTTATTGGCATTAGGCCGGATATTCCTGTAATCTTGTGTACCGGTTTTAGTAAAAAGATTTCTGATAAATCCCTGGCAGCAATCGGTATCAAAGCCTTTATGAACAAACCCTTTCTGAAGGCTGATCTGGCAAAAACGGTCCGAAAAGTGCTCGACGAGGCCAAAGATTAAATTTACACATGATTATCCGATGCAAAAATTTAATTAACATGGGTAACCCCCCGGCTTTGCCGGGGCGTAGGGATACTTTGTATCAACAGTAGGGCGAGATGAAGGAGTTGCAAGGACCTACATCAAGCGGCAAGGGGAAGCAGATAGCCGTTTTGAGCAAGATAGCGTATTGCTCTGTTGTGGCAATTGTGCTTCTGGTCTGAGATAACATCCAGTCTTTGTAATTTTTGTTAAGAATCCCCCTGTTCCGGCAGAAGTGCATCACCTCGGAGGCAGACATCAGTGGAAGAATAAAACTTTTGAAAACAATACGGTCAAACCCTGTTATCACATCCTTGACCAAATCCGAAAACCTGTCTATAAAATTTTTCATAAGCAGTTCCTTTTTGTATTTTAAAAATATTTAATCTACCATTATTATACATGAGAAATTGCTTAGCTCATATCACCGTTTATTAGGTTGCGGGCATAGCCCGCCTTAGGCATATGTATTTATATGATTGAACTTTACGACAGGAGGTTATAATGAAAGCAGAATTCACAGCAATAATTGAAGCAGCGCTTGAAGGTGGGTTCTGGGCTATTTGTCCTGAGGTTCCTGGTGCCAATGGTCAGGGAGAAACAATAGAGGATGCAAAGAATAATCTACGTGAGGCCATAGAGTTTTTGTTAGAGGATCGAAGGGATGATATTCTTAGAGGACTTCCAGATGATGTTATTCAAGATAAAGTGATGGTTGGATGAAGCGAAGGGATCTCGAAAAAAAATTAAGAATTGCCGGATGTTATTTGAAACGAGAAGGTGCTTCACATTCACTTTGGATTAATCCGAAAAACGGTGTAATTGAGACTATCCCACGCCATAACGAAATTAAAGAAGCCTTGGCAAAAAAGATTTTAAAGAATCTCAATGCAGAATAATTCCTGAAAAAATACAAATCCTGACCATCTGTATCATCAGCGCCTATAAGATAACACCGCGACTGAGATCCGTGCGAATGTTGCTCTGTAAAGCCGATGGGCGTGTGCCAGTCAAAAAAAACTTAACCCGGGCGTATTTTTCAGCGGCCCACTTACATTGAGTTCTAAAGAGTTTGGGATTCAAACCGCATGCATAAGGGAGGAAACATGATCATAGGAATACCCAGGGAGATCAAGGCGGAGGAGAACCGGGTGTGCATGACGCCGGCGGGAGTGGAGGTAATGGTTAAGAACGGGCATGAGGTACTGGTGGAAAAAAGCGCCGGGGCGGGCAGCGGCTTCACCGACGACGCCTACACCCGGTCCGGGGCCAAAATAGTCGATACGCCCAAACAAATTTACGCTGGGGCTGACATGGTCATGCACGTTAAAGAACCCTTGCCGCCGGAGTACGACCTGATCCGGGAAGGGCAGATCGTTTTCACCTACCTGCACCTGGCAGCTGACGAACCCCAGACCCGGGCATTGATCAAGAGCAAGGCCGTATGTATCGCTTATGAAACCATTCAGAAAGCCGACGGCAGCCTGCCGCTGTTGACTCCCATGAGTGAGGTGGCCGGACGCATGGCCATTCAGGAAGGCGCCAAGTTTTTGGAGATGGCCCAGGGCGGCCGCGGCATTCTTCTGGGCGGGGTGCCCGGGGTGGAGCCGGCCACGGTGGTGGTGATCGGCGGCGGCGTGGTCGGGTTCAATGCGGCCAAGATGGCCTGCGGCCTGGGGGCCAAGGTCTACCTTCTGGATATGAACCTGGACCGGTTGCGCTACCTGAGCGATGTAATGCCGGCCAACTGCTTCACCCTGATGTCCAGTCCGGCAACGATTCGCACGCTGGTCAAAAAAGCTGATGTGGTGATCGGGGCGGTGCTGATTCCCGGAGCCAAGGCACCCAGGCTGGTGACCCGCGACATGCTCAAGACCATGAAAAAAGGCTCGGTGCTGGTGGACGTGGCCATTGACCAGGGAGGCTGCTTTGAAACCTCCAAGGCCACCACCCATGGCGATCCCACCTTTGTGATCGACGGCGTGGTGCACTACTGCGTGGCCAACATGCCCGGAGCTGTGGCCAAGACCTCGACACTGGCCCTGACCAACGCCACATTGCCGTATGCGCTGCAGATCGCCAACCAGGGGTGGAAAGGGGCTATGCAGGCCAACGAGGAGATCAAACTTGGCGCCAACGTCATCAACGGCAAGGTGACCTACAAGGCCGTGGCCGAGGCCTTTGGACTGGTCTATACGCCCGTCGGCAAATTGCTGAATTGAGTTGGCAACCCAACGCTCAATGGGAAACGCCCCCAGCAATTATAAATATAACCCGTACACAATTGTGTACGGGTCCACTAGGAACTTCTTTGCCAGGGAAGGTAACGGTAAGCGGTAGGGTGGGCACGCTTTTTGTGCCCACCGGTTGTCCATAAACTTGAACCCATCTGATTTATCGTTCAGGTTTATCGTTCAGGTTTATCGTTCAGGCACAAGATAACGGTCATACCTCGAGAATAATCTTACCGACATGCGTTGCGCTTTCCATAAGCCGATGGGCCTCTGCAGCCTGCTCCAGGGGAAATGTTTTGTGGACAGCCGGTTTGATTTTTCCCGCCTCAATCAGCGGCCAGACCTTCTCCCTGAGCTGTGCCGCAATTTCAGATTTCGAGGCATCCGAACGGCTGCGCAGGGTGGAGCCCGTGTAAAGGAGCCGTTTCAGCATGATGGGCATCAGATTGATCTCGACTTTGGAGCCCTTGTTGAATGCAATCTGAACGATGCGTGCATCCGGTGCCGACACCTTGATATTGCGGGCAATGTAGTCTCCTCCGACAATATCGAGAATGACATTGGCGCCCTTGGCTTCATTTCTGACAATTTCAACAAAATCTTCCTTGTTGTAGTCAATAACCCGATCGGCACCGAAACCTTTACAGGCTTCACATCGTTCTGCAGGGCTGTCAGTGGCATAAACCGTTGAGCCGAAGGCTTTTCCAAGCATGATGGCCGTTGAGCCGATACCGCCGGAACCGCCGTGGACAAGAAAGGTTTCCCCTTCTTTGAGTCCGGCCCCCATGAATATATTGCTCCAAACCGTGAAGAACGTCTCGGGAATTCCCGCGGCTTCCACCAAACTCAAGCCTTTTGGAATCGGCAGGCAATGGGACGCCACAACGGCACAATACTCGGCATAACCGCCGCCGTTGGTCAGGGCACAGACTTGGTCTCCCACAGACCAATCGTTGACATCGCTGCCGACGGCAACAATGGTTCCTGCAATCTCCAGACCCAGAAGGTCCGACGCGCCCTTTGGCGGCGGATAAAGCCCTTTACGCTGAACCATATCGGGCCCGTTTATACCGGTGGCCGCCACCTTGATCAGCACCTCTCCCGGTTTCGGCTGGGGCAGAGGCCTGGTTCCCACAGAAAGGGCCTCGGGGCCGCCTGGTTCGGTAATTTCAATCACTTTCATCTGTTCCGGTAATGTGGATGTCATCGCTGATTTCCTCCATCGTAAATGATTATAAATTTAGGTCCATTAAATATCGTCAGGGTTCTTGTAAAAGTTACTGGGATTAAAATTCTCCCCTTCACGTTATAATTTAACTTAAGTATCAGGTCAAATCATAAACTGGAAATTAACTTTAACCGGCGTTGAAGATCTCTCCATATTCAGAACTGCCGGAACACCTTTGCCTTTCTTGCCATTCACACTTGAATGGTGTATGACATTTTACCATGAAGACCAGTGAAAAATATCAGGAACAGGCCCAGATGCTGGCCAACAGGGTAAAAAAAAGATTCAAGCACCTGTATACGCGGTTCACAAAACAGAACCTGCAGGTTTTCCGGCTGTATGACTGGGATATCCCTGAAATCAGGGCTGTGGTGGACTGGTATGCCGGACATCTTGTGGTGGCTGAATATGCCAGAAAACAGTCCGAGCCGGACTGGCTGCCCCAGATGGGCAGGGCTGTGGCCCAGGCCCTTGATGTTCCGCAGGAAAACCTGCATCTTAAAATCCGGAAGGCAGGTATCAAGGACGGAACCCGGTACCAGAGGATTAATACGAAGAACAAAAAGATCCCCATGTGGGAACGGGATCTTCAATTCCTGGTCAACCCCAGCGACTATGTGGACACCGGTCTATTCTCCGACCACAGGGACACCCGGATGATGGTCAGACAGATGGCCCGGGACAAGGATTTTTTAAATCTGTATTGCTACACCGGCGCCTTCACCTGTTATGCGGCAAAGGGCGGGGCAGCCTCCACCCTGTCCGTGGACCGGTCCGAAACCGCCATTACCTGGGTCAAAGAGAATCTGGCCTTAAACAACCTATCCGCACCCTGCCACTCCCAGGTCCGGATGGATACGTTTGATTTCCTGAAAAAAGCCCTTTGGCTTAAACACAGATACGATCTGGCTGTGGTGGATCCCCCCTCCTATTCCACCACGCGCATGGCCGACAAACACTTTGATATTGCCAAAGACTATCCTTTTCTGCTCAACCAGGTGTTCAAGCTCATGCGCCCGGGGAGTACGGTATTTTTTTCCACCAACCACCAGAATTTTTCCATGGCTGAAAACAGGCTTGACGCCGCTGATATTAAAGAGATCACCCGGGAAACGATTCCCGAAGACTATATTTCCAAGAAAAAACAGATCCACCGGTGCTGGCAAATCACTTGTCAGGGACAATAGATAACCCAATGTCATAAACTTAAGCATTGAGTATTTTATTTCACCATGAAGGACATGAAGAATATATGCCGGGAAATCAATCTTCATGTCCTTCATGCTCTTCATGGTTTTAATTCGGACTCATTCCTAAACAAACCCCTTTTCACTGATCAGCAGTAAAATCTGCCGGACCGCCTCATCCGGGGTCAGGTTGGAGGTGTCAATGGACAGTTCCGGATTTGAAGGTTCCTCATATGGATCATCCACCCCGGTAAAGCCCTTGAGCAGTCCTGCCCTGGCTTTGGCATACATGCCTTTGCGGTCCCTTTTTTCGCACACGCTGATGGGGGTGGCCACATGGATTTCAAAAAATCCGCCATGGGCCTCAATGGATGTACGGATTTTCGACCTTGTCCGCTCGTAGGGGGCAATGGGGGCGCAGATGGCAATGCCTCTGTTCTTGGTGATCTCGGAAGCCACAAATCCGATGCGCCGGACATTGATGTCACGGTGCTCCTTGGAAAAATTAAGCTCCGAAGACAGGTTGCGCCGGACAATGTCGCCGTCCAAGAGGGTTACGGGCCGGGTGCCGATTTCCATAAATTTTGAATACAGCACCTTGGCAATGGTGGATTTTCCGGCCCCGGAAAGCCCGGTGAGAAAAACGGTAAATCCCTGGATGGCAGGACACGGATAGGAACGGCGCAGTTCGTTGATCACATCCGGAAAACTGGCCCATTCCGGTATGTGTTTTCCCTTTCTGACCCGGTCACGGATATGGTCATTGGTAAAAGAGAGGGTTTCCTGGCCCTCCTTCACCTCACTGGCCAGCTTAAACTCATCCTCAAAGGGCAGATAAACCATCTCTTCAAAAAATACCGGCTCAATACCGATCTCTTCCCCGGCCTGGAGGGTCAGTTCCCTGATCTGGGGGGTATCGTAGAATGGATTTCCGCTGCTGTCCGTTCCCGGGGTTGCATGGTTATGCCCGATGACAAAGTGGGTACACCCGAAATTTTTCCCGATGATCATGTGAAGCACCGCATCCCTTGGGCCTGCCAGCCGGGTGGACAAGGAGAGCAGATTAAGCATATGGGTGTCCGGGGGATAATGGGCTGCCACCTTCTGATAACAGCGCATCCGGGTATAATGGTCAAAATCTCCGGGTCTGGGGATGCCTGCGATGGGCAGCATCAACAGGTTTGCCTTTGCCTTTTTCATGGCCTGGATGGTCAGCTCGAACTGGGGACGATGGATGGGCTGCCGGGTCTGAAACCCCACAACCCGATTCCATCCCAGCTTACGAAACTGTTGCCGCACCTCCGAAGGCGTGTTGCGGATCTGCTTGAAATCAGAATGAATCGGCAGATTCAAGGCTTCAATACGGCCGCCAACGTAGTATCGGCCGCGCCCGCCCTGGAGCCGGGCCACCTCATCATGGGCCAATCTGTGGTGCCGTAAACAGCCATGGCCTCTTTTTCCCGGTCTGCCTGCCAGATGTCCTCAATGGCCATGATACCCAAAGGAAATCCTTCAGGGTCACGGAGTACAGCAGACTGCCCAGCCTCAAACCTGTCTGCAAGATCCCTGGAGACATCAAGGCAGATGGGCACGGGCCAGATTTCGCCGGAAGGCAGGCGCATGCGGTCCAGGACACTGTCATACGCCACCCGGGTCATAAATCCTTTCAGCGGACTGAACACACCTGTGGTTAACAATTCAAAATCACAGATCTGACGCAGATTCAATGTGATATCCGGCAAAGAGGATAATAATTGTTTAAGTGATATATGACGTTCCTGGTCCACCAGAAGATTGACAAGAGATGTATCTTGGGACATGTAACTATCCTTTAAAAACAACCGTCATAGCAGACTTGAGACTTATGTACCAATTAAGCAAAATCAGTCAGACTGTCAAGATTAAGTGGTATTTGAACGCAAAGTCACCCATTTGCCAGGGGTCATTGCTATTTCATCAATTCCTTATGGCTGTTGATCAGCGTGCCCACAACTTCAGGATCTGACAGGGTGGATATATCGCCAAGCTGGTCATGCTCATCCGTTGCAATCTTTCTTAAGATACGCCTCATGATCTTGCCGGACCGGGTCTTGGGCAGATCCGAGGCAAAATTGATGATATCCGGCGTGGCAATGGGCCCGATTTCATTTCTCACATGACGTTTCAGGTCCGCCATCAGTTCATCGGACGGGGATACACCGATATTCAATGTAATAAAAGCATAAATACCCTGCCCTTTGATATCATGGGGATACCCGATGACTGCAGCCTCGGCCACATCCTTGTGACTGCCCAAGGCAGATTCCACTTCGGATGTACTCATGCGGTGTCCGGACACGTTGATAACGTCATCCACACGGCCTGTGATCCAAAAATAGCCGTCCTCATCCCTGCGGCAGCCGTCGCCTGCAAAATAATATCCGTCAAACATCTGGAAATACGTCATTTCAAAACGGTCATGGCTGTTATAAACCGTGCGCATCTGACCGGGCCAGGGTTCCTTGATCGCCAGGATGCCTTCGCATGCCCCTTCCAGCTCTTTGCCGTCTTCACCAAGTACTACAGGCTGCACAGAGAAAAACGGCAGGGTGGCGGAACCAGGTTTCTGGTCAATGGCATAGGGCAACGCAGAAATCATGATACCGCCGGTCTCAGTCTGCCACCAGGTATCGACAATGGGACACTGCTCTTTTCCCACATGTTTATGGTACCATTGCCACGCCTCGGGGTTAATGGGTTCGCCCACTGATCCTAACAGCCGCAGGGAGGAAAGGTCATATTGTGCCACCCACTCATCTCCCTGGGCCATGAGCGACCGAATGGCAGTGGGGGCTGTGTAGAACTGGTTGACTTTCCATTTGTCAACTGTGGCCCAGAACCTGCCGGGATCCGGATAGGAAGGTATGCCTTCAAATATAATGGATGTGGCACCCTGGGAAAGCGGGCCGTAAACAATGTAGGAATGACCCGTAACCCACCCGATATCTGCCGTGCACCAGTAAACATCGCCATCGTGGTAATCAAAGATGTATTTAAACGTGGTTCCTGTATACACCATATATCCGCCGACATTGTGCTGAACCCCCTTGGGTGTGCCTGTGGAGCCTGATGTATAGAGGATGAACAGCGGATCCTCGGCATCCATCCATTCCACAGGGCACTCAGCACTCTGGGCCTGGGCCGCCTCGTGCCACCAGACATCCCGGTTCTCTACCATATTGATACCGGAACCGGTCCGTTTGACCACAAAACAGGTTTCAACGACGTGCCCCTGGTCTGCGCACATCTTAAGGGCCTGGTCCGCATTGCCCTTGAGGGGAACGGACTTGGCCCCGCGCATGACCCCGTCCGATGTCACCAGAACTTTACAAAGGGAATCCATGATTCTGTTGGCCAGGGCCTCGGAAGAAAAGCCCCCGAATACAATGGAGTGGATGGCCCCTATCCTGGCACAGGCCATCATGGTGATGGCCAGTTCAGGGACCATTGGCAGGTATATGGCCACACGGTCCCCCTTGCCCACCCCGCTTTCTTTCAGGGCATTGGCAAAGCGGCACACCTTTTCATGGAGCGCACGGTAGGTGATCACCATATCTTCACCCGGACTGTTTCCCTCCCAGATCAACGCAGCCTGGTCCCCCCGGGTATCCAGATGACGATCCAGACAATTATAGGTAATATTTGTCCTGGCATTTTTAAACCATTCAATGGATATCGGCCCCTTGGACATACTGTAGTTAAACTCCCGGACCTTGTCCCATTTTTTTTCCCAGTAAAACGTTTCTGCAATTTCTCCCCAGAACCCTTCAGGGTCTTCCACGGATTTTTGATACATGGCCTTGTATTCATCCATGGATTTAATCCAGGCATTTTCACGAAATTTATCCGGTGCATGAAAAATATTCTCACTCATAGTAAGGCTCTCCTTTTCTTATAAAATGTACCCAAAATTTACGTTTAACCATTTTATCAACGATTTAAGAGCAAATTTTGTACCGAAGAGAATTTTCAGCTTTAACATGCTGATAATAAACAAAATAATCAAAATGATGTTTATTTTAACCCAAACCAGCTACAATAAAAATTGTTAGCGTTTTTTAAATAAAAAATAAGAATATCTCTTTATAACAGGAAGATAGACACAATTACAACAAATATTGTAGATACAATTAAATTGTAGGCGGACCGGACTATACTTCTCCACGAAGTTTTTGAAGGCGCTTGCTGAGCGCCTGCTGTGAAATGCCCAGAATTTTGGATGCCGCAGTCTGATTGCCCCCTGTATAGGCCATGGCTTTTTCCACCAGCGCATTAGAGGCTTGTTTCAAAGTCGGAAGGTCCTGGTTTAAAGGTATAGACGACCCTGGCCCATGATCTGCGTGGGTGGAAATATTGAACAGATCGGCAGAAATGGCGCCGCCCTGGTACCTGGACATGGCATCGTAAACCATGGATTTCAACTCCCTGATGTTTCCCTTGAATGGATATGTTTCCATGGTTTCAATCAGACGTTTCGGGATATCAGGCACAGGCTTATCCAGTTCATCGGCTGCCTGGCAGATAAAACGATCCAGAAGCAGGGGAATGTCCAAAAGGCGTTCCCGCAGCGGCGGTATGGTCAGCGTATGTGTGGAAAGGCGGTAAATCAGATCCTTTCTGAACTTGCCCTGTTTTTCAAGTGCCCACAGATCCTGGTTGGTGGACGCAATGATCCGGGTATCCGAATGCCGGGTAATATCCGACCCCAGGGCCAGATAATCACCGCCCTGGAGCAGTCTGAGCAGCTTGACCTGGGAGGACAATGCCAGATCGCCGATCTCATCCAGCATCAAAGTTCCCCCGGAAGCCTGGAGGATCAACCCGGGCCGGGCAGTCTGGGCGCTGGTAAACGCGCCGGGCACATGGCCAAACAAGGTATCTGAAAACACATTATCATCCAGCCCCGCCACATTGACCTTAACCAGTTTTCCCTTGCGGCCGCTCAAGTTGTGAATGCACTGACCGATCAACTCCTTTCCCACCCCGGTTTCCCCAAAAATCAGCACTGGCTGGGGAGACGGTGCCACAGCTTCCACATAATGGAAAATGGAATGCATCTGACTGTCCTGGGTAATGATCGCGCTGAAGGCGGCAGGTTTTTTTATCTGGGCAAATAACTCCTGGCGCTGGGGAGGGGAAAGCTTACCCAGGCCCTGCCCGCCGTCAAGGGACTGTTTCACCGACTTGACCAGGCGATCCGAATCAACGGGCTTAAGGATATAATCCATGGCCCCGATCTTCATGCATTGAACAGCCGTATCCACGTCAAGATTACTTGTAAGCACAATAACAGGTATTCTTGGCCAGGTTTTACGGATACTTTTCAGCAGGTGGCCGCCGCTGATATGAGGCATGTTCAAATCCAGGAGGACCAGTCCGGGAATCCTGCGCTCCATGGTCCTGATCACATCCCTTGAGTCCCCGATGGCAGTAATGTTGTCAAAACCGGCCTTTCGCAGAGCCGTTTCTACTGCTGCAAGGATCTTTGAATCGTCGTCCACGATGAATATGGGATTATCCGGATTTGGGGAATTCAAAACGCTTAAAACCTCCTTGACACTCATATTAGGCAAAGATCAAAGCCAGCCCTATCTTTATCCTGAAAAAACAATCCCATGTCAACCACTGTTCAAAAAACCCGGTAATAACCAAAACAAAAATGTAAATTTCTGCCCAGTTATTCCGATAATTATACCAAGGGGTTTCTAACAATAGATACAAACTCACCTTACAGGTCCTGACTCCTCTGACCTTTAGCACTTTTTCATTAATTTTTAAACAGAACGGTATGCAACTTGCATTTCATAAATTCAGAATTGAACACACAAACGAACACACAAACCAAGGACTTATTGAAAGGACTTATTATAATGGACAGCAATAAAAAAATATTCGAAGTAAAAAAGACATTCGGCCTCAGCGTACTGCTCAAACTGACCCGTAAAACCATAGACGGGATAGAGATCAGCGAAACGGACGGAAAATATCGCTCTAATCTGGATCTGGACGAGATGAACCGGGCCGTCACCCGCACCATGGCATCCCACAATATCCAGTTAAAAATCGGATAGTCTTTTGTTTAACATCTTTTACCCAATGTCATAACATTAAGATACGTTCAGATTAAAACCACGAAGTTCACGAAGAACAAGACGCTTGGTACGCTAATATCTTCGTGAACTTCGTGCGCTTCGTGGTAAAACAAAATAAGATTATTACATTAATGTACCATACGCCATAAACCGGTTAATATAAAAAATGATCAAAATAGCAATGGTAGGATTAGGCGGTGCCATGGGAGCCATGTGCCGCTTTCTGGTATATGAAGGATATGTCAATGCCGTAAAAAATACATCACTTCCTTTAGGAACCATCACTGTCAATGTTTTAGGATGCTTTATCATAGGACTTTTAGGTGGTATTGCCGACACACGGCAAATCTTTCCCCCGGAGATCAGGCTGCTTGTTTTCACCGGATTTTTAGGCGGATTTACTACGTTTTCCACCTTTGGATTTGAACTGTTTTTATATATGCGCAACGGACAGATCGGCCTGGCCGTTCTAAACGGGCTTATTCAGCTAAGCGCCGGACTGATTTTTGTATGGGCAGGATTCGGGCTGTCAAAATCATTTTAAAAACAAATCATACATTTTTGTCATCTTACAATACAAGATCCTTGCAGATGGTTGCAATCTCAAATTCTTCATCCGTGGGGACCACCCAGACTTCCACGGCACTGTCATGGGTGGAGATCCGGGCGGATTTACCCCTTAAACCGGCATTCACCTCTTGATCCACTATAATACCGAGGTGCTCAAGCCCTTCCAGGGATTTGGCCCGGACTTTTGTGTCATTTTCCCCGATGCCGGCGGTAAAGGCAATGGCATCCAGCCGGCCAAGCACGGCATAGTAAGCCCCGATATATTTTTTAATACCATGGCACAGCATCTCAAAGGCAAGTCTGGCATTGTCATCACCCGAGGCCATGGCTTTGTGGATATCCCGCATGTCATTCATCCCGCAGATACCGGTCAGACCGCTTTCACGGTCAAGAACCGTCTGGATTTCCCCGGCACTTTTACCGGTACGGGAGGTAAGATAGGCAGGCAGGGAAGGATCAATGTCACCGCACCGGGTCCCCATGATCAGACCGGAAGTGGGCGTCATACCCATGGATGTTTCCCGGCACACGCCGCCTTTGACAGCGGTTATGGAAGATCCGTTGCCCAGGTGGCAGACAATATTGTTCAACTCATTTAACGGTTTTCCCATCAGACCGGCAAGGGTTTTGGTGACATAGGCGTGGGAGGCGCCATGGAATCCGTACCGCCTGACTTTATAATCATTATAATACGCAGTGGGCAATGCATACCGGTAAACATAATCAGGGAGACTGCTTGCAAACAGCGTATCAAACACGGCAACCGAAGGCACGCCGGGAAAATACGCCATAGCCGCTTCAATCCCGGCCAGATTGGCCGGATTATGCAAGGGCGCCAGCACAATATTCTCCCGGATACCCTCAATGGCCCTGGCATCCACAATGCAGTTTTCCTTAAAAAATTCACCGCCCTGGGCCACCCGGTGACCAATGGCTAAAAGCTCGTCAGCCGATTTAACAAGCGGATCATCACCTGCCATAAGTAAAGCAGCCACCTTTTCGATGGCCTGGGTGTGATTCTTAAAAATTTCAATCAGTTCGGTTTTTTCACCAGGTCCCGGGTCCGGATACAGGGTATGGGTCAGACTGCTCTCCGGACTGCCGATTCGCTCCACCAGGCCCGCGCATATTGCCCTGGGACCGGATAAGTCAAACAATTTATACTTCAGTGAGGAACTTCCTGAATTAATAACAAGTACTTTCATTTTTCCAACTTTCGCTTAATTGCATTAATAATTATCTCCATGACGGACAGACACAATCGGCCGGTTGCCAAAAATGAGACAACTTCGTCTTACCCGGGATTCTTTTGTATCATCTGTTCAATCTTGGGGATGCCATGGGTGACAAAATAGCCTTTCCATCATTGGGTATTGCTGATAAACAACAGATTTTAAATATTGAAACCAACCCTGTAAAGTAATCTGGAAAAAAGAGTAACGAATGCATCAAAAACAAAAATTTTTCGGCGACCGTTCAATCATCGCCATGCTGGCGCTGCTCAGCGCCTTTCCGCCCTTGTCAACGGATCTGTATCTGCCGGCCCTGCCCCATGTCATGGAAGAGTTTAATGCCGGCCAGACCCTTGTGAACCTGAGCCTGAGTCTGTTTTTAATCTCCTTTTCCCTGGGTATTCTGATCTGGGGACCAGTCAGTGAAAAATATGGCAGAAAACCCATCCTGCTGACCGGACTTGTTCTGTACACGTTAAGCAGCATCGTATGCGCCATGTCCACCAATGTAACGACACTGGTTCTGGCCAGGGTATTCCAGGGTTTTGGCGGCGGTGCAGGCAGTGCCGTGGCAACAGCCATGGTCAAGGATATGTACACGGGCAGGAAGCGGGAGTCCGTGCTGGCCGTTGTCATGGCCATGGTCATTGTGGCCCCGGTGGTGGCACCGGTGGCAGGGGCACAGATTTTAAGATTCATGTCCTGGCATGCCATATACTGGGCATTGGCCGGAATCGGCCTGGTTTCATTCTGCCTGTCCCTGTTTTTGGATGAGCCCCTTGAAACCCCCTACCCGGGCTCTTTGTTCAACGCCCTGGGACGCCTGGCCGTGGTCATGAAAAATCCGGGGTTTTCCATTTTGCTCATGATATTTTCCATGATATCCCTGCCGATTATGACCTTTATCGGGGCCTCTGCATTTATTTATATCCAGGGGTTTGGCATGGATGAACAGGCCTACAGCTATTATTTCGGTCTCAATGCATTGGGTGCCCTGGCAGGACCCTTGATCTATATCCAGATATCACGGTGGTTTTCCCCGGGCAATATCATCATCGGCAGTTTTACCTGTATGGCCGTAAGCGGGAGCTTCATTTTCATGAAAGGCAGCGGCTCTCCGTTTTTGTTCGCTCCGGGCATGCTGGCCAGCACGTTGGCATGCACCCTGATACGCCCCCCTTCTACCAATCTGCTGTTATCCCAGCAGGATGAAGACACGGGATCAGCCGCATCCCTGATCAATTTCATGGCCATGTTCATAGGCAGCCTGGGTATGTTTCTCATCTCCCTTGAGACGGTGGAAGATCTGATTCCAAGCCTTGGACTGATACAAACGATAACCGGGGTGGTTTGCGGCGGGTTGTGGCTGCTGCTTCGCAAGCGCGCCTTTATCCGCAAGGCCGGCTGATCCTTAATTAAAAAATCAGTTTCTCAGGGTGGAGATCAACCGTTTAGGCTTTTCAAAAAAGGCAAATACATCCAGAATATGCCGGATCATCACATCGGCGGACATCAAAGCCGGCAGCGCCATCCCCTCGGCCCCGAGTACCGCAACGCCCAGCCTTGCATGTTTAAGCATCAACGCATCGTTGACACCGTTGCCCACAGCCATGGTGGTATCTGCGCCGATGCGATTGAGTACATCCAGTTTTTTTCGATCCTGATCCTGATTTGAAATGCATACAACTTCTGTCTTCACCCCGCCAAGCTGCGCCTGGACCGAGCCAAAGGTGTCAGCGGTCACCACATGAAAATCAAGTTGAGGGGCAAGCCGGTTCATGGCCGGCCCCACTCCGTCAAGAAGACGGCCATCCGCAGCAATGGTGCCGTTGAAGTCAAACATCACGTTTTGAATACGAACCGGACCAATGCCGGGTATTTCAACGCAGATCATGCTGCCTCCTGGCGAGTTTTATAGATATGGCGGCGTTATTTTTTTTTCAAACCCCTTATAATCCGCACCAGGTAACAACATTTTCCAGGTCCTCCCGGGGACTGGTTATCTGGTTTCCGGAAAAATCCCAGTCAGGGTACCCAATTGCAATGGCAACCAGTAAGCGCTTATCATCAGGAATTTTAAGATTTTCTCTAATTGCGTCGGAATAGGTGATGCCCTGGTTCTCGATACAGGTGCCAAGCCCGAAATCAAGTGCAGCCAGACAGATCGTTTGCGTAACCAATCCGGCATCCATATAGGTGCCTTCAATGGGACGTGATTTATCGCCGACAACGATAATCGCCGCAGGTGCATCGAAATACCGGAATCCCCGTTCCATCCACTCGATCCGTTTGGCTTTATCTTCCCTTCCGATCCCCATGATGGTAAACAGCCGTTTTCCAATATCTACCTGCCGGTCACGGTAAACAGTTCCTTTTTCCGGTTCAACCAGGGTATGCGCCATCTCCTCAGGGGGGGCTTCAGACCTGCGGAACCTTTCCACATTGGCGTGTTTGAGCTGTTCCAAAGGTTCTTTAGCAACCACATAAAAATACCACGGTTGTGCATTCTTCGTAGACGGCGCCCTGGCAGAAAGGGTAAGAAGCTGAGTCAGAACCTCTTTGGGAACCGGTTTGTTTAAAAATCCGCGAATGCTTTTTCTTTGCTCAATGGCAGCCTGTAATTCCATGATTTCTTCCTTGGCTAATTATGATGTTCCATGTATTAAAACTTGTGGATTAATGCCAGGCAGTTTAATGTCAACCGCAATAAATATTCAATACTTTTTATGTAAATCCAGGGACAATGTATATAAACGATTATGACTATGACTAACACAAAACATATCACCAAGATGCATACAGCGGATCAGGACCCGGCCGTCCACCACTTCAAGGCCAGTGTATATTATGAAGACACGGATCACTCCGGCGTCGTTTACCACGCCAATTATCTGAAATATTTTGAACGGGCCAGGGAAGACATATTCGGTGTTCAGACCCTGGTCCGGATGTGGCACGACCAGGGTGTCGGATTTGCCGTATATAAAGCGGACATCGGATACCATGACGGAGCCCAGTTCGGGGATATTCTGGATATACGCACCACCTGGGAAAAGCAGGGACCATACCGGGTGGTGTTTTTCCACAGCGCCTGGCGCCCGGGCCAAAACAAGCCGGCAGTAACCTGTACTCTGGAACTGGTGTGTCTGGGCCCGGGCAAAAAACTGTTGCCCATTCCGGAATTGGATTTTCTGGATTAAGATACTTACACTTTAGGAAAAAAAGTCCACCCCCAAAAAAAAGCCTGCTGTACCCCCGGCGTTCCCGGGCTGTCACGGGGGAGGAAAGGCAATTTATCAACCGGTTCAATCCGCCCATGACCGGTAAGAGATCATTTGATCTTTACCGCCCGGCTGACCGGGAGAATAACACCGCTAAAGGGGAAGAGATCGACAAAGTGGTGGGCCTGAAACTTGGTGCGGACGATTACATCACCAAGCCATTTGGAATTCATGAACTTCTCAGACTTTTTTCCGGACACCCCGGGGAAGTGCTGGACAGGGAGACCATTTTAAACCGTGTATGGGGCGTGGAATATGGGGGCACCACCCGGACCCTTGACCAGCATATTGCAATTTTGAGAAAAAAAATTGAGGACAAACCGGCGGCACCTGCAATTATCACAACCGTCCACGGCGTAGGGTACCGGTTTGAGTTAAACAAATAACTACATCTGGATCCTCTCCAGAATTTTCAACCCAACGACTTTATGCCCGGGATGTTGTCCTTGTCCAGGATCTGAAATATGGCGGATTTCCACCTGGTACATCTCCAAAGCAAGGCTCCTCCCACCCCGGCGAAGGCTAACTGAAAATATCTGACCCACCCGGATATAATCCAATATCCGGGCATCCTGTTTGATCAGGATACCCAAGCCGTTATCACTCCAGTCCCTTAAAGGGAACTGGTATACAAGTATGGAATCCGGGAACGTAAATTCAACACTGGCTCCGTCGGCAGCCGCAGTTCTCACCTGTGCGCGAATATCTTTTATTTCTGAATGATTTTCTTTTTTCATAATCAGCCTGATCGTTCAATTAAATAAAAATTATCGTACATATAAGCCCTTTTACCGAACCAAATCAACAAATTGTTATCCTGCACGGCAATTGTCTGATTACAATATTTAATTTTTCCGTCATTGGTGTGTCCCCGGGGAATCCGGTGCCGGTCTATAGAATGCAGATTATTTCGTCTGAGATCCTAATCGGCTTAAACCCCGGCTGATGGCAGGTTCAAGCCGCTGGATATCTTTTTCCGGAACATCATATTCTTCAAATACATCTTGCCAACGGGACACAGATTGATAAACATCGTCCATGATCCGGCCCGGATTCGACACTTTATATACATTGCCGATTCTTTCCAGAATCTTTCTGCCAGGTGGCAATGTACCAGCTCCCTGGGGAAAAGATAACCGATGCTCCCTGTTATGATAAATATCCGGGACCAGGTCATACGCCGGAGACAGACAAAATCCGGATTCGGTATAAAGCATGGCAAAATTTTTAAGGTGGTCATCTGTGTTGCTGATGGCGGCATTAAATACCATCTGCCGGAACAGCGCATCTGTATCTTTCCGGGGCTTGCTGCTGAATTTGTTGATCATCACAAACATATCCGAATAAGACATATTGTAATATCCGTCAGCGCCCAGCAAGGTCTGCATGCTGATCATGTGGTTACGGCCACAGGACGGTGTCATATCAAACCGCTCTACAAGCAGGACGCTTCGGTTGCCGGCCTTCCGGATTGAAAAATCGGGAACATTCAGGCCGGCATTGACCGCCAGCCAAAGGGTTCCTGCTTCGATGGCTTCAACATGATAGCGGTCATTGAGTCTGGGGAATTTTGCTATCCACTGCCTGCCGTCATTGTCCTTAATCAAGGCCTTCGGACGGGCCCCGCCGGGAGAACTGCCGCAAATAAAAAGCGCGTTTAGATCATTCTCATCCACTGGAAGGCCGGCATCAAAATTTAATGCCGCCGCTAGCATCCGGGATAAATCATGAATACCTGCTGAAGGGTCGACATATGCGTTGCCCTTTCCGGAATAAAAAGATAATGCACCCAGGCCGCTTGCTCCCAGAAACTTTAATAAATTGGGCACAGTTTGTTCTGCCCTGGGGATACGGTACTTTGCGGATAAAAGCGCCCTGCCCCAGTCATCCGGCAAGGCATCTTCAAATACACCATGTATCCCCTGGGGACGGTCTGCCTCAATTTCAGCGGCGCCCAAAGGCAAGTGCACCGGATCAAGGGGAAAAGCACCAGGATTTGACAGGTACTCTTTTGTATACCGGAAAGATCCCTGGATCCGGCCCCGGGCATCAGGTGTGGTGGTAAAAATTTCACCACAGGACAAATGCCCACCGCCAGGAAGGGTTAACACAACATTGAGCTTCTGCATTACCTGCTCCGTTTGACGCGCTGCCGGCCTGCATACTTGTGTTGGATTTCAAACCGTTCTGCCAACGATTCTTTAGGAGCAATCAGCTTATCCATGTCAGAAATACATCCAAGAATATCCAAGGCTTTTACCCAAGTGCCGATGGACACCTGGGGACTGCCTGTCTCCATCTTGCGCAGCGTAGGGATAGAAACGCCGATCCTGAATGCAAAATCCTCCTGGGAGTCTTCGCGCGCCAACCTGGCCTGCCTCAGGCGCTGCCCAAGCTGATTTAACACAGTATTACAAATCGCATCAATCATAGAAACCTTATCTATAACACAAATAATTATTTGCTTTATACCGTATACAACCCTGTTAAAGCAAATAATTATTCGCTTTAACAGGGTTGTATACAACTTTTCCGCAATCACAAATAATTTTCCCGAGGATCGACCCTATTGAGGGGTGGGGCTGCTCCTTGTCAGTATGAGAACTTAGCGCGCTAAGTTTATTCAAACCCCAGCTGATTGATCATGTCAAGGTCTTCTTGAAGTTGATTGCCTTTTGTGGTCAAATAATCGCCTGTCATTATGCCGTTTGCACCGGCCTGGAAGACAAAGGGATGAAGCATTTTTAAATTCGGTATTCTTCCGCCGCAAATAATGATGTCTGTATCCGGCAGCACATATCGCATGACAGATATTATTTTCAGACACCTTAACGGCGTCAGATTATTTTCCCCTTCAAAAGGCGTTCCCGGTATGGGGGTTAAAAAATTGATCGGAACAGCATCCACCTCAAGTTCTCTTAATTCAAACGCCAGCTCAAGGACTTGGGCCATGCTTTCACCCACACCGAAAATGCCGCCCGAACAAACAGACAAGCCGGCGTTTTTTGCTTTCTTAATCGTATTGATCCGGTCATCGTAGGTGTGGGATGTGCAGACAGTATCAAAATGGCTTCGGCAGGTTTCAAGGTTATGATGATAGCGGCCTATGCCGCAGGCTTTCAAATACGCCATATCCTCATCATCCAGGATGCCCAAAGAGACGCAATAGGATAATTTCTTTGACGGAAGCTCACCCAGGGCATCCGCCACCTGCCGCACCTCACTTTTGCCAAGCCCTTTGCCTGTGGTCACAACCGAATAGCGGTGGACATCTGTATCCATGAGCGCGTATGCCCTTTTCTGGAGTTCAGCTTTGGACATCAGGGGATAGATTTCAATATCCGAGGTATGAAATTTTGATTGGGAGCAGAATTTACAATTTTCACTGCACGTTCCGGATTTTCCGTTGCAAATTGAACATAGGTGAATTTCACGTTTAAAAAAGGTGTCCCGGATGAGATCAGCACCTGCCATCAGGGCGAACACATCCTTATCCCCGGTCAATGCCAGATGATGATAAATTTTATCTTCAGGGCGTTGCCCCTCAATAATGGTTTTTGCGATATTGATATATGACTCAATGGTATATTGCATCTTCTTCCTCAGGATATTGAGAATTCCTTATTTTTTATTTTTTTAACTTCAAAAAGACCAAAGCCCAGGAGCGCCACAACATACAAAATCAAAAAAATCACCGCTCATTACCTCCTTTTCAAATACGCCTTTACAACCTGACACATGGTTTGTGCAATCTTCACCACATCCTCTTTTTTGCAGACATAGGGCGGCATGGTATAGACCAGCCTGCCAAAGGGACGTATCCAGACACCGGCCCGGACGAACATATCCTGGATAACAGACATATCCACCGCCTCTTCCAGTTCGATCACCCCGATTGCACCCAGAACCCTCACCTCCTTGACCCCTTCTAAAGTCCGGGCCAACGCAAGATGCTCGGTCAGCAGGCCCTGGATGGCCCCAACCCGGGTCTGCCACTCCCCGGTCATCAACAGGTCGAGGCTGGCATTGGCAACCGCGCAGGCCAGAGGATTTCCCATATAGGTCGGTCCATGCATGAAAACCCCGCCGTCAGACGATATCCCCCGGGCCACGTCAGGGGTTGCAAGGGTTGCCGCAAAACTGATGTACCCGCCGGTCAAAGCCTTTCCAATGCACATGATATCGGGGCAAATTCCGGCCCACTGGGCGGCAAACAGTTTTCCGGTGCGGCCGAACCCCGTGGCGATTTCATCAAAGATAAGCAGAATATCATACCGCCGGCACAGGGCGCCAAGCTGTTTGAGGTAATTGGGATGATAAAAGCGCATCCCCCCTGCCCCCTGGACAACCGGCTCAAGTATGACAGCGGCAATCTCTTGGTGGCGTTCGGCCATGAGCGATTCCATCTCAGCCGTGTCCCCTTCATCCCAGGCCTGGAAAAAAGAGCATTGGGGGGCCTGGGCGAAAATCGCCCCGGGCAGTACACCCTTGAACAGGCTGTGCATGCCCTGGACCGGATCGCACACCCCCATGGCGGCAAAGGTGTCCCCGTGATAGCCCTTCCTGACTGTGAGCAGCTTTTTTTTTCCGGGCTTGCCCAGGGCGTGCTGGTACTGGATGGCCATTTTGATAGCCACCTCAACCGCAACAGACCCGGAATCCGAAAAAAAGATGTGTTCAAGTCCCTGGGGAACAACGGATATCAGCTTTTCAGCCAGGATGCAGGCCGGCTCATGGGTCAGGCCCCCGAACATGACATGGCTCATGTTCCTGAGCTGTTCATGGAGGGCCCGGTTCAGCACGGGGTGGTTATACCCGTGAATGGCTGCCCACCATGAAGACATGCCGTCGGTCAAAACCCTGCCGTCGGCAAGGTGGATATGGACCCCTTCGGCCCGTTTCACCATATAGACGCCCAGGGGATCGGTCATGGAGGTATAGGGATGCCAGATATGTTTTTTGTCAAAGGCCAGATATGCTTCAGTTCTGTTCATTGTTCCCGCCGTTTAAAAGTGCGCCGGCAATACCGTTCATGTAAACATCCAGGGCGGTCCAAAACGGTTCCGTGCCGGACTGGGCTCCGGGGATAAAGGGAAGGCTGCCCAAAATGGGAATGTTGCCGAGCCGGCTGATAATCCGGGGATTATCCCCAAGAATAAATGTATCGCAATCCTTTGGGGAACTTGTCTCGGTCATGACCGCCCCCCTGATTTGAATGCGATGAGATCTGAGGACCTGGATGGTATTGATGGCGTGGTTGACGCACCCCAAAACGTTTCGAATGACCAGAATAAGGGGCAGTCCTGTTTCTTTGATGAGGGCAAGGCTTGTAAGCCTGTCTGACAGGGGAACATTGATCCCCCCCACCCCTTCGGCAATGACCAGGTCATGTCTTGTGCAGAGTCGCTCCAGCGCCGCCAGGACCGGGCCGGTTTCACACGCGGTCCCTTCCATCCGGGCTGCCAGATGGGGAGAACAGGGGGCGGAAAATGACAAGGGCACCATATCCCTTATTTCGTCCCCATCCCGGATAAAGGATGAAGCCCTGCAATAGACTTCAAAATCCGGGGAAATCGGGTATCCGTCCTGGGTATAGCCTCCCCCGGTCTGAATCACTTTCATTGGCACGGCATCTATACCCTGCATCCGTATTTGACGCACCAAAGCGGCAGTAAAAACTGTTTTACCCGCGTCCGTATCTGTTCCCGCGACAAAGAATCCGTTCATCTGTCCGCCTCCGTAATTCTGCATTCGAACTCGTTAACCAACGATCCTACTACTAGTTAACCATATGGTTCGTCAAGAAAATTTTTAAAAATTACGCCAGGAGGCACAGACTTGAATTTTTAAAGTGTTTCGAACAACGCCCCGGCCTTGTAGGAACTTCTGACAAAGGGGCCGGCAGCCACTTGTTTAAATCCAATATCCCGGGCCATGCGGTCAAGTTGTTCAAATTCTTCCGGACTGTAGAATTTTTCCACGGAAAGATGGTCCCTTGTGGGCTGAAGGTACTGGCCCACGGTGAGGATATTGCAGCCGTGATCGTACAGGTCCTGGAAGGTGGCCCCAAGTTCCTCCGGTGTTTCGCCCAGGCCCACCATGATGCCGGACTTGGCAGGCAGGCCGGGAAAGCGTTCAGTAACATGTCGGATCAGGTCAAGGGATCGCTGGTAAAGGGCCTGGGGACGGACCCTGGCGTAAAGGCCTTTAACCGTCTCAATGTTGTGGTTGATCACGTCAGGGTCTGCTTCAGCCACGCTTTCAAGAGCCTTGACATCTCCCTGGAAATCCGGGATCAGCACTTCCACCCGGATGCCCGGACCAGCCTTTTTGATGGCCTGGATCACACATGCAAAATGGGATGCCCCGCCGTCGGGAAGATCGTCCCTTGTAACGGAAGTGACAACCACGTAGGTCAGTTTCAGTTTGAGTACGGTATCAGCCACCCTTTGGGGTTCATCCGGGTCAACCGGGCCCGGAGGGTTTGAAGCCACATTGCAGAACCGGCAGTTCCGGGTGCAATGGGAGCCCAGGATCATGAACGTGGCGGTATTTTTTGAAAAACATTCAAACATGTTGGGACAGGCCGCTTCCTGGCAAACGGTATGAAGGCCTGCTTGGGATAAAAGCCGGGTAACCCGCTGGTAATCCCCGCCTTTGGGCATGCTTTTTTTCAGCCACCTGGGCTTGCCTTTCCGGATGGCACCGGAAGAACGGGTTTCTGTATGGCTGTTGCAAAGGGAATTCATGGGATTGGCCTCCTTGTGTTAAAATCGAAAATGTCGCAGAAAAATTTGAAAAACAGATCTTTGACCTGTTCCATGGAAGCTTTCGGGTCAAAGGGGGGATTGTGGGTTTCCTGTTCAAGTGAAGTCATGGATAAATTTTGGAGACCGCAGGGATTGATCCAGGTAAAAGGGGTCAGATCCGGACAGACATTCAGGGCCAGGCCATGGATGCAGATCCCTTTTTTAATCGAGATGCCCACACTGCCGATTTTTTTCTTCCCCACCCAGAGACCGTGGTTCTGCGGATCCCTTCGGGCCTCCACACCAAATTGCCGGACCGTTCTCATCATGATTTCCTCAAGACCGTGGACAAAGTCGGCCACCCCGATCCTGGCCCGTTCCAGGTTGATGACGGGATAGAGCACAGCCTGGCCCGGCCCGTGAAAGGTGATGTTTCCCCCCCTGGCGGTCTGGACAATCTCAATCCCTTTTTCGGCCAGAAACCGTTCCGGCACCACAAGATTTTCCCGCCCCCCTCTTTTGCCTAAGGTGTAGACCGCAGGGTGCTGGACGAAAAAAACCCGGTCGCCAAGGCCCGGGTCCTGGATCATCTCTTCCCGGGCAGTGGTCTGAAGATCAAGGACCGGAACATAATCCCGGATGCCAAGATCCTCAAATGCAGCACATCTGTCATTTGCTGAAAGGGCATGTTCGGTCATGGCCTGATCCTTTTCCCTGTGTGGATTCCCTGGTAATGCTGATGTTGATCAGCTCGATTTTCATGGTGCCCCGTCTTATTTGAAGGATAACGTAAAGGGTTACTTGATTTGATTTCTTAAAAATTACGCTGACATGACGATAAAGTCAATTATTTTTTAAAAAATTATGTAAATATAAATTTTTTTGAGTTAAATTTATGAAAAACATCATATTCAACTTCAACCTCATCAATTTTCGGACAGCGGATCTGCAATGTAAATAAAGAGCAGCATACGGTCATTGCCTGCATGTTTTTCGGCACGGTTTCGGGGTACTGGGCCTGCCGCCACGGCAGCCATGGGTATGCCCATGATTCGAACCATGATTTTTGGTGGACAGAGACCATGACTGTGATCTATAAAGGTGTGATGACCGGATGACGGACTTTAGAATATATCCGTTGAACAAACGCAGGGATGCCGCTTTTTTGATGAATGGCCGTTGACAAGATAAAGCGCCAGTTTTTTATGATAGTATGATAGATACACAAAAAGAAAACCAGCAGCTTATTGCCCTGGCAGTAAAATGCAAATTCATCACTGCGAATCTGGAACAGGCCATATTATCTCGATTGATAGCTATCTATCAAAAAGATCCTGGGTATAGTGTCGTGACGATCTTCAAAGAAACCAAGATCCTGACACAGGAAAAAATCAATTCCCTTCTTGCCCTGAGAAACCACCTGAAAATAAAAATGCTTGATAAACGATTCGGAGAAATTGGCGTCAGTAACCGGTTTATCACCCCAAAGCATGTGGAAAATGCGCTGAATGACCAGGATGTTTTTTTTCGGAAAAATCGGAAAAGTAAAAAAATCGGCGACATCCTTGTTGAAAAAAATGAGATGAGCCAGGCCAATAAAACTGCAATTCTCCTCATCCAGGACAGGATACAGGATGATCTTCTTGAACAGGCGATCTATGGCATTGCCTCTTCTGAAATGGACCGGGCAACGATAAATAAACGATTTGGGGCTATTGCAGTTAAATATAATTTTATAACCATTGAGCAGTTGAATCAGGCTTTGAGGATTCAGAAAAAAGATGCTGAATCGGGGGGAAAAAAACGGTATCTAGGCCAAATACTACAAGAACTTTTTCAATTGACTGAACAGAATGTTCTGTTCATCTTGAAAATTCAGCAGCAGATTGAAAAAGACCGGTTATCCCTTGAAAAAGCCGTTACCCTTTACAAATCGGAAATCAGTTCAAGTAAGCGATTCAATGAATTATTTGAATTCACGGTTTCCCAAGATAAAATGGAAGCATGGGTTCATCGTAAAAAAGAGTCGTTTGAAAATCTGGAGCTGGATCATTTCCATAATTGGTTAAAGCTAAACGGTATTCGATTTGGATTGATCAGTAACGAATTGATCAAAATTTTTTTGGCTGACTCCGAAACCGGAGACAGATTAAAAATCGCCCAGGGAACTTTCCCCGAACAATCAATTGATGAAATCGTTCAGTTCCATTTTGATACTGAATCTTCCACAAATACTGAAATTAAAGGACAAAGGTCACAAATCCAGGTTAAAAAAGGAGCTGTTTTAGCAAAAATCACCCCCCATAAGCAGGGAAAACCCGGTACGAATATCATGGGACAAACCATATTACCCATTGAACCCAGGAGCCATCTTTTGATGTGTGGTAACGGTGTGGTGAAAAAGGGAAGGTCTTTTCTTGCCGGCCAGGATGGCATCCCCGTGCTTTTCAAGCAAAGGACACTGTTTATTGAACCTTGCCGCCATAACCGGGAAACCAGGACATTGGCAGGGCATCTTGGGGCCGATACCAAAGAGATCTATCGTGATGTTAACTTAAAGCTTGAAGGTAATATCAACGCGGGTGGCGCGGTCATTTGCCACGACGTGTCAATCACCGGAAATGTTCTGGGAAAGGTAGATGCCTCGGGAGATATCCATATCAAAGGAAATGTCGGGGAAAAGGAATCGGTTGTCGAAAGGTCAGATTATCGCACAATTATCATGTCCGGCGGGAACCTGAAAATATCCAAAAATATCACCCAGGCCAAGGTTGTGGCATCACGCAATGTGATTGCTTCGAATTCCAATGTGTTTTCAAGTGAAATCCATGCCATGGAAACCATTATATTAAATAGTGTATATTCCAGCCCGGAGCATCCGTCGATCCTTGAAATCGGCCATATCCCAAATTTCAAGGCAGATGCTGTTAACCGTTTGATAGATAAAGAGATCGCTGTTTTAAGAACGCTTCAAAAACAGGACGAACTGGATACGCTGGCATTGAAATTACAAAATCATTTCAATACCCAAAATGAATATTTGGAAAAAAAACAGATACTCACATATCTTCTTAATGTCTGCAATGCAGATAAATTGAAACACATAGAATCCCTTGGACAAAAAATTCAATTATATGAGCCTTCCAATGGAACCGGTCCGGCAGATAATGGCGGAATGCTGTTACAGAATGAGTACATGCTGGCTTATATGGACCAAGAGATAAAACAGGTCGAAGGGTTAAGCATTGCCCAGCAGGAAAATTACCTGTCCCGGCGACGGGTTGAAATTTCCGATATGTACCAGGCGGCGACGAACAGGACAGCGCGGTACACGGCTGAATACCAGGTAAGAAAAAAATTTATTATGGAAAAAGTTTTTAAAAACCAACAAGAAATCAACCTGCAGAAACAAAAAATTGAAGCGCTGATGATTCAAAAGGATTTTCTTCTTCTCCATAAACAGCCTGCGGCCCTGGCCCCGGACCCCATGATCCGTGTTAAAAATATGGTTGAAAACAATACTGTTATCAAAGGACCACATACTTCAATGGTAATCAAAAAATCCATCTATGGTGTCAGAATAAGAGAGATCAAAGATGTCATTACAAACAACTACGAAATCGTTATAGAAGGATACTACGATTGATTTTGCTCCAAAACGGCAAACTGCCCCCCTCTATATACAATGCCCATGATTGAAGCCGGGAACCCTTGAATATGAAACAAGCTGATATTATAAGACAAATGTGCCGTGTCGAATTGGTACAGGCCGATATCAAGGCCATCTGCAAGTTCCGTCAATTTGCAACACCGCAGTCAGCATCCGCTGAAATCGTTGAGACCCTGCTCACTTCGGATGTGGGGTTGAAACAGGCATTGGGCAGTCTGACTCAAAAAGAAGTCACCATGCTCCATTTTCTGGCGGCCCAGGAAAAGCCGGTGGATATTTCCGCGTTTGGACGGGTCAGTGCCCTGGGGGGACATCGATACACCACCTTTACCCGGCGGTATCAGAATGTCTTGAAAGATGTTAAAAACCGGTTTGTCCGCAAAGGCCTTCTGGCCTTTTATACGGATCCGTCCGGTGCCGGCGGGAAAACCAAAATGGAAAGAATCCGTCTGTGTTTACCCATTGAGTTCCAGGCACATTTACCCGGAATGATTGACCGCCCTTTGAAATCCGATCAATCCGGAACGATATCCGAAGACCGGATTCGTAAACTGCTGACAAATATCAGCCGGTTAGACGGGACGCCCCATGGAGACCATCCGGACTTGACCATTGATCAAAACGGGTGCCTCAGAATCAAGGGCTGTGTATTCAATATGGACAATTTAACACAATGGCAGTACGCGCAGTGGACAACACAAGCCGCAGAAAATATGGGACTTGCCTCTTATAATCGATATTCCTTTGACTGCCTGGCGGCATTGAAGGTGATTTTTTCCAGTTTAAACCGCGATGAATGGGTCCGTCCGGATCAGTTGAAACCGGCGCTGGATATTTTCTGTGATTTTGAAACAGCGCCGGATATTGACCGGGTCTGCCGTTTGGGGTGGGAAACGGGCATTTTAAGAACAGCGGACCTTGACGGTGGGGCCTGTTACCGCCTGTCCGGCATCACGGACGAGCCCTGGGAAGACACCCCTGAAAAGACCTATGTCACGGATCCGGAAACAGCCTGTATTGATTTTAAAAAAATTCCGCTCCCCATGCTGATCCGTTTAGCCCGGATCGCCAGGTTCAGGGTGGAAAACAAAAAAATCCTTGCGGAACCCGATCCCGCGATGATGGGCCGGCAACTGTATGAGATCAGGAATACGCCCTGGCTGTGCAGGCTGATCAATCATCTGCCCGAATTCAAAAAGCTGTTTCAAACACTTGAAAAAAACTGGGGAAAAGAAATCGTACACAGGGATTTGCGGGTTGCACAGATCAAACACATCGGTTTAAAAGCATCCCTTGAAAAGACCTTTTCCAATGAGGCGGTGCTTTTTCTGCCCAACGGATTCATAGCCTTTCCCAAGGGTCTGGAATCCCAAATTGAAAAAACGGTCATTCAACAGGGATTTGCCGTGAAGCGTGCCAAATCCTGATTCAGATCTTATTTTCGGAAAAATATGAATCCATGAAAAAAACAAACTTGCCCGAAAAATACGCAGAACAGCTTGATGTATCGGACTTAACCGACATCGCAGACAAGATGCCGGATCTGGAAAAAGATCTCCATGTCTTTGTGGAATATCTCCGCAACCGGACCGTAAAACGGTCTGTACGGGGAAATAAGCTGCCCAAAGCAGATCTTAACCGGCTGGCCAAACTGATTTCAGCCCCCTTGGCCCAGGCGGATGTGGCAGAAGACGAGGAATCGGACTGGTTGAATTTTATTGATCGCCTGGCCTTAAGATTGAAATTCATTGAATACGATATCCAAGGGGAGTATGCCGGTTACACCAGCAGCGAACCTTCTTTTTCGGATAATTATATTCTTTTCAATGCGCAAGTATACACCGCATTCATTGAAAAAAGCTTGCAGGAGCAGGCGCAGGTGGTGTTTGACTGCCTGGTCGATGCTTACGCATACGACACCAATGAATTTTATTCCGACAACGTCCTGGGCCGGCTGGACCGGTTCCACTATAGTGGATGTGCCACCGGTGTGATGCCGTTTATTCATTTTGGAAACGCCAGAAGAAAAATTTTCAATCATCTGAAACAGTATTCCCCCGGTATCTGGTATTCAACGGCGTCGTTCATCCGGCGGTTGAAAGAACTTGATCCGTATTTTCTCATTCCGGAAAAGCCACGATATAAATACAAAGGCGACAAACAAAGAGGCCGGTACTGCAATTTTATCGAAAAAAAGTTCAATGAGTCACGTCCTGTTGCCCCCATGGACCCGGATGCCTTTGACCGGGTGGAAGGCCGGTATATTGAAAGGTTCCTGGAATATACCCCCCTGTGCATGGGGTTTGTGGAACTGGCCTATGGAAAAAGCCTGCAGGAGGGCATCACCCCTTCCTTCGGGCGGGTCAGGGGGTTCAGGGTGACGGAACGGTTCATCCGGTTTATGAACGGTGCGCTTCCGGAACCCAAAGTAACGGTGCTGCCCAATCACGAAATCCACATCGAATCCGATATCTATCCGGCGGGCATGATTAACCGTCTGGCCCCCTTTTCCGCCCTGGTTTCAGAGGATAAAATCTGCGTGATGAAGCTGGACCGGCAGCGCATCATTGATTTCATGGCCGAAAACGACACGTTTGATCTTAAAAATTTTTTAACCCGCATCAGTGCAAGCCCGTTGCCGGCCAATATTGTTACTGAGCTTTCAGAATGGGCCGGGCAGTCCGACATGTTTATCTTGCACGAGGACTGCGGACTGCTGGAAGGTAAAAACCCACCTGAATTCATCCATGATTTTCTGGTGGAAAAAATATCCAAAGACCTTTGCCTCATCCGTTCTCCCCAAAAGGTGCTGGAAAAACTGGAAACCCTGGCCCGGGCACCGGTTGACATCGTACACAGCCAAACAAAACTATCTCCCCCGCCCCAGGATATCACCAGCCGCTACCTGAAAAAAGCCGTGGAAAAACAAAAACCGGCCGGCAAAGAACAATTGATTTTAAAACAGAAGACATTTGTGACTCTTTTTTTCAAAAATCAGATATCCTTGAAACCTTTGCCAAAGAACTGGCCGGGGAAAACTGTCCCTTTGAGGTCAACAAGGAAACCCTTGCACTAAGCTATGCAACGGCGGATAAGAATAAAGTGGCATCGGTGTTAAAAAAATTGAAAAAAACATATCAAATTACAATTGAGGACCTTGTGTCATGAATGCCCTGGCCCAGGACGGTCCCCTGATCATTCAAAGCGACAGGACCCTGATGCTGGAAACAGCCCATCCCCTTTACGGGCCGTGCAGGGATTTTCTGGCACTGTTTGCCGAACTTGTAAAATCCCCGGAATTTATACATACCTACAAGGTCAGTCCGCTGTCCATGTGGAATGCCGCGGCCCTGGAAATTCCCTTTGAGGAGATCCTTTCAGGGCTGCACCGGTTTTCCCGGTATGAACCGCCGGGAAATGTGTTGTCGGATATCAAGGAATGGTACGGGATTTACGGCCTGCTGGTCCTGAAAAAGGAATCTTCAGACCGGCTGCGGCTTCAGGTTTTTGACGAAGTCATTTTAAACCGCCTGGGCAAAAACAAAGACCTGGCCGGTTTGCTGACAGAACCCGCAGAGGACGGGTGGTTTGTGGAAACCGACCAGCGGGGGAATGTCAAACAGGCCCTGGTCAAGGCCGGGTATCCGGTCAAGGATCTGTGCGGATATACCACCGGCGATGCCCTGCCAGTCAGGCTCAGGGATGTGGACACATCAGGAAACCAATTTGCCCTGCGGGATTACCAGGAAGAAGCCGTGGATGTTTTCCACCAGGGCGGGCGGTCTTCCGGTGGAAACGGCATCATTGTCCTGCCCTGCGGGTCTGGTAAAACCATTATCGGGCTGGGGGTCATCTCAAGGATATCCGGGCATACCCTGATCATTTCCACCAACAATGTCTCGGTCAACCAGTGGCGGAACGAACTGCTGGCAAAAACCGACCTGGCACCGGACGACGTCGGCGAATTCACAGGCCTTGAAAAAACCATCAAACCGGTGACCATCACCACGTATCAGATGCTGACCCATCGTAAAGACAAGGCCGCGCCCATGAACAATTTGAAGCTTTTCAGTCAAAACAACTGGGGGCTGATTGTTTATGATGAAGTCCACATGCTGCCGGCCCCGGTTTTCAGAGCCACCACCGGCATCCAGGCCAGACGCCGCCTGGGGCTGACCGCCACCCTGGTCAGGGAAGACGGAAAGGAAGATGACGTGTTCGCCCTGATTGGCCCCAAGCGCTATGACATTCCGTGGAAAACCCTGGAGAACCGCGGATTTATTGCCCAGGCAATCTGCACGGAATACCGGGTGTCCCTGCCCCGGGATGAAGAGATCCAATATGCCGTGGCCCCCAAACGGCAGCGGTTCCGCATTGCGTCGGAAAATTCCTTGAAACTGGACATTGCCAAAGAACTCATTGCCAATCACCCGGATGACAGCATTATGGTCATAGGACAGTATATTGACCAGCTTGAAATAATGGCATCGGCCCTGGCTGCGCCGCTGATCACCGGGAAAACCAGGCATCTGGACAGGGAAAAAATCTATGAGGATTTTAAAAAAAGAATCGTCCGGGTTCTGGTCGTGTCCAAGGTGGCCAATTTTGCCGTGGACCTGCCGGATGCCAATGTCATGATCCAGATTTCCGGAACCTTTGGCTCCCGCCAGGAAGAAGCCCAGCGCCTGGGCAGAATTCTGCGGCCCAAGGAAAAGCTGTCCCGGTTTTATACCCTGGTGTCCAAGGGAACTGACGAACAGGCGTTTGCGTTAAACCCCCAGTTATTTCTGGTGGAGCAGGGATACAAGTACGATATCCGGTATTTTGAACCTGCCGGATGAAAAATTTCCAGGGCATTTAAATTGCGCAACAGTCCCTAATGCAGCAACGGGCTCTCCAGGATCTCCCGGGGCAGGATATTTCCCTTGGAAAAATGATAGGGATTACAGGTGTCCGGGATGCCCCATGCCCGGTCCTGCTCTTCCCGCTCGATTTCCAGGGCCAGCATATGTTCAAACGGGTTCAGCTTCTCATACGGCAAACCCGGCAGGCACGGCATGTTGCGGATCAGATCCAGAAGTGACGCATCTCCGGAAATTCTGCCGATGGTATAGGGGCCGGCGCCGGTATCGGACGTTTCCCTGCCCCGGGGAAAAGCGCCGTGATGAACCGGGCTGCAGTCCCCGCTGGGGGTGATGAACATTTTGAACCTGGACTGCTTGTGGGGGTTGCATTCACCGTTCCGGTGACGCCAGAACATGTTGTCCCCAGACAGGGAACCGGCAAAGTAAATGCCGATGCCTTTACTGCCCAGTGCGGTTATACTCTCTTTCCGGGCTGAAAGTTCTTTGAGGGTTTGCGTCGTGTAGGTTGAAAAATAGTTGGGTTTGAAATCAATATAATCCAGACCCAGTTCCTCTGCCAGATGGACAAACCGCGCCAGATCCCTGTAATTTTCTTCCAGCACAACAGTATTGATGCCGATCCGGGTCCTGGTGCCCAGGCGGTTTCGTTCCGTCACAAGACAGCGCAGATTCTCAAGCAGTACAGGTAGCCCGTACTGTGTCCTGCGGGCGGTATCATTGCCGAACATCACTTCTCCATAGGCATCTTCATCAACCATGCTCAGACTCACTCTCACGTCCCCGGCCCTGAGGGCCAGACGCCGGCGTTGGGGCGTATTCAGCAACATGCCGTTGGTGAACAATTTAACACGGATTCCCAGGGCGTCGGCCTGGTTCAGAATAACGGCCATGGTGTCCGGATCGGTCAACGGCTCAAGCCCCCCGGAAATTTTCACCAGAACCGAGGTGTCCTGGCGCGTAATCTTGACGATATCCCGGAAAACCGACTCGATCTGGACGGAAGACATCTGATCAATCCGGCTGCCGCCATAGAGGGAAAGCTGCCGGCTGCCGTCCGGCCGGACTGTCACGTTGGGACAAAACCAGCACCGCCCGGGACAGGCAAGGCCGGTAAAAAAAACCACCACAAACATCCGGCCGGAAAAATAATGCCTGACGATATTCAGATAATCTCCGTTGACCGACAACCGGATCTTATCGGCTGCGGCACGGGTTCGCTGGATCAGTTTATACCCAAGAATGATCTCATCTCTGTCCATGTCCAAGGCGGCTGCGGCTGCTTTGGCAGACGAATATGGCGCGTGGGCAAGATATGCAGTGAGTGCTGCGGTTTTTGCCGTAATCCGTTTTTCCCGGCCAAGGACATCTTCCGGCGAAACATCACCGGACAGCAACTTGCAACACGCTCTCAAAGCGATGAATTCCCGGGACAAGGCGTCGGCCAGCAATTGTTGTTTTTCCATGGCAAACCCTCCTATAGCTGTAATTGAATGAATACAACCCCAGAAACAAGATGCCTCAGCCAGGATACGAAGCCGAGCTGGCAGAACGCAAAAAAGAATCGGTGAAATGCAGAACAGGACCGGAGAGATCAGGGATACCTGAATTGCTCGCCGTCATCCGGTGCCAACGGCCTGAATCCCACACCAACCCTGGGAACAGCCATCCATGAATCCACGATTTTTCGCCATGTCCTGTAGGAATCAGCATTCCTGTGCAGCTCAATATCGGCCTGGGATCTGTAGGCCTCGTAAAAAAGAAACAGAGTCGGGTCGTCAAGGGACTGAAGGAAATCGAACCGGAGGTTTCCCTCCTCTTTTACCGTATTGGCCTGATGTAATTTGCTGGCTTCGATAAAGTCGTTTACAAACGCCTTTTTTACACGAACAGTGACTGCACTGATTTTCATGGATACTCCTGGAAATTTTATAATCAGAAACTCACGAACCTAATTCATTAATTCATGGATCTGGGAAACAGAATATTTTATATATGTCGTATTATCTGCTGCCGGTCAAGCGAATTTAAAATTTAAGATTGCTTTTTAACCCCTTTTTTTTTAAACTTTATCCATCATATCATTCTGGCATATCATCATAGGTCTCTCAATAACGTACCCAAACACTTGGACAAAATTGTAATGACTGAAAAATACGATACATTCAATCAAGACCTGATGGAGCGGCTTCCCTTTTTTGCTGCCTGGTATGCCCCGGATTACCGACTCATCAGCACCAATACAATTGCCGGTAAAATGGCTGCCGGCAACAGGCCGAAATCCTCCTGTGCAACCCCATTGCACTGTTACGAAATATGGGGGCTGAAACAACCCTGCACGGGATGTCCCATGGAAGAGGTACGGCACACCGAAAAACCTGCAGACATCACCCTCCCGGCAACCGGACAATGCGGCTGGCCAGCTGAAAACGGATTCTGGAAACTCCGCCTGATCCCTGTGAGAACCCGGAAAGACCGGATTACGATTCTGGAAATCGCCTGTGACTTCACGGCACTGAAAGAGGCCAGGGCAGATCTCAAGGTATTCCGGTCCAGGCTCAGGGATGCAGAGCAATTGGCCCATATCGGCCACTGGGAGCTGTATCCCAGGACCGGGGAATTATTCTGGTCCGAGGAAATTTACCGGATATTTGAAGTCGATCCTGCTTGCTTTGACGCCTCCTATGAGGCATTTCTCAATGCGGCCCATCCCGGGGACCGGGAAAAAATCGATCAGGCCTACACCCGGTCCCTGAAAACAGGAAAACCCTACAGCATTGATCACCGGCTGCGCATGAAAGACGGCCGCATCAAATATGTACAGGAACGGTGCAAAACCGAATATGATGCACAGGGGAACCCTGTCAAATCCATCGGCACCGTTCAGGACATTACTGAAAACAAGCGGATTGAGGCTGAAAACAAAGCATTGCAGGAAAAAATCCTCCATGTGCAGAAAATGGAATCCGTGGGCCGCCTGGCTGGCGGGGTGGCCCATGATTTCAACAATATGCTCTTTGTCATTCTGGGTAACCTGGAATTGATAATGGACAGAATCAATGAAAATGACGTTAATTACCACGCATTAAACGAGATTCAAAAAGCAGCCAGACGATCGGCAGACCTGACCCGCCAGCTACTGGCCTTTGCCCGCCAGCAGACCATTTCCCCAAGACCCCTGAATCTTAATGTGATTATCGATGACATGATCAAAATGCTGATCCGGCTCATCGGCGAAGACATTGAACTGAAATGGATCCCCGGCAAGAATCTGGGACGGGTTATGCTGGATCCCTCACAGGTAGACCAGATTCTTGTCAATCTCTGCGTGAATTCAAGGGATGCCATCACCGGAAACGGCAGGATCACCATCGAAACCCATATGGTCTGCATAGGGGAATCAGAGTGCCGCCAACGGCCGGGATTTAAACCCGGAGAATTTGTCACCCTGGAAGTCAGCGACAACGGATGCGGCATGGACAAGGCTGTTCAAGACTGCCTGTTCGAGCCTTTCTTCACCACGAAAAAACCAAACCAGGGAACCGGGCTGGGGCTGGCCACCACTTACGGCATCGTCAAACAGAACAAGGGGTTCATCAACGTATACAGCGAACCGGGCAACGGCACGACGTTCAGGATCTACTTCAGTGCCTACACAGGCGATGACAACAATTATCAGCTCCCCAGGAACACAGGCCATGCGGTTCAAGGGGGCGGTGAGACCATCCTTCTTGTGGAAGACGAGGTCATGATCCTGAACTTCTGTGCAAAGACACTGAACCAACTGGGCTACCGGGTGCTCAAAGCCAATTCTCCCCACCAGGCCTTGTCTGTTGCAGACCGTCACGGCAGCAAGATTGACCTGCTTCTCACCGACGTGATTATGACCAAGATGAGCGGCAAAGAACTTTCCGGTACACTGCAGCTCAAGTTCCCATCCCTGAAAACCCTTTACATGTCCGGATATACAGCCAACGTCATTGCCCACCACGGAATTCTGGACCAAGGGGTCATGTTCCTCCAAAAGCCTTTTTCCAGAGAAGCCCTTGCCCAAAAAATCAGGGAAACCCTTTCCAGCCCCAATTGATACTTTTTTCGTCCAGACCAATCTCCCCGCGGTCCAATAAATCCCTGGCCCTAGCCGGCCAGACTCTGGTATAGACATCAATAAATTAAGAGATACAATTAACCCGCGCATCCGGCAACGGCGCCATAAAAAAGGAGAATGCAGGCAATGGCAGAAAATACAGCTCAATATGGATGGGATGCATCAATGGGGATTTCCCTCTATGATAAAATCCGGCAGGATATGAAAACATCCATGCTTAAAAAAGATACAGGCGTGAGGGATACCATGCGCCTGATTATGGGGGCGTTTCCTGAAATCACTGTGCCCATCACCCTTGGGAGCGGGAAAAAATCCACCCGGACAAAAACGCCGGAAGAGATCACGGATGAGGATATCCATAATATCATCCGAAAGTTCGTCAAATCTGAAAAAACCATGCTGGAGATAAAAAAAGAGACATCTTCTGATTATCTGGAACTCTTAGAATCTTATCTGCCCAAAATGGCGACCACGGAAGCCATTGAAGCCTGGATAAAAACCAATATAGATTTTTCTGCCATGAAAAGTCCCACCCAGGCCATGGGCGCCGTTATGAAGCATTTTGGAAAGCGTGCTGACGGGAACCAGGTCAAGGCCATTCTCCAGGGGATGACTGCCCAAAAATAAAACGTCACCCATGGGGCATTCAACTTTAAACTATTACAGTCAACATTCCCTGAAAGTGGCTGAAAGGTATGAATCGGCTGATGTCACACAACTGCATGAATTTCTTTTATCCAGCCTGAGACCAGGCGGCAGACTTCTGGAGCTCGGGTGCGGCTCCGGCAGGGATGCCGCCTTTATGATCCGCCAGGGGTTCAAAGTCCTGGCTACAGATGGCTCGGCAGCAATGGTGCAACAGACAAAAATACACCACCCCGAACTTGCGGGGCATGTGAATCTCTTGAAACTGCCGGATGGGCTGTCATATCACCTGGGGCAGTTTCACGGAATATATGCCGTTGCCGTTCTGATGCATCTTTCCGTACAGGAAATTGAGAGAACAATTGGGGCTGTTAATGCGCTTCTGGCAGCAAAGGGCCGATTTATATTTTCTGTTCCGGCCCGGCGGGATGACGTCATGGCAAATGAGTTTGATTCTAAAGGCCGGAGGTTCACGGCATTATCACCGGCGGGATGGGAAGCGTTATGCCTGAAACACAATCTGCAACTTGTCCGGACTATGATTTGCCAGGATGGCCTGGGAAGGGGCGGCGTTATGTGGATGAACTGTCTGGCAGAAAAGCATTAGGGCATCGAAAAAAAACAAATCGAATTACGGGAATTATACATGAACGAAAAAAAACTGACCGAAAAACTCAAACTGATAGAAGCGCTTTTTGCCGGAGCGACCACTGACGGGGAAAAGGATGCCGCGTTTAACGCCCTTCAAAGAATCAGGGACCGGTTAAACGAAATCAAAAAGGAAGATCCGCCTGTGGAGTATAAATTTTCCATGGCAGATGTTTGGTCCAGAAAATTGTTTTTAGCCCTGTTAAGAAGATACGACATCAAACCATACAGATATTACCGGCAAAGATATACCACTGTCATGGCAAAAATACCCAAAAGTTTTGTGGATGAGACATTATGGCCTGAATTTGAAGCGTTGAATAAAACCTTAAGGCAGTACATTGAAGAGGCTACCAATAAGATTATTGGTGAAACCATTCATTCTGACAGCTCGGACGCAGAGGTCATAAAACAGCTGGAATAGGATATGAATACTTGAAAATTACGGGTTTTCGTTATCCACGGCAAGTCCCTCATCCTTGGCCCGCCGGGAGACTTCCATCAGCTTGACCCGTTCCTTAGCGTCTTTTTTATTGACTTCTTCGTATTTGCCCTGCAATGCAAGCGTTTTGAGGCTTGAAAAGTATATCACAAAGAGTTATAGTTTATTTTATGAGGAAGTTATGCACGAAATGGTTTAAGAAATGGGCAAACAAGATGAATTTGAAAAATCATCACCTCATCGAATCTGTTGAAAATTTAGAAAAAGGGCTCTCTGTAACAAATTTAGGCAGCAACCTGTTTAAAGTTCGTGTAAACCGGGAAGGGCAAGGGAAAAGTTCTGGATTCAGGACAATAATCGCATAAAAAAGAAGACAAAGCTATTTTCCTGTATGGATTTGGTAAAAATGAAAGAGGCAATATAAACAAAGCAGAATTAAACTATTTCAAAAAATTGGGCTCAGATTTGATGGAAATCCATACCGGCCGAATTTAAAAATTGATAGAAGAATACGTTTTGTTTGATTTGGAGGAATAAAATGAGGGATTCAATAAAAAAAGCAATCGGTGAAACTGTTCAAGATATGCTTAATTCAGGAATTAAGACCTCTTTTACTGAAAAAGAGTTAAACTCACTGGGCGTTACCATCCCTGAAGTACAACTTTCGACACATCAAATTCAAAAAATAAGAGAATCCTTGAATTTGAGTCAAACAGTTTTTGCCAAATTATTAAATGTAAGCCCCTCTTCAATACGGCAATGGGAGCAGGGAAAAAGAACGCCGACCGGATCGACAAGGGTACTTCTCGATTTGCTTAAAAGATCTCCCCCATATCCTTGATTATCGGCTTAAAGCATAAAAGTACGAACGAGCCTTTGTTGGTCACTTTGCCTATCTAAGGCGGCAGAGCCGCAGAAACTAGAGACTGGAAACTAGAAACAAGAAGAAAGGAGTCTAACAATTTCTTGTTTTTTGTGACAGAAGCTCAGGAGTAAGGCACTAAGGAGTACAGATACTGTCGATAATTACTGCGCTTCGTTATCCACGGCAAGTCCCTCATCCTTGGCCCGCCGGGAGACTTCCATCAGCTTGGCCTGTTCCTTAAGCACCTTTTTATTGGCTTCTTCGGATTTTTCCTGCAATGCAAGCATTGCTTTAAGATGCGTTAACAGGTCCGGGTCATTGAGCGGCATATCACCCGCATCTTTGATAAAATCCGTGGCAGATGTTGCGACCTGCCGGGCCCTTTTCTTTGCGGCCTCCACCCTTTTTTCCGCATGCTTGAGTTCATCAAACAAATGCGCCAGTTCACCGGCCCTGCCCTGTTCCGGGGATGAATCCAGCTCAATTTTCTGGGCAGCCATGACCATGGCAACCCTTTTCAAATCCGGCAAAAGCGAGTCTGCCGGCAGGTCGCCAAACATCAGATCGCCAAACATCAGGGCATCATCTTTTTTCAGGGATACAGGGATAAAAACCAGGTCTGTCTCCTGGGATGTTTTTAAAACCACCTGTTCATTGATTCCAAGAATAACCTTAGGTTCGGCCTGGATGCGGAATTCATCCAGGGTATGGGAAAGCATCTGCATGATCTGCGTGTTGTCCCGGTCCAGATAACAGGCTAAAAGCCGGATTTCGGCGCCGTCCCAGGGACCGCCCCTTGTGATCAGATAAGCAAGAAGCAGCATGAGCCGGCTGGTGTCGTCATCCTTCCACCAGACATCAATTGTTCTGTGTTTGCATGTGATTTCAGTAGGTTCAGCAGTTCCAGGCAGCTCTTTCCAGTCCCAGAGAATGGTATTGCACCCGGACTGGGCTGCCAGCCGTATCAATTCCAGGTAATTATGGAACCGGGCAGGGTCATCATTCTTGGCATACTGTTCATTCCAGCTCATGAGTACGGTATTGGCCTTGACCGGCCCCAGGCCAAAGCTTTGGCACAGCACGGACAGGCCATTGGCCGTATCCTCCGAAAACAGTACAAGGGGAAATGCTGAACTCTCTTTCTCGGAAATGATCCGGGCCAGATTCTTTTCCGCCTCTGCCTTAAGTTTTACAGCACGGTATCCCCGTGCCTGGAGAATCCGTACAGCGGTTGTCATACCGCTTTTTCCCTCGATCAGAGCGGAGAAATCCAGTAACTGCTTCATATGTTCTTCATCATTTGACAATGCAAGGATATAGGGCCGCCAGTCCCTTGGGTGCTCGGGAACCTTTTGTGCCTCCATCAGATTGTCCCTGACCAGTTTAAGATGAAAGGAGCGCCGGCTGTCCGCCCACCTTACCGGGGCAGATACCCGTTTGAGATACTGGAAAATGGCAAACAGGATGGCCACGGCAGCAATTCCGGTTTTAAAATCAATGGCCAGCATTACGCCCAGGCAGATCAACCCACCCCCAAGGCTGATATTTTTGTTGTACCACCTGAACCGGGGCCTGAAAGACGGGGTTTCGGCAGAGGCTTCAAAATAGGTGGCATAGTTGAGCAGGCCGTAGGAGATCAGAAAAAACATGGAGACCACCCCGGCAATCAGGTCCAGCTGGCCCATGAACACGGTGGCCACAGCGATGCCAAAGGAGAGCAGCACCCCCCGGCGGGGATTGCCGGACGGGCCAGCCCCCTTGGCAAAGGGGGCAAGAAAGGGAAATATTTTATCCGATGCCAGGGACTTTAAAATCCTGGGTGCGCCGAGAAACGAGGCCATGGCCGAAGACAGGGTGGCAGCAATAACACCGGCATTGATCAGCCAGCCATACATGGAAATCTGTTTCATGGCGCCGTAGTCGCCGGCCAGGGTTTTCAAAGGTGTGGAAGCGGCAAACACGACAGCCACGGAGAAATAGACCAGTATGGAGAGAAAGACCGCGGCAAAGGTTCCTGCGGGCAGGCTTTTACCCGGATCTTCAAGATCGCCTGACATACTCACCCCTTGGGTAAACCCGGTCACCGCCGGAAAAAACAGGGCAAAAAGAATCCAGAAAGGAGCGGCGCCTTCCCTGGCAACCCAGTTCTCCATCAAAAGTCCGGTGTTCCATTGCCGGATACCGCCAATAAAAAAGGATAAAAGCGCCAGGATTAAAAATACCATGACCACATACTGGAACTTGGTGGCCAGATCCGCGCCGATCCATGCCAGCAGAAAAAGAAACACCAGGGCCGCACCTGCAATAAGCTGTACCGTCACATGGCCGGTCAGGCCGGGGATAGCGGTCAGGGCCTCCCCGAAACCAATGCAGTAAAAGGCAATGGACACGGACTGGGCTAAGAACAGCACAATGCCGATGGCCCCGCCGAATTCTATGCCAAGGGTTCTGGAAATCAGGTAATAGTCACCGCCGCCGCCAACCTTCATATTGGTGGCAATGGCAGCCAGGGAAAAGCTGGTCAGAACGGAAATCAGGTTGGCCACGGCAATGATAATCAAAGATTTTCCAAGCCCGGCAGCGCCCACCACATATCCCAGACGCAGGAAAAGAATGATCCCGAGAATGGTTAAAATACTTGGCGTAAAAACACCGGCAAACGTGCCCAGCCGGCCGGAACCGGTCTCATTGCTGCCTGATGACCCTGATGACCCTGATGACATGGACTTTTCCTTAAATGATCCGAGGGTGAATAACCGAAACGGCGCTTCCCGGTTATGCGGGACGTTTTCAATAAAAATATTTACCATGACCGGGGTTGCTGGTAAATAGTGTTTGAATGAAAAGCCACCCATCCGGGCCTTGCATCTGGGCAACTTTATGAGCAGACGCTCCGCTAACGAGCCGCCCAAACACGGGTTTGGGTTTAGGCACTTACTAACAGCAAGACTGGAAGCAACTTATGCTTGAGGTCCAAGGTCTGGCCAAATCATTTGGTTTGCAGGCCATTTTTAAAAATTTCAGCCTGTACCTGCCCCAGGGGCGGTTTACAGTGCTGGTGGGCCCGTCCGGGTGCGGAAAGTCCACCCTTTTTGACTGCCTGACCGGCATGGTCTGCCCGGACCAGGGCCGGATTGTGTGGCAGGGCAACGCCACTGCCCACCTTGGCGGCGTTGCCGCCTATATGCAGCAAAAGGACATGCTGCTGCCCTGGCTGACGCTGGGAGAAAACGCGCTTTTGCCGGTGCAGGCAAAGCCCCGGGCCCTGAAAAACATGAAACAGGCAAAGGAAAAACTTGCCCGGATCTTCGAAAAAATCGGGCTTACAGGATTTCAGACCCATTATCCCGACCAGGTATCCGGCGGCATGCGCCAGCGATGCGCCCTGGCCCGCACCCTGATGTTTGACCGGGACCTGGTCCTGTTGGATGAACCCCTGTCCGCCCTGGACGCCATTACCCGCCGGGAACTGCAAGGTCTGCTGCTCATGCTGCAAAAAGAGTTCGGCAAAACCGTTCTCATGATCACCCACGACATTGAAGAGGCCCTGACCCTGGCAGATGACATCATCCTTTTAGGTTCTGCCCCCATGGCCATTCTGGAACGGTTCCAGCCCAGGGCATCCAAACCAAGGGATTTCAGCCTGCCGGAATTCATGGACATCAAGGCCAGGATTCTTTCCCGGCTGCTGACCGAAAAGGAGAAGATTCAGGGATGAAATGGTCAGATATGTTATTCCCGTCAGCCCTTATCCTTGGCATACTGGTCCTCTGGGAGGCCTTTGTACGGGTCATGAACATCCCGGCATTTATCCTGCCCCCGCCATCGGCCATCGGCTTTTGTGCGGTGATAAAAGCGCCCCTGATCTGGCCCCATGCCCTGACCACGGCCCTGGAAATCATACTGGGCATTGTGATTGCCCTGGGAACCGCCATTCCTTTGGCCATATTCATGTTTGCCCGGCCCGGCATTGAAAAAGGCCTTTCCCCGTTTCTGGTGGCATCCCAGGCTGTGCCGGTATTTGCCCTGGCCCCGCTGCTTGTGATCTGGCTGGGGTACGGCATCTGGTCCAAGGTATTCATGGCCTGGGTGATCATTTTTTTCCCCATTACCGTGAGCTTGTTATCCGGCCTTAAAAGCTGCGACCCTGATTTTCGCAGACTGTTTACCCTTATGGGGGCGGGGTTTTGGATGAAGCTGCGCCTGCTGTACTGGCCCTGGGCCCTTCCCCAGTTTTTCTCCGGGCTTAAGGTAGGCGTCACCGTGGCCACCATCGGCGCGGTCATCGGCGAATGGGTGGGTGCCCAGAAAGGACTTGGGTATCTGATGATCCAGTCCAATGCCCGGCTGAATACGGAGCTGGTATTTGCCTGCATTCTCTGGCTTTCGGCCATGGGTCTTGGGCTGTGGGCCCTGGTCGGTTTTGCTGAAAAACGAATCATGACATGGAAAAACAATTCATTCATAAAACGAAAGGATAAACAATGAAACGACATGTTGTTCTGACACTGATGATTTTCTTAATGCTCTGCAGCACTGCTTCGGCACAGAAACTTGTGCTCATGCTGGACTGGTTTCCCAACGTGGACCACCTGCCTGTCTATCTTGCCCAGGAATCCGGATATTTTGCAGAACAAGGTCTGGACGTTGAGATTATCATTCCGTCGGAGACCTCGGATGCGCTGAAGCTTGCAGCAGCCGGCCAGGTGGATCTGGCCGTATCCTACCAGCCCCAGACCATCATGGCGGCAGATGCCGGACTCCCGGTTAAAGCTGTGGCCCCCCTTGTGGTCAAGCCCCTGACCACCCTGATGTTTTTGGATCAGTCCATAAAAACGCCCGCAGATTTGTCCGGTAAAAAAATCGGTTACACCGTGCCCGGACTCATGGACATGCTGCTCAAAGGCTTTGCCGACATCAACGGGATCACGGACTACACCCCGGTGAATGTGGGATTCACCATCCTGCCTGCCCTGGTTTCCAAACAGGTGGCCGCTGTTATGGGTCCCTTTAAAACTTACGAAACCGTGACCATGCAGCAGCAAGGCGTTGAACCCCGGTTTTTTGAACTGGAAAGATACGGCATTCCGGAATACGAAGAGCTGATTTTTGCGGCAGGTGCAGCCACCCTTGAAAAGAAAAAAGAGGCTGTCCACGGATTTGTCCTGGCGCTTTCCAAGGCCCTGGCTGACATTAAAAGGGATCCTGACAACGCCCTGTCCCTCTACTTTGACGCCCTGCCCGAAGTGGATAAAGAGACAGAAACAAAAGCGTTTGCCCTGACAGCCGCGTATTTTGCAGCCCCGGGCCAGGTCAGCGACCCTGAAAAATGGCAGGCATTTATAGATTTTTCCCTGAAATACGGACTGATTAAAAACACACTCAGCCCCCGGGATCTTATCTACACCCGGGACAACAACAATTAAAAAAATCCGATCCAAAGGGACGTTGTAACTTATGAAAACATACTATCGCGCATTAACCATCGCAGGGTCTGACAGCGGCGGCGGGGCAGGTATCCAGGCAGACTTGAAAACTTTCAGTGCCCTGGGGGTATTCGGCATGTCCGCCATTACAGCACTCACGGCCCAGAACACCCACAGTGTCACAGGTATTTTCCCGGTTCCCCCGGCATTTATCGGGGAACAGATTGATGCTGTGATGGCGGATATCGGCACCAATGCCGTCAAAATCGGCATGCTCCATTCACCTGAAGTCATTGAACTGGTGGCCCAAAAACTCAAACAATGGCAATGCCCCAATGTGGTGCTGGACCCGGTGATGATCTCCAAATCCGGAGACAAGCTGCTCCAGGACGATGCTGTGGCCGCACTGACAAAACACCTGCTTCCCCTGGCCACGGTGATCACCCCGAATCTGCCCGAGGCCTCGGTGCTTTTAGGCAGGACCATCGACACCCCGGATAAAATGGAAGAGGCTGCCGTTGCCCTTGCAGGCCTTGGCGCAGCCAATGTGCTGGTCAAAGGCGGGCACCTGGCTTCGGGGCCGGGCATTGATCTGCTCTATGAAGCCGCCTCCGGGCAGACAACGCGCTATACGGCGGACCGTGTGGACACCAAAAACAGCCACGGTACGGGGTGTACCCTGTCATCTGCCATTGCCGCAGGCCTTGCCCGGGGACTTGACCTGAAAGCTGCCGTTTCCCAGGCCAAAACCTATATCACCGAAGCATTAAAGGCCGGCGCCGATATCAAAACCGGCTCGGGACACGGACCGGTCCACCATTTTCATGCGTTGTGGAAGAAGGAATTATTTATATCCACATAATATTCATATTATCTGGGTAGATAAGCCGGAATGAAAAATAAACGGTAACCGCAGATCAACTTGATGTTTAGGAACGAACTATGATCAATAAAAATCAAAAATGGATTGAAAGCCTTCACGAAGGAATAAGTCTTTTAAATGAAACCGACCAAGAAACATTGATGAAAAAGGCTGGTATCAGTTGCGTCTCAGATATTTTACAATTATGCGAATCCTCTTTAGGACATGAAATCAAAACAATTTCAGATCTCATCAATGGTTGGAATATTCTTCGAAAATCGAAAGGTTTAAAAGGCGGGTGGCAATCAAATGATCTGGAAATAACCGGTGTGTTTCATGAGTGCGGGTGCCCACTTGTTAGAGGAAAATATGTAAAATTACATCCCATCCAATGTCTTTGTTCAAAAGGAATGATTGAAACAATTTTTTCAAAAGTATCCCAAACTAATGTCAAAGTCGAAATGAAACAGTCAATAGGAAATGGCGATAATATGTGTGAATTTAAAGTAATACTGAACGGGAGTAGCTTTTCAGAAAAATCTGGATCATAAAGAAGCCAAATAAAAATTTGTTTTTTTGAGCCTTCACGTATGGCAAATAAACGCCCCAATCACCCCATCATATGCATGTCTTACGTCAAAGTTACATGCAACTATCCTTCTGTCCGGATCTGCATTTCGCATTCCCGGCAGTGAAAGGTCACCTGGAAACGGTGTTTGCCATGGGTCAGAAACAACGGCGCCAAAGAAGGCTGCGGGGAATTGCTCCGGTTTTTCTCTGCCTTTCCGGAACACCACCCAAGGCTGCGGCGGATACAGTGTTTTGTGGTCATGACCGGGGTTCCCGGTCCTGGCGGGGCACATTCAAAGGCTGGATCAATGGATGTTACGCCTCTTTTCTTATAAAACTGAACCGCCAGATGGTTGGCAGCATTGGCCCGGAAATCAAGGTCGGCACGGTAAAAAGAAACGGGGACAGGCCTTGGCGCAACAGAGAGCCGCGCATGGGCCTTTAACCGGTTCTTTTCCAGGCAGTCCAAAAGGTCCCGGCGCAGGCGGTTCAAGTCAGCGGCAGGCAGGAACACCGGCTTTGAAAGGATTTCAAGGCGGTTCATCAAAAAACAGGTATTGCCCAGTTTGCCCAACTGCTTTTCAATGGCTGCCCTGGCCGTGTTCGGATTGCGGGCAGGTTCGCCCGGAACACAAAGCAGGGCCCGGGCCTGGATATTGTCCTCATCCACACAGGAGAGCTCAAACCCCTGGGGGTGTTCACAAAATTTCATATCCAGAGATATCTTTCTTTGGGCGGTCATGCCTGCCATAAGACGCGCAAACCCAAGGTCATGGTTTCTGAATACCATGGTTCCCTTCGGCAGATCATCTTTGTGAATCCGTGTTCTGCCGGACGGGAACACAAATGCGTTTTCATCCACCCGGTTCACATAAAATCCTTTGAGCCTGCCCGGTGCTGTGGGAAAACAGATCCCGTCCCCGGGCCGCAGATCATGGACCCGGTCCAGTACCAGGGCCTGGTTTTTAATTTGCTTAACCTGGCCCACCGGCTCTCCCACTGATTTTGGCGTATCAAAGGCAGCAATGGAGCCTGGTGAGGAACCGGAAAGAAAATAATCAGTAAATCCCCGGTTAAAGGACTTGCGGGGATCCGGGGTGAAAAAAAAAGTGGTACGGCCCGAAGAGGCGCAGGATTGGGAAAAACCGGTCTTTATCAGGGCATCAAGCCTCTGGCGGTAAAATCCCGTGATATTTTTCACATAATCTAAACTTTTAAGCCTTCCTTCGATCTTAAAAGAGGTAATTCCGGCCCGGACCAGATCCGCCAGGAAATCAGCGCGGTTCATGTCCTTTAAAGAGAGTAGGTGTCTGTTTTCACAAAGGGTGGTTCCCTGTTTATCTTCAAGGGTCCAGGCAAGCCTGCAGGGCTGGCCGCAGGCCCCGCGATTGGCACTTCTGCCGCCAATGGCCGCACTCATGTAGCATTGCCCGGAATAGCCCACGCACAATGCCCCGTGGACAAAGGCCTCAAGATCCACACTCGTGGCGTCCCGGATCTGCTTAACAGCCGCCAGCGGCAGTTCCCGGGCAAGAATAACACGGGAAAATCCGGACTGTTCAAGGAATCTGACCTTTTCCGGTGTCCGGTTATCGGTCTGGGTACTGGCAAATAAGGGGATGGGGGGCAGATCCATCTCTAAAAGACCCATATCCTGGATGATCAGGGCATCCACCCCGGCATGGTAAAGCTGCTGGATCAAACGCCTGGCCGGCTCAAGTTCATGGTCAAAGAGCAGGGTGTTAAAGGCCGCATACACCCGGGCGAAATAGCGGTGGGCATAGGTGCATAACGCTTCGATATCCGCCACACTGTTGCCGGCGGCAGCCCTTGCCCCGAAGCGCTCGGGGCCGATATACACGGCATCTGCACCATGGTCCACGGCGGCCTTGCCAAATTCCATATTTTTTGCCGGCGCCAAAAGTTCCAGGCAGGACATGGTAGCTCCTTTAAATACGTATTTTGTCAATTTTTTCTCCCCAAAAATTCTCCCAAACATAAAAAATATGCAACCCAATGTCATTAACTTAAGCATTGAATATTTTATTTTACCATGAAGGGTATGAAGAGCATGAAGAATATATGCCGGAAAATCAATCTTCATGTCCTTCATGTGCTTCATGGTTTTAATTTGGATGCTAATTATGACATTGGGCAAGCAGGTGATCAACACCGGCCGGAAAATCTGCCTGACTGTTTTCCTGCCCTAATATAATTTTAATATGCATCAGCTATATTTGTTTTGTTTTCATATTTCGCACACAAAAGGAGAGACCGCCATTTTATGGAACGTCACATCTCAACTTCCTATGACCGGGAAATCGATAATCTCGGTGCACAGATTCATGCCATGGGCAAATTATGTGAATGGCAGCTGGCAAAGGCCACCAAGGCATTTAAAATTACAGACAAACGCCTGGCCGATGAAGTGATCAAGGCGGATCAGCAGGTCAACGAACTTCACCGGAAAGCGGAAAACGACACCATAACGGTCCTGGCCAGGCGCCAGCCCGTGGCAGGGGATTTGAGATACATTATCAGCGTGATTAAAATCGCTTCTGAATTTGAACGGATTGCGGACTATGCCGCCAACATCTCCAAACGGGTGCTTCTGCTGGAAGGCACCCCCTTTACCTTGTCAACGGAGTATATCATTGATATTTCCCGGGATTGCCGGACCATGATCAACAGTGTTCTGGATGCCTTTGACCGCCAGGATGAACTTGCTGCAGCGACGGTGTGGAAAAAAGACAATGATGTGGATAAAAAATTTGTCCGGTTCATGAACACCCTGAAACGGGAAGCAGAAAAGCACGAAGACATTGCAGGCGCCTTTACCGGGTATATTTTCATCGGCCGCTGCCTGGAGCGGATCGGGGACCATGTCACCAACATTGCGGAAAATATTTATTACATCAAAACCGGAGATACCTACCTGTCTCACTTTGAACAACACTCGGACTGAACGCAGTCTCCTTCCATGAAACAGGCGTAAAGCCCAAGGCAATCGCATGTAATTTAACTTGCCTGAACTTTAATCTCAATTTAGAATGGCTCATGCGGACGGGGGATTGATAATTTTTTTTTGCATTGATAGAGTCGATTACTTAAGACTGCGTTTAAAATGCTGTACAGGGAATTAGAACCATACAAAAAAGCATATGCCATGAGAATAAAATCTATTGAGGCAAATAATTTCAAATCACTTGTCGATTTCAAAATTGATCTTGGACCATTCAATGGATTGATCGGCTTGAATGGATCCGGTAAGTCAACGGTTCTACAATTTGTTGATTTTGCCTCTCAACTCATCAAAGGAAACATAACGGAGTGGTTGAAGGAACGAAAGTGGCAACCTTCAGACCTTAAATCGAAGCTAACAAAAAAGGGAAATATCGACCTGAAAATATCGTTTGCAAATAAAAAAGGCCAAGAAATCGGCTATTGGAGTGCAAACTATAACCCTTCGATGAAACATTGCACGCAAGAACGTATTCAATTTCTGCAATCCTCATTAGAAGTAAAAAAAGGGGTAGTTTATATAACCTTGAGACAAAACTCAAATAATGAAAGCAATTCAAAGATTAGAATTCCTTTCGAATATGAAGGCTCTATCCTTTCGGCCTTGAAAGAGGATTTGCTGCCTCGTTCAGTCCTAAAATGTAAGAGTTTTCTGAAAAATATGAATTCGCTTGATTTGCTTTCACCAGAACACCTGCGACAACGAACAAGAGAATCTTCAGGGGCTCTTGGTTTGGGAGGGCAAAAACTTTCTTCATTTCTTTATGAACTCGGGCGGGTAAAGCGCGAGGATTTAACATCACGATTGCGATATGTTTACCCCCAACTTTTATCCGTTGGCGTGAAATCTCTTCGTTCAGGCTGGAAGCAGTTAGAAATTTCGGAAGAATACGATGGCATGGAGGCTGGCATGCGTGGTTTTTTTCCAATAATGCGGACGGAGGCTCGCCACGTTAATGATGGAATGCTTCGATTGATAACTATTTTGGCCGAACTGCAATCTAAACATAGCCTTTTGCTGTTTGATGAAATCGAAAATGGAATCAATCCCGAAGCTGTAGAATTTATAATAGATACATTGACTAACTCTGATAAGCAGGTGATTGTCACGACGCATAGTCCTATGATCCTTAACTATCTCAACGATGAAATTGCCAAGTCCGGAATCGTTTATCTCTACAAGACATCAATTGGGATCTCGAAGGCCATCCAATTTTTTACAATTCCATCCATTGCAGAGAAGTTGACAGTTATGGGGCCAGGGGAGGTGTTTGTAGATACAAACTTGACGGAACTGGATAAGGAAATCCAAACCCTTGATCTAAAAGGGGAGTAAAATGTACTTTCTTCTTAGCGGGGAAGGACCGACAGATCTTGGTGTTTGTCCCAACGGATTGGCTATATGTGAAGGAGAACAACATTCTCAAGGCCCATTGGCAATAATAATGTCTCAAATTGCGGAACAGCAAATTATGTATTCTTTCATAGACACTCACTCTTACGGTTTTATCTCGAAAGGAGAATTAAAACAAAAGGCATCTGAACTCAAAAAAAAGAAATCGCTCAGACTACCAGGTAAAAAGAAACAAAAGGAAACCGAATATTACTATCGAAATGCGAGATCTCTGGCATTATTTGCTAAAGAGAAACAAGAAGAACTCAATGATGATGACGTCATAGCTGTCCTTTTCAGAGACTCTGACGGATCGGCCTCTGCTGATCGTGGACATTGGCAACACAAAAGGGATTCCATGATTAAGGGGTTCCAGGACGAGAATTTTGAGAAAGGAGTTCCTATGGTCCCAAAACCGAAATCTGAAGCCTGGATCATTTGTGCTGTCAAAAATAATCCGTATCAGGGTTGCGGCTCTTTGGAGAATCGTTCAGGCAACGATAACTCACCACAATCTCTAAAAAAAGAGATTGCAGAGATCCTTAAAGGCCAAACATCACGAACACAACTTTGTGAACTAGTGAATAACGGAACCATAGACTGGAACAGAATAGAAATGCCAAGTTTCCTGGCGTTCAAAAATGCATTAATTGATGTGCTTTAATGTAGACTATTTGAATCAATACGACTTATAAAGCTTGATTTTCGGCTATGATTTTCCCGAATGCCTATCAGCCTTGATTTGAACAAACTGGTTGTATTATTCTTTTTGGCAAGATCCTTCAAATCAATCAGAAGTCTTATGGCTTCATCATAGTTCGTGGGCTTTTTAGTCAAAATAAGGGCGTCAATTTTTTTCCAGATTTCATTTTCTCTTCCGGCCAGTCCGTTCAAATATTTTTCCCTTGCGATGGCCGCTTCCTTTTCTTTGCGTATTTTTTCCTTTGTTTTCTGTTCAGCGATCTGCCGATCCTTTTCTTTAGTATATGCCTCCGCTTTTTGAAGCAATTTTATTACAGTGCGTGATGCCTTTTCATTGTTTTGGGTATCTTTTATTGATAGTGTTTTTCGAAACCGCTGCAACAGTTCGTTTCCTAAATGAGGATCGTTGCCATTGATCAGCCGAAAAATAATGGTATCTTTTTCGCTATTGGGCAGTCCATCTATCCAGGTTTCTAGCTTTTGAATTTTTAGCTTTTGATCGTTTTGAACCGATTTTTGTTCTGCAATACTGTTTTCAGCGGCTACCTGGATAAGATCCTTATCGAGCCGCATCAAATCTGCAAAACTTTCAAGGGAAGCGTTTAAATTTCCAAGATTTGCAGGAACAGGCGGTTCTTCATCATCATTTTCGATCTCACCCATTTGCGCACAAAAGAGCCAGGCAAGATACAAGCATCGATAATCCCCCCGGATAAGATCGGAACGTAATGAAATCAATGGTAACAGATAACCGTCACCTTCTTCCCAAACATAATCTTCGGTTTCAGAGGTAAAGTCAAAGATGAGGTAGTCTCCCTTTTCATAGATAGTCCAACTGTCTCCGATGCAATATTGACTTGCAAGATCCAAATCTATTAATTTTCGCGGAATCTTCAGCATAAGCTGATGGATTCCCCAATTGGTGACATATAAAAAGGCATCAAAATATTTTTCCATCAGCTTCAATGGATCACCTTTGAAGTTGCCATAGTTGTATTCATTGATAAAGCTTGTTGAGGTGATCTGCGCTCTGGAGGATATATTCCGGAGCACTTCTCGGTCTTTTTCAGATAAAGGTTTGTCTATGGCTTGAAACTCATAATACTGGTATTCACTCATCTTTATCCCTTATTAATGTTTAAAAATTTGCGGTTTGCCGTCCGGATTAATTTCAATGCCAATGATGTCGCCGGTCTTAAATCCGATGCTCCGGATTCGGGCGCAAACCTCCGCATGTCGTTTCTGGTACCAGTATACGGACCACAGAGGATTCCGGACCGTATCAACGCCATAGGCATCGTGGCTGTCAAGATTTAAACGAACTTTATCCCTTGCAATCACGGTGTCAGCCTCGGCCATGAACCGATCGATAAAATAATGGTGGTCATACAGGGCCTGTGAAAGCTGCTTCTGAAGTTCGGGGGTGTCTTCAAGATAGTGATTGACGATCTGGCGAAGATCACCAGGCACAAGGATAGAAAGGCCCAAGACCGCAAACCGCCAATACTGCAGGGCAAATGATTCCAGCGTTTGCTGGTAATCTGAAATCACACCCAGAATATCCTCAAAAACCGTGGGTTGATCTCCCCAGCCGTGAACCATTTTCTCACATTGGTTGATGACCTCCAGATAAAAGGACTGGTTGTCCATGACAAAGATTGGCCGCTCACGATAACTGTGCCGCTTTCGAATTCTCCGAATGCCGTCCAGAAGAATGATCTGCTGCTCGCTTTCGATCATCTCCTTCAGGTCGAATCCCGAAATATCCTTGGCCTGGACAATATAAATGTCATTATCATACGTGATGATATATTCAATTTCACAACTGAACCCTAAAAAATCCTGTATGCCCGTTGACAAGTCAATCAGTTTCCGGTCATGGGGGATTCGGGTAATGAACGGCTCGTTACTCAGCTTTTGCTGACGGTCACGACAATAACCGAACTCCCACTGGCGGCCAATCATTTTAGCCATGACACTAGATCCATCCATAAAAGGCATTAGGATCACCCCCATCTGTTCCGGGTCAATCTCCGGCGCGCGATTGAATTTTTGCTGTCGCCGGATCGAAAGGCCTTTGGCGGTGCGGGATGCATTCACCATCCGTTTGCGCGCATACTTTATCCCGCTGATATCCGAGTAAGTCGTGACAGAATCAAAGGTGCCGCCTTTGAAATATTCCTCGTCAGGATGAGCGCTGCGAGCGATGACCTTGAAACCGTCCCGATAGTTTTTCAAAAAAACTTCCAGTTCGGCAAAATCATTGGTTTTAAAATTTTCCGCAGGAACGTACAGAAAATCGGGCACGCTGAACCCGCCATCCTTTAAGCGCTTCAGCAGCAGGGCTTTTTCCGGCAATCGGGTTGACATGATTAATTTCTCCTTACCCGCAGCATTTTTTTATACGTTTTCCCGCTTCCGCATGGGCAGGATTCATTGCGGGTGATTTTTGTTTCGACTTTCGTTGGCTTGGAGAGTTATATCAAAAATAGAACCCCCAAACGCGACATGAGCCATCCCTATAAAGCAAAAACACCCCCCGAAAAGCCAATTGTCTGCCGAAGGGTGTCCACCGTAAAACTGTTTTAAAGTTTAAAGAATAATATTTAAAATACGCCGCAAAGGCTCTGCTGCGCCCCAGAGCAGCTGATCTCCCACGGAAAATGCGGTGAGAAAATTTTCACCGATATTCATTTTCCGGATTCTGCCCACGGGTACGTTCAGGGTACCTGTCACTGCGGCGGGTGTCAGCTCTCTGATGGAATCTTCCTTATTGTTGGGTATTACCCGGACCCAGTCATTATTGGCAGCCAGGGCCGCATTGATCTCGTCCAAGGGGACATCTTTTTTCAACTTGATGGTAAAGGCCTGGGAATGGCAGCGCATGGATCCGATGCGGATGCACTGGCCGTCAATGGGGATGGGATTGTCCGAGCGCCCCAGAATTTTGTTGGTTTCCACAAACCCTTTCCACTCCTCCCGGGTCTGGCCGTTGTCCATGGCCCGGTCAATCCAGGGGATAAGGCTGGCACCCAGGGGAACGCCCCAGTTTTCAACAGGATAGGCATCGGACCGCAAGGTGTCGGTAACCTTTTGGTCAAGATCAAGAATCGCTGCTGCAGGATTATCCAGAATCGGGGCTGCCTGGTCACCAATGGTTCTCATCTGGGCCACAAGCTCTCTCATGTTTTTGGCACCGGCCCCGGAAGCGGCCTGGTAGGTCATGGAGGTCATCCACTCCACCCAGTCGTTTTCAAAAAGCCCGCCTAAAGCCATCAGCATCAATGATACAGTGCAGTTGCCGCCGATAAAGTTCTTAATTCCCCTGGATATCGCCTCTTCAATGACCGGCAGGTTTACCGGATCCAGAACAATAATGCTTTGTCCATCCATCCTCAAGGTGGATGCCGCATCAATCCAGAACCCGTTCCAGCCCCGCTCGGCCAGTTTGGGACGCACGGCTTCGGTGTAAGAACCACCCTGGCAGGTCACCAATATATCCATTTCCATGAGTGTGTCTATATCAAAAGCGTCAATGAGATTTGAAGCGCCCCGGCCCACATCAGGGGCAGGTTGTCCGGCCTGGGACGTGGTGAAAAAAACCGGCGTAAATTTTTGAAAATCGTTCTGTGAAGACATTCTTTCCATGAGCACGGACCCTACCATGCCCCGCCAGCCTACTATTCCGACTTTTTTCATCTCCTTTATCCTTTCTGCTACAGGTATGTAATTTAAAATTTGAATCTCACTGCATAGCTGCTTTTTCTTAAAAAAGCCAGTTTTTTTCCTTGTTCTCTTTTTATTTACTATTTGGAATTATATGATATAATTCGTTTTTAAAAAATCTTGCCCATTATTGTTACGTCCAAACTTCTTAAGGCAAAACCATGGTCACAGAAAATCAGGAAATACACTTGCTTACCCAGAGCCCGCCTCCGGGAACGGCCCGGGTCTTATTCTGCGGAGATATTGCCGTTTTCACGCTTTTCGTATCCCCTGACAGTCCGGGCCGGGCCTTTGTCAGAACCAACATGGGAAATGCAAATGCAATCCGCAGGGAAATCATCCATCGGGTGGAAAAAAACGGCATCAAACTGGGGGAGGCCTGGCATGACCTGCCCATGAAAGAAGAGGGGGATGGAAATTTTTCCATCCGCCTGCCCCTGGTCCAGACCGGATCATTCCAGGCCAAATGCTTTTTCCTTCCCCGGGACAGTGATGTACCGGTATGGCCCGAAGGGGACAACACCACCATATGTGTTGAACCGGCCGGCACCTGCTGCGCCAATATCATTTATAACGCTTTTGTGCGGCAATTCGGCCCCACCAGGGACGCAACGTTCCAGCCTCCCAACCTGGATTCCGTGATCAACAAACTGGATAACCAGGGATTCACTGTGATTCCAAAATCCGGAAAATTCAGGGATCTGAAGGAACAGTTGAACTTTATCTTTTCCCGGATGGGCTGCCGGGCGATTCATCTTCTGCCCATCCATCCCACCCCCACCACCTATGCCCGGATGGGCCGGTTCGGAAGCCCCTATGCAGCCCTGGACTTTTCAGATGTGGACCCGGCCCTGGCCCAGTTTGACCCGGCAGCCACCCCCCTTGAACAATTCATGGAACTGGTGGATGCCGTGCATGACCACGACGGCTACCTGATCCTTGACATTGCCATCAACCATACCGGCTGGGCAGCCAGTCTTCATGAGTCCCATCCCGAATGGCTGGACCGGGAGGATGACGGTAAAATCCGCATGCCCGGTGCCTGGGGTGTTGTGTGGGCGGACCTGACCAAGCTGGATTACCGGCACACGGATCTGTGGCAGTACATGGCTGATATTTTCCTGCTCTGGTGCCGCCGGGGTGTGGACGGATTCCGGTGCGATGCCGGGTACATGATCCCGGAACCGGCCTGGGAATATATTATCGCCAAGGTCAGAAGCCAGTATCCTGACACGGTTTTTTTCCTTGAAGGACTGGGGGGGCCACCGGATGCAACCCGCCACCTGCTCCAGCACGCAAATTTCAACTGGGCCTATTCAGAGCTTTTCCAGGAATACTCCCTTGAGCAGATATCCCGGTACATTCCCCATGCCATAGACCTTTCAAATACCTGCGGCCACTTAATCCATTTTGCGGAAACCCATGACAATGACCGCCTGGCCAAGGTGTCCCATACCTATGCAAAAATGAGGACCGGCCTTTGCGCGCTTTTCAGTATCTGCGGAGGTTTCGGATTTACCAACGGCGTGGAATGGTTTGCCAGGGAAAAAATAAATGTCCACAACTCCCCGGGCCTGAACTGGGGAAATCCTGACAACCAGGTGGATTATATCACCCGGCTTCATCTTCTTTTACGGGAACATCCTGCCTTTTTCAGCCGGGCTCAATTGAAACTCATCCATGAAAAAGAGAGCCAGGCCCTGGCGTTGCTGAGATTCAACCCCCGTCATAATTCCCGGATACTGGTGCTGGTCAACCTGGACTGCGACAGTCAGGTCATGGCGGTGTGGCCGGCTGGTCTGGAAGGTGGCGCAGCCTTCCCATGGACAGACCTGATTTCGGGTGACGCTGTCCAGGCAGAAAACAGAGAAGGCAAGTTCCGCATTCTCCTTAAACCGGGCGCAGTACTGGCCTTAAGTCCTAAAAAGAGTGATCTGGACCTGCTTAAGTCCCAGCCGGCCGGGCATCTGTCCATGCCGGGCAGGGTTCTGATGCAGAAACGAAGGGCCCTGGCCCTTGAGGTGATCACTGCGGTGAACGGCCACATGAATCTGGCCGACCTGGATGTGAACCAGGCCGCCATGGACCTGACCCGGGATCCTGAAACCTTTATCCGCAGACTTTACCCGGACAGGCGGCCCAGCCGCACCATTCTGTTTGATGCCCACAAGGATGTCAATCGCAGGGTAATGGTTCCCCCGGGCTTTTTCCTGCTGGTCCGGTGCAGCCGGCATTTCAGGGTCCAGCTTGAGGAAGCAGGGCCTGACAGACAATGCCTGGGATTTTGTGAAAGCCTGCCCGCAGAAGGGGATTGTGGATACCAGGCCATTTTCATGCCCATGGAAATAAAAGAGAATCACAGGGACTGCCTGCTCAAACTGCGCATATCCGGACCCCAAGGAACCAAGATAATTACCGGCAATATCCGGTATCTCCCCCCTTTTGAGGCCCTTAACCTGCGCCTCTCCTTTACCCGCAGGGAGATTGCACAAGACCTGTCCATCAAGCAGTTGTCCACCACGCGCCTGGGTGCAATGATGCGGGCAGGGGCAAGTTTCAGCCACCTGGAGAGCCGTTATGATGCGCTTTTGGGCGCCAACCTGAATCCAAACCTGCCCGAAAACCGGTGGATGCTCCTGTCCCGGTTCAAGATCTGGGGTGTATTCCAGGGCTATTCCAGGGAACTTGGGCCCGATTGCCTGGATGCCTTCTGGGCCTCCCATGACCAGGGCGGAAAATGGCGGTTCAGAATTCCCTCATCCGAAGGCAGGTATTATGTCATTGATCTGTTCCTGGAGATGGACCGGAAAACCAATACCGTGACCCTGACCCTGCACCGGGAAACCGCACCGGCGGATAATCCCCGGCGCCTTCAGCCCCAACGGAACGTCACACTGATCATCCGTCCCGACATTGAAGACAGAAGTTTCCATGACACGGTTAAGGCATTCAGCGGGCCTGAACAACAATGGCCGCCTAGGGTTTCGGCATTTGAAAACGGATTTTTCTTTCATTCCCAAACCGGGAAGATACTTCGGCTGTCAAGCAGCCGGGACGCATTTTTCCTGAAACCGGAATGGCAATACATGGTTCACAGAAACGTTGAAGCCACCCGGGGACTGGATGCCGACTCCGATCTGTTCAGCCCGGGCTATTTCAGTATCAATGTCAAGGGCGGAGATACTGTGAGCCTGAAAGCCTGTGTCATTGATGACGAGACAATGCCTGAACCCGAAGACGGCAAAGAGATCTCCCTGCCCGGTCCTTTTCATTCAACCGTACCGTTTTTTCAGGCAGTCCAGGCAAGCCTTGACGCATTCATCGTGGACCGGGGGGAGGAAAAAAGCGTAGTGGCAGGGTATCCATGGTTCCTGGACTGGGGAAGGGACAGCCTGATCTTCTGCCGTTCCCTGATTGAAATTGGCCGGACCCGGGATGCCTTTGCCATGCTCTCTCTTTTCGGAAAATTTGAAAAGGACGGCACCCTGCCGAATATGATATGCGGTGACGATGCAAGGAACATTGAAACCTCGGATGCGCCTTTGTGGTTCTTCGCCTGCTGCCGGGACCTGACCCAACACCTTGGCAAAGCGACGGTACTCACCCAGAACATCGGACAGCGCACCATGATCCAGGTGCTCAAAGACATGGCATCATCCATGATCAAGGGCACTCCCACCGGTGTCAAGGCAGATCCTGAATCCATGCTGCTCTACAGCCCGGCCCATTTTACCTGGATGGACACCAATTTCCCGGCAGGCACCCCCCGCCAGGGATATCCCATTGAGATCCAGGCGTTGTGGTGCCATGCCCTTCAATTTTTATCCCAGGTTGATGATTCGGACACACAAACCTCATGGAAAAAACATGCTGACACGGTAAAACGCACCATCATGGACCTGTTCTGGCGCGAAGACGATGGTTTTTTCAGCGACTGCCTGCACTGCAGCGAACCGGTTGACGCCGGCCATGCGGCCCCTGATGATGCCCTGCGGCCCAATCAGCTGCTGCTGATCACTTTAGGAGTCATCAATGACCAGGAAATCATGGCCCGGGTGGTGGAAACCTGCCGGGAACTTCTGGTGCCGGGCGGCATCAGAAGCCTTGCGGACCGGCCCCTTGCCATGCCTTTGTTCATTGAACGGAACGGGCAGAATCTGGCAGATCCCCATGCCCCCTATGCCGGGTATTACCAGGGAGATGAGGATACACAAAGGAAACCGGCCTACCACAATGGCACAGCCTGGACATGGCAGTTCCCGGTGTTCTGCGAGGCCTGGGCCACAGCCTTTGGGCCCCCGGGAATTCCGGCGGCCCTGGCCTGGCTGGGCAGCGCTTTGCCATTGATGCGCACGGGCGCGGCAGGTTTTGTACCTGAAATCCTTGACGGCAATTTCCCGCACACCCCCAGGGGATGCGATGCCCAGGCCTGGGGATCCAGCGAAATTGCCAGGGTTGCCCATAAATTGACCCGGATTTTAATTTAATTATTTATAGTATATTTATTACATTTAGTATATTTATTTAGCGTTAATTGTTTGCGACCCGTCAGCAAACCAGGAAATGGGAGGTGGTCATGCCCAATAGACCAAGAATTCTTATTGTAACCCCGGAAGTCACCTATCTGCCCGAGGGGATAAGCCCCGGGGATGATGATTATTCGGCCAAGGCCGGGGGCCTGGCAGATGTGTCGGCCGCATTGATCTCCGCATTGTATGATCTAAGCTGCGATGTTCATGTGGCCATACCCGACTACAGGTCCATCTATCACGGAGATAACGAGCCAAGGCATCACAGGGAAGTGGAAAAAATCCGCCTTCGTCTGCGTGAGAAACGGATTCATTTTGCCGCGGACCGGGTCTTCCTATATAAGGACGGGGTCTATTCCGGTTATTCGGATAAAGACCTCAAAGTGTCCCTGGCGTTCCAGCGGGAGGTGATCAACAATATCATCCCAAGGGTGGAGCCTGACATCATCCACTGCAACGACTGGATGACCGGCTTGATTCCGGCCATGGCCAGGCGATACGGGATCCCGTGCCTGTTCACCATTCATAACATCCATACCATGACCTCTACCCTGGCCGAAATCGAGGACAGGGGAATTGATGCGGCAGCCTTCTGGCATTGGCTCTACTTCAAATATCCGCCCGTTAACTACGAGGAGACCCGGGATACCAACCGGGTGGATTTTCTGGCGTCTGGGGTGTTTTCCGCCCATTATGTGAACACGGTAAGCCCCACCTTCCTGCATGAGATTGTCGAAAACCGCCATCCCTTTGTGGAACCGCAGCTCAGGGAAGAGCTGGCCCACAAATGGCACGCCGGATGCGCCACAGGCATTTTAAATGCACCTGAGCCGGAATTCAATCCAGCCGTGGATGAGATGGTTCAGTTTAATTACGGCCCCAAAAACCACCGTGTCCAGAAAATGCATAATAAAATTTTTCTGCAGCAATCCGTGGGTCTTGGGCTAAATCCCAATGCGCCTCTTTTTTTCTGGCCCTCCCGCCTGGATCCTGTGCAAAAGGGGTGTACGCTGCTGGCAGAAACCATGTATGATATTATTTCCCGTTACTGGGATACCGGCATTCAGATTATATCTGTGGCAGACGGGACATATCAGAAACATTTCCACGACATTGTCAATTTCCATGGCCTGCACCAGCGGATCAGTATCTGGGGGTTCAACGAACAATTGTCCCACCAGGCTTTTGCAGCCAGTGACTTTATCTTCATGCCCTCCTCCTTTGAGCCGTGCGGATTGCCCCAGATGATCGGAGGGATTTACGGCAGCCTGCCCATTGTATTTGACACAGGCGGCCTGCATGATACGGTCAGACAACTGGATGCGGAGCATTCAACGGGCAATGGATTTATTTTCAATGTGCACGATGCCCAGGGACTGAACTGGGCCGTGGACCGTGCCATGGATTTTTTCCGCCTGGATCCGGATGAAAAAGAAGGTCATATCCGCAGGATCATGACTGAATCTGTACTTGAATTCAACCACAGCCGTTGCGCTGCAAACTATATTGAACTCTATGAAAAAATGCTCAAAAGGCCTTTCCTGGTCTGATCCGTTATGGACAAATGATCCGTATCTCTCACCGTTTAAGCCCATTATCCGGTCACGTTTTGAAAAGGCCCTGGCAAAGGCGGAAAAACTCAAACACAAAAAATCCTGGGCAAAGATTGCCGGCTACCATGAGGTGTTTGGCCTGCACAGGGATAAAAAGGGCTGGGTGTTCAGGGAATGGGCACCCAATGCAACGGCCATGTTTATCCTCACACCAGCCAATAACTGGGAAAAATCTTCGGACTGGGAAGTTAAAGGGCCTGACCCAAAAGGCATCTTTGAAGCCCGGTTTCCTGACCGTTTTTTTTGCCATGAACAGCTTTACCGGCTCAAGGTGGTATGGGACGGCGGGGAAGGCGACCGTATCCCCACGGCAGCCACCCGGGTCGTCCAGGACAATGCCACCTATATTTTCAATGCCCAGGTATGGGCACCGGACCAGCCGTACCAGTGGCAGACACAAGTCCCCAACCTGCCGACAAGCCCTCTTTTGATCTACGAAGCCCATACGGGAATGGCCCTGGAGGACGGCAGGGTCGGTACCTGGCGGGAATTTGCCGACCACATCCTGCCCCAGGTCATTGACGCAGGGTACAATACCCTGCAGATGATGGCGGTCCAGGAGCACCCCTATTACGGTTCCTTTGGATACCATGTGTCGTCTTTTTTTGCCCCCTCTTCCCGGTTCGGCACACCGGATGATTTCAGGTACCTGGTGGACAGGGCACATCAGGCCGGCATCCGCGTACTCATGGATATTGTACACTCCCACAGCGTGAAAAATGAGGTGGAGGGTCTGTCGCGGTTTGACGGTTCCATGTACCAGTTTTTTCATGACCTGGGCCGGGGGGACCATACGCTTTGGGACTCCCGGTGTTTTGACTATGGCAAAACGCAGGTACTCATTTTTCTGCTCTCCAACCTGAGATATTTTCTTGAGCAATTCCGGGTGGACGGATTCCGGTTTGACGGCGTAACCTCCATGCTGTTTGCCGATCACGGGCTGGGGCGTGCCTTTACAGGGTACCAGGATTATTTTGGTGATGATGTGGATGAAGATGCCTTGAGTTATCTTTATGCGGCCAATGACCTGGTTCATGAAATCCGGCCTGATGCAGTAACCATTGCAGAAGATGTGAGCGGGTATCCCGGACTAGCTGCACCAGCCAAATTATGCGGCACAGGCTTTGATTTCAGATTTGCCATGGGGGTGCCTGATTACTGGATCAAGCTGCTCAAGGAGGTCAGGGACGAAGCCTGGCACCTGGGAACGGTGTGGTATGAACTGACCCGGCACAGGGACGAAGAGCGCACGATCAGTTATGTGGAGTGCCATGACCAGGCCCTGGTGGGGGATCAGACCGTAATGATGCGCCTGATGGGCGAAAAAATCTATAATTCCATGGAAAAATCCAACACAGGCATCACCACTTGCCGGGCCGTGGCGCTTCACAAGATGATCCGCCTTGTGACCCTGGCATGCGCCCACAAAGGATACCTCAATTTCATGGGCAATGAATTCGGCCATCCCGAATGGATTGATTTTCCATCTCCGGCCAATGGATACTCCTTTCATCACGCCAGACGCTTGTGGTCCCTGAAGTATGACAGGAATCTGTATTTCCCGGATCTGTTCGCCTTTGACAAACAGATGATTGCCCTGGCAAAACAAACGCATTTGTTTGCATGGGACCGCCCAGCGCTTTTGCACATCCACGAAAATGACAAAATTCTGGCATTTGAGCGGTCCGGCCTTGTTTTTGTGTTCAACTTTCATCCGGAACGCTCTTTTTCCGATTACCTGATTCATGCACCGGCAGGCAAATATGAAATGCGCCTGGACACGGATGAAACCCGGTTCGGCGGATTGGGCCGCCTGAACCCGGACCAGGTGCATTTGACCAGGCCTCTGGGCGATGTGGCTGAAAACCGTCATGCCCTGAGCCTTTACCTGCCCAGTCGCTGCGCCCTGGTACTAACTAAGGCGGCAGAGCCGCAGAAACTAGAGACTGGAAACTAGAAACAAGAAGAAAGGAGTCTAACAATTTCTTGTTTTTTGTGACAGAAGCTCAGGAGTAAGGCACTAAAGCTACTCCTTAAAGGAGCTGATCCCCCATATGCCGTCCGCATATTCCCGGATAGCCCGGTCACTGGAAAAGATACCGGTGCGGGTAATATTTTTCAGGGACATGGAGAGCCATTTGGTACGGTCATTATAATCGTTTCCGATCTTTAACTGGGTTGTAACATAAGACCTGAAATCGGCCAGGTGAAGATAATGTTCCCGGTTGCCCATGATCTGGCTGAAAACAGGTTTGAAAATACCGGGTTCGTCGGAACAGAACCGGTTGGAATAAATGGCCTTGAGTACCCGTTTCAAATCCTCATCCTCATCATAAAAAGTTTTGGGCTCATAATTAGGGCGAAGCGCCTCTGCTTCGTCCACGGTGAGGCCGAAAATATAGATATTCTCCTTGCCCACCTGTTCTGCGATCTCTATATTAGCCCCGTCCAGGGTACCGATGGTCAACGCACCGTTCATGGCAAATTTCATGTTTCCGGTTCCCGAGGCTTCCATGCCGGCGGTAGAGATCTGCTCGCTGACATCTGCAGCCGGAATAATTTTTTCCGCCAGGGTGACCCGATAGTCCGGCAAAAAAACCACCTTGATCATGTCATGGATCTCCGGATCCTTATTGATCACGTTGGCAACCGAATGAATCAGTTTAATGATCAGTTTGGCAAAATGGTAACCCGGAGCTGCCTTGCCGGCGAAAATAAAGGTCCGCGGAATCCCGATGTCCTTGCCGTCCTCCTTGATGGAAAGATACAGGTGAATGATATGAAGCACATTGAGCAACTGGCGCTTGTATTCATGGATCCGCTTGGCGTGGATGTCGAAAATGGACTGGGGATCCACGGTCAGAAACAATTGCTTACGGATTAACGTGGCCAACGCCTCTTTGTTGGCCAGCTTGATCCGGCCCAGCCGGTCCAGAAATCCCGGATCATTTTCAAAGGCTTCCAATTCCCAGATCCGCGATAAGTCCCCCACCCATCGGTGACCGATGGCTTCGGTGATAAAATCGGCAAGGCCGGGGTTGCAGGCCGCGATCCAGCGCCTGGGAGAAACCCCGTTGGTCTTATTGTTGAATCTTTCCGGCCACAGCCGGTAAAATTCGGGAACAAGCTGTGTTTTAACCAGATTGGAGTGTACCTTTGCCACCCCGTTTATTGAATGGCTGCCGATGATGGCAAGATTGGCCATGCGCACCTGTTTGACAGGCCCTTCCTGGATGATGGACATTCTTTCAATGCTTTCGCTGGTCACCTCGGGATCACGAACGGTCAAATATTCCAGAAACCGCTGGTTGATTTCATAAATCAGCTGCACATGCCGGGGCACCACCCGCTCCATAATCGTTACCGGCCAGGTTTCCAGGGCCTCGGGCAACAGGGTGTGATTGGTATATCCAAGGGTTTTTTTAGTAATATCCCAGGCAGTTTCCCATTGTATGCCTTTTTCATCCACCAGGATACGCATCAGCTCGGCCACTGCCAGAGCCGGGTGGGTATCGTTGAGTTGGATGGCCACCTTGTTATAGAAATGATCAAAGGAGTCATGGTCCATTTCATACTTGCGGATAATATCCCTTAAGGAACAGGCCACAAGGAAATACTCCTGAACCAGCCGAAGTTCTTTTCCCGCCTCTTTGGAATCCGACGGATAGAGAATTTTGGAAATGGTCTCGGATTTGATTTTCCGGCCCACGGCTTTGAAATAGTCACCGTCATTGAAAATATTGATATCAAAGTTTTCGGACGCCTCGGCCGTGAACAGTCGCAGATAATTGACGGTACGGCCTTCGAAACCTGCAACCAGGATATCATGGGGCCGGCCAATGAGCAGGGACCAGTTCGTCCATATGGGGTTATACTCCCCGTCCCTGTCCACACTGCCCTCCACCTGGCCGTAAATGGGAACCATATACCGCTCTTCTGTTCTGCGGATCAGCCATGGTGACATACGGTTGGGCCAGTAATCGGGTTTTTCCTTCTGGTATCCGTTAACGATCACCTGTTTAAACAAACCGTAATCATAATTAATTCCGTACCCGAATCCCGGCATATTCAGACAGGCCAACGAATCAAGAAAACATGCGGCCAGACGTCCGAGACCGCCGTTACCCAAAGCCGGATCCCGTTCTTCCTCTACCAAAAAGTCAAGGTCAATGCCCTTTTTTTCAAGAAATTTTTTACAGCGGTTATAAATACCCAGGTTTAACAAATTATTGCTTAAAAGCCGCCCGATAAGGAATTCAAGAGACAGGTAATGCAGGCGTTTGGCATCATTTTCCTGGTAGCGTTTCTGTGTATCATAACCAATATCCATCAGGTACTTGCCAACGGCATAGGAAACAGCGTTTAACTGATCATTTTTCGAGGCGTACTCAGGTTGCTTGCCCAGAATGTATTTAATGTAATTGTTAAAAGAGGTCTCAAAATTTGAAAAATCAAAATAGGACATGCGTGAACTCCATACAGGACCCTGGGGTCTTTGATTACCGGAAGACCCGGCCCTTAAATCGTAACAACCGAGTTGTCTTCCCCATGAAAGGGAGACGGCAGGTAAACATCCGCGCTTTCATCGTTGATCCAGCGGGTATCATCCACCAGGTAACGGAACTGGTAAGACTGTTTAGGCTTAAGGTCAAGGACCGCAGAAAAATCCCCGTTTTTGAGTTTTTTCATGGCTCCGGCCTTTTCATCCCAATTGTTGAAATCACCAACCAGGTTGACTGTTTCTGCCGGTCCAATCATTTTTTTCTGCACTTTAAATCTGACCCTGCACACATCCTTGGTTTTAAGATATTGTTTTGTAAACATGACACCCTCCGAAATGGTTTTTAAATGGTATCGTCAAGCTGGAACCTAACCCAACGGATTTATTTTAATTTTTTAAAATCCCGGTGTCAATATTTTGTTCAAATCCCGGAATCGCCCGGTTGCTGGACAGTGTCCATTCCGGGCCGGACAATGAAGGGCCTTTTAAGCATTTTTTCATACAGGCAAATATAGCTTTCAGCACAGCGGCTGTGGTTGAATTCCGTGACAGACTCAATCATGATCCGCTGGATCTGGGCCTCTCGCTCATCCGGATCAAGGGCAAAAAAGTCCATGGCCCGGTCCACAGCCCAGCTCAGTCCCTGGGCATCGTATATGGTAAAAATAAAACCGTTGCCCCTGGCGCTTTCCAGCTCAAGGGGCCTTACCGTGTCATGAAGGCCGCCTGTATCAAATACAATAGGCAGGGTCCCGTAAATGGCCCCGATAATCTGGGGAAGGCCGCAGGGTTCAAAGGAAGAGGGCATGAAAACAAAATCACTCCCGGCAAATGCCTGGTGGGAGAGTTGTTCGTCAAACTTCAGAACGCCTATTCGATGCTCTAGATCGTGGAACCCGGCAATATCTTTAAAGTACTTATAATATTCTCCGTCTGCCACGGAGACGATCTGAATCCCGGTGTCCCAGTAGCGGGATATGGTCTGGTACATAATCTGGGCCAGCAGCTGGCATCCTTTTTGGACCGGATCCAGACGGGAGGGCCAGAAAAACAAAGGCGCATCCGGATTCTGTTCAAGGCCAACGGTTTCCTGGAGAAAGGCCTTGTTTTTCCGTTTCATCCTGCGGTGATTTTTCGGCCCGTAATTAAACCGGATCATGTCATCCACTGCCGGGTTGAATTCCGGTTCCGGCGCATTCAAAATACCCGTAGCGCAGCCGGCCTCCCACTTGTGGGTGAGTTCGGCCTGGAGCCCGGGGTCCACGAAAGGATGCCGGTTTTCAACGATCTCCTGCAAAAACGCCGGACTGACTGTATTAACATAATGGGCTGAAAATACGCCTGAGCAAAGAAAATCCACCCGGTTAAATTCCCGGCTTTCTTCATAACTTTCAGGGGGCCGTTTAAAATAAAGCCATTGCCAGAAGGAAACAGCATCAATCCCCCGGTCCTCGATCTCGGCCAGGGTGGAGGTCATGGTATGGATATTGTGAATGGAAAACAGGCAGGGAATTCCATACTGCCTTGCCATGGCCGGGATCAGGCCTGTCATCCAGTCATTACAGTGGATGATATCCGGTTGAACCCTGGGGATGATGTTGTTGATCACCTCCCGCTGAAAGGCCAGGGACACCTTCAGATTTTTCTTTGAACTGCCGGAATATACTTTTTCTTTATAAAGAAACGCCCGATCTGCTGCAAAATGAATCCGCTCCTCGTCCAGGATCTGCTTGATTTTTTTCACCTCCTGGTCATGCTTTTCAGTGGAATAATCATGATAGATGGAACGGTAATCAGGTATGGCGACATGGACGTCGCAATTCAGATCAAACAAGGCGCTGATCAAGGCGGCTGAAACATCGGCCAGGCCGCCGGCCTTGGCGGAATAGCCTTTACATGATCCCATTTCTTCCGGCAGATACGTCACTTCCGGGGTGACAATGAGAATTCTTGGTCTGTCAGGCATGAGCACCTCCCATTCACTAGTCTCGTATAAAACTTCATCAAAGGCTTGTCTCTGTTCTTTATTCACCTCTTTATGCACCCATTTATTCACCCACGCATCTTTTGTGCCTGCATAAGACCTGCATCCCTATCCCCTTGGCATATAAGGCATGGGGAGTTAAGCCGCCTTTAAATGGGTTTAGAAATTTTTAAATCTTTGCCAATTATCTTTCCAGGATGTAAAAAAATCAGACATCACCCCTTCTCGATGGCGACGCCAGACAGGCGATTGTCTTTTCCTGCCACAATGTCAGGCATTGGCAATTCCGGCGGGTTTCCGGGTCGGCCCGGGGGCTTGAGTGGCCGGGCTGCAAGGGTCACCGCACCCAGGGTGATCAGGTTGTGGATCAGTGCCCCTGCAAAGGCAGAAAGCAAGCCCGAAAGCATCAGCACCAGGGTCACACTGTTCAGGCTGATGGCCAGGGCATAGCTTTCCCGGATCACGGACAGGGCGTGCCGGCCTAACGCCAGGCTTTCTGCCACCTTGCCAAGCCCGCCCTGCTGGAGCACAATATCTGCGCATTCAAGGGTCAAATCCTCCCCGGCATCGCCCACGGCAAAGCTTAAATGAGACCGTGAAAATGCCGGGGTATCGTTAATCCCGTCTCCCACCATGGCGATCACGGCTCCGGGGGTCTCCTTTTTCTTCCGGTCAATCCAGAGGGCCTTATCTTCGGGTGACATGCCCCAATGCACCTCATCAAAAGACAATTGCCCAATAAAATCCCGGGTGCCTTCCCGGGTATCTCCGGTGAGCAGCACAATCCGGGAAATGCCAAGGCTCTTCAATCGCGCCATGGTATCCGGGCCGGCATCGGGCCGCATCGCATGGGTCGCGTGGATACAGCCCAGGATATGGTTTTCAAGGGCTAAAAAAACAATGGAATCCGAACGGGCGTCACAGCCTGTCCCGGGGTGGGATACCGATGCCGCACCAGGCAGATCCAGGCCATTGGCTGTCATGAAATTTTTTGATCCGGCCAGAAGCGTTTTGACGCCGGTCCTGGTTTTCACCCTGGCCTTCACCCCCTGGCCCACAATCATTTTTCTGGCCTCACAGACCGGAAGCGCAAGCCCGAGCTCACGGGCTTTTAAAACCACAGCCCGGCTCAGGGGGTGATTCAAGGACCCAAGGGCTGCGGCTGCCAGTTTTAAAATCGTCTCTTCCTTGTACCGGCGGTCCAGATTCTGCACCCGGGTGACCCGGGCCGAAGTCTGTGTCAGGGTGCCGGTTTTATCCAGCACCAGGATATTCACCCGGCCTGCGGTTTCCACATGGGTTCCGCCCTTGATTAAAATCCCCTGGGCTGCGGCCTGGCCCATGGCAACGGAAACGGCCGTGGACGAAGAAAGACGCAGGGCACAGGGACAGGTCACCATCATGGTGGCAATGGCCAGGAACAGCGAACCGGTCATGAAAAAGGCTGTTCCGGCAAGGGTTAAGGAGATAGGCACCATGTACTGTGAAATTTTCAGGGTGGCCCGGCCCGCTTCCCCGACATCGGTGCGGGCAGATTCAATGAGCCGGATAATGGCGGCCATCCGGGTCTGGTCTCCGGTCTTTTCAACGATTACCCAGGCATATCCATCTTCCACCAGGGTCCCGGCCAGAACAGCCTGAGTTTTAGTTTTAACAACGGGGATGCCCTCCCCTGTCATGGCAGACTCGTTTACCAGAACCGTGCCCTTGATCACCCGGCCGTCCACGGGCACGGTATTGCCGTGGCTGAGAACAATGGTGTCCCCCGGCATCAACGTGCCTGGGTCCACCCGGACTTCCACGCCGTCCACAAGCTTCCAGGCATGGGTCTGCCGGCCGGAGAGCATGTCCTTGACTGCTTTTCGGGTGTGCTTCCGGATCCGGGATTCCAGCCATCCCGACAGGTTGTACAGCCAGGCCACGGCCAGGGCGGTCAGGATATTTCCGGTGAAAAGGGAGGCATAAAGCAGCCCAGTGGAGATAAACCCCATGTCCACCCGGCCGGTGTTTTTTAAATTCTCAACTGCCTGGCGCTGGATAGGCATGGCAAGCCACACCGCTAAAAAACCAGGCAGGCTGGCCAGGCGGGCCGCAAAGGAGCCGACGGCTGAGACAGGCACAAAAACCCGTTTGAACATAAGCCACCCGATATATATGCCGGAAACTAAAAGGGTGGAACCGGATACGTGGGCAGCACCGTCTGTAGCACTTGATTTGTGTAAGGTTGCAACAGCCGCAGTTTGAGCTGCCGGCATCTCACCCGCTGATATTTCATCAAGGACAGACTTAAACGAAAAGACCAGATTAATAACACCCTGCAGATCCGGGGGACCCTGGGGGTGAACCAGAATAATGGACCCGGATGCAGGCCTGACCGCCACCAGGCGACCATCCACCAACGACTCAAGCCGTTTTTGGACATAGGCACAACAGGCAGGCTGGTGCCTGAGGTCCGGAAACTGAATCCGGGTCCTGAACGGTTTGGCCTGCCTGAGTTTAAATTTCATCCCGATTCCGGTGAATACAAAAGGGGTTATTTTTTACCCGCAGCCTCAGCTTCCACTTCTGCCTTGGCGTCTTCAAATTTTTCCTTGAGTTCCTCAACACCTGTGGACGCGGCGGCCATGCCCTTGGAAACGGCTTTAACCACAGCTTTCTGCACGGTTTCACTGGTCACCAGAAGGGCCACGCCCGCACCGAGAATCGCACCTTTCCAGAAGGTGGCTGAACCGGCATCAAGGCCTAAAAAGCTAGACGTTGCAGGCGGAGCCTGCTGGACTGCGTAGTTCTGGGGTACGGCATACACCTTGGGCTCGGCTGCGGCAGCCGGATCCGGTGTAGTTTGATGACTCTGGGCCGGGGCCTGGTAATACATCTGCTGGGTATTGGGATCAACATAATAACTCATTTCAAAATCCTCTATGATTTAGTGTTTGAACGGAAAACCGTGTTTGGACGAAAAGTTGCCCTGATGCAAGGCGCAAAAAAATTTAAAACCGGAGCAACCTCGTGGTTGTGAGGATTTTAAATTTTTTTTGCAACGCCGCAGATGGGTGACTTTTCGTTCAAACACTATTTAAGAAATTATACGGTTAATCATATAACTTACCCCTGTGGCAGCCGCAAGGGTGACGGCTAAACCGGCAACCCCGCCGCGGGTCAGGCTGCTGGCTGCGGCGGTTGCACAGGCGGCTGCCGTGCCGCCGATGGCCCCTTTGGCCAGGCTGTCCCCGGCGGCCTGGACCATGGTCATCTCGCCGGCAAAAACCTTGTTGAGATTGCCCCCCATGGTACCCGTGGAAACAACGATGAATCCGAAGATGCCCGCACTTGCTGTTTTTGATACAGTGACCGCAGATGCCGCGGATTTTGCCGGGTAAGTCTGGACCGGATGGACCTGGACTGTGCTGTACTGGTGCAGCGGTGTGGTCTGGTAGGCCGGTGTATGATTGATTGTGGAAGCGTTTTCCATCATTTGAACTCCTTTTATATTTTTTTATTTCGTACTTGGATCAACGTCAGGACCAGGGGTAGACGGGGCTGCGGCATCTGCCGCATTTTTTCCAAAAAGGCTGCCAAAGGTTTTACCCATGGCCCCGCGAACGGTTTCACTGGTTAAAAGGACAGCCGCTGCCGCCCCCACAACAGCCCCTTTCCAGAACTGATCATCCTGGGAGGTTTCAGTCCACAGGGTTTTCACCACATCAGCCACCGAGGCATCGCCTTCGGCAAACTCTTCAACCGATTTGATAATATGGGCATAATCAGGCTGATGGGGCTCGGGCTCAGGTGCCTGCCCGGACGGATTCTGGGTTGTATAATAGACATACTGGCTGTTCTGAGGCGGCGGTACGGGCGGGCCCTGGGGCATGGCATAGTACAGCTGGCCCGTGGCCGGGTCCATAATCACATTGGGCTGAAACTGGGCCTGCTGTCCGGCGGCCTGGGCCTGGGGGGACTGTGAAACAGTCTGGTGACCCTGCGGGTCCAATGCCGTTGCCTGGCCCGACGGATCACCCGACGGATCAATGGATGCTGCCCGGGATGCTGCCCGGACCGCATCTGCAGATGACGCCTGGGTCGGCCCTCCCGGTGGCGGGCCCTGGGGCATGGCATAGTACAGCTGGCCCGTGGCCGGGTCCATAATCACATTGGGCTGAAACGGGGCTTGCTGTCCGGCTGCCTGGGCCTGGGGGGACTGTGAAACAGTCTGGTGGCCCTGCGGGTCCAATGTCGTTGCCTGGCCCGACGGATCACCCGACGGATCACCCGACGGATCATTGGATGCTGCCCGGGCCGCATCTGCAGATGACGTCTGGGTCTGCCCTCCCAGGGGCTGGCCGGGTATGGCCTGGGCCGCCGGTTTCGATGAAACCGGAGCCGTGCCCGGCCCCCGGGGGGTCATATTTTCGGTTGGGGCGGCCAAAGGCTCATGGGGCATTGCCGCACCCACCGGTGACTGATGGTCATGGGTTTCCATGTATCTCTCCTAAAATGTTGTATATATTATCAACGGTACATTATTAACGGTACAATTCGTACTGATCTTCTTTTTTTTCAGACGGTATGGCGGTCTTGGCATTTATTTTATTTTGTTGCGCTTTGTCTTTGGCTCTGAGGCCCATAGGTTTGCAAGGCAGTTCCCAGGATAAAAGACGGCTGGAATTGAATAGGATGCCGGCCGTATGGAAGATATGAATCATGCCGGCCATAACAGGGGAGAGCATCCCAAGCATGCCCAGCGCGGCCCCTCCCAGATCAGTAGTTATTGCAAAATAGTGATTCTGATCAATAACCTTCATGGTCTGGTGGCTTAAATTCCGCACTTTTATCAGGCCTTCCAGGTTGGCATCGGCAAGGGCAATGTCGGCAGCTTCCAGGGCCACTTCTGCCCCGCCGGCCCCGATGGCCACACCAATATCGGCCCGGGCCAGGGCCAGGGCGTCGTTTACCCCGTCTCCCACCATAACCACCCGGTGATCTTTTTGCAGCTCCGCCACCCGGCCTGCCTTTTCTTCGGGCAGCAGCGGGGCCCTGCAGTCATCAAACGGAAAAATATCCATCATGGTCCGGGCCACTTCCTTGTTGTCTCCGGTGACCAGGTGAATGGCCTTGACGCCGTCGGCTTTAAGATAATTCAACACGTCCACGGCCTCGGGCCGGATGGGATTGGCGATGCCCATCATACCCGTGGCGCTGCCGTTCCTGGACACAAAAATAACGGTGCGGCCAAGGGCCCTTTGTGCAGCTGCTTTTTTATCAAACCAGCGCAGATCCACCTCATGCTCTGCCATGAACTGCCGGTTGCCCACCAGGACCACTTCCTCGCAACCGATATTGCATGACACCCCCCGGCCGGCCTTGAATTCGCAAACCGCATGGGCCTGAACAGTCAAATTGCGCTTCCCGGCTTCGGCCAGGATGGCCCGGGCCATGGGGTGCTGGTTATGGGACTCGGCCGTAGCAGCCAAAGACAGGATCATCTCTTCGGAAATGGACGGGGTCCTGCCGACAATGGTCATAATCCGGGGCAGATCCTGGGTCAAGGTACCGGTCTTGTCAAAGCAGTAGACATCGGTTTTGCCCACGGTTTCAAGATAAAGGCCGCCCTTAATGAGGATGGAATTTTTAGCCGCATTGGCCAGGGCTGCGGTAATCGCCGAGGAGGCGGCAAGGACCGTGGCGCATGGACAGGACATGACCAGCATAACGGTCAGGGCCCGCAGGGGATCCAGAGTCAGACCCAGGGTGGCTGCCGTGGCTGCCAGTCCGATTTTCAGCAGCCTTGATGCCAATTCATCCGCCTTATGTTCGGCCGGGGCTTTATTGGAAAGGCAGTCTTCAACCATGCGCATAATTCCGGAAAGGTAGGTGTCCTGGCCGGTTTTCACGGTGCGGATGAACAAGGTACCCTGGGAAATAATAGTGCCGGCATAGACCTTGTCCCCAATCTCTTTGAACACCGCTTCCGAGCGGCCGTTAATGGTGGATTCGTCCACCAGGGCGTCCCCGTCCAAAACCGTGCCGTCCACCGGGATCTTTTCCCCGGTATGAGCCGCCACAACATCATCGGGACGGATGTCGCCCACAGCGGTTTCAACCTCCATGCCGTCCCGCATCACATAGGCAGTGGCCGGGGCCACTTCCAATATGTTGCGAATGGCTTTTCTGGACCGCTGGGCCACATAATCTTCGGTTAATTCAGCCACATTATAAATCCACAGGATCTGGATGGCAGAAAAGGCTTCCCCCATAAAAATCGTGGCAACAGACCCTGCCGCCAGAAAGGGTTTAACCGTGATTTTTTTCTTTTCCGCGGTATCCCTGACGGCTTCTTTGATCAGAGAAACGGTGCCGGCCATGGCTGCAACGCCCAGAAAACTTAATGGATTCTGGGCCAAAGCCAGGCCGAATATCCATTTTCGGACCAAAGCAACAATCATGACAGAAGAGAGCCATGTCACCCGCCTGGCCTTGGTTGGAAAGGATGCGTCTTCATGGGTGCCGCACAGACACCCCGGACATGCCAGGCCACCGGCATCCGCAGGATCGTCATCCGGAAAGGCCACAGGATGAGACACCTGGGCCAGAACAGCCTGAATCAAACTGTCAAAATCTGTTTTGCATGGATCAAACAAAATAATAACCGATCCGCTCAGGGCGCGGACATCGGCCCGCCTCACCCCCACCTGGCGGTTCATGAATTTCTGCATCCAGAAGGCATTTTGGGTGTTCTGCCGGCAGGAGACAACCTGCACCCGCACCCTTCCGGGGATGAACTGCCTTACCCGGATGCCGTTCTTTTTCAACAGACTTCGGGTTATTGTCCGGGAGTTACCGTTTATTTTTTCATTCATAGGTTTCTTCGCCTAAATTATTTATTTTTGGTTGCCACCGTACCACAACTCGTTAGGCAATTCAAACTTTTAATACATATTAAATTAATTTCATAAAAAAATAATTTAATATGTATTGCTCTGTAAAATATTCATGATCGTATAAAATTATTTATTGACTATCAAATTAGCCTAAACTAATATTAACCACTGATTAGATCAATACTAATAATATTAAATTGCGTTACAGGAGGAAATATGGCACCGTTTATACCCATAGCCTGCGGGCTGGCAACCATTTTAACCTGTGCCCTGGCAGTGCAAACCGGGAAAGGGACACAAAAAACCATCAAACGAAGAAAACAAAGAGATGCCAAAAAAAATAGATCCTGAAATAAAAAAAGAGATCGCCAAAATCACCATGACAGCCAGTTTAGGTGTTGCAGTGATTACGGCCCCCTTTTTAAAAAGAAACAAAACAGTGAAAAATATCCATGCCGGTGCCGGAGTATTGCTTGCGGCCAGTGCCCTGTGGCACCATTTTTTATACCATTCTGAAAAAAAGTCCCCAAAAGTGCTGCCTGCACCTGACAAGCCCAAAGCCTGACACAAAAATGGGTGGGTTCGGCATATTTCACACCATGTTCATAATTTGTTGACACCCCCATTGAAGCCAAGTGACTTCCGGAAAAGTAAGCAGATAAGATTTTCACATGTTAGCTGAAATAAATTTAGCAATTACAAACATTGAAATTTTTTATATTTCAAGTTAGTCAAAATTAAAATACCCAATAAATTTAAATAGTTGACAAGAAAACTTTTCAAGCTTATCATAGAGACCATGGAATATATATCTATAAATATTTTTCATGGGTAACACCGAATTCACATATTAAGGAGGACATTATGTTTTATCTGCCATTAACAGGATCACCCCTTGGCTGGGTCATACTCGGCGTGGGCGGATATGCCCTTTACAAAACAGGCAAAAAAAAAGGACAGGATGAGGCTGCCGCTTCCCAAATTACGGAAGATTCGGGTACACCGGGGACAACGGGTACACCAGGGACAGAGGATAAGGCAAAAACAACAGATAAAGGAGAAAAATAATGAGTGTACCACTCGTCGCACACCCGATCGGATGGGTTGTTCTCGGTGCCGCAGGCTATCTTACCTATAAAGCAGGAAAAAAGGTCGGAAAAAAGGCAGAAGAGGATATTGCCCAAACCAGCCTGTCTGACCGGTTTGTCAAAGGAGCCATGAAAGCGGTTTATAAAACCCAGAAAGGCGTTTCCCAGGGTATGGGAAAAGCCAAAGAAAAATACGGGAACCTGTGGGAAGAAGCAAGGACAGAGGTCAACACCGTATCAAACTAAGACCAATATCATGTCGCTGTCCGGACGATGACTGCGCCAGCCTTTTCAGGTGTAAAAAAAAGGCGCAGTCCGCCCGGACTTGATATGGTGACAGGCACACTTTCCGGCCCATGCCCCTCAAGGGAATGGGCCTGGTCAATGGATTCCAGGGTCAGCTTTGCCCCAACCATCACCCCGTGGGTTTCCAGGTGCTTAACGCCCCTTGGTCCGCCCATCACTTCCGTAACCTCAAAATCAAGGTCTTTTTTGGCAAAGTAAAACTGGGTGGAGTCCTTTCCCGGATAGTGTCCCCATATCCTTGCGGTTTCACCTTCGGACAGCCGGGTTCTTTCCCGCCGGTTAATCAGAACCAGATAGTCCATATGGGGTAAAGAACGGATAAAACGGATCTTGCCGTCCACGGGAAGGCCTAAATGCGCCAGGGCTTTTTCAATAAACCTGCCGCCGGAATGAATCTCCACATGGCCTTCCTGGCCTTTTTTCATCTGGCTCAAAGGGATATTTTCCCCGGATTCCAGGTGAATATACAGCTTCATGACCATACCCGCCGGAATAACCACGTCACCATTTTCCCCGTGTACCCGAACGGAATTAAAATTAAAGTCTTGGTCATGCCGGATAATGTGCCCGCCGATAAACAACCCCATGCGTTGCATCCATTTTTCCAGGGCTGAATTGGTGACCTGAAGCAGTATAAGTTCTGTGTTTACCGGTGCATCAAGCAATGACGAGTACATTTTGCCCCCTTTTTTTAAAATTCAATTATTGGGTGTCACCGGCTGTTTTCCGGTATGCCGGACCATTGTTCTCATTTTCACCAGATGATTCGCACGCTGTTTCAGGCGTCTTTTGGACGTTAGCAATAAGCTGTTTTTCCCTCATTCCTGCATACCCTATAATTCCCAAGGTGGATACATTATGAAGGATTGCGGCGGCCACAGGACGAAGCCATCCCAGGGAAGCCAGGAATAAAAAGGAAGAATTGAGAGACACCGCGGAAACAAAGGCCTGCTTTATGGTTTCCTGGCAGCGCAGGGCGATCAGGCGGGCGGTAAGCAGGGTATTTAAATCTTCCCTGAGCAGGATCACCTGGGCAGACTCCTTGGCCAGATCCGCACCGGAAGGCAGGCAGATCCCTACATGGGCAGACACCAGGGCCGGGGCATCGTTCACCCCGTCTCCGGTAAAGCCCAGGATACAGCCTTGGTCCTTGAGCCGGACCACAATATCGGCTTTATCCTCGGGCCGAAGCTCGGCATACACCTCGTCCACATCCGGCAGGGAAGCGGCCAGGGCATTGGCAGTACGTTCCGTGTCTCCGGTGAGGATGATAATTTTCTTAACGCCGGCAGCCTTAAGCCCGGAAAGCACTGCCGGTGCTTCGGGTCGAAGTTCGTCCCGCAGCCCTAAAACGCCTTCAAGGATCCCGTCCCGGGCCACATAAAGCAGACTTTTTCCCTCTTTCTGGAAAGCAAGGGCAGCCCCATCCGCACCTGAGCAGTCAATGCCTTCGTCATCCTCTATAAAATGCCGGCTGCCCACCAGGACATTGAGATCATCAATATAGGCAGACACCCCGTGGGCCACGATAAAGTCCACCTGGCTGGTGGGGGAAAGGACAAGCCCCCTGTCCCGGGCCGCGCCCAACACGGCAGCGGCCACAGGGTGGGCATAATGTTCTTCGGCAGAGGCGGCCAGCACAAGAAGCTGGTCATTATCCAGGCCTTGTGTACTGAATACATCTGTCACCTTAAGTTCTCCCCGGGTCAGGGTGCCGGTTTTATCAAATACAAGGGTATCCACCCTGGCCAGACTGTCCATGGCCTGGGCGCCTTTGAGCAGTACACCCTGCAGAGCTGCGGTGTGCATGGCCACGCGCACGGCAACAGGGCTGGACAGTTTGATTACGCAGGAATAATCCACGGTAAGCACGGCAGCCGCTTTTTCCAGATTCCGGGTCAGGGCAAAAAGCCCCACACCCAGGCCAAAGGTAAGGGGCACCAGTTTATCCGCCAGTTCATCACTTTTTTTCTGGGAATCGGATTCATATCGCAACGAGTCTTCTAAAAATTTTGAAATCCTTGCCACGGCCGTCTCCGCACCCACATGGACGGCCTGGAAAATAATGCGGCCCTCCTCTACGACGGAACCTGAAATGACCTCATCGCCGGGTTTGACATGAATGGGCACAGACTCCCCTGTCACTGAACTTTGATTAATGGCGGCCTCTCCGTTTACCACCCGGCCGTCCAGGGGAATCATTTCACCGGCCCCGCAAACCACACGGTCGCCAATGCCCGCGTCCTCAAAAGGGATCTGGATCTCCTGACCGTCCTTTTCTATCCAGATTTTGTCAGTCTGGGGTTTTAACAGGTTTTTCAGAAGTCCCGTGGTTTTTGTTTCACTGATTTTTTCAAAATATTCACCCAGGGCAAGCAGGGTCACAATGGTGGCGGCCGTAAAATAATCCCGCCGCCACAAGGAAAACGACACGGCAGCCCCATCCAGGACCTCCACTTTAAGCTTTCGGTTCCAAAGACAGATCAGACCGTCAAAAATCACAGGGGCGGACAGCACCAGGGCCAGGGGTGCGGCAAATAATGCAGGCAGAAAAAAACAGGCAAGGGACAACATCCCTTTCATTGACAGGTTTAAAAGCGATGGGGGCGATTTTCTGTCGTTTTTCCCGTTGAACACATCCAAAGGCAGGTCCTGGATGCACCCGAGCACAGCAGCCCGTGTTTCTGCCCGGCCGTCATACCTGACAATGGTCGAAGAGGCCCTGCCGTTCAACCGTGCGGATTCAACCCCTGGGATGGTTTCCAGGGAGGCTTCCAGGTAATCGGGGTCCAGATCCGGGTCCCGCAGGAATCTTCCTTTCAGCCGCATCCGGTTGGGCAGTTCACTGACAATGCTAAAAGGCCGGCGTGTACACGCAGTCATGGGGCATCCGTTCCCCGGGTGGCACATGGGGCTTCCGGGCCTTTTTTCATTATTGTATCGATCAAATATCCGGCCCCGGCAAGGGCTGCGGCGGTCATGCCGATATCCACCAGGCTTTTTCTACCGGTCAAAGAGAGAATCAGCGAGGCAGCCGTCCCTTTGGCAAGTCCATTGAGCACAGCCTGGGTTTTGCTCATGGTTCCGTTCTGCACATCCACCATGTTTGACCCAATGGTAGCAGCAGAAGCGATGGTAATGGCCGCCAACGCCAGGGGGGGATACGATTCCCGGGGAACAGGGACAGGCCCAAACGCCTGGGACAGGGACGGCAGTGTGGATTCTGCGGGCCGAAGTATCGAATTTTGCGGGGCTAAAACAGGGTCAAAACTATTCATTGGGGGCAGCCTTGTTCTTTCCTTAAAGTCAATAAAGAACCTGATCACCCGGTGATGATGCCAAAACATATCGCAAAATACAAGCAAATTTTATAGAAATACGACAAAATTAACTTCAACTGACTATATTGAGTCTTAACATCCGGACTCTGGTAAGACTTACGGTATAGTTCACACCGGCATCAATCTGTTTCTGTACTGCCCCGTCCCGGCCCAACAGCCATAACGCCTCCTTATCAGCTCAGGACAGGTTGTCCCAGAATGACCGGCTCTGGTCGTCCATGGTTGGTCCGTCTTGTCCTTCCTGGCGGGAATTGCCGGAAAAATTTTGACCCGGGGGCCGGGAGCCCATAAGACGGGCCACACGCTCTTCAATGGGCGGATGGGTGGAGAACAGATTCATCATCTGCTTTCCGGTCAACGGATTGACGATAAACATGTGAGCCGTGGCAGGACTGGCATTGACCTGGGCCTGGCTGCGGCTGAATCCCCCCAGTTTTGACAGGGCTGATGCCAGGCCATTGGGGTTGCCGGTTATGCTTGCGGCAGTGGCATCTGCCAGGTATTCCCTGGATCTGGACACCGCCATCTGCACAACCATGGCGGCAATGGGTGCCACCATGGACATCACAAGCACGCCAATGATCCCAAGCCCGCCCTCGTCATCATCCGAGCCTCCGAAAAAGGCTGAAAACCTGGCAATGGTGGCAATCCACATGATGGCCCCGGCCAGGGTGGCGACAATCGTAGAAATAAGGATATCCCGGTTTTTTACATGGCCCAGTTCATGGGCCAGGACCCCTTCAAGCTCCTCCTGGGTCATCATGTTCATCAATCCCTGGGTCACGGCGACAACGGCATGTTCCGGGTTCCGGCCCGTGGCAAAGGCATTGGGCGCGGATTCAGGAATCAGATAAATTTGGGGCATGGGCAGGCCTGCCTGCCGGGCAAGGCGGGCCACGGTATCAAACAGGCCCGGGGCCTGGAACCGGTCCAGGGGCTGGGCCCGGTACATTCTTAAAACAACCTTGTCGGAATACCAATAACTTGAGATATTCATGACACCGGCAAAAATCAGGGCAATGAACATACCGGTCTGTCCTGCTAAAAGATATCCGAGCACCAGAAACAAACCGGTCATCATGATCAGCAGCATGCCGGTCTTAAATTGATTTGCCATATTTTTCCTCCACACCGATAATTGTATATTCACTGAAAGTCTTTGATTTCCAAAACGCAAAAAGAATATAAATCCCATGGTAAAAAAATCAAGCAGTTATACATGAGAAGCATCTTAACTTTATGGCATTGATTTCTAATACCCCCATAATCTTGCGTTTGTTATCGTCATTGATTGTGCCGTGGAACTGCAGATATTGTCTGTAGTACTGGTAACCATTCGAATAGATAGATACAATTTCGTTAAAGGTCTGTTAAGCATTGTTTCACCATATTTTTTGGATTCCAACTCTTCTCCGACAGCATAGGTCCCGACAACTACCGCCTGCACATCGTATGATTTTGCAATCTCCTGAAGTTTGCGGGAAAGAACAAATTCCCCCTGCCCCTTTTTTATAAATATTTTATTCTGTCCCATTTTCAACTCTTTAACAGTGTAGCCTCTCTGGGACAGTTTATTTGCTAATATCTCTCCGGCCATCCGGCCCATAGAGGATGATTGTTCAAGATTATTAACACTGACAAGGCTTGTCACGATAATTGCTTTTTCTTTGTCAATGGGGATCTTGCAGTTTTTTACCAGGTCATTCACCGCAGCATCACATATCGTGATTAAATTTGATTCAGGCAGTTTTTTTTCTGCCTGATCGACCGAAAAGTTCTCCTGATAGGACGCACAACCCATAAGAATAGATACCAACGCAATAAAAAATATTTTTTTTAACATGACAGATTCCTTTATTCACTTACCATATATTTTTTTGTAACGGCTTTTTTGTATGGAAGATCGGCTGAAAAACAATAATGGGATTTATCAAGTCCGTTTATATAGTAAACATCTGATTTTCTATATAATAAAATGTTTTGTTTATCGAGAACTGAAAAATTTATAATAATCTCACTGCCTGGCACTTTCGTTGTGTCCAGATTGACAGCCTGTGCAGCAATATCAAGAGCAACAGCTGACGCCATCAGCCCAGGAGTTACCCGGCTGCTGTTTTTCCAGACTTTATAGACCCCGTATTCCAATGCATAAGCCATTGAAAAACTACCTGGGTATGGATCAGGACCACGATCGGTCTTGTGTTCTACCAGTTGCAAAGACCAGTCAATTTTTGTTCCATCGTATTTATCATTTACCTGTACTCCTGAATTAACAAGGTAGGTTGTTAAACAAGAACGGAATGCCCGTGTAAATGAAGAATTATCGCTTGGCACAATGGATACTTCATGCCCTAAGGCAAATTTAAGCTGTTTGGATTTCTTCATCTCAGAGACCAGATCTTTGACCAGGATTTCCCAGTGATGGGTTGCCTGCAATTTTTTTTGACTGCTAAAGAAAAAATTTTCCGATTTTGGTTGTTTGGCACACCCCGTAAAAATAATGCCAAAGCAAAACAATATTAATATGATATGCTTTTGATACAGATGGCTCATGACTCTCCCCTGAATAATTAATAAATTGAAGGACATTCTGCACTTAACCGGTATCTGCTGATTTTCTATTTTGTCGGCTCTAAAGACCCCCCATGATCTGGCGGACACAACAAACTATGAAAGACATTCATACCACTGAACACACAGAAATCACAGAATTTTATCTTCAGTGTCTTCTGTGATTTCCGTGGTTAAACTTTTTCATATAAACCCTATAAAATTCACAATAAATAATATAGGGTTCAACACAAAAAAATTGAAAATCACGGGAAATATCGGAGAACCCGAAGTCAACCATATCAAATTTTCCCGTGGTAGGCGGCCTGGCCTATTGGAAGCCGGGCGTTTGCCACAAAATCTATTCTTTCAAAGGAGGACGGACAATGATGAAAAAAACTTTAAAATCTATTGTGGTTGCTAGCTGTTTTTTGGCTCTAACCAGTGGACCTGTTTTTGCCAGTGGGAGCAAAGCAGCCAAACCAAGTCCAGATGAAGCAATAGCCATGCTGAAAGCAGGTAATGATCGTTTTGTAAGCGGTAAAGCAACCCACCCCCATACTGATGCTGCCCGTCTTGCTCTTGCCGGCAAAGAAAATCAGGGAGATCACGCCTATGCAACGGTAATCACCTGCTCTGACTCCAGAGTTCCGGTTGAACTTTTATTCGATGCCGGTGTTATGGATCTTTTTGTTATTCGTGTTGCCGGTAATGTTCTGGATGTTGATGAGGTAGGGTCTGTTGAATATGGCCTTGCCCATGTAAACACCCCGGTATTTGTAGTGCTTGGACATACCCAATGTGGCGCAGTAACCGCAGTGACAAAAGCCGTCCAGGGTCACGGCCACCAATTGGAAAGAAATATTCCACCGCTGGTTGATAACATCATTCCAGCAGTAAAAAAGGCGATTGCATATAATCCAAGTGCCCACGGTGATGATATCATACCTTATGCAATTTGAGGCGAATCCTAAAAGAGCCATGGAAGCAATGGCAAAAAAAATTTAGGTTTTTACGATTGGGGCCGATGTATTATCAGGGAAAGAGGAAATTCGTAAAAAACTGCTAATCCAGGAGAATGATGATGACCAGCGTGCCGCAAGTCAACTCCTACGGTCTGCATAACCAGGCCGCACTGTCAAACACCAGTACTGCTTCAAGTTCAAGCGAACGGTATGCAAAATCATATTCAAGCCTTGATGCGGGACTGACCATCCAGACCCGGGAAGGAGATGTGGTTACCCTGTCCACCAGTCAGTCTTCCGAACTTGAAGCCTACGAATACAGCAGCCAGGGCATAGTCAGCAATGAAGACGGCTATGCCGCCGCTTCCTACAATGTCCGGGAGATTACCTTAACTACCGGAGAAACCTTTGCATTCACAGTGGAAGGGGACTTAAGCGAAGAGGAACTCAAGGATATTGAATCCATTATAACCGGTGTGGACGGTATTATCGGCGAGATGATGGAAGGGGATATGCAGGACGCTGTTTCCCAGGCCATGAGTATGGGATATTACGACTCAATATCTTCCTATGAGGCGGATATTACAGTCGCGTATGGATACGCCATGTACAGCGAAGATAAGACCTCCACCACAGGTGCCCTGGGACAGGACCTGGCCGCAGCATATCTTGAAGAGTCCGATGATACGGATACAGATGATGGCCAGACCACACGTCGCACGCTAGGTAATCTGGATACCTCTTTGATGGATCAATTGACCGAACTTCTGGAAAAACAGCAGGAAGACGCCCTGGCACGAGCACGTGACCCCTTAAGCAGCCTGTTTGACCATTATCTGGAAACCCAGGAAGCGAATAAGGCCAGTGAGGCACAGGCCAATGGGGAAGATGCCCTGGTGGATGAAAACCAGGCAGATGATGATGATGCTGTGACCTCTTTTTCCGATCTTATTAAAATCGCAGCCCAGGCCGTTGACCGGACCATCGCGGATATGGTGAAAAACGCCTTTGATAAGACCTTGAAATCCATGATTTAATCAGGCAATGCCGTATCCGGGCCGAAGATTCCCGGCCCGGCATGGACATCCGCCTTTTACAGATATGACACAGGCATCCGCCCGGTCAGGCCTGTGGTGACCTCGTAATTAATGGTTTCGGTTAGACCGGCGATATCATCAGCCGTAATCCGCTCATTTTCCTGGGAACCGAGGATGGTGACATCGTCTCCGGGTTTGACCCCTGGAATGTGCCCCACATCAATCATGGTAAAATCCATGGTGACCCGGCCCACAATGGGGGCCTTTTTGCCTTTGACCAGCATCTGCCCCCGGTTGGACAAAAGCCGGCTGTACCCGTCTGCATACCCGATGGGCACCGTGGCAATCACCGTGGGGGCTGCTGTGACATGGGTCCCCCCATAGGAGATGCTGAAATCCCTGGGCACTGCCTTGACATAAATGACCTTTGCCGTGATGGACATGACCGGCGTCAGCTTATGCCCTGTGATGTCCACCTCACGGGATGGGGACATCCCGTACATGGCAATACCCGGGCGTACCATGTCAAAATGGGCTTCAGGCAGCTCAAGAACCGCCGCAGAATTGGCTGCATGGCGGATTTCGGGGCGAATGCCCATATCCGCGAGCATGGCAATCATCTCATTGAACCGGGCCAGTTGTCCTTTGACATGGGTTTTGTCAATGATATCTGCCTTGGCAAAATGGGTGTAGGCACCTTCCACCCCAAGGCCTTTCAGGTCCGCAATCCCCCCGGCCTGAAGTATGCCGGTCGCTTCCCTCTGGTCCTGGGAGGCAACACCGGGATGGAGGAATCCCATGCGTCCCATACCCGTATCAATCTTTATATGAATTTTCAGCGTGGTATTTAAGGCTTGGGCCGCCCCGGACAGGATCCTGGCTGCCTGGATATCTGCCACGCTTGCCCGGATGCCGTGGGTTGCAAGAAAGGGGACCTGTTCGGGCAGGGCTTCTCCCAAAAGAAGAATGGGTGCGGTGATGCCGGCACCTCTCATGGCAACGGCTTCCGAGATCCGGGCCACGGCAAGAAAGGATGCCCCGTTTTCAAGGGCGGTTTTTGCGCAGTGTATCCCGCCATGCCCGTAGGCATTGGCCTTGACCACGGCGCAGAACCGGGTACGGGCCGGGATCAGGCGTTTCAGGGTTCGCACGTTCTGTCCAAAGGCGGACAGATCCACCTGAACCCGGCTTTGGGGCTCAAGGACAAGTGCATTGGAGGAATTCATCACTCTGTTTCTCCAAGACCGTAGGCGGTTGTATAGGCGTTCCAGTCCGCCATCAGGGCAAGGGTTTTTTCTCCGGGTTTGCCGTCGGAGATAACCGTATCGTCCACCTGGATGACGGGCACAATCTCTTTGTTGGATGCCGCGATAAATACTTCATCAATGTCGGCCAGATCTGCCTGGGGGATAAAATCCAGGACAATGTCATATTTTTTTTCTAAAAGTTCCAGCACAGCGCCCCGGGTTACGCCGGGCAGAATGCCGTCGGGCGGGGTGATCAGGGTGGTGCCTTTGAATGCGAAAATATTGGTGGTGGTGCCTTCCAGCAGCCGGTTGTCCTTGTCTTTGTAGATGGCTTCAACAGCGCCAAGGCTGCTGGCCTTTTGCTGGGCAAAAATGGCTGACAGATAGTTGGTGCTCTTGGCCTGGGGGATAAATCTTTCGATGTCCACAGTGATGATTTTGGCACCTTGGGTATACCACCAGTCCGGCAGTTCATGCTTGGGCGTGACCATGACCATGAGGATACCGTTGCCCTGGGGGGTTACGCCGTCAGGGCTGATGCCGCCGGTGTAGACGATGCGGATATTATCCTCTTTGTGGTGGGGGTTCCTTTCTATGGTCTGCATGACAATATCGCAGATCTCTTTGTTGGAATGGTTCAGTTCAAGTCCGATGTGGCGGGCTGAATTTTCCAGGCGGGCCACATGTTTTTCCAGGCGAAATGGACGTTTGTTATAGGTGATCAAAAAGTCAAATACACCAAATCCCCTTAATACGGTGATGTCTTTTACGGAAAGGGTGGCCTTGTCTTCGGATACGAATTTGCCGTCAATATAATACGTGTCATAATAAGTGTCCACGGTTTGCTCCTTTTATTGCAACGATTTGTTAAACATATTATTTTTAAGAAAAATTGGATTTTATCCAGATGTTTTCCACGCACAGCACTGCCTGTTCTTTGAAATTTCTTTCCATGTTTGCGCCGAAACGCCCGGCATTTTCTCCAAAAACCAGGCCCGGATTCAAAGGGCCTGGCCCCCTGTTTTTTTTGATGGCATTGACCTTTTCCCACCAAAGCGCCGCATCTTTTGTTTTATCTGCACTGAGAACAAGTTCAAATCCGGCGGTTTTTGCATATCCCCCGAGATCTTGCCGGGAGCAGAGCATGGAGGCAGACGCATTGCCGGCCCAGGGAACGGGGTAAAAAGGATCAGGTCCCGGGCCATCCACAATCTCATGAAGGATCAGTTTTCCCCGGGGTGCCAGTACCCTTGAAAATTCGGCAAAAGCCTTTGATTTGTCTTTTATGTTGAGCAGTACGTGCTGGCAGAGTACGGCATCAAAAAAGTGATCCGGGTAAGGCATTGCCAGCAGGGAACCCTGTTTAAAATTTATGGTGCCGTCCTTTGCAAGGCCGCACCACTGGTTTAACACGCCTGCGGTTTCAATGAAGTCCTGGGACAGGTCAATGCCATGGACAACAAGACCCAAATTTTGTGCCAGAAGCCGGGATGTGCCGCCAATGCCGCAGCCTGCATCCAAAATGGTCATGCCTTTGTCCAGGCCGGCGTGTTCCAGCAGTTCAAGGGTGGCAGGGGCCCCTCCCGTATGGAGCTGGTCAACCGGGGCAAGGTCCCGCAGACTGATCTGTTCGGGATTTTTTCCTGCTTTTTCAAGTCCCCGGCGGATTTTTGCCCCAAGATCCGGGCAGGTATAATGGGCTTTTACAGAATTTTTCATATGTTATTTTCCTTTAAACCGGGGTTCTCTTTTTTCCTTTACGGATCAACATGGGGGTGCCAGGCATAATTAACGCTCCTAAAATTGTTGGGAAAAGCCTATATACAAAGGAATGTCATTGTCAAACAGATTCACAACCTTTTTATCTTACAGGGGGAAGGCCCATGATTCTTGCAGGGGATATCGGCGGCACAAAGACAGTGCTTGCAATCTATGCCGGGATAACACAAGTGCCGGCAAATCCGGTTCACGAAACCCGCTTTAAAAGTGCCGATTATCAATCTTTTGAAACCATTGTTAAAGAATTTTTAGATCAAACCGGTGCAAAACCGCAAGCCGCCTGTTTCGGGGTGGCAGGCCCGGTAAAAGACCGCCATTCCCGGATCACCAATCTGCCGTGGAAAATCAGTGCGGATGAAATTGAGCGGACCTGCGGCATCCCTAAGGTCTCTTTAATTAATGATTTAAAAGCCATTGCCGTTTCAGTGCCCCACCTGGACAAAGACGGCCTTTTTACCCTGAATCCAGGCAATCCGGAACCCAAAGGGAACCGGGCGGTTATTGCACCGGGTACGGGCCTGGGCATTGCCTTTATGGTCTGGACAGGTGCCCGGTACCATGCCTTTGCCAGCGAAGGGGGGCATACCGCCTTTTCTCCCCGGAATCCCCGGGAAGTTGAACTTCTGGAATTTTTAACCCGGCGCTATGGCCATGTCAGTTTTGAGCGGGTGTGCTCGGGCAGTCAGCTGCCCAATATCTATGAATATTTTCTGGAAAATAAAATCTTTTCCGAGCCTGTCTGGCTAAAGGAAAAACTGGCCGCAACAACGGACAAAACACCGGTGATTGTGGAAACCGCCCTTGAAAACAAGGCTGATATCTGCGAGGCCACACTGGATATATTTATCCGCGCCCTTGGCACGGTCACCGGCAATATGGCTGTGACGCTTCTTCCCACAGGCGGCATCTATCTTGGCGGCGGCATACTGCCGCGCATCCTTAAACGGCTGGCCCGGCCAGATTTTTTAAGCAATATGACCGACAAGGGACGTTTTTTTTCATTGTGCGCCAATATGCCCGTTCATGTAATTCTTGACCCCGATGCAGCGCTGCATGGTGCTGCATGGTATGGTTTTGAAACCCTCGTTACGGTCTTCTAAAGGGTTTGACAGATGACAAAGAAAAAAATAGAGTATGAACTTAAATATTACTAACACAGATAAGGGGTTCCCCCAAAAATATGCAGAGAGCTGTATTTCTTCCAACTTGAACTCGAAGGAGGAATCCATAGTTGAGAATTCCGGAGATGAAAAAAATGATGCCTTATCATAAATCCGCATATGAGTTTCATGAAGAGTTGAAGTCCCAGGGGGTGTTTTTCTTTTTCAACGGCACCCTCTCCCAGAATCTGCTCAAGGATATCATCCGAAACATCCACTGCCGCAAGGAGCTGGAGATTGCCACAAAAACCCAGCTCAACCGGATCATATCCATTGTTATCGAGCTTCTGCAGAATGTGACCTTCTACTCCTCGGAGCCTGCGAAATATTGCGGCAACAAGAACTTCAGCGATATCGGTGACGGAATACTGATGATCGGCCGCAGGGACGATGCTTTTTTCATCTCCTGCGGAAACCCCGTGGAGCGGAGCAAGGTGGACATCATCCGCTCCAAGGTGGAGCGGCTCAGCAGTATGGATCGAAATGAAATCGTTCAGTTCTATCGCGGCCAGCTCAATGAAGTCAGGGACGAGGAGGGCATGGGTGCCGGCCTGGGATTTATCGAAATCGCAAAAAAATCGAGCCGCCCCCTTAATATTACATTTGATCGAGTGGATGAAGACTGTTCCTATTTTTCCATCACAAGCTATGTATGACGGAGAATGATACATGGATGCACCCAATATATCAGCAACGGAAGATACGCCTCTGGTGAAATTCGATTCCGAAGATCGAAGCCTGACCATCAGAGGTAACAGCTTCCCTGAAAACACATTTGTATTCTACAAGCCGATCATCTCATGGCTGGAGGATTATCTCGCAAGTGACCTGCCCGGGGTATTTGTCCTGAATATGGACATCGGCTATTACAACAGCAGTTCCTCGAAGGTATATATGAATATTTTCAACCTCTTGAACAACAAGGGCACCGAGGGTTGCGCCATCGTTGTAAACTGGTACTGCGATAGTGAAGACGAGGATGCCCGCGAAGACGGCGAAGAGTTCCGGATGGGAATGGAATCGATTACCTTTAATATAGTCTCAAAGGATCTCTCCTAAATGATGACAGCATCCCTGTTCAGCCTTGAAGAGAACGTCGTCAGCCATACCGAAATCGTTTTAGCCGATACCGGTCTCTCCTGCGAACGCCTCAGAGAGGAGTACAGCCGGCTGGCCGCTAATTTCAAACAGCTTCTTAACGAGCATAAGCGCCTGATCCGCCTGAACGACAGGCAGCAGAATCAGATGAACCGTCTCAATCACGATCTCAAGCACGCCAAGGAGGCGGCGGAGGCGGCCACAAAGGCCAAGAGCGACTTTCTGGCCAACATGAGCCATGAAATCAGAACGCCCATGAACGCCGTCATAGGCCTTTGCCTCCTGATCTTAAAAACCGATCTTTCCCCCAAACAGCATGACTATATCAACAAAATCAGCGCATCGGCCCACACCCTTCTGGGCACCATCAATGAGATCCTGGACTTCTCCAAGATCGAAGCCGGCAAACTCGACTTCGAAGATACACAGTTTTCCCTTGTCGACCTTTTGAAAAACCTGCCGGATCTTTTTTATTCGAAATGTTCCGAAAAAAAGATCCGGCTGAGCATCGATATAGACAAGCAGATCCCCTGTTGTCTTGTGGGCGACCCCCTGCGGCTGCACCAGGTTCTCGTAAACCTGACTACCAATGCCGTGAAGTTCACCCTTCAGGGACATATCCATGTCCAGGCCCTGTGTGTGAAAAAGGGAGAGGACCGAATTCGTCTCAGGTTTGAGGTAAAAGACACCGGCATCGGCATGACAAAGGCGCAGCAAGAGCTGGTATTCTCACCCTTTACCCAGGCCGATTCATCCACGTCCCGCAAGTTCGGCGGTACCGGCCTGGGCCTTACGATCTGCAAACGTATCGTGGAGATGATGAAGGGCCGGATTGGGGTGTTCAGCTCCCCTGGAGAGGGCAGCACCTTCTGGTTCGAAGTCGAGTTCGGCACAGCCTGCCAAGCCCCTGCGGATCCATGCGTGCCGTCGGAAAAGGCAAATTTCCTTAAGGCCGGAGGGCCGGATATCATTCCGGAGTCCCCCTCCCTTGAAGGCGCCGAGGTTCTCCTGGTGGACGACAACGAAATCAATCTTCAGGTGAACAGAGAGATCATGGAATGGGGCGGAATACGGGTGACCACGGCTTCCACGGGAATGGAGGCCCTCCTCAAATTCACCGAAACCCTGAAGGGCCCAAGGCCTTTTGAGGCCGTTTTCCTGGATATTCAGATGCCGGACATGAACGGCTATGAGTTGACCCGGAAGATCAGAAAACTTGAAATGCATGCCGGGAATAACATCGCGAAAGCCGATAACGTGCCTGTTCCCATCATCGCCCTCACATCCCATGCAACAAAAGGATGCCGTGAAAAATGCATCCAGGCAGGGATGAACGATTATGTGACCAAGCCCGTCGAGGTGGCCCTTCTGTTCAATACCCTTTTAAGATGGATTGATCCCGACACCCTGCCCCTCCCACCCGGGACCAAAGGCGCCCCCTCCCGCCCCCGGGAAGCGGCCCCCCCCCTGAAGGACAATAATTTTCCGGTTCACCTGCCCGGCCTGGATATATCGAGAAGCCTGCCCCGTCTCAGGGGATCCACGGATCTGTACTTGAAACTTAGCACCTTGTTTCTTGAAAATTTCGGTGATTTAAAACAGGAGCTGCAGCAGGGATTTGAAAAGGAGGATCTAGGAAAAATCGAGTATCGACTCCATGCCCTCAAGGGGGCTGCCGGAAATATCGGAGCCGTACACCTGTTTGCGGGAGCAGATGAGTTGGAAACGATCATCAAAGAGAAACGCAACAAGGAACTGGCCCCTGCCCTGAAATGTTTCAACCGGTGTATAGACGAGGTGACGGCATCCTTAAGGTTCCTCGTGGGCGCCATAGGGAAAGGCGCTCCGGCCGTTCACCAACCTGCTGAAGAAGAATGGAAAAAGGTGGACATCGGCGTCGCGGGCTCGCTGATCAAGGAGATCATCGAACTTCTGGAGGAAGATTTCGATGAGGTGGAAAAGCGGATCAGCAAACTCAAAACAGCCCTTGGGCCCTGTGGCGAAAGCCGGCAGTATACCGTTATTCTTCAGAGCATCGACAATTTCGAGATGGATGCAGCCCTGGTCGGCCTTACAAAACTTTCTGAAAAACTGGACATCAGGCTATAGATATCATGGAGCGCGAAGGCCCTTATGAAAACTGAAAAAATACTGATCGTGGATGATCTCAAGGAGAACCTCTTTGTCTTAAAAGAGGCCCTCAAAAGCCGGTACAAAGTCGTTACCGCACTCAGCGGTGAGAAAGCCCTGGCCATTGCCGGGAGCGAAAATCCGCCGGCCCTGATACTGCTGGATATCATGATGCCGGATATGGATGGGTATGAAGTCTGCAAAAAACTCAAGGCCTCGCCAAGGACCTGGAACATTCCGATCATATTTGTAACGGCGGTCAAGGAACCCGTTGATGAAGCCAGGGCTTTCAGCCTCGGCGCCGTCGACTATATCACCAAGCCCTTCAATCCGCTCATCGTGCAGGTGAGGGTGGAAAATCACCTGAGGCTAAGGAGAAAGAGCGAACTGCTCGAACAGCTGGCAATGGTCGACGGGCTCACGGAGATTCACAACCGCAGATTTTTCGATGATGCCCTGGCCAATGAGTGGTTTCGTGCAAAAAGGGGCGGCCACGCCCTTTCCCTCCTGTTGCTGGATATCGACCTGTTCAAACTCGTAAACGACCATTACGGACATGCCGTGGGTGACGACTGCCTTAGAAAGATTGCCCGAACCCTCGCAGACTCCCTGTGCAGGGCAAGCGACCAACTATGCCGGTTCGGCGGCGAGGAGTTCGCGGTGATCCTGCCCGAAACGGAAACGGAACGTGCTTTGGAAACCGCGGAAAGACTTCGAAGCAGGGTCGTGGCCCTTAACTATCCCCATGCATACTCTCATGTGGCGGACTGTGTTACCGTGAGTATCGGCGTGGCCACTTTGTTCCCGGAAGGAAGTAATTCAAAAGAAGACCTTATTGCCATTGCCGACGCAAGCCTGTATAAAGCAAAAGCTGCGGGGCGCAACCGGGTGATCGCTTCCCTGCCCGGCAAAGGTCAGGCCGGCACATACTTACGGACACCTGAGCGGGTGCATTCGGATTGCCGCCGGATTTGTTTTAAAAAAGTTTACCCCAAGGAGAGTTCAAATGCCATTTATCAACATCAAGTTACTCGAAGGCACCCTGACGGATGAGGAAAAAGAAGAGGTCATCAGGCGCGTTTCCGAAGTCGTTGCAGAGGTCAGAGCGCGGCCCCTTCCCATGGAAATGGTTTTGCCCCATACGACCTGCATTATCGAAGAAGTTCCCCTGGGCCAGTGGGGAATCGGCGGCAAGGTGGTTCCCAAATCGGCCTTGTCGAAAAAAACCGAATAAAACATACTGAGTATTGATCCGAACCATAGTGGCTAATAACAGATGGACAAGAGTTGATTACCGATGGACATTTACGAACAACTTAAGAGGAGATTATTATGAGTGCAGAAGAGATCACGGTAAAAAAATCCCATAAGATTGATCAGGAAATAAGAGATATCTGCATCAACTATATGGAGCTTATGTTGGCCTGCGGCAGGGATGAAAAAAAACGCGACAGCTTTTTCGAGGATCCACGTCCCTATTTGAAGGGTATCGGTATGGTGATACCTGAAAAGATTTTCATCCATCTTAAGGTCGGGCAGAGTTTTCCTGCTCTCTACCTCAAGACGCCGGAGGGAAAGATTGCGATCTATGAGGGCAAACTATGCCTTAAGGTTGTCGAGGAGATGAGGGACTATACGAAACATATGGAAAAGGTCGTATTGAAAGAGCCGGGCGAAATTGATGTCAATATCCACGCATCATTGAATGACCCCGACGTACAGGGCGTTGTCGTGATGCCGTTTTTTGATCTCTATACCGATATCCTCGGAGAGGTTAAATTCCAGGATGGTGCGGAGATTATCCTGACAAGCTGTTAGTTCAGGTTATCACGACAAGGTCGTTAAAGTGAGTCATAAAGTCTCTAACCGGGGATCATTGAACTATCTAAACTCTCCTTTTAGGGGCTTTTTCTTTTAGTTATTTTGAGGTGTAAATCCTCTTGCGGGAAGATAAGGGCCACATATGTACATTGCCGATTATAAGATAATGCAAACGCTGTATCACGATCAGAAGTATATCGTTTACCGCGCCCGGCATAAAGAAACCGCTTCGTCCCGCATCTTGAAAGTACTGAAGAAAAAATCAGCATTGCACCTTAAATACCTGCACGGCCTTCAGAACGAATATGAGCTGCTTTGCCGGATTACCTCCGACTATGTGGTCAAACCAATTGATTTGATTACAACCGGCGATTTCAGCATCCTTGTACTGGAAGATATCGACGGGCACACCCTGAAGGAGGAGATTCAAAGCGCCCCCCTCTCCCTTGCCGGGTTCCAGGTCATTTCAGGGCAACTCATGGAGGCCATTTCAGCCGTTCACCAGCAGGATATCATTCACCGGGATATCAATCCCAACAATATCATATGGAATCCAGCCAGTGGCAAAATCAACCTGATCGATTTTGATATCGCCACAAAGTTCAACCAAAAAATTTCATACAACGGTAATCCCGATTCCCTGGAAGGCACATTGTCCTATATTTCGCCGGAGCAGACCGGAAGGGTAAACCGCCGTGTGGACCATCGGTCGGACCTCTATTCCCTTGGAATCACCTTTTATGAAATGCTCACCGGCGTTCCTGTTTTCGAATATGAAAATCCCCTTGAAATCGTTTATGCCCACCTGGCCCGCTCCCCCTTGCCGCCCCATGAATTAAACACAACGCTACCGAACACCCTTTCTTGCATCATACTTAAATTGATAGAAAAAAATCCAAGGAAACGCTATCAATCCGTTCAGGGCCTGCAATATGATCTTTTCAGGGCCTTCGAAAACCTCAAGGCAACGTTCACCCTCGGAGAAAAGGATTACACGGGGAAACTTCAGGTTACGGAGACGTTGTACGGCCGGGTTGATGAGCGTTCATCCCTCTTGGCAGCATACCACAGGCTTGGGCAAAAAAAGAGGGAGGTGGTTCTGGTTGCCGGTCTTCCCGGAACCGGAAAAACATCCCTTGTAAGCGAACTGCATAAACCCATAACCCGGGATCAGGGATATTTCCTCAGCGGGAAATTCGATCAGCTGCAGCGATCGGTTCCCTACTCGGCTTTGGGCCTGGCGCTCGGCCAGTTCTGCGATCTGCTCTTGAGCGAGCCCCAGGACGTGCTGGATCAATGGAGGCAGCGTATTCTAAATGCCGTGAATCCGCTGGGAAAGCTGTTGACGGATATTGTTCCCAACCTCGTGGAGATCATCGGCAAACAACCCGACATCCCTGAAATCGGCGGCGACCAGGCGATGGGGCGTTTTAACCATGTGTTTTCCTCTTTTTTAAAAGCCGTTGCAACCGAAGAGAAACCTGTTGTCCTGTTTATAGACGACCTGCAATGGGCCGACCTTGAATCCCTCTCCGTGTTGAGTCTGATCAGTGAAGACATTGAAAATTCATATCTCCTCGTTGTCGGCGCATACAGGGATAACGAAATCACCACCGGCCACCCCTTCCTGTCCTTCATCCAAAGGCTTGCTGAGAACGATGTTCAAGTCACCACCATTAATATCGGCAATCTCACGCCAGCCGATGTTAAAGAATGGCTTGCCCACACGTTGCGGTCCGATACGGATCCTGCGGCCACCGAAGATCTGGCTGACCTCATCTTTCAAAAAACCGGGGGTAATGCGTTCTTTTTCAATCAGTTTTTGAAGAATCTCCACGCAAGGGGGCTCCTGGGCTTTGATTTCAAATATCGAAGGTGGTCATGGGATACAGCCGAAATAAGGGCTTTGAACATAACGGACAATGTTGTGAACCTGCTGGTGCAGAAAATAGAACTGCTATCAGATGAAATTCAGGGCATTTTAAGGCTGGCCGCATGTATCGGCGAGGCCTTCGAACTTTCTACCCTGTCCGTTATTTCAGGTCGATCAACAGGAGCACTGACCCTGCTGCTTGAAACCGCCTTAATTCAAGAACTGATCCAGGCGGAAGGAGAAACCCGGTACAAATTTATTCATGATCGCGTTCAACAAGCCGTTTACACCATGATAGATCTTTCGACCCGACAGAAACTGCATCTTTCCATCGGCCGCCTGCTGTTAAATTCCATGGCGCTGCCGGACCGATTCCATGAGATAAAAGAGGTCGGAAATGTTCTTTTCAAGGTCGTCAACCATCTCAATATGGGCATGGACTGGATCTGCGATAGTGATGAGAAACTGATCCTTGTAAGATTGAACCTCTCTGCAGGTAAAAAGGCAAAACTCTCTGCAGCCTTCAAGATCAGTAGGGATTATATCAGGACGGCCCTTGCGCTTCTCCCTGAAAACCACTGGCAAAATCATTATGATCTGACCCGGGAAATATATGATCAAGCCATTCAATGTTATTTTCTGTCCCGGGATACCGAGCAGCTTGAAGCCCATATCGACACCGTCTTATCATCGGCAGTTTCAGTGTCCCACCGCTGCGTTGCCCATGAATACCGCATTATGAACCTTATCGCGCAAAATCAGCATCTTTCAGCTGCGGAAAAGATCCTGGAGATATTCACATCCCTGGGCGTTTCCATTCCAACCGACCCGGAACCTTCCCATATCGGCAGGGAAATCAACCGTACGCAAACCCTGATAGAACGTTATGGTATGGATAATATCATCAATCTGCCGCCGATGGACGACCCGGAAACAAGGCTGATCCTGCGCCTTTATTATACGGGCGCAACAGCCTTCATGTTTTCCAGGTACCAGAACATACTGCCGCTTTTGACCTCAAGGATGACGGCGTTGATCCTTGAGAACGGACTCTGTCCGGAAACGCCTTATGTGCTTTGCCTCTACGGCACCGTACGAATCGTTGCGGGTGATATTTCCGGGGCATATAAGATCGGAAATATCGCGCGTGAGCTGATCGAAAACAGGTTATGCGACGATGCCATGAGCGTGAGATCCATCACCCCCTTTTACCTTTATATAGCTGGAAACCGGCAGCATTACAGGGAGGTATCGCAAAGCCTGATCGACCTTCACCCCTTTGCGCTCAATGCCGGCGATTATGTTTACGGCGGCTATATCATCGCCCACTACATGGCGTTTCTGGCACGCAGCGGCACCCCGCTCTCCGTCTGGCATGAAAAACTCATCTTCATACGCCCACATCTCTCCCTTCAGAAGGAGAGAATTATGCTTGCGCTCTTTGCCTCCGATATACACCTGAATGCCGAACTGACCGGCCAGGTGCTCCCTTCGGAGATCATCGAACTGGATTTTGAAAAGATATCCAGCGGTCTGCCCCCCGATGCCCTGAGGCTATGCAGGATGTGCGAGTATCTGATGAGGGTAAAATCCGCAGTCATCTTTGATCGCAACGACCGACTGTCTTCCGATGTCGCGATTTTCGAAGAAAACTGGAGCCGGATCCGGGCACGCCTGACATACATCACCAGCGATTACTACCTCTATTTCACCCTGGCCTATCTGCACCTTTACACCGTAACAGAGGATGAAAAAGAGAAAGCATCCTTCCTTACAAAGGCTGCGGCAGGCTTGAAAGTGATGAAAAACTGGGCAATCATCGGCCCTACCAATTTCTCCCATAAATACCATCTGCTGCAAGCTGAAATGCACCGCATACAGGGAGATTTTTGCCAGGCCGGGGAGCATTACGACAGGGCAATCGAAAAAGCAATTGAAAACGCGTATATAAACGAAGCTGCCATTGCAAACGAACTTGCGGCCAGATTCTACATGCACAACGGGCGCGACAGGATCGCCTCCCTGTATTTCAGCGAGGCCAGGGCATGTTATCAGCAATGGGGAGCCGCTGCAAAGGTGTCCCACCTCGACACCAATTATCCCAAGTATACGGGCCATTCATCATATCCGGGTCAGACCGACATGAACTTCACGACGGGACCCGTGGCCGAAACGAGCGCAGGCCACCTGGATATCGCCACCATTTTAAAGGCATCCCAGACCCTTTCCAGAGAGGTACAGTTGCCGCAGCTTCTGGACAGGATGCTCAGAATCCTGATGGAAAACGCAGGGGCCCGGACAGTTGTCCTGATTCGGAATCAGGACGGTCGTCTGCTCATCCAGGGAGAAGGGCGCCTGGAGACCGGAACAGATGTGCTCCAGGCACTGCCCGTTGACGATTCCCGGAACATCCCCCTTGCCGTGATCCATTTCGTGGCCCGTACCCGGGAGACCCTGGTATTTGAAAACCTCTCCCGGAGCCCCGAATACGGTTCAGGTGAGTATATCACCCGACATCAGCCGAAGTCCGCCGTCTGTTTTCCCATCATCAAGCAAACGGAACTTACCGGTATGGTTTACCTTGAAAACAACCTGATCGAAGGGGCCTTCACGCCGTCACGCCTGGAGGTGCTCAGCATGCTTTCCACCCAGATTGCCATCTCCATGGAGAATGCCGAACTCTATGAAGACCTGGAGGAAAAGGTTCGGCAGCGAACCCACGACCTTCAGAAGGTGCACGAAGAACTCGAGGAGAGCCACAGGAAACTTGCTAAAAACCACAAGAAGGTCACCGACAGCGTCACACAGGCCGTGCGCATCCAGGACGCGGCTCTGCCTGACGATGGGACCATTGCAAAGCTTCTGCCGAACCATTTTATTTTTTTCCGTCCCTGTGCAACGGTCAGCGGGGATTTCTACTGGATTCGGAAAATCGAAGACAAGATCATCACGGCGGTTGCAGACTGTACGGGACACGGCGTCCCCGGTGCCCTGGTCAGCATGCTGGGCATCGCTTTTCTCAATGATATCGTACCGAGGATGGCTGAACAGAAAAGGCTCTTTCCCGACCAGATCCTGGGAGAGCTCAGGACAAAGATAAAAACCGCCTTCAAGCAGCACGGTGATCCCGCCGAGCAGCAGGAGGGAATGGATATGGGGCTTTGCACCATTGATCTCAAAGCCCGCAGGATCCGGTTCTCAGGAGCCCATCATCCCCTGTTGATGATCAGGGACGGCAAGCTCCTTGAGTTCAAGGGCGACAGGATGCCCATTGCCGTTCACCACAGGGAGAAGCCTTTCACGGCCCATGACATTTCATTCGAAGAAGGCGATATGCTCTATCTGTTTTCAGACGGTTTCATCGATCAGATCGGCGAGACATCCGGAAAAAAGTTCATGAAGGGACATTTTAAAAAACTGCTCCTGGATATCTCCGGGACCCCCCTGCATCAACAGAAAGAAACATTATACACCCGCTTTAAAGAGTGGAAGGGCAACTTTCCGCAGGTCGACGACATCCTGATTCTTGGATTCCGGCTTTGAACGAATCGGCCGGCATCCCATGACCAGCCATATTTAAACACCATGAGTAAATAACGAGTTTTATGCCATGACCCAAAACCAAGATAAAAATATAGCCGGCAGAATCAATTCGGCCCTGTCCGGCGGTGACGTCCTTTTTATCGTTCCGCCGTTTTCCAGATCCTGTCTGGGCGCCATGCTGGACCCCCATCTCCTTGAGGCCATCTCCATCGACAGCGGGCTTGGGGCCGAAGTCCTCTATTTGAACGTTCTACTCGCCTCCATGATCGGCATTGATAGATTTGAAAAAACCGGTAACGCACCCAGATCCTGGATGGTAGGGGAACGGCTGTTTGCCCGGGCCGCTCATGCGCTACCCCAGCTGGGTATACCCCAGGAGGAACGCTTTGCCCTGGGGGAAAACAAAAAAACTTCTCCGGCGCCCCACCCGGTAGATCCTCAATTCGATCCCCTGCCCTGGCTTGATCTGGAAGAGACCTGCTTCTCATTTGCGGACCAGGTGGCGCCTGTTGTGGCGGCAAGGGGATACAAGATCATCTGGCTCAATATCGGCTGGGAACAGATCAACTGCGCCCTTGCCCTTATCGACAGGATAAAGTCAGCCGCACCCGATACCCTTTTCATGATAGGGGGGCTGAACTGCGAAGCTGCCATGGCAAGGGGCATTGCGGCGATGAACAATAATGTGGATTATATATTCGAAGGAGAAATCGAGGCGGCATATGCACAGTTCCTAAAAGGATATACCCAAGGAAAGCGCCCTGACCATCGCATCCTCAGGGGAGGCCCCGTAAAGGATATGGACCTGTTACCCCTGCCCGATTATGCCGCCTATTTTCATCAGGCAGACCTTTTTCTGGGAGACAATCGCCCGGAAAAACTGGCCCTGGCCTATGAAACCAGCAGGGGATGCTGGAAAGGGCAGAAGCAGCGATGCGCGTTCTGCGGCCTGAGTTGCGATGAACGGATCCAATACCGCTTCAAGAGCCCTGCAAAGGTCCGCTCCGAACTCGCTGTGATCAGCAAAAAATATAAAAATATCATCGTGTTCATGACAGATCACACCCCGCCCTCCTCCTACTACCGGGAACTGTTTCCCACGCTTAGGCTTCCGGACGGTTTTTCCATGCGCTATCAGCTGGTGGCCGCACTGACCCTCAAGGATCTGATTCACCTTAAGAAAGCGTCTGTCAACCGCATACAGCCCGGTATCGAGGCATTGACCACCCCGCTCTTGAACGCCATCCACAAGGGGGTAAAGGCCCACCAGAATCTGGCTCTGCTTCGAAATGCCATGTCCACGAATATCTTTGTCTACTGGTATCTGCTCTGGGGACTGCCGGGAGACCGGCCCGAGGATTATGAGAAGACCATTGAGCTCATTCCCCTGCTGCGGCATCTGCAGCCGCCCGAACTCCTGGCCCACGTACGTTTTGAAAAATTCGGGCTCTATGTGGAGCGCCCGGAGGATTACGGAATCACGAACCTGCAACCGGAAAAGGCCTATGCAGCGATCTTTCCTGAACATGCCGGCCGGGAGAAACTGGCATTCCGTTATACCGGTGATTACCCCTGCGGCTCCCATGATCGGCCAGACATAATCCAAAGGCTTGAAGAGGAGGTTCGTACCTGGAAGGATTCCTGGAGAACGGCCAGCCTGGTCATGGTCCTGTTCTGGGATCAATATGTGATCCATGACACCCGGTTCGCCGGCCAATCCCATAAAACATATTCCATGGACCGCGACCAGGCCAAAGAGGTGATGCGCCATTGCCGGTATACGGGTTCCCGCCCGCAGGAGTGGGCCCTGGAACATAAACTGGCCGTTATTGCCGACGCCCATTACGTGCCCCTGGTAACCGCCTCTCCGGAACTGCTGCTGGAGCTGGAAGCTTAGAATCAAAAAATGCTGGGAAAACGAAATTATGATAAAGAATCCGAGACTCACATACTGTTACCATGCGGAATTTATAGGCAACGACAATGTACTCCTGTCCAGTGAAAAGAACAATGTACTGCTGACCGAAAGATCCTGCTGCCTTGTGCTCTCCGCCATAACCGAAAACGATCTCTCCCTCGACGACCTGCTTGCCCGTCTCGACGGGGAGATGTCCTACACGGAAACGCTGTATACGGTGGTCAAACTTTCCCAGGCAGGTTACATCACCGAGGCTGAATCCACCCTTTCTCCCGAGGAACTGGCGTTCTGGAGTGGCCTTGGCATGGACCCAGGAAGGCTGGCTGCGTTACTTAGGAATAAAACCGTATCCATCGTTTCCACGGATACGGACAGCCCTGCCGAGCTGATCCATGCCCTTTCACAGGCCGGACTCAAGGTTCAGGAGAACGCAGATCTTACGGTCGTCATTACCGGCGACTACGAAGATCCCATGATCCGGCAGATCAATCTCGATGCCCTCAGGAGCGGGAAACCCTGGATGCTGCTCAAGACAAACGGCATCGAGCCGTGGCTGGGCCCGCTCTTTATCCCGGGCAAAACCGCCTGCTGGGAATGCCTGGCCAACCGGCTGAGCTATAACCGCCAGATCAACACCTTCTTCAAGGCCCACACCGGGACCGGCCGGAACCTGCGCATCCCTTCCGCCGGAACCCCCCTGTCCCGGCAAACGGCTGCGGGTCTTGCGGTTCAGGAGATCGTAAAATGGCTCTATTCCGGTACAAACAACCGGCTGGAAGGAACGATCATCACCCTTTCGAACATGCCCCTTGATATGCAGTTCCACCGCCTGGTCCGGCGCCCCCAGTGTCCGGCCTGCGGAACAAAGGACTACAGGATCGCCCCAAGACCGGTTACATTAAAAAAGAACCGGGCCTGTTCCGCCAGCCTTGCAGGCGGTTACCGGGAGGCCTCCCCGGAGGCAACATTCAAAAAATACCGTCATCATATCAGCACCATCACCGGCGTCGTGCAGAAGCTCACTCCCTACCACGCCATAGCAAACGCCCCCATGCACAACTTCTCCTCGGGCCACAACATGGCATTCAGGAGCAAATCCATGCACTGGCTCAACAACCATGTGAGAAGCGGTTGCGGCGGCAAGGGTGCCAGCAGATCCCAGGCAAAGGCAGGGGCCCTGTGCGAAGCCATCGAACGTTACAGCCTGACCTGGCACGGAGACGAACCCCGCATAAAGAGCAGCCTTACAGACCTGGGGGAACAGGGAATACACCCCAATGACTGCATGAACTTCAGCCAAAAGCAGTTTCAGGACCGGGAGGCCCTCAACCGTGAATGCTCCAGGTTTTACGCATTGATTCCCGTTCCCTTCGACGAAACAGAGGAGATGCACTGGACACCGGTCTGGTCCATGGGCCTCGGGGAATTTTGCTACCTGCCCTCCTGTTTCTGTTATGCCCAGTATCCGGTGGAAGATGAACAAAAGGCATACGCATACCCGGACAGCAACGGATGCGCCGCCGGAAACTCTGTTGCGGAGGCGGCCCTGCAGGGGTTTCTGGAGCTGGTGGAAAGGGACAGCGTGGCCCTGTGGTGGTACAATCGCCTGGAAAAACCTTGGGTGGACCTTACAAGTTTCAATCAACCCTATTTCCAAACACTTTCAGCATATTACAGATCCATCAAGCGCAGTCTTACGGTCCTTGACCTCACAAGCGACCTGGGCATACCCGCCTTTGGGGCGATCTCACACCGGCTGAATAACGAGCGGGAGGATATTGTCTTCGGGTTCGGCGCCCATGTGGATGCGACCATCGCTGTTGAGCGCGCCCTGGTAGAACTTAACCAAATCCTGCCCATCGTGCATCCGCCAAAGGAAAAGGGGGGTTCCCCCCAATATCTTACCGGGGACAAAAACTTTCTCTCCTGGCTCGATTCCGCCACCATGGAAAACCAGCCCTACCTCTCCCCGGGAAGGTCGTTGCCCCCTAAAACACTTTCGGACTACAAGACGCTCTGTGAACCCGGCGTTGAGGAGAGCCTGAACTTGTGCATCCTCCGGGCGGCTGAAAAGGGCATGGACACCCTGATTCTCGATATGACAAGGCCGGACGTCGGACTCAACGTGGTCAAGGTCATGGTTCCGGGACTCCGCCATTTCTGGAGACGCCTGGCGCCGGGAAGACTCTACGACGCTCCGGTGGGCGCCGGCCTGCTGGATCGCCCCCTTGAAGAGCACGAACTGAACCCGGTGGGACTGTTTATCTGATCACCACAAAAATCATGTGCGTGTAACTTTTTTCAATAATAGTGGCGCGGGATTTCAGTGCTGATCGCTTAAAATGGCATCAGGGCGGGGGGAGTGAACGGTTACGCACCGGGAACTATTCATTGCTTTTTACCCTGATTTTATATATTGGTCATTTTTGTGTAATTTGTGCAAGTTGTGCAATTGATTACGGAGAAAGGACTGAACAGATGATTTATGTAGCGTTGTATCTGGCGGTGGGCGGTGTGGCCGGTGTGCTGGCCGGGCTTCTGGGCATTGGCGGCGGGCTTGTGATTGTTCCCATGCTCACTTCGATTTTTACCCACCAGAATGTGGCCCATGAAGTTATTGTTCACATGGCCCTGGGCACGTCGTTGGCCAGTATTTTGTTTACCTCGGTTTCCAGTATGCGTTCCCACCATAAACGTAAGGCTGTGGTCTGGCCCGTGGTATTCAGGATCACTCCGGGTATCCTGGTGGGGACGTTTACAGGAACCTGGATTGCCTCCATGCTTTCCACCAATTTTCTTAAATGTTTTTTCGGCATCTTTTTATACTATGTGGCCACCCAGATGCTCATGGGGATGAAACCCAAACCCACCCGGGACATCCCCGGCACCGCAGGCATCTTTGCGGCAGGCAGCATCATCGGCGTATTTTCAAGTCTTGTGGGCATTGGCGGCGGTACCCTGGCCGTGCCGTTTCTGACCTGGTGCAATACCAAGATTCACAAAGCCATCGGCACCTCATCGGCCATCGGGTTTCCCATTGCCGCAGCCGGTTTCTTAGGGTATGTGATCAACGGGCTTGGTACCCCGAACCTGCCGCCCATGTCCCTGGGGTTTGTCAACCTCGTTGCTCTGGCTGGCATTGTGGCTGCCTCGGTGCTCACGGCACCCATTGGGGTGAAACTTGCCCACAACCTGCCCGTTGACAAGCTCAAACGTGTTTTTGCCGTGCTGCTGTATTTGGTGGGCACAAGGATGCTGATCTCTGTGTTTTAAAACGAAAAAGGGGATAATCTGCTGATTATCCCCTTTTTTCTTAACCGATATTCTATGTATTGTATGCCGGGGAATGAATCGTTTCCCCGGCATAGAGTACTCTTTAATTATACAGCGGTTATCCCTTGAAGGTTGCTTTGAACTGAGCCAGAGCACCACCCAATTTCAAGGTGGGGATCACGTCTGTGTCAAAAGCACGTTCCAGCGGAAGTTTTTCTCCATTGACTTCAAGGAACAGATCGCCGGCCAGGTCAGTGGCATCAAAAGATACCGTGTCGCCCTGGGTGATCTTGTCGTAGTCAGCCGGGTTCTTAAAGGTCATGGGAACGATACCGAAGTTAACCAGGTTGGCCACATGGATACGGGCAAAAGATTTCACGATAACCGCACGGATACCAAGCCATCTTGGGCAAAGGGCCGCATGTTCACGGGAACTTCCCTGACCGTAGTTTTCAGCACCAACGATGATGCCTTCTCCGCCGGCGTCTCTGTGAGCCACAGCGCGTTTGGCAAAGGTGTTGTCAACCTGGTTGTAAGTTGCCTGCATTGCATACTCTTTAACATTGGAGCGCAGGGGCAGGAATACACCGGCAGGCTGGATGTCGTCAGTACTGATGTTGTCGCCAAGTTTCAGCAGAACTTCGCCTTTCACAACGTCGGGTAGAGGCGTGAATTCAGGCAGAGCCATGATGTTAGGTCCGCGGACAACGCCTTCGGACTTATCGGCTTTATCCGGCATGATGAAAGAGTCGGTGTCGATAACAGGCGGGATGACGTTAATGGCAATGTCTTTTGCTTCCGGTACGGTGATAACACCTGTCAGGGCACTGGCTGCTGCAACAAGCGGGCTGATCAAATGACACTGGGCATCGTCTGTACCTGAACGTTTGGGGAAGTTCCGGTTGAACGTTCTCAGCGTGATGCCTTCACTTGGGGGGGAACCGCCCTGGCCGATACAGGCGCCGCAACCGTTTTCCATGATTCTGACACCGGAATTGAACATCATTTTTATGTAACCTGCGTCGGCAAGCTGCATGGCAACGGATCTGGAGCCGGGATAAAGCAGGGTGTCAACTTTGACACGTTTGCCTTTAAGGGCTTCCGCAAAGGTGGCGATGTTTTCAAAGGAGCTGTTGGTACAGGAACCGATACAAACCTGATGAATTTTAGTTCCGGCATGATCTTTAACTTTTTCAACATTACCCGGGGAGGGGTAGATGGCGATCAGCGGTTCGATTTCAGACAGGTTAATGTTAATTTCTGCATCATAGGTCGCGCCTTCATCAGCAGACAGTTCGGTGTAATCACCACCGCGGCCGCGGCTTTCCAGGAAGGCCTTGGTGTTTTCATCACTTGGGAAGATAGAGGTGGTGGCACCCATTTCAGCACCCATGTTGGTGATGGTGGCCCGTTCTGTCAGAGACAGGGTTTTAACGCCGGGACCTGCATACTCAAAGATAATACCCTTGCCACCTTTTACAGATACAATTTCCAGCATCTTCAGGATGACATCCATGGCCATACAGTTTTTGGCCAGCTTACCGGTCAGGTTAACCCGGGTCACCTTGGGCATGGGCATGGTGTACATACCTGTAGCCATGGCCAGAGCAACGTCATATCCGCCGGCACCCATGAAGATCGCACCTGCGCCACCCGCGTTTACGGTATGGCTGTCAGCACCAACACCCGTCATGCCGGGTTTAACAAAGTTTTCCATATTGGTGAAATGACAGATACCGGTTCCCGGCGGTGAAAAGATGATGCCAAGTTTTGCGGCAACCGTTCTCAGGTATTGATGGTCATCCGGGTTTCTGAAACCGGATTGAAGCATACTGTGGTCAACAAAGTTTACAGCAAGGGGCTTTACCTTATCGATGCCCATGGCTTCCAGTTGAAGCATGCACATGGTGCCGGTAGCGTCCTGTGTGAAAGCCTCATCGATCTTGATCTTGATCAATTCCCCGGGTGCTGGCAATTCAGCCGGCTCAACCAGGTGATCCTTGAGGATCTTATGTGTTAAACCTAAAGCGCTCATTTTACCTCTCTTTGTTTATGGTTATGATTAATGCCTCAATCCAAACGGGATTTTCCGAAAGCGTTGAAACATGCTTTCATCCCTCTTAAGCCGAGGACTTAAATCTTTGTCTCCGGTAGTACGATTGTGTGAGCTGCAAGTTCGCCGCACATAGTTTTAGGATAGGAAGACGCTTTTTGTCAAGAAAAGTATTAAGGATAATTAAATTTACCCTGTCCGGCCTGTCATCAACATCTTGAAAAAACCTGTCCCGGTATGATAATTTATTGGGTTACAACGATATGGGTGCTCACCCGGTAATACTTTGAAAAAGAAAAAATGCTAATTATCCTATCAGTTTGGATATATATACCGAATTGATTGGAGGATTGACCCATGCGAAAACCCAAGGACTGGGGCCAGCCATGCCCAAACCCGGAATGTTCCCATTATCGGCTGATGAACCGAGGTAACATTAGCGCCATTTCGACCTATATGACCCAGAACGGAAAACGACGTATCTTTTATTGCAACAAATGTGATCACTGCTTTGCTGAGACACGTGATACCGTTTTCTTTGACCTGCGGACCCCGGAAGACAAGGTGATGATGGCTCTAAAGATGCTC
>NZ_JQKJ01000016.1 GCF_000745975.1 Desulfobacter vibrioformis DSM 8776 | reverse complement strand
AAGAGCATCTTCAGGGCCATCATCACCTTGTCTTCCGGGGTCCGCAGGTCAAAGAAGACGGTATCACGTGTCTCTGCAAAGCAGTGATCACATTTGTTGCAATAAAAGATACGTCGTTTTCCGCTCTGGGTCATATAGGTCGAAATGGCGCTAATATTACCTCGGTTCATCAGCCGATAATGGGAACATTCCGGGTTTGGGCATGGCTGGCCCCAGTCCTTGGGTTTTCGCATGGGTCAATCCTCCAATCAATTCGGTATATATATCCAAACTGATAGGATAATTGGCATTTTTTCTTTTTCAAAGTATTACCGGGTGAGCACCCAGGTGGGACACACCCGAAAAAAGAGACCGGGCATTAATGGTATTTATGCTCTGGTTTTAAAATTTTTGTACGGCGTTGGCTTCTTTTGCTAATGCTTGCTGATAGGGAGGTTCTCGGCGCATGCCGCAGTACAGTATCCCGTATAAAAAAAGAATTTTTAAATTCTCTTGGCCACGCGGCCTGGAGCTTTCTAAGGGTCGTCAAATTGCGTGATTTCTCGCCGTCTGGGTGTTTTAAGGGGAACGTATAGCATTGACGTACCCCCAAATCCGTTATAGCCAGCAAAAACTTTGTGAAAGAGCAGGCGTCAAACCATTTGGTTTTCATGGCATTCGACATCTGACGGCCAGTATCCTTTACCATAAGGGATATGACGTGTCTGTAATACAGTCGATATTACGGCATAAAAGCCCGACAACGACAAACAGGTATTTAAAAAAGCTTGGTCTCGAATCGACCAGGGGGAAGCCCTTGAAAAAGGGTTGGCAGGACCGGGAACCCTTGTTCCCTTTAAGACAAAGAGAGCTGCGAGAGGATGACCCCGAGATTTTTTTGTGTCCGCAACACAAAAAGGCTCCCGGCAACATGCCGAAAGCCTTTATTTTTAAGTGGCGTCCCCAAGGGGATTCGAACCCCTGTCGCAGGCGTGAAAGGCCTGTGTCCTGGACCGGGCTAGACGATGGGGACATATCACAATGCATTTAAATGGTGCCCAGGAACAGAATTGAACTGCTGACACGGGGATTTTCAGTCCCCTGCTCTACCGACTGAGCTACCTGGGCTCACGACTCGCCAAAATTAATAAAATTTTGGGTTTCTGTCAATACCTTATTCGTCTGTTAGCAGGGCAACCGCATGAAAAAGCATTAAACATTTGACTCAAATTGTACCAGGCTATCTTGGATAAGGGCCATGGAAATAATAAAATCCACAATATGGTTTGTCTTTTTACCTGTCTTCTTCGTTGCATTGATGCCCCTTGAATAAGGATAAAAATCCTTAAACGAAATTACATGGCGTCAAAAGCCTCGTCCGGGATATCGGCGTTGGTATAAAAATTTTGGACATCATCGTTGTCGTCCAGGGCCTCCATGAATCTGACCATCTGCTCGGCTTCTTTGCCTGATACGGCTGTGGTATTCTGGGGAACCATGGAGATTTCAGCCACCTCATAAGGGATCTGTGCGCCATCAATGGCATCCTTGACCGCATCAAAATCATCGGGTGCAGTGAGCACATCAAAGCTGTCGCCTTCGTCTTTAATATCTTCAGCCCCTGCGTCAAGGGCCACTTCCATGAGAGTATCCTCGTCTGTATTTTTCTTGGAAATGGTAATCACGCCCTTTTTATCAAACATCCAGGCCACGCAACCGTCCGTGCCCACATTGCCGCCTGCCTTGTTAAAAATATACCTGACATCGGCAATGGTCCGGTTCTTGTTGTCTGTGAGGCATTCCACCATCACCGCCACGCCGCCGGGTCCGTACCCTTCATACATGAGTTCCTCGTAATTGACCCCGTCCATGTCGCCGGAGCCCTTTTTAATGGCCCGGTCCACATTGTCCTTGGGCATGTTTTGGGCTTTGGCCGAGTCAATGGCCCGGCGCAGCCGGGGGTTGGCCCCGGGATCACCCCCGCCCATGCGGGCGGCCACTGTAATTTCCTTAATCAGCTTGGTAAACACCTTTGCCCGTTTTTTATCGGCCGCTCCTTTTTTATGTTTGATGGTCGACCATTTGCTATGTCCTGACATGGATATTGTCTCCTTATTATTTTTTATCTTTTCCTATGATATAAATTTCTTTGCTTTGTTTTCTGCAGCTTTCGGGCTTAAACACCCGGCACTCCTTAAACGCTGCCTTCACTTCCTGCTCAAACGCTTTGAAGTCGTTTCCCTGGAAAATTTTGCACACAAAACTACCTTGAAAAATCAAATTTTTCAAGGCCGTGTCAAGGGCCATGCGGCACAGTTCAACGGAGCGGATGGCATCCACATCTTTCCTGCCCGTGGTGGCCGGGGCCATGTCGCTGATCACGGCGTTAAACGCACCTGTATGGGGCTCAATAAACGCCGGGTGTTCGGGGTTAAGAATGTCATCCTGAATGGTTACCGCATTGGGCGGCAGTTTTGTTTCAACCGCTTTTAAATCAATGCCGAGCACGCGGCCCTGGTCACCCACAAGTTTTGCTGCGTAAAGGGTCCAGGATCCCGGAGAGCACCCAAGATCAAGAACAATGTCCCCTTTTTTAATAATCTGAAATCTGTTCTGAATATCTTCAAGTTTAAACACGGACCGGGCAGGATAGCCCATGGATTTGGCCTTTTGTGTGAGATGGTCCGCCCACTGCCCGGTTTTGCCGCCCTTGCCTGCAGGCTTTGCTCCTTTTGTTATCTTTTTTTTACCCTTCAAACAGAACCTCCACGGCATCCCTTAAAAAACTGACGCTTTCAATGGCCATGCCTTTTGTTTTTGACAATTGTTTCATGGTGGCCGTAGGCACAAGACATCGTGTAAATCCCATTTTGGCGGCTTCTTTAATCCTGGCCTGGGCATGGCTTACGGCCCTTATCTCGCCGGTAAGTCCGATCTCGCCGATCAGGGTGGTCTCCTTGTGTACTGGGCGGTCCAGAAAACTTGAGGCAAGCGCGGCTGCAATGGCAAGATCAGCCGAGGGTTCGGTGATGCGGACCCCGCCCGTGACATTCATAAAAATGTCCAGACCGGCCAGATTCATGCCCAGGCGTTTTTCCATCACCGCCACAATCAGAGCCACCCGGTTGCTGTCCAGTCCTAAAACCGTGCGCCGGGGTGTGCCAAGTCCGGACGTGGAGACAAGGCCTTGTATTTCCACCAGAATGGGACGGGACCCTTCCATGCTGGCCGTGACCACGGAGCCCGGGGCCACGATAGCCCGTTCAGACAAAAATACAGCCGACGGGTTAGGCACCTGGGTCAGCCCCTGGTCCCGCATTTCAAACACCCCGATTTCATTGGTGGATCCGAAACGATTTTTCACGGCCCGAAGGATTCGAAAAATATGGTTTTTATCCCCTTCAAAATAAAGCACAGTGTCCACCATGTGCTCCATGATTCTGGGGCCTGCAATGGCCCCGCCCTTGGTGACGTGTCCCACAAGAAAAATGGGAAGCCCCACGGTTTTGGACAAGCGCATGAACTGCATGGATGCTTCTCTGATCTGGGAGATGCTGCCCGGCGTAGAGGTGACCTGGGGGTGAAATACGGTTTGAATGGAATCTACAACCATGGCGTCATATTGATCTTTTTCCGCCATGGCAAGAATCGCCTCAAGGTCGGTTTCAGACACCACAAACAAAGAACTGCCCAAAGATCCCAGACGCTTGCCCCGCATGGAAAGCTGGCCTATGGATTCCTCGCCCGATACATACAGGCATTTTTTCCCGGCCTTTGCCAGGGTGGACAACACCTGGAGCATGAGCGTGGATTTGCCGATCCCCGGATCTCCGCCAATAAGCACCAGGGAGCCGCTAACAATACCGCCACCCAGAACCCGGTCAAATTCATTGATACCGGTGCCCATACGCAGGGAAGAGGAAACCTCCACGTCTTCAATGGGTACGGGTCTGGCTGCAATGGCAGGCCTGCCCGCACCCGCCACACCCGGGGTCCGAACCACCAGGGTCTCCTCGATAAGGCTGTCCCAGTCTCCACAGTCCGGACACTGGCCCATCCATTTAGGCGTCTGGGTTCCGCAGTTTTTACAGCGGAATATGGTTTTATCTTTTTTTTTTGCCATGCCTTAATTTTGTCCAACTGGTTGAAAATCGAGTGAATGTATCATGATATCTTATCCCTATCAAGCACTGATCATTCCTGTCGTCGTGGACGCATCAACTTCTCGTTGTCTACGGATGCCAATACCAGCACGATATCTGCGGGCTTCCCCTCAATAATGAAGAAGCCACCGGCACCACGTCTGTCAATCGTCTTTAATGATGTCTTGAAATAACATTATTGTTTTTTTTCTATTTACAATAATGTCACGCAAACGATTTGATTTGATTCTATTTGTAATTTTTTATACCATTGCAAAAGAAAATTTTGTTATTTTAAATATCATATATATAGTTGGTATTATTTTTGCAAAAAATAATTAAGACAATTTATAGATTGTTTGTAGAAATAATGACCAGCAGAGCCAAAGGATGGGATGTGGACACCGAATCCGAAGATTTATTAAAAGAATTTGTAGCGGAGAGTGCCGAGAATCTCAGCGCCATCGAGCAGACCTTATTAGGCCTGGAAACAAACAGGTCTTCAAAGGACGTTGATGAAATATTCCGGGCAATTCACTCAGTCAAGGGCGCAGCAGGATTTTTCCAACTTACCGGCATTGAACGGGTCGGCCATAATGCCGAAACATTGCTGGAAAAAATAAGAAGCAATGACATTCCGGTTACGGCAGACATTGTCGATATTCTTTTAAGGGCAAGGGACACCCTTTCGGACATGCTCTTTGCGCCGGATTTTGGAAATGATCTGGACATAGACGAGCTGGTGGCCGAACTTAAACAGGCCTGGTCCGGACATCCGGATACAGCCCAGACGGCTCCGGATGAAAGGAGATTTCCCGCAAACGACCAGGCCGAAAAGGCGTTGCCTGAAAATGACAAAATTGAAAACAAACCAAAAGAGAAAAACCAAACCGGTCCCGTATCACCGGAAACCGGGACCGGCCTGCTGTCCAACGGGACTGAAAAAAGTACCATCCGTATTGGTGTGGATGTTCTGGACGAGTTGCTGGAGTTGATTGGAGAAGTTGTACTGGGGCGCAATCAATTCTTAACAAAATATGAGAGAGATAAGCCGTTCCAGACCCTTTCTCAAAGTATTACAAAACTGCACCAGCACGTCATACAGATCCGGATGCAGCCCATCGGACATCTGTTCAATAAATACAAGCGAACGGTTCGTGACCTGTCCAGGGACCTTGGCAAAAAAATTGAGCTGCACATTGACGGCGGCGAACTGGAACTGGACAGAACCATTCTGGAAGCGCTCTCAGATCCCTTGACCCATCTGGTTCGAAACGCAGTGGATCATGGCATAGAAAAGCCGGGGGAACGTTCCAATTCCGGCAAAGGCATTTTAGGCAATCTGTACCTTCGGGCCCGCCACGAAAGCGGACAGATTCTCATTGAGGTCGAGGATGACGGCAAGGGCATTCATCCCGATGTGATCCGGGCCAAGGCCATCGAAAAAAAACTGGTCACCGAGGCAGAAGCCGGGCTGCTTTCTGACAAAGATGTAATACATTTCATTTTCCACCCGGGATTTTCCACCCAGGAACATCCCACCACGCTTTCAGGCAGGGGCGTGGGCATGGATGTTGTACGCAACAACCTGGAAAAAATCGGCTGTATGGTGGATATCTCCTCCAAACCGGAAAAAGGCACTTTGATTCAGGCCCGGATCCCCCTGACCCAGGCCATTGTCAATTCCTCGGTGATTGCCGGACTGATCATAAATATCGGATCATACACACTGGCAATCCCCCAGGTCGCGGTCAACGAGGTGATCACGCTGTCACCGGATGTGGAAATGCAGCAGATCGCCAGAATCAAAGACCAGGAAGTCTTCAAGCTCAGGGATAAACTGATCCCCCTGGTTCACCTGGAGGATATTCTTGAAATTCCCAGAACCTATATTTCCAATGACGGCAAAAAATCCCAAGACCGACGACAGTCTTTTGTTGACCGGCGCCTGGAAGTCCCCCGGGGTGAAGCTAAAAAAAGCCGGAATCAGAGAACAGGAGCAGACCGGCGGAAAGACAACCTTATTTTTATTGTACTTCAATTCAAACAAAACTATTTCGGCGTTTTGGTGGACCGGATTATGGGTAAGGAGGAGATTGTCGTCAAACGGTTGCCCCAGTTGATCAAGCACCGGAGGGTATTTGCAGGCAGCACCATTCTGGGAAACGGAAAAGTGGCGTTGATTCTTGACATCAACGGGCTGGTGGAAAAGGCGGCTTTAAATTTTTCCCGCCACCAGGAAACCCATCATCAAGCCGCCAGAAGGGTGATGCAGGATGATAAGCAGCAGGTTGTGGTGTTTAATTATGCACCTGAAGAGTACTTTGCCGTTCCCGTAAATCTGTTGTCGGAAATCGACAAATTTAAAATAAAAGATGTAAAAAAAGTGGGCAACCGTGAGTTCATCCAGCGTCATGGCAAATCCATGCCCCTGCTTCGCCTGGACAAATCTTTGGATGTGTCCTCCCTGGAAAAGCCAAAAGAAGAGTTGATATTCCTTGTCCCTTCCAGAATAAAATACCCCACCGGAATCGTTGGATGCCGTATTATCACACATATTGAACTTACGGAAAATCTGAACACCAAAGAGGCCGATGAAAACGGCATCATGGGGACCTTTTTCCACAATGATGAGCTGATCACCCTTCTGGACATATTTACGCTGCTGCAGAAGTTTGACCCGAAACGGTATCACAAAAAGCTTTCCAGCAATATTGAACAATGCCGGATTCTGCTTGCCGAAGACCAGATCTTTTTCAGGCAGCTTATCGTGCAGTATTTTAAATCCTACGGGATTAAAAACATAACCGTGTGCAAGAACGGTAAAGAGGCGTTGCATGCGCTGATCGCAAAACCGGATGAATTCGACATCCTGGTCTCAGATATTGAAATGCCTGTTATGGACGGATACCAGCTGGTCTCAACAATTAAAACAGATCCAAGACTCCGGGACATTCCCGCCATGGCATTAACATCGCTGAACAGTGAAGAGAATATCAAAAAAGGTATGGACGCAGGATTTGATGCCTATGAGGTGAAACTGGACAAGGACCGGGTCCTGCACCGGATCAGCGAACTTTATGAAACAAATAAAACCAACCCAAGGAATGCATGATGAAATATGCTACATTTTATATTGCTGACGATCTTTTCGGCATTCCCATCTACCTGGTTCAGGAAATTTCAAGACAGGCCACTGTGGATCCCATCCCGGGGAACGATTCAAGAATCGAGGGCCTTATGAACCTTCGGGGCAGAACCACTGCTGTCATAAATCTTAAGCGCTGTCTGTTTAAATCCGGGATAACGGCGGCATCCACCGGGCAACGGAAAAAAATGATCATCCTGGAAACCCAGGACGGGCTCCCCCAGGAAGCCCTGGACCTGGGGCTGAATGCCGGAGACGAACCAGTTGTCTTATTGATTGATGACGTTTTTAAAATTATTGACGGTGAGCTGGAATCTTTTTATCCACCGCCGGCCCATGTGAATGAAACATACATTGAAGGGGTCATGAAAAGTGGCGAGGATCTGATCTCTCTTTTATCAATACCCAAACTAATCCTAGGCCTCGTCACGCATATGGAGGATACAAACCATGGCAGCTGATATGGGTGCGGCAAAAAGATTCAGTATTTTTGACCCCTCGATTCAATTCGAACACCGGGAATTCTACGAAAGAATTGTAAGCGAATTAAACGGCATTTTCCCGGTCTGTAATCAAGGGGAGTCAACTGCTATGGAGATCAGTGCAAATCCCACTGAGCAGGAGCAGATCACCGAGCTGATGAAACGGGTGGAAAATTTTTCCCGGGAACTTTTAGATGTCACCAAAAAGCTTTTTGACCAGTACTACGTCGCAAAAGAGCAGTTGCATGCCTCAATTTTGCATACCACTGCGTACAACAAAATCAACACCCTTGACCGGAACCTTTTAGAACGGACCTGTGATGTGCGGTGGTGGGCGCTGGAAACCGCATTCAGCAACTGCATCCAATTCTATGAGGAAACCAGAAAAGAGGCATCCGATATTTTTAGACTGTTGGAAGGCATCTCGGAAGCAAGCAGCGACGCAGATGACAAGGCCCTGGAAAGGACGTCCCAGGAAATATCCTTTTCAAATCAACTGGAACGGATAAAAGGCGGGCTTGAAAATTTTTCCGGCTTACTCAAGCAAAACGCGCTGGAAGACTTTATATCCGCATTCAACGAGCTGAATAATTGCCTGGACAGCACGAGTACGGCAAATGTTGGAAAAACGCTTAAATCGTTTCTCAAACGACTGATTCAACTTGCCTCAAAAATTGAGTTTGCCTGCTGCCGGCTGGAGGATATCAACAACTCCTATACCCTTTACCGGGACCTGGTGATTGCGGATTCAGACGGGTTCATTATCGCCAATGCCAACAGCGAACGTCGACTGGCGGTATTGGGCCTGTGTGTAAAAGAAGAAGCCTGGTTCGTTAAGGCCCTTGACACAAAAAACGGCACAGAATATTTTGCCCAGGACATTTATCCGTCAAACGTGGAAGATCAGCTCTCCCTGGTTTATTCCACTGCTGTCAGGGAGAACAGTGACGAAAACGACAAGGTCAGCGGTGCCATGGGCGTGTTTTTCGATTTCCAGGGAGAGGCCCAGATTATTCTGGAAGAGTATATGCCCATGGACGAGGCCGGGCAAATTCTGGACGGCTGTTATTCCATGTTTACCAACAGCCGCGGAAAAATCATCGCGTCCACGGACGAAAACATCCTTGAAATAGGTGAAAGCGCCCATCTTCCCAAAAGAAACCGGACATTAAACGATGGCGAAAGCATGAACAGCTATCTGGTTTTTGAAGGGTGTGATTCTGCTGTTTTTTCTGCACGAACCGACGGATATCTGGATTACCGGGGACTTGGCTGGAGCTCCCATGTGATTATCCCCAAGTCCCATATATTTGAAAACAGCTCGGATGCCGATATCTATGATATCAGTGCCGAAGAGCTGTTGAATTCAAAAATCATTCCGGATATCAACAAACAGACCTATCGAAAAGTTCAGGATGATAAAGAGTCGATCCAGCTGATTTCCCTGAACGGTATTGTATTTGCTTCCAAGCTTGGAAAACGCGGCGGGGCGTTAGGGCCGATATTCAATCAGATTACAAAATCCGGGGACTATGTAACCTCCCGCATGGAAGATCTTCTTAAAGAGATGGCCAATGCGGAACTGCAGCTGAATTTAAAAGCCCTTGAGAATTTCTCAAAACAGGCCATTGATCTCATCGACAGGAACCTGTTTGAGCGATCCGCCGACATCAGATGGTGGGCCACTGATGAATATTTCTGGACAGCCCTTTTAAATCCAACCGAAGAAAATTTTATAAAAGCCGGAAACCGTCTGAAGGTCATCAACGGCAGTTATACCATGTACCGGAATCTGGTTTTGTCGGATGCCAACGGCGACATTCATGCCTGTTCCCGAACTGAATTGAAAAATGAACTGTCCAAGATCAATGTGTCTGACCAGGTCTGGTTTCAGATGGGAATGAGAACTACCCTGTCAAGCGAGTATGCGGTCCAGGATGTGGCGGATTCCAATCTGGAAAAAAACAAGGAGCGCTCATTAATCTATGCCAACGGGGTCAGAAGAAACGGCGAACGGGAGGGCGACAGCATCGGCGTATTGGGTATCCTGTTTGATTGGGACACAGAGGCAAAAAAGATTCTTCACACCTGCCTGCCCAAGGACCGGCAGGGAATGATTATTGAGGGCAGTGTTGCAATTTATACCAACAACCAGTCTGAAATCATCGAAACAACTGATGCAGAAAGATTTCCTGTGGGGATGAAACTGGATCTGCCGGATCAAATTTTTGATCTCAAGGCAGGCGACACGGTTTCCGGCCTATTGGAATACCAGGAGAAACGGTATATATTCGGTTCTTCAAAAACCAAAGGATATCGTGAATATGAAGGATTAGGCTGGTTTGCCCATGTTTTAAGGCCCATTTTCTGATCCTGCGATTTTTGTTATGGAGCATATTGTAAAAAACAGCATCCTGATAATTGAAGACAACAAGACGATTTCCAATATCATGAAAAAGGCCCTTGAGGCCGACATGAGTGTTGAGATCTTTCAGGTGTTTTCATTGGATGAAGCCCGCGCCCTGCTTGAACAAAAAACCGATTTTTTTGTTGCTGTCATGGGGTTGAGTTTAAAAGGGGCCCCCCGGGGGGAGGCCGTGGATTATATCATGTCCAAGGGGATTCCCTCCATTGTTCTGACCGGTACCCTTGACGAAGAGATCCGTTCGGAGATCCTTTCCAAAAATGTCATTGATTACGTCCTCAAGCAGGGTGTGGCGTGCATTGATCATATCAAAAAGCTTATTGTCCGCCTTTACATGAATCAGAAGATCAAGGCCCTGGTGGTGGATGATTCAAGGGTTCTTCGGGCCCATTACAAAAATCTTTTGACCACGCATCAGTACCAGGTGATCGAAGCCGAAGACGGCGAGGATGCCTTGGAAAAACTGGCCGGGCATAATGATGTCAAGCTTGTGATAACCGATTATCACATGCCGCGCGTGGACGGTTTTGAACTGGTTCGCCGGATCCGGCAAAAACACAGTAAAAGTGAAATGATTGTCATCGGCATTTCTGCCAAGGGCAACACGCTGCTGCCTGCAAAATTCCTGAAAACCGGGGCCAATGATTTTTTAAAAAAACCCTTTGAAAGCGAGGAGTTTTACGCCAGGGTCACCCAGAACGTCGAATACATGGAGATGCTGAAAAAGCTTAGGGATGCGGCCATTAAAGATCCGCTGACACAGCTTTACAACCGGCGTCACTTTTTCGATGTGGGTGAAAGACGTTTTGCTGAATCCAAACAGCACCGCACCCCGCTGACGGTCACCATGGTTGATATCGATTTTTTCAAAAAGGTCAATGACACCTATGGGCATGACGGTGGAGATGTTGCATTAAAGCATCTTTCCGGGCTGTTATTAGAAACCATGGAAGAGGAAAGTCACCTTCTGGCGCGTTTCGGGGGAGAAGAGTTCTGTATTCTCTCCAAAGGGTTTGATCTTGGAGCGGCCCAAAAATTTTTTGAAGATATCAGAACCCGTGTGCAAGCCTCATCCGTTGACTATAAGGGGCAAACCATAAAATTTACCATCTCTGCAGGCATATCGGATAATCGCCATGACACGCTCCAGGGGGTTATAAATCATGCGGATGACATGCTCTACCAGGCCAAGGCGGGTGGGCGAAACCGGGTAGTTCTCCCGTCCTAGAGATTACGAATAAAATTTTCCAAACAAGCAAAATACTCTCTGGCATTACGCATCATGATACTGTTATGATCGCCCTGATCAAACAGCTTAATGGTTTTACGCGCTGGTGCCCAATCATAAAGCCGCTTACCATGGCTAACATCAATCAATCCATCATTAACGGTGTGCAGCACCAGCACATCGCCTTTAAATAAAGCGATTTTCTGCTGATGATTAAGCTGCTGACCTACGACCTTGCGTAAAGTAGACAAATCAACATTAAGCTCATCCGGGTGAACACGTAACAACAAACGCTCAAGAACATCGGCAACAGCACTTTCAAGAACCAATCCGGCAGCATTAGGAAAGCGGGCTGCTGCTTCAAGGGCAAAAATAGAACCAACGCTGCGGCCGAAAAAAATCAAATCCTGCGCTTTACGTTTTAATGCTTCGATGGTTGGCACGACATCGCTGATCATTTTACCTAATTGCACCTGACCGCTTGATTGCCCATACCCGCGCATTTCTGCCAGCAGGCAATTACAGCCCATCTGATTAATCAAGGTAACAAAATCACCGCGCCAGTCATCAACAATCTCACCATTGCCGTGAAAATGCACGATCGTTTTCGCTCCGGGATTAATTTCATGATAGCTGCATGCCAATCTGGCACCATCAACATCAACCCAGAAAGGGTCAGCAAAAAATCCCTTGCGAGGAAAAAAATAACGCTGCCCAATTAACGGATGATCAAGCAAATTATCCATAAACACTCCTTATAAGTTGGAGTATTCGCCACGAGTCATGTGGCTACGTGGCGAATATTTATGCGCAGAGTAAATTAAGCTGCGGTGAATGCAATGCTTCCATCCTTGTTGATGGTTAATGTGAGATTGCCAGCCGATGCTTTATAAAGCACTTGCACGGTATTGGGATCTTGTTGGGTTGCCGCGAAAATTTCGCTGTCCCCGCTATCCCAGAAGGCATAGGTCTCGACACCGGTATAAATCCAATTGGCTTTAGGGAAGGCTTGCGAATAAGAGCCAAAAGTCCCGGTATTCAAAAGTGGCGGATGTTGTGGGTTTACCTTGGAACCTGGGCTAAGAAAATAAGTATCGCGGGTAGCCTCAGGGTTCGCTGTCACAGAATTCAAGCCGGATTCGTTCACGAACGTGGTGATGTGATAAGCCATGATATTTCTCCTTTTTAGTATTGCTGAAAAATGATGGAACGGTTTGAAGAAAAAGCTCAACTTAATTTGAAACAGCTTGTTTTGTATCATTGACTTCAATATATGTATATCAGGTAAACCCTTAATTTTTTATTGTTCTTTTGTATGGACAGGGATCAATTTTATTGAAAATTCATTTTTACCGGTACTTGAGATCAAGAGAAATAAACTTTAACCTGCTTGGAAGATCTCTTTATATTTGGAATTGCCGGGCGGAGATGTTGCCCTGAAACACCTTTCCGGGTTATTATTAAAAATTACGGAAAAGGAGAGTCTCCTTTTAAAAAAATGAAGGACATGAAAATTGATTTTCCAGTATATATTCTTCATGCCCTTCATGGTGGAATAAAAATATTGATCCCGGCATAGGGACTCGGAAAAATCAAAAAATGCGCTACCCGGCATACCTTGAAAAAAAATTTAATTTCCCCGGGTTTTACCGGGTAAGGCTGGCGTTGCCATCCATGGCGCTGCCGGATCCGGCGACGGCTCTGAAAGCACAACTGGTAAAGGCTCTGGATCAGTCAGGCATTAAGCCCGGACAGACCGTAGCCATTGGCGTGGGCAGCCGGGGCATTGACAAAGTTGCGGATCTTGTGGCACAAATCTGCCGGAGCATCAAAGACAAAGGGGCCCATCCTGTCATCATCCCGGCCATGGGAAGCCACGGCAGCGCCACCCCTGAAGGCCAGGAAAAAACCCTTGCAAAATTAGGCGTTACAAGTGATACCTGCCAGGCAGTGATTGCCCCGCAAATGGATGCAGTGCAAGTCGGAAACGTGTTTGACGCAGTGCCTGTATATTTTTCAAAAAAAGCCATGGAAGCGGACCACAGCATCTGCATCAACCGCATCAAGCCACATACCAAATTCAAAGGGGATGTGGAAAGCGGGCTTTACAAAATGATTGTGGTGGGCATGGGTAAGCACGCCGGTGCCTTGACCTATCATAATTTTGCCCTGAAATACGGATTTCATACGCTTCTCAAAGCCATGGGCGACACCATTATTGAACAAACCAACCTTTGTCTGGGCATCGGTGTGGTGGAGGATGCCTATGACCAGGTAATGAAGATTGAGGTGATACCGGCGGCCGAAATCAGCACCAGGGAGCCGTGCCTTTTAGCCCTGGCCAAATCCCATTTTCCCAGCCTGCCGTATAAAAAGCTGGATCTGCTGGTGGTCCGGCAAATCGGCAAGGAGATCAGCGGGTCAGGCATGGACCCCAATGTCACCGGCAGAACCTGTGATCTAATGGAAGATGATTTTTCCCAAAGCCTTTATGCCAAACGGCTGGTGATCCTGGACCTGTCCGCAAACACGGCAGGCAATGCCATCGGCTTAGGCAATGCCGACATCATCACCGAAAAAGTATTTGCAGGCATGAATTACCAGGCCACCATCATGAACGCCCTGACCGCCATGTCCCTGAAAAAAGCCGCCATTCCGGTCCGGCTGCCCAGTGAGGAAAAGGCGGTTCAGGCAGGGTTCCAAACCATTGGTCCGGTGCCCCCTGAAAAGGTCCGGGCCGTCATTATCAGGGACACCATGCATACGACCGATTTTCTTGTCAGTGAAGCCCTGGGGCCTGAAACCGAAAAACTGTCCTGTCTTAAAGAAATGATCCCCTGCCGGATCGCATTCTCTTCTTCCGGAGATCTTATTGCTCCCGGCCCCTGACAGATATCTAAAAAGTGCAAGACGTATCCGGCCCGGTATGATAAACACATGCCTGTAAAACAAACTGAACCAGGAGAAAAATATCCATGCCTGAGACCAAGTATATTACAACTTTTATTTTTTCACTGATGCTGCTTATAGGAACAGCCCTGATTTTGCCTGCCCACTCTTTGGCAACCCAGGAGTATGTGTTTACCGGCAAGACAATGGGTACCACCTATTCCATTAAGCTGGTTTCTGCCAAACCGCTGTCGGAAAGCTTATGGCAGGAAAAAATTGATCTGCGCTTAAAACAGGTCAATGCCCGGTTGTCCATGTATCAGAAAGACAGTGAACTGTCCCGGTTCAATGCCGCGCCAAAGAACCGGCCTTTCCGGGTTTCCTCGGATTTCTACCAGGTTCTTGAACAATGCAGGAACCTGTATACCCTGACCTCTGGGGCCTGGGACGGCACGGTCAAGCCCCTGGTGGACCTGTGGGGATTCGGCACAAAGGGACGGCGGGCCACACCGCCTGAACCCGGGGAGATAAAGGCACTACTTAAGACTATCGGCTTTAACAAGCTTGACATCGGGGATCATATCCTGACCAAGACAATGTCCGGCATAACACTGGATTTAGGCTCCATTGCCAAAGGGTATGGCGTGGATGAGATTGCCCGCCTGATCAGGGATGGCGGGGTTGAGAACTATCTTGTGGAAATCGGCGGAGAATTGGCCGGGGCAGGGGTAAACAAGCATCGCAAAGCATGGATCGTGGGCATCGCAAATCCCGAAAAAGGCATTTTGAATTCAGGGCTGTGCAAAGAAGTGCGCCTGGATAACAAGGCCATTGCCACCAGTGGCAATTACAGAAATTATTTTGAAAAAAACGGGCGCATCTACTCCCACATCATCAGCCCTAAAACCGGTTATCCAGTAGAAAACGCGGTGGTATCGGCATCGGTTATTTCCGATACCTGCACCCGGGCGGATGGGCTTGCCACAGCACTTATGGTCATGGATACCGGCAAGGCCATTGCGCTTATCAACTCCCTTGACAACACCGAATGCCTGATCATCCGCCAGGACGGGGCGAAAAAAACGGTCCTGCGGTCATCCGGATTCAAGTCCTATGAAATCGGCTTCTGATTCTTTCATCGTCCCCGACGGATGATTGCCCTGCCGGCATAATATGCCAGGGCAATCGCATATAAATTTCGGTTATTATAAGTTCAATGGGGTATAAAGCGAAATTTGCGTTTTTGCAGTCTCTCTTAAAATTTTGTTTTTTTAATTAGTTGAATTTATTAAAATTAAAAACAGCACCAATTTTATGTGCGATTGCCCTGCATAATATGCTTGACAATCTTCATTTTTCCAGTATGATGCGAGAAATGCATGTTTTGTGTGTGCATATGTTCCTTCCTTAAGGTGTATATCTCAATATTTTCTGCGATTACTCCCAAAGTTAGAAGCAAATTTTCATTTTTTTATTTAGGAGACTGCCGACATGGCAAAAGGTACTGTAAAGTGGTTCAGCGAAAGTAAAGGTTTTGGTTTTATTGAAGTAGAAGATGGCGGAAAAGATGTCTTTGTGCATCATTCCGGCATTAACGCACAAGGGTTTAAAACCCTGAATGAAGGCGATCAGGTCACTTTCGACATTGAGCAGGGTCCCAAAGGGCCTTCTGCTGCAAATGTCGTAGTTCAATAGCAGGCCACTTTTTTATTTATAACTGCCATGGTGTGACCCGATCTTTATTCCGGGTCTGTGTTCGGCAGACATGAAAGGGCTGTGGACTATTCCATACGCTTTCATTTGAACAGTTACTAAAGCCCCTGAGGATTCTGTTCTCAAGGGCTTTTTTGCATTTGGCCGTCATGGTCAATCCAGCCGAGTTAGGGAAATAACATTTGAACGGCAAGGCGTTTCAACTGCAGCAAGTGCGGCATTTAACATTCTTAGCAATCTTGCAATTCCCTATCCTTTATGTATGACACGTTGTCATGATACGCCTTTGATCCTCGGCTTATCTTTTTTCATTTAATATAATTGTAAGCAGATATAACGCATAAATCCGTCTATACGGACTAACGCGGGAGATGTCTGCATTCAGGAGTTTTAATGCGTTTTACCCAGTTTCATTTCCATCCTGATATCCAGTCAGGCATTTGTGATGCGGGCTACACCAGTCCAACCCCCATCCAACAAAAAGCAATTCCCACCATTCTTGACGGGAAAGATATCCTTGGTCTGGCCCAGACCGGTACCGGAAAAACCGTTGCCTTTGTACTGCCCATTCTTCAGCATTTGCTCAAAAAGCCCAGTACCCCGTCCGCATCGTCTCCCTCAGCATTGATCATGGCTCCCACCCGGGAACTGGCAGAGCAGATTCATGAAAGTATTAAAATGATGGCCGTTCATACCCCTGTTAAAAGCGCAGTTGTCTACGGCGGGATTGGGAAACCGCTTCAGATCAAAGCACTTAAACGGGGTGTGGATATTGTTGTGGCTTGCCCTGGCCGACTGCTGGATCTTATGAATGATAAGGCCCTGACCCTTAAGGGCGTTGATATCCTGGTTCTGGACGAGGCCGATCAGATGCTTGATATGGGGTTTCTGCCCGACATCAAGCGAATTATCAGGGCATTACCCAAAAAACGCCAGTCCCTGGTATTCTCCGCCACCATGCCGAAGATGATCGGCAATCTGGCCCAGGAGATTTTAAACCATCCCATTCAGATCCAGGTCAACCATACACAGCCTGCCCCCCGGATTACCCATGGCCGTTTTAATGTCCAACCGGAAAAGCGGACAGCCCTGCTCAAGACGTTGTTTTCCAAAAACGGTATGGCCAGCACCATTGTATTTACGCGAACCAAGCATAAAGCCAAAAGTCTTGCCGTCCTGTTGAAGAAGTCGGGTTTCAATGCCGTGTCCCTGCAGGGGAACTTATCCCAGAGTCAGCGGCGCAGGGCCATGGATGGGTTTCGAAGCGGGTCATTCAAAATTCTGGTGGCAACGGATATTGCGGCCAGGGGAATTGATGTATCAGGGGTTTCCCACGTGATTAACTACGATCTGCCGGATACGGTTGAAACCTATATCCACAGAACAGGTAGAACAGGCAGGGCCAATCAATCCGGCCAGGCCTATACCTTTGCATCCGTGGAAGACAGCAAAGCCATTGCCTTGATTGAAAAGGCATTAGGCAGAAAAATGACAGAAGAATCGCTACTTCCGGCTTAATCAGCCATAAGGTATGACTTAATAAAAGGAGAGGCATGGCAGTCCGAAAACATTATTCCTGGGAAAAACGGCAAAAGGAGCTGAACAAAAAGAATAAAAAGGAAGAAAAAATTCGGCGAAGAGCGGAAAAAAAGGGGCAGGCGGAGACCGGGGTCGATTTTGAACCGGGGCAACCGGAACAAGAGGAATAAAGGCAGCCTGATGTCAGGTTTACGCGTCCGCTATACAACCCTGGAAATCGGAGATATGGATATTCATATCAGAACGCTCAGGGATACGCTGCAGTTCCGGGATATCGATGGTGAGGCGGAAAAATTTGGAATATCTTCGGCTGCCTGGCCCATATTCGGCGTGATCTGGCCCTCAGGCCGGGTCCTTGCCCATCTGATGCTTGATTATCATGTGAGCGGAAAAAGAGTGCTTGAGGTGGGATGTGGGATTGGCCTGGCCAGTCTGATCCTGAATCAGCGGTCGACAGATATCACCGCCACGGACCGCCATCCTGAAACCGAAGGGTTTCTGGCGCACAATGTAGCACTCAATGAGGGGAATGCGATTCCTTTTGTGCGCACGGGATGGGCGGATCTGGATGATGATCTTGGTAAATTTGATCTGATTATCGGTTCTGATCTGCTTTATGAAATTGAACATGTCAGACTTTTGTCCGCTTTCATAAACCGGCATGCATGCAGCCATTGTGATGTGGTTATTGTGGATCCCAGGCGGGGATATCATGCAAAATTCAGTAAAAAGATGGCGGAATTAGGCTATGCCTGTTCACAGAGAAAAATAAACCATACAGACTTCATGGAAAAAAGTGTCAGCTGCCAGATATTGACATTTTCCCGTTAGGCTGCAATTTAAAAACAAAAGGACCCGTGAATGAACATTTATGTCGGGAATCTGACGGAACATATGACAGAAGAAACGCTCAGAAAGGCGTTTGAAGCATTTGGTGAAGTAGAAAGCGTTAAAATTATAAAAGACAGATTTACCGGACGTTCCAAGGAGTTTGGTTTTGTTGAAATGCCAAGCAATTCCGAAGCGGATAAAGCCATTAAGGCCTTGAACGGCAACATGGTTGATAAAAAGCTCATCAAAGTGAATCATGCCGATTCCGGTGGCAAAAAGAAGAAAAAGCCTTTCAGGAGAAGACGCGATTAGACGCCGGCTCAAAATCAAAGAAGGATGGGGATTTTAAATCCGGCATTTTCCCTGGTACGAATCCCTGGCTTCCAGGGTATTCTGGATCATGTTGAATGTCTCCCTGTACCGGGCCGACCACAACGGAGCCACAAGTTCATCAGGATGGGGATCCCCTGTGATCCGCTGGATGATCAGGGATTTGGGCAACTGCTCCAGAAAATCGCAGACCAGATCCACATAGGCCTGCTGTTCTAAAGGCGTATACCGGCCCTGGCCATACATCTTATCCAAAGCAGTTCCCCGGACCACATAAAGCAGGTGAATCTTTACGCCGTTTATCCCCAAGTCCCCAAGAATCCGGGCATTTTCCAGCATCATGGCCCTGGTTTCTCCGGGCAGACCCAGAATAATATGGGCGCAGACATTGAGTTTTTTTTTAGGTGCAGCCAAGGCCACGGCCGCTTCAAAGGCCTTAAAGTCATGCCCCCGGTTGATCAGGGCAAGGGTGGCGTCATGGGCGGACTGAAGCCCGTATTCCAGCCAGATAAGATAATCCTTTGTGTAGGCGTCAAGCAGATCTATTTTTGCTTTATCCACGCAGTCAGGCCGGGTGCCCACTGCCATGCCCACCACCCCCTCACAGGACAGTGCTTCGTCATATAGGGCCTTAAGATGATCCACCGGGGCATAGGTATTGGTAAAAGACTGGAAATAGGCAAGAAACTTTCCGGCCTTGTATTTTTTTATAGCCCCGATCTTGCCGGCCTCAATCTGCTGGGAAATGGAAAGCCCCCTGGCAAACGCACCGGTACCCGATCCTTTTGCATTGCAGTAAATACATCCGGACCTGGACAGGGTGCCGTCCCGGTTGGGACAGGTCAACCCGGCATCCACGGAAATTTTTTGCACCCGCTCGCCAAACAGGCTGCGAAGATAAGCATTATAATCAGAATACCGTTTTATCCGGTCAGCATCTGCCAATGTGTTCCTCCATTCCATCGTGTTGCATTCATGGGGTCACCCCCCAATACCAGCTTTTTAACATACAGATTACAGATGACTTTGCCAAGGTGAAGATTATCAGGGAAAGCTTGACCAAAAGCGGGCAGGCATTATATTTAATCCCTCAAACAAGGGGTTGTGTATGGAAATAAGGAATTTATGAACATTTTTAAAAATACATATGATGTCATTGTGGTGGGTGCCGGGCACGCCGGGTGCGAATCGGCCCTGGCTGCGGCCCGCATGGGCTGTGATACCCTGCTGCTCACCATTGACATGGATAAAATTGCAGCCATGCCCTGCAGTCCCTCCATCGGCGGTACGGCCAAGGGACAGCTGGTCAAGGAAATTGATGCCCTTGGCGGCTGGATGGCAAAGGTATCAGATTCTTCGGCCATCCAGTACCGGACCTTGAATACCCGTAAAGGGCCGGCGGTTCAGTCCACCCGGACCCAGAATGACAAGAACATGTATTCACGGCACATGAAGCATGTCCTGGAAAAGGCGGAAAACCTGGATCTTAAGCAGGCCATGGTGGAGTCTTTGATCATTGAACACAATGAAATTAAAGGGATTGCCGATAATACCGGATTTGAGTATTTTGCGCCCTGCGTGGTCATTACCACAGGCACCTTTCTGCGGGGCACCGTGCATATCGGCTCCTCCAGAATCCAGGCCGGACGTGCCGGAGAATTTGCTTCCACCGGACTGGCCCTGAGCCTTGAATCCATGGAACTTGAAATGGGCAGGATGAAAACCGGCACCCCGCCGCGCCTCCATGCCGATTCCATTGATTTTTCAAAATTCAATGTCCACGGATCTGACGAGGTGGTCAAACCCTTTTCCTATTCCACCACCAAGGTGACAACCCCCATGCTGCCAAGCTTCATGGGCCAGACCAACCCGGACACCCATGCCGTGATCCGTAACAATTTGAAGTATTCGGCCCTGTACGGCGGGCATATCAAGGGCCGGTCCGCCAGGTACTGCCCCTCCTTTGAAGACAAGGTGGTAAAATTTCCGGACCGGGATTCCCATCATGTGATCCTGGAATATGAAGGCATAGATTCCAAAGAAATTTATGCGTCAGGCCTGGGCAACAGTCTTCCCCTTGACATCCAGTACCAGGTGGTGCGCTCGGTAAAAGGCCTTGAACAGGCCCAGATCATGCGACCGGCCTATGCCATTGAATACGATTATGTGTCACCGCTGGAGCTGACACCGGCCCTTGAAACCAAAAAGGTCAAAGGACTGTTCCTGGCCGGGCAGATCAACGGCACGTCAGGCTATGAAGAGGCCGGGGCCCAAGGGCTGTGGGCCGGGGCCAATGCCGCGGCAAAAATACTTGGCCGCCCGCCTTTTATTCTGGACCGGTCCCAGGCGTATATGGGGGTCATGGTGGATGACCTTGTCACCCGGGGCACCCAAGAACCCTACCGCATGTTCACGTCAAGGGCTGAATACCGGCTGCTGCTCAGGGAAGATAATGCCGATCTGCGTCTGGCCCGGATCGGTTATGAATACGGCCTGACAGACAAGGTGCGCCTGGATGAGGTGTCGCGGATCAAGGCAGCCACAGCAAAAGAACTTGAACGGGTCAGCCGGACCGTGATCAAACCCAGTGATGAAACCAATGCCTTTCTTAGCGGACACAACTCCAATCCCATTGACACAGGTGTCCCTTTAACCCAGTTGCTCAAACGTGCGGAGCTCAGTTACGACCTTTTAAAGCAGATCGCCCCGGCTCCCGAACCTGTCCAAGACCGCGCAGCCCGGCAGGTGGAAATTGAAATTAAATATGAAGGGTATATCCGGCGTCAGTATAATGAAATTAAAAAATTTGAAGACCTGGAACGAATAAAAATTCCCTCTGAATTCTCCTTTGATGCGGCCCACGGCCTGTCCAATGAGATCAGGGAAAAGCTTAACCGGATCAATCCTGCATCCCTGGGCCAGGCATCCCGCATTGACGGCATGACCCCTGCGGCCATTTCCGTTCTCATGGTTGCCATTACCGCATTCAGGCAAAACCGGCCCCTTTGATGCAAAGTAAGGGCCGTCCTCCCCTTGACTTCACCGGGTCGCGCCTTATTTTTATTACACATTTGTACGAAAAAACAACCATACAGCTATACGCAAAGGACTCAGAAATAAAATGGCGCAAGATTATTACAAAACGCTTGGTATAGATAAAACTGCTACAGCTTCGGACATTAAAAAGGCTTACAGAAAACTTGCCCTCAAATACCACCCAGATAAAACCAAAGGGGACAAGGCCCTGGAAGATAAGTTCAAAATCATTTCCGAAGCCTATGCGGTTCTCAGTGACCCTGAAAAAAGAAAACAGTATGACACTTACGGATCTGCCGATTTCCAGCAAAGGTTCTCCCAGGAAGATATTTTCAGAAATTTTGACCTGGGCGATATTCTCAAGGAATTTGGTTTCGGGGGAGGGGGCGGATTCAATCGGTCCGGCGGCTTTTCCTCCTCATTTGGACAGGGCGGTGCAAAAACCTCGTTTTCCGGCATGGGGGGCAATCCATTTTTCCAGAACGCAAGGCCCGGGGGGGGCGGTCGTAAAGCCCCGGCCCGGGGCAAAGACCTGGAATATGAAATCCCTTTAACCCTGGACGAACTGATTAATGGTGTCGGCAAGACCATCACCATTTCCCAGGACGGCCAGACCAAGGCCATTGAGGTAAAAATTCCCAAAGGCCTGACCCAGGGCAAAAAAATCCGGCTGGCCGGCAAAGGGGAACCCGGTGCCAGCGGCGGTCCTGCCGGCAACCTGTACATCAAATCCAGCCCGTCCCTGCCCCAGGGCATTACCCTGGAGGGTAATGATATCCTGATGACAAAGGACATCAGGCTCACCCAGGCCCTTTTGGGGGACAAGGTTGAAGTAAACACCCCTTCAGGAAAAACCATCAATCTGACATTACCGCCGGGAACCGGATACAAGGCCAAAATGCGTCTGCCGGGCATGGGAATCCCACATATGAAAGGAAATGGTTGCGGAGATCTCTATGTTGTGGTTAATATAGTCATGCCAAAGGTTTTGGATCCAAAACAGCAAAAACTAATCAAAGAACTAAAGGACACAGGATTATAATTTAACATGCCTGAATTTATCCCTTTGATTTCTCAACAGGAGATTCAGGACAGAATCCGGTGGATTGGACAAGAAATTGCTCAGGATTATAAAGGCCTTGATCTCGTGGTTATAGGGGTTCTCAAGGGCGCTTTTATTTTTCTAGCCGACCTTGTCCGCCAGATTACCATTGATCATGAAATTGATCTGGTGGGTGCATCATCCTACCAAGGCACATTGTCTACCGGACAGATCGTGTTTACAAAACAGCCGGACCTTGAACTTAAAGGACGTGATGTGCTGCTTGTGGAAGATGTCGTGGATACAGGCCAGACCATTGCCAAGATTGTCGAATTCATGAAGCGGTTAAATCCCCGGTCCATAAAAATATGTACGTTGGTTGATAAAAGCGAACGCCGGGAAGTGCAGATTAATGTAGAGTATTCATGTTTCTGCCTTGATGAGGGGTTTATCGTGGGATATGGGCTGGATTACAATGAAAAATACAGAAACCTGCCGGCAATCTTTAATTTAAAATTATAAAGATAGGGGATGCCCAATGATAATTACCTGCCAAGCGTGCTCAACCCGATTTGTCCTTGATGACGCCCTGATCAAGCCTGGGGGGTCAAAGGTTAGATGCAGCATATGCCGGCATGTTTTTACAGCCTTTCCGGAAAAAAGCCCGGAAGCGCCCCAGGCCGTTGAAATTCCCGATCCGCCGGAATTTGAAGATCAGGATATCCTTTTTGATGCACCAGAGATCCAGGACGATTCAGGCGTTAACGTATCACAAGATGATGATTTCAGTATAAACAGCGGTTCGGACAGCCTGGACCCTGACCTGGAAGAGACAGACATTGATTTCTTAGAAATTGAATTCGATGAGCCGGAATTTAAACAGGACCCGTCTGAACGGGGGACAAACACAGACGCGCCGGATTCTCAGAATCAGGGCATTGAAATTGAAGACCCGGCCCAGGGCTCCGACGAAGACGACCTTGGTCTCGAAACTGCTGATTTTAAGATAGATGACCCGGAAGTGGACTTCCAGGGCTTTGAATTTGACGACGATCCCCAAGCAGATCTTATTATTGAAGATGACGGCCGGGATTTATCCCCCGAAACCGAAGACGCCCTGATTGATGTCTCCGCCGAAGAGCAGGAGGAAATAATTGGAGAACAACCGGCTATATCCATAGATGATGACAATGAAAAAAACGATGACCAGAAAGCAGACAGCGGGTTTGAACAAACCGTCTCAGACCAGGATAAATTCGCAGAATACGACGCGGTGCTGGATCAGGAGACTGAACCGGAAGACGCCAACATAACCATTCCGAATCCTGAAGTGGAAAATAACACATCAGCGCTTGAAATTCCGCTGCTTCCGACGGATGACGAAATCAAGACCCCCACAGAGGCATTAATCGACCCCAATCCATTGATCACGCCCCCGGCCGCACAAAGCGTCCGTCAAAAACGGAGCACAAAGAAGCAAAAGGGGATAACCCTGCCGGTTAAAATTCTACTGGTGCTGTTTCTGCTGATTCTGGCAGCCTATGTGGCAATCATCCGTCTTGGTGTAACCATTCCGGCGGTGTCCGGCATTCAGATTCCCTTTATCACCAAATGGCTTGAGCCCAAACCGGCACCCCAGCCGCCATTGCCCCCCGTACCGGACGAACCCAGTATCAATGGCCGGTTTGTTTCCAATAAAAGCGCAGGGGAACTGTTTATTGTCACCGGCAGGATTAAAAATCCGTCCAATACCTCTGTCAGCTACATCCAGGTCAAAGGCACCCTGATGACAAAGGACAACACCAAAGCAGGAACCCTGACGGCCTATTGCGGAAATATAATTCCCGAAGAAACACTTAAATCCGGCAATATTTCGGACATAACCAAGCAGATGGAAGTAAGACAGGGAAATCAGAACACCAATGTCAATATCAAGCCCGGTACCACGGTCATGTTTATGCTGGTTTTTTCCAATCTGCCCGAGGATCTGTCCAACTTCACCGTGGCCGTACACGGATTTGAGCCTGATGAAAAATAAAGCAGCAACGATGAATCAGTATTAGAGGACAATTATTAGTAGAATAAATTTAAATTTCATTTGACATAAATCATAACGTTGTGGTATTAAGTTTTGGTTTTTTGTGGCGACGTAGCTCAGATGGTCAGAGCATGCGGCTCATATCCGCAGTGTCCGGGGTTCAATTCCCTGCGTCGCTACCAGCCTCTACAATGGCCCCTGTTTTCAGGGGCTTTTTTGATTTCCCCCTCCTCTATGATTTCAGGGCCAAAGCAAGCTGGCGGATATCGTCCGGTGTTGTCTGGCAGCACCCTCCGATAAGCTGCGCGCCTTGTTTTGCCCAATGAACCGCCATTTCTCCAAAGGAGGGGCGGTACGGCTTGGGGGCCAACGCTTTGGTCAAGCTGTTATACACTCCGCCTTTATTGGGATACACCACCACGGGTTTGTCGGTCACGGACCGGATCTCTTTCACAAGGGACGCCACATGAACCGGATCTGTACAGTTGATGCCCATGGCTGCCACACAGGGTTTTTTATCCAGCCATTGGGCGCAGTCCCGCACGGCCTCACCGCTGTTGATGTGCCGCCCGTCCTTTGCACTGAAGCTGAACCAGGCCGGGATCGTATCCAGATCCTCCATCAAATTCTCCAGAACCCGGACAATGGCTCTGGCCTCGGCAAAACAGGGCAGGGTTTCACAGGCCAGCAGATCAGGTCCGGCGCAAATCAGTGTTTTCAATCGTTCTTTGTGAAAATCAACCAGTTCCGCTTCACTTACGCCGTAATGGCCGGTGTATTCTGACCGGTTCGCCAGAAAGGCTCCGTAGGGACCTGCAGACGCAGCCACCAGAGGTTTAAGGCGGTTGACCCGGTTGGCGGGATCAGCCCAGAACGCATCCACGACAGTTTTTGCCAGCGTAACAGCAGACCGGATAAGCTTTCGGGCCTGTTCCAGGGTGTACCCCTGGCGCACCAGGCCCTGGAACGTGGCCTGGTAACTTGCGGTGATCAGACAGTCCGCACCGGCATGAAGATAGTCGGTATGAACTGTTGCAATCATGTCGGGATTGTCCGACAGAAGCCGGGCCGACCAAAGCGGATCATTAAGATTGCACCCCCGGCGCTCGAGCTCCGTACCAAGTGCCCCGTCAATGATCAGGTATTTCTGCTGTTCAAGATACGTCTGGATAACATCGGTCATGGTCTTGTTTCTCCTTTGCCCGTTTCATTGTTTTACGGTTCACACCCAAGGATTATGAAATCCATGAATGAATTTGAAAAGTATAAATTTAATCTCCTTGACATCTTTGATTCAGACCCAAATTTATGATAGATTTTTCAAATCACCAGGCTATTTATTTAATACGGGAGTACCACCTATGCCAGGCATATATGACATTTGTGTCCAGGACCATTTTGCAGCGGCTCATTCCCTGAGGGGCTATGACGGCAACTGCTCAAATCTTCACGGCCATAACTGGGTTGTCGAAGCGCACATACGATGCACCAAACTCAACCAGCTGGGCATGGGCATAGATTTCAGGGATATTAAAAGTGTGGTCAAGGATGTTTTAAGCAAACTGGATCACACCAATCTTAATGATGTCGTTGAATTTGGATCAATCAATCCCACGGCTGAAAATCTGGCCAAATTTCTTTACTCGGAACTGTCCAGGCGTCTGAACACCAATTTCATCAAGGTCAAAAAAATCATGGTATTTGAAAGTCCGGGCTGCGGATCATCCTACCAGGAGATATAAGTGTCCCTGGACATCAGCGAGATTTTTTACAGCCTGCAGGGGGAATCCACCCGGGCGGGCCTTGCCTGCGTGTTTGTCCGGTTGTCCGGGTGCAACCTGTCCTGTTCCTGGTGCGACACCACGTATGCAGAAGTACAATCCACCCCCATGGGTATAAACCAGATCGTGGACCAGGTGGTGGCCTTTGGCTGTCCCATGGTTGAAATTACCGGTGGAGAGCCCTTGATTCAGCCCCGGACCCCTGCATTGATATCCCTGCTTCTGGAAAAAGGATTTCAGGTGCTGCTGGAAACCAATGGAAGCCAAAGCATTGCGTCCGTGGATCCCGCCTGTATCCGCATCATGGATGTCAAGTGCCCCTTATCCGGTGAAGCCGGATCATTTCTTTTCGACAACTTCAATCACATGACAGACTGTGATGAAATCAAATTTGTGGTGGGATCAAGGCAGGACTATGACTATGCCGCATCCGTCATTCAGACGCGCCTTATGGACCATCCCAGGGAGAAGATCCACATCTGCCCGGTTTTTGGCCGGATTGAACTTGCGGACCTGGCCGCATGGATACTTAAAGACAGGCTGGGTGCAAGACTGTCCCTTCAACAACACAAACTCATCTGGGATCCGGATTTAAGAGGAGTATAACCCATGACAAAAAAAGCCGTTGTTCTTTCATCAGGCGGCATTGACTCCACCACTGCCATGGCCATTGCCAGGGACAGGGGGTACAATATTTACAGTTTAAGCTTCAGATACGGCCAGCGCCACAGTGTGGAGTTGGAATGCGCAAAAAAAGTGGCCCGTCACCAGGGAACCATTGACCATAAAATCCTGGACATTGACCTGCGCCAGTTCGGCGGCTCTGCGCTCACCGACGACATTGCCGTGCCCAAACACGAAGATGTGTCGCAGATTGATCAAACCCGGATTCCTGTCACCTATGTACCGGCCAGAAACACCATTTTTTTATCCTATGCCATGGCCTGGGCCGAGGTGCTCAGGGCCGAAGCCATTTTCATCGGTGTCACAGCCGTGGATTATTCAGGATACCCGGACTGCAGGCCAACGTTTATAGAAGCCTTCCAGACCATGGCCAACCTGGCCACAAAAACCGGGGTGACAAAGGAGACGGTTCTAACCATTGAAACCCCTTTAATCCATATGTCAAAATCCGAAATAATCACCACCGGTCATGGGTTGGGCGTGGATTACAGCCTGACCATCTCCTGCTATGATCCGGACGATCAAGGCCGTTCCTGCGGCAGATGCGACTCGTGCCTGCACCGCAAAAAAGGATTTAGCGAAGCCGGTATCCCTGATCCGACCCCCTACATCAGAGAGCCACCACAACCTGGGAACGGCGAAAAGCCATTTTCATAAAAGATGATTAAAGAACTTGGTCCCAGGGTATCGGCTTAGATGAAAAGAGCTTTCCACCATACCGGCACTCTTTTTTTTGACCCCGAAGACAGGATATACAGGGATCATTTCCCGGGAAAGCCCGTGGTTCCTGGAAGTTTGATTATTCACGCCTTTCTCCGGCTCCATGGGGTTTTGGCGTATCCTGGAAATCCGGTTCAAGCCGAAAATTTCAGGTTCAAACATTTCGTCTCCCCCGGAGCGTACCAATATGAAATGACAAAAAATGATCAGGTGATCAGGTGCAGGCTTTTTGATAAAAGCCGGGTGCTTGTTACCGGACTCTTGTCTTATGAATCTTAACTTTGCTGGAAAAAATGTGTTGATAACCGGCGGCAGCTGCGGGATCGCCCTTGCGCTTGCCCCCCTTTTGATCAGTGAGGATCTTTTCCCCATCCTGACATTCAGGAACAGTAAAGGAGAAAAGAAAATAAAAGAGAGCCTCTCGGGGTGGAAGGGCCGATATGACACCACCTTCCTTGACTTTGGCCTGCCTGGAAAGATGGGAGAGATTTTTTCAAAAAGAACCGATATCAACTATATGGTGGATTTGGCCCAGGGGGATTACGAGACCCTGGTGGCTTCGGCAAATCCAGATACGCTCTCCCAGTATATGGCCGAGAATATTGCAGCCCGGGCCCAGCTGGTTCGCCTGGTCTCACGGTCCATGGTCAGAAAACGTTTCGGCAGGATGATTTTTGTTTCCTCTGTTGCGGCAGGCATGCCGGGAAAGGGACAGGGGCTGTATGCATCTTCAAAGCTTGCGGCCGAGGGGATTTACAGGAATGTCGGGCTTGAACTTGCCGCAAGGGGAATCACCACCATAAGTCTCAGGCCAGGATATGTGGCGTCGGGACGGGGAGACAAATTTATTGAAAAGAATCGGCCAGCGCTGTTGAAGAAGATTCCCGGAGGCTGTTTTATTTCAGAGGCAACGCTTGCCAAGACCCTGGTTTTCTTCTTGTCTGACACGGGCATTGCATTTAACGGGGTGAATCTTACCATGGACGGCGGTATGAGCTGCGGAAAATAAGGAGTATTACAAATGAGTACCTTTGAAAAAGTCAGGGAAATCCTGGCGGAGATTTTAGATTTTGATAAAGAGGAGATTTTTCCGGACAGTTACCTTATGCGGGAGCTTACTGCGGAATCCATTGATCTTCTGGAGGTGGCCCTGGAACTTTCTTTAAAATTTGAGATCGAGGTTCAGGACGATGATATTTTCCTCAGAAAGCTGCGGAGCATCATCTTGGATGCAGGGGAAAACGGCCTGAACCCTGTACTTGCAATTGTGGAAAAACTTCCCCACCTTAAGCAGGAACGCGTGGAAGAGATGCTGGATGAGTTAAATGAGGGACCGGTTCTAAAGGTTCGGGATATTGTTTCCTATGTGGAATATTTATGCTGATGACCACAGACTTTGACTCTTTGGTGGCGGCCAGGAGAAGCATCAGAAAATATACCGGTGAAAAGGTTCCTGACTCCCATATCCTGGATATGGTGGCCTCGGCCGGAAATGCCCCTTCTCCATCCAACAGCCAGCCGGTGAGATATCTTCACATGGTTTCTTCTGAATTACGCCAGGGGATTTTCAAGAATATGGAAACAGGATACCGGAATATGCTGGCCCAGGCGACATCCCTGGAAAAACCCCGGAAAGCCATCAACATTTTGAATCACTATTGGCGTTACTCCCGGTTCATGTTCCATGCACCGGCCCTGTTTGCCGTGGGTGTGGAAAAACAAGGAGACAGTTTTTCCGGAAGATTGAACCGTGCGGGACTCATGGAGGGGAAAGCGCTTGAAACCATGGGATGCGATATCTCTTTGGGGCTTTCTCTCCAGTTATTTATGTTAAAAGCGGTGGCGCTTGGCCTGGGAACCTGTATCTTGACTGCACCCCTCCATTTCCTTAAGAGAGAGAACGCCATTCCCGGGAGTGAAAATCTGTTGATTCGATGCTTTTTAACTGCGGGATTCCCGGATGAATATCCGGCTGCCCCGGAACGAAAACAACCCATGGAGATCTATAGGAAGGTTTAGATGAAACCGCGTGTGGTAATTACCGGGTCCGCTTTTTTCTCACCCCTGGGGAACAGCGGAAAGGAGGTGATCTCTGCCATGGTGGAGAACAGGACCGCTTTTAAAAGGGCAGACTTTGACCTTGATCTGGTGGTTGCACAGGTGCCGGATTTTAACCTGAAAACCAATACCGGAAGATATAAAAACGCCCGTTATCTCAACCGGGGAGCCGCCCTTGGTGTGGCTGCAGCCCTCAGGGCCGTCAAAGGCTCCGGCCTGTCCGGTAATATGCTTGAACATGCGGGGCTCTTCACCGGTGCGGGTCCAAACCTTGACCAGGAAGCGCGTTCCGCGCTCTGGATTCTGAAATTTCTCCCGAATACAGCGGCTGCAGCCATTGCAGATCTTGTGGGTATCCACGGAGAAAGCTTCACCATAAGCACCGCCTGCGCCACCACGCTTCAGGTGGTGGGGGAGGCGTTTCAAAAAATCAGGAACGGCAATCTTGATCTGGCCCTGGCAGGGGGAGGCGACAGCCGAATCAATCCGGGAGCTGCCCTGGCATACAAGATGGCCGGAGCCCTTTGTACGGAAAAGGGAGATCCGGCCAAGGTTTATAGGCCCTTTGATCTTGGCCGCAAGGGGTTTGTCATGGGTGAGGGGGGCGGGTTTGTGATTCTTGAATCCCTGGATCATGCAAAAAAACGGGGTGCCGATATTCTGGCAGAGGTTGCAGGGGCCGGCGCATCCATGGACGGTGGAAACATGACAGCCCCGGAGTCCTCCGGGATCTGGATGGAAAAGGCCGTACAAAAGGCCCTTACACAGGCAGAACTCCCATTTGATAAAATTGATGTGGTCTCCACTCACGGCACGGGAACCCAACTCAATGATGCAATGGAAACGGCCCTTATGGAACGTATGTTTGCCCCAAAATCCCCGCAGATCATAGCATTGAAATCCTGGATCGGGCATCTTTCCACGGCCTGCGGAGTGGTGGAGCTTGCAATTGGTCTCTGCCTTATGAAAAAGGGTATTCTTCCCGCCGTAAGAAATCTAAAAGATCCATCCTCCACTTATCTGAACTTCACGGCAGAGAACCGGGAAACTTCTTTTAACACCCTGCTTCTCCAGAATTTCGGGTTTGGCGGTCAAAACGCTGCCCTGGTGGTTAAAAAATGGAGAGAATAGATATCAATACCCAGATGGACGGTTTTCATCTTCTGACTTCAGTGACAGATCTTGATAAAGGGATGATTGGGGGAACGGCAGCTTTTGTTGACCAGCCGGCCTTTGTGGCCATGGAGTCCCTGGCCCAGCTGGGAGCCCTCCATGTCCGCTGGTTGTGTGATTTTTCAAAACATGCTTTTCTACTTAAGGTGGAGTGCTTCTCCCTTCCAAGTGAACGCCGCATCTCCGGGCTCCTGGAGCTTTCAGGCAGGCTGCTGGTGCGCAGCCAGGCGGCATTTTCCTACGATCTCACAGTATCGGGAATCTGGGAAGATCCGCTTATGGGAAGGTTTCTTTTCTCCGTGAAAGAGTATGATGACACCTTTGAAAAAGAGGTTCTGACAACGAGATACAGGGAGGTGTTTCAATGTTTGACAAGCGCTTCAGGGACCGTCTGAAACTCCGGCAACTGGAGGGACTGCACCGGAATCCCCCGGTCATCGAGAAAAGGGATGGCAGATTTGTAACCATCAGAGGCCAAAAGGTCCTGAGCTTTGCCTCCAACGACTATCTGGGGCTGGGGTCGTCACACCATCTTGCTGCCCAGGTGGGAAAACATTTTAAGGCTGAAGGTTCTTCCGCCTCCTCATCCCGTTTGGTGGCGGGAAACTACCAAACCATCTGCCGGGCTGAAAAAATTTTTGCCGATTATTTCGGGTATGAAGATGCCATCTTCTTTTCCAGCGGATTTCAGGCAAACCTGGCCATTCTCTCAACCTTGTTTGAAAAGGGAGACACCCTTATCTTTGACAAGCATGTGCATGCAAGCTGCGTCAAGGGAATCTCCTTAAGCGGTGCGTCTCTTAAGGGATATCGCCACAACAACCTGGGACATCTGGAAAAGCGCCTGGAAGCTGGGATTTTGGAAAACAAAGCCGTTGTTACTGAATCTTTGTTCAGCATGGACGGGGATCTTTTGCCCGTAAAAAGATTTGGGGATTTAAAGAAAAAATATGGATTCTACGGTGTTGTGGATGAAGCCCATGCCTTTGGCGTCCTGGGAGACAAAGGCAGGGGAATTGCCCATGGGGTGACGGATATAGCCCTTGGCACCTTTGGCAAGGCCCTGGGGCTGTTTGGCGCCTTTGTGCTGCTGCCGTATGGGGTAAAGGAGTATCTCATGAATTTCGCCTCCCCGCTTATCTACACCACCTCCCTTCCCCAGGCCCATGCCCTGGCTGCCGTGGATGCCCTGGAACTTGTGGAGCAGGGCGACAACGTCCGGAAAACCTTAAAGGATGTCAGTGCGTCCATGGGGGAAACACTTATCCGGGAAGGATTCCAGGTGGTTGGAGACGCCCATATCATATCTGTGCTGATGGGAGATGAGAAAAAAGCAACACAAGTCTCCCAGGATCTTCTTTCCCGGGGCATCCTGGCTTTTTCGGCCCGTTTTCCCACAGTGCCCTTGGGAAAGGCGATATTGAGGCTGGGCTTGACCGCTCTGCACCGGGAAGAGGACATTCAAACCTTTGTAAATGCACTAAGGGAGGTGGTCTGAATGGCTTTGTGTAAAAAATATGGTGCCGGGAACCGATAAAGTTTTTACAGCCAGCCAAGCAGCCGCCACCAAAAGTAATTAATGATCAGGAGCAGGAGAAACGTAACAAGTGCAAGGCTTATGCACACCTTAAACGCTTCTTTGTGTTTTACCTGCGCCATTTGCATGCCAACAATAAGAGGGGGTGCCTGATAAGGAAAAATGATGATCGAAAAACCGATGACCTGAGTCATCAAGACGGATTGAAGCGTAAAACCAGTGGCATGTGCCAGGCCTCCAGCCAAAGGAGTCAGTACCACCGGGATTCCCGGCAAAGTCGTGACAATTCCGGTTATCGCCGCGGTGAGCGTTAACAAAGCATAGTTGATAAATGGCGTCTGAGGATTTAACGGCAAGGAGGATATTGCAGAACTTGCCAGTACTTCTCCCAGACCGGAATAATTGATAAGTCGCCCCAGCCCCAGGATGGCAGCCACAAAAAATAACGAACTGTAATTAATTTTTTCATTGAACTGTCCTGGATCAATGATACCCACCAAAGGAAGCATTAAAAAAACAGCTCCGGCCAATGCAATCCAGGCCGGAGAGATATGGTGATAACCATCCGTTACCCAGAGCGCAATGAGCAGAAGCAAAACCAGTGATAGGATTATTTCCTTCTTGGACATGGATTTTGTTTCCAGAATACTTTGGTTATCCATATGCGGAACATCGGGATAGAAGAACAGGATCAAGCCAGCAACGATGGCGGCTTTGAGAAGTCCCAGAACAGGAAAATGGAGCAGGAGGTATTCACCGTATAATGGTGAATACTGATATAACGATTCGGACATCCCCGCTAGAACCATATTGGGTATATTGGAGGGAAGAATCGAGAAGGCGGGAATATACGATCCCAAAATACAGGCGAGAATTACACCGGTATACCCGTTTGTATCTTTTTCAAATCCAAAATAGCGGGCAATGGCCTCGGCAATCGGAACAAGCAGTACGACCCGGCCCATGGCTGAAGGCATGAGGAAACTGAAAAGAATCCCGATCAGCACTAGCCCGAAGATCAATCTGGAATAGCTGTTGCAGAGATAGGTTGATATCTTGCCTGCTATCCGCGTCCCCAGGCCAGTTCCATTGATTCCTATGCCAATCACTAGCCCGGCAAAAACCAGCCAAAACGCAGTGGAAAAAAATCCGGAAAAAATAATATCCGCCGGTACTATGGAAAACAGCATCGTTACAAGAAACACGAGCAAAGCCGTCACATGTTGAGGGATGGAGCCGGTTATCCAGAAGACCACTGCCACAAGAGTCAACGCTGCCGTCATACTCTGTGTTTTGGTGAGCATTATCGGCCCTGCCAGATAAAGGACAATCCCAGACAGAACCGATAGTAACGAGATAATATGTCGTATTTGTTTCATGATATTCTTCTCTCCTTGTTCGATATCATACTTAATAGTATGATGCATACGGTAGGCTAAAGCCATGACAATGTCAACATAAAACCATACCGATCGGTATGGTTTTATGTTCGAGAATTGGACCCTGCATGAACGTATCATAAGCAAGATAGAGCAGAATAAGCTGCAAAGGATTATTCAGGCCGCGCAGGAGATCTTTCCGTGCAGCGGCGTTATCAGTGCTATTATGGATAAAATTGCGGAAAAAGCCGCCGTCACTAAACAAAGCGGTCTTAGATCATTTGATCATACCTGCTGCTGGGAAAAACAGTGACCAAAGATACTTGATGAAATAATCCCTTGCACGTCATAACACTGTTGTGGGCGATGGAAAGATTTTAAGCTTGCACCGAAGCATGAGAACGGTGCAAGCTTATTTTTGTACAAACTTTTTTTACACTTTGTATTTCATTTCATACACCGGCATCACATCGCCCAATTCGGTCAGGGCCAAAGATGTGTCTGTGATCTGAGCAGCCATCTGCTGATCCTGGGATGACAGGCTGAACAGGGATGATACCTCGCCCAAGTAAATGGCACCCACATCGGCATCCTTAAGCTTTGTCAGGCGCATTGCTTCGTCGGATGAGGGGTTCCACAGGACAAACTGGTCAAACATGGCGTCATTTTCATCAATCCACATGTTTTCATCGTCATCATAATCGGCAAGTTCCTGGAACCCGTTCCCCGTGGATGGGCCAAACAGCTCACTGCCGTCGTTGATGATGCCGTCTTGGTTGAGATCCAGTGCCAGAAATGCGTACCCTTGGGATAATCCTGCAAGGTTTTCGTCTTCTCCGTCACAGTCCAGGTCAAAGCAGAATTCTGCGCCTTGGAGCATGGGGGTCTGTGCCTCGGTCTGGATCACCAGGGGGTCAATGAACATGTAGCCTGTTTCGGTCTCGGTGGTTGTTGATTCATTGACATACTGCCGATCCATGAACAGATCCATGGAAAAGTCAATCTGGCGGTTATCTGCCGTATAGACGGTTCCCTGGGCGGATACCGAAACTTGTTCGTTCTCTTCATAGCGAAAGGTTGTGGTGCGGGTCTGCTCCCATTGGGTTAACATGTTGAAGCCCGAAGATGACCCCGCTCCTGTGTAAACCTGGTTTAAGCTTTTCAGATTGGTTTTGGCGTCGGGGTTAAGCCGGTTCTTGACCTGTTCAATCATGTCTATGGCCATTTGACGCAGGTTATTCAACCGGATTTTAAACTGCTGGGTTAAAGAGAGTTCTCCCACTTCCTGCCAGGAGGAAAGAGTGCTTTCATCCATTTTTGAAATCTCAGCGACAGGATACACTTGTGAAAACATACCTGATTGACTGTTCTCAGTGGCAGCACTGGGGGGGTGATCGTCAAAAACAGAACGAAATGAAATTGCGTTGCTGACCTGGGTACTTTGGGTCAGGGTATAGGTTCGGGATGAATCAAGGTTGACATAAAAATCATCTATTTTCATTCAGCCTCCTAAAAAATAGGCCGGCCTGACCTCTCTCCTGAGGCGTTACCGGAATAAAAATTTCGGCATCATCTTGATGTCGGTTATACCCGGCTGATAAGCAAAAATTATACCCCTAAATTATAGCCCTGATTTTACTGAAGATACTAAAAATAATGGTTTTTTTATCCCAAGGAACCAGGAAAATTTTGCCCCAGCGCATGGGGGCACCGTTTTGAATCCGGCTTAAAAAGAAGTGAACGGTTGCGCCAACTCCCTACAATCAGCCGAACCGAAAAATTTTTCTGGAACAGAATAACCGCCCCTACTTAAATCCAAAATCTTATCCTGTTACCTTTCGCGCTTCCCAATGTTCCATGCACTTGCTGAAAATATGGGGATAGACGACGAAATGGCGGAATGGTCGGATGCCGCGCATGTATAACGCGCTAAAAGCGGTCCTGTGCTTAATGTACACCGCAAGGCGGACCTTCCATTTCCCTTCTCCAGGCGGCGCGGCAAGCTGTATTATGAAATAAATCCAGTCATGGTTTCAGATGGCGGATTCGGGTCAGGGATTTCGCGTTCATGGATTCCCAGCAGGAACAAAAGCCCATCCAGGCCCATGGTGGAAATGGCATTGGCTGCTTTTTCCCGGACAATGGGTTTGGCGTTAAAGGCCACGCCGAGCCCTGCAATGGAAATCATGGGCAGGTCATTGGCCCCGTCACCCACGGCAATGGTCTGCTGGATGGACAGATTTTCTTTTTTTGCAAGCTGGCGTAAAAGCTCTGCCTTTTTCTGGCCGTCCACAATTTCGCCGGTAACCCGTCCTGTGACTTCGCCGTTTTCTATTTCAAGGGTATTGGCAAATACATAATCAAACCCCAGGGTCTGTTTAAGATAATTGCCCACAAAGGTAAAACCGCCGGATAGGATGGCAAGCTTGTAGCCCAGCCGCTTCAGGGTCCGGGTAACAAGATCGGCCCCGTCGGTGAGGGGCAGGGTCCGGGCAAGGCCCTGGATATCCTTTTCCTTTAATCCTTTGAGCAAGGCCACACGCCGTCTAAAGCTCTGCTTGAAATCAATTTCCCCGCGCATGGCAGATTCCGTGATCTGGGCCACTTGATCGCCGACACCGGCCAGTTTTGCCAGTTCATCAATGACTTCGGCCTGGATCAATGTGGAATCCATGTCAAACACAACAAGCTTCCGGTTTTTACGGTAGATATTGTCCTCATGAAAGGAGATATCAATGCCCAGATCCCGGGAGATGTGAATGAACCTGCCCTTCATCTCTGGGATACTTCTGGGTGTGCCGGACACGGCAAACTGGATACAGGCCATGGGGGATTGGGAAGGTTTTTTCAGGGATCTGCGGCCGGACAGACGGGTAATGGAATCAATGTTGAGATCATGATCGGTAATCACCGAGGAGACAGCCGAAATCTGGGCTGTGGTAATGGCCTGGCCCATGACCGTAATAATCCGGCGTTCCTTGTTCTGGGTCTGGACCCAGGTTTCGTATTCATTACTATCCACGGGCACCACATCCACGGCCAGCCCCATCTTATGCCCTTCAAAAATCAGATCCTTGAACATCAGGGAAAAATTTTGGGAACATGGAATATCCACCAGCATGCCCAGGGAGATATGTTCATGAATGACAGCCTGGCCAATATCCAGAATGGTCACCTGATACTGGGCAAGGATGGTTGAAACCCGGGCGGTGAGCCCTTTCCTGTCCTTGCCTGTAATGCTGATAAGAACAATATCCCCCATAATCTGTCCCTCATAACTGCGTAATTAAAAAGTATAGGAATTTTATTTCCTAACACCTAACACCTAACACTTAAAACTGAACACCCGCCCGAACAGTGTTTGCAAGATGCGCTGCCGGGCTTACTTTATAACCTTGCCGTTAGAATCTGTAAAGCAATTTTGGTCCATCTGCCGGACCAGCTCTTCCAGGGTTTTTTTTTGATTAAGGGACGGATCCTCCAGCACCTGATCGAATAAAAGCGCTTTAACCTTTCCAATGGCCGGGCCCTGGGGCAGGCCCAGAATGTCCTGGATCTCCCTGCCTGAAATATCAAGGCCATTAACATTAAATGGTGTCTGCTCATTCAGGGCATCCAGGATTTTGCCCAGGCGCAGGCGGATGTCTCCAAGGGTATATGGCTTCTTTACCGGATTCAGATTGCCTTTTTTGTCGGCAATGCGCATGCGTAAAAAATCCCGGTAAGACAGATTCAGATTATCCAGCATGGCCAGAAGCCTGCGTACCGCTTTCGGGGAGGTATCTGATTTCAAAGGACGCATATGACCCCGGACCAGGGCGTGGATATAATCCATGTCCTTTCCGGAAAACCGGAGACGCCCAAGGTCGGCCATCATGGCCCGGGTGCATTTCTGATGTCCCGGAAACGTGTTTCTGCCGTCCTTGATTTCCAGTGCATCCACTTTCCCTGTGTCATGGAGAAAACCTGCCAGCCGGAGTATGGGCATGGATGCGGGCAGGGCATCGCCCACCAGAAGGTTATGCTCAAATACGGTTTCGCCGTGGTGGGGGCCGCCGTCCATGTCGGAGCACCGGTCAAGGCTGGGCAGAATCAGGGCCAGAAGGCCTGTATCATGAAGCAGATTAAAAAATCCCGAAGGCTTGTCCATACCCATGGATTTGACAATTTCCCTTTGAATCCGGTCTGCGGTCCCTTGGGCAGTGATTTTATGGGCGCAGGCACGGATGGCATTAAAGGAATCCGCTTCAATTTCAAACCCGAAACCGGCAGCAAACCGGCAGGCCCTGACCATGCGCACGGGGTCTTCTTGAATCCGGTCAAAGGGATCCCGGGTGAACCGGATGACTTTTGCTTCAATATCCTTTTGTCCGCCAAAGGGGTCTGCCAGGGTACGGGTTTCAGGGTCCCAGGCCATGCTGTTGATGGTAAGATCCCGGCGGCCAAGGTCTGTGGCCGGAAAGACGAGGCCTGCCGCCACAGCTTCTTTATCTGCGGGCCTGCAGGTTGCCACCTCCACCTTGTTGACCAGGGTCACGGCAAAGGATTTTCCCACATATTCAGTATCCTGGCCGGCAAACAGCCGGGCCAGATCTTCGGGCAGGGCATTGGTCAGGATATCGACATCTGCGGGTGCTGTACCCAGAAGAGCGTCCCGGACTGCCCCACCAGCCAGAAAGGCTTGAAACCCGGCGGCCCAAAGCGTTTCAAGGATAGGGAAAACAGGACTTCGCTCCTGGATGGTGTCCAGAATGTCGGTAACGAAACTCATAAAAAAAAATATTTTTTTACTTGATCCAGAATTAATAGATCCCGAACACAGGCGATCCGCACCCGGGACATTTATTGGCGTGGGTTAAAAGGTTTTCCACTGTATAGCCAAATCGTTTGACAACCGTCCGGCCGCAGGCTGGGCAGCAGGTGTTTTCCCTGGCACCGGGTACATTGCCGGTGTACACATGAACGAGCCCGGCTGAAAGTGCGATATCGCAGGCCTTTTCAAGGGTATCCACAGGTGTCTGGCCAACCTGGGTCAACTGGTACGCCGGGTGGAACCGGGACAGGTGCCAGGGGGTCAAAGGACCCAATTCCCCGGCAATGAAGGCCGCCATCTGCCCAAGTTCGTGTGGATCGTCATTGAGTTCCGGGATCACCAGGGTCGTGACCTCCACCATGAGGCCTAAATCCACCATGCTCTTGAGCGTCTGTTTAACCGGTTCCAGGCGGCCGTTACAATACCGGGTGTAAAACCCATTGCTGAAGGATTTAAGATCCACGTTGGCTGCATCCAGCACGGCGGCGGATGCCTGCAGAAGCTTAGGGCTCATAAAACCGTTGGTAACAAGGATATTGGCCAGTCCTGCTTCCTTTGCCAGCATTGCTGTATCCAGAACCAGTTCAAAAAAAACCGTGGGTTCGGTATACGTATAGGAGATACTTTGGCACCCCAGTTCCACAGCCCTTGCGACAATCGCTTCGGGCGTCATTGCTTTGCCGGCAAGACGACCTGCAAAAGGGTCTGCTTCCCGGTCACAGACCTGGGAGATATCGGCATTCTGGCAGAACCGGCACTTAAAATTGCACCCGGGCGCGGCAATGGAAAAAGAGAGGGAACCGGGCTTGAAGTGGAAAATAGGCTTTTTTTCAATGGGGTCCACGCCGGCGGCCACCACCCGGTCATACACCAGGGAAAAGAGCTGACCATCCCGGTTCTCCCGGACACCACACAAGCCGGTATGTCCCGGCGTAATCGTGCAAAAATGGTTGCAGGCCAGACATTTGACCGCACCACCGGACAAGGGGTCATAGAGGCGGGCCCGTATCATTCTTCCACCCTGAATCCTGACACCAGGCCTGTGGCCGGATTATACATTTTGCGACTCCGGGTTTCCAGGGCCAGGGGCCGGGTGCGGAACTTAGGCACAGGCTTGATGCACATGCCAATGAAACTGCCCCAGCAAGAGTACTGGATCAGGCTGCAATTTTCCAACTTGGAGACCAGGCGCCCGGAGATAAACGGAAACTGTACGGTTGTCCGCCATTTTACCGGCACTTTCCCCAATATTGAAGTCATCATGGTTTTCAACTCCCACACACTGAAAAAATGAGCCCGGCTGTACATATCCGGGAAAAATAAACCTTTGACCCGCCGGGCTATGTTCTGGAGGGCATACCGGTTGTGGACCCCGATGACCACCTGTTCCCGGGCCACCCGGCAGGCTTCTTCAATGGCCTTGGCCGGACGGTCTGAAAATTCAAGGCTGAAAAACAGCAATGCCGTATCAAATGTATTGTCGTCAAAGGGCAGATCTTCGGCCGCACCCCGGTGCAGGTCAACGCGATGGCCGAGCCGTTCAGCAGCCTTGTCCAGCATATATGCCGAGGAATCAATGCCGGTCAGGTTCATGCCCAGATCCACAAAAGGTTCAAGGCTCAACCCTGTGCCGCAGCCAATGTCCAGCAGGCGCTTGCCTGACATGGGGCGGATCAGTGAGCGGATCAGTTTGATCTCAAGGTTAAGGCAGTGCCTGGCCCGGCCTTTTTCAAATAAGGCATCATAGTCCTGGGCTACCTTGAAATCAAATTCATATGCCATGCTCATAGCAGATCCTCATAGCAGATCATAGGGTATTTTCTTCATCTGAACCAGGTTGTGCCTTTTTTTTATACCAGTCATATCCCTTATACAGCTTGTCCATACATGCCGGACAGGTACCGTGGGTAAAGGCCGGATGGGCGTGGGTTTCAAAATACCTGTCCACATCATTCCAGAATCCCTTGTCGTCCCGGATTTTTTTGCAATGTGAACAGATGGGCAAAAGGCTGCGCAGGGTTTTAAGTTCGATATGGGTTTTGATGCGGGCCAGAAGTTCAGCCGAATGAAAGGGTTTGGTTACATAATCCACCCCGCCTGCCTCAAACCCTTTTACAATATCCTGGTCATCGGACTTGGCTGTTAAAAAAATCACCGGAATATGGCGGGTAGGGCGTCCGGCCTTCAGTTCTTCACAAGCCTCATACCCATCCATCTCCGGCATCATGATATCTAAAAGGATGAGATCCGGGAATTCAGTTCTTACAAACTTCAGGGCCTGGGCCCCGCTCTGGGCCATGGCAACTTCATATCCGTTGTTTGACAACAACTTCCCAAGAAACTGAAGATTCTGGGGTTTGTCATCAACTGTCAGAATGAGGCTTTTATTGACCATTGCGATGCTCCAGGCCCTACATCAGGAATTAACCACAGTTGCAGGATCCGCAGCAGCCCGAATCGCAGCCCCCGCTATTGGTTCCGCAGCTGCTTGCCGGAGGTTCCAGCCCGGTTTCAGCAATGGTGATGTCAAAAATAAGGGTTTTGCCGGCCAGAAAATGGTTTACGTCCATGGTGACACTTGTTTCGCTGATACTTGCCACCCGCGCAGGGACCGGCTGGCCTGCCGGATTCTGAAGGTGAAGCTCAAGGCCTTCTGTCAGGGCCATCTCCTGGGGGAACTGGGCCCTTGGGATGTCCACCATGGCGTTTTCGTCCCTTGGGCCGTATCCCATTTCAGGCGGAATGGTTACGGTTTTTGATTCACCTTTTTTCATGCCGATGACGGCCTGGTCAAAGCCTTTGATCAGCATGCCTGTATCAACGGTGAAGGTCAGCGGCTGTTTGCCTTCGGAAGAGTCAAACACATCCCCGCTTTCAAATTTTCCCGTATAATCCACGGCAATGGTATCTCCTGATTTAATTGCTTCGGTCATAACTTTTTTTCCTTCCGGCCGGTGGCAGTTCCGACTGTTATGGTGGTTTTTCCGGTACGTTTACCCGGAAAATTGTAACACGCCTTTTTCAAGGACAGATTCAACAAAATAAGTTGAAATCATAGGGGAAAAAGCAAAAGATGTCCAAAAGTATTTTAAATTTTAATATTTTTTGTTGAATGAAATGTGGTATAGTCAGGCAAAAGTTACTAAGATTAAGGATAATAACATGGAACTTTTGAAAATTATTGCAGCCATTATTCTTCCGCCGGTGGGTGTGTTTTTTCAGGTCGGTCTTGGAAAGCACTTCTGGTTGAATATTCTTTTAACCATTCTGGGATATATTCCGGGTATTGTGCATGCCATCTGGGTAATTGCCAAAAACAAATAGTATATTCCAGGAACAATCCGCCCGCCTGGGGCGGTGCAAAAAAATTTCAATCCTCACAACCATTGAAGGTGCTCCGGTTGAAATTTTTTTTTGCGTCTTGCATCCAAGGCAATTTTCCCCAGATACGGCGGGGTTATCCCATGAACGGATAGTGGTAATTGAGGGACGGAACAAAGGTCTCCTTGATGGTCCGGGGTGATGTCCAGCGGATCAGGTTCAGATAGGACCCTGCTTTATCGTTGGTGCCGCTTTTGCGGGCCCCGCCAAAGGGCTGCTGGCCGACCACGGCGCCTGTGGGTTTATCATTAATATAAAAATTGCCGGCGGTGTGGGTCAGCCGGGCCATAAGGGCATTGATCACACTGCGGTCCCGGGCGAAAACAGCACCGGTCAGGGCATATGGGCTTGTGTTGTCCAGGATGTCCAGGGTGGCGTCAAGGTCTTTATCTTCATATACATAAACCGTGAGTACCGGTCCGAAAATCTCCTGGACCATGGATTCATAATCCGGTGTTTTCGCCTGGATTACGGTGGGGTGGACAAAATAGCCCTTGGACTTGTCCCGCTGACCGCCGATGATCACTTCAGCATCGGAAGATGCTTGGGCCCGTGAAATATACCCGTCAATGGTGTCAAAGGCTTTTTCATCAATTACGGCATTCACAAAGTTTGTGAAATCGGTCACCGGACCCACCTTGATTTCAGCAATTTTTTCTTTGAGCTGATCCTGAACCCCGGGCCACAGAGATACCGGAACATAGAGGCGGGAGCATGCAGAGCATTTCTGGCCCTGGAACTCAAAGGCGCCGCGGATGATGGCTGTGACAAGCGCATCCACATCGGCACTGGCATGGGCAAAGATATAGTCCTTGCCGCCGGTTTCACCCACGATTCTGGGATAGGAAACATAGGTTTCAATGTTTTGGGCCGCTTTTTTCCAAAGATTCTGGAAAACCGCCGTGGAGCCGGTGAAGTGCATGCCGGCAAAATCCTTGTGGGTGAACAGGATATCGCCGATCTGGGAACCACGGCCCGGGATAAAGTTGATGACGCCGTCGGGAAGACCTGCTTCCTTAAGAATCCGCATCAGAAAGTAGTTGGACAGAACAGCCGTGGTGGAAGGTTTCCACACAATGGCGTTACCCATCATGGCCGGTGTGGTGGGCAGGTTGCCGGCAATGGCTGTAAAGTTGAATGGGGTCAGCACGAAAACAAATCCTTCCAGGGGACGGTATTCCAGCCGGTTGTAAACGCCTTTTTCGCTAAACGGCTGGTTGGCGTAGATCTCTTCCATGTAACTGGCATTGAATCGCAAAAAGTCCACCAGCTCGCAGGTGGCGTCAATTTCAGCCTGGAAGACGTTTTTGGACTGCCCCAGCATGGTTGCCGCATTGAGCCTGGCCGAATATTTGCCGGAAATCAAATCTGCAGCTTTCAGGAAAACAGCAGCACGCGCCTGCCACTCCATGGTCTCCCAGGCTGATTTTGCAGACAGGGCTGCATCCACAGCAGCCTTGATCTCTTTTTTGCCTGCCATATGCACGTGACCCAGCACATGACCGTGGTCATGGGGGCAGACCACATCACTGACATCACCGGTTTTAATCTCCTGGCCGTTGATAATTACCGGGATTTCCACCTGGCCTGCCATCTGCCGCCCAAGCTCTGCGGACAGCACCCTGCGTTCCGGACTGCCCGGTGCATAGGTCTTGACAGGTTCGTTATAGGGTTTGGGGATGGTAAATATGCTGTTGGTCATTTTATACCTCCTTTTTTAATGCAGATTACTGCTACCCGATATTAAATTCGATACCCTGGGCCAGCGGCAGTTCCTTGCCCCAGTTAATGGTGTTGGTCTGGCGTCTCATGTAGGCTTTCCACGCATCTGACCCGGATTCACGCCCGCCGCCGGTCTCTTTTTCACCGCCGAATGCGCCGCCGATTTCAGCGCCGGAGGTGCCGATGTTCACGTTGGCAATGCCGCAGTCAGAGCCTTTGTGGGACAAAAACTTTTCCTGGTAGTGCAAGGATCTGGTAAAAATTGCGGAAGACAGGCCCTGGGGCACGTCGTTATGCAGTTCAAGGGCTTGCTGAAAGTCATTATACGCGATGATGTACAGGATGGGTGCAAAGGTTTCGCTCTGGACAATGGGGAAATCATTTTTGACTTCAGCCACGGCCGGACGCACATAATGGCCGCCGTCACAACCGTCCACAGTGACCCGTTCGCCGCCGCAAAGGAGCTTTCCTCCGCAAGCCTTAACTGCTTTTAAGGCTTGTTCCATGGCAAGAACTGCGCCCTGGTCAATGAGCGGTCCCATGAGCGTGTCCTTGTCCAGGGGATTGCCGACCTTGACCTGTTTGTAGGCTTTGACCAGATTGTTGACAAAGGCTTGTTTTACCGAATCGTGAATGATGATCCTGCGGGTGGAAGTGCAGCGTTGTCCCGCAGTACCCACCGCACCGAACAGGGTGGCCCGGATGGCCATGTCCATGTCTGCGTCTTCGGTGACGATAATGGCATTGTTACCGCCAAGTTCCAGCAGGGTGCGTCCTAAACGGCCGCCAACCACTTTTCCCACATGTTTACCCATGGCCGTTGACCCTGTGGCGGAAATCAAAGGGATGCGCGGGTCATGGAGCATGGGTTCGCCCACATCCTCCCTGGAACCGATGACCATGTTGAAAATACCTTGAACACCATATTTGTCAACCACAGGCCCAAGGATATTCTGGATGGCAATACTCGTCAAAGGGCTTTTTGAGCTGGGTTTGAACACAATCGCATCACCGCAGACACAGGCAATCAAGCTGTTCCAGGACCATGGGGCCACAGGAAAGTTAAACGCCGTGATCAGCCCGACAATTCCCAGGGGGTGCCATTGTTCGTACATCCGGTGTTCGGGCCGTTCGGAATGCATGGTCAGGCCATAGAGCTGGCGGCTCAGGCCCGTGGCGAAATCGGCAATGTCGATCATCTCCTGGACCTCACCCTCGCCTTCGGCACGGATTTTACCTACTTCGAGGGCAATCAGGGCGCCTAGTGCTTTTTTATTCTCCCGTAGCGCATTACCAATCTCACGCACCATCTGGCCGCGCCGGGGAGCGGGCATCATGCGAAAGGTTTTAAATGCGGCCTGGGCTTTGGCCATCACCGCTTCATAATCTTTTTTTTCAGCCATCAAAACACTGGCAATGGGTTTGCCGTTGATGGGGGAACAGGAAACAAGTTCTTTGCCTTTTGTACCAAGCCAGCCCTTGCTGCCACCGGTTGTGGCACCGGAATTCACAGATTTAATCCCAAGGGCATCAAGAATTTGTTTCACTTCCGCATTAAATTCGCCGCCCATATCAATCACCTCCTGATCATATATTGTTCATATAAAGGCCTGCCGCTCAAAACCCCCAGACCTGTGTCTTGATGCTCAGAGCTTAAACCTGCCGACCATCTCGTTAAGATTTTCCGCCAGCTTGGATAATTCCAGAGCACTTTCATTTACGTGTTTGGTGCCGGTGGTGATATCGTCTGCAGCCTGACTGACCATGTTGACATCCTCAGTAACCTCGGTTGCCACGGTGGATGTCTGGTTGACATTTTCATTGACTTCCTGGACCCCCAGGGCTGCCTGGCTGACATTATTGGAGATCTCCTGGGTTGTGGCAGACTGCTCTTCAATGGCAGAGGCAACCGATGTGACAATTGAGTTGATATCGCCTATGATTTCAACAATTTCCTTTATGGCTTTTATGGATTCTGTGGTTGTTGCCTGAACCTCGCCGATTTTCAAACCGATTTCATCCGTTGCATGGGCGGTCTGCTTTGCAAGTTCCTTAATTTCACCGGCTACGACAGCAAACCCCTTACCCGCTTCTCCGGCTCTGGCTGCCTCTATGGTTGCATTCAGCGCCAGAAGATTTGTCTGTTCGGAAATATCGGATATGGCTTCGGTCACCTTGCTGATCTCCGTTGCTGCCCGGCCCAGCGCATCTACTTTTTCGGAAATATGTTCGGCTTTTTCAACGGCCTGGGTCGTTGTCTGGCTTCCCTTGGCGGTATTGGCTGCAATTTCATTGATCGTTGCGGACATCTCTTCTGCGGCAGCTACAATCATTTGCAGGTTGGCACTTGTCTGTTCCGTGGCGGCCGCCACGCTATTCATCGCCGTTGCCATCTCTTCTGCGGCCGAAGAAACGCTGTTTGCCTTCTGGGAGGACTGTTCTGCACCGGCTGTCATCTCCTGGGACACTGCCGACAGTTCCGTGGAAGATGATGTCAAGGTCTGAACCCCTTGTGAAATGTCCGCAAACATGTGTTTTAAATTGTCAGTCATTTGCTTCATACTGGCATACACGCCACAGATCTGTTTTCCGGTGGTTCTGAATTCATACGTAAGATCACCGGCCGCAATCCGGTCGGCCAATATAGCGAGTTTAGACGGGTCATTTCCCAGAAGCGCCATAATTCTTTTAACAAACCACAGAACCGCTACGATTGTCAGGACCAGAAATATACAGCCCGCGGCAAGAACCATATTGCGAATCGAAACCGCTGACGCTAAAAATTCCGATTCATTCTGAGTGACCACAAGGCTCCAGCCCGTGGCAGGAACAGGTGCGAAACCGGCAATCTTATTAACCCCTTTGAAAAAATATTTTTCAACACCTGTTTCCTGGGCCAGCGATCTTTTGGCAATGTCCTCCATCCCTTCAAGATTCGCCATATTCAGTTTAAAAATATAATCTTTCACAGGATGGGCGATAAAAAGTCCGTCACTGCCCACCATATAAGGATAGCCGGTGTCGCCGATTTTGGTCTGTGTAATTTTTTCGGATAAAGCCGTCAATTTTACCGCTGTCCCTAAAATACCGGCAAACGTCCCGGAACTGTCCCGCAAGGGAACGGCTACGACAAAAACAGGCTCTCCGCTGGCCTTTGAAATAACCGGTTCACCTATGGTGATCTTGCCGGATTTGGCAGACTGAAAATATTTCCTTTCCGCCACACTTATTTTTTTCAGTCTGGATTCCCCGCCATGGCCGTCAGCGATAATAAGGCCGGATGAATTCGCAACCAGAATATTCTCATAATTTTCTTGGGTCTTTTGATAGATATCTGAAAGATATGATTCAACAGCAGGTATTTCAGAAAAGCTGTTTTCAAAATCTTTGGCCCCGGCCCTCTTCGCCAGTTGTTGAATCAAGGGCTCCGACGCGATTATCCGGGCTTTTTCGATTTCCTGTTCCATGTAACGGTTTACCATGGTTGCAAGCGTTTGTGCGGTGAGCTTTGCCTGACCCTGTGCAATGTTAACCAGTGCAGAGGAGGATTTATTTATTGAAAATAATCCCACGACAATCAGCGGAAATATTGCTGCCACCACGCCACCAATGATTAATTTTGATTTTAAAGTTAATTTTCTCATTATACTCTCCTCTCATGTGGATTTAACCAGTTTCTAACTTTTTGGGGGTGCATGCAATTTATGTTTTAGCGAAAAGTGTGCCAATGAATTAAATTATTAAATTTGCTTTTAACGATAGTATATTATACAAACTATGCCCATTCATGTGAAGTCTGATTCATTTTAATTTCTTGAAAAGGAGAACGGTTTTCATTCTTGTTTCCAAGAAACTAAAATTTTATTGAAACAAAGAAAAGGCAGCTTAAAAGGACGTTATTCGACGCGGGGTTATTGGATTTAGAACCGATTAATCAGGTTTTTTTGTTTTTGTTCTATGCGTTTCAGAACTGAAATAACATCCTGAAAGTCATTTTCAAAATAGCTGGAATATAATGGTTCCAGCAGGAGTGCAGATTTCTGGACGTCGTCAAGTCTCTTACAAAAAATTAAAATCAGTTTTAGGTTTTCGAACAAAGGCATCAAAGGAAGCAGGAGGCTGACACTTTCAGAATCGCTTATAAAGGCAATCAGTACTGAAATGTTGTGTAACGGCCTGCACAAGGCTTCAGACAACTGCAGTCCGGAGTTTGTCAAAATAATCTGCCCTTTTGGGAACGTATCCTCAATCCGGTCCTTTAACTGACTTCTAAGCGCATGATTTTCGGTTGCATGTAAAATGATTTTCATCCGTGGCCCCCATTTTCAAAAAATTCACATCTGAACGTCTGCCAATCAGCAGAAAGCATCTTAGTGCCTTACTCCTGAGCTTCTGTCACAAAAAACAAGAAATTGTTAGACTCCTTTCTTCTTGTTTCTAGTTTCCAGTCTCTAGTTTCTGCGGCTCTGCCGCCTTAGAAAGTACCTAAAGCAGAAAGTATGCCAAATAAATGTCATAAAATTTAAGATGATTTCAGATTAAAACCACGAAATTCACGAAGTTTTGTTCTCTAATATCTTCGTGGTAAAATACTCAATGTTTAAGTTAATGACGTTGATTGGTAGGAAGCGAATCCGGGAAGATTATGCTTATTGAGCAATGCGTATAACCTGGCCTGGGACACACCGGATAACCGGCAGGCGATTTTTCTGTCACCACCGGCTTTTTTCATTAAACGGGTCAGGTAATTTTTTTCAAGTTGTTCCCGACAGGCAGTCAGCGAGGGAAAGTCCGAATCACTGCCCAGAACCTCGTCGGCCAGCGACAGTGTATCCTGCTGGACAGCAGGCGCCTCAAACGTTAATGTTGAAAGCCTGTAACTTGGCGGAAGATGCTTTGGCACCAGCGTCGGATCGCTTCCTGCCGAAGCCAGTGTGTACTCCAGAACGTTGAGCAGTTCCCTGATATTGCCGGGCCAGGCGTTTGACATCAGGGTTTCAAGCAACTCCTTGGAGATCGCCTTGGGTTCAAGATTATATCTGTTTGAAAGCTCATAAACCTTTTTTAAAACGATCTTTTCAATATCTTTTCCCCTGTCCCGGAGCGGGGGCAGATGGATTTCCATGGCCCTTATCCGATACAGAAAATCCTCTCTGAAGCGATGCGATTTGACCAGTTGATCAAGGTTGAGATTTGTAGCAGAAATCAGACGGATGTCCACTTTTATCTCTTTTTTCCCCCCAATGCAGCGGACAGATCTTTCCTGGAGTGTCCTTAACAATGCTTTCTGGATTGACAGCGGCAAGTCGCCGACTTCATCGAGCATCAAGGTGCCGCCGTCTGCCTGGACAATCAAGCCGTCCTGTTTATACACTGCACCTGTAAAAGCGCCTTTCTCATGCCCGAAAAGGGTACTTTCAATCAAGGTCTCTGTCAAAGAACCGCAATCAACCGCCACAAAAGGTTTTGAGGCCCGTTTGCTGTTTTCATGGATCGCTTTGGCAAACAGCTCTTTACCGGTTCCGGTTTCTCCTGTGACCAGGACCCCGGCATCGGTTGAGGCGGCTTTGCCCACTTCATCCAGACATTTTTTCAACGCAGGGGATTCCCCGATAATTTTTGACCGTTTCAGAACGATCAGTTCACGGGATGAAAGCTTCTCCTTCCGATAGTGAAGTGCCCTTTGAATGGGAAAGCTGATATCATTCAGGCTAAATGGTTTTTGCACAAAATCCCATGCACCGTTTTTAAATGCAATCTCAGCTCCCCTGGCATCGCCGGTGCCGGTAATAATAATTATTTCCGGGGCAGAAGGCAGAGTTACGAGATCAGGCATGATATCCAGTCCATTGCCGTCCGGCAGCTCAAGATCAAGTAAAATGATGTCAAAATCATTTTGGCGGCTCAATGCCTTTGCTTCATTTATTTTTTTAGCCGTAAATGTTTCACAATTCATATTTGCAAGAACGGTTTCAAAAAACAAACAGATGTCCGGGTCATCATCAATAATCAATACACGAAACATATAATCCTTTTATTCTTCTTTTTTGTTCATCGCTTTTTCAACATCTTAATTTATTGCGTCAATGAACGAAAGCCTGATTACGGATATTTTTTAATTTAAAAATTTTATTCTTGTTCAAATGGTAAAGATGAATAAAGTACGATTTGACATTTAGCGGGAATATTTTTAAATCATTTGTCATTTATGGTGCTCACCCGCTAATACTTTGATTATGATTTTGGTCATTCTAATACTCTGAATTTCCATGAAAAACAGAGGGTGAAAGCAATGGATTTATCTATTCCAACCATCTGAAATAATAAGTTAATTCTAAATCAAAGTATTAGCGGGAGAGCACCTCATTTATCGTAAATAGAAAAAACCCTTGCTAACGTCCTCATATTAAAGTTATGAGGAAAAGATCATGATATTTGTTTCACAGTTTGTTTATTCTTCTGAATTTCAAGCCAAGGGGCTTAGTCGATGGAAAAATACAATTTGTTCACAGGGGATCCCTTCGTAGACAACGGTTTTCTTGCTAAAAGCTATCTTAAAGGCATTTCAAAGGAAATGAGCGCCTTGATGAATCAGAGTACCTGAATAATCCCAACCTGATTTATGAAAAGTTACTGGCCGGGAAATCCATATCAGGAATATGATAAGGAGATCACTATTATGACTACCATCCAGGGATTCGTGTTGATTGATGTGGATGTTGCCGCCCTGAATAATGCCGGAAATGCAGATGCATCAATTTTGGAAAACGCCGTTGCCACCAAAAAGATAACAAAAAATCGCAGAACGTGAAGGCAAGGCGCAGCGATTCACTTTCCGGGACATTCCTGGCGACGCTTTTACCGTTAAGAAGGCGATCTAAAGGGGTTGAATTTATCTCCCGGTTCAAGCTGCGATGATAATCCTGTTCGACCCAGGCCTGGGCTGCCTGATTTAAAAAGGATAGCTTTAAATTCTTGTGTTTACGCACCAATTCCAAAAGGCGGCCTTCAAGCTGACCCCAGAAGACTTCCTGCTTACCATTTTGATACGGGGAGTAAGGCAAGGTAGTTTTGTGATCAATGCCGAGGCGGGCGAGCCCTTGCCTGGTTTCCTCTGCCAGCATTGCCGATCCGTTATCGGTCATCAATACCCTGGGCAGCCCTCGTTTCATAAAAGCCTGGGCCAATCCATGCACCAGGCACTCCGCAGTTTCGACCAGATAAAACTGCAGGTGGCAGCAAATACGGGAATGATCATCAAGAATCGCCAGTACCATGGGCTGAAGCCAGTTCCCGGATGCATCTAAAATTCGAACTTTCGCATGGTGGAAATCCAGATGCCAAAGGCCGTGAAGGAAAGATATTTCATAGCCTCTCACTTCCCGGTTTTCAAGGTGTCTGGCGGCCTGTACCTGGCCTGGAGCAGGCTGGGCCGGTTCACGGGATTTCCACCAGCCATTATCCCGCATGCACCGTAACACAGTCTTGTAGCTTGGCAATTTTCCTAATTCAGGCTTTTGCTGCACCACAACTTTCAGGTTGTCATAATGCAGCTGAACCGTCCAGCGAGGATATGTTTGGTACTGGGCTTTTAAAGCATCCAACAGTGCTCCGGGCATGGACCAGCGTATCCCGGCGTCGGATCGGGGTCTTCGCCCCAAAACAGCTACCGGATCATCAGCCGTTTTTGCTTTATAATACCACCGTTCAATGGTCGATGCCCCCAGTGTGAATTTCCGGTCTTCGTCAATGGGGTGTTGATAGATTTTTTGTGAAAGTCGTTGAATAGCCTGCTGAAGTTGTCTCTTGGCTGGCGGGCTGGACAACAGTTCTCCAATCACTGAGTGACGAAATTGCCCCCAGCGTCGCCAAATAGGCGCTTGAGTGTTGCTCATGGCGTCTCTCCTTTCGGTTTTGCTTCCTCCGGCCTCCACCATGGAGGCAAACGGGGGCAAAATCGTACGCTGACACCTTGTAACAAATTGATTCTCTCCTGGAACCGGCCCAACTTCTGCGTGGACGGTTCTCAGCTGAAAAGCCCCTTAACTATCCTGGCCTTCAAGGTCTCACGGCAAGAACTTGAAGACACTTAACCAGTGCTGCTTCTGGTTGCTGTATATTCCGATAGTAGCTGGATAACAGATCATGAATCAGCCGCTCCCTTTTTTTTCCCAGAAAATGCCCGGAAAGGCGGTGCCAGATACTGCTCTCTGGAAAAATTTTTAAAAAATAATCCCTCCAGCGATTCACGGTGGATCTCCAAACGCCACAAAGCCCTTTTAGACGTTCCAGAGTCGCGTCCGGATTTCTCCCCTGACGGAGGGCGGTGAGTAACAAAATCACAGGAGCCCAATACACCCGGCGTCCCCAAAACCTGACCGATGGTGGCATGACGCGTCGACGGCATCCTTCACGCCCGCAGCAAAGGCTGTAACGGAGTTCAAAGAGTTGTTCAAGATCAGGAGGGCCACCACGTGGTTTACGCCAGTAGTTGGCATAGTGCAACGGCCCTTTACAGTAGGGCAGCGGCGTTCTTTCGTTTGCCTTGCCAGATCTAAGTCAATTTGATGAAGAAGAGAAAATAACGATTGTTGAGTAAGCAAGTCTAATGATATCATGGTTCCCGCCATTGGTTAATGTGGCAGGAGCCCTCCATCAACGCATCGGTCAAGAAACGTGAGGGGGCTCCTCTCTTTCCCATCACTTTTCTGGACCATTTTAGCGATTTTTTCCATCATTTTTTGAGTCCGCACTCATTTGAGGAATGATTTGACCTTTGTGAGCCGAAAATAATTCGAAAATATTGGTTCAATTTCTGAACGACCTGCCACAGGCTTTTACCCCCGCTTGCGGCGGGTTCATTCCCGGACTTTATCCTTGAGCCGTTTCATGCTCTTGGCATGAATCCGAATCTTTGACTGTCCACACATTTGAAAATATGTGAATTGCCCCAATGGTGGATCAACCGGCACAAGGATTGCTTGAATCTTAATGATCACCCAACTCTAATTTAAGGGGTCTTAACTATGGTGAGTACACTAAACAACAGAAACAGTTCAGTTTCTATGCTTTCCTATTCAGAGACAGTAAGACTTTCCCAAGGTGTGCAAACGGAAAAATTTGCCGGGCAATCGGTAAAAAATAGTCAATCGGCCTTTGGGGGTAATGGATCTGAAACGGAAACGTTTTCAGCCATGCTATGCAGGCAAATGGCGAATTGCATTGAATCAACCTCTTTGGGTATTGACATGACCCAGACTACCCGCAGTCAAATGATGGGTTGGGTTAATGATGAAATTAAAAGCGGCAATATGTCATTGGATCAAGGGTTTCCCTTTATGGCAATGTCAATGAAAATACCGGCTGACGGAAGCTCTTTCTCAGGCTTGCACAATTTGGACAACTCGGAACTGATCAATGTGCCCGAAATGATATCCAAAGGTATTGAAGATGCAGAACGACGAGGGGATCAGCAGACGCTTGGTATGCTGAGGACGGCACAACATACTATTCAACAGAATTCAAATGCTGTCCTGACAGCCCGTGAAAGTCAGCAGATTGCGCAAATGATGCAACCCAAAACGGAAGAAAGCTTGTCCCTTACTGATATTGCAAAAAAATATGACGTAACCAATATGACACCGGTAGAGGTCGATCAGATGGTGAAGGAAATGACAGATAATAATGTCGCACCATTAAAAGACCTTATGATGCTTTCAACATATGGTGCAGAATTCAGGGCACATTTACAAGAACATGCCAGAGCGGCGGGGGTTGAAGAGATGTCGTTGGGAACGACAGAGTATAATTCCGGGATGAATGAAAAGAAAAATATCCTTGATATTGTTTATGCCCAAAAAGAAATGGCACACAAACATGGTGAATCTACGGAGAACTATGACAGGATGACCGCCTTATTGGAGAGGATGGCGGCCCAACATTCCGCCGCCATGGAGACTCAGGAGGCGGCTGGTCCATCACCATATGGAAGCGTCCAACAAAGCAATCGTGTGAACATCGATGGCATAATTGTTATAACCTCGGAACATAGTCTGGATAGCCGAGAGGGTGTATCGTTACTACAAACAGTTTCCCCAACAGAGAGCAAAGATATTTTTTCACAATTGGTTTCTTTTGCCGACGCAAATGATCCCGATGCCGAAGGGTCTGACGAGTCTGCAGTGGCACAAGAGGGTGCGCCATTGATGACGGTTGTTGAATCAAAAGCCCATGGTCCTTTACCGGCAGGTGCCTCATCCACCTATATGGATATTGATATGTTCAGGCCAGCAGGCCAGTGGGCTGAGTATCCTATGTCCAGGCCAACAAACCCAGGAGCAGATGATCGTTTTTACAGGAGACGAACAGAAGAATTAATGAGAGTCGTTGGCGTGGAAAGACAGCTAAAAGCGCAGTATGGTAATGATATAAAGCTCATATATAGCCATTCAGATGAGGATTATATAATGCTGACACCAGACGATGCGCGCTACAACGAAATGAACAGTGCTGAGAGTTCTGTTCAAACAATTATTGACGAAGTGCACAGGGGCTTTATCAATGAGGGTGCGGTAAGCGATATACTTGCTAAATATGGGTATACCGTGTAGCGCGCCTATTCATAGCTGTTTAAACTACAATTCTGTTAAAAATGGCCGTATGATTTTCTTGTTTTTTTTGGCAGAAATTGAGGCGTAAGGCACTAACGGTTTAAAATATCTTTGCTTTCAATTTATTATTGTCCTAATATGACATTTTTCGGTAAAGCATGGGTTGCTTTGCCGAGAGCGGCGCACCGGTATTGCCTGGAACATACTGACACGATAGGTTAAAACAAGGCCAGCCGGTTGAATGACAGTTAAATGAATTGATAACGGAGGCGTAATGGAGGTTAAAGTTACCCGGGTATCTGAACCAGGCACCCGGCCCAAGGATGAGGACCTGGGATTTGGTACGGTGTTTACCGACCATATGTTTGTCATGGATTATGAAAAGGATAAGGGATGGTTCAATGCCCGCATTGAACCCTACGGCGATTTTTCCATGTCGCCGGCAAGCATGGTGCTGCATTACGGGCAGGCTGTATTTGAGGGTCTGAAAGCCTATAAAACAAAAGACGGAAAAATTCAGCTCTACAGGGCCCGTGATAATTTTGCCCGCATGAACCGTTCCAGCCAGGGGCTTTGCATTCCTGAAATTGATATCGATTTTGTCATGGATGCGCTTAAAAAGCTGATCAAGCTTGAGCAGGCCTGGATTCCCGAAACCATGGGAACATCTTTGTACATCCGGCCCACCCTGGTGGCCACCGACCCCTTCCTTGGTGTCAGGGCATCCTATACATATAAGTTTTTTATCATTCTGTCCCCTGTGGGATCATACTATGCCCAGGGTCTGCAGCCTGTAAAAATCTGGGTCTGCGAGGACCATGTCAGGGCTGTACGCGGCGGTGTCGGCGAATTCAAAACCCCGGGTAACTATGCAGCCAGCCTTCTGGCCGGGGAAAAGGCCAAAAAAGAGGGATATAATCAGGTGCTGTGGCTGGATGGTATTGAGCTCAAATATATTGAAGAAGTCGGGGCCATGAATATTTTCTTTCTTATCAATGACGAACTGGTTACCCCAATGCTGAACGGCAGCATCCTGCCCGGCATTACCCGTTTTTCAGTCATTGAACTGGCCAAAAAATGGGGCATGAAGGTCAGTGAGCGCAAGATCAGTATTGATGAGGTCATTGCCGCTGCCGACAATGGAACCCTGCAGGAAATGTTTGGCTCCGGAACCGCTGCTGTTGTTTCCCCTGTGGGAGAACTGCGCTATAAAGACCGGGTTATTCATATCGGCAACGGTGAACCCGGTGAGGTATGTATGAAATTTTATAATGCCGTGACTGCCATTCAGTACGGAAACGCTGAAGATACCGAAGGCTGGATTGAAGTTGTAGAGTAAATGAACCTTGTGTGTTTTTTAGTCCATCGGCGCTGAACGAGCGCTCAGTCAAAGATGGAGTTTGATCACCCTCAAACTATTGGAGATCGTATGGCTAAAAAGAAAGAAGTGACCCATGTAGGCGTCCGGATCAGGCGCGCCAGGCTGGACAAAAAACTCAGCCTGGACGCCATGGCCAATGAAACCGGGCTGTCAAAAGATTTTATCAAAAAAATTGAGAGCGGGGAGCAGCGTCCTTCGGTGGGAACGCTGCTCCAGCTCTCACGCACCCTTCAACTGGATTCAGGTTTCTTGCTCAAGGAGCCTGATGATTCCGTGGAAGCCCGGGCCGATGCCTATACCAAGCGCACAGATCATTATGCGTATACACCATTGTCCCCTGGGGCTGAAAACAATCATTTAAAGGCATTCCGCATCGTGGTAGAAGCCGGTGGAAGCCATGAGGGGGTTGGATTTCAGCATGAGGGCGAGGAGTTTGCCTATGTGCTGGACGGGGCAGTTGAAATCCAGGTTGGGGATCATATCAATACCTTGAACACAGGGGAATCCCTTCATTTCAATTCAGGGATCAAGCATGACCTGCGCAATATCGGTGATCATGATGCCGAACTGATTGTGGTGGTCTATGCGCCTTGAATCTGTTTTGTTGAAAAAGGAGATACCATGTTATTCAAGTTAACCGATGAACAGGTGATGATCCAGAATATGGTGCGTGAATTTTCTCGCAAAGTGGTTGCCCCCACTGCTGCTGAACGGGATAAAACCACAGCGTTCCCCGCAGAGAATTTCAAACAGATGGGGGAGCTTGGGCTGATGGGTATGATGGTACCCGAAGCATACGGCGGGGAAGCTGCAGATGCGGTGTCCTATGTGCTGGCCCTGTCCGAGATCGCATACTCCTGCGCATCCACCTCCGTGGTGATGTCGGTCCAGAATTCCATTGTGTGCGAATCCCTCAATAAGTTCGGCACAGAAGAACAAAAGCAGGAATTTCTCGTGCCCCTGGCATCCGGGGAGATCCTCGGGGCCTTTGCCCTGACCGAACCCGATGCCGGGTCTGATCCGGTGAGCCAGGCCACCACCGCTATAAAGGACGGCGATGAATACGTGATTAACGGCACCAAGCGGTTTATCACTTCCGGGGAAAACAGTTCCGTGGTCCTTGTCACGGCCAAGACGGACGAAACCCTGGGGCATAGGGGCATATCCTGTTTTATTGTGCCCAAGACAACAGCCGGTCTCATCGTGGGGCATCATGAAGATAAGATGGGGCTGCGGGCATCGGACACCACGGACTTGATTTTTGAGGATTGCCGGGTGCCGGCCGCCAATATACTGGGCAAAGAAGGGGATGGGTTTAAAATTGCCATGTCCGGCCTGGACAGCGGCAGGATCGGTATTGCAGCCCAGTCCCTTGGCGTGGCCCAGGCGGCCTTTGATGCCGCAATCAAGTATGCCCGGGGCCGCAAGCAGTTCGGGGTGGCCATCACCAAACACCAGGCCATCCGTTTTCAGATTGCGGATATGGCCACAAAAATAGAAGCTGCCCGGCAGTTGACTCTTTCTGCGGCCTCCATGAAGGACCGGGGCGAAAGATTTACCCGGGAAGCCTCCATGGCCAAATTGTTTGCCTCGGAAATGGTGCAGGACATCACGGCCCAGGCCATCCAGATCCACGGAGGCTACGGGTTTACCAAAGATTACGCGGTGGAGCGGTTTTACCGGGACGCCCGGGTATTTACCATCTACGAAGGCACCAGCGAAATTCAGCGTATTGTCATTTCAAATGCAGTGCTCAAGGATAAACGGAAACCATAGATCAACTTGACAGTATAGGACCATTTCCTAAAACCGAACAGTTACCAACCTGCCCGAATGGCGATAACACGGGACGGGTTGGTAAATGTCTCAAAATTACCACTACCAAATTATAAATGACGATAAAGTTGTGAAAGTCTTTCGCATGTGGACATATTATGAATAAATGACAGAATAATCCGCTTTCACCTGAGCTAAGCCCGCTGCGCGAGGTTACCTGTATTGCCCGCTCTCAATTATAATCCGCATGAGCCATTCGAAATTGGTATTAAGTGCAGGCAAGTTACATAGGCGGATTACCCTAAAGGAAGAAGATGCGTTTGCATTTAAAATATTTACGCCCAAACCGCTATATTTTGGTTTTTTATATTATTGCTTTTTTTCTCACGGGGTTTTTCCAAGGCAATGTTGCGGCATTGGCCGCCCCTATTCAGGTGCAGGACAGCACCGGTGCAATCCTTGTTTTTGATCAGCCGCCCCAACGAATTGTCAGCCTGGTGCCCACGGCATCGGAAATACTTGTAACTATCGGGGCCGGGGACCGGCTAAAAGGGGTCACCTACCATGATGTGACCCTTTCAGGATCAGACAAACGCGAAGTTGTGGGTGGGTTTTTCAATCCTTGCGGTGCCCATGTCAAAAAAGTGCATCCGGATTTGCTTATCACCGCCTCGTTTCACCGCCGGATTATTGAAGATGCAAAAAGGTCCGGGCTGAAAGTTTTTGTTTATAATACAAACTCCATGGACCAGGCCTGGGCCCAGATGAAAACGCTTGGCCGGATCACAGGCCATGAAGTCCGGGCCCTGGACCTGGTGAAAAAGAACATGGACAATCTGGCCCATGTCAAAGCCAAGCTGGACAAGGCAAACGTAAAACATAAACGGGTAATGCGGCTCATGGGCCGGGACAGCATCATGACGCCGGGGGCTGACACGTTCCAGGCAGAAATGATCCGGGCTGCAGGCGGCCAGGCCCCGGATTTCGGCAAAACAGGCAAAATTGTACCTGTAACCCTAAAAGAATGGACCCATTTTAATCCCCAGGTGATTTACGGCTGCGGGGATGATAAACTGGTGGCAAAGAAATTTTTCTCGAAGCCAGGCTGGAAAGATGTGGATGCGGTGAAAAATAACCAGATCTATTACCTGCCCTGTAATCTGACATGCAGGGCGTCGGTTCACACCTCCGATTTTGTGGCTTATCTCTCCTCATTGATTTACACACAGCAATTTGCCAATGCGAAAAATGATGTCCATTCTTCCGGGATTATCGATGAAACGCCCCTTGAACGCAATATCTCAAAGGATTTGCCCTATGTGGAAAAAGCATCCATCATCAATGCGTACGTGTTTGACTATCCCAACAAAACCCTGGCAGTTGATTTAACCCCTCCCATGACCGTTTTGTCCACCCTGGAGGGCTGGCGGGATAATATTACAACTGTGGGCAACCATTATACCCCGCCGCCCACCTGGCTGCCGGGCCATCTGCCCGGCATAGATTCTGTCCGCGTCAGCATCCTTGGTGCCATTGGCAAAAAAGCCGAAACAACGGCCCTGCTCATGACTGGGGCGGATATGGGAAATTTGTCCATTCGAACCGAAAAATTCAAGGATATGAAAGTCATGGCGCTGGTTACGGCAGGCGTCATGTCCAATGCCGTGCGCATGGGCGCAGATAAGGGCATGTTTTATGAACCGGGCACCATTAATATATTGATATTAACCAATATGCACCTGACTCCCAGGGCCATGTCCCGGGCAATTATTTCGGCCACGGAAGCCAAGACAGCCCTTCTTGAAGACCTGGACATCCGTTCAAGCTATTCCGGGGAAAAACATCCGGCCACGGGTACGGGCACGGACAATATCCTGGTGGTGGAAGGACAGGGTTTACCCATTGACAATGCAGGGGGGCATTCTAAAATGGGAGAACTCATTGCAAAGGCGGTTTACGCAGGGGTTAAACATGCCGTGGAAAAGCAGAACGCAATTTTGCCCGGACGCCATGTTTTTCAACGTCTGAAGGAGCGAAATATCAGCATTTATAAAATTACCTCCGAAGCCCAGTGTAACTGCCTGCAAAAGAAAAGTGAGTTCAACGCAATGGTTGAGCACCTGCTGTTGAGCAAAGAAATTTCAGGATTTATGGAATCCGCGTTAAGCCTAAGCGATGCCTATGAACGCGGGCAGATGAAAAGCCTTGACGCCTTTGACCTGTGGTGCGGACAGATGGCGGAAAATATCGCGGGGCAACCCGTTAAAATAGAGGATGCCACCCTGGATGATCATGTTCCCATTGTAATCAAAAAAGCGTTGAATGCCGTTATGGCCGGTGCCAAAGCCCGGATTGGAGAGGTGAATGAATAATGGACAGGCCTAAGCCTTTTAAAATGCTTTTCGTCTGGGGCCTGGCCCTGGCCCTGGTCTGCCTTCCGGCCTGGGCCGCAGCCCAAGCCCCGGCACCGGCTGCCCGGGTGATCTCCATGTCTCCTTTTATCACGGAAACCATTTATCTTTTAGGGGCCCAGGACCAGCTGATTGCCGACACCTCCTATTGTACGATCCCCCCCGAGGCGGCCCAAAAAGAGAAGATCGGGTCCGTAACCCAGATGAATGTGGAAAAGGTTATCAGCCTGCAACCGGATCTTGTGATATCCTCTCCTTTGAGCAGGGAAAAGCAACTTAATATCCTTCGTTCCCAAGGTCTCCGGGTCATGGCGATCCGCAATCCCAAAACATTTGAGCAGATGTGCGCCATTACCCTAGAAATTGCGGACGTCCTTGGCAAAAGAGCCCAGGCCCAGGTTCTTGTGCAACAGGCCTCAAAGGATGTGGATAGGGTTCGCGAACAGGTTGCCGGCTTAAACCCGAGACGGGTTTTTATCCAGATTGGTCTTAAACCCCTTCACACAGTAAATAAAGATCTGTTTATCAACGAATATATCATCCGGGCCAATGCCGTTAATATTGCAGAAAACCAACCCTCGGGCGTCTACTCCCGGGAAGAGGTGATTAAACAGGACCCGGATGTTATTCTCGTGGCCACCATGGGGTCAAATAAAAAAGCCGCAGCCCTTGAGAAAAAACGGTGGATGGCGTTTCCTTTCCTGACATCTGCCGGGAATAATGAAATTCACGTGCTTGATCCGGAAGTGATTTGCCGCCCGACACCTGTCAGCTTTGCATCTGGCCTTAAGCAGGTGGCAGTTTTGATCCACCCGGAAATCGGAATTGCCGAAGGGCCCAATTGAAGGCCAATGCCAGGTCATGGGGCCTGTTTTCCCTCGGCCTGTTTGTGCTTCTGGCGTTCACCGCAGGCCTGTCCCTGTCCGTGGGCAGTGCCTGTATCCGATTTGCTGACATCCCGGGAATTATTGCCGCAGGACCGGGCAGTGCCGAATACGGCATCCTCCTGGGTATCCGGCTGCCGCGAACCTTGCTTGGCATTGCCATGGGCGGGGCATTGAGCCTTGCAGGCACCCTGCTCCAGGGCATGTTTAAAAATCCTCTGGTAGAGCCTTATACCCTTGGAATTTCCGGCGGGGCCTCCCTGGGCATCTGCATAAATATTCTGTTCAAGCTCTACGCGGTCATCGGCATCATTGCCTATCCTTTATCCGGGTTTGCCGGTGCCAGCCTGGTTATTTTTTTGGTATACGGGCTGAACCGAAGCACCCGGCATATCCGCTCCAACCGGATGCTGCTTACCGGCGTCATGATCTCCTATGTGGCCTCCTCCCTTGTTATGCTGCTTATGGCCCTGGCCCGGGCCGATGATCTTCAGACCATTGTGCTGTGGATCATGGGATCTTTGGACGAACCGGACATGGCCCTGATCCGCATGGCCCTGATGGGATCCCTGGCAGGCCTTTTTCTCTCCTATTTTTTCTGCTTTGATCTCAACGCCCTTGCCCTGGGCGAAGAAGAGGCCGCAGGCCTTGGGGTGAACACGGCCCGGGCCAGGAAAGGCATTTTTTTCATTGCATCGTTTCTAACCGGTCTGTCCGTATCCATGGCAGGCGTCATCATGTTTGTGGGTCTTATTGTTCCCCATTTCATGCGTCTGGTCACCGGGCCGGATCACAGGATCCTTTTGCTTGCCTCTTATTTGGCCGGTGCCGTGTTTCTGCTGATGTGCGATGTGGTGGCCCGGACCGTGATCGCGCCGCTGGAACTGCCCGTGGGTGTGATCACCGGCATCATTGGCGGCGTGGTGTTCATCTGGGCCATTTCCAGAAAAAAGGAAGACCTATGACACCATCACCGTTGGTGGAAATTCAGGATATCACCCTGGGCTTTGGCCACCGCCGGGTATTGTCGAATATCAGTTTTGATGTGCCGGCCGGCCGGATTGTTTCCGTTATCGGTCCCAACGGCACCGGAAAAACCAGCCTGCTGCGCACGGTTTGCGGAAACCTGGAACCGTTCAAGGGAAAAATTGTACTCAAGGGAAAGGACATTGCCAGGCAGGTCCGGGCCGACCTTGCCCGGCAGATGGCTGTGGTGCATCAAAACCTGGAGCCCTTGCCCATGCAGGTTCAAGCTTATGTGCTGTTAGGCCGGCTGCCTTTTTTCAAACCGTTTCAGTTTTTTGAAACCGGCAAAGACAGGGACCTTGCCCGGCACTTTATGACAGTCACAGGCATCCTGGACCTTGCCGATTCTGCCATGGACCAAATTTCAGGCGGGGAGCGCCAGTTGGCTGCCCTTGCAAGGGCATTGACCCAGGAACCGGAATTCCTTGTGCTGGATGAACCCACAGCACATCTGGACATCACCCACCAGGCCAGGATTCTTGATCTTATTTCCGGGTTGCGGGATCGTTTAGGCCTCACCGTACTCATGGTAATTCATGATTTAAATCTGGCCGCTGAATATTCCGATTTTCTGGTGCTGTTAAACAAGGATAAAGGGCAAATCCATGCCATGGGCACCCCGGAGCAAATTTTGACCCGGAAAAACATCCAGGCCGTGTATCATACCCCGGTCCGGGTGAACAAAAACCCCCAATCCGGCCGGCCCTGCGTGTTCATAGACAGGGCAGGGGCCTGATGCAATTCTTGATAAATTCTCAAAATCGCTGTGAAAGCCGTTATCTGTTTGACAAGTTCTGTGCATCAGATATAGAAATACAAAAAATTTGTTCAGGTGTGTGCAAAAGCACAATGGCAGTTTCATGGAAAACTGCTAAAAGGGAATCCTGTGAAATTCAGGAACGGACCCGCCGCTGTAACCGGAGACGATCTCTGCATTAAACCACTGGTACACTGTACTGGGAAGGCGCAGGGAAAGCAAGACCCGGAAGTCAGAAGACCTGCCTGGATAAGGTGCCGATAGCCTCGAGGATAGGGCTGGTACGAAAGATCCTGAGATAGTTTGGGAAATCCCGGATTGAAATTTATCGGTCCGGGTTTTTTTATGCCCGGACCAATACCTTCAGGAGGAAAAAGTGAAAAAAAAATTGTGGCTGGTTTTGGTGTCGGCTTTTCTGGCATTGCCCTGCACGGGCATGGCAGATGAAACGGAGGATGATGTGGTACTGGTGGATGATATTATTGTTACAGCCAGCCGGTCTGAACAGGCCAATGAGAAGGTCCCTGTCCAGATTACAGTGATCACGGCCGAAGATATCCGTGCCAGCGGAGCCCAGTCCGTGCCGGATGCCCTTAACCATCTCGGGGGCGTTGTTGTTTCAGACCTCAACGGAAACGGATTTAATCAGAAAGTTGACATAGGCGGGTTTGGTGAATCTTCTGACCGTCATGTGGCGGTTCTGGTTAATGGAAGAAAACTGAATCCCATTGATCTGTCGTCTGTCAACTTCCTTTCCATCCCCATTGAAAATGTTGAAAAAATTGAATTGGTTCACGGAGGTAACTCTGTGCTGTACGGTGGGGATGCCATGGGCGGTGTCATTAATATTATCACCAAAGACTCCCAGGATGGTGTGCATGGATGGGCAGAGGGCGGTATAGGCTCCTACGGCACAGCCAAAGGCCTCGCCGGGATCAGTTTTTCCTCGGGTAAATTGGGGGGGAGTATTGGCGGGGTTTTTTATGATACCGATGGGTACAGAGAGCATTCTGATGCAAGCCGGCAGAGTGGCAATGCAAGTATCAACTTTGATCCGTCGGATACCTTAGGCTTCTCATTTGAGGCATCTACGACCCAGGCCGATTATGAATACCCCGGCGCCCTAACAAAGACCCAGATGGAAACAAACAGAAAACAGTTTAATCCCAGCTACCCGAATGATGAAGGGGAGAGCCAGGACGATGCATATGTACTATCGGTTAAATCTGACTGGGGGGCGTTTGGCCGGCTAAATGTTGATCTCAGTTATCGAACCTATGAGCGGCACGATATCTCATGGGGTTCGTCCTACGATTATGATTTTAACACCCTTGGTGTCAGTCCTCAGTATATCCTGGATCATTCTATTTTCGGCCAAGACAATCGTTTAACTCTTGGTTTTGAATATTACGACACAAACTACGACGCCAGGATGTATAACTGGAATATTCTGGATTTCGCTAATTATAATCATACCCAGGAAACAGCCGGGTTCTATGTGCAGGATGAGTTCAGCATATTGGAAAGTCTGGTCTTAAATTTGGGTGCCCGCTATGAAGAATTCCGCACCACCTTGGAATCTGCTGATCTTGCGGCGAATAAGGATGTAAACGAAGAGGAGTGGGCTTGGAATATCGGTCTGGCCTATATTTTTTCGCCCAGGTCAAAAGTTTATGTCCGGGCTTATCAAGCGTACAGATTTCCACGGGTTGATGAATTCATGAATTTAACATCTGGTACGGTGAATTCGGATTTGACGCATGAAACCTCACAGGGATTTGAGGCAGGTGTTCGTTATGTCGGGTTGGAAAATCGTCTGGCTGTTGATTTCAGATTATTCACGTTCGATGTAGATGACGAAATCACCTGGGTTACTATCGGGTGGTCCGGCGAGAATCAAAACTTGAATCAAACCCGGCACCAAGGTGCGGAAGTGAATGCTGACTTCAAAGCGACCAGACTGATTTCATTTTTCGGCGGTTTGGGATACACCGATGCTGAGGTCATCAGCGGCCAGTATTCCGGTGTAGATATCGGCGGAAAGAAGATTCCTCTAGTTCCCGAGTTTAAGGCAAGTCTTGGGGTTGCATTGAATTTTGACTTTGGCCTGACATTCAGGTGTCAATATAATTATCTGGATGACAGGTACGCAGGAAATGATTTTTATAATTCCGATGAAAAGCTCGGCAGTGCCCATACCGTTGATTTATACTTGGCATATCCCTATAAGCAGCTGGAATTTTTTCTCAATGCAACCAATATCTTTAATGAGGAATACTGTGACGGTTACAGTTATGGGTCTGGCTGGGAATCCTACTATCCTGCGGCAGAAGCGGTTTATTACGGTGGTGTTCGGGTCAAATTTTAAGTTAGTCTGACAGACCGTTAATTTTTATCAGCGAAAAATATGCACCCTTCCATAACCCGACAGCGGTGATGGAAGGGCGCATGTTAAAAAATTCAGATCCTTTTCACAGCAGAACTTTTTGAACGCCATTGCATGAAATGCTCTGGCCAAAAGCGGGAAAAAGGCTTTTAAAGCACTTTTTCCCGCTTTTGATGTTTTGGCTGTTCAGGGAACTATTATGCCTGGGCAGCAGCCACGCCCCTGTCAAACGCATCCATGTTCAAGGGAATAATTTTTGCTTTGGCCGCAAATTCTTCCTTGACGCATTTTTTCAAAAGATCCAGATCCACCAGCTTGCTTTTGGCTGCAAATGCGGCCAGGGCAACGATGTTGGCGGCCCTGACAGATCCGGCCTCAATGGCAATATCATTGACCGGTACCACCAGCTCAACCACATCCTTGCGCTGGCTTCTGACCGGGATCAGTGATGCGTTAATAAATACAATCCCCCCGGGTTTAATGGTGTCGTCGAATTTTTCCAGGGAGGGACGGTTCATGGCCACAAGATGGGTGGGGCTTTTTATAATGGGTGATCCAATGAGCTTGTCACTGATCACAACGGTGCAATATGCGGTGCCGCCCCGCATTTCAGGTCCGTAGGAAGGAATCCAGGCGACCTGGAATCCCTGCTTCATTGCGGCATAGGCCAGCAGCTTGGCACTGAGAAGAATGCCCTGGCCGCCGAATCCTGCAAATTTAATTTCTGTCTGCATGGGTGTCTCCCAATTTTTTTAGGCGTCCTCAGGGGTTTTGTAATCGCCCAGTTCATAGTAAGGCAGCAAGGTTTCTTCGGCCCATTTCAAGGCATTGATCGGCGTCATACCCCAGTTGGTGGGACAGGTGGAGACCACCTCCACAAAGCTGAAACAGGTGTTGTCCATCTGGTACTGGAATGCCTTTTTAATTGCTTTTTTACATTTGTTCACCATCTGTGGCTTGAGTACGGCCTGCCGGGTGACATAGCCCGGGGTCACAATTTCACTCATGAGGTTGGCCATGCGGATGGGCATGCCTGTCTGGGCCGTATCACGGCCGGCAGGGGCTGTGGTGGCCCGCTGGCCCGGCATGGTGGTGGGGGCCATCTGGCCGCCGGTCATGCCGTAAATGGCGTTGTTGATAAAGATGACGGTTATTTTTTCCCCGCGGTTGGCGGCGTGAATGATTTCACCCATGCCGATACTGGCAAGGTCCCCGTCCCCCTGGTAGGTGAATACCATGAGATCCGGGCGCACCCGCTTGATGCCGGTTGCCATGGCAGGGGCCCTGCCGTGGGCTGCTTCCTGGAAGTCACAGTTAATGTAATCGTAGATCATGACAGCGCATCCCACAGGGGCGATCCCCACGGTGTTTTCCCGGATGCCCAGCTCATCTATGGCCTCGGCCACCAGCCGGTGGACAATGCCGTGGGTGCAGCCGGGACAATAGTGGGTGTAATTGTCTGTTAACGCCTCTGGCTTAGAAAATGCCTTTCCCATTATTTTCTCCTTGACCGGCGTGTTACCCGATCAGCTCTTTTACGATTTCCATGATTTTTTCAGGTGACGGAATTTCACCGCCGCATTCCCCGTAAAATTCCACTGGTTTCTTGCCCATAACGCAGCGCTGGACATCTTCCACCATCTGGCCCATACTCATTTCAATGCTGATCACGCATTTGCAGGTCTCTTTTAGTGCGGCATCATGTACCTGTTTTTCAGGGAAGGGAAATAAGGTCTTGGGCCGGAACATGGCGGCTTCAATACCCTCGGCCTTGAGCATGTCAATGGCGGTGCGGCATACGCGGCTCATGGTACCGTAGCTTGCGATCAGAATCTGATAGTCCCCGTCGGCATTGTACAGTTCATACTGAACATCTTCTTTTTTCATCTGCTCGTATTTGGCCTTGAGGTTCAGGTTGTGCTGGTTCAGTTCAGCAGGGTCCAGGAACAGGGATTTCACCAGGTTTTTCTTTTTGCTCTTCCGGGTGGACATGCCATTGGAGGCCCAGTCATCCTTATTGGTGGGTTCTGTTTTCAGATCATCAGGAAATTCCACCGGTTCCATCATCTGGCCGATCATGCCGTCGCCCATGACCATGACGGGATTTCTATATTTTTCAGCCAGGCCAAAGGCCTGCATGGTCATTTCCACGGCTTCCTGAACACCGTCCGGTGCCAGGACCAGCAGATGGTAGTCGCCGTGGCCGCCGCCCTTGGTTGCCTGGAAATAATCACCCTGGGACGGCAGGATTCCGCCCAGCCCCGGGCCGCCTCTCATGATATTGACAAACACAGCCGGGCACTCAGCTCCGGCAATATAGGAAATTGCTTCACTCATCAGGCTGATGCCCGGAGAAGATGACGTGGTCATGACACGCTCTCCGGCACCCGAGGCCCCGAAAAGCATATACCCGACCGCGACTTCACTTTCGCCCTGGAGAAACACGCCGCCTACTTCGGGCAGGCGTTTGCTCAGATATTCGGCGACTTCCGACTGGGGTGTGATGGGGTATGCAAAATAGTTTAGACAGCCTGCCCTGATGGCGGCTTCGCCGATTGCTTCATTGCCTTTCATTAAGACTTTAGCCATTGTCTTTTGTCCTTGGAAATAAAAATTTAAGCACTTTGTTCTTCAACTATACTGATAGCCACATCCGGACACATGGTACAGCAGATGGCGCAGTAAATGCAGTCCTCTGGTCTGGCCTGAAAGGCCGGGAAATGCCCTTTTGCATTTACCTTGTCGGTGATTTCAAGCACGTTCTTCGGGCAGAAATGCACACAAAGACCGCACCCTTTGCACCTTTCGGCATCGATAATGTGTTTATAGGCCATTGTAAGTATGACTCCTTGGTGTTAATTGCGTGTCCAGGGAAGTGCCAGAAACCGGTCAATGGGCAGGATCGGGCAGAAGATCCGTTCAGTGGCCAGTTGAGGCAAAAGTCTGGTGGACGCTGTTATAAATTCAATATTAAGACCGGTGGCTTCGGATACCCGGGTCACCAGATTGTAGCCGTCATAAATAATTTGCGGCGTGGTTTCGTCAAGAAGGTTGGCATTGGAAATCAGGCCTGTGACAGGCAGCTTTGCGGTGGCTTCGATCTGCGCCTTTATTTTAAGGCAGCCTTGGACATCGCAGGTATTGGGGCGCAGGGGGTTGATCACCTGCAGCAGTTTGACATGGCTTTTTTCAAGCACATCTTCCAGGGCCGCAAGAACAGTCACGCCCGCAGCATCGCCGCCAGCATCCAGAATGGTCACGTCGGCCGGATTTTTAATCATGTCAGCCACGGCCGGGGTCAGGATGGGGAGGTCTGCATGCATGTATTTTCTGCCCGGCAGCACCACTTCCACCCCGAGATCTTCCAGGGGCTTTTTAGCTTCCCTGCTTCTGAAATAGGGGTTGACCAGGTCCAGATCCGTTATCTTGACGCTTTTGCCCGACTTCCGGGATACGGCTGCCAGGTTGACAGCAGTTTCACTTTTACCGCTGCCGTAATTTCCAGCTATGATAATAATGCCGCTGATGTCGGGTAACATGTCAGCCTTTCCTTAACGGGTTAAAATACCATTAAATAATTACAAACTAATAATTAAATCAAATCAGGCAAGGTTTTTCAATGATATTATTGGGGTGGATTGAAATAGCCGTGGATGAGATGGGCAAATTTTTGGCTCAGGTCTTTTATCAGGTTTGCCATGCCGGTGGGGGAGCCGCCGGGTGCGGCATTTTCCATGATGCGGATATAATGCCGGGGGTCAAAATTAAGGTTGCGCCACTGGATCATGTTGATATCCGTGTCCCGGATAAAATCAAAAAGCGCCTGTTTTTCCCGTTGGCAATCTGTAAATCCCGGGCAGTTCAGGTAGTTGATTGCCACAAAACAGCCTTTGGCCCTGGCCCTTTTGATACTGTCCACCACATCTTCAAAACGATAGGATTTGGGACGGAAATAGGCCGTATAACACGCTTTGCGTACCGAGTTCATACTCACGCGCATGCTGTCCAGGCCTGCCTTGCACAACCGTTCCACCCGGTCTGGCAGGCTGGCATTGGAGTTCAGGTTGATGGTGCCCTGGCCGGTCTTTTCCCGGATCAGGACAATGGCCTTTTCAATGGCATCTGCCGAGGTTAACGGTTCTCCCTCGCATCCCTGGCCAAAACTGACCACGGCCTTTTCAACTTTCAGGATATGTTCCAGGGCCACGCCTGCAATCTCTTCCGGATCAGGGATAAAGGATATTCTGTCCTGGCAGGCGCACAGGTTATTTTCCGTTTGAAGGGAGATGCACCCAAGGCACCGGGCGTTGCAGACCACGGAGGTTGGCAGCGGCGCTTCATACCGGCCCAGGAAAAAGTTTTTGCCGGCCGGGCATCCGTACTCCAGGGCACATTTTTCCAGGTGGCGCATGAGCCGGTTGTCCGGATATTTTTTTCTGTATTTGTCCACCCCCTTTTGAACGTCTGCAATGGGCATCAGCCGCAGGTCCTGCCGGGGTTCGCCATCCACCAGAAGGGCCGCGGACCTGAAATTATTTTTCCCAAACCCCAAGGCGCCGTAGGAAAAAAGCGGCAGGGGCGTATCCATGCCGGCATCGTCATAGGCGCAGAAATGCAAATTCACATACCCCGGGGAGTTGAACACCCCCACCGGAAAAATGCGCTGGTCAGGCTGGAACGGGTTGGTTTCAAGCCTTTCAAACCGGTCTGTAACAAGGTTGAATACAATGGGGGCTCTGTCGGGCAGCATCATCAGTTCACTGCCGTGGGGCATGGGACAGGTACCGGATTTTGTCAGAATAAAAAAATCATTTCCGGACATGCCTGCGGCAGCATATCCGTCCAGTTCAAAAATATTGCCGTGTTCATCAGCCACTACAGCCGTGAGCATCTGTTTGTTGATATATGCCATGATGGGCAGGATATACCAGAATGGTGCCGGAATCTCAATTAAAGAAAGCGTGTTGTCTCCGCATATCTGAATCAAACAGGGCCATCGCCATATCATTTGCCGTCAGTGTAATGGCAATTTTAAAGATGACCATGGGAAACGCTGTCTTTTATATCCCGGCCAGGCGCTGATCGTACATGGAGCCTACCCCGTATTCATTCCTGCGCATGAATTTATCCACAGAAGGCCCTATAAGCTGCATTTCCGGGTTCTTTTTCTGGACATCCTGGGCAATACGCATCTCCTTGGTGCAGCCGGTGGAATAGGTGGCATCCTTTCCGATCCATTCCGGCGGTACCTTCTGTTCCATGAGTGCAAAACTTTGGGCAATGTCCTCGGAGGTCTGGAAACGCCAGATATCAATGTATCCGCTTTGTTGAACAATTTCCCACATATACATCAGATCATCGGCATCCATGCCCGGCTCATAATATGAAGAGGGATTAATGATAAACAGGTTGTCGGACTGGTTTTGTAAATGCTCGATAAAACAGCTCATTATTTTTTTTGCCACATCAATTTTGCCGGGGATGGAACCGATGATGCCCGAGTAGAACATTACCGTCATATTTTTGGTTTTGGCCTGCTTCATTTTGGAAATAATTTTATCGGCTTTTTCTTCAAGATCCGTGTGGCTGAAATTGATAAAATCAGGGTGCCTGGGTTTAAAGACGATGTCCAGCCTGTTGTCTTTTGCGCAGATGTTGAGCACATCCCGGGTAAACCTGAAATGGGTGCGGATCAGCCGGTTTCTTTGTTTTTCCCCCCTTGACACCACGCAGTCCACCTCCTTGAAAACCCGTGAAAAGGTGGTGGAGACCAGCAGAAGATTCAGTGCTTCCTGGGTACCGTCGGATATCACATACAGATGTTCATCCTGTTTCAGGCGCTGGACCAGCTTGTTTTTGCTGATGGTTTTGTCGTGGATGAAATGGGCCTGGTCCAGGGCCTTGGCAAGAACCGGGTCTGTACGGGTGTCGGTCAGGCACACTTTTTTAAAAAACGGTCCTTCTTTGACCGCAAGGATCACCACATGGCCAATGTTTGCAAGGAACTGGGCAATGGCAATGTCCGCCACCACATCCCCGGACTCGTCGGTAAGCCACAGGATTTTTGATTTTGGCCTATTCACCAGTTCAAGAAGCCGTTCCATGCCGTTGCCGGTCACTTTGGCTTTAAACAAAGCTTTGATGGCCGAAGACGAGGGAACCCTGAAATTGTCATCCTGCCACAGGGATGAGGCCGTCAAAAGGGAGAGCCGCCGTGTGAACTCTATCTCATTGATCTTTGCCTTAACCTGTTGGAGCGTTAATCCCTTCATGGTGTCAATGGCGCCGTTAACTTCGTTTAAGGCTTTTTTAAAGGTTTCCGAGACCATGAACCTGTATGCCCTGGCATTTTCCTTTCTTTTGCGGCTTTCATAGGGGTCTTCTATATGGGTGCGGCTTAAGAAAATTTTATACAGGCGTTTTTCAAGCCGGGAGGGTATGAGCAGCCGGCTTTGAATTTCGTTGTCATATTTTATTTGTATCAGGCTGGACAAAAATGCGCGGTCATATTCTGAATCAATAAACTCTTCGATGATGGCAAGAATTTTGTCAAGCACCTCACGGTAACGGTTGCGCAGAAACCTTGGCCGTTTCCGGGACATAATCGCAGCAAACATGGTATTGGAACAGGGATAGAACCGTTCGTCGTTTTCAGAATACACCATGAATTCCACCTGCTCCCGGGACCCGACTTTCGTGGGATAGGCAAATGGATCAATATGGTTTTCAAGGAAAAACGCCGTAAACCATGCGTTTTGGTCCGGATCTGTATTGACGGGCTTAGGTTCAGCTTCACAGGATGCCATTTTTTCTCCTTGGGTGCTAAAGACAGATCAAAGAACAATAAAGAATCCAGCGGTCACAAAGGCCGTTCAGGGCCGTTCCGGGTCCTGCGGCAGCGGAAGGGATACTATCATGCCCGGTTCTGTTTTTCAAATCAAGTCTCTCCTTTTTGTCTCTATTTTCATACCAAACATCCGGGACTGTTTTACCACAGGCATGCCCCAAGGGCTTGACCGGGATTGGGCCCCGGGGTATGGTTGACCCCCAGGGATAAGCAAACCGGACAAGCAAACCGGACAAGTAAAACGGAAAAACAAAATGGATAAACAAAAAGGGTTAGATATCTTAGGCCTTTCACCGTCCGCCACCCTTACGGATGCCCGCACCGCCTTTCGCAGGCTTGCCAAAATCTGGCACCCGGACAAGTTTGCAAAAGATCCGCTGAAAGCAAAGCGTTCAGAAGAAAAAATGAAACAGGTGAATGAAGCCTTTCATTTTCTGCTGCCCCTGTTGCCGGATACAGTTGCCGGCCAGGGTATTGAGCAGGGCGCCGGGCAATCCCCTGCAGATTCTATCCATGGCTGTGCCCCGGCCCATTGCAGTGGAGAAAAGTCCCGGGGCTTTTTTTCCTTCCTGGCAGCCGGCTTAAAAAAATGCTGTAATGGAAAACAGGGAGCAAACGTCCAGGGAACAGCCAGCGCCGGGCAACCGCACAGGCCAGGGCCCCATCGCCGGGCAGGAACCGTCCGCAGGTCAGGGAAAACAGAATTTGAAACAGTATTCCAGAACGCAGTTCATCATAGCCAGGCAGGCACTAAACCTTTGCTTCGTTCAAAAACAAGACCCCCAGGCCGCTATGCCGACTATAGAAAATACTTTCCGGTGCCTGGGTACTCCCGGAAAATGGGCTGCATGAAAAACAGGGGCGTGGGTCCTGTGGAGGCGATCAGTCCGGTTTCACCCGTGACAAGACATTGATACACGCTGCCTTGGGAAACCAGGTTATCCGTATGCCCGTTATGCCTTCTGTCCAAGGGGAGCTGCCAGGTCAGCCACTGTGCCGGAAAAGTCTTTTTCCAGCCTTGCCGTAAAATTTCCCCATTCCAGGCCGAACCGGTAAAAGGCCGTAACTGCCAGTTGTTTGGTGATGATGGCGTTCCGGTATTCCTGCATGGGATCGGTATTGAGGATGTCTGTGATCCGTTTTTTGCCCATCAGGTTGACCAGGGTTCCGGGAATATAGGCTGCCAGGATTTTCCAGACCAGGGCTTTCTGTTTTAATATGGTGTTGAGCCGGGTTTGAAATGTTTCCTGAAGATCCAGGATCTCTTCCCCTGCCTTGTCTGATTGGGCAAAGAGCGGAATGTCCGGATTTGTTTTGCAGCGGCGGATTAATATTTTTGTTTCCGCGGCTGCATGGGTTTCAACCAGGCCCAGGATCTCCCGAACCAGGGCACTGCGCACTTTAGAATCCTCAAGTATGGCAGCCTCGTATTGGTCCCCGAGAAGGAAACCCGGGAGGACTTCGGCCATGACCGAGGAGAATACGCCGCCCTTGTTGGCGGTGGTATCCTTGAGATGGCGGATACAGGTGTTTGCGGCAATATACCGGCGGGCGTTGTTGTCGAAAAAAAGGCTGGCGCCTTCCACGATGAATTCAAGTTCCTTGAAATTTTCCAGAAAGGATGTGACCGTGCTTCCGGTGACGCCCCCGTTGAATCCGCCGCAGGGCAGACAGGCCCGGATACCGGCCCTGCGGATGTAAGTTCTCATTTCCGGGTCAAAGAGGAAGTCCCTGTGAAAGAGGGCGCTGTCTTCGACCACGGTGCCGTCGGGCAGGAAGATGCGCGCAGTCGTGGCCGGTACCTTGAATCCCTCGGGGGACAGCATGTCCGAAGGAAAGGCCAGGGTGCTTGCGGCAAAGCCGGTACGGGCCGCCAAGACCAGTTTTTCCAATTCGCCGGGATCCAAACCGGCCGGATCAAAGAGGACGGCATCATTGTCTATGGCCAGGCAGATCCGGCCCTGGCAGCAGAGCAGTTCATTGCCCCCCAGTCGGCCGCCGGGTCCCCCGATGACCATGAGATTCAGATCTTTTTCCCGGGCGTTATGGTGGTGGATCAGGGTGCGGAAGGCCGCCATCATCGCCGTGGTGGTCATGCCCATGGTTCTGATTTTTCCACTGATTTTTTTCCGCAGTTTTTCCGGGTCCTGGGTAACCAGCTGGGACTTTCCATTGATCTGCAGGTCGCTTAGGCCGTTCCCGGCCGGCAGCAGCCCGAACAGGTTGCCGTTGTCCAGGAAACCGTAATTATCGTGGGGGATGCCGCAGCCTTTTTCCGTGGCAATGATCCGCCAGTGGGGACAGCCCCGCTCCTTGGCCCTGAGGGCCACGGTATCCATGAGGCCTGCCGTGCCCCGGTCCGGTTCGAAAAAAAGTATTTCAGGCTGGCCGTAATAATCCATTACATATTCATTGGGAAGCGTGAGATCCAGGATGCCTTCGGTGAAATCCAGTACTGCATCCCTGGGGTATTTCCCGTAGACCGGGTGGGGAACGATCACGCCTGCGGCACCGTCTTCGCAGATGTCCTTATGCTTGAGCCGCCGGTCCCGGGGCCCCAGAATAAAGCTGAGCAGGGCCGGATTTTCCATCTGCCTTTCCTGGGGCGTTGGACCGCCTGTTACCAGACGCAGACCCCCCCGGGCAATGTCGGCGGACCGCATGTGGGTGCCTGAGGCATAGTGGCCGTTGATAAAGAAAATCCCGTACACAGGCCGGTTGTATACCAGGGGATCCAGGATGCCGCTGTCCAGGCGGAAGCTGTAGGCCCGTTTGCCCGGGGAATAAAAATTGGTTTTCCGGCAGTGGGTCACAAGTCTTGCCATGAACCGGAAGATCTGCAGGGCTGTGGGGTGTTCTGTGAGGCGGGTCCGGCACATCCGGTGGAACGTCTCAACTTGTTCCCCGGGGTCAGTTGCCGACTGAAGGGGGGCCAGGGCCGGGTCAAAGCGAAGGGCGAATAATTCATATAAGGCTTTGAGCAGGCCGGGGCGGGCCGTGGCAGCGGCCTCGATGGTCCGGGTGTCAAAGGCGGCCCGGGCCGCCTCGTGGATCCGGCAGGCAAAGGCCTCTTCACAGGCCCTGTCATCCAGGCGGGACATGATGGCCCAATCACTTTGGGCCTTGGTTTCCGAGAAGATGAATATCCGGGCAAAGTCAATGGCATTGCCGGCAAAAAGCATTTCCTTGTAGGTCAGTTTTCCTTCCACGTAAAGGGTGGTGACAGGGCCCACATCAAAGGCCAGGAAATCCTGAATATCCCGGATCAGTCCGGTTTCCCGGGTCCGTGAAATTTCTCCCCGGATATAGAGGGAACAGATGGACGAGGGCACATCGGTGCCGTCCCAATAGGGCTCCCAATAGGCCCGCATGAGGGTGAAACCGTGGTCCTTGAGCATTTGCCGGAAAATGGGGATTTGGGGGGTGGCAAAATTCGAGTTGAACATGATCCGGGTTTCCGCGGTGGCCGGCAGATTAAAGGCTTCCACCAGGGGCGTCACCGATGCCTTGCAGTCCTTTAGGAATTTTTCATACCGCATGCGGGTGGATTCTGGGGTTGCGGTGTAATCCCCGGCAAGGTTGAAAAGAAAGGGAGACTGCCTGAACTCATTTTTGGTGAAATCGTTTACCGTTTCCGGACGGAAGATATAGGTGTAGTATTCATTTTCCCGGCTGTAGTAATATTCCCTGCGGTGGCCGGATATCATGGTTTCCATCAGTTTTTCCATGGCGTCCCGGGTTTCCCGGGTGGCGATGCGGATTCGCTGGACCTCACTGCCTTGCCCCAGGTCAAAGTCGATGTGGGCCACCCGGCCCACCAGGACGACCCGGTCATCCTGGACAGCAATACTGGAGGTGATGGAGGAGAGGATCTGCTTGAGGGAGTCCTTGGTGATATTTTCGAAAAAATAGCTGGGAAGCCCCAGGTCATTGAGCAGGATACCTGCGGCCAGATTGATGCAATGGGCCGTGATCAGGCCCTGGGCGGAAAGATCGATGACCGCTTCGTAGAGAATCCTGATATTGAGGTTGAGTGCGTCGGCGCGGTCAATGATATGGGGGGACTGGCTGATGTCGGGCAGCAGGTTGCCCATGGGTGTTCCTCCATGCGGGTTACAGGCCGGACAGGTAAGATGTCAGGTTGATTTTTTTATTGGTGATGCCCAGCTTTTTGCGGATGTGGTTTCTATAGGTTTCCACGCTGCGGTGGGAGAGGTTGAGCATTTTCCCGATCTCCTTGGAGCCCAGGCCGGTGCGGATCATATTGCAGATTTCGTTTTCCCTGGGGGTAAGGCGCTGGTGGAGCCGGGAGATTTTGGCACCAAAGGAAGAGGTGAGCTGGGCGATATTTTCTTCCAGATGTCGCAGGTATTCTTTGTCCAGGTCCGATCCCCGGTCTTCCATTTTTTTGACCAGGGGCAGCAGCAGATTTTCCACATTGGCCAGGACCCGCTCTTCCAGGTCCGCTTTTTCTTCCCGAAGCTGGTTCATCACTTCCCGCAGGGCAATATTTTTTTCCTTGAGCTGCTGGTTCTGTTCCTTGAGCTTGCGCCGGGATTCCCGCAGTTCGGTTTCCGCCATTTTCCGCTCGATGGTCCGGCCGAGATGTTCGGCCACGGCATTGATCAGGGACCGTTCTTCGGCCAGGAAAGCGCCCTCGTCCAGGTCGGGGCGCTTTTCCAGGTAACAGACCGTGAGGATGCCCATGGGTTCCCCGTAGGCAATGATTTCAGCCTGCTGTTTCCAGAATGTATTTTTGTAATTTTTCGTGCGGAAACTCTGGTCGTTGATGAGGAGCTGGGCGCAGGTGATCTCCGGGTACTGCCAGGATGGGGGAATGATATCCACCACCTTCTGGAAGGTATCTTCCAGGGACAGTCCGGTCTGTTCCAGGATCTTGGAAATACCGTACAGGCAGTTGATTTCCTTCATCCGTTCCTGGAGATTGTGGGCCTGCTGCTTGAAGATCATCTCCATACGCCGGTGCTCCTGCTCCAGTTGTTCCAGCTCCCGGTTGCGGCGGACCAGGGTGTCGATATCTGGCTGCTCCACGATGTGATTCATTTTCCCCTCCAGATTTTTTCAGCCGCCCGGGCATGAACAGGGCGGCTGATTCTGATATGGACCGGATATACCAGGAATTTACGGGCTATACAAGACCCTGATCCAACATGGCGTTGACCACCTTGGTAAAGCCGGCAATGTTGGCCCCGGCTACGTAGTTGCCTTTCTCGCCGTATTCGGCACAGGCATCCACGCAGGATGTATGGATGGATTTCATGATGCCCTGCAGCCGTTTGTCAACTTTTTCCCGGGTCCAGGCCAGGCGCATGGCGTTCTGGGACATTTCCAGGCCGGATACGGCCACTCCGCCGGCATTGGCCGCCTTGCCTGGGGCGTAGAAGATTTTGTGGTCCACAAAAAGATCCACCGCGTCAGGGGTAGAGGGCATGTTGGCCCCTTCGGACACGACAAAGACCCCGTTTTCAATGAGGTTGCCCGCATCTTTGCCGTTTATTTCGTTCTGGGTGGCAGAGGGGAAGGCGCAGTCGGCCTTGATGGTCCACAAGGGATTGTAATCCAGGGCCGCATTTGTCTCGGTGTATACTGCTTCCGGATATTTTTCCGCATATTCCTTGATCCGGCCCCGCCTGATGTCTTTCAACGCCTTGACCCAGGCCAGTTTTTCCCGGTCAATGCCTGTTTCGTCATAGATGAACCCGGCGGAGTCCGACAGGGTGACGGCTTTGCCCCCCAGATCCAGGATTTTTTCCACGGTGTACTGGGCCACGTTGCCGGAACCGGAAACCAGGCAGGTTTTGCCCTCCATGCTGCCATTGCGGGTGGCCAGCATTTCCGCGGCAAAATAGACAGCACCATAGCCCGTGGCTTCCGGGCGAATGAGGCTGCCGCCCCAGTCCAGGCCCTTCCCCGTAAGCACCGAAGAGGATTCATTGCTCAGTCGTTTGTACTGTCCGAAAAGATAGCCGATTTCCCTGCCGCCCACGCCGATGTCCCCGGCGGGCACGTCTGTGTTGGGGCCGATGTGGCGGTAAAGTTCGGACATGAAAGACTGGCAGAAACGCATGACTTCATTGTCGGATTTCCCTTTGGGGTCAAAGTCGGACCCCCCTTTGCCGCCGCCTATGGGCAGGGTGGTCAGGGCGTTTTTAAAAACTTGCTCAAAGGCCAGGAACTTGAGTATGGACAGGTTCACCGAAGGGTGGAAACGCAGCCCGCCCTTGTAAGGGCCGATGGCCGAGCTCATTTCGATGCGGTAACCGCGGTTCACCTGGACCGTTCCGGTGTCGTCCATCCAGGGTACCCGAAATATGATGGTCCGTTCAGGTTCGGCCAGGCGCTCCAGGATTTTGGACTGGCGGTATTCGGGGTTGCGGTCCAGCACGGGTTGTACGGTTTCGATCACTTCCTGAACAGCCTGGTGGAACTCTTTTTGATCGGGGTCTTTGGCAATGATTTTATTCAGTTCTTCTGACATGGTCTACCTTTCCTTTAAGATGTGAGTCTTGTAAATCGGGTTGATGAGATCAATGAGATCAAATTGTTCGGTATGATCCGCAAAATAATCAGCGTCGGGAACTCATTTATCCTGTATGTGATTGTCTGCTTTTCCGGCGTCAATGATGACACTGCGGGAATGTTTTCCATCGACTTTAATCAGCAGGGGGTGGTTCAGGCGCATATGACGGATGAACCCCTCGTCCCGGACCGTGCCGCAGCTGGCCAGGTTTTCCAGATCAATGCGGTCGGAATCCCCGGGATTCACGGTGATATAAGGAACGCCCCGGGCAGTGATGGTGTTAAAAAAATGGGAGCCCCCGGAGGCATCGGCATGGATGGTGCCGTCCCGGATTTCCACGATGGCACCGGCACCGGAGATCTGCTGCCAGTCAACCGGGATGCCCAGCCAGGGATCCGAAGACCCCCACCGGCCCGGACCAGCCAACAGAAACCGGCGGTTGGTTTTGGCCAGTTCCGCATTGATGCGGCTGATCTGCTGTGCCATATCCGGGGTTTTAGCCCCTTCAAAGGTCTCCGGGTTGACATAGACGATGTCCCGGATGGTTTTCAGGGTGCAGTTCCCCAGAGCCGAGGTGGAGACGCAGACTGCTTCGTCAAGATCTTTTTTGGTGATCAGGCTGGTGTCCCGCGGGCTGGACATGGGCCGGACCTGGAGCAGGGAAATGTTCCAGGGGCCGCCTGATTTGTCCGGGAGGTCAGCGGTAAACTCCAGTTCTATCGGGCCGCCGGCATCATGCGCCAAAGCCGTCATGAGATCGTTTACCAGGGCGGTAAGGGGCGGAGTCCCGTATTTCAAAACCTGGGCAAAGTTTATGATTTTAGGCCCCCGGCAGTACCAGGTATCCCGAATCCGGTCTTCGGCAGGCATATATGTGGCGGCCAGGGCCTTGACCGGAGCCTCTTCCAGGGCCTGGGCCAGGTCCCGGCGTTCCAGGTTGGAACAAATGCCGAAGCGCAGGGTCTCCGGATAGTCTGCCATTCTGAGGGCATAAAAGCGATTTTGTGTTTTTTCCAGAAAATCCCGGGTCCCGGAGAATTGGGGTGTGGCCTGGGGATGTTTGGGGAACACCCTGAAACTCTGCTCCCCCTGGGCCAGGGTATGGCCTAAACCCAGAGCCAGGTTCAGGACCCCCTCGTCGGCTTTGGCATTGGCTGCAGGGTAAAAATTCAGGGAATGGGCCGTGCCTGAAATGGCTGGGTAGAAAAAGTCTTTGTACCGGCTGCCGGCGACTTCCTGGATCATAACAGCCATGCTGTCCCTGAAGGGGTGGGCTGTTGTGCTGCGCACAAAGGCCCGGGCCTTTTTATAGTATGCAGAGGCATAGACCAGCTTGACTGCGGTGGCAAGATGGGACAAGCGGATGTCAGGGTCGGCATGGTTATTGGGGATCATATAGGTTTTGTACAGCCCGGCGCAGGGATGGGTGCCTGCATCTTCCAGAAGGCTGGAGGAACGCACGGCCAAAGGGGCACAGGTCGCGGCCAGATAGGTTTCCAAATGCCGGAGAATCTCCCGGGGCAGGGGGGCGTCGATGAATGCCTGGACCAATTCCGCCAAGGGGCGGCCGGTAAGTCTGATCAGGCCGTTGTCACGGACAAAGTCGTCAAAAATGTCTGTGCAGAGGATCAGGGTGTCAGGGATGTTGACAGCCATTTGGGGATAGGCCGTTCCAAGATCGGGGCGGCGGTTAAGGGTCTGGGCGAGAAAGGCAAGCCCCCTGGCTTTGCCACCGATGGACCCGCGTCCGATTCTGGTAAGCCCGGCAGGGCTTGTTTGAACAGGATACTGGTCTTGGGGATTGGGTTTTTGTTCCCGGTTCGGGCGGTCCGCTGCCAGGCTGAGGAAAAATTCATGGAGGTCCCGGTCCAGGTGGTTGGCATTTTTATCCAGAAAGGGGGCCGGGATGCCCTTGGCCATTGTTTTGTTTGCGCCTTCCGCACTCATGAGCATGATGGGAAGGCCGGGCATTTCTTTGTGAATGGTTGATAAAATGTCAATGCCGGCTCCGGACGCCTCTCTTCCCTGCCAGGGGAGCCGGGTATCGGAAAGGACACCGTCAAGGCGTTTTCCCAATTCACGGAACCGGTCCATGGCGGTTTCATGGGACCCGGCCAGGATAAGCCTGGGCCGTCTGGCACCGGGGAAGGCCGCATCTATTCCTTTGTATACTTCAGGAAGGAAGAACGAGGCGTATTCAAGACTGTCTTCCACCAGGAGAACTGCACGGCGGGTGGTGTCCTTGCAGAATTGGTCCTCAATGAAGCGGACCATGGCATGGAAGAGTCCAGGTGTCCCGGACCAGACAAAAATGTGATCCGCATCCTCTTCCGAAGGCCGGTTTTTGAAGCGGCCCGGACGCACCAGAAGGATTACCGGCAGGCCGGGGCAAAGGGTCTTGAGGTGGTGTCCCGTCATTCCTGTTTTGTCGTCCAGGGCCTCAATTTCAATGAAAACAAGGTCAAATGCCGTCTTGGGAAGCAGTGCGGCAGCCTCTTCCATGGAAACAGCGTGGGTGATCTTCCAGGGGGATGGATGGATATCGGCTTTCAGTCCCGGCAAATGATAAGGAGCGGAAACAAAAAGGATATTCCTGACTTGAAAACCGGGGAGCTGTGGATTTTCAGGTCTGGCGTCTGTTTTTTTGATCATTTTATCCATTTTTATGCGTTTGGGCCCATTTAAAATTCTTAACCACGATAGAAATGCGATATTTTGCATTTGGCTTATGGTGAACATGTTTATTTGAATATTAAAAAGAAAACAACGCGACAAAAATAAGATAAAAATGCGTATAAAAACATAGTTGACGAAAGACTTTACAGGCAGGCTAAACCGGTCTGAAGACCCGCTGGATGGCGATTTTGGAGATCGGAAGCAGTTGTGGAAAAGGGGGGTGGGGCGGCTGGTTAGATCGTCTTCCAGCCTAAAAAGTTAAGGCTCATGTTGTGTTTCAAGGTTTTATTTGCCCCAAAGCTCGACAAGCGAATGGAGCAAGGTCTTTCCTCGCTCCCGTGGTTCACCCTTTGCCATTATACGATCCTGAAACGGAACATGAGCCAAATAATTTTGAGATGGGCTTTACTGTTTATCTGCCAACGCCTCTATGGTAATCGTGATATGCACATTCTCTCCCACAATCCCCATCTTTACATATTTCCCGTTTCCGACATGATAATCCAGCCGGTTTAAAGAAAATTCAGTGGTAAAGCCGCTGACCATTTTTTCCTTTGCAAAGGGGTGGGGCTTGGGGCCAAAATATTGAAATTGCGTTTTTATATTTTTTGACACATCTTTAATCGTCAAGACACCTTCCAGGGCATAACGCCCTTTGGCGATCTTTGAAATTTTCTTAGAAACAAATGTCATTTCAGGATAGGTGTCTGAATCAAAAAACTCCCCGGTGCCAAGGTGGGCATCCCGCTTTTCAATATGAGTATCTATACTTTTAACTTTCACGGTGAAATTAAATTTTGCATCTTCAGGGTGTTTGGGGTCAAATGAGATATCCGCATCATAGTCCCGGAAGTACCCGGACACCGTGGTCAGAATATGGTTAATCTCAAATCTGATTTCAGTATGGTCTTTATCTGCTTCCCAGGTTTGTGCAAGCGCAGCGGTGCTGGAAAAAAGTAGAATCAAGACCGCAATCAAAAGTTGTCTGGGTTTCATGAGTTGCCTCCTTTTTCAAATTGAATGCCGCGTCCATCATCACAGGGTTCAGGCCCCGTCTCATTGGGTCTTGCATGCTCTGCCCATGCAGGATCAGACGTACAGATATCTATATTTTGTTCATTGGTATCACTCTTTTGTACGTTTTGTGTTTCCCGGTTTGAACTTGTTTTATCTGACATAATAACTCTCCTTTAAGCCTTGGATTAAATGGGATTAAATGTGCTTGTCAATTTGTTTCTTGGGTTATTTCTTGGGTTGTTTCTTGGGACTTCCATTTAAATATAAGAGGCCATCCATGTCTATTTCAATGGGGGAAATTATGTATATTTGCAATTACATGGTTATAAAATCCGCAATGGGTAAAAACCCGAATATACGATCAAACGCTTTACCTGTAATCTTGGCTCATGAAATCGGACAGGAATCGTCATTACTTGTTTTACCTGCATATAAAAAGACATAAAGGAGGAAACATGGCTGAAAAAAAACAGGTTTATAAATGCGAGATTTGCGGAAATGTTGTTGAAGTCCTTCACGGGGCTGCAGGGGACCTGGTCTGCTGCGGTGCTGAGATGGTTCTTTTTGAAGAAAAATCTGCGGATGAAGGAAAAGAAAAGCATGTACCCGTAATTGAGGCAACGGCTGACGGCGTTAAGGTAAAGGTCGGATCCAACCCGCACCCCATGGAGGAAAAACACTTTATTGAGTGGGTTGAAGTCATTGACGGCGAGACCTCCTGCCGCCACTACCTGCAACCCGGACAGGCTCCGGAAGCTATCTTTAAAGGTTGTTCAGCCAATGTCACGGCACGGGAATACTGCAACGTTCATGGCCTCTGGAAATCTTAATAGGCGAATTCATACATATACAAACCTTTTATGTTTAATCAAGCTGATACGAACATCAGACAATAGGGGATAAGAAGGTTTTAAAAGCCCTCCTTGAAAACTTGAAAAGGATACGCCATGGATGAGGCTATGACATTGAAAACACTGGACCAACTGATACAATTAGATACCAAAGCAATTCAAACATATGACCTTGCGTTGAAAATTGTAACCGATCCAGTTATCCGGGCACGGATTGAGGAGTTAAAAGCCCGGCATACACACCATGCCGAACAGTTGAGCCTTGAGATGCTCAAGATGGTGCATAATCAAATTGCCACACACTGGGATGCCATAACTTCAGCCGCCGTATAAAATTATTATTTAAAGGCTGCAGCCTGACGGGAATGAGGGTGACTTTATTAATTAGTGTCCGTCCAGAAAACGGATGGGCGCTGACTGCAAAGGGAAACGCAGGGTGTGTGCATCCTTTAAATAATCATAAGGAGATAAAATCCATGAACAAAATATTGCTTGCGTTCGATGAGTCTGAAAACGCTAAAAAAACGGTTGAATATGTTTCAGGACATTTTAACAAAGACCACGAAATAACGCTGTTCTATGTCGTGCCCAATACCGCCGCAGCCTGCGAACTTAACAGCCCAAGCCTTACGCCCTATTTTGAAAAAGAACGTAATGCGTTTTGCCGGATGGAGGAAAAGCGACAGGATATGATGCGGGAAACACTTGAGGCCGCAAGAAATGATTTACTGGGTGCCGGATTTAACCCAGAAAAAATTTCTATAAAAACCCAGCCCCAAGAGAAAAATATTGCGGCCGACATTGCACAGGAGGCCCAAAAAGGCAGATACAGCATGGTCGCTATGGGGCGAAGGGCCTCTTCGGGTATAAAAGAATTTTTTATGGGCAGCAACGCTTCACGGGTAATGCACGCTCTAAATGGCATTCCAATGGTAATCGTTGACTGAATAAAAATAGAATCAATAAAATAGAACCAACAGGATGTCTTAATACATATTTTTTAAGACAGGGATAAACAAGCAGGGGCAGGGTTCTGGTAAGACCTGCTCCTGATTGTTTTTCAGGTTTCAATCAAGCGCTGACCCGCTGCACCTGGCGATTTAAGTCTAAGTCAAATCAAAGCGGCTGATAAACACCCTGAAATTTTCTTATGAAGAACAAAGCAATGGTATCATCATGTGTTCAAAAAAAATCCTGCAGGGGCAATCAATCCCACCCCCGCAGGATAGTTCGGTCAATATTTGTGATACATATACTGTTCCCAATTCAGGCCTTCACTTTACAGATTTCGTTTTTGTCCGTGGATGTTTTACCACAGATTGTACATTTGAATTTATTGATATCATTACCTTTGTATTTTATCTGGACCATCCAGCCGAAATTATCAATTGAATATTCATAGTCCCCGACAGTACTTTTATATGTTTTCATGTCATCTCCTTATATATTTTATTTGGCACTGCCAGCCTAAATTATTAATTTAAGATTCAAAATCTCGGGCAGCTCTCGTAAATCCTTGCTGAATCTTTTATAAAAAAGATATGACTGTTTCAGAAATAGTCAATATTATTGGAACACAAAAATGTTATGTATAGATAACTAAAACAATCGATAAAACCTGCATGAACCGATGTGGCTCAAGGTTCAGCCACAAGCCTTCCTCTGAAATTTTTGCTTAAAAATGATGTTGCTCGTCGAATAAGACCCTGAAACCCAACATGAGCCAAAGTTAAAACGTCAGTGATGCCAGTTTTTTACCGGACAGCGTCACCAGACTTATACTGTTGCTGTCAATGACGGCAAAGGTGGCTGTTTCGTTTCTGGGAAGCGCAATGGAGCCTGGATTCAGGTGGATGCACGTTTGAATTTTTTCTAACTGGGGCAGGTGGGTGTGCCCCTGAATAACGATATCCGTGCCCTCCGGAATTCGATTGTTCTTATGTCCGTGATGCATGAAAATGGTTTTATCAAAGGCTGTAAAGCGCAGCTTATGGGAAAATCCTTTGCAGAACCCTTCCACGTCACAATTGCCGTAAATATAAAAAAGTTTAAAATCCAGGCCGGCAATGGTTGACCGGATCTGGTCCGGGGCAAAATCTGGCTCATTGTAGCTGCCATACCGTGTATCAAACAAATCCCCTGCAATGGCAACGGCATCACCGGGGCCAGCCAAGGCTTTGACCGTCAGCCAGGCCGAGAGACTGCCGTGAAGATCCGAAAATACTAAAAGCCGTTCCATGATATCAGACCATGCCTTTAATTTTTTCCATGGCTGCAACACGCTGGGCCAGTGGCGGGTGAGAGTAATTTAAAAACACATAAAAGGGGTGGGGGGTAAGGTTGGCAAGATTATCGGCACTGAGTTTTTTTAAAGCCGTTATCAAGGCCCCGGCCTTTTTTGTCGTCAACGCGGCAAACCGGTCTGCTTGGTACTCATCCTTTCTTGAGAAGAACTGCATGATAATGGAGATGACCAGATCAACCGGGGAAAAAAGAATACTGAAAAAAATCAGGCCGGCATATATGGACGGCGTATCCACATAAAATGCCGTGAAAAGGCTTTGCTGGCTGATGAATAAAGACAGAAGGTAAAAAATAACCCCCATCTGAAGAATGCCGAAAATCAGACGGCGCTGGATATGTTTTTTTTTGAAATGTCCCATTTCGTGGGCAAGTACGGCCAGAAGTTCGTCCGGGGTATGGGCGTTGATCAAGGTGTCAAACAGCACAATGCGTTTGTTTTTTCCAAAACCTGTAAAAAACGCATTGGACTTGGTGCTTCGTTTGGATCCGTCCATGACAAAGACCCGGGTCAAAGGAAAATCAATGGTTTTTGCGTAGGCAAAAAGTTTGTCCTTTAACTCACCGTCTGCAAGGGGAGTGAACTTATTGAACAAGGGCATGATCCATGAGGGAACAATGTATTGCACCGCCAGATTCAACCACTATGGACTGAAAGTCCATAGAATGGCGGGCTAAAGCCCGTTGCGACTGAAAGTCGCTGATCTAAGGTACCGCTGCGCGGATCATTTTTATACGGCTACAAGAACTAAGAACCGAAATCCGTAGCATGCCCCTTAATGCCTATAAAAATAATGCACTAAAAGTCTTGGACTAAAGTCCATAGTTTTTACTACCGATTGGGACAATAAAACCTGTGGTCACACCCCAGCAGATCATCCAGGCCCAGGACCCCGTGCTTTCCAGAAACCAGAATATGGCAGACAGCAACGGGATGCCCAGGGCCAGGGACAGCATCATGGATTTGATCAGATCCAGAACAAAAAGTTTGGGTGTGGTTTTATTAAAACCGAATTTCTCTTCAATGACAAAGGTGGAATAGATGGAAAAGGGCAGGGATATAATGAATTTGCATCCTGCAAGGATACCGATGAATAAAAGTCCGCACCCCATGGAAGACCATCCGGTTTCCCGGACAAAATTGTCCAGGGCACCGAACCCGCCCGAAAACCAGAACGCTAAAAGAATACCAAGATCAATGGTCGACGTGACCGTACCCAATCGGGTGGTGGCCTTAAGATACTGCTGGGACTGTTTATACCTTTTTCTGTCATACACATCTGAAAATTCTTCAGGCAGGTGGGTCGTCAGCCTGCTGATGTTCAGACGATCAGCCACATAATTCATTATAAAATCAACAATGAGCGTAACAAGAATAATGTTGGTGATCGTCTGGTCAGATAAAAACATTAATTTTACCGGGCGTTGGAATTAATCAAATCCCGAAGTTTTCCGGAACATTTAAAGGTGACAACCCGTCTGGCTGAAAGCGTCATTTCCTCATCTGTTGCAGGGTTGCGCCCCTTTCTTGCTTTTTTTTCATTGACGCAAAATTTGCCGAAACCTGAAATCATAATATCTTCACCGCCTGCAATGGTCTCTTTTATAATTTCGAGAAATTCTTCCATGACATCGTAGGCAACGGTTCTTGACAGGTCCAGTTCATTTTGTATTTTTTCTGTAATAATCGTTTTGGTCAGTGCCATAATAACTGTTTACTCCCGCGGCACACAAAGCTCGCTTCTTGAAAGATTAATAAAAACAGGTTCGTAAAATACTTTAAATCCTTCAAGATTGTCAAGATAAGGATGATCGGTTGTTGTATTTTATTGCAAAATCAACATGATGGTTCTATTATGACACCCGTATTTTTTATTTATTCATAATGGAGAGAAAATGACACAGGTGTTATCCATCACGCCCATAGACGGTCGTTATGCAAATCTTACCGGGGTTCTTTCACATATTTTCAGTGAATCCGGATTAATTCATCACCGGGTTCACGTTGAACTTGAGTGGCTGAAATTTCTGATAACGGATTTAAAGGTCCATGAGATTGTACAGGGCGGCCACGCCTTAGATTTATCAGGTCTGGATGTTTTGATAAATGATTTTAATGAGGATTATGCGCTCAGGGTCAAGGAGATAGAGTTCCGGACCAACCACGATGTAAAGGCCGTGGAATATTTGATTAAGGAAAAACTGGATGCGGCAGGACTGGCCTCCATACGGGAATGGGTCCATTTTGCATGCACTTCCGAAGATATCAATAATACAGCATACGGGCTGATGCTTAAAAAAGGCAAGGCCCTGGTGGTTGAGCTGCTTAAAACCTTTGTGGCAGAGATTGAGAAAAAAGCCCTGGTTTATAAAAGCATTCCAATGATGTCCCGCACCCACGGGCAACCTGCGACCCCCACGACTCCGGGAAAGGAGTTTATCAATTTTGCCTGGCGTTTGAACCAGGAAATCCAGGTGTTGGAAAGCACTGAAATCCAGGTGAAAATAAACGGGGCCACGGGCAATTACAACGCCCATGTGTTTGCGTTTCCCGGAATTGACTGGATGGCCGCGTCTGAACGGTTTATTCGGGATCACTTGTCTCTTGAACCCATTTTATTCACCACCCAGATAAATCCAAATACGGCCCTGTCCAGGGTTCTTCATGCCATGGTCCGGGCTGCGGCGGTGATGATTGATTTCGACCGTGACATGTGGGGATATATCAGTCTCGGATATTTTAAACAGCGGATTGCGGCAGGTGAAACCGGATCATCCACAATGCCCCATAAGGTCAACCCCATTGATTTTGAGAACAGTGAGGGGAATATGGGCCTTGCGATTTCCATGATGGAACATCTGGCGGTTAAACTGCAGAAATCCCGGTTCCAGAGAGATTTGACTGACAGTACAGTGCTGCGCAGCCTTGGCACAGTATTCGGGTATTTTACCATTGGGATGAAAAATGCCATAAAAGGCCTGTCAAAAGTGGATTTAAACCAGCAGATGCTTGAAAAGGATCTGGATGATAACCCCGAACTTCTGGCTGAACCGTTTCAGACTGTTATGCGGGTATATGGCGAGGATAATCCATATGAACGGCTCAAAGATTTGACCCGGGGCAGAAAAATTGAGAAAGAGGATTTGGCCCGGTTTGTGGACGGGCTTGAAAAGGTGCCGCCTGAAGTGAAAGAACGTATGAGGGCTCTTTTACCTCAGACATACCTGGGGTTGGCCGAATCCCTGGTGGACAGGTATTTTGAGGAAAAATCAAAAAAATAACAGCCCCTTCTAATAAATCGTCGGAGATTGTCTGGCATTAAAACTGGATAAGTACCAGGGAGCGGATTTGTACTTAAGACGGCTCAACCCTTTGGTCTCAAGGACATTCACCGCCAGGGAGAATGTGTGATAATCAATGTCAATGTCTTCCCAGCCCAGATATTTAAGGCGTTTAAGAGCCTGGCAGTAGGACATGTTGGGGTTGATCAGAAAGGCATTGGCCAGACTGCGAATAAACCCGGGGATTAAGGCTGCTTCCACCCCGTTTTCTATTAGTTTGTTCACAAGTTTCTGGTCAATAACAGTCATTTATCACCAATAACGATCTCTATTAGATTGTTGTTAATTCTTTCGGTGGACTTGACCGGTGGCCTTGACCGGTGGCCTTGAATTGACTTCAAATGTTTCAAGTCTACCATACCAATTAAGATCTACGATAGTTTAGAAAGATATTTAAGTCAAATCGAGTTATGTAGAATTGATATAAAAATTGGAAATTTATTATCCAGAATTCAATTGTTCCACGAATTGTTGGGTTTTAAAAAATATATTTGCGCTTATTTCCGTCGGATTCTTTCTAAATTCTTTTATGATAAGGATGCAGGATAAATGATTAGTGACAAACAAGGGCAGATGCTGCTGAAAATGGCTCGCATCAGTATTGCTGAAAAACTTGGCCTTCCTGTGGATGAAACACAAATTGATTTAAATCAGCCTTTTTTGGAAATCAAGCAGGGTTTGTTTGTGACCCTGCATAAAAACGGTGCATTAAGAGGATGTGTTGGTGTCATTGAACCGGTTGAACCCTTGAAAACAGGGGTTGGTGAAACCGCAAGGCTTGCTGCTTTTAAAGATTCCCGGTTTGCACCCCTTGCCAGGGATGAGTTTGACCAGGTGGATCTGGAGATCAGTCTTTTGTCCTTGCCTGAAAAATTTGAATACCGTACGTCAAAAGAGTTGGTTCAAAGACTTGTGCCTTTCAAGGATGGCGTTATTATAAAAAAAGGAAGCAGACAAGCCACCTTTCTTCCCCAGGTATGGCAGCAATTGCCTGACCCCCCTTCTTTTTTATCCCAGTTGTGCATCAAAGCCGGGCTTGATGCCGATGAATGGACCACAGGCAGCCTGACCATTCATACTTACAGGGTTCATATGTTTTGTGAAAAGGAATAATACTGCAGGGTGCAGAAAAATTTATGCGTATAGATCAGGAATTACTGGAAGTCATTTTATCCATTAACACTATGGATGAACTGGAACATTTTTTTGATGAAATTTTTACACCTGCGGAGCTTTCGGATCTTTCCTTGCGCTGGAAGCTTTTAAAAGATCTGCATGCGGGTATGACCCAGCGGAAAATCGCTGAGAAATACGGCATCAGCCTGTGTAAAATCACAAGGGGATCAAAGGTGCTGAAAAAAAAAGGTTCCATTGCACTTAAAGTGCTGGATTCAAGGAATTGACAAGTTCCAGGGCCAGCTCGGACCACAGTTCCAGGTTCAGTTGTGAGAGCGTTTGTGTTGCATGCCAGGTAAAGCTGTGCAATTCATCCCCGGGCAGATAGCCTTCCGGCTGCTGTGTCCGGATCAGAAAGACAGCGCCCAGGTGAACGCTGCCCACCGGCGTGATATCTTCACTGATGATGCCGATGAATTCAATGGGGTCACTGGAAACCCGCCGGATCAGTTCCTCATCCAGTTCTCTTTGCATGCCGTTTGTTAAAATGTTTTCAAAACTGTCTGCCTCCATGGTCTTATCCCCGGGGTTGATATGGCCGCCGATCCCGATGGACCACAGGTCATGGAGCCGTTTTTCGCTGCCCTGCCTGTTGTAGGACGCTGTCCTGCCGCCGTCAGCTGTCTGTAAAAGAATATACGGAATGATCTGTTTTTTTTGTCTGTCTTCTTCAGCAATGACCCGGCGGACAAAGGAAAAATTAGCTTGGGCGCATGTGGCGGCAAACGTGGAAAAATTCATTGGGAGAACTGTTCTCTGGGTTACCCAGGATGCGGGAAGGGTTTCACGGTCAATGCACAAGACCTGTTCTTGTTTTTTGCTCATAATTATTTTCCAAAGTTTGTATGAATTAATAATAATGGGCCGGTTGTAACATAAATGTTTCCAAAGGCATACCTTCAGTGGTTTCCATGGCCTTTTTTTTATGTCTGTGGTATGTGAAATCTGTATTTATTAAGCAATTGATGAGAATAGAATGTACTATATCTTGGTAAAAAGAATATTTAAAATGTATATGAATTTTCACACAAGAATAATCTGGGTGTAAAATTGAATTTTAACGGGCCGGATTTTTAAATGGATTTAAAAAAAGATGGAGCGGGAAACGGGAGTCGAACCCGCGACTTCGACCTTGGCAAGGTCGCACTCTACCACTGAGTTATTCCCGCTCAGCTGAAAAACGAGATCACTTTTATAAAAAAAACTGCGACTTGTCAAGCAAAGATTTAACAGCTATTTTATAAAATTTTGGATATACAGGTGGTAACGGTAAAATGAGTCTGGGAAATATTCTGGTTACCGGCGGCGGCGGGTTCCTGGGCAGGGCCCTGGTCAGAAAACTTGTGGATAAAGGAGAAACTGTTTTTTCATTCTCCCGGTCCTGGTATCCAGCGCTGGATCAACTGGGGGTTTCCCAGATCCAGGGAGACCTGGCCGACATCAATGCTGTGACACATGCCTTAAAAGGCATGAACACCGTGTTTCATACGGCGGCAAAACCCGGGATCTGGGGTGCTTATGATGAATATTTTCGCATTAATGTGACCGGAACCGTGCATGTTATTGAAGCCTGCATGAAAAATAAGGTTGGGCAGCTGATTCACACCAGTTCGCCTTCGGTGGTGTTTGATGACAAGGATATGCACGGGGCCAATGAGCGGGTTCCCTATCCGGATAAATATCTGGCCCCCTATCCTGAAACCAAGGCCCTGGCGGAAAAAGAGATAATTAAAGCTGCGGGGCAGGGACTTTCCGTAATCATTTTACGGCCCCATCTGATATGGGGACCGGAAGACAACCACCTGGTACCCGGCATTATCAGAAGGGCATCCCGGCTGAAAATCATCGGCCCGGATACGGATCTTGTGGATACCATTTATGTGGATAATGCGGCTGACGCACATATCCTGGCCGCTGAAAAGCTGTCCCTGAATCCTGATCTGTCCGGCAACATATATTTTATCAGCCAGGATGAACCCATGTCCAAATGGACCCTGGCCAATGCTTTTCTGGCAGCCGCAGGCCTGCCGCCCATTAAAGGGCATGTGTCCGGGAACACCGCTTATGCGGCCGGGTGGCTCTTTGAATTCATTTACCGGACCTTGGGTATTAAAAAGGATCCACCCATGACCCGGTTTGCGGCAAGGGAACTTGCCACCTCCCACTGGTTTGATATCAGCCGGGCAAAAAATGACCTGGGTTATGTGCCAAAGATCTCCACCCAGGAAGGCTTAAAACGCCTGAAGGCATGGTTGAACCGGAAATGAAGCAGAGGATCTCCTTTTCATTCGCCCAATTTCGGGCCAAGGCCATTCGGGTGCTTTACAGGGCTGGCAAGGGATATCAACGGGACAACTGTGCGCTGCGGGCATCTGCCTTGAGCCTGTACACCCTTTACAGCATCGTGCCGGTCATGGCCATGGCCTTTGGGATTGCCAAGGGCTTCGGGTTCCAGCAGTTCCTTGAGGCTGAGGTGATGTCTTTGTTTGAGGGCCGTGAGGAGATTGTCCAGAATATTCTGGTTTTCACCAACAATCTGCTGGAGAAAACCCAGGGAGGGCTTATGGCCGTGCTTGGCGTTCTGCTTCTTTTATATTCCCTGATTAAGCTGATGTTTCATATCGAAGGCACATTCAACTGTATCTGGTGGATCAGGGATGGCAGGCCTTTGATCAGAAAATTCACCGATTATCTGACCATTGCCCTGGCAGCATGGCTTTTGGGCATTTTGTCCGGATCCGTGAATTTATTCATGATTCCCCGCCTGGAATCTTTCTGGGTCTATCTTGGCGTTCCCATTGATATTAAAGGCATTCTCTCTTTTTTCATCCATGTCGTGCCCTATGTGGTCACCTGGTCGCTGTTCATGTTTTTTTATGTGATCATGCCTCATAAAAAGGTAAATTTCAAGGCTGCCGCCGCAGGGGCGGTGTTTGCCGGCACCCTGTTTCAGATTATCCAGACTGCGTTTTTAAAGTTTCAGGTTTTTGTCACAGGTTACAATGCCATTTATGGCAGTTTTGCCGCATTACCCATGTTTCTGATCTGGTTGCAGATTTCCTGGGGGGTACTGCTCTACGGGGCGGAAATCGCCTTTGAGTGGGAAAACACTGAAAATGCAAGAACCCCGGATCTGACGTTGACTGCCATGAGCATTCGGGCCAGAAAACTTGCCATGCTCGAGATTGTCAAAGGATGTGTCCGGCGTTTTGCCGAAAAAAAGCCCCCGGCCACAGATACCCGTATCGCAAGGGAACTGAATCTGCCCTTAACCATTGTACATCACCTTCTGGAGATTCTTATGGATGCAGGCATTTTGTATTCAGTGAATCTTGAAGGCAATACAACCGGGTACACCCCGGCCATGGATATTGAGTGCATGAGCATCATGGATGTGCTGTGTGCGGTAGAGAACCAGGGTGATTCAAATGCGTACACGGCAGGTACCCTGCTGGCCCAGTCCCTGGAGGACAGCCTGGACGGGTTTGACCGGGCTGCCCGGGCGTGTAATGGGGAACGGTTGATTAAGGATATCTGACATGGGATCGGCCCTGTCAGATATCCTTGGCACCTGGTGGTTTTCTAAGGCTGGAATTAATTTCCTTGACATGCTCTTTTTTTCATGTATGATGGCTGAACTTATTACAAGCGCTTATGTGCTTGAGTTTCTTCCTTAGATATTTTCCCCGAGAAATCAGTGATTATCTTTTTAAGATCGAGACGATTTATTTTTTATTTTTTTATTTAGGAGAACGCCTACATGGCAAATGGTATCGTAAAATGGTTTAGCGAGTCAAAAGGTTTTGGATTTATCGAACAAGCAAGTGGTGGCAATGACGTGTTTGTCCATCATTCAGGCATCAACGCAGCGGGTTTTAAATCTCTCAATGAAGGTGAACAGGTTTCATACGACATTGTACAGGGTCCCAAAGGACCGGCAGCTGCAAATGTAACCGTGATTTAATATCCCATTTTATCCCTGTAACATTTTAGCCCCTGGGTAGATTCTTACCCGGGGGCTTTTTAATTTCGATCGCTTTCATAAAAAAGTTCTTTCTCTAATCGTAATATTATTGTAATTATAAGCGTTTATAGATTAACAAATGGCTGTTGAATAATGGTTGAGGGGTTTAGGCTATCCTATTGTTTTATCTGGTTGTTTTGGCCGGTTGTTTTGGCCGGACTGCTTGACCAGGGATGAACCGAAAAGGAATGATATTCAATATGGGGCTCACGGGCCGGATATATGCGTCAGGGAGATGGGGATGAACCTGGTTCGGCTCCTGAATGTTTCCGGAGAAAAGCCGCTGCGCAGACTCATACGGTATGCGGCCGTCTCTGCCCTGGGCACCACGGTTATCCTGGCGGTGATTACCTATGCGGCAAAAACCATCCACGACGCCCAAGAGGCGTTTGTAGATCTCCGTCTTGCCATGATTTTTGTCGCCAGCACATTCATATACGCCACGGCAGAAAGTACCATGATCGCCCATCTGGCCGCTGACCTGGAACAATCCGTAAACCGGATCAGAATGGCATTGATTCACCGCCTGCGCCATGCAGATCTCTGGAAGCTGGAACATTTCGGCAGAAGCCGGCTGTTCGAAAGCATCACACAGAATTGCAAGGCCATTTCCGCCAATTCCCAATACATTGCCCAGGCCCTGAGGTCCGTGATCCTGATTCTGATGATCCTGGTTTATATTGGCACCATTTCAATGATCGCCTTCCTGCTTTTGTCCGGAATGATAACCGCCGCATCCCTGTTTTATTACCGCCTGGGAAAGAGCCTGGAACAGGCCCGCAAGGCCATGGGGGATCATGAAGCCCGGCTGTTCGACTACGTCTCAGACCTCTTTGACGGGTTCAAGGAACAGCGGCTGTGCAGCGTTCGCAGCCAGGCCATCAGCCAGGGGTTTGCGGCCCAGTCCCTGGAAACGGCCAATGCCTGCAGCCGTGTACACCAGCACACCTGGCAGCAATTCGTGTTCGGCGAAACCACCTTTAACGTCATGCTTGGGGTGGTGCTATTTATCGTCCCCCTCTACGCGCCCACGGTCAGCAGCAATCTGGTTAAAATTTCAGCGGCCATTCTCTTTTTGGGATCGCCGATTTTCGGCCTGATGCAGTCCCTGGCCGTGTTGCGTGCCACTGAAGCTGCCGCAGGACGCATGCTGGTGCTGGAGGAGGAACTGGCCGCACTGGAGGAAAAAGGCAGTGTTGATCCCTTTGAGCCCCTGTCCGCCAATTTCTCAGACATCCGGATGCAAGGCATTGAATTCACATTTCCAGCCCCGCCGGGAGAGCCCGCCTTTACCATCGGTCCCATGGATGTCTGTATCAAAAGGGGGGAAACCGTGTTCATCAGCGGGGGCAACGGTGCCGGAAAATCCACCTTTATCAAGTTGCTCACAGGCCTCTATCACCCCGCACGGGGTCAATTATCCCTGGACGGTTTTCCCGTCACACCGGCCCGCCTGGCAGGCTTTCGCAGTTTAATTGCACCGGTTTTCTCGGACTTTTACCTGTTCTCCCGGCTCTACGGCCTCACAGATGATGACCTGGCAGAAGCAGGCCGCCTGATGGCGTGGATGGAGATGGCCCAGGTCTCTGATATCCGGGATCAGGGCTTCACCCGCACCGACCTGTCAACCGGACAGAGAAAACGGCTTGCCCTGGTGGCGGCCCTGCTTGAAAACAAACCCATCCTGGTTCTGGATGAATGGGCAGCAGACCAGGACGCCCGGTTCAGAAAAAAATTCTATCGGGAAATCCTGCCCGCTCTTTCGGAAAAGGGACTTACCATCATTGCCGTGACCCACGACGACCGTTACTTTGATACGGCAGACCGCAGGTTTCATCTTGATGAAGGCAAATTGACGGAAGTCGCCCATTCTAAGAAGAAAAAGGGACGTAAGGAAACGGGGAGTTGCGTAATTGAACCAGGGAGGAAAGATGAAACTGTTTAGGCTGCTGGTCCGCGAAATTCCGGGTAATTTTAACGCCACACTGGCCATGAACGCCCTGATTCCGGTTTCCACCCTCGTGTTCGTGGCCCTTATTTCCACTGTGTCCCAGACCACAGCCACCCAGGGGGTCAGCCCGCGGCTGATGTTCATGTTCGTCATCAGTATCATCGTGTTCCATATCACCCATACCCACACGCTGGTGACAGCCTCCCGGGATGCCGAGCAGCTGATTCACCGGCTTCGCACCCGCCTGTTTGATCTTGTCCGGCAGACAGACCTGATCACCATTGAAAAGATCGGCCATGCCAGTCTGCAGGGGGTCCTGACCCAGGATACCCAGGTGCTTTCCCAGGTGCTTCCCATACTGGTCATTGGTCTGCAGCAATCGCTGATGCTGGTTTTTCTTGCGGCGTACCTGGCCTGGCTCTCCCCCCTGGCCTGTGTCTTGTCCTTCGGCCTTGCCGGCCTTGCCGTGGCCCTGCATTTTGCCAGGGTAAAGACCATTCGTCTTTTGATGCGGCGGGCGGATACCGCAGAACGAACTGTATTTAAAGGGCTTTCAGAACTTATAAAAGGCTTTAAGGAGATCCGGATGAGCGGTTCCAGGGCCGAGGGCGTGGTGGGTCACCTGGCCGGCGCATCCACGGATGCCGGGGAGAGCAACGCCCAGCTCAAACTGAAGTGGGGACGCAACTATGCTGCCACCGAAGCCTTACTCTATTCCCTGGCCGGACTCATCGTTTTTGTGGTACCGGTCTTTGCCCCGGATTTTCACAAGGTGGTGATGCCTGCTACCATTGTGGTGATCTTCATTGCAGGACCCGTATGCACGGTTGCCTTTGCCACCCCCATGGTGACCCAGGCGGAGCTGGCCCTGGAACATATCGCATCCATGGAAGACCGCCTGGCAGCGGCAGCCGCTGACACCGCCACCGAAACCCGGGAAGCGCTGGAAGGAAGGCTTGGGTCCATTGGCCTGACCCGGGTAACCCACACCTACCGTGATGACCAGGGAAATTCTTTGTTCGCAGCCGGCCCCCTGGATGCACAATTCAAGGCAGGCCGGATCACCTTTATCACCGGCGGCAACGGATCGGGAAAATCCACCTTGCTCCGCCTGCTGACCGGCCTTATCCCGGCTGATTCGGGGCAGATTCTTGTCAACGGCTCCCCCCTGGGCATTGAACAGCTTCAAAGTTACCGGGACAAAATTTGTGCCGTTTTCAGTGACTTCCATCTGTCGAGCCGGATTTACTGCATCAACGACCACACCCCCGGAAGGATTGATGAACTGCTCAGCCGGCTGGATATCTCAACCAAGGTAAAGGTGGAGAACAATACCTTCAGCACCACGGATCTGTCCACAGGACAGCGCAAAAGGCTGGCGCTCATGGTGGCGGAACTTGAAGACAAACCCGTGATGGTTCTGGACGAGTGGGCTGCGGATCAGGATCCCCACTTCCGGCGTATCTTTTATGAGAAACTGTTGCCGGACCTGAAGGACCGAGGAAAAATCATCATCTGCGTCACCCATGACGACAGATGGTTTCACATGGCAGACCAGATATACCACATGGAAGAAGGCAGGATGAAGATCACCGGCCCCCCCTCCCAGGACACGGGACAACATACCTTATGAGAACTTAATCGGGATTATCAGATGGCTTTGCAAACACTCAAGAAAAAAATCACCGCCCTGTGGGATAAGCATACCATAGGCATCACTGTTTCCCTGCTGATCCTTGCGTTTCTGATTGCATTTTTCTGGAACAATATTGTGATCTCAATCTATCCGGGGCAGCAGGGGGTCCGGTGGTCCAGGTTCACGGGGACCCAGATCAACGAAATCAACAGGGAAGGCCTGCATCTCATCTGGCCCTGGGATGTCATGTACATATACAATACCCGTGTGCAGACATCGAACAACACCCTGAAGATTCTGACCACCGAGGGGTTGACCATCACCGTGGAGTACGCCTTCAGATTCTATCCCATCAGGGACGGGATCCCCACCATCCACAAAACCCTGGGGGCAAACTATGCACAAACCTTTGTGGATCCGGAGGTCAAGGCCGCATCCATGTCCGTCATCGGGAATTATCCCCCGGAGCAGCTCTACAGAATTTCCACCCTGGTGATCCAGGCATCCATAAAATATTATTTAAATAAAAAGATGCTCGCCCGCAATATTGTGCTGGAAGACTATTTGATCAAACGCATCATACTCCCGGAATCGGTTGCCGACTCCATCGAAAGGAAGATGGTCTCCGACCAGCTCAGCCAGGAATATGATTACAAACTGTCCATTGAAGAAAAGGAGAGGAAACGCAAGTCCATAGAAGCCCAGGGGATCAGGTCCTTTGAAACCATTGCAGGCATCCCCATCCTCAAGTGGAAGGGCCTTGAGGTCACCCAGGAACTGGCCAAATCCCCCAACTCTAAAATTATTATCATGGGCAATGGTGACAAGGGGCTGCCCCTGTTGCTCAATGCCGACGGGAAACCATGATATGAAGCGGCATACCGGAAAACAACGCTGTTTCACCATCATTTTCCTGGTCTGGGGGATGATGCTCCTGCCGGGGGTATCCTGTTTACAGGCCGGAGAACTGGAAAAAATCAACTTCATGCTCATGTGGCTTCCCCAACCCCAGTTCGCAGGGTTTTACATGGCCAGGGAAAAAGGGATTTATGAAAAGTACGGACTGGATGTTACGATCCAGGACCGGGGCTACAATGAGGATGTGCTTACCGATTTGGTGCAGGGAAAGAGCGATCTGGGTATCATGAACCTGTTGACTGCCCTTGAAAAAAAGGCATTTGGGGAAGATATCGTGAATGTGGGTCAGGTATTCCAGAGAAGTGCCATCGAATTTGTGGCCCGTAAGACCTCAGGTATCAACACGCCCCGGGATTTTAACGGCAGAAAAATCGCTGTATGGCGAACCGTGCTCCGGGCCCAGACCCTGGGGTTTATCAAAACCCGGAACATCAGCGCCGAGATCTATTCGGTGGATGAGGGGATAAGTTTTTTTCTGAAAAAAGCTGTGGATATCATTTCGGTCATGCACTACAACGAGTACAACACCCTGATCAATCACGGTATTGATTCTGATGAACTCACCCTGTTCCGGCTCAAGGATTTTGATATGGATTTCCCTGAAGACGGAATTTACTGCCTGGCCCGGACCTATCAGGCCGACCCGGCGCTTGTCCGGCGCTTCGTTAAAGCCTCCATGGAAGGCTGGGAATACGCAGTGGCCCACCCCGATGAAGCCATCGGCCTTATCAGCAGGATACTCCTGAAGAAAAACCTGATCTGCAATCCTGTCCACCTGCAATGGATGATGGACGCCATGCCGGAGATGATACGCCCAAAAGATCCGGACACTCCTGGCGGGCATCTGGCCAGATCCGATTTTGACAAGGCCGTGGATTTTCTGCTCAAGACCCAAAAGATTCCCCGGAAGGTGAGTTACGATGCGTTCTATGTCAACCGCTGATAACAGCCCCCAGAAACCTCAATCCAACCTGGGAAAACGTCTTCTCACAAGGCTTGACGCAATTCTTGCAATTGGTATTTTCGTCATTGCCGTGTCATTTGCCGCCACCAGCATAATGAAACGGACCGGCAATCCGGACACCATAACCATGTCAGGCAGCCAGATCCGGCAGATGCTGAAAAAAGATACGGACCGGATTGATCTTTTTGTAAAGTCCATCCAGAAAATTCCCAGGGAAGTTGCGACAATCCTTGAGTTACAGCGACTCCGGACAGAAGAGATTAAAATCGTTCTGGAAGCCATCATGCTGAACAATTCGGAAATTTTCGGCACATCCGTGGCATTTGCCCCCGGTCTATCATGGGAAAAGAGCCTCTCCTGGCCATTGTACGCCTGCAAAAAGGACGGCAAGATCAGGTTCAGTGCCCTGGATCAGCCCGGATATGACTATTTCAACAAAGACTGGTATCTATTGCCGAAAATACTTAACCGGCCGGTGTGGGTGGATCCCTATTTTGATGAAGGCGGCGGCGATGTCTTTATGACCACCTATGCTGTACCCTTCTCCTTTTTTGACGGTGTTGCAGACACCTTTACCGGGGTGGTGACCGTGGATGTATCCATTGACTGGCTGACCCGCTTTTTCAATACAGAGAAAAAACTGCCCAACAACGGGTTTGTCATGCTGCTTTCGGAAGACGGCACTGTGATCAGCGCTCCCCGGGAAGAATGGGAGGTTAACCACACCCTGTTTTCTTTGGCGGTCTTTTTAAAGCTGCCTGAATTGCGCAGGGTCGGACGTGATCTCCAGAAGGGCAAGTCCGGTACGGCCAAGGTGATATCACCTGCCACCGGGGAAACCGTAAAAATATTTTATGCGGCAGTGCCTTCCAATCACTGGGGTATCCTGTATATTATTCCTGAAAAAAAACAGAATAGCCTCCCTGGAAATAAGGGCGGCTGACCAGATTTTAACTTGAAAAGGAATTAGCTTATGCCGCCTATGGTGATTCTATATTTGGTTCTTTCTTTTATCGTGGGTATTCTTGGCAGGAAAACCTTTCTCGGGTTCTGGGGGAATTTTTTCTTCTCACTGTTTTTCACCCCTGTCCCGCCAATGATCTATATCCTTTTGAACCGGGCCTTTAACAAGATTTTTATAAAGAAAACCGCCTAGTGCCCCTATCCGTCTAAAAGGGGCTGTCAAACAGCTTGCGTTGGTACCCCAGGCACTGGTACCCGTTTTCATTGATGATGGGGATCATGTCGATGTCAATGTTAAGGGCCTTGCGCACCCAGTAGCAGATGGACATGGAGATGCCGTAATCGCGCCCTGCCTGCTGGAATCGTTTGAACTGTTCCATGCAGAAGTCGCGTTCCGGTGCCGTGCGCTGCCGTTGTTTTTTATGGTCCTGGTTCTCCGGTGCCAGATAGAGGGTGTAGAGGCGCCGGGCCTGGTCCGGATCAAAATGTTCCAGCAGCTGCCCGATCCAGGCCAGGGTGGCCGGGGATACGGTGAGGAACTCGGGTTTGAAATTGACAATGCCGTTCCGGTGGAGTCTCCCGAAAAATTCGGACATCACTTCGTCGTTCAGATATGAGGGAAAAATGGGCTGAACCAGGGCGGATTCGGACAGGATGCCCCGCTCCTGGCAGGCCCGGACCGCAGCCATCCGTTCCGGAACCGGCGCTGCAAAAGGTTCAAGCAAAAGGCGCAGGGAATCGGGCATAATGGAGATGCTGGTGTTGAACTGCATCTTTCCTTTAAGCTGTTCAAAAAGGTCGATAATCCGCACACCGTCCCGGGCATACATCAGGTGTTTGATCCCGGCTTTGGAGGCGATGAAAAGCCTTGCCTTGGAATCCGGATACCTTTCATAGTGGCGGATAAAGGTGTTGAGTATCCTGTGGGCGATGCCGGTCTGGAGGGTGGGCTCCTGAAGGGCCTCGGTCTTTGCCGAATAGTAATAGTAGTGTTCCTCGTGCCGGTGTTTTTCCAGAATGGGTGCCAGGAGCTGGTCGTAATTTTCATAGGCACTAAGGGTATGCTCATGGACCCCGTCGGTGACCAGGCAGTAGAGACAGCCCACCTGGCAGCCCTGCACCGGACTCACCTCGTAGGTAAGGGTGGGACAGTGTGAGGTGTAGTTGTGGATTTCCAGGTCGTTGCCAAGATCAATCGGACCCAGGTCCACCCGGGGCCTGGGAATGGCGGTACGCGCCTCCCAGCGGGCCATGAATGAGCGGCATCCCGCGGTGAACAGATCCATGGTTGCCTCATCCGGTGTAACGCTTACCCCGAGGGCCCTGAGATCTTTTGTCCTCATCATCCTGGGCGCAAATCCTTTCAGGGTGTAAATATCCGGCTGGTTATCGTAAATCGGTGTCAATTCCATCTATTTATTTTTCCTTTTCTTATTTTTTCCCCATCTTTCTGGCTAAATAGGCGAAGCTAAAGCCCACCTCTCCCGGGTTAGAGCCGCCCCAGGGTTCCAGGGTCGGCCAGGGCTGCCCCGTCCACCTTGCCGTTGGCGTTCAGGGGGAGGCTGGGCAGCTCTGCCATGCGCCCCGGGATCATCTGGGCCGGCAGGGTATCTTTCAAATACGCCTTAATGCTGTGAAAAAAGGCGTCGGTGCCTGTCTGTCCGGCACACCTGACCACATAGGCGGCCAGGCCTGTTTCCCCGTTCCCGCGGGTAAAGGGCCGGACATGGGCCTGCCTGACTTCCGGGTGGGCCAGCAGGGCTGTCTCCACCTCAATGGTTTCGATACGGCAGCCCCTGATTTTGATCTGGTGATCCTTTCTGCCCCTGAAATAGATCTGTCCGTCCTGGCCCAGCAGCCCCAGGTCCCCGGTCCGGTACATGCGGCTGAAGGCAGGGGCCTCTTTTCCCGGGTCATACAAAGGATTGGCCGTAAACCCCTGGGCGGTCTTCAGGGGCTGGTTCAGGTACCCGGCACTGACCTGGTCTCCGGAGATGCAGATCTCACCGGTCCTGCCCGGCGGACAGGGGGCAAGGTTTTCATCCAGCAGCATCACCTTCATGCCGGGCAGGGCCTGTCCCAGGGGATAATCGGACAGGGGCCGGGTAATGGGAAATGCCGTGACATAGGCCGTGGTCTCGGTGGGACCGTAGATATTGAACACCTCATAACTTCTGGGGACAAATTCACGGAGCACCTCCCCGCCGGTGAGCAGGCGGCGTAAATGGGGATTGTCAAAGGCCTGCATATACGCCTCCCCCACCCGGGTGGTCAAAAAGGAGAGATGGAGCTTATGGCGCATATAGTACCGGTGAAGGGCCACAAGGGAGATGCGCTCCTCTTCTCCCAGCAGAAAGACCCGGGCCCCTGCGGCCAGGGGCGCATAAAGGTCCATCACAAAGGCGTCAAATGAGACCGTGGCAAAGGCCGCCACCCGGGTGTCTGCCGTGATATTGTTAAATGCGTTGTGCCGCCGGGCAAATCCCAGGACATTGGCATGGGTGAAAACCACCCCCTTGGGATTGCCCGTGGTGCCGGAGGTATAGTAAACCAGCATGGGGGTGTCCCCGGACAACAGATTTTCCCGGGCTGCCTGGGCCTGGCGCAGGGATTCGGACTGGCGTGCGCCGGTCTGCCATGTTTCCGATTGCCATAAATCCGCTGCCACCGTCTCGCAGGGGCAGCCCGGGAACCGGTGTGCCAGGTCCTGGTGGGTCAGGATAAAAGGGGCGCCCGTATCTTCGAAGATATACCTGGCTCGGTTCAGGGGGACGTCCGGGGCCAGCTGCACGGCCGTGGCCCCGGTCTTTATCACCCCCAGGGCCCAGACAACGCAGTCCAGTCCCCGGTTCAGCACCACCGGGATGGCCATCCCCTTTGTGCAGCCGGCTGAGATCAGTTTCTCCGCTGCCAGGCTGCTGAAAAGATCCAATTCCCGAAAGGTCAGTTTCTGTGCAGTCTCACCCTTGTAGCAAAGGGCCGGGGCATCGGGGCATTGTCCGGCCAGGTCACCCAGCATCCGGGTATAGGTTGCGTGTTCCATATGTTATCCACTCCTTTCACCAGTATGATGCGTTTCAAAACCCTGGTCCAGGGTCAGTGCCCGGTCCAGGACGGCTTTGGCCAGTTCCCGGGTCATTTTGGGCCAGACAAATCCCAGATTCGCCAGCAGGGCAAGGGTCCAGTCCATTTTTATCTCACCGCCAAAAATTTCGCCTTCTGCCTTCTCCCTTTCCTGCTGGCCTATCCATGCCAGGTACTCCCGGGCAGCCTCTCCCCGGTCACCTGGCCCGGCCTGGCCCATGATCCGCAGTTGCGCTTTCAGGGCTGTAACCGGAAGCCGGACAATGGCCTCTTTTCTGGGCAGGGCCATGGAAAGGATTTGGGATATGGCAATCTGGTGGGGGTTGTCGATGTGGAAAATCCCCGGTCCGGGATCTGTCTGACCGGCAAGGAGGCAGATGGCCTGGGCAGCCTGGTCCACAAAGTTCGGCCCCATCTTGCCGGTCCCGTCCATTGCCAGACCTGTTTTTGCGATCATCCGGGCCAGGCGCAGAAACATGTTGCTTGGGGCGGCCTGGGGAAACCGGTGATTTACCGTGTCAAGGATCAGGTTTCCGGTACGGAAGATCAGGCAGTCCAGACCGTTATCCCTGGCCCTGAGCACCCGTTTTTCCGCTGCCTGCTTTGTCCGGGAGTAATGGTTCCGGGCAGGTGGACCCGCATCCTGGGTAAGTTCTGAAAACCCCGGCAGGTTGACCGCACTCAGGGTGGAGATATGGGCAAACCGGCAGTGTCCATACCGGGCGGCCAGTTCCAGCAGATGTTCTGTGGCCGTCACATTGGCCGCAGTCAGCAGTTCCGGGCTGCCGTAGTGGTTGACGGCGGCTGCCGAGTGAATAATCATATCCAGGTGGGGAAGACAGGTTTCCAGGGCATCCACATCCCGGGAACGGCCCAGGTCCGCCCTGACAGGAATGATGCGTTTTCGGTCCACCATACGTTCAGCGTCCGCCTTGCCGAAATAAAAGGCAAGGCTTGTATGCAGCCGCTGCCAAGGATCTTTTCCGCCCCTTACCGGTACCAGAATTGTAGCCCTTGTCCGGTCCTGGTACGCTTTTAAAAGAAAGGCGCCCAGATAGCCTGTGGCCCCGGTGATCATAATTCTGTGCAGCGGGAGGGGGCTGGCTTTTGAAAGACGGGCCGCACCAGCCATAAGGGCCTGGTAATGCGGGTCTTCCCCGGCGTCCTGGTGATGTCCTGTATGCACAACTGGGTCTGGCCTCCCGTTATCCCCATGGGCCGCGCCCGGTTCTACCGGTCTCATGCGGGCTGCCAGATCTGAGAGTTTCGGGGTTTTAAAAAAATCCTGAATTTCAATAAAATGGGTGCCGGCCATGTGCCCCATGACCTTGAGCAGTTGCAGGGAATGCCCCCCCAGGTCAAAGAAGCTGTCTTCCCGGCAGATGTTTGAAATGCCCAGAACCGCTTCCCAGGAACGGGCCAGGATTTTTTCCGCCTCGGTCTGGGGCGGGGTGCCTGACACGGTTTCAAGAAGCGGTGACGGCAGGCGGTTCCGGTCCAGCTTGCCGTGGGCGTTTAACGGCCATTGCCGAACCGCTGTAAATGAGGACGGCACCATATACGCCGGCAGGCGGGATCCCATAAACGCCTTGATCTGGTCCCGGGTGGCGGGAGAATCCTGGGGAATATAATAGGCATCCAGACGACTGGGCTGACCGGTCCGGTCGTTTTGAATCAGCACATGGGCATCCCGGATCCCAGGCGCGGCGATCAATACCTGGCGGACCTCTTCAATTTCAATCCGGTACCCCCGGATTTTGACCTGGTCGTCTGTGCGTCCTAAAAATTCCAGATTTCCGTCCGGCAGCCAGCGAACCCGGTCCCCGGTTCTGTAAATCAGATTAAATTCCGGATGGTTAGAAAATGGATTGTCCAGAAAGGCCTGGCTTGTCTCCCCGGGCATGCCCAGGTATCCTGTGGCCAGCTGGGGGCCGGAAATGCAGAGTTCCCCCGCCACCCCCAGCGGACAGAGCCCAAGCCCTGGGTCCACCACATAGACCTGGACATTGGCCAAAGGGCGCCCGATGATGCGGCTGGCACCGGAAAGCGTTGACACGGGACAGGTGGTAACCTGAATACAGGCCTCTGTTGGGCCGTAGGCGTTAATCACTTCAAAATCCACCGGCATAAGCCTTTGGGGCGATTCACCGCCCACAGTCAGGGAGACCAGGGACCGGGGAAATCCGCTGCGCCCCGTATCCTTTCCGGCCGAGGCCCTTCGGGCATGGTCAAAAAGCAGATCCCCCACCCGGGTGGGCAGGGCTAAACGGGTGATGCCAAAGCGGTGGAGGGCTGCCATAAGGGCGGCGCTGTCCACGAGCAGTTCCCCGGCTGCCATGTGCACGCAGGCACCGCCGGCCCAGAAGGGGAAGAGCAGCCATAAAGAGGGATCAAATGAGAAGGCCATGGTGTGAAGGATCCGGTCATGGGCGTACGGCCCGAATCTGTCCAGGGTCCATGCGACCTGGTTCGCCAGGGCCCTGTGGGGTACTGCCGTTGCCTTGGGGCGACCGGTGGTGCCGGAGGTACAGATGACATAGGCCAGATCCGCCGGGGATGGCTCCGGTAAAAGCGGGGCGTCTCCTTCGGGTTCCAGATCTTCAAAATTTTCTGTCAGGATCAGGGCCGGAAGGGAAATATCCGCAGGTGCCAGGCAGTCCGTCACCAGGGCGCAGGCATTGGTGAACGCCAGCATGTCGTTGATTCGGGAAACCGGCCAATCCGGTGCCAGGGGCAGATAAGCGGCTCCGGCTTTCATGATCCCCAGGGGTACGGCCCCCCCGGCAAGGCTCCGGGACATGACTGCCCCGACCACGCAGCCCCGGCTCGCCCCCATGGCTGCCAACCGGCGGGCCAGGGCATCGGTCCGGTCATCAAGCTGACTGTAAGTCAGGCAGACCGTGTCACGGGCCAGGGCCGGCAGGTCCGGATATCGTTTGGCAGCGGCGCGGAAGGCATGCACCGCCGTGGGAAAATCAACGGCCAGATGTTTGCCCCGGCCGAATTGTTCTGTAAGCTGCCGGATCTCTTCCGCCGGGAGTCGGGAGATGACTCCGGCAGGCAGGTCCGGGGTCTTCCGCACCCGTCTGGCCATGGCCCGGAACTGGACCCTGAGCCTGTCAGCCAGGGCAGGCGGTACGGCTTGGGAATGGAAGCGGAATCCAGCCGCAGAATCGGCCCCGCCGTCCCGGAACAGGCTCACAAGGTCGTAGCCGTCGCTGCCGTGGGCAGATAAGGGCATGGGAAAATGCCCGTTATCCTCTCCAACGGCTTCAAAAGAAAAGAGATGGCGGGGCAGACGGCTGGCCATGGTGTCAGGTACGTCATACCGGGCCTGGACCTGATCCATCTCATCCTGGACTGCCAAGGCAAAGCCTGTAAAAGATTGATCGCCGGCCAGGGGAATGGCCAGCGGGAGGGTCCTGGCGCACATGCCCACCAGGGACTCAATCCCGGGCAGGGGCGGCCGGCCGGCAGATACAAATCCCAGCATCATCGGCCCCTCTTCCGGGCAGTCGTTATAGCGCGTCAGAACCAGCATCCACATGGCCATGAAAAATGCCGCAGGCGTGACCCCTGCCTTCCGGGCAGCCGCCTTGCAGTCCATGAATTCACCAGAGGAAAGCAGCGGCAGGCTTTGGGGCAGGTCTGAACCAGCAGGATCTGCCTTGGCAGCTTCCTGGGGCGGCCACAAGGGCAGGTCTGCCGGCCGGGCATGGGCGGGAAATTTTTCATCCCAGAAACCGGCAGAAATCATCTTGCCGGATGTTTTGTCTTTGCCCCCCCCATGCCGGGAAATCCGGGCGTGAATCCATTGAAGATATTCCCCGAAACAGAGAACCGGCCCAGGCGGCCCGGGCACACGGCCAAAAAGTTCGTCAAACAGGATACCCAGGCTCCAGCCGTCCAGGATCAGGTGGTGGTAGTGAAGCAGCATCTCCAGGTGTCCCTCGGCCATTCTGAAAATTTCCAGGCGGACCAGGGGGGGCTTAGAGGGGTCCAGTCCGGCTTTCATTTCTGCCAGCCGGTCCAGGAGCCGGCATCTGATATCCTCCGGGTGCGCATGATCATGATAAACAAAGGGGATTTGCATCCTGGGCGGGACGACCATCCAGTATCCTCCGTCCCCATCCAGGACAAAGCCGGCCCGCAGGATATCGTGGCGTTCCATGGCCGATACCAGTCGGTTGCGGATCTCTTCCGGGGACGGTGCCGTGTCCGGCAGCCTGTAATGTCCTGTCACGGCATAGGTGTCCGGCCCGGACATGGCGACCTGGGTCAGCAGCATTATCTGGGTAGGCGTGGGCGGAAGGATGATTGTGTCCTTGCCCCAGGCTGCTTCCATGGTCCTGGAAAATCCGGTATCGGGAAGGGGGAGGGGTACGGGTTTGTCTTCGGCTTCGTTGGCATCCGGGGCCTTCATCTTTTCCGCCAGGGCCCTGAGGGTGGGGCTGGCCATGATATCCCTGAGGGCAACCCGCCACCCCAGACTTTCCAGCCGGGCAGCCAGACGGATGGCGTTGATGGAATCCCCGCCCGCCGCCAGAAAGCCCAGCAGTACATTGGCATCCATTCCGGGCAGCAGATCTGCCAGGACAGCCATGAGCATTTTTTCGGCCGGCGTATCAGGAGGCGCGGCCGGAAGGTCTGGGGCCCGGCCATCCGGCACAGGAAGGGCACGAAGGTCTATCTTGCCGCCGGGGGTCAGCGGCAGCGCGTCTATCCGGATGAGTGCAGGGCGCATATGGGACGGCAGTTTCTCCGAGAGAAAGGCAAGGATATCCTCTTTCCGGAACTTGCTGGCGGGGCAGACCACCCATGCGGTCAGACGCTTTTCGCTGCCGGATGCCGGGGCCAGCAGTGCTGCCACAGCCCTGTGTATCCCGGGATGGGATTGGAGCACGCTTTCAATTTCTCCCAGTTCCACCCGAAATCCCCTTACTTTGACCTGGTGGTCCATGCGGCCCAGAAAGATCAGGTCGCCCCGGTCATGGTCCGGAGCCGCCTGCCAGCAGGCCAGGTCACCGGTGCAGTAAAGGCGTCTGTGTTCAGGATCGTCCCGGTCCGGATCAAAAAAGGGATTATCTGTGAATTTTTCAGCGGTGAGCCGGGCGTCTCCCAGATATCCCCGGACCACCTGGACCCCTGAAAAACAGAGTTCTCCCGGCACGCCCAGGGGGGCGAGCCGGCCCATCCGGTCCAGAATAAGAGCCCGCATTCCGGGAAGGGGCCTGCCGATGGGGATGGGCGTCATGTTCCGGGACAGGGTATATGAGGTACAGGTTACCGTGCATTCAGTGGGGCCGTACTCGTTGACAACGGTGTAAGGCACCTTGGTATAGCGGCCAAGGGCATCCCCGCCTGTGGCCAGGAAGCGCAGGGCAGGGGGGGCCTTGGTGCCGGGGAACATGTCCATAAACTCCTCGGCCATGGCAACGGGCAGATCCATGTGGGTAATATTTTCCCGGACCAGGTAATCCCTTATCCGGTGAAGGGTATGCCGAACCTCCTGTTCCAGGATATGCACGGTGCCGCCGCTGAACAGGGCCGGATAGAGCCCCCAGATGGCCACGTCATAGGCGAACTCGGTCTGGATGGCGGCGCTCATGCCCGGCCCCCACTGGTACCGGTCCATGGCCCAGGTGCAGAACGCCACGGCATTCCGGTGTTCCACCACCACGCCCTTGGGGCGTCCTGTGGTGCCGGAGGTCATGATGACATAAGCCGGATTTTCCGGACAGGGAGATGGGGATGCCGTCTCTTTTTTCCCGGCGGCCGGCACATGTCCGAGCCGGTCAAGGGTGTCGTCGTCCAGCACCAGGGCCGGATGGGTATCGGCCAGAATCTGCCTGATCCGGTCGGCCGGCCACTCCGGGGCAAGGGGCAGGTAGGCTGCTCCGGCCTGGAGTACGGCCAGGACCGCAATGGCGATGCGGTGGGACCGGTTAAGCTTAACAGCCACCAGGTCACCCGGCTTCACGCCCTGGCCGGCCAGGGCAGAAGCCAGGGCGTCCACACGGCCTGCCAGCGCTGCGTAGGTCATGCGGGTGCTGCCCCAGACCAGGGCGGTTTTCCCTGAATGGATCGCCGCCGCCGTCCGCCAGAGCGTTGCCAGGGTGTTACCGGCCGCCGGCAAGGGCGGATCGCTGGCCAGCAGCAGGGCCGCCTCTTGATCCGGAAGAAAAGAGATATCTTTCAGACCGATATTCGGGTTCTTAATGACAGCGGCCAGGATGTTGCAGAAATGGGCTGCCGTGCGTGCCACAGCCCGGACCGGGTATTTGCGGGTATCATAGGAAAAGCAGGCCAGAACCGTTTCTCCCAGTTCGAAACCAGCAGTAAATCCTGCCACAGCCTCCCCATATCCCCGGACCCACTCAGGGCTGTCTGCCGGGGGGGCAGGATCAGCCACAAAGAGAAGATCAGCATAGTTGGGTACTATCTTGTTCAACGCGGTGGGGGAGGTAAATCCGTGGCGTTCATCCGCAGATACCTGGGTATTCCATTCCCTGATCCAGGTGGAAAAGGACTTTTCTTCGGGCAGGTCCAACCGGGCCGGAATGGTATTCACACACATACCCACCATCCCCATCACCCCGGGCACTGTTCCCATGCGGCCGGTGATCACATGGCCGAACACGGCCTGCCCTTCATTGTACCGGCACAGCAGTAGGGCCCACAAGGCCTGGAGCAGGCGCCCCGGAGAGATACGCAGTTGCCGGGCCAGACCGTACAGACCCGTGCTTTCCCCCAGAGAAAACCGGTGGTGTGCGGGGTCCGATGGCATGGTATCCGTTCCTTGATCCGAAATTGGGTCTGGAACCTGGCCGGGGAGCCGGCAGTCAGCCCCAACGCCGTCAAGTCTGGCCTGCCAATAGGCAAGATCCGACTGAATGTCCCGCTTTGACAGGAACCGGAGATACCGGCTAAAGGGCACCCCTTTGTCCCCGGGCGCCTTCTGGGCCAGAAGCTGCGTCATCAGGATGGACAGGCTCCAGCCGTCCAGCACGGCGTGGTGGAAAATGATTCCCATATCCCGGATACCCGCACCCTGCCCGCCGCCTCTGTCAAACAGGACCAGCCGGCACAGGGGACCGGCAAAGGGGTCTATCCCTGTTGTGCGGACCGCTTCAAGATAATCGTCAATGGCCCGGTCCTGATCTTCGGCACTGCGACCGGAGATATCCTGGCAGCTGAACCCGGGAAGATGGTCTTTGGGAAAGGCCTGGGTCAGGTTTCCGTTGTCATCAAGGAAAAACCGGGTGCGCAGGGCCGGATGGATTTGGGCAAGACCATGCCAGCGCCGGCCAAGGGCCCCAGGATCACAGGGACGGGGAAGCCTGAAATGGATCAGTGAGAGGTATCTGGGACCGGACTTGTGCCCGGATGCCGCAGACGATGTCGATGCCATGGAATCAAAGATCATCCCCTCCTGCATGGGGGTCAGGGAGAAGCGGCCGGGGATATCAGGCAAATTCATCGTCCTCGTCATCAAAAGCGTTTGCAGGTTCCATCATTTGTATCAACTCACCCAGCCGGGCCTGCTCATAGATTGTGGTGGCCGGCAGGTACCATCCTGCCTTGAAAAGTTCCGCCTCCAGGCGCATGGCAGTAATGGAATCCCCCCCCAGCGCAAAGAAATCGTCCGCCGGCCCGGCCATGGAAACGCCTAGAACCTCCTGCCATGCAGTGATCAGGGCCTGTGTGGCCATATCATCCCCGGCCCAGTCTGCATCATAGGAAAACGGCGGGATATGCGGATCGTCATCGCTCTCTGCCGGTTTAAATTCAGCCAGTATCCGGTCCGAAGGCCAGGGCAGTTCTTCCAGAGGCCTGCCGGGATCGGCGCAGGCTGTTCTGACAATTGCAGCCACTGCGTCTGCCCAGATTTTCATCAGACCGGGCTGGAACAGATCTCTGGCATAGGTCAGTTCCAGAAAAATCTGATCCCGGCCCTCCCGGATCTCCAGGATGATGTCGAAGATGGCCGTGGGACGGTTGAACCCGGGAACGATCCTGGCGGAGACTTCCTGGTCCGTTGACCTGAACACCGGGAAGGGCCGGGGCTGGGGAAGCCGGTTGATCATCACGTCGAACAGGGGACTGCGCCCCGGAATCCGGGGGGGCTTGACCAGCTGCACAATCCGCTCAAGGGAGCAGGCCTGGTGTTCCCAGGCATCCAGAAAGCTTTCCCGGACCTGGCGGAGCCAGTCTGAAAATGGCTGGGATCCGTCCGGTGTGGGCTGAAGACGCAGGGGCAGTGTCCTTACAAACATCCCCTTGCAGAACTGGAGTGCGGGATGGTCCCTTCCGGCAAAGGGCACGCCCATCACGATTTCGTCAAACCCTTGGGTAACGGCTGCCTGGCGGGAAATAAATGCGGCCCAGACCGCCAGCAGTGTTTGGAATACGCTTACCTGGTAAACATCGGCTAGTTTTGCCAGGGCGGCCCGGTCCTCTTTTCCCAGGACCACCCGGGCAACGGCACTGCCCCCTGTCAGGGCAGAGGGTCTGGGAGAGGCCGCGCCCGAGAGATCCAGGGGCGGCGGAAGGGGATTTAACCGTTCCTGCCAGAAGCGTTCAGATGTTTTAAGTCCCTGGCTCTCCTGCCGGGCACGGTCCCAAAGCACATAATCCGTCATTGGAACGGTCTGACCGCCTCCGGGATCATGGATTTTTCCAACCGTGTACAAGTCCCACCAGGCATCCATCAGAAGGCGGGACGACGCCGCATCCACGAGGATATGATGGGTTGTCAGTCCCAGAAAACTGCAACGGGAATTGATTTCGATACAGACCACGTAAAAGAGCGGAGACCGGGACAGATCTATGGCCGGCCGGGCAAGGCTGAGTTTCTCCCACAGCAGGCGGGCCTGTTCCGGATCCGGCGCACGAAGGGACACAAAATCATAGGGCATGCTATCATTATCGTCAATCACCCAGAACGGCTCCCCGTCCTTTTCAATGAATCTGGAGCGCAGGAGAGGCTCCTGGGCCACCAGTCTGGCAAAGGCCTGTTCCAGCCGCTGGCCGTCCACATCCCCTTCCACCATCATGCAGGTATCTACCTCGTAAGCCCGGGGATCCCGGCCCAGCCGCCACAGCAGGTACATCTGCCGCATGGGCATGGTCAGGGGGTACCGGTCCCGGGCCGGGGAAGCAGGGATACGCGATATGCCGGCCCCATCTCCGGCCAGGTCCATCATTTCAAGAACTGCCGAGGGCCAGGGTCTGCGAAAAAGTTCCCCATAGGGCAGATCAACCGAAAATTCGCTGCGCAGCATGAGCTGTAGCCCTGCAAGTTTCAGGGAATCCCCCCCCAGGGCAAAGAAATTGTCCAAAGGGGTGACGCGGGAAACCAGTAGTTTTTTTGCAAAAATTTCACACAGGCGTTCCAGGCGGGGATCATGGCCGGCCACCGGATTCTCCGGATCAGAGAGGCCCGCAGATGCCATGTTTTCCGCCGGGATTTGTGGGAGCCGGGAGCGCTGAATTTTGCCGTGGACCCCCCGTGGCAGGGCCTGCATAATTTTAATCCGGTCCGGCACCATGTAATCGGGCACAAGGGCTGCCAGCCGGGATTTCAGGGCCTGGGCGTCCAGGTTATCTCCAGCGGCCCAGGCCCATAGGACCACCTGATCCGCTGCTTTCTGGGCAGCCACCACACACTCCCGCACGCCGTCGCAGCTGGCCAATACCGCTTCCACATGGCCCGGATCCACCCGCATCCCCCGAATTTTTACGACAAAATCACTGCGCCCGCAATGGACCAGCATTCCGTTTTCATCCAGGCGGGCCAGGTCCCCGGACAGAAAAAGACGGTTGTAGGCAGAAGTGTCCATGCCGTGGGCCGGGCCCGGATCTGTCAACGGGGGCGTATACACCGAGGGCCGGACATGGGTAAAGGGATTGGCGATGAAACAGTCCCGGGTCTGATCAGGCATCCCCAGGTATCCCCTGGCCAGGGACGGGGAACTCACCGCCATTCTCCCTATCTCACCCGGGCCGACCATATTGTTTTGATCATCCAGGAGATAGATGCGCGAAGGACCGAATGCCCCGCCCAGGGGGATATCGGATTCATATGCCTTTTGGATGGATAAAAATGTGACGGAACCGCCGTTTTCAGACATGCCCAGGGAGTACAGAATTTCGTAAGGGGTGCGGGAACAGGAGCGCAGGGGACCGCCTGCCACCCGGACATATTTCAGGGACTGTCCGTGGCAGTTGTGGCTGAACATTTCCGCCATATCCGGAGACAGAAACACGTACCGGATCCCGTGACGTTCAAAATAGGTTTCCAGGGCCAGGGGATCCCGCCGCACCTGCTCACTGAGAATATGCAGGGTCATGCCCGAGGCCAGGGGGAAAAGCAGCTCCCAGGGCGCAGCAATAAACCCCAAGGGCGCAAAGGCTGCGGTGTGTGATCCGGGGGGAAGATCCATGTATGATTTCTGCCAGGCCAGCATGGCCGAGATCGCCCGGTGCTCCAGCACCACCCCCTTGGGCCGGCCGGTTGAGCCGGAGGTAAAAATGGCGGTGGCCATATCCCGTGGATGGGGAATAAACCGGTCCCATGCGCCGGAAGGGTCTGAAAGCGCCTGGTTGTGCAGCCCCCAATCGGTAAGGGGATCGGTAAGGTCGATGCAGGGGATATCCTCCAGGCCTTGATTCCCAGAACCAGAAGTCAGTACTGCCGTCACTTTGGCTGTTTGTGCAATCTGGCGGATGTAGGCCCGGGGGGCCTCTTCGGGCACACAGATATATGCCCCGCCTGCCCGGAGCACCGAAAGAATGCCCACGGCCACATCAACGGTTCTGCCGGTCAATACCATGACCCAGGGGGACACCCTTGCCTTTTCCGGATAGCCGATGTCGTAATTTTCAGGAGCGGTGCTTTGGCCCAGGCCCAAATCCCTTAGATGCCGGGCGATTAGGCACGAGTGCCGGTCCAGCGCTTTAAAGGATAGCTGCCGCCGGTCATCCTTGACCGCCGTCCGGTCCGGGTAATTTAACACACATGTATAAAATTGTTCCGGAAATGAGATTCCGGACAGAAGCGTGAATGTCATATCGTCAACACAGGAAGTCATTGGTTTCCGTTTACCCAACAATCAAGAAAGATAAATATGCTGCCCTGTCCCCTATGCACAGAATATACAGGCACACACAGGGGGGGGCCATTGCCGGCAACCTGTCTTCCTGAATCCGGGCAGCGATTTCCGGGTGAATGGGAATAAAGAATACAACCCGGGAAAATTTAAACCAGCAGGATTTACGCAGTTGTCCCTTGCAAAGCAGCCCTAATTTACACAAACACCATTTCCGACCCATGGCGCAATATCATAGGAAAACCTGCCATGCGCAGATCCTGGTGAAAAATCAGGTATAATTAAAATTTCGGGACAAATTAAAAACAGTCCGGGGTCTACACGCTGGCCTAGGCTGCTTCAGGTGCGTCCTGTTTTCCGGCAATCACGTTTCCCATTTTTTGTCTGGCAACCTTGACCGCGGATTTAAAGCTGCCTGAAAGCTCACCTGCCGCTGTCCCGACAAGGGAACCCCCCTGGGCAAAATGTGTGGCAAACACATGCCCCAGTGCGTAGGTTGTTACCCCGTTGAGCACCGGTGCTGTAGCAATTGCCAGGGGAAGCCCCACCAGGGGAACGGCTAAAGCAACGCCTCCGACGGCTGGAGCTGCCAGCGAAACAGCCCCGCTTGAAAGCAGGCCGGATATGATATTTCGAGCGGCAGTTTCGCTGAAGGTTTTGCCATACTTGGTACAAAGGCTTTTAACCAGCCCGACTTGTATAGTGGTCACTCCGGCAAAGTTAATAAGAGGTAATCCCAGAAGTCCCACGCCGGCAGCGTAGTTGGCACGTCTGCGAATAAGTTTGGTGATTTCCTCCGATGTCGGATCAATCGGATTGGGGGCGGCGGTAGTCTTTTTTTCTTCTTTTACCTGCGTTTTTTCGGTCATATTACCTCGCATGAAAATTTTTTTGTGAACGTCACAGCATTTGTCCCGTTTGTAGAAGCCGGGTCCCTCAGAAGACCCGGAAATTAAGAAATAGATCCGGGGATGCATGCCTAATTTTTAGAACTATAACCAATCCATATTTATTTCGCAAGAATAAATTCAGGCCTTGATCATCGTTTCGGAACTTGAGAATTTGGGGCATTGTTCAAATTCATAACCCACTGCCGTTAAAGGTCTTTCGATAAGTATTTATGATTCGAGAATCAAAATTGGCCCAAAAGATGATCAAGGCCAACGTGTTCCCCCATAATGAAATAATGAGGACAGGTTCAAATTCGCCCCTCCTTCAATTCATTGATAAAAAATCAAAATAATAGTAAAAAAGCAAAATGCGATACAGATAAATTCAGCTTTTTTCATCAATTCATTAAATTAAGGGAGGAAATGATGGCAACAACCAATGACAATCTAAAAGAGGCGTTTGCAGGTGAAAGTCAGGCCAATCAGAAATACAGGGCTTTTGCCCAAAAAGCCGAAAAAGAAGGATTCAAAAATATTGCAAAACTGTTTAAAACTGCTGCCGAAGCAGAACGGATTCATGCCGAGGGTCATTTGGCTGCCTTGGGTATGATCGCGTCAACCGCCGAGAACCTCCAGGCTGCTATTGACGGCGAGACCGAAGAGTTCACCCAAATGTATCCGCCCATGCTGGAACAGGCAGAGGCCGACGGCCATAAAGCCAAAATTATGTTTAAATTTGCCCTGGGTGCTGAAGAAGTGCATGCCAACCTCTACACAAAAGCCCTGGAAGCCGTTAAAAATGGCATAGATCTGGATGCCAGCGAATTTTACCTGTGTCCGGTCTGCGGTTACATTGAGCTGGGTGCCGCACCGGAAAAATGTCCGATCTGCTCCGCCAAACAATCCAAGTTTATCCTGATGGACTAATCGAATACTTGCCGGCCTCGGGCATGATAGACTGCTCAGGGGCCGGCCAGAAAGCCGTTTTTTTGGGGAAGGGGGAAATGTTTAAAATCCTGTGGTGTAAGCAGGCGGTTCCAGTAAAAAGCCCATTGCCCGGAAAGCCGATGCCCTGGGTCGAAAAATCTAACTGACCAAGGTCCAGCCTTCCCGCCCGGGCCGTGTGTATTGCGGGCCGGACTATCCACCCGTCCGTGACCAGAATGATGCACAGGAGGACCCCAAGTTTCAGGACAGTGCGGGATATATGGTGAATATGGCGCTCCATGCACCTGGCGGACATGTTATACCATTTCCTTTCACCGTGTAAGGATTCACCGGAATATTACACGGTACGGCGAAGCCGGTTCAAGGGGGAGTCCTATCCCGATTATGCATTTTTTATTTGAACACTGTAATATAAATCTCCCAACAAACGAACCAATACAAACAACAGGTTATTTGTCATTGATATAGCCTTTTTCCGGGCACTTTTAAACGATGCATACTTTACCACTTCGCTCTCCAAATAGTGCAGAAGATTAAGTTGAATTTTTGACTCAAGGCTTTGATTAATAAACCTTTTCTGCAATTTCGTTCTAAACTTTTCATCCATTGGGATTTCTTTGGTAATAGATTTAAGTTCTGCATCAATCTTTGATAAATGGCCTAGGACCAAATCCTCCTCATTTTTAAATTCAGGAAGGCAGCCAAACACACTATTGAAAACCCATATCACATCACAGGACAAATCCAGATATAAATTGGCCATATCCTTATTAATCATGGCAATGCCATCTGATGGTTCACCGAAAATAAATTGATAAATATAAGGATGCTTTTCTTCTAACGCATCAAGCATTTCAGTGATTTCCTGTTCTGAAGATGCTCTTCCTTTTGCCACTATTTCTTCGACTTCTACTTTTCCGATGTATTTCATTTTTTTATATTTGATTGATTGTATAGATGAATAATAGGCAGTTCAGCCGACCGGGGCAATAGTCGAGCAGGTTGTAAAAAGTCAAGTTTTTTCAAACGCCGATAGCTCCCAGGGTCGGTCTGGAGCGGATTGTTCGACTCAATTATTCCATAAGGTAAACGGAGGAAGTATCAAGTGCTTGCTCTGGTGTACCGTGCCAGGAACCGTTGTCAAATATACACGGCTCGTACTTCATATTGCTGTATGTGTAGAAAGCCATCGACCAGTTTTCCTCATCACCAAAGTACCGAAGTCGGCAGAGATGAATCGGAATCTCGCGTAACTGTGCAATACGCTCTTTTCGTGATTTACCACCGAAAAGTTCTGGGTCGTAATCTGGTGGGACGAACGGTTCAGTATATGCATCAATATAGCAAAACTTCCCACGGAACCGGACATCAATACGATTACATCTGTCGGCGTAGTGTTTTTCTGCATGATCAAGAATACGTTGGCGTATTCTAGGCTGAATTGATTTCGGGATTGATTTTCCCCCAGATTGAGGGTCGTAAACCCACATTCCTTTTGGCATTGAGTATCCTTTCTATTAGGGTCGAATAGTTAAGATTAGGCATAATAGGCAGATTTTATCTATCTGTTTTTTTGTAAATCGGTTGATAAAAAACTTCAATTAAAAAACTCAAACAGGTGATCATTATCAAACTTGACTAATTTTAGGATAATCAAATGTAAATCATAAAGAGTTGATTCTTCGTCTATTTCAATTATGCGAACACATTCTTCTTCAAGATATCTTCCCCATTCACATTCAATTTTAAGTGTCCAAATCATCTTTTCTGCCTTTGAAGGTGTGGTTTATAAATGGGCCGAACAGTACTCATTGTTCCCCTCCACCGTCGGTCAATTTTTAAAATTAACGGCGATTTTTCTTTTCTGAGGCCTTTGCTTTTATATCATGGATTCTTGAATACTTGTATTGAAGAAAAAGCACAACATAGAATTTGTCGTCAGGCAGTGACCCGGCAAAGGGATACGTCAGAGCTTAGAAACAAGGTGACATTTTTTTGTATTCTATGCCCCGAATGGCCTCTCGGCTGTGACCTGGTCGTTAAAGCTGTTGGCATAAAAAAATTATAGATTGGCTGTAAGCTCCTATTCTGTAACAACAAACTTGACAATACCGCTTCTAAATTTTAAACATCAGCTTTGACATGGGGAAAATACCAGGCATGATAAACAGAGGAGCAGACTCCCTTGGCGCTTACCAAACACACCGAAGACATCATGATAAGCGGGTCCGGCAAATTTCAAGTGAAGAAGAAATCTTCCAGGAAGGGGCGGAATCCGGCCACCGGTGAGAAGATGATTCTGGATGGAAGGAGAGTCGTTGTTTTTAAGTGTTCCGGTAAATTAGGTGCTCACCCGGTAATACTTTGAAAAAGAAAAAATGCTAATTATCCTATCAGTTTGGATATATATACCGAATTGATTGGAGGATTGACCCATGCGAAAACCCAAGGACTGGGGCCAGCCATGCCCAAACCCGGAATGTTCCCATTATCGGCTGATGAACCGAGGTAACATTAGCGCCATTTCGACCTATATGACCCAGAACGGAAAACGACGTATCTTTTATTGCAACAAATGTGATCACTGCTTTGCTGAGACACGTGATACCGTTTTCTTTGACCTGCGGACCCCGGAAGACAAGGTGATGATGGCTCTAAAG
>NZ_JQKJ01000015.1 GCF_000745975.1 Desulfobacter vibrioformis DSM 8776 | reverse complement strand
GGGATCTCTATTTTGAATCAGACGGCAGCCGTTGGGCAAAAGCCGTCCCCAAAGCAGAACCGCGCAAATCCGCCAGTGGTGGTTGACCTGCAGCCGTATTTGCAATCTTTTCATCCGGTGCTGGAGAAGCGAGGGATTTCCGGTCAAGCATGCCAGTACCTGGGGTGCGGCTACCTGCCGGAGAGACAGCAAGGCAAATGTTCCCCATTGAACGGCAGGCTGGTTTTTCAGGTTCGTGGCGTTAACCAGGATCTAAAACCTGTTGTGTTGAGCCATGTTGGCCGCGCATTGACAGAGGAACAGTCGGCAGCCAACGGCAGGTACTGGGGTTTTCCATTTTCTAAAAAGCTGGAGATATACAACCAGGACAAGCTGCTCCTTGACCCTGGGGCAAAAAGGCAGGTTGAGCAATTCGGACTGACCCTTGTGGAAGGCTTTTTTGATGTGGCCGCCCTCGTGTCGGCTGGTTGCCTGAATGCAGGTGCCATAATGGGGGCACATCTGTGTGAGGAACAGGTTCGCCAGCTTCAATTTTTAGCATCGCATATAAATATCAGCATCGTTAATCTCTTTCTGGACCGGGATAAAGCCGGCAAGGAGGGGGCTTTGAAGGCTGAGTCATTACTGAAGCAACATGGATTTACAGTAAGAGTATTTGACTGGGATCAGAAATTTGAGCGGCCTGGATGTCTGCCCATAGGTATAACGTCCGGGATCAAAGATCCGGCCGATATGTCCGGATCTCAGCTTAGATATTTAAGGAAGACAGGCATGATTTAAGGGATGAAAAAAGAAAAAAAAGGAGGCATCATGAGTATGACAATCACAGAAATCGAAAAACAATTAAAGGTTCTCAGGCTGAGCGGTATGCTGGCGACACTCGAAAGCCGGGCTTTACAGGCCAATCAGTCCAGCGCAAGTCTGGTTGACGCATTGTCCTGGCTGATCCAGGATGAGCTGGACCATCGTTCATCCAGTCTAAGACTGCGCAGGTTTAAGGCTTCCGGGCTTGATGAGATGAAAACGTTGACGGAATTTGACTGGGGGTTTAATCCCAAGCTTCCAAAAAAGGAAATTTATGAACTGGTGACTGCCAAGTTCATACAAAATGGCGAAGATGCCCTACTGATAGGTGCCCCGGGTACTGGGAAGAGCCATATTGCCAAGACCATTGCCCATGCGTCCATCCAATTGTTCCAGAAAACGGTTTATCGGGAGGCCCATGTGTTTTTTGAAGACATGTTTGAGGCTGAACAGACTCAAAATCGAAAAAAAGTCTTCAAACTGTTTACACAGGCAGATCTTTTGGTTATTGATGATTTATTCCTCCGGAAGAAAATGCCTAAAGATGCAGCTGATTACCTGCTGGATGTCATCATCAACCGGTATGCCAGGAAAAAAAGCACCGTGATCACTTCAAATCGCCCTCTTGAAGACTGGGGACTGCTCCTCAAAGACAATGCAGCATCATCGGCCATACTGGACCGACTCCTTCACCATGGTCATTTGCTGAAATTTGAAGGGAAGAGCTACCGGCTCAAAGAGGCTGCCAATCGGCTCTCTCAGCTGCGCAACACCAGGGAGGGGTGAAAAAAGGAAAAAATGGAAGATATTAAGAGAATAACTTAGATCTTAATTTTCTGTCGCCGGGGGATTTTGACCCGGCCATGGGTGGGGGATTTTAAAGTGGCCATCCGGGCTATCCTATGTAACAGGTGGGACACACCCGTTTATTTGGGGCGGAAGCCAGTAAAGATGGGGTAATTACATATGAAGAAAAAAAAGCATTTGCAAAAGAGAATATGGAAAAAGCGGCAGAGCTTCTCATGGACACACTCAAGTCCCTTGGAATTTCAGGTGATCAATCTGTTTGGCTTCAGGAAAACAGTGAGGGAGAAATTGAAATAACTTCTGACCTACCCTCGGAGGTTCATGAGGAACTGGAGCAGGCGATAAACGAGAATCAGGAATTTGTCACGGCATTCAAAGCTGGGAATTTTGCTAACGCCATGATTAAAATCAATAACGATCCCGGTTCAGCAGAGGGCAGGTTTGGCGTCGGGCAAATCGCCAGCATTCATGAATTTCTGATATCCATGGAAAAGGGAACCGTAGCGCATATGAGATCCATCTGGCCTGACGGCAGTTGGTCCGATGAATGATAACACATGTTCCGGCCATGTGTAGCCTCGTCGGAAATTTTGTGGTTTTGGACAAAAACCCCCGGTTCTCAAGAATTCAAATACGATCATTGCTGTTCAAATTTTTATCGAGTTTGGAGAAGAAGCCCCTTATTGCACTTTTCGGGGGGATGGGCAAAAACCCCCATTATAGCATTCAGCCAAGAATCAAAAAAATATACTGCTTACAATACGCTTACTTTTTTATTGACAAAATAACAAAGGGGCTAACCAATTCGGCTAACCCCTTGTTTTTATTTGGTACCTGGGACGAGAATTGAACTCGTACACCCTTACGGGCGAGGGATTTTAAGTCCCTTGCGTCTACCAGTTCCGCCACCCAGGCATTTAATGAGGTGAAAAATATAGTATTGCGCATGGATTTGCAAGTCTAAATCCACAGTTCTTCCTTGGCGCTTCTTTTTTTTTGTATGTTTTAAAAAACTTGATATCGCGTTAAGACGGGAAAACCGTATTTACAATAGGCCTTAATCCCCCAAGGCTTTACGGATAGAATTTGAAAGCTGATATGTATTGGCCGGTTTATATAATAATTGTGATATGCCTGCCTCTTTTGCCGATTCTTCTATGTTTTTCCCCAAAAAGCCGGACATCAATATGACGGGGATAAGAATACCGGCAGATCTAAGTTTTTTGACCACGTCCAGCCCTGTCAGGCCGGGCATGGTGTAATCCGTAATAATGAGATCAAATTCATCGGGACTGGATTGAATTGCAGACAATGCCTGGGGGCTGTCTGTAAATGATGTCACGCGGTAACCTAAGTTGATAAGAATGGACTGCGTGGCAGCCGCAATATTAATTTCGTCATCAATCAGGACAATTCGTTCTGTTCCGTGCTTTATGGAAGGGCTGATTTCTCTGAAACCAGGTGCGTCATTCTTAATGGCGGGAAGAACCACATTGAATATGGTTCCTTCGCCAGGGTGACTGTAAACTGTGATGATACCGTTCATTTTTTTCACAATGCCATGAACAACAGACAGTCCAAGACCTGTCCCTTTCTTTTTGGACTTTGTGGTAAAAAACGGATCAAAAATATGTTCAATAGTTTCCTCGGGTATACCGCACCCTGTATCCGTGATACGAAGGATAAGATGCTTGCCCTCGCTTACTCCGGGGTGGGTTTTTGTAAATTCCCGGTCCACCATGAAATCCAGCAGTGTCAGCGTAATGGTACCCGGATTCTCCCCAATGGCATGAACCGCATTGGTAAACAGGTTCATGACCACCCGATGAATCTGTGTGGGGTCTGCAAACACGCAGGAGGTGCTGATAATGTCTGAATCTATTGTGATGAAAGAAGGTGTGGAGGCACGAAGCAGTTTTAATGCTTCCTTGATAAGTGTGCCCAGCTTGACAGACATCAGTTCAACTTCCCCCTGGCGGCTGAAACTCAATATCTGGGTAACAAGTTCCCGGGCTCTTTCCGAGGCAAGAATAATCTTACGTATATTTTTTTCAATATGGGGATCAATGTCACTGTCAAGCAGTGACAACTCGGCATATCCAAAAATGATGCTGAGAATATTATTAAAATCGTGGGCAATTCCACCGGCCAGAGTGCCAATGGCCTCCAGTTTTTGAGCCTGATTCATCCTTTTTTCAAACTTCAGCTCGTCGGTAACGTCCCGGCCGATTTCCAGATATCCCTGAATACGGCCATGACCATCTCGTACAGGGATAATCATAACATCCAGGGTGATCATATTTTTCGAGGCTTTTGCTTTAAATTCGAGGTGTCCTGACCATGCCTTGCCCGCTTCAAGCTCCGTCCATATGATCTGTGAGGGTATCCGGCCATTATTTTCAAGCGAAGGGATAGTACCGATGGCATCCTCGACTTTAATGCCGGTAATTTTTTCAAAAGCAGGATTTGCAAAAAAGATTTTTTTATTAAGTCCGATCTGTACAATAACTTCTGTGGAGTACCGGGTAACCTGGCTGACGGTGTCCATCATCTGCTGAATGGGCGAGCTGATCCTGCCTGAAATAATAATGATAATAACAATGGTGATGATCACAAAAATAATCCCGCTGATGAAAACATAATTCAAAAGCCTGTTCACCGGTGCCATAACTTCATCTCTGTTCTGGGTGTAAGCTGCTGTCCATCCGGTGCGCTTCACCTGGTTGATAACTGCAATTTTTTCCAGACCTTCGAATGTATAAAATGCCACCCCAGGCTGACCGCTGTTAACGATCTCTTTGATTACATGGGTGGCAGGCAGTTTGAACAGATTTTGTTTTAAGACAACATCAGGATCAGGATGTACCAGAACCAGCCCTTCTTTGTTGAGCAGATAAGCATACCCTGCCTCGCCAATTACTGTTTTTGATATAACGTCAGCAATATATTCCGTTGTAAAAATAATACCGCAAACGCCCAGGAACGCCTTATCCTCAAAAATAGGGGCACAAAACACAATAATGGTTTTATGATCACTATTTCCTTTGGCAAAAATCGGATCAGACACATTGGCCACACCATTTTGGGCTTTAATAAAATAATCCCGGCCCGATAAGTCCAGGCCCTGCTGATGGGGGAAACGTAGGTCAACTTTGGCGATTCCGTTTTTATCTGTCAGAAATATAGTGCTCTGATCCAGTTGGATGCTTTTATATATTGCATTGAGTTCACGCACGGCGCTTTCATAATCACCTGTTTTTGAAGCATAAATTATATCCGGGTTCAGGGCAATGGACTTGGCAAGACGAAGATTGGCATCAAGAAAATTATCAATAACACAAACAATATCACTTGACAGATGAAGGGATTTTTCTTTTGCCATATCTATCAGACTGCCTGACAGTTGAATATAGATAATGGTGCCGGTGATGATAAAAGGAATCATGACCGAAACAATACCGCCGATTATCAGTTTATTTTTAAGGCTCTTACGTCCGGTCATGCTATCTTATCTCACAAGTTTCAAATCATGATAAATCAGCAGTCATAATCTTAAAAATTTAAATTTAGCTGAAAATATCAGAGAGGTAAAATATCATGTCTTCATGCTATAGTCCAATATTCAATATCTCTTGTCCGGAACCGGATGAAAAAATATGGCATTGATAAAAAAAAAATATTAGAATGCTAACACAAATCTAACAAAAGGCTAACGTTTGACAACTACTGGATTTACATAAAGGCGGATTTTCTGATGCAGAAGGCCATTGATTCCATATTTTTTGATCGGCGGGATTACAAACTCATCGAAATTGTAAACTCGGTGTATAACGAACCCAAAACCCTGGGATACACAGGCAAACTGCTCTATCCTTTTTTTCATCCCCTGGGGATCAAGGAGCTTGCCGAATCCAGAGGGCTTCGCACAGCATATTCCATTGTCAATCTCATGGAATCCATTGAAAGCGGTAATATCACAAACCGCCTGCAGGCCTTATCCGGGCTAAAGGACGATCTTGTTGATACGGTTGGCGGCCCCATGCCCAAAAATACATCCCGGGTGCTGCTGCAGATTATGAAAGATCTGGTCCGGGCCAAGGGAAATTCGATTCAGCAGCTCAGGCTTGCCCATGATTTCAGGATGGCTGCATTTGGCAAGCCTAAAATTATCAGGCACCTGCTTGATCAGTATCATCTGCTTGAAATGCCCGAAGAGTGGAATCAGATCACCTTTGATGATCATGTTCATGATGCAAATACCTCGGGCAGAAAAAGCCCCACCCATCTGATCATGGATGCCTGGATCAAAGGCATTCGAAGGCTTAGAGTGATTTATTATCATTATATAGAGCCCAGATGTGCAATTGAGCTCATTGAAGCGGCAAGAATCATGGAGATTGATCTGAGAATCGGCATTGAGTTCTGGTCTCTGCACCGGGACAGGTACATCTCCTTTATCTGGGTGTCCAGGGGACTGCTTAATCTGGAATCGTTTTTATGGTTTTTGGCCTCTGATCCGGTTGTAAAGTTCATGCAGGAAGGAAGAGCCCTGGTCAATTTCCAGAATGACTATCTTCATCTTCTGCTGGACAGATTCAACCAGTCCTGGCGTATTGAACTGTGCCGGGATCTTGATATCACCATGATGCCTGTTGAGGCTGAAGAATTCCAGACATTTGTCGTTCCCGGGCAGCCAAGTTTCCAATACCTTGGTGAATTCATTTACTCAAAAATTATCCAAACCATTCAGGCACAGATCTCTGTGTTGAAGGAAAACGATAATGCCCAGGAAAATAAAGAAGAGATTGTCCGTCTGACAAAAATTTTAAATCATGTTACGGTCAAAGACCTTCTCAGTAAATATCTTGATGCAGACCATTTTTTCAACGGTCTTCGTGATTATGTTAAAGAAAAATCACAGACTGCACCCCAAAGGCTTTGTGTTTCTTTTTGTTCACTTCTGGATCAGATTGACAACCTGCTTGATGATTTTCGCATCACCCTGAACCTTGACAGGCTTCGGCCTGAAGATGTGCTTGAGCTTTTATATAACAGCAGTGGACGGATCTCCAGAATTGAAATGATCAATATGAAAAAATACAACCCGGCGGACAATGAGACCATGTCCCTTGTCAATGAACTTCAGAAAGCCGTGAACCAGGGCAGTATTCTGAAGTTGAAACGGGTCATTTCAAAAATTATTGCCGATGTGAAACAACATGTGACCGATCAGCAGGAAAACAGGCTCAAAGCGCTGTCTGAAATACTCTATGATATTGATGAGTTCAAACATATGTTTGATGCCCGGCCCATCAGGCTGAGAATCGGGTCAGATTCAACTGGAAAACGCGGCCAGGCCTATGGAATGGGATTTGCCGTTCTCGACACCCTGCCCTTCAGGGTCTCACGAAAAGTTAAAAATAAAACCTACGGAAGGATGATTTTACCTGTCAATGTTACGACCTCCCTGTGCACCACGATATCCCGGCCTGAATCCCAATCCGGTTTATTGGCCTGTATTCCGGGTATACGGACCTTGCTGGCCACCAGAAAAAGAGAATGGATAGCAGGCCATTTTTCATTGGACAATATATCAAACGGCAATATTGTGACGCTTGGCAAGACAAGTGTGGGAATGCATCACCCCTGCATCACAATTGATTCTTGTGAAAAAAACGAAACAAAAAGGTCCTGGAAATACCTTGATACAAAGTTGAAAAATTTTTTAAAAATTATTCTGGGATTTATTCCTGCCCAGCTTTGTTTCATGCTGACCAAAGACTGGTGGCTTCTGGCCTATTTTGGTGCGCTGATCTGGTTTGGCATAACCGGCATAAGAAATGTGATACAATCGGTGCTCGGCGGAGGCGGTATTAAAAGGGCATCGCTATTAAAATGGAATGATTATGTCAGCTGGGACAGGCTTGCGGATTCCCTTTTATTCACGGGTTTTTCAGTCCCCCTTCTGGATTACCTGGTTAAAACCCTTCTTTTGGACAACACCTTGGGCATTACCATGAATAACGGTCCTGTGATGCTTTATACCGTCATGGGCCTTGCCAACGGTATCTATCTTTCCACCCATAATTTCTTCAGGGGGCTGCCCAAAGGGGCGGTTACCGGCAATTTTTTCAGAAGCATCCTTTCCATCCCTGTCGCGGTTGTTCTCAGTGCAAGCATAGGCGCGGTCCTGGGTTTTTTCAATGTTCCCAATGTTAACGGGGTGCTTCAAAAATGGGCGGCCATCATTTCAAAAGGTGCGTCTGATATTGTAGCCGGATTCATTGAAGCTGCGGCTGACCGGTCTGTTTACACACGTCTTCGAAAACAAAATATCCGTAAAAAGATAACAGAGCTTTTTGATATTTATTCCAAACTGATTATGCTGTTTCCTGAAACAGAAGAACTGACTATCTTAGAAAATTCAAACATACTTTTAGATAACAAGAACTCGGAAGCCCGGGATCTGGCAACACTTATCATCATCAATGCCCTGGATTTATTTTATTTCTGGATGTACCTGCCCCGGGCCCAGTCCTCATTAATCCATGTGGTTTCAGAAATGACACCGGAAGAAAAGACAATATTTTTCCAGGCCCAGAACATGCTGCGTCATGAGCATCATATCAGCAGATTGTTTGTGGACGGGATTCTGGGTAGAAATTTTTCCCGGCCCCTTTCCTTTTATCTGACCTTATACCCCTCTTATCTTAACAACATTGAAAAGGTAAAGGCATCCATCCTGGACGAAAAATCCGACGAAAGGCCATATTCATAAATCAATATGTTTTTTTTGCCAAGGTCTGAATTATCCTTGAAAATAACAACTAAATTGTCATATAATCTTCTTTTCATAATAATGGCTTATTTATTTTAAGGATAAATCAATGGCAAAAATGTTTTACACCGGGAACAGGGAATCCAAGCTTCTTTCCAAGATTGAGTCTTCCAAGGAGCGGGAAAGAATTAAAACCATCAGCACTATCCGGGAGAACATTGATTCATTCAGTAGCAAAGTTTCCATGAAACTCATTGAGATCGGGCTTATTGAAACCGTGAGCAAATCCAGTGTGGAAAACCAGATTGCTCGTTGCTTAGATAACCTGTGCCGGGCCGAGGATTTTGATATTGACTATGCAGTGGCCCCATTCAGAGCCCTGGTTTCAAACCCTAATATTGCCAGTCTTTACCTGACCGCATTTGTGGTTGAAACATTGATCAATCACAAAGATGTCATTGATATCTACGGCAGCGATGATGATATCTATTTTTGTATTCAAAAAGAACTAACTGCCCTGATGGAGAGTTGCAGCGGGTACTGATTAACCTGCCAGCCAGCTTATTTAAAATTAATACAGACCGCTTTTTCGGAATCGTATCTGGAAAGCGGTCTGTTCTTTTTATTTTTTACTCTTATTTTTTAACCCAGGTACCGGCCTCGTTCTGGTAATAGTGACCGGTTATTCCGTTTGAAAAAAGACTGGCTGCCCTTCTTTTCTGAACAAGCAGGATGGATACGCTCTGCTGTTTTGCAATCTGGGTGTAAATGTCTTTCCGATCCTGATTTTCAGCTGCCACCACATCCTGTTTTTCTTTTTTTGCCGTGACAAATCCCAGATAACCTGTATTTGTTTCACCAACAATTCCTCTGTTTTTTAAATCGACAATCTGGGGCAGCCGCTGTTTCATGCGTTCTTTGATACCAGCGGAAAAGCCCGTGGCGCAAAAAACAAAAGACAATGCAATGGTCATAACAAGCAGTGGTTTAATGGATTTCATTATTCAGTTCCTCCTGTTAGGCTAAGGCGCGCAAATTTTGTAAATTAAACGAAATGACTTGTCCTTTGGCTCAATTTATTTCATTTGCAGTCCTAATTGTTTTCAAGTTTTTCCTGGGCCGCATCAATATCACCGAAAAAATCGTTCAGGGCCTTGTCAACCTTGACGTTTACATCAATTGTAATATGGATGGGTTTAATTTCAACCGGTTTGACTTCAATCTCGTGGCTGGTGCTGCAGCCGGCCAATGCCAGAAAAATAATACCGACGACCACAGCCCTACATCGTTTTAGCATGGCAACCTCATCGTTTAAGGATTCATAATGCGCTTTAGGTTATTACCAAATTGAACAACCTGGTTAAATGGCAGGGTTAAATTAACATCCAGTTTGATTCCCTGGAAATTTGATCCAGGGCTTTGTGCATTAACGCGGACAAAGGAATTCAGGTTTCGGTTATATTCAAAGGGTAAAGCAGATACAGGCTTTCCATCAAGCTGCATGTTTACGGCAAGTGTATCCCCATGGGTATTGAGTTTAAGCTTTATCCAATTGTATTCAAAATTTTTTAACGCCTCTCCTGCAAGATCAAGCTGGGAAAATTCCGGCGTATTTTTAGGAATTCCGGCAAGCATTCTGTCAAGATCCCTGATAAAAATCCGGCCGCCCTCCCCGGCTGTGGAAAAAAGAAAACCGTTATCAAAGCCAATTTCAGTATTTGCCATAACCACTGGAATACGCCCGCTTAAGGTGCCGCCCCCTTCGGCATCAAAGGCGCCAAGCTGATGAAAAAAGTCTTCCATCCCAAGCCGGTCACAGTATAAGGTTATATGCATGGCGTTATCGTCCGAAGGCAGCCTGAACGCTTCTGTTGAAACAATACCATTGCACCAGTTAAATTTCAAATTTTCAATGTTAATTGATTTTCCGTCTTCAAGGCTGAATCTTATTTTTCCATCGTTAAATTTGAAGCGGCCGGCATTAATCGTGTCAATATTTATATACTGCCCGGGAATGGTTTCAGGGACCATAAGGTCATTGAAATGTATGTCCGCAGATATTCCGGCGGCCGAAAAATCGGATTCAACAGAGTTTAGGGTGCCGTTGGCCAACTGAATATCGGCAGATGAATTAATTTTCTGATTTGCGTAGGAAAAATCTGCCCTGGCAGATATGTCAAATTTAAAATCCCCTCTCCCGGATATACCGGGAACAAACGGAATCAGTGTATTTGGGGTAATGGAAAACTGATTGGTGATCATTCGACCTTTTGCAAAAGGATTCATGGCAGAATCAAGACCTGTCTGGGCAAAAAAATCAATGGCCAGGCCCGGGAATCCGGTATGGGTTAGCTTTCCTTGGATATCCATGGCCAGATCTGATGTCTGGATAACTTTGGCAGAAACAGCCGGAAAGATATTATCATGCAGTATAATTTTTTTTGTACCTGCCCTGCCGAAAGCGTTCATATTTTTAAAAGGATAGGTCACGGGCAGTTCAAAATAAACACCTTTGGCCTGAATGCCTTTATCTTTCATGGTTATGTCTGTGTCAGACAAAAAGGGTTTTAATTGAAGGCAGATGTCGGACGATGTTTGTTTTTCAATTTTGCCTTTTATTCCGGCCCTTCTGACAAAGGCCGTGGCTTGTCCGGAAACAATTTTTGTTTTATTGCATACCGCATTCACATCCATATCCAGTATGATTCCCGAATTTGAAAATGTAAACACGGCATCTGATGAAGCATTCAAGGATGCGGTGTTCATTTTTATGTTGTGTTGTTGAAAGGCAATCTTGTCAATCAGGGCATCAAGCTTTATATGCTTTAAAGATTCGGAGTCTCCGAAGTTGCCGTCAAATTCAGTTTTTACCTGTAACCCAGAAATATTAATCAAATTCCTATGGTTGGCTTTATCATTTTTATAGGATTTAAGGGCTGTCCCGGAAAAAGCCAACTTTCCCGCCTGGTGTTCAAGATCTCCTGAAACAAACAAACGGAATTGGGGATCAAAAAATTGAATCTGATCTGGAAAATCGGCCGTTGACAAAGGCAATTCCATAAGTTCAGGTGTAATGTCCCAGGTCTTGGCGATTTCATTTTGAAGCGTCAAAGAAAATTGCGCCACCGTTCCTGACGCGATTTGGGATAAAATTTCAAATTTGAATGGACTCAGAGCGATTCCCGGACTGTTTATCTGTATCCGTCCGTCTGCCTTAAATGCCATTGCTGTTCTATCAAAGGAGAGTATACCTGAAATTTCAGGGAAATTAATGTTCAAACAAGGCTCAGGCCCAAGACCCAAATGATTCAATTCAAAATGAAAGTTTGAAAAATCTTTTGTTTCAATTGTGCAATCAACAGGTCCACAAAATTTGCCCCGGGCAAAGTCACCGCCCGGCACCATGGCTAAAAGCCTTTGTGGATAAAAATCGTCTGCTGAAATTTTCATTTGCACAGGACCTTTTGAAAGATCAGCCGTAACCCCAAGCGTGATCTTCTGATTCATGGGAAGAATGGACAGTTTCATATCCGCAAGGCGCGTATCACGGTCCAGCCGGACATCCCCTTCCACTGGGATGCAAAGCCGGTCTTTTCCGGTATCAATAAAAATGGTGCTGTTTTTTAAAACAATGTGTTCCGGCAGATATGCAAAATAGGAGTCAAAGGCACTGATATCAAATACAGGGCCTGAATGATCCACTTTCTTGTCCCGGGGAAATGAAAGTCCGCTGACCCGGATTCTTTTTTTTTCATCCAGATGAAGGGTGGCATTCAGCCCGGATATAACGATCTTTTCAACGCTGATCATATTTTTTGTATCCGTGCGGAAGGTAAACCGGAGGGTGCCCAGGCGCAGATCCTCACCAAAGGAAAGATTACTGATCTGAGTATAATTGACCCCTATATGGGATACCGTAAAATCAAAGGACGGGTTCCCCGGCAACGGACCAAAGGCAGACCGGACGATATGTTTTGAAATGCCAGGCAGAAAAAGAATAATGCACTGAACACACAGCACAAGTAACAAGCATATCCAAAATAAAATTTTTAAAACGGTTTTAAATGACATTTTTAATGTCTACGCGCAGCAAAAGATCACCTGGGGCCATACCTGGTAAGGATTTTCCCATCCCCTTAAGCCGCAGCATGGATCCATGCCGGGTACCTGCAGGTACCACCACCCGGTAAACGGATTTTCTAAACCCCCAGGGGATGGTGACAAGTTTTTTAGTCCCTGTCAGCGCTTCAAGGGACGTCAGTGCAATGGTGCCGTAAAGGTCAAATCCGCCTGACGGGCCTTCCCCGGGGGTGATGACCTGAAGCCTTGGGCTGCATTTTTTGCGGGTGTATCTGTCAATCCTTTCCCTGAATCCGGTCTTGGGCAGTTTAGTGTTCACGCCAATAAGGGCCATGCCCGAAAGAAAACCGCCAATGTGGGCCCACCAGGCAATGCCGGCACCGGCACCCTGCCCTGTGGCGTTAATAAATTGAATAAAGAACCACATCCCCAGAAAAATAAACGCAGGGATCCTGACGAACAAAGGGAAAATAAGCACAGGGATCAGGGTGAGGATTTTATTTCCCGGATGAAGAAGAAAATAGGCTCCCATTACCCCTGCAATGGCGCCGCTTGCACCAATGGTCGGTACAGCAGATGACGGATTGAGCAAAAAATGGAAAAACGCGGCAAGGAGCCCACAAACCAGATAAAAAACAGTGAACCGAAACGGTCCTAACTCCTGTTCAATGTTGTCACCGAAAATAAACAGAAACCACATATTTCCGATCAAATGCCAGAAACCGCCGTGCAGAAACATATAGGTAAACGGTGAGGACAGTTTATTCAGCCAGGAAAAATAAGCCGCCATCTGCGCCATGGTGTATTTTGCAGGGACAAAGCCGAATGTGTAGGCAACGGCCTGATCATCTGTTCCCATAATCATCTGCCAGACGAAAACCAGACTGGTGATAAAAATAATGGTATAGGTTGCCACTGCAGAGGCTGTTGTTTCCTGTTCGTCTCTTAATGGAATCATGAAGACACCACCCTGAGCTGAAATTTTTTGGACAATCTGGCTTTAAGTTTTTTTAAAAGTTCCATAACCGCATCTTCAGGCGTGTATTCTTTAAGGGTCCTTCCTTTGGAAAGAAATTTGAACATGGTTGAATTTTTTTTATCCAGTTTAAGAGATAACTGCACATATTCAAGAAGGGTAAAGTAGATGCCGGCCATCTGATGCGCTTGACTCCTGGCGATCAGGATCTTTCCCCTAAGCGTCAGGTTTTGTTCAAGGGCATCTATGGCCTGTTTTATACTGGTGCATGATTTTGGAAAATCAAAACCCGGATCAATCATCTGGTCCGCCTGCCATGAATCTTCTTCAGTCTCAAGGAAATTCAGATACAATGCGGCTGACAGAATGGTTTTAACATCGTAATAGATATCAGGGTCATGGCCGGCCCTTGGGCCGGCCACATTAAGGACACGGATGCCTTGGTCCAGGATAAAGGCGTGAAGGATCAATGCCGCCTCAAAAATATCCTGTTCCAGCAGATTTATTCTGCAGATCCATTTGCCTGTTTTCCGTGCAAGCGCATAGGTCAGGGATGAGCCGCCTGTTAAGGGCCCCCTGGCAATAATCACCGTGCCGTCGGAATCAAGTATGTTTTGCCGGGTCCGGGCAGGATAATCCCTGGTATCCATCTCCTTTAAATTGTAAAAATCGGGCAATGGTCCGGATTCCGTTCTCCGGCCTTTGGTAATCCATCCGCCATGGGGAATATTGAATTTTATGGCGAAATCCAAGGCAGCACGATCTGCGCCTGTTTGTCCGCCTGACACAATTTTATTCAAAAGACTCATGGCATCATTAATATAATTAAACCCAAACCACGTCAATCAGTCTTTATGCTTTACAATGGTGAAAATCGCATTGCAGAATACCGTCTGCAATATCCCTATTCAGAATTGGATTTGCCGGCATTTCCGATGTCCAGCAGCTCCCCCCAGTTTGTTCTATACCGCATCACCTCTTTTGTTTTTTCGGGAATGAACTCCCGGCCTTTGCGAATTTCCCAGCCACCGCCCAGCGCCTTGTATATTGCAATGAGATTGAGGGCAACGGATCCCTTGATATTACTGAGAGAATCCTCCTGCTCAGACTGAAATCTCAATGTGTCAAGAACCCGTTGATACCCCTCAATACCTTCACGATACTGTGTCTGGGAAATCTCCACGGATCGCTTGGCCGCTCTGACACTTTCGGCCATCAGTGTTTCCGCTTCCTGTGATTTGAAAAAACTGACCAGCGCATCTTCTGTCTCCCGGACAGCAGACAGAACCGTATGCTGATAGTTGACGATCTGCTGCTGGAGTCGCGCATCCTGAACCCGGACCCGATTCTTTATCCGACCATAATTCAGAATATCCCAGCTAAGGGTCGGCCCGACAAAAAACTGGATACTGTCTGCATGGAAAAGATCATCCAGGTGACTGCCTTTAAAGCCTCCGGCATTGGTATTCTCTCCGTTGGTTGAACTCAGTCCAATAGAACCGAACAAGGAAAAATGGGGATACAGATCTGCCTTTTCAATGCCGACCAAGGCGCTCTGGGCTGCCACCTGGAGTTCCGCATGCCTGATATCAGGACGTCTGCGAAGCAGATCCGCCGGTATACCCACTGCGACGGTTGCGGGTGCGGCAGGGATTGATGATGCCGTGTTTCCCAGCAGATCCAGCAGATCATCCGGTAGTGTGCCCAGCAGGATGCACAATGCGTTTTTGGATCTTCGTAAATTAGATTCCAGACGGGGAATCAAGGCCTGGGTATTTTTAAGAAGAGTTCTGGCCTGCATCACATCCAGCTCGGTCACCTCTCCGGCATTGAACCGGACGGTGGCGATGTTGAGGGACCGTTCCTGCGTGGTTACATTTTCCCGTGCAATGGCCATGCGTTGCTCAAAGGTGCGAATCTGAACATAGACCCGGGCCACCTCAGCCGTAAGGGTTACCAAAACATCATCATAACCGGCGACGGAGGCCTTGAGGGCGGCAACATCGGATTCCACGGCCCGACGGAATTTCCCCCAGAAATCCAGCTCCCAGGCGGCATCAAACCCCAGATTCACTTCTCCGTATGACAGGTCGATCCCCATGGTATTTGCACTGTTTTCACTTGCATTGGCGTAGGTATAACCGCCCGTGACCTGCTGTTTCTGGGGAAACCGGTTCCCCAGGGCAATATGCAGCCGGGCACGGGATTCCATGATTCGAATACCCGCCATTCTAAGTGACAGGTTCTGTTGATATGCTTTTTCAATGAGAAGATCCAGTACGGGATCATTAAAGTTTTTCCACCATTGACTGTTGTCATCGGCGGCTTTGCTTTGAAGTCTGCTGTCGTCTTTTTCAAGCCACTGGGTCAGTGGCGGCACGGAGGGCTTGATATAATCTGGGCCAACCGTGATACAACCGTAAAAAGTCATCACACAGGCAGCCAAACAGAAAAGAATTCCCCATTGTGGTATTATATTTACCCTTATTTTTTCAATAACGGAATTTGTGCGCATTATTATCATTCTTTTACCCCGAAAAAGATGGCATAGAGAACCGGCACCAGAACCAGGGCCAATACGGTGGCAAACCCCAGCCCGAATATAATGGTCACGGCCATGCTGACGAAAAAGGCATCCTGAAGCAGGGGAATCATCCCGAGAATAGTGGTGAGTGCCGTCATGGAAACGGGGATCAGGCGGTTGACACCCGAATCCACAATGGCCTGAAAAGGCGCCTTGCCGCTTGCCATCTCCAGATCAATCTGATCAATCAGGACAATGGCGTTTTTGACCAGCATGCCGGAAAGGCTCATGGTCCCCAGAATCGCCATGAATCCCATGGGCAGATCAAACAGCAGCAGTCCTGCCGTGACACCGATGATTGCCATGGGCACGGTGAGCCAGATGATCAGGGTCTTCTTGATGGAATTAAAAAGCAAAATCACCAGTAGAACCATCAGGCCGAAGAAAACCGGCATGGATTCATTAATGCCGTTCATTGCCGCCACAGAGTCTTCGGCCTCCCCGCCCCAGGCAATGGTATACCCTGGCATGTTTTTCAATGGAATCATATCCTGATTCAGCACCGGAATGGTTGAGACGTCCCACTTTTCCGGTTTGACGGATCTGCCCAGTTTCTGTTCTATATCCACACCCAATGCCTTTTCAATCCTGGGCTTCACCCGGGACAGAAGCTCGCTGGGCAGTCCTTCGAGAGGGTCCGCATGTATCCGTAACATCTTGGTCCGGTCCCGCCGCCAGATATGCGGATTTTCAAACTCGACCTTGAACCCGGTGATCAGCTGGCCCAGTGGAATCATTTGCCGGGCCACCGGGCTCCAGACCTGGATGCTGCCCAGGTTATCCATATCCCTTCGTTCGGATTCAGGAGTTCGGGCAATAATGGGGAGCAATTCATCTTTTTCGCGATAAATTCCCGCCTGCGTTCCTTCCACCGCCGCCTCAATGGCCTGGGCCAGATCCGGCCTGCCAATGCCGGCACGGCGGGCCTGGGCCTCCGCCATTTGCGGCCGCAGCACCTTGACCATGGTTCGCCATTCGTTCCGGACACCTTTGGACAGGGGATCCGCCAGTATGATATCCTCGGCTTTTCTTCCGAGTTTTCGCAGCACTTCCGGGTCCGGGCCCTTGATGCGAATCTGGATTTTACCGCCGGTGGACGGCCCCAGCGCAAAGGGCCGGGTATTGATCGTGGCCTGGGGGAACATCTTTTCCAGCGCGTCCTGATCCGCTCTCATCATGGCGGGAATTTTTCTGTAATCATCCACTTTAATGAGAATCTGGGCATAGCTGTCATAGAGGGCCTCGGGCGTATAGGTCAGCAAAAATCGTATTTGACCTCCGCCAATGAATGTGGTGACGTGTTCCACCTCTTCCCGTTTCATGAAATATGTTTCAGCCTGCACCATTTGCCCGGAAGTTTCATTGATGTGGGTCCCTTCCGGAAACCAGAAGTCAATGTAGTACTGGGGGCTGGTTGAATCGGGGAAAAAGCAGGTTTTTATATACCCGAATCCCACAGCGGCAAGTATGAACAGCGCCACGGCAATGCCCACGGTGATCCACCTGAACCGGATGCTGGTTGACAGCAACTTTCGATACACCCGGTAAAATTTACCGGCATAAGGGTCTGCACTGCCGTTGCCGTCCCCGCCGCCGGGGGCTGTTTTATAAAAGGTTTTGCATAACAGCGGGGTGCTGGTGATGGCTGTCATCCAGCTCAGTGTCAGGGAGATCAGAATAACGCTGAACAGGGTGCGGCAGTATTCACCGGTATTGTCCTGGGAAGTGCCGATGGCGGCAAAAGCACATATGGTAATAAACGTTGCAAAAAGAAGGGGCGTTCCCACCTGGCCCACCACCTCCCGGGCGGCCGTGAGTGCGTCAGTTCCCTGGTTCATTTTGACTCGCATGCCATCCGCCACAACAATGGCATTATCCACGAGCATTCCCAGGGCAATGACCAGCGCTCCCAGAGAGACCCTCTCAAGGGTAATGCCTCCCACCTTCATGAACAGGAAGGTTCCCATAATGGTGACACAAAGGATCATGCCGATGATCAGACCGCTCCTGATTCCCATGAAGATCAACAGAACAAGGATGACGATGCCCACGGCCTCGATTAAATTAATCTTAAAGCCGTTGATCGCCGTGTGGACGGCTTCGTTTTGAAGATAAATGACGTTTATTGTCATCCCCAGAGGGGCCATTGCGGCCAGCTCCCTGAACCGTTTTTCCAGTGCTTCGCTCATTGTGATGACGTTGCCGCCCTGAACCGTGGAGATGGCCAGGCCGATGGCCGGTTTGCGATCATAGCGCAAAAGGGGATCCGGCGGATCACTGTAACCGCGCTTGATATTTGCCACATCACGCAGGTACACCATCCTTTGGGCGTTTGGTCCGGTTCCCTTCACAAGGAGATCCCCGAATTCTTTTTCCGACTTGAATTCTCCGGTGGGGTTAACCGCAATGTACTCTTTGCCCAGGGTTAAATTCCCCGAAGCGGCCGGCAGGTTTTTGGCCGCAAGGGTATCGTAAATGTTCTGCTGGGAAATCCCCAGTTCTGCCATTTTCTCCCGCCGCATTTCCACATAGATCACTTCCGTCTGAACACCGTAGAGAACGATTTTTTTGACGTCCTGGGCATGAAGCAGCTCACGTTGCAGGAATTTGGCATATTCATAGATCTCTTTGTGGGTATACTCCTCTCCTGAAATGGCCAGGTATACGCCGAACACATCACCGAAATCGTCGTTTACAATGGATGGACCGGCCCCGGGGGGGAGCTGGCCCTGATAGTCGTTCACCTTGCGCCGCAATTCGTCCCACACCTGGGGCAGTGCTGTTTTGTCAAATTTGTCACGAATGGTGAGTTTTATCTGGGAATACCCCCTGGAAGAGCAGGATTCGACCCAGTCCACCTGTCCCAGTTCCTGGACCGCCTTTTCGATCACGTTGCTGACCTCCTCTTCCACTTCAGCGGCCGAGGCTCCGGGATACGGCGTGGTGACAAGGGCTTCCTTGATGGTGAATTCGGGGTCCTCCAGGCGGGAGAGCTGGGTAAAGGCAATTGCGCCAATAACAACCAGCAGAATCGTCACAAACCAGGTGATAACGCTCTTTTGGATGCTGAATTCTGCTATATTCATCGGTTATGGTTCTCCAGCGCTCTGAGCTCACGAACCAGCATGCCTTCCCGAAGCTGGACAATTCCGCTGACGGCAATTTTTTCACCGGGATTGAGCCCGTTCAGGATCTGGATGTCATGGGTTCCGGCAAAATTCCCTGTGGTGATTTTCCGTTTACTGACGCTCATGGTGCCGGGGTCCACCACCCAGACATGGGAGTTTCCGGTCTCATCGGCAAAAACAGCTATGGCCGGGATAACGCATTGATGTCCATCTGTTTCCCCCAGTGACGCACGCCCCACCACCCTGGCCGTCATTCCCGGCAGAATGTTGATTTCTCCGGGTGCCGGCAGGGTCATCACAACACGGTAGGTCTGGGTATAGGGGTCGGCTTCCTTGGCCACTTCTTTGAGTGTCAGGTCGTATTGTTTTCCCGGGGCTGCGGCAAACTCGGCAAATGCCGTTGCCGAGTCTGCCCTGGCGGTTGCCACAATGGTTTCCGGCAGATCAACGAGAATTTCAAGATGGGTAACATCCTGAAGTTTCAAAATGGGTTGTTTGGCCTGAACCTCCTGGAAATTATTTACATAGCGTTTGGCTATCATGCCGGAAAAAGGGGCACGCAGATAGGTGTAACGCAACTGGTTTTCTGCCTCGTCCACGCCCGCTCTAACTGTATTAAGTTCCGCCTTTGCACTTTCAATGGCCTCGCGTTTTCTGTCAACCATATTCTGGCTTGTTGCACCGGGATCTTCATTCTTTATTCTCAAAATACGATCGTATTCACTCCTGGCGCGATCGTTTGCCGCCTTTGCCTTGGCCAGCTGTCCCTTTGCCTGCCGCAGGCGGGTCTGAAAATCCGTGGGATCAATGCATGCCAGCAGCTCTCCCTTTTTCACTTCCTGTCCCTCCTTGACAGGTAATTCGATCAGCAGCCCCGGTACCTGAAAGGCCATGTCCACCCGCTGTGAAGCCCGCACTTTTCCGGGAAATCTGAATATGGGCAGATCGGTACCTGATGGAATCGTCATCATTTTAACCGGTCTGACGACTCTTCTGGGATTTTCGTCGAAGACGTCACCGTTTTTGCATGCGGCCAATATGAAAACAAATGCTGTGATAAGGAAAAGTGCCATAAAATGCCTCACAGAAAACATTTCATGAACGTAATGATTTTTTGTTCTTTTTTCTGGATACATACATATTCCTTGACGACAACTATTTCAAACCGGTCATCAGGAAAACCATGACAAAGAGGGCAACGGTTTCAATAATGCCAAGCACCATCATATAATTACCAAACCCTTTTTCCGTTTCAGCCAATGCATCTGAAGCCATGGCGCCGGCCCTGCCCTGTAACCAGGCCGAAAGGCCCATTGCAATCCCACCGGCCAGCCCCACAAAGAGCTTTACAACGCCGGACACAGTGGCAGGCGCCGCTATTAAAGCATTCATTAAAATCATACCGTAAATTGTCTGGGACAGGGGCGCTCCCACAAAGGTCACCAGAATAAACGGCGCTGTTTTATTCTGCAGATAACATTTTTTCCATGCACCAAGTGCTCCCATACCCGCGGCCATCGTGCCAAATGCCGAGCCAACGGCAGCAGCAAAAAGAACAAGAACAAAACCGGTGTCACCAAGACTGTTCAGAAATTCCATGTATATTTTCCTTTTAATTTTTATGGTTCCGGTTCCCGGAAAGGGTCATAGGGTACCCCTGACCATTCAATATTCAAATGTTTTGAAAATTCCAGTACATTCAACCGGATGCCATGCACCAGGATGGCCATGGCACCCAGAAGAAGATTCACCGAATGGCCGCCCAGAAGTACGAGAACCGCCGAAAACATCGCCGGCAGCGTGTCAAAACCGATATTGAAAGCCATGTTGTTAAAAGCCACAGCCACCTCTTTTGTGGACATACCCACGGCAAAGAGCCGCACATAGGAGACAAGATCGGAAAGGTTGCCTATCCAGGTAATGATATCCAGGGGCAGCCGGACAACACTCCTTGCCAGCCCTTTGAAAAAACCATCCTCTTTCTGCTGCCCGAAACAGATGATAAGGCAGAGCGCTGCAATAAGACAATAATACCCCAATGGAGAAAAAGGCTGATTGAGCACAAGAACACGGACAATGAAATAAATTGCCCATATTAAAAAGAACCAGCCTGTTTCCGCCAGAAATCTGATATGGGGAAAGGTATTGAGAATGCGCCGGCAATGGGCAAAGGAGAGCTGGACCGCGCCAATGAGAAAGCACAGATGTATGATGAAAGGCTGGCTTGTGTCGGAGAACGTGTCCATGGAAGGAATAATCATGGCTTTAAATAAAGGGAAATTTCTTAAGGCTTCCACTCCGAACCAGCTGCCGGTCAACGCGCCCCAGACCATGGTGGATAAAGAGAGCAGATACAAAAGGGGAATGAGATCCTTGTGAGGCGCAGCAGATCGTTTTGCATGGAAAAACGTGGCAGCCAGTATCATGACCCCATACCCTGCGTCACCTATGATCATCGCGAAAAACAGGGTGAAAAAAAACAGGAAAGGCCCATTGGCATCATATTCCCGGTATCCGGGCAGGACCCCTATGAATGCCATGACCGGCCTGAAAAGATGGGTCAGTTTTGAATACCGGACCAGGGATGGAACTGTTTCTTCCGGTCCTGGATTTTCAATCACAATACCCCATTTTTCGATGTCTGCACGTTCTTTCAGCTTCCCGGTAAAGCAGGTGGGACAATACCCTTGCAGATATATAATGTCTCCTCTTCTGACCATGGCATTCCGCGCATTCTCATAGGCTAAAAGCGCTTTACATTCGTTCAGGGAACGGGCCATATATGGGGCCGCACCATAAAGTTCCAAAATTCTTTTTTGGATGGTTTCAAGTGCTTCTCTTTTTTGTTCAAGCATCCGCGCTAAATGGGAAAGGCTCTGCTCTGGCATACTGATTTCATGGAAAGGAATGGGGCAGAGCGGCTCATGACAGGTCACAACCGCAAAGTATGCCATTGCACCCCGGGTATGGATAACCACACGTGCAATATCAGCGGGAAGCTGCCCCAGCTCTTTTTTACGGGCCTTAAAAAGACGGATGAAAATTGAGTGATCTTTCAACTGCTCAATGTCATGGGGATCAAACTGTCCCCATATCTTTTGGTCCTCATACGCCTTTTCCAGCTCCTGAATCTGTGCTTCCAGGGAGAATGCCTCTTTGGTTTTACTGCATAACTCCCGGGCCAGGACGATTCCGTCTTCATCTCCTTTACAGGGTTTGGCTTTCACTGCCTGGGGGATGAGACCAAGGGCCTCCTGAATCAGCAACATATTATTCCCCAGCCTGTTTTCTACAGTCACGTCCTTTTTTATAGTCACATCAGGGGCGCCGGCATTTTCTGGTAGCCGGATGTGAAAAATCCCTGTTTCTCTCAGGGCATTCAGGATTTCATCTTCCCACGAAGCACCGGCCAGCAGAGTTACTTTTTTCATCGGTTCGATCATTTGCGTTCCTGTGCCTGAATTTTCTTTCTTGCGATGCGCGCCCAGCCCACGGCGGTTGCCATCTGCTCTGCCATGTGGATGGATATTTTTTTTATGGCGTTTTCAGCTTCCGGAATTTTCACCTTTTCAAAAAGATTTACGCGCTGGGAGGTGATTTGAAGTTCCACTGAAAGCAGACGAAACTGGGCCTCAAGGATGATACGCCGGGCAGTCAGGATCACAAGCGCCTGCAATATTTCCAGTGCCTTGTCCACCCACAGGGGATATTCAAAAAGATCATATTCTTCAATATGTATGTGTGCCGCCACAAACACGGGAATATCCACACCTGTGACATTGACCTTTTTTGTCTCAATCCCGTCAATAACCAATAATTGAGAAAGATCTATCCCTTGGGCAAGATAACCGGCCCAAGGGTTTATACTCTCTTTTATCCTGGCGATTTCCCCATTTATCTCTTTGATATCCCTTAATATCCTTCCCATCTCAAGCTGCAGAAGCTGTTTTTTTATCTGCAAGGTGGGCAGATATCTCTGAAATCGTTTCAGGCTGTCCTTTTGCTTTTTCAGCTCAGGTTTTGTCAGTTTAACTTTTTTCATTTTTTAACCCCAGGCCAGAACCGGGTAACCAGTTCGTTTTTAAGGCCTGTTTCATTGGGCGCAAAACAATCGGCCAGAATCTGCCACCCCCTGTCAAGGGCCTCAAACAGATGAATATTCACAGAGAGATCCATTAATTGAGCTTCAAAGGCAGTGCCGTATTTTAAAAGCTTTTCATCCCATGATGACATGCGAAATCCCATGGAACGTTTTTCCAGTGTCTCCTGGTAATCTGCATAGAGCTGCACCATATTGTCCATCAGGGCTCTATGGTCTTCCCGGGTATTTTTGTTGACAAGCTGTTTTAACCGGCTCAAAGAGCCAAAGGGTTCTATGCGGCCGTTGTTCAGGTAATATTGCCCTTCGGTGATGTACCCGGTATTATCGGGCACAGGATGGGTGACATCATTTCCAGGCATGGTGGTTACCGAAAGGATGGTCACGGAACCGGCATCTTTGAAATCCACTGCCTTTTCGTACCGGCATGCCAGCTGGCTGTAAAGATCTCCGGGATATCCCCTGTTGGAGGGCACCTGCTCCATGATAATGGCGATCTCCTTGAGGGAGTCACAGAAGTTTTTCATATCCGTCAACAGGACCAGAACTCTTTTGCCCCCAAGAGCGAACCGTTCTGACACCGCAAGGCACAGGTCCGGCACCGTGAGACATTCAACCGTGGGATCTGCTGCTGTATGCACATAAAGAACAGACCTGTTCAGCGCTCCCTGTTCGGCAAGGGTGTGTCTGAAAAACAGATAGTCGTCAAATCGCAGTCCCATGCCGCCAAGGACAATGATGTCAACCTCCGCCTGCATGGCGATCCTTACCAGCAGTTCGTTGTAGGGCTCTCCCGAGGTGGTGAAAATTGAAATCTTCTGGGACTCCACCAGGGAATTAAAGAGATCAATCATGGGGATCCCGGTATGTATCATCCTGGAGGGCACAATCCGCTTTGACGGATTTACCGTGGGGCCGCCGATGTCCACCGGATTTTCCCTGAGATCAGGACCGTTGTCCCTTGGTTTCCCGATGCCGTTAAAAACCCTCCCAAGAAGATTCTCAGAAAAAGAGGTTCTCATGGGCGCACCTGTGAAACGGACCTCATCATTGGTGGAGATGCCGCTGCTGCCGGCAAATACCTGAAGATATATCCGGTCTCCATCAATCCGTATCACTTCAGCAAGGGATGACTGCTCCCTTGAAGAGATGACTGCCAGCTCTCCGTATGTGATATTCCGGGCATTCAGGACAATGACATTGCCTGATATCTGAATGATTTTATTGTATACTTTCAGCATCTTCCTCCCTATGCACAGGGATTCCGTCATTTAAGTTCTTAAAATTTTTGGCCCGTACAAATGTGGAATCCAGGTGATTTTCCATAAAGGGTTTGTCATGGAGCATGAATCCGTCCGCTCTGTTTTCCCGGCAGTATTCATTCAGGTAATTTGTAATTTGGGAGGCATGGGTTTTCATCTCATCACTTTCCCATTGAGAGGCATTGTACTCTATGAAAAGGGAGCGAAGTCTGCTGAAGACCGATCTGGCTTCGTCCTTATTCTTAAATGTCACCCGGGTGTTTATGATGTGTTCCATCATGCCAAAGCAGTTCAATTGCCGTTCCCGTGATGTTGCACCGTCAATGGGGTCAAAGGCATTCTGCTGCAGATAGACGCTGTCAAAGAATTCCCCCTTTAAGTAAAGTACAAAGTCATCCATGGGAGTGCCTTCTTCTCCCACCACTTTCATCATTTGTGAGACTTCATATGCCCGGTTCAACAGTCTGATCATCTTTGTGCCGGCATCCTTTTCGATCACACCGGTATATTTGCTCCAGCTTTCCAGGGGATCTATGGCCGGATATCTGCGGGCATCCGACCTCTCCCTGGACAGGGCGTGAAAGGCCCCCACAGCCTTCAATGTCGCCTGGGTCACAGGTTCATCAAAATTGCCGCCAGCAGGGCTTACCGTGCCGCCGATGGTGATGGAACCGATACTGCCGTCCTTCATGCGCACCCTGCCTGCACGTTCATAAAAATTTGCCACAATTGATTCAAGATAGGCTGGAAAAGCCTCTTCTCCCGGTATCTCTTCAAGCCGGCCGGATCTTTCCCGCATGGCCTGGGCCCACCGGGATGTGGAATCTGCAAGCAGGATCACATCATATCCCATCTGCCTGTAATACTCTGCCATGGTTACAGCCGTGTAAATTGAGGATTCACGGGCGGCCACCGGCATGGAGCTGGTATTGCCCACAATTATCGTTCTTTCCAGGAGGGATCTCCCTGTCCTGGGATCAATAAGTTTCGGAAACTCATTGATGGTTTCCACGATTTCACCGGCCCGTTCACCACAAGCGGCTATGATCACAATATCGGCTTGGGCGTTCCGGCTTGTTATCTGCTGCAGAACGGTTTTTCCCGCCCCAAAAGGACCCGGCGTACAATAGGTCCCTCCTTTGGCAACCGGAAAAAGGGTGTCTATGATACGAATCTGGGTGATTAAAGGTTCACGCGGTTCCAGGCGCTCTTCATAGATCTCCACAGCCTTTTTGACGGGCCATTGAAACCTCATGGTAATGGGGTGGGAATCTCCTTTCTGATCCTTTAAAACCGCTATGGTATCTTTGATATGATAGGCCATGGGGGCAGAGACAGTTGTAATTTCATATCGCCCCTTCAGATAAAACGGCACCATGATTTTATGGGTGATGATGCCCTCGGGAACGGTTCCAAGCGTATCTCCGGCCTGTACTGTTGCCCCTTTTTTTACAACAGGCGTAAATGGCCACAACCGGTCCTCGTCAAGGGGGGGCAAATATTCCCCCCTTTCAAGAAATTCACCGTATTTGTCGGCAAGCTTTTCCAGGGGATTTTGCATGCCGTCAAAAAACTGCCCCAAAAGGCCGGGCCCAAGTTCTGCCGACAAAAGGCTTCCCGTAAATTCCACAAGATCCCCCTGACGCAGTCCCCGGGTCTCTTCAAAGACCTGAAGATCGGCCCTGTTTCCTTTTATTCTGATGATTTCCGCCTTGAGCCGGATGTGGCTTTCACCTATCCGCGCATAGCCGATCTCGTTCTGCAGGACATTGTCCTCAAACTCGACGGTGATCAGATTCTTGTTTATGCCGTATATGTTGCCGGTACGTTTCATGGTCACCCAGAAGTTACAGGTTAATGTGGCCGGGTAAACAGGCAAGGATCGCTTCCTGTTTCTCCCATCCTTTTTGGGGATCAAGACCTAATATCTTTTCATTTATTTTCAGCTTCAACGCGTAACTGATCAGTTTTTCAAGATCAAAATAATGATTTGATTCCATTTCGCTCAGATAGTTCCATCTTGCCTGGTCCAGGCGCATTTCCGCACCATCCGGTGAATCCATTGAAAAGATATCCCGGGCAAATTTCACAGCAGTTTGCCCATCCTCCCCTTTACGCAAGTATCTGCCGGCATCCCAGCCCAGTTTCCGGGCCCTGAGCCGGACAAGTTCATTACGTATCTGCCGCTCCCGGTTATACCATTTTTTTAGAAAAGGCAGCGGCGCATCATCACTGGGACAAAGTTGTGCAGATTGAAGAATGGTAAAATCTGAGGAAGTAAGTTCAAACCGGCACTGTGAAAAAAAATCCTTTATGGTTAACGGCAGCGGGGAAGCAAAAAAGAGAGATGGCAAAGAGGCAAGGGTATAATAATAGGCACGCCTCATTTGTGATCTCCGGGCTTCTTTTTTTTCATTCCGACATCCGCAAGCAGGGTTTCAAGCCCGGGGGTAATATACGCTGAGATGAGAGCGGCAATGCCTTCATCGGTGAGATCATAATAGATATGTTCATCCTTTACCCCGATTTTAAATCCTGCCCCAATATCCGGCTTTGCCTTTACGTCAATGCCTGTTTTCATCTTATCCTTGAATGCGGTAAGTAAAAATGAAAATATGGCATCCCTGTCTTCATTGCTGACCCATATCTCAAATTCCCCGGCATCCTCTTTTCCTTTATTCAACCCGTCAACAATTGCCAGAAACAGCGTCTCAAACGTGGTGGTTTCGGACAGGATTACTTTACATTCCTGTTGCAGGAGGGCGTAAAACGTATCCATTATTGATCTCTTCACACCGATCATGACGTCACGCGCCGCCTGCTCAAGGTTTTTCCGGAACGTGCTTTCTGTCCGGGCTATTTCATCCTTTGCCGTCTCCATCATCCCTTCTGCCTCCTGTTCGGCTTGTTTCAGGATAAGAGAAGCGCGCTCTTCCGCCTTGCTGATGATTCCTTCGGCCAAGGCTTCGGCTCTCTTGATGCCCTCCGCCTGAAGCCTTTTTATGAGGGAATCAAGGTTAACCTCTGTCTGTTCTTTCATCTTTTAAATTATTCCCGTCTGAATCTATAATCTGTCTGATTATCCATATTTTGACTAAAATAATACAAATTTTATGCCATGGTAATACGCCTTCTGATTTAAGTGTGTTGATACAATGGCTCAAGTAATATTCCCAGGCTTGATCATCACTTTTACCATCTGGCTGGGCGAACTGGGCCAGGTTGTTATTTTTACAACAAGTTGATTTTAGCAGGTCAATACTGTTAAATATGGCAAATGGCCTTTCAAAACTGTTTTATTTAGAAGTTTATCTGTTATACTCGGGCAGCGGGTCGTGCAACTCGATGATCAAGCCGGGGGAGTATAAGATGAGCATTAACGAAAATGATTTTTTCAAACAGGGTACTTTGCACCTGTTCAGCAGCCTTGATATTGAGACGGCATTGCAGCGGTTTCTGGCATATCTTCAAACCATTATGCCTGCTGACGGCATCCTGCTCGGCGTGTATGATCCCGAAATAAACAAGGCCAGACTGCACGCAGTATTGTTTCCAGAGGATATGAAAAAGCCCTCCAGAACAATCGACTTTCCCTTCCAGATGTGGAGTTTTTTCAAGGGAAAAATGCAGGAGGCCCCTGGAGTACGCATGGTTAATGATATTGATTGCGAGCCTCCCGAGGTCAAAGCCGCCTGCTCTTTAATCTGGAGCCAAGATGTTTCTCACATCTACATGGATCTTGAACTTGAAAATAAACGCCTTGGATCTTTTATTCTGTTTGCAAGAGATAAACGCAGGTATATGGACGTTCATGTCCGTCTTGTCAATTTATTCCATGCCCCCTTGATCTCCGCCATCAGTAATGTCTTGAAGCATCAGGAGATACAGCTTCTGCAGCACATGCTGAAAGATGACAACGAATACCTGAATCGGAAAATGATAGAAATAACCGGAGATACGATTATCGGTGCTGATTTCGGCCTGTCCAATGTGATGCGGTTGATCAGGCAGGTTGCACCCATGAACAGTCCGGTTCTTTTACTGGGAGAGACAGGTGTCGGCAAGGAGGTCATGGCCAATGCCATCCATCGCGGATCCAGAAGAAAGGATTGCCCGCTGATTAAAGTGAACTGCGGCGCCATTCCCGAGGGTCTGATTGACAGCGAACTTTTCGGCCACGAAAAAGGTTCCTTTACCGGGGCTATTTCCCAAAAAAGAGGGCTCTTTGAAAGGGCACACACCGGCACGATATTCCTGGATGAGGTAGGGGAACTTCCATTGGCAGCCCAGGTAAGGCTTTTGAGGGTGTTGCAGGAAAAGGAGATCGAGCGGGTCGGGGGAACAACTCCCCTGTCGGTGGATGTGCGTGTCATCAGTGCCACGCACAAAAACCTTGAACATATGGCGCTGATCGGTGGGTTTCGTAAAGATCTCTGGTACCGCCTTAACGTGTTCCCAATAATGATTCCGCCGTTACGACAAAGGTCTGAGGATATTCCTGCCCTGGTAACCCATCTTATTGACAAAAAATCAAAGGAACTGAAAATAAGACCCTCTCTGAAATTGTCTGAAAACTACATGAGGCAGCTCCAACAATATGCATGGCCCGGTAATGTGAGAGAGTTGGAAAACGTACTTGAACGTGTGTTGATAACAGGGAATCTCCACGATGTTCTGCCTCCCCTGACCATGCGAAAACCTGCATGGGATTGGAAAAGAGACCAGGACAGGGTGCCGGCCGATAATGTGGATGATATTGAAGCACTGGATCATTGGACACGAAAATACATCCAATCTATTTTAAAAAAAACTGAGGGAAGAATTGAAGGCAAGGGTGGCGCAGCTGACAGGCTTGACTTGCATCCCTCTACCCTAAGAGCACGAATGAAAAAACTGAATATTGCTTTTGGAAGGGTTGTAAAGTACAGCTGATTCCCTGGGTGTTATCATTCAAATACAAAATAGATTGTATAAATCTGCTACAAACAGGTTTCTACGGCGCACTCAAATGCGCCTGCCCCAAATTCCATGCTGAATTCATCAAGAAGCGCCCGTATCCGGATAATATCGTTTTCCGCCTTTTTTATCATGGCAAGATGCTGGTTTTTTTCCTCCTGTTTAAGGCAGAAAAGCGCATCCATATCCTTGTTCAAGGTTTCGTACATGGTAAAACGCTGGGAAATTTTGTCTTTAAAATCCCGTGTTACCGCGTCTATTAAAGGGAAAAAGTAATCATATTTCAAACTGCGATGATAAGCGCTTATCTGCCGCTGCATTATGGTCAGCGTTCTTTTTTTGATTTTGACAGCCGCCCTGTCAAGCCCGGGAGTAAAGGAAAATCGAACATGTTTGTCCATCATGGCAGATACAAACAAAACCAATGAATGAAGACTGAAATCGGTCACGGCATTGGTCTGCATCATCCGGGTATATTCAGGCGAAAGAATCTGGTTCGGCAGGTGCAGTCCTAGGATTTTTTTGATACTTTCAAGGTCAGCTGCCCTGGAATATTCTTCCTCTTCTTTGATCATTGCAAGGGAAAAGCGGTCGTCTTCCCGTTCCTCTGAAAAGCCCATGGCGACATAGTCAATGCGGTAGGAATCCAGAAGCGATTTAAAATAGGACGCGATGCGTTCCTGCTGGATGCGCACCAGTTGTTTGAGTTCCGGGGCTATCTGTTCAAGGAGAAAAAGGTCAAGGTCCCGCTTGAAGTCCTGGAACATCATATACAGAATCTGTTTAAAACCGGCTTCCTTCACAACTTCCTTGTAAGGTTGTGAATCAATTTGGGCCTGCCGGATAAAATTTGTCACAAGTTCATTGATATTTTCGCTGTTTTTGAGAAATGCATTTTTTAAGTTGGAGTCAATTTCCCTGCGAAGCGCTGACACTGCGCCCATAACAGAGTTGTCAACAATAACCCTTAAACGCCTGGCGCTGCCTTCAAAATCGGCAATACGCTTTCTGGCCTTTTCCTGATCTAAAATTCCGGCGGAAAAGACATCAAAGAGGATCTGTATTTTTTCGGCAAGAAGATGGGTTACAATTTTAAGCCGTTCGATGTGATTGGCGTAAAACAGATTGAACCGGGACGCTTCAAACATCAAATTAAATCCTGCAAGAAACCGGGTATACTCGCTGGTGCAAAAAGCGGTCATTTCCCGGTCCTCCTGCCAAAGCCCAAGGCGTTTTCTGTTTTTGGATGAAACTTTCTTGCCAAGGGCATCAAAAAGCGTATACAGCGCTGAAAAAGAAAAGAGCCTGACTTCCGGCACCAGAAATTTTAGTTCCTGAATGGTTTTATCCCGAATCATTTTCAGGTTGTCCAAGCTCTCATGTTCACTTAAATCACAGTTGAAAATGAAAAGAATATTTTCCATCAGCCCAAAGCGTTTTATCCGTTTTAAAAATGCCATGTCAGACTGGCGAAGCCCTGTGCGCGACGAGATGCAGTAAACAATCAGGTTGGCAGCCTCAAGATAGAAAAATATCTTTTCAAGGACTGCAGGGTCCGTGGAATCAGCACCCTGGCAATCGGCAATTTCAACGTTGGGATCAATGGTTTTTCCATATACCTCCAGACACACGTCTTTGACATAAAAAGCCTTTGCCGGGTCCGCTGTAAACTGTTTGTGAACGTCAAAAGATTTGGTGTCAAAACTGATAGTCTGTTCATCGGAGCCGATAACGTCCAGACAATGTCTATAGCCGTCAAGGGCATTGCGGATGACCAGTGCTTCAGGGCGCAGTCCCCGGGAAGTAACCGGAAATGAAGATACAATGGTATCAAAAATACGGCGCAGCTGCTGCCGGTCCTGGGTACGTCTGATATCAAACGGCGGGGAGTCGTCCTTTCCGGGAAACATTTCCAGACAGCTTTCAATTTCCCTGTTGATGGTATCCCATGATTTAAAATGAATAATTGCCTTATTTTTTTTGCCCTTTCTGATACGGGTGGTCATGGATGTAACCACCCCTGCCCCGCGCTGGACCAGTTCTTTACCCGAAATCGCGTTAATAAAAGTGCTTTTGCCTGACTTGATCACCCCGACCACGGCCACGCGCAAAATCCCTTCATTGATGTGGGAAGGAATTTTGCTGCAAAGTTGTCTGCTCTCGGCAAGGCTTTTATCAGAATTATTTGAAACGGCTGCCAGACTGTCGATCACAGAGAGGGTATCAGAAACTAAATTTGCTATGGATTCTTGGGGGTGTGAAGTCATTGGCCGGCAAATCAGATCAGCATCATGGCTTTTTCATATTTCAGGTCCGGCTTGGTGTCAAACATGATTTCCCTGGATAGATCACAGGTGAGCCAGGCTGAATCGGCAAGTTCATTGTCTAACTGCATGGGGCCCCACCCGGCGCAACCCAGAAGGATCATAAAGGTGTCAGGCCCCTGCCCCAGGGCAATGGCCTCCAGGATGTCCCGGGAATTGCTCAACGCCAGCCAGTCGGAAATTTTAAGGGTTTCATTCCACTGAAACGGGCCGCAGTGAAGAACAAATACCCCTGAAGGCTGGACAGGGCCGCCAAGGAAAATATCTATTTTATCGATACTCTGATTGCAGGGAATGCCCAAATCCTCAAAAAGCTCCCGGCCGGTGAGTAAGGGGTGAACTTTATTAATAATAAAGCCAAGAGCACCGGATTCATTGTGTTCACAAAGACAGGAAACGGTTTGTGAGAAATTGGGATCTGGCAGGCCGGGTATGGCCATGATGAATCTTCCTTTCATATTTTCCGTAATCTGGTCGTTCATCAATTCTTCTCCATGCTGCCGACCGGCATGTTATATCCTTGATTGTTATCAGTCTTAATATTACAAACAGGGCGTCAGTTTCAAATATTTTTATTTGATTTGCAATAATTTATTTATCGGTATCCGGTCTTTTTCCACGTCCGTATACATCATCAAACCTGACAATATCATCCTCACCCAGGTATGGACCGGACTGTACTTCTATCAGTTCCAGAAGAATCTTACCCGGATTTTCAAGCCGGTGCATGGTGCCAAGGGGTATGTAAACAGACTGGTCTTCATTTAACAGGATCTCTTCAGTGCCTTTGGTGACAATGGCTGTCCCGGATACAACGGTCCAGTGCTCAGCCCGGTGATAGTGTTTCTGCAAAGACAGCTTTGCACCGGGTTTTACGGTGATGCGCTTTACCTGGTACCTGTCCGCCATATCTATGGTTTCATAATCCCCCCAGGGGCGGTAAACTTTGGCATGGGAAACAGCTTCCACTCTGTTTTTCGCTTTTAATTGGGCAACTATTTTTTTTACATCCTGAACCTGATCCCGGGGGGCCACCAGCAAAGCATCCTTGGTATCCACAATCACAAATTTTTCAAGGCCTACGGCTGCCACAAGACGGTTGTCAGAATGGATATACGTATCTGTGACATTGTGTATCAGCACATCTCCGCTGGTCACATTATTGAGTTCATCCTTGTCACCGGTTTGCCACAACGCGTCAAAGGAGCCAAGGTCATTCCATCCGGCATCAAGGGCAATCACAACACCTTTGTCTGTTTTTTCCATAACTGCGTAGTCAATGGAATCCTCTGAAATAGCTTCAAATGCCGCTTTGTCCACCCTGAAAAAATCCAGGTCCATGTTTCCATTTTTAATGGCTGTGCGGCATTTTTTAAGCATGTCCGGGGCAAATGCCCCAAGTTCGGAAATAACGGCAGAGGCCTTGAACATGAACATGCCTGAATTCCAGCAGAAATCGCCTGATTCAAGATAGGAAACCGCTGTACCATAGTCAGGTTTTTCCACAAACCGCTCAATCATGAAGGCCGGAGCCGGATTGTCGAGTCTGGTTCCTTTTTTGATGTACCCGTATCCTGTTTCCGGTGATGAGGGCACTATGCCGAAGGTAACCAGTTTTCCCTGCCGGGCCAGTTGCGCACCCGATTGAATGATGTCATGAAACGATTCAATATTTTTAATTTCATGATCTGCAGGCAATACCAGCATCACCGGGTCGTCCTGTTGCTGTGCCTTAAGATTGTCATCAATGACCAAGGCTGCCAGGGCAATGGCCGGGGCAGTATTTCTGGCAGCCGGTTCAAGAATGATCTTAAAATCATTAATATCAATTCGGCGGATCTGCTCTGCGGTCATGAATCTATGGTTTTCATTGCATATAATTACCGGGTCGCCAAGATCGTTAAGGCCTGACAACCGCAAAAGGGTATTCTGCAGCATGGTATGGGTGTTGCACAGATTAATGAGCTGTTTGGGGTACAAAGACCTGGACATGGGCCACAGCCGGGTTCCGGAACCGCCGGCCAGGATAACGGGATAAATCATTGTTTCTCCATTATTTTTGTGCAAGATAAAAGGTTAGGGTTAATGTCTTTTCAACGGGATAAGATTCAATTTGCTTAAGATTAAAACCGGTTCTGCCCAGCCACCCTGAGATCTGCTGCCGGGTAAACCCCAGCCAGACGCCACCGATAATATCTTTGATCTGTTCCTGGTCGTGTTTTAAAAAATCCGCCAGAAGAAACAAGCCTCCGGGGCTAAGGATCCGGTACACCTCCCGGATCGCTTTTTCAGGTTCGGATACATGGTACAATACCATGCTCATCAGCGCCGCATCTGCCTCCTGTTCACGCATGGGAAGATGTTCCAGTTCTCCGATGCGAAGCTCTAAATTCGGCCTTTCGGGCAGTCGAAGCCTTGCCTGTTCAAGCATTTCGTGGGAGGCATCCACACCGATCAGGGTCTTTTCACCCCTGCCAAGGAGACCGGCAAGCATCTCACCAGTACCGCAGCCAAGATCAGCAATAATTGACGCCTCCTGGAGATGGCGTTCAAACACAGGGTTGGGATTAAAATCACCAAGAACTGTTTTTTTTAAGCGGTCCCACCGCGGGGCAGCAGTTCTGAAAAAGCGTCTGGATCTATTTTTTCTTAATACAATACATTGCTGTGTACGAGCAAGATCTTCCTGCAATACCGGGTCGTTTTCAAGCTGTTTTAAGGCAAGGACAACAAGTTCCCGGTTGTCTCCGTTTTTGTCCGTGGCATAATAAATAAAACTGCCGTCTTTGCGCGAGACCAGAAGTCCTGCGTCAAGCAGAATTTTTAAATGCCGGGACACCCCGGACTGCACCATGCTCACCACGGAGACAATTTCATTTACATTGAGTTCAAAATGCTCAAGGATAAACAAAAGCCGCAGCCGGGTGGGATCAGATAAGGCTTTAAACTGTTTAATTATGTCCATAAAAACGCTGGGTAACCCATTTCGGATAAATTATATCATTGTTAAAATATGCATTGTTTTACCATATTAGTCCCAAATCTCAAGCAGTGATAAAAAATCAAGACAATAAAATTTGGAATAAAAATAGAAAAGCGGACAGAAATGATAAATAAACAGCGTGGGATTTGATCACGATGAAACAAAAATAATGGGCAGCAATCGACACGTGCTGCCCAAAAACAATAGATGAAATGACGTTTATCTTACGGTGATGACCGGGCAATCGGCTTCTAATATCACCGTTTGAGCCGTGGAACCAAACAATAGTTTCCCCACCTTTGAACGACTTTTAACGCCAATGATAATTTCGTCCACTTCTTTTTCATTTGCAAATGCAACAACATCCTCCCCTGCCTCCATGCCACGGATCAGAAGATGTTTTTCACAGGCTATTCCCTGGTTTTCGAAAAAGACTTGGGCCTGGTCCAGGTTATTTTCTGCTTCCAGAATTTTTTCCTGCTCCCTTTCAGTTCCCTCTAACATTGAAGTGACAATCAGTACGGTGGCATTAAATGCCTTTGCATGTTCAGCCCCAAGCTTGAGCAGTTCCTGGCCGATATTGACGCCTTTATATCCAATGAGAATTTTCATATGGTCCTCTCTTTTTTTGTCACTTATTTTTTGTCAACCCGATATCATAAACAAACAACAATACTTGAAAAAAGCAATGATAATAAATAATGGATCAAACCGTGTTTAACAAGGTTAAAATGCCAATTCTTGCAGATAAAGGTGCCGATAATCAGCAGGATGACACCCAAACCTGTTATTTCCGGTTTCTTGTCATTCACTTTTAAGGAATGACAATTTAATGCAATTTATTGTATATGCAGGCTGTGTTTCAGTCCGTCTTTTACCCGGGTATATTTTATGATAGGCACGATAATAAAGCTTGCATTGGATTCCAAACTATGACACAGACCTCCACCTTAAAAAAAATCGGATTTGCCTCGTTTATCATGATGGCATCGGTATTTGCCAGCAGGATCATCGGTCTTGTGCGCGAAACCGCCATTGCCTGGATGGGCGGTGCAAGTGCAGGCGTTGACGCTTACCAGGTGGCATTTGTGATTCCTGAAATTTTAAACCATGTGGTGGCGTCAGGTTTTTTATCCATTACCTTTATCCCCATCTTTACCCGGTATCTTGTTGAAAATAACGAACAGGAAGGATACCGGGTTTTTTCCGTTATTCTGAACTGCTTTGGCGCCGGTCTTCTTATTTTCATCTGTCTTTCCATGGTTTTTGCCCCACAACTGATTTGCGTCCTTGCCCCGGGACTTAAAAACGGCCCGGCCTTTGACCTTGCCGTACGCATGACCCGGATCATTATCCCGGCCCAGTTTTTCTTTTTTGCCGGGGGACTGTTCAATGCTGTTCAGTATTCAAAGGAGCGGTTTGTTTTCCCGGCCCTTGCACCATTGATTTACAATACCGGCATTATTGTGGGCGGGATACTCCTGTATCCGGTTCTGGGTATGGAAGGATTTGCCTGGGGGGTGCTTGCCGGCGCTTTCTTCGGCAGTTTTCTGCTTCAGTTGTTCGGGGCGAAAAGGGTGGGACTTATCTATATGCCCAATTTTAATTTCAGGCATCCTGATGTGATCAAATACGTATTGTTAACTTTACCCCTGATGCTTGGACTGACCATGACCTTTTCCACGGAAATCCTGATGAAATTCTTTGGCTCGTTTTTAAGTGAGGGAAGCATTTCAGCCATGAATTACGCCCTGCGCATCATGTTTATACTGGTGGGGCTTTTCGGCAATGCGGTTGGCGTGGCCTCCTATCCGTTCATGGCAAAAATTGCTGCACAAAAAGATTTTTCCGCCCTGAACACCCTTATCAACCAGACCCTTAAATATATCTTTATTGTGATGCCCTTCTCAGTTGTTTTTATGATTCTCAACAAAGAGGTTGTGGCCATTTTATTCCAGCGCGGAGCCTTTGACGCCCATGATGCGGCCCTGACATCAGGGGTGCTGCCCTATTTCATGGCAGGGGCATTTGCCTTTTCCGCCCAGACCATTGTTTCCCGGGGGTTCTTTGCCGTTCAAAACACACTATTCCCTGCCATTTTTTCCACTGTGTGCGTGGCGTTAAGCCTGCCCTTGCTCTATGTTGCAATGACAGCCATGGGGATCAAGGGCGTGGCGTTGGGGCTGTCTTTGTCCGTGATCATTACCACAGGCGCATTATTTGAAGTATGGAGCAGAAAAACCCAAAATACCGGACGATCAAAAGTATATGCTTTCTTTGGTGTAATGTTCGTGGTCAGTATCGTGGTATGGCTGATTTTAAAAACGATATATATTGGAATTATTCATCTGATACCGACCCCTGGTTTTTTTGCCCATATATTCATATGTATGATTGTCGGCACATTATTTCTGATCATTCTGGCAGGCATTGGAAAACTCTTTAAAATCAGGGAAGTCAACACGCTTTATGCCAAGGTGATGGCAAAAACCGGCCTGGTTAAAAGCCGTCCCACCACCTAGTAAAGCTTACCTACGGCATCCTCTACTGCCCGGACAATCCTGCCGCTTTGCAAAAGCTTTCTAACAGCGGCAATATCTGCTGACAGAAACCGGTCCTTTGTCATGCAGGGCACCTTGCTGCGGATAGTTTCATAAGCAGCCATAGTGCCTTTGCCGGCCTTCAGGTTGGTAAACAGGTCAATGGCCTGGGCACCGCATAAAAGCTCAATGGCAATAACCTGCGTGGTGTTTTCCACGATGTCCCGGCATTTGCGTGCGGCAATGGCGCCCATGGAGACATGATCCTCCTTGTTGGCCGATGTTGGAATGGAGTCCACACAAGCCGGGTGTGCAAGGACCTTGTTTTCAGAGACCAGGGAGGCTGCGACATACTGGGCAATCATGAATCCGGAATTCAGTCCTGTGTCCTTGATCAGAAAGGCGGGCAGCCCCGAGAGCTGGGGATTGACCAGGCGTTCAACCCGGCGCTCGGAGATATTGGCAAGTTCTGCAATGGCAATGCCTAAAAAATCACAGGCCAGGGCCAGGGGCTGACCATGGAAGTTGCCCCCGGAAAGAAACTCTTCGGATTCGGGAAAAATCAGCGGATTTTCCGTGGACGCGTTCATCTCCACCCGGATCACCCGTTCCACATAACCAAAAGCGTCCCAGGATGCACCGTGGACCTGGGGTGAACAGCGCAGGGTATACGCATCCTGAACCCTTGAACAGTCCTCGTGGGAGGAGACAATTTCCGAATCCTGGGTGATCTTCATCATGTTGGAGGCCGCCTTCATCTGTCCTAAATGGGGACGGGCATTATGGATTCTGGGATCAAAGGCCGTTCGCGTACCCATTAAGGTTTCAAGGCTCATGGAGGCGGCAATATCAGCATGTTTGCAAAGATTTAACGCATCATGAAGCGCAAGACAGCCCAGGGCAATCATGAACTGGGTGCCGTTGATCAAAGCAAGTCCTTCCCCTGCACCAAGCTCCACAGGCGCAATATTTTTTGCGGCCAGGGCCTGGGCCCCGGGCATGCGCACCCCGTCCACAAACGCTTGCCCTTCGCCGATGAGTACCAGGGAAAGATGGGCCATGGGCACAAGGTCGCCGCTGGCCCCCACCGACCCTTTCTCAGGGACAACCGGAATGATACCGGTATTGAGGACATGGGCAAGGGTTTTAATGGTTTCAAGGCGCAGCCCGGAATTACCCCGGCAGAAATCATTGATCCGCAAGGCCATCATGGCTCTGACCACATCATCATCCATGCAGTTTCCCACACCTGCGGCATGGGATAAAAGAATATTACGCTGCAAGGTCTTTGTGTCCTCAAATGAGATGGTAACATCGGACAATGCCCCGAATCCCGTGGTCACACCATAGATGCGCGTACCCTTTTTCACCCATTGTTCCACCAGGCTGCGGGCCTTTTTAATCCGGGCTTCGGAGTTTACGGAAACAGCAGCGGTTCGGCCTTTACGGGCAATATCAACCAGTTGATCAAGGGTGAAATTCTGCCCATTCAGCAAAACAGGAGTCTTCATCATGTTTTATTTCCTTATTTTCGGTTGCTGCGAATGCACGGAATTGTCCGGAAGTTACCGAATCAGAATAGGTATCAAGTAATGCCCAAAGGCATACGGCTAATCAAAGTTTTGAACGTCATATTAGCCTCATTCATTGAGAATCTGTTAAAAATGGCCGTAGGATTTTCTTGTTTTTTTTTTTGACAAAAACTGAGGAGTAAGACACTAAACGTGCTGGACTCACGACATCCTTTGTTCAAATTCAACATTCAAATAAATCTCAGATAAAGGCAGTTTGCAATCAGAAGATTCAATTTTTAAAATCTGGTCTGCCCCCTCGAATGACTGATACCTCCATATATCGTTTTGGCGTGTGTACTTTTCAACCCAATATTCATGTTGAGAAACAAGGAGATATTCTTGAAGCGTGGTGATTTTTCGATAATAAAAAAACTTTTTCGTCCTGTCAAAAAGTTCTGTTGAATCTGAGAGAATTTCCATTATGACAACCGGGTTTGTCAGGGTGTCAAACTCGTTATCTTCAAACTCTGCATCACCACAAGTAATAACAATATCCGGGTACACATAGCTGTTTTCAATTTTTACACGCATGTCATTGGAGAACGCTTCGCAACGGAAATTATCTGCTTTGAATTTAATCCCTAATTCCCTCGCAAGATTCATATTGATACGGTTGTGGTGCCTGCTTGCCCCAACCATAGCGAAGATTTCACCATCATAAAATTCATGTTTGATATCCAGCGAAGCTCTTTCAAGGATAAGATATTCCCCTGGTGTCATTATGGTTTTTTCCTGCGGTTGTATGTTCATGTTTCCTTCTCCTTACAGGGCTGCTTTTATCCCTGTTGTTCGTGGGCATTTAGGCTATTCTATCTTTTAGATTCAAGATTCACAACCTTCCCGTGGCAGCCCGGCAGCCGTTTTGATTTTGGGGGTTGATCATAAGATGGGCCACGCATGAGAAAACCAGATTCATGACACTATATTTAAAAGGCTGAGAAGATTTTCTTTCTTCTGAGCCCTTTAAATTTGGGCTCTCCTGAAGAGGGGGTCTGAAAAAAGATACCAGATCACTGGTCCAACATATCTATATCATTTCTGAAATTTCTTTTCCGTAGTCCTGGGCAGTTTCAACGCCGTCTTCGACCCAGGAAGCCTTGATCATCAAAGGGCCGGATGCCATTTTCATTTTAAAAATATAGTTCATTGTATCAAATATTCTTTTATTGGCCTCTCCGCTCCACCCATAGGCACCAAAGGCCCCCCCCGGCTTATCCTTCAACTGTGCGCGCTCAGCCATGAACAAAACCTGTTTCATGGAAGGCAGCATTTCCCCGTGATAGGTGGGGGAACCGAATACATAGGCATCATACCCGACTAAATCTTCTTCGGTGTCTATCTGTTGAGCGGTTTTAACTTCTACCTTATGCCCTGACTGGCGAACGCCCTCTGCGATTAATTCAGCTATTCCCTTTGTTTCATCTACTCTGGATGCATAAACAATCAGTATGGTTCCCATTTTTTATCCCTATTTTTTCTATGATTTGAATTTAAATTGTTCCACTTTTTGTCCCGTTAACGGCATTGACTATATTTATTACATGGGGCGTACAATTAAAAACCATAACAAAATAATATAAATCCATGGCAGAGCCAAGAAAAATCAATCGATATTTTTAATAATTGACAAGTAATTCATTATTTTTTTAATTTGGGGCTTGATAAAAATTAAAAAGTCTGGAAATCTACGATTTTTTGTATGGACTTTTTTTAGAAGCTGTATCGGTAGATCAGAAATAAGGTGTACAGGAATTTATGGGTTTATTTAAATTAAAGGGATTTCCGGGAACCGGCAGTTTTCCCCATGGGATTCACCCACCGGATAATAAAGCGTTGTCCGCCAACATGACTGTTGAAGTGATGGCAACACCCAGAACAGTTACCCTGCCGCTGCTCCAGCATCTTGGAGTTCCCTGCAAACAAATTGTCACGTCCGGAGAAACGGTCAGTTACGGGCAGATGGTTGGTAAGGGAGAGGCCTTTGTTTCCGCCTCAATTCACTCTCCAATTGCCGGAAAAGTTAAAAAAAATGCAATGGTGACTCTGCCCAACGGCAGGCGTCTTGAAGCCATCACCATCCAGGCGGAAGGCGAGCAGACGCCTTCGGAAAAAATCTGGGAAGAGATGAAGTTTACACAATGGCCCAGGCACGGCTTTTCCAATTATGAGCCCATGGACATTGTGAAAAAGATTCAGGCATCCGGCATAGTGGGCCTGGGCGGAGCAGCGTTCCCCACCCATGTTAAGGTGATGCCCAACGATACCCGGGCGATTGATACCTTAATTGTGAATGGCTGTGAGTGCGAGCCATATCTGAGCTGTGACTACAGGCTTATGATTGAGGCGCCTGGGGCCATCGTAACCGGCGCGCTTCTGACAGCCAGGGCTGTCTCAGCCAGGGAAATTGTCATCTGTGTTGAAGACAATAAGCCCGAGGCAATCAGACGGCTTCAACATGCGGCCAAGCAGACAGTGGTGCGGGTTGCCGTGCTGAAAACCAAATACCCCCAGGGAAGTGAAAAACAGCTTGTAAAAGCAGTGATAGGCCTTGAGATTCCTTTGGGTGGCCTGCCGGCGGATGCAGGTGTTGCCGTGAGTAACGTGCAAACCGTGGCGACAGTGGCCCGCAGCATCATCAAGGGGGCACCGTTGACACACAGGGTTATCAGTGTTTCCGGCCGTGGCATCTGCAACCCGAAAAATATTTTTGTGCCCATCGGGGTATCTTTGGCCGAGGTCGTTGACTTCTGCGGCGGCCTGAGGCCGGATGCGGTCCGGATCATTTCCGGCGGCCCCATGATGGGATTTGCATTCTCAGATCTGTCTGCCCCCGTAACCAAGGGCACATCAGGGCTAACAGTGCTTACCCGTGACGAGGTCGACAAGGGCGCTGAAGAGACCCATTGCGTGCGCTGCGGGCGCTGTGTGGATGCCTGCCCCATGAACCTTGTACCCACAAGGCTGGCTCTGGCAGCCCGGTACAAGAATCCCGAGCTTGCCAGCCAGTACCATATCCGTGCCTGTGTTGAATGCGGATGCTGCAGCTATGTATGTCCGGCAAAGCTGAACCTGGTCCAGCTGATTCGTGAAGGCAAGGTCCAGGTAAATGCCTGGGAACGCCGCTGATTTCATGCCTGAAATCGCCTTTTGACAACAGAATTAATTGACAACAGATTAAGTGATACAAGGAACAAAACGTGTCAAACACAAATAGACAGATAGATTCAGCCATGTCGCCTGAAGACAGGCCCGGACGAAAGCCGCCTTTCATCCACGTGGCCCCGTCCCCGCATATTTCAGACAGCCGGGCCGGCACACGCAGGATGATGGTCGATGTGATCCTTGGGTTGTCACCTGCCATTGCCGTATCTCTTTATTTATTCCGGTTCTATGCCCTTAAACAGCTTATTGTCTGTGTGGCGGCCTGCCTTGCGGCAGAATATCTCTTTGCCCGCATGAGGGGAAAATATTTTACGTTAAAAGATTGTTCCGCCATGGTCACCGGTATCATTTTAGGCCTTTCCATGCCGGGGTCAGCCCCCTGGTTTGTGGGGGCGCTGGCCTCGGTGGTCGGCATCGGGATCGGAAAAATCATATTCGGCGGCGTTGGCATGAACATATTCAACCCTGCCATGGTGGGAAGGGCGTTTGTCATGATTGCCTTTGCCCAGCTCATGGGGGCGGGTGCCTATGAAAATGTAACAGGACTGGTGGATGCCGTATCCGGGGCAACACCCTTGAGTGCATTGAAATTCAATGGCGTTCAAACGGGTATTGCGCCATTGTTTATGGGGGTTACCAACGGGTCTGTCGGGGAGGTCAGTGCCATTGCCTGTATTTTAGGGGGGCTCTATCTGATTTACAGAAAAACAGCTTCCTGGCAGATCCCTGCAAGCATTTTGATAACCGTTGCCCTGATCGCGGCAATTACGGACATCGCAGGGGGATATCAGGGACTGTTCCTGCTGCACCATTTATTTGCAGGCGCACTGATGTTCGGTGCCTTTTTCATTGCCACGGATCCCGTGACATCTCCGTTAACGGCTAAAGGGAAAATGATTTTCGGCGTGGGAACCGGCTGCCTGATCATGGTGATCCGCCTGTTTTCCGGTTATCCGGAAGGGGTGATGTTTGCCGTGCTGATAATGAATGCCATGACCCCGCTGATCAACCGCTGGACCATTCCCCAGCCCATGGGACAAAGGGAGGTCTGATATTATGTCATTGAAAAACAGTAATTTGGTCCAGGCCTGGCTGGTACTTCTTCTTGCCACCCTGTTCGGCACGGCCCTTGCCGGGATCCAGGCAAAGCTCGGGCCTGTGATTGAGGCGAACAAGGTCAAAGAGACCATGGCAAAAATACCCGTACTGGTACTCGGAGAGGATCTATCTGCTGAGCTTGCCGCTGATAATCAGTCCCTGACCATCAAGTCACGGGTGATTGACGTCAAGAAAAACGGAATCACCAAATTTTACACCGTGTATGATGTCTGGCTGCCGGAGGGGAAAATGGTCGGGCATGTGGTCAAAGCTGATGGTCAGGGATATGCGGATAAAATTGAGCTGCTGGTGGGACTTGATGCCCAGGGCAAGCACATTACAGGACTTTTTGTTCTGGACCAGAAAGAGACGCCCGGCCTGGGTGCCAAGATTATGGAAGATGCCTGGCGGGGTCAGTTTAAGGAAAAATCCACGGAGAAAACCCTTTCCGTTGTTAAAGGGGGCGGGGCCAAAGAAGATGAAATCGACGCCATTTCCGGCGCCACGATCTCTTCAAGAAGTGTGACCGGCATCGTGAATACGACGGTTGCCAATGTAGCATCCCAGCTTCAGGTCACTGACAACCCTGCCAGCAATAGCAAAACCCCGGCGGTTCAAACCGAGGACCCCGGTAAAAATAAGGAGCATTCCTGATGGCTGATCAACCTACAGCTACGGAGAGATTTGTACAGGGAATTCTGCCCGAGAACCCGGTGTACCGGCAGCTTCTTGGGCTGTGTGCCACCCTGGCTGTTACCAACGGCATGAAACCGGCCCTGACCATGGCCGTTTGCGTGGCCTTTGTTCTGGTCTGCGCCAATGTCGTGATCAGCCTGATCCGAAACCTGTTAAAACCCCATCTGCGTATCGTGGTCTTTACCCTGACCATTGCTACCTTTGTGACGGTGGCGGACAGGGTTCTGGCCGCATACATGTTCCAGATGAGTAAAACCCTTGGCCCCTATATCCCTTTGATCATTGTGAACTGCCTGATCATCTGCCGGTGTGAGGTGTGTGCGTCCAAGCAGAATGTGGTTATTGCAGCGGCGGATGCCCTGGGCCAGTCCATCGGGTTCGGCCTGGCCCTGGCCAGTATTGCCGCTATCCGTGAGATTTTAGGCACTGGCATGCTCATGGGATTCAGGGTCCTGCCATCCTTTTGGCCGGACTGGGTCATCATGGTACTGCCCCCGGGTGCATTCATCACCCTGGGTCTGCTGCTGGGGCTGGTGAACTATATCGACTTTAAGCGGGAACAAACCCGCAATTAAATTTAGATGAAAATTTACAAAAATTGAGGCGGGTCTAATGGACTATTTTGTGGATATCCTGCTGATTGCCCTGTCAGCATCGATAATTAATAACTTTATATTTTATTACTTTGTGGGCATCTGCCCGTTTGTTGGGGTGTCCAAAAAGGTGGACATGGCCTTTGGCATGGGATGCGCCGTGACCTTTGTCATGAGTATTGCCGCCTTTCTCTCCTGGGGGATCACTGTTTTCGTGCTGATCCCAGGTGCCCCGGTATCGGCCTTTATTGCCGGCTTTTTTACCACACCTGAAGCGGCGGCACAAATTGATCTGACCGTACTCAGTTACATTGTGTATATTTTTGCCATTGCCTCTTCGGTTCAGTTTGTGGAGATGTATGTTAAAAAATTTTTTCCACCGCTTTACCGGTCCTTTGGGGTATTTCTGCCTTTGATTACGACCAATTGCGCCATCCTGTTTGCCTGCCTGACCATCATGAGCCATGTGGCGGGCGTTGATAATCCCAAAGAGGTGTGGGATCTGGGGAAAGCCATGACCCTGGCCCTTTTTGGTGGACTTGGATTCACCATTGCCATCGTGATTATGGCGGGTATCCGGGAGGAACTGGAACTTTGCGATATTCCCAAGCCCTTTGAAGGGGCGGCCATTACCCTGGTCATCGGCGGGATTATAGCCATTGCCTTCATGGGATTTACCGGTGTGGATTCCGGTGTCAAAAAGGCATTAAAGCCTGTGCCCCATGTTTCCCAGGTTCAGGAGCAACCCCAACGTGTTGCCCTGCTCAATACGAAAGACTGCAAGGGAGTGATAATGCCATGATGATTTCCCTTGGTATTGCCGGTGCAAGCATGCTGGTCATGGCCATCATTTTTTCCTATGTCCTGGGATGGGCCAATAAAAAATTTATGGTTGAGGTGGAACCCAAGATAGAGGCGGTCAGGGATGCACTTCCCGGTGCAAACTGCGGCGGGTGCGGTTATATTGGGTGCAGCGACTATGCAGTGGCCATCGTCGCGGACAATGTTCCTGTCAACAAATGCACGGTGGGCGGCGAGGCCTGTGCCAAAGCCATCGCCGATATCATGGGTGTCGAGGTGGGCGACGTGGTGCCTTTGCATGCCATCGTCAATTGCAACGCGCCATTGTCCAGTCGTTTAGGGCGGACCCAATACATGGGGGAACAGCGGTGCGCTTCTGCCCAGCAGGTGGCGGGGGTCCAGGCCTGCACCTTTGGGTGCCTTGGGTATGGCGACTGTGTTCTGGCCTGCAACTACGACGCCATCCATATCCTAGACGGCCTTGCCCGGGTGGACTATAAAAAATGTATTGGCTGCGGCGCCTGCACCAAGGTCTGCCCCAGGGGTATTATTTCCATTGAAGGATTCAGGGAAGATATCATACCTGTGGTGGCCTGTTCCAATAAAGACAAGGCAAAGGATGCCAAAGCCGCGTGTGAAAATGCATGCGTAGGGTGCAAAGCCTGTGCAAAAGCGTCGGATCTCTTCACCATTTCGGACAATCTGTCTAAATGCAGTTATGACAACTATTCAGCCCAGAAACATGAAGAGGCCGTGAAAGCCATGGAAAAATGCCCCACCGGATGCATCCATTTCATGGGAGCCCCGGTGGAATAAAAGAATAAAAGCTGATCGGTCCGGCGAATGGCTGCCCTTAAATAGGTTGGGTCTTATGTCCAAGCCATTGCCGGACCGGCGTGTCAAGACCTGGTGCCAGCCGCTCATAAACCATCCGGTGATACGCATTGATCCAGTTGAGTTCCTCTGTGTTGAGCATGGTTTTATCCACAAGATTGCGCTCAAAATGGCAGAAGGTCATGTTCTCAAACTTTAAAAAGCTGCCGAACTGCGTGTCCCTGTCCTTGATTACCAGAACCATATTTTCAAGCCGGATCCCGTATTGGCCTTCCCGGTAAAGGCCCGGCTCGTTGGTCAAAAGCATGCCGGGCCCAAGCGCGATATCCACGGGAAAGGCGCTTAAGCGTGCCGGGCCTTCGTGTACACAAAGGAAAAAACCCACCCCGTGGCCTGTACCGTGGCCGAAGTCAAGTCCCTGCTGCCATAAGTGCCGGCGGGCCATGGCATCTATCTGGTACCCCCGGGCAGTGGCGGGGAAGCGCGCCGTTGCAACGGCAATATGGGCTTTGAGCACCAGGGTATAATCCCGGATTTCCTGGCTTGTCGGCGCGCCCAGATGCAGGGTGCGTGTAATGTCCGTGGTTCCGGTCAGGTAATTGCCCCCGGAATCGGTCAGAAACATGGCATCAGGACTTAAGGGCAGATCTGTCTCCGGTTGCGCACTGTAATGGCAGATGGCAGAGTGTTCCTTGAACGCCATAATTGAATCAAACGAAGGATGAATAAAAGCGGCTTGTTCTTTGCGGAATTTCAAAAGCTGTTCCGCGGCGCAAATCTCCGTCTTGGGTGCATCACTGGTACAAAGCCAGTGCAGAAAATTGACCACGGCCCGGCCGTCTTTGACCGCAGTATCACGGATATGGGAGATTTCAACCTCATTTTTCACGCATTTGAACAAGACCGAAGGGTTTGGCGCCTCAATAATATTCGAGCGCTTGTCTATGACCTGGTAAACAAAATCCGAGACCCGTTCAGGATCAAGCAGTACCCTGGTCTCTTTGTCCAGGTTCTGAATCGCATCGTAAAAAGCATTGTAATCAAACAAGTCAATGCCGTCCGCGTCAAGGGTTGTCCCAAGTGCCGTACTGACCTTGGCCTGATCAATGAATAAACTGATTTTATCCATGAAGACCAGGGCAAAGGAAAGATTTACCGGATTGGTGTGAATATCTTCGCCCCTCAGATTAAAGGTCCAGGCAATATCATCCAAGGCGGCAAGCACATGGCAGTCAGCATTGTACTCTGCCATTTTTTTTCGTATGCGGGAAAATTTTTCTTTCCTGGTCTGCCCGGCGTAGACTGCATCCAGTTCAAAAGCCGGGGTCCGGGGCATGGGGGGTCTGTCCAGCCACAGATCGGAAATCAGGTCCATGGTGGTGTCCACAACAATACCCTGTTGTGAAAATTTCTTTTTCAGACTGCCGGCCTGGGCCGCAGATACAATTTTTCCATCCAGGGCAATGCAGTCATTGGCGGACAAGGTATCAGCCAGCCACCTGTCAAAAGTCGGAATACCTGTATCTCCCTGTCTGAAAAGTTGAAACCCATTCAATTGGGTTGCGGCCTGGATCCAGTAACGAAAATCCGTCCACATCCCGGCCTCCTTTTGGGTGACCACGGCTGTGCCCGCAGAACCGGAAAATCCGGTCAGCCATTTCAGGGTCTGCCAGTGCCCGGCCAGATATTCGCTTTGATGGGGATCTGCATTGGGAATGAGCACGGCACTGACCCCGGCTGCATCCATTTTCCGGCGCAGGGCGCAAAGTTTGTTTTGTGTGTTCACTTGTTCTGTATTCAATTCTGTATTCAATGGTGGTTTTATATTCCTGGTGGATTTTTTTATAACTCACATGGGCTGCAACCCCACAACGAATAATGAAACCAAAGACACCGACAATGCGGGGCTAAAATGGACGTACCAAGCGCTTGGCCCTCTTGTTTCCTGTATCTTGTCTCTAGTTTCTTGTAAATATTGATACAGTAAACAATACCGTTGGCGCTGTCAATCAGGCGGTAGCGGTAAAAGATTCCGACAAAAGTAAGTCAGCACCGCTGAAAAGGAACTTTTCAGCGGTGCTGGAATATTAGAAAGATAAATCTGAGAAGAGATTAAAGGAAATCAAGCTTTTCCTTTAATCTCCGTTTCGGACTGAATAACGGAATCTAACTGATGGGTGGAATGTACGCTGAAGTCAGAACCGGAGCCGATCTCGCCAGTCCTTGTAAGTTATAGCGCTTCATCGTCAATGATCCTTAGAAAATCAAAGATATCACTTTGTGCCTGGATTTCAGTTGCTTCAATCATTTGCCTTCCTCCCTGCGTCAATCTTAAATGGGTTTTATTTAGAGGAAATTGATTATTTCTTTGTATTTTTTCCCTCTTTCACACATGCGTGACATCATATCAACGGCAGATAGGGCAAATCAATCGGGGAATCCCTGATTTTTTTTGACTTTTTTACGAAATAAATCCAATATTTTGCGATACGGGATTTTTTCCAAAACTCGCAAACGAAGAATGAAATTCAAGACACCAACAATGCGGGGCTAAAATAGGCGCTCCAGGCGTTTCGCCCTCTTGTTTCCTGCATCTTGTCTATAGTTTCTTATAAATCTGTTTCGCTCTCGGTTAGATTATTCCACTTTTATGATTTTAACAGTATGACCCACCCAGTTCGGCGGCAGATAAATCCGCCCACTGTTTCCGGACGCCTTGACTTGTTTTTCGATCATCTCTTCACCGTAAACCTCAAATTTTACCCTGGGCCGCACCGGCTGGTCTTCCACTTTTTTATCGTTCATGCATCACCTTTTTTTATTGTCAATTCAAACTAAGAGCAGCAGATGAAATAAATTGAGCAAAAATTACGGTCCTAAGGATTAATTGGCAGATAAATACCCGTTCCTTCAGGCAGATCGCTGAAATCCGAAATCCTGTCGCCCTGGACCGGACCCCGGCCCGGAATATGGTAAATGGTTCCGGGGGCTTTATACTTTGCTCCTGCTATCTTGTAAGCGGTCTTATCTTTTGTCACGTCAAATGAGCCTTTATACCCCACCACCAGACGGGTGCCTATCGGCAGATCATCCCAGTCCGAAATCGCACATCCCGTCAGAATCCGGTCAGAGGGAAGAAAATAAATCGTGGAAGGCGCATGGTAAGCCGCGCCGGCATGGGACCAGGCTGTCATCCGCCCGGAAATGGTTTTTATGATGCTTTCCGCCTGTTCAGGGATCTGTTCCGTCTCCTGGTTGAGTATCACCTTTGTTCCCACGGGCAAATGATCCCAGCCTAAACGCGCGGCAACCCTGTCTCCGGCCAGGGTTTTACCGCCGGGCAGAACGTAGACTGTGTTGGGGGCATCATAATCTTCACCGGCAATGGCCCAGGCAGAATTGAGTTTTGAAATGACATCGGACGCCAGTACCTGGGGCGCCTTTTTTCCGGTATAAACAGCAATATTGGGATCAGAATAAAAAACCTGAACCAGTATGGGATCCGGTGTAAGACGACCCGCCATGACATCAGGATCATAAGGCCAGGTCGACCCGAGCCCTGCCCGGATCCTGTCAAAATTTTTTGCACACCGTTTACGTCCCCTGTGATTTTTGGGGAACCATGGATTGGGTCTGCCGTAGGCAATCTGACTGTGAGTCAGAATATCTTTGTCCCGCAGGCCATAGGCCCGCTTAAGGATAAAAAGCAACTGTCTGGCAGACCTGTACTGACTGTCGGTCAGGGGGGCATAATGGTATCCCACAAATTCAATACCCACAGAGATATCGCTGACATTGGACACCCCGTTCCACATGGACAGGCCAGCATGGTCAGCCCGATATTGTTTATCCAGAATCCGGTAAACCATTCCGTTCCTGGCAACCACATAATTGGCGTGCCCGCCAGGCGTACTACTTCCGTTTTTAAACTGCTTTCCCCTTGAAACCACCCTTAAGGTGCTTTCAAGGCCCAGCTCGGAGGTATGCACGATGATCAGTTTCGTACTGGCGCGCACTCTTTTTTGAAATCGTGGATTGATCCGGGAGCTATAATCGATAATACGGCTTTGGAAACGGACAAGGTCTGACCGGGAATAAATTTGTGCGGTCCAGCCCGGAACCGGGGTCAACAGCATGACAACCAGAACCAGAATAATCGGCATCAGGGAAAAAACCTTTGAAAAAAAAAGTCGACACAAAATTCAATACTCATGGACAAAAAGTATATCAGCACCGGTCCGATATTGCAAAGATTTGGCAGCCTGATCCAATTTGGAAAGGAATTCAACGCCTGTGAAAAAGCGTCAAAAAAAGAAGAAAGAAGCCCTTGTTGAGTATTCATAATGATCCTGATATCATCATTTGAGTGAAACATGATCCCATTTTAAACCGCTTTTTGTAAAGGTGATAAAGATGATGACAAAAAAATATATACTGGGTTGGGGTTGCCCGGTTTTGTTGATTGGATTGTTATTATGCGCAAGAGGGACGGCTTTTACCCAGGAAGCCCCAAGTCTTTCAAAGGGACAAAAGGTTTATGTCCCGGCATATTCACATATTTACACGGGCAACAGACAGATCCCTTCATTTTTAACCGTGACTTTAAGCATCCGCAATACAGACATGGCCCGCGCCATTGAAGTTGTGTCCGTGGATTACTACGACACCAAAGGCACACTTTTAAAAAATTACCTGCCCTCACCTGTTTCTCTCAAACCCCTTGAATCCATACGCTATGTTGTGGACTATGACGATAAGGCCGGGGGAGCCGGGGCTAATTTCATTGTTGAATGGCGATCTGAAAAGACTGTGAATCCCCCGATCATGGAAACCATCATGATCGGCTCAAGATCTTCTTTCACGTCCCGGGGTCAGCCCCTTATTCCTTTGAAATGATTTCCAGATCATGGTCAATGCCATAAACTTAGGCATTGAGATTTTATTTTATACCACGAAGAACACGAAGATAGTAGAGAACTAAACTTCGTGTTCTTCGTGAACTTCGTGGTTTTAATCTGAAAAGTTTCTTAACTTTATGACATTGGGTGGTAAACGCGAATTTCGTGGTTATATTTTAGCTATGGCAAAAAACTTATCTTGCCACGAAAGGAGTTATCGCCATGAAAATACGTTTTTTAGAAGCCCAAATCGAGGACTGGGTTGAAAAATGGGGCAAACTCGGAAGGGCCAACGGCGTCAAACGGTATCACTGTGTCCAAGGAAAAAATATAAAGTGTACCCCCCTGGTGCGTTCAAGCCTGGCATTGGACAAGGAGTTCAGGGGAAGCCTGGCCTACTTTCATTAACAGCTAACTGATAAGACGGACGAGCAGGGTAGATCCTGGTTTCTTTCTGACAAGATCTACCCCATTTATTTTTTAACTTCGAATCAAGCATCGCCCGGCCGCACCTGATGATTTAAGTCTAAGTCAAAAATTAACGGATCATGGCAAACCATCTCTTTGGAAAATGTTACGCCTGTACCATGGTCATCATTTGAAACGGTTCAGTGCCAAATTTAGAATTGCTGGTAATGGTTTTGCGCTTATTGACTTTTATAAATAATTTATTTTATAAGTACTATCTTTTTGCGCATACTTTTGCACAAAAGCCCGGGATAAGGAAAGGAATGGCACCACAAGCGAACAATAAAGTTTACACCGTAGGCACGCTGACAAGGCAGATAAAAAATCTGCTTGAGGAACAGTATCCTTTTTTATGGATCACCGGTGAAATCTCAAATTTTTCAACGCCTGATTCAGGCCACGCCTATTTTTCATTAAAAGATGAAGCAGCCGTTATTTCCTGCGTGATTTTCAAAAGACAGAAACGCCATTTAAAATTCACCCCTGAAAACGGGATGAAAGTTAAAGGCATGGCGCGCCTGTCCCTTTACGAGCCCCGGGGGTCTTATCAACTCATTTTTGAGCATATGGAACCTGAAGGAACAGGCGCACTTCAGCGGGACTTTGAACAGCTTAAAGCCAAATTGGCTGCCATGGGGTGGTTTGATACTGCGCATAAAAAAGAAATTCCTTTTTTGCCGTCAGGCATCCATGTGATCACCTCGGGCACGGGTGCTGCGGTTCGTGATATTATTCAGGTGGCCAAACAACGCTGTCCAAGCGTTCCCCTTGAAATCATTCCCGTCAAGGTCCAAGGCGACACCGCAGAATTTGAAATTGCCCATGCCATTGAACTTGCCAACACGGTCAAAACCTGTGACCTCATTATTATTGCCAGAGGCGGCGGGTCCTTAGAAGATTTATGGGCATTTAACACCCAAACCGTGGCCAAGGCTGTTTACGAATCTGAAATACCCGTCATTTCAGGCGTGGGTCATGAAATCGATTTCACCATTGCCGACTTTGTCGCCGATTTTCGGGCCCCGACCCCATCGGCTGCTGCCCAGATGGCCTTGCCTGACCAGGCTGCCCTTGTTCATCAAATCTTTGGATTGCAAAATGAGCTGAACAATAAGATTGAGCAGCGTATTACTCGACTACTTGAATATATAAATGATTTAAACAGACGCCTTAAAAGTCCGGCCAGGGTTGTGGATGATTTCAGGTTCCGCATCGAAGATCTGCAATCCAGGGTTTTTTCTTTGGTCAAAAATCATATAAACTACCAGCGCCAGAGAACGCAATGGCTTGAAAGAGCGCTTTCAGGTACCCTGCCCTTGTCCCGCATTCAGGCATTCAAAAAGACTGTTAAGGATTTCCAGGCAAGTCTGGATTATCTTTTTTATGCTTACCTGAAACAATGCAAAGATCAAGTAAACAAACAAAGTGCCCAGCTTGAGACCTTAAATCCGTCAGCGGTGTTAAACCGCGGTTACAGCATCACCCGCAGTCTGTCCAATGGTCATATTGGCGGTCATGTTGTGATGGATGCGGATACGCTTGGTGCAGATGATCGAATTGAAATTATTTTATCTAAAGGACGCCTGGATGCCCGGGTGGAAAAAACATATGGCAAAGAAAACCTTTGAATCAGCACTACAACAGCTTGAAAACATTGTCAGAGAAATGGAATCCGGTGATTTGACATTGGAGCAGGCAGTCAAAAAATATGAAGATGGGATTGCCAATACCCGCTTCTGCCTTGAAATTTTAGATAAAACCGAGCAAAAAATTACCCGGTTGGCCATGGATGCCGACGGAAAGCCCCAAGTATCAGATTTTGAGGAAGACCAATGAGCCCCTTTGATCTTTCCGGATATTTGTCCCGGAACCGAAAACTGGTTGATACCGCGCTGATAAGCGTTTTTGATGAATTTGACAGACAACGCGAGCTTGTCCGGGCCATGACCCACTCTTTGATGGCCGGCGGCAAACGGGTCCGCCCTGCCCTTGCGCTGGCAACGGCCAGTGCGTTGGGTGCCGATCCGCTCATCGCCCTGCCCGCTGCCTGTGCCATTGAAATGATTCATACCTATTCCCTGATCCATGATGATCTGCCGGCCATGGATGATGATGATCTGCGCAGAGGCGTTCCCACCTGCCACAAACAATTTTGTGAAGCCACGGCCATTCTGGCCGGGGACGGACTTTTAACCCATGCCTTTCATATCCTTGCCGCGCCTGGGTCCTGTTTCACGGTTTTCCCCGATGCCGGGATCCGGTTGATTCTGGTGGAAAAAATATCTGCAGCAGCCGGGGTTAACGGCATGGTGGAAGGCCAGATGCTTGATATGCAGGCTGAAAAGAATCCGGACGCCTTGCCTTTGGACAGTCAGGATGCCCTGGCCCATTTAAAGAAAATTCACCGGCATAAAACCGGGGCCATGATAGAGGTCAGTGTGGCGTCAGGGGCCATCAGCGCCGGTGCGGATAAAGATGCCTTAACTGCTTTGGGCACATATGCGCAAAATATCGGGCTTGCCTTCCAGGTCATGGACGACATCCTGAATGTGGAAGGCGACCCCGAAGTCATGGGCAAGGCTGCAGGTTCCGATGCCCTGCACGATAAAATGACCTTTCCTGCCATTCTTGGCCTTGGAGGCTCAAAGGATTTTTCAAGACAGCTTGTAGCTGATGCCCTGGAGGCTTTGGACAGTTACAGGGAAAAGGACTTTAAGAAAAACAGCGAACCTTTGCGCGCCATTGCCGGTTACATTATCAACCGGAACCGATGACAGGACATGAACAAGAGGTAGGCATTGAAATATCTTGACCAAATAAACGGCCCTGATGATCTAAAACAGATTCCAAGGGATGAACTCGGTGCTGTTGCCCGGGAGATCCGGGGCAGAATCATTGATGTGGTATCAAAAAACGGCGGACATCTGGCATCAAGCTTAGGTGTGGTAGAACTGACCATTGCCCTGCATTACGTATTTGATATACCCAAAGATACCCTGATCTGGGATGTGGGCCACCAGTCCTATGCGCATAAGCTTTTAACCGGGCGCCACCGCGACTTTGACACCCTTCGCAAATACAAGGGCATTTCAGGGTTTGTTAAAATCAAGGAAAGTCCCTATGATGCGTTTACTGTGGGACACGCCTCCACCTCAATTTCTGCCGGTCTTGGCATGTGCTATGCCAAGGCCCTCAAGCAGGACAATTCCAATGTGGTCTCAATCATCGGTGACGGTTCCATGACCGCAGGGCTTGCCTATGAAGGGTTGAACCATGCAGGCGATCTCCAGCAAAAATACATCGTTATCTTAAATGATAACGACATGTCCATCTCCGCCAATGTGGGGGCTTTGTCTTCCTACCTGTCCCGGACCCTTTCACATAAAAAACTGCAAAACATGCGTAACCAGTTCGGCCAGTTTCTAAAATCCGTGCCTAAAATCGGGGATGACATGTATGGATGGGCCAAAAGATGGGAGGAGTCGTTTAAGACTTTCGTGACCCCGGGTATGCTGTTTGAGGCCTTTAATTTTGATTATTTCGGTCCCATTGACGGCCATAATCTGGATCATCTCATTGATATTCTGTCTAATATTAAAGATCCTGATTCCCCGGTGCTGCTGCATGTAACCACGAAAAAGGGCAAAGGGTATGCGCCTGCTGAAAAAAATCCGGTCTATTTTCACGGCGTAGGCGCCTTTGCCGTGGATACCGGGAAATCCCCGGCTTCAACGTCAAGCGCCCCACCCTCTTACACAACGGTGTTCGGCAATTGTATGGTTGCCCTTGCAAAACAAAACAAGTGCATTGTGGCGGTGAGTGCAGCCATGCCCGAAGGCACGGGACTAAGCCATTTTGCCGAACAGTTTGCCGACAGGTTTGTTGACGTGGGCATTGCCGAACAGCATGCGGTCACCTTTGCCGCAGGCCTTGCCGCCAAAGGGGCAAAACCCGTGGTGGCCATCTATTCCACCTTTTTGCAGCGCGCCTATGACCAGATTCTTCATGATGTCTGTATTGACAGCCATCCTGTGATTTTTGCCCTGGATCGTGGCGGCATTGTGGGCGAAGACGGACCCACCCACCACGGGATGTTTGATTTTTCCTATCTTCGATCCATGCCCAATATGGTTGTAATGGCGCCCATGGATGAAAATGAACTGGTGCGGATGATGCAGACTGCTGTGGCCCACCAGGGCCCCATTGCCCTGCGTTATCCCAGGGGTCCAGGCCAGGGGGTCAACATTGATTACAATGCCAAAGCCGTTGACATTGGAAAAGCAAAGGTGCTTCGCACGGGCGGCGATCTTTTGATCATCGGTATTGGCCGCTGTGTGAATGATGCCATGGATGCGGCGCTCCAGCTATCAGCCAAAGGCATTGAAAGTACCGTGGTCAATGCCCGGTTTGTAAAGCCCTTGGATGGGGATCTGATTCTTGATCTTGCCGGGAAGATCAAAAGGGTTGTGACCATTGAAGAACATGTGCTGGCCGGTGGTTTTGGATCAGCCATCCTTGAACTGATCTGTGACGGCGGGATTTCAGGATGCCGCGTAAACCGGGTGGGTATTAATGATGTATTTATTGAACACGGCAGCCAGGCTGAACTTCGGAAAGATTACGGCATTGATGCCCGGGCCGTCGTGGCGGCAGGATTGAAGTTGTGCTGTGAAAAATAGAACCGCAAGAAAACGACTGGACCAGGCCCTGGTTGACCAGGGTCTGATACGCTCAAGGGACCGGGCCAAGGCCATGATCATGGCCGGAAAAGTTCTGGTGAACGGCATCAGGGCAGATAAACCCGGCACCCAGGTGAACCAGGATGCGCGTCTTGAGGTCAAAGCCCCGGATCATCCCTATGTCAGCCGGGGCGGGCTTAAACTTGAAAAAGCACTTCACAGTTTCCCCGTATCTGTTCAGGATGCGGTTTGCCTTGATATCGGTGCCTCCACAGGCGGATTCACCGACTGCCTGCTCAAATCCGGTGCCCAAAAAGTGTATGCCGTTGATGTGGGCTATGGGCAGCTTGACTGGTCCCTTCGACAGGATGACCGGGTAGTGGTCATAGAGCGTACCAATATCCGCCACCTTGACTATGACACCATCGGCCAACCCATGGATACGGTGGTGGCGGACACCTCTTTTATCTCTTTGAAAACCGTTATCCCGTCAGCGGAAAAATTCATGCGGCACGGCACGGATATCCTGGCCCTGATCAAACCGCAGTTCGAGGCAGGAAAAGAAAATGTATGCAAAGGCGGCATCGTAAAGGATCCTCAAATCAGAAACCAGGTAAAGCAGGATATGATTCTTTTCTTCCAGGACAGGGGATATAAGGTGAACGGAACCGTTACCTCGCCGGTTTTAGGCGCCAAGGGCAATGAGGAATACGTAATTTCGCTAGTGTATCAAAAAAAATAAAATAAAACTGTTATTTTCATCTCATTTTGATTATTAGTTTATTGTTATTTTATTAATAATATTCTAAAGGAGCCGTAATGAGCGAAGACATCAAATCCATGAGAAATGTGGCTTTTGCGGGCCATGGAGGTGCAGGCAAGACAACTCTTGCTGAGGCTATGCTGTTTAAAGCCGGGGTGACAAATCGCCTTGGCAGGGTTGAAGATGGAAATACAGTAATGGATTTCCAGCCCGAAGAAGTCAAAAAGCAGCAAAGTATTAATACGTCATTTATTAAGTATACGCATCAAAAGCATGTCGTTACATTAATGGACACCCCCGGGGACCAAAATTTCTTCTCTGCTGCCAAAACATGTTTTCCTGTAGCCGACAGCATGGCTTTTGTCATTGACGGTGTTGGCGGGCCTTCCGCCATGACCGAGGAAGCAGCAGCTTCCGCCCTGGAATATAACCTGCCCGGTTTTGTTATTATCAACAAGTTAGACCGTGAACGGTCTGATTTTACCACTGCGGTTGCCGCATGTGATACGTCCTTGAAAAAGAAGATCATTCCCGTATGCTATCCCATTGGAAAAGAAGAGGGATTTAACGGTCTTGTCAATATCGTTTCCGGTGCAGCCTTTACGTATGACGCCGATGGCAAGGCCACAAGAATTGATATCCCGGCAGATATGGCAGATGAAATTGCCGCTGCCAAGGAAGAATTCGTTGAAAATATCGCAGAGCTTGATGATGATCTGCTTGAAAAATATCTGGAAGGCGAAGAGCTGACCGAAGATGAGATCAAAAGCGCGTTTAGGAAAGGCGTTCTTGAGGCCCAATTCTATCCGGCCATCTGCATATCCGCCACAAAACTGATCGGCATTGATGTGGTCTTTGATTTTATCAATGATTATATGCCCTCCCCCCTTGACCGCGGCCCATGGATTGCCAAGGACGCTGATGGCAACGATGTGGAAGTGGCGCCTGATCCCGATGCTGAATTCACAGGTTTTGTATTCGCCACCATTGTGGACCCCTATGCGGGCCGGCTTTCCCTTTTCCGGGTGATTTCCGGAACACTTGGCAAGGAAGGCAATCTCCTCAATGTCACCAAGGACACCAAGGAGCGGTTTTCACAGCTTCTTGAAATTGCCGGCAAAGAGCAGAAACAGATTGAGGGTGCGCTGCCGGGGGCCATTGTGGCCGTGGCAAAATTGAAAAGCACGCTTACAGGGGATACCTTGACCGGTGGCAAAAACATTCAGATTCCGGCACCCGCACCTTTGCCCCCGTGCATCTCCTTTGCCATTTCACCCAAGGCCAAAAACGACGAAGATAAAATTCATGAAGCGGTGCGCAAAATCCTTGAAGAGGATACCGGCCTTACCCTGCGTCGTGAGGAAGAAACCCGCCAGACTATTCTTTCCGGTCGCGGTCTGGTTCACATTGAAATCACCGCAGAGAAAATCCAGCGCAAATTCAACGTGGGCATGGACATTGCCACACCCAAGGTGGCCTATCGTGAAACATTCAAGAAAAAAGTCCGGGTCCAGGGCAAGCATAAAAAACAGTCCGGGGGCCATGGCCAGTACGGTGACTGCTGGATCGAACTTGAGCCCCTTCCCAAGGGATCAGGCTATGAGTTTGTGGACAAAATCGTGGGCGGCGTCATTCCCAAAAACTATATTCCTGCGGTTGAGGCAGGTATCCGGGGTGCCATGCAGAAAGGTATTCTGGCAGGATTCCCCTGTGTGGATTTCCGCACCACCCTGGATTTTGGCTCTTACCATGCAGTTGACTCTTCGGAAATGGCATTTAAAACAGCCGGTTCCCTGGCGTTTAAGAATGCGGCAGCCCAAGCCAATGCGGTTTTGCTTGAACCGATTATGAAAGTCTCTGTGAAAGCTCCTGATGATGCCACCGGCGATATCATGGGTGATCTGAATTCCAGACGCGGCAGGGTACTTGGCATGGATTCCGAAGGTGACAAACAGATTATCAACGCACTTGTACCCATGTCTGAAATGCTTCGGTATGCACCGGACTTAAGCTCCATGACCGGTGGCCGCGGTGCCTTTACCATGGAGTTTGAGCAGTATGATGAAGTGCCGCCGGATCTGGCCAAAAAGATCATTGAGCAGGTAAATGCCGAAAAAGATTGAGTATTTTACCACGAAGAACACGAAGTTCACGAAGATAGAAGATATTAAAGTACTAAACTTCGTGTTCTTCGTGAACTTCGTGGTTTTAATCTGAACGTATCTTAACTTTATGACATTGGGTGCCACCTAATAACGTTATGTCTGTTTTTGTAACGTTACTTGTTCATACAGATTATTCTTTTCCCCAATTAATATATATTTTTTTATTTCATGATTTCAAATGGATATCCCTATGTCCTGTTTTAATTTAAAAAATATCATACCCCGGCACAGACTATGATATAGAACATCAATTTAATGATTTGAATACTGCATTACGCATGTAAAATGACATACCCAGTCAAAGGAGTTTAAATGGAGAAAAAAAAAGTACTGATCATCGGCGGCGTGGCCTGTGGTCCTAAAGCTGCGTCCCGGATTAAACGACTTGACCCAGATACCCAAGTAACCATTCTGGAAAAAGGGGAACTGATCTCCTATGCAGGATGCGGCCTGCCCTACTATATCTCCGGGCAGGTACAAAATGATAGTGAACTGATGGCCACACCCACAGGCGTGGTCAGGGATCCCAACTTTTTTAAGATGGTTAAGGATATTGAAGTAAAAAACCATACCCTGGCAGAATCCATTGACCGTGAAAATAAAATTGTGAAAGCCGTTGATCTTTCAACAGGCAAGTCCATTGAATATGAGTACGATACCCTTGTCCTTTCCGTGGGAAGTCAATCTAAAAAACCGCCGTTTCCCGGCATTGATCTGACTGGTGTGCATTTTCTTCAGACCGTTGAGGATGCACGAGGCATCAGAAATGAAAACGGCCCCCTGGAAGGAAAGAATGCCGTGATTGTTGGTGCCGGGCTCATCGGCCTTGAGGTCACAGAATCTTTGAGGGCCAGGGGAATGAACATTACCATGATCGAGATGCTAGATCAGGCCATGGGTAATCTTTTTGACCATGAAATGGTGTTTCATCTGCACAATGAACTTAAACGTAACGGCGTTGTGCTCAAAACCCTGGAAACGGTCCGGGAAATCAAAGGCAATGACCTTTCGGCCGTAACATCCGTTGTCACGGACAAGGGGGAATATCCCGCAGATCTGGTGCTGGTCGCCGTGGGTGTGAATCCCAATACCCAGCTTGCAAAACAAGCCGGCCTTGAGATCGGTGAAACCGGTGCCATCCGGGTGGATGCCTCCATGCGGACCTCAGATCCCAATATATATGCAGGTGGGGACTGTGTTGAAAACGTTTCCCTAGTCACAGGAAAACCCGTTTTTGCACCCATGGGCTCCACGGCCAACAAACACGGCAGAATCATTGGCGATAATATCTGTGGCATCACTTCCGAATTCAAGGGCATTTGCGGTACGGTCATCTGCCGGGTTTTCAATATCAATGTGACCAGAACAGGCCTGACTGAAAAACAGGCCAGGGAAATGGGATACGACTGCATCACCGTTTTAAGCCCCTTTCCTGACAAACCCCACTTCCTTGATGAGGCCAAACTGATCATCATTAAACTGGTGGTGGATAAGGCCACCCACGCGCTTTTAGGCGCCCAGATCGTGGGACCCGGCGATGTGGCCAAACGCATGGAAATCGCCGTGTCAAATATTTCGTCCGGATCAAAGGTGACGGACATCGCCCAGTATGACCTGGCCTATGCCCCGCCCTTTTCCCCTGCCATGGACAATATCATCACGGCTGCCAATATTGCTGAAAACAAACTTTACAACCGGGGAAATTCCCTGTCTCCTGTGGAAGTCAAAGCCAAAATAGATAACGGCGATGATTTTATTTTCCTTGATGCGCGTTCCCCCCAGGAGTATGAGCAGATGCGCATTGAAGACCCCAGGGTCAAAGTGATCCCCTTGGGTAAACTGAGAAGCAGCCTTTCCGAACTGCCAAAGGACAAGGAGATTATCGCGTTTTGCAAGATCTCCTTGCGCGGCTATGAAGCCGAGCGTATTCTGGCAGGTGCTGGATATAAAAACGTAAAATTCATGGACGGCGGTGTGGTATGCTGGCCTTATAAAAAATTTGTTCTTTCCTGAAATGATTAAAATCGACTGCTGTCGGACCGCGAAGGTGTCTGGCAGCGGTTTTCATATACCCGCCATGGGCTGACCGGGTCTATCAACACCTAAAAAGTTAATGACATTGAAGCGCTGCTGAAAGAATGCGGCCAAGTTTTTTTACGTCAACAGGTTTAGGCAAAATGGCGTCAATAAGGTTATTATCCGGTGTCGGCAGGACATTGGAATAACCTGTGTGGAGCACAACCGGAATATCAAGCCTTAAGCTCTTGATGGAAGATGCCAGCTGAATCCCGGTGATATCCGGCATGGTTTGATCTGTAATCACCACATCAAATTTCTGGGGGGAGTGTTCAAATAATTTAATTGCCTGGGTACTGCTGTCAACTGCTGTAACTTCATATCCCAGGTAAATCAGCATCGCCTCTATGATTTCGCTCACTTCAGGTTCGTCATCCACAAGAAGGATATGACCGGTCCCTCGGATTCCTTTTGTGAAATCCAGGGATTTTTCCTGGTTTTGCTCTTTTTTCTTCTCAAGTTCAGGCAAGAATATACTGAACTTTGCTCCACAACCAGGACTGGAATTGACGCGGATGATGCCGCCAATTTGCTGCACAATGCTGTGGACCATAGCAAGCCCTAGTCCCGTACCGATATCCGGGGGTTTGGTAGTATAATACGGTTTAAAGATATGTTTTTTCACCTTTTCTGCCATACCAGGTCCGGTGTCTGAAACGATGATCGCCACATGGGGAATTGGACTCAACCCGATCCCGTCTCCAGCCTTTAGATGGCTGACCCGGACCGTCAGGGTACCTCCCTTTTCAGCCATAGCCTGGTATGCATTTGTACATAGGTTCATGATCATCTGATAGATCTGGCTGGGATCTGCCAGGACACGTCCACACTTCGGATCTGTATGAATTTGAACTCGAATGGTCGCCGGAATGATACCAGTCAGCAGTTTGACAATTTCCTTGGCAATGGGCTGAATCCGAATGGGGCGTGCGGCCTCTTCTTGACGACGGCTAAAAGATAAAATCTGGGCAATAATATCCCTGGATCTCTCTGCAGCCTTGAGAATGCCTGAAATATATCTTTTCTGTGTTTGATCCCTGGTATCTATGAGCAATAGCTGGGCATACCCCATGATGGGAGAAAGGATATTATTAAAATCATGGGCAATGCCTCCGGCAAGAATACCCAATGCTTCCATTTTCTGGGCCTTAAGCAGCTGTTGTTCAAGTTCATGGCGCTGGGCTTCCAGACGAATTCGTTCCGAGATATCGGCAATGACCCATATCTGTTCCCCGGGACGTTCATCTACCGGACAGCACCGGACCGAACAATACAGGATACTTCCGTCTTTGCAGATCCATCGGTCCTGGGAACGGAAGAAGCCCTGGCTTCCCGAGTCATTCCTTTGGTTGCCGGAACGTTCAATGCTATTTTCCCCCGAAAAAAAAAGGGACAAATCCTGATCTCTCAACTCAACAGCTGAATATCCGGTCATTTTTATTAAAGAGGTATTGGCAAAACAGATCACGTGGTCCCGGGTCAGACAGATCCCCACCGGAACAGCATTTGTAATCCCGCCGGTCAGCCCAAGCTCCTCCTGTTCCGCCATGAGCAATCGTTCCCGACCACCGGATTCTTCATTTGAAGAAGTCTTCGACTTCATTGTTTACTTTCCTTTTACATCATTAACCGGTCGCAACCCTGTTCTTTTGACCCTTAAAGAAGCGCGCAAATGGCATGCCGTATTAAATAAGTAATATTTTCAGAATATTATATTTTGGTAAACAATAAAAATCTGTCATTTTTCTTTACAGAGTGTAAAAGATTAACTGTTCAGCCCGCCGGAAAACAGGCGATATTGAACTTTAAACGGTATCTGAAGCTTTTCCCAGAGCCTCATATACCTTTATGGCAAGCTCTTTCATGGAAAACGGCTTCTGAATGAAGCCCACGCCCTTGTCCAACACACCCCTCCGGGTGATCACATCAGAGGTGTAACCGGACATGAACAACAGATTAAGATTCGGTTCACTCAATATCATCGGGTCTGCCAGTTCCCGTCCGTTCATTTCCGGCATGACAACATCGGTGATCAAAAGCTGAATTTCGCCGGTATGGACTTTTGCCAGTTACATGGCTTCACCTGCTGCGCGGGCGGTCAGTACGGTATAACCTATCTTTTCGAGCATGATTTGAGTCATTTTCAAAATTCCGGTTTCATCCTCGACAACCAGGATGGTTTCTCCATGACCGGCCATTATGTTTACTGCTTCCTTGTCCGGCAAATCAACGGCGGAACCCTTATGGCAAGGCAGGTAAATCCGGAAGGATGTACCTTTGCCAGGCTCACTGTACGCATGAATAAACCCCTGGTTCTGTTTGACGATGCCATAGACCGTTGACAGCCCGAGACCTGTGCCCCGGCCCGCACCCTTTGTGGTAAAAAAAGGCTCGAAGTCTGCATGGGTTGGTATGTCATCAAATTTCTGGGGGCACAATGCAATTATTCGCACACAAGCGTTTGCAGAATCCTGTCACCTTCCGATTCTGTCCGGTAAACCGCCTTTTGGCGGCCATGTTTTAAGTCACGACTTTATTGAAGCCGCCATGCTTTGTCGTGCCGGTTGGGGGGTGCGCTTTGATACCGATATTCAGGCTTCATTTGAAGAAGCGCCACCCTCGCTCATTGATATTCTTATTCGCGATCGCAGGTGGTGTCAGGGCAATTTGCAACATTCACGTTTTATATTTGCAAAAGGTTTTGTGCTGCCAACCCGCTTGCATCTTTTTTGCGGGTTAATGTCATACCTGAGCGCAGTTTTCTGGTTATCGTTGATTATTGTGGGGCTTGGATTGCCATTCAGGCGACTTTTGTACGTCCGGAATATTTTGCCAATCCATCCCTGTTTCCCACCTGGCCGGTATTTGATTCAGAACGGGCCTTAAGTTTATTTGTCGTCTCAATGGCAATTGTGCTTGCGCCGAAAGCTTTTGGCTGGTTTGCTGCCATGATTAACATTCCCAGGTATTTACGATTTGGCGGGCCGATTCTGTTAACCCTCAGTGCCTTGTTGGAAATGGTGATGTCAGGTTTATATGCCCCGATTCTGATGGTCTCCCAATTTGGCGTAGTTTTTTCTATATTAAGAGGTAAAGATGGCGGCTCAGCAAAGAACTCTTTTACTGGTTGTTACCGATTTCGGCTGGGTTGATCTTATCGATTCCCCTGTCATGGCTGAGTGGGGGGGGGCGAGACGCACAAATTTGATTAAAAAGATCGGATTGCTGCGTGCACCTGAAGAAAAAGACCCTGTTCAAATTCTGGTTGAATTAAAGCAAAAATTTACTGAAATGCCACAACCACTAAAAATGCACACCCTAAGCAGGCTTGTTAACAACCCACAATTATTTAAATGGCACATATCTCAGCTACGTGATACGAAAGATGAGGAACTGAACTTTCATGAATCCAGCATAATTGCCGAATGGAAATTACATCACGCTGACAACTTGCAGCAATTGGAGTCATGGTTGAAGCCGGTAGAAACCTTGGCATTGTTAAGCCACCCGGATTGTCTGGATCCGTTGCAAAAATTGGGAAAAAAATGAAAAGGGAAAATGGGAGGAATATCATGAAAATCGGTATTGTCGGTCTGGGATCAGTTGGAGCCACAATCGCATATTCAATTGCTGTTTCAGGAATTGCAGAACAGCTTGTACTCGTTGATAAATTTTCAGAGAAGGCGATTGGAGAGGCCATGGACCTTCAGCATTGTGCCTCCTTTATCCCACCTGTTGAGATTTTAGCCGGTGAACCCCATATCTGCAGCAGTATGGACGTTGTTGTTATTACAGCAGGGACAAAGCGGAAGCCCGATGAACAGCGAACTGATCTTATTAAGCGAAATCTTGCTGTGATAAAAGACCTGTCAGAAGGACTGACCCAATCAAATCCGAATGCAATTTTTATTATAGTATCTAATCCCGTTGATCTACTGACCTTGTATTTAACTAAACATTCAAGCCTTGAGCCAAGGCAGATAATAGGGTCCGGTACATTACTGGATACAAGCAGGTTTCGTCACCTCATTTCTAAGAGGATTAATGTTGATCCTCGAAATGTTCATACCTATATCATCGGTGAACATGGGGCGGGATCAATCCCCGTATGGAGTCATGCACAGATAGGGACCTTGCATCTTGATGATTTTGCTGAACAATCAAATATAACGTTTGGGCCTGATGAAAAGAAGCGGGTATTTGAGGACGTACTCTCTGCCGGAAAAGAGGTCATTAAAAGAAAAGGCGCCACTTTTTATGGAATTGCACAAACTGTGCTCAGAATACTGACGGCTATCTTACGGGATGAAAAGAGCATCCTTACTGTTTCAACGAAAGTTCAGGGTTATGCAGGTGTTAATGGTTTGACATTAAGTCTTCCTGTAATTGTCGGACGCAGAGGTGTGGAAAAATCCCCTGTACCTAATCTTAATAGAGAGGAGATTGACGGATTTCAAAAGGCGGCAGAATCCCTGAAGGCCACCGCTATGGATGTGGGAATACTTTAATCCGGAGTTTAACTGGTTTTAGCCTGAAATTTCAGCACATTCCAGCATCTGAGTATCTCCTTCATGTTTTGGTGGGAGGGACTCCCTGGTGCCGATTACCCAGGCCCCCCACGGGTGTCCGCATAAACTTAATCATAAAGGTCTGTACAGGTTACACAGACTTTCATATAACAGCCATGGGCTGTTTATAAGAAACTAGAAACAAGATACAGGAAACAAGAGGGCGAAGCGCCTGGGGCGCTTATTTTAGCCCCGCATTGTCGGTGTTTTTAGTTTCATTGTTCGTTGTGGGCTTGCGGCCCATGTGGGTTATAAAAAAAGTACTGGCGGACAAATGTTTTTTAATAAAATATTCGTGATGATAAAAACAGCAGGAATACTCTGTACAAAGTACGCTGCTTTTCTTCTCCAAACAACCCGGTGTTCATCTTTAAAACAATCCATTAAAAATGAAGAGGCTGCCATGACACACAATCAGGAAACCGATCAGAAAAAACTGGGAAAGCCATTTGAAAAACGGCTGACAACGCCGGAAATAGCGTTGTCCAAAATCAAGCCTGGAGACCACATTTTTGTGGGGTCTGTATGCGCCACTCCCAGGGCGTTGATTCAAGTCCTGGAAACGTTGGAAGGCAATCTGTTCGATGTAGAGCTCTTTCATTTCCTTACAGACGGCGCTGTGGGTAAAAAAGAGGGGGATTTCAGCACCCGGTTCCGGCACCGGGTCTTTTTTGTGGGCACCGATATGCGGGAAGCCATCAAACAGGGCCAGGCCGACTATGTACCGGTTTGCATCAGTCAGGTCCCCCATATGATCAACAGCGGAGGCATGTGTGTGGATGTTGCCCTGATCCAGACATCCCTGCCGGATGAACACGGATTTGTAAGCCTGGGCGTTTCCGTTGATATTGCAAAGGCTGCTGTTAATAAGGCCGGGACCGTTATTGCCGAGATCAATCCCAATATGCCGAACACATTCGGGGACAGCCACATTCATATTGACCAGATCGATCACATGGTCATGGTTGAGACACCGGTGATCGAATACATCCACCCGCCGGCGGATGAGGTCGGTGAGCAGATAGCCAGGTATGTCGCCCGGATTATTGATGACGGCTCTACCCTCCAGGTGGGCTTAGGCCGGATCACCAACGAGATGCTCAAGTATCTGACAAACAGAAAAGATCTGGGATTCCACTCGGATGTCATCACCGAACCCATTGTGGACCTGATTGAAAAAGGTGTTGTCACGGGGAAGGCAAAAACGGTTCACCGGGAAAAGATCGTATGCAGTTACTGCATGGGCACCAGACGGCTGTATAGTCTTATCGACCGCAACCCCATGTTTTCCTTTCATCCCATTGATTATGTCTGCAGCCCTGCAGTTCTTTCGGCTATTCCAAAGTTCATCTCGGTTTCACAGGCATTTGCCGTTGACCTGACAGGCCAGGTCTGCACGGACCAGTTTAAAGGCGAATTCTATGGCGGGGTTTCGACCCAGTCGGAATTTTTAAAGGGGGCTGCCAACTCTCCCGGAGGCAAACCTATCATCTGCCTGTCTTCGACAACCGAAGACGGCAGCGAATCCCGGATCCTCTCCCTGCTCAGGGAAGGCGAGGGCGTAAGCATTCCAAGGTCTGACGTCCATTATGTGGTTACGGAGTACGGGATTGCTTATCTGTTCGGCAAGAGCATCCGCGAGCGAACCCTCTCCCTGATTGAGATTGCCCACCCCAATTTCCGTGAACCGCTTCTGGACGAGGCCAAAGAATTGGGATATGTGCGGGAGGGCCAAACCCTGAAAAGCCGTGTGGCTTATCCGGCTGAGGAGGAGCGGGAAGTCACCTTGAAAAACGGCACAAACGTTCTGATACGCCCATCCAAGGCCAGTGATGTCAAAGGATTGCAGGAAGTTTTTTACGATATGTCGAAAGAAGATATCTATACCCGGTTTTTCTCCCAACTGAAATCTCTTTCCGTATCAGCGGCCGAACATCTGTGCAATGTGGATTATGAAAATGAGATGTCATTTATGGCCATTGCAGGAGACCGGGGGAAAAACCATATTGTGGGCAGTGCCTGCTACTATCTTGACCCGTCCACCAATCTGGCGGAAGTGGCCTATATGATCCTGCCTGAATACCAGAGCGTGGGGTTGGGAGGCGCATTGCAGAAGCGGATGATGGAATATGCCAGGGAAAGAGGCCTCCAGGGATTTACAGCATATATTCTAAAAGAGAACAAAAAAATGATCCGGCTGGCCAGCAGCGGTTTTTCCAATGTGGAGATTGAAAAATCATTCAATGAATATGAAGTGACCATGTTCTTTTAAAACACAGCTGCAATATATGTACATTACAAAACCAAACAGGCTCTAAGGCCTTAATCCCTTATTTTTTCCTTCAATGCCCGGATAATCCCGGAGCAGACTTGGTTGGCATCAGCCACAATGGCCACATCCGCAAGTTTGCACAAAATGGGGGACAGACCATAAACATCTTTCTTCGGCCTGCCAGCTTTTCCCCGAAAGACCCTTCTACCCAGCATCATGCTGATTTCATCCTGAAATTGTTTCCCGCCTAATGCAAAATACCCATTGGTGGCTTTTCTGATCTGATCGAGTTCATCGTCCTCCAATTGATATCGGAATAACTCCCTGTAGGCATACAGTCTTTCTTCTTTCGTTTACCCAGTTCGCCATAAAGCAAATGGGGGGGGGTAATTAATTCTGACGCCTCTCCCTGACCGTTGTGCCGATAACTGGACCATCTGAAACGGAAGCATACTCTTCAAGCCATTGAAGATAACACTGGTAGTCTGGTTTGTCCCCCATTTTTGCTTGTCTAATTTCTAATAGTTTGTCCATTTTCCGGTTCACCTAACGTTTGAATTCACCGGCCTGCACGGCTATTCGAGCAGGTCCGGTGGAATGATGGGTTATGCGGATATTCACCGTCTTGTGCGGCTTTTCGCGTAAGACGGTATTGAAATATAAGTTAACGTTTTTTTTTGGGGGGGGGTAAGTCAGCCCCCCCCAATTAGGAGCGTCAACGAAGCGGAGATGAGTCCTCCGGCAAGGCAATCGTCGAAGTTGCTTCCGCAATCTGTTCTGGGCCTCCCTGAGGCGGCCAGAACCCAGCAGCATAAAACTTCGCGCGGAGCACCGCGCGTTGTTCCAGACTCTCGAAGCCCCCAATATGGGTAATCCGTGGTGGCCCGTCCAACGCGTACATGTTAATAACGAGATGACTGGTGTACTCACGGGCCGGCTTGATTGCCTTTTTCCAACCGGCAAGGGTTGGCGGGCAAGGGTTGGCGGCAAGCCACCTGGTTTCAGACGGTAGGTGCGAAACTCATAGATGCCGCCCATGGACTTGGGTTGAATGGGGGGTAGGAATGGGAAGAGAGCATAACTTTCCATGCTCAACGCGGTTACAATGCCACCCGCGTGGAATGGATCGACACTCAAGAGCGCACGGCGACGCTCGGCTGCCAATTCTTCTGCGGTCTCAAAGCCGCGCAACAGCAACAGTCGTCCGAGTTGACCGATCTCGGTTCGCCAGCTACCGAGAAGCTCGCCTGCCGCATCGTCCTCGCCTATGAAAGCGCGCGCGCCTGCCCATGCCTTAGACAAGGACAAGATCGGCTCTGACAAGAATATTGACTAAAGTCTGCCTTCAGGCTATCCCAATCACGCAGGTCTCATCTCCCTGACCATTTCAGCAGGGCTCTGGCCAAAATAGTGCTTGAATTCCCGGCTGAATTGGGAGGGACTTTCATACCCGACCCTATCGGCTGCCATGTCAGCTTTCATGCGCTGATGAGCCATAAAATACCCGGCCTTATTCAGTCGGATCTTTTTGAGATAGTCAAGGGAGAATCCGAGGTGATCTCCTTAAAGGTGTTATGGAAAGCGGAAGCGCCCCTATTTACGATTTGGGCCAGTTGATCAACCTCAATCTTCTTTGCGTAATCGCTTTGTATGATCCCCATTTTTTATTAACGAACAAGTAAGGCTGTGAAGATTTCCAAATAGTATTACTTGATATTCCCCCCTCTTGAAAGATAAAGTGCAAATATACCGTTTCGACTTTCAAATTTATGGGATCAGGAGATGCTTTCATGGCAAAAAAAGAAAATTTACAAAAAAAACAGGCAGCACATCCTGCCCAGGATAAAAAATTTCCTATTGTTGGAATGGGCGCATCTGCCGGCGGCCTGGAAGCCTTTGAAGCCTTTTTCAGTGCCATGCCAAAGGACAGCGGAATGGCCTTTGTCCTGATTTCTCACCTGGATCCTACCCATATCAGTCTCCTGCCGGACCTGATTCAGAAAAAAACCGAGATGGCGGTTCTGCTGATCGAAGACGGTTTGCAGATTCAACCCAATACCGCATATGTCATCCCGCCGAACAAGGATGTGGCGATTCTAAACGGCGTTCTGCATCTCATGGATCTGCCCCGCCCCAGGGGGTTTAATCTGCCCATTGATAATTTCTTTAAAAGCCTGGCCCTGGATCAGGGGGCCAATGCCGTCTGTATTATCCTGTCCGGCACCGGCAGTGACGGCAGCCTTGGATTAAAACAGATCAAGGGCGAACTCGGCATGGTTATGGTTCAGGATGAAGCTTCTGCCAAGTATGACGGCATGCCCAGAAGCGCCATCGCCACCGGATTTGCAGACTATGTGCTTCCCGTGGAAAAGATGCCGGAAGCACTGATGAAATACGCCCGGCACGCCATTATTGAACCCGGAAACAAAGTGGGTACGGATGAGGAAAAATTTCATAAAGCCCTTCAGAAAATCTATATCCTCCTGCGGTCCCACACCAATCAGGATTTTTCCCTTTATAAGAAAAATACCATCATCCGGCGGATTGAACGACGGATGAATGTCCACCAGATCAGTAATATCAATGACTATGTCACCTATCTTGCAAAAAGCGAGCGAGAAGTTCATATCCTGTTCAAGGATCTTCTAATCGGTGTGACCGGTTTTTTCAGAGACCCCGAGGCCTTTGATGTTCTTCAGGAGACGTTTTTACCAAACCTGCTCGCCGATAAATCCGAAGACGCCGGGGTCAGAATCTGGGTGCCGGGGTGCAGCACTGGCGAAGAAGCCTATTCCCTGGCCATTGTGCTGCAGGAATGCATGGAAAAAATGAACCGGCATTTTACAATCCAGATTTTTGCAACTGATCTGGATGAAGATGCCATCAATGCTGCAAGATCCGGGCTCTATCCCGTCAGTATCGCGTCTGATGTCCATCCGGAAAGAATAAAACGCTTTTTCACCAGAGAGGACAGTTTCTTCAGGGTTAAAAAGGCCATCCGGGAAATGCTGGTGTTTGCACCGCAAAACCTGATTAAGGATCCGCCCTTCACGAAGCTGGATATGCTCAGCTGCCGGAATCTTTTGATTTACCTCGGGCCCGAGTTGCAGAAAAAACTGCTCCCCATGTTTTATTACAGTCTGAAGCCGGATGGGATTTTGTTTTTGGGCTCGGCTGAATCAGTCGGCCAGGAAACCAATCTGTTTGAATGTTCCGACAAGAAATGGAAAATATTCAAACGTCAGCCTCATCAGGAAAATGCCCGTCCGGCGTTAAAATTTCCCATTTCAGCCCCCATGGAGATGGATAACTCCCTGGAGATAAAGATCCCGGAAGCCGTTAAAAGGGCCGAAGAAATAAACGCTTTCATGCTGGTGGAAACCATCCTGCAGCAGAGTGATACCCCGCCCTGTGTGATCATTGATGAAAAATCGGATATCGTTTATGTTCATGGCCGCACGGGAAAATATCTGGAGCCTGCTGCCGGCAGGATGTCCAGTAATATTCTGGAAATGGCAAGACCCGGACTCAAGATTGCATTGACGTCGGCCATCAGAAAGGCTGCCACACTCAGGCATGAAGTGATTCAGAATGGCATCGATATCGAAAACAATGGCGGATTTATCACGATCAATCTGAAGGTAAAACCGATACTGGAATATGGGGCCATTCGCGGCATGCTCATGGTTGTCTTTCATGATGTCGTCAAAACAAAACAAAAGACAACGTCCAGAGTTTCTCAAAAGAACCAGACGGTAATCCATCTTGAACAGGAGCTGCAACATACCCGGGAAAATCTCCAGACCACCATTGAAGAACTGGAAACTTCTAATGAGGAACTCAAATCCACCAATGAAGAACTTCAATCCACCAACGAAGAGCTGCAATCAACCAACGAGGAGCTTGAGACCTCAAAAGAAGAGCTTCAGTCCCTCAACGAGGAATCCGCCACGGTAAATGCCGAACTGCAGAGCCGGATCGATGAATTGTCCGACGCCAATGACGACATGAAAAACCTGCTGAATTCCACCCAGATCGGAACGATATTTTTAAATATGGATCTGAATATCCGGCGCTTCACCGACATGGCCACCCGGCTGATTCCCCTGGCTGTTACGGATATTGGTCGTCCCATCAGTCATTTTGCCTCGGAGCTGAGAGATTTTCAGCTGGCGGATCATGCACGGCAGGTTCTCAAAGATTTGATTACCCAGGAATTTGAAGTGGAAAGCCAGAGCGGCCAGTTCTTCAGGACCCGGATCATGCCCTACCGTACCATGCAGAATGTCATTGACGGGGTGGTTGTGACCTTTGAAGATATTACGGAATTCAAAAAATTCCGCTGGACTGCCCAGCGGTTGTCCGTGATGGTGAATTCATCGGAAGCCGTCATCATCCAGGATGAAGACGGTGCCATTACCTTCTGGAATACTGGGGCTGAAAAATTATATGGATTTACCGAAGCAGAGGCGCTGGCCATGAATTTTTGTCATCTGGTGCCTGAAGAACAGGAAGAATCCTTCCGTTCCTTCATGAAGACCGTAATCTCAGAGGGACGTTCTCCTGTCTTTAAAACCCAGCGACTTTCCAAAAATAAGACACGCATAAGCGTAGGGATTATCGCAGCGGCTCTCAGGGATGAAAAAAGCGGCATCAACAGCATGATCACGATTGAAAGGGATATCAAGGAATGGCCGGCCAATTCGGTGAAAAGATAAAAGCCCCCCCATTTAAAGCCGAAGGTATGCGTATGAAAAAGAACAAAAATGTCCAGGACAAGTTCAATCAACTGCGCCGGCAAGCTGAAGAATTAATCAGAGGCAAAGCGTTTGCCTCTCCGATGGTTGCTGAAGATCCCATAAAACTCATCCACGAACTCCAAACCTATCAGATCGAACTGGAGCTGCAGAATGAAGAACTGAAACGTTCCCAGCAGGACCTGATGGAGAGCCAGGTGAAATATACACGGCTGTATGATTTTTCACCTGTGGGGTATCTGTCCCTGAGTTTAAAGGGAGTGGTTTTAAATGCCAATTTAACGGTTGCCGATATGCTCTCAACCCAGAGGAGTCTCCTGCTGGGAAAGCCGCTGTCAGCCTATATCTTTTTTGAGGATCAGGATATTTTTTACCGGCACTTAAACGAACTTTCCGCGTCCCAAAAAAGACGGTTGTGCGAACTGCACATGAAAAATCCGGAGGGCGGCATATTTGATGTGCAGTTGGAAAGCACGGTTGTTAGGGATGAAGCAAAGGGATCGATTCAGATCCGGACCGTGGTCACAGATATTTGCGAACGCAGGCAGGCAGAAGAAAAACTTCAGCAGTTTAAAAACATCGTGTATAGTTCATTTGACCTGTTGGCCCTGATTGACACCCAGTTCAGATATCTTGCCGTAAATGAAACCTATTTGAATTTTCATGATAAAACCAGAGATGAGGTCATCGGGCATTTGAAATCTGAAGTTTTCAATGAAGCGTTTTTCGTGAAAACGATCAAACCCAATGCTGAAAAATGTATGAACGGATACAATGTCCGCTACAGCGAATGGTTTGAATTCCCCACCATGGGACGCCGATACCTCGATATCGAGTACTCACCGTACAGGGGGAACGACAAAAAGATCAAAGGGTTTGTTGTCAATGCCCGTGACAGTACCGATCTCAAACAGGGCCGCATCTTATTGGAAAAGAACAAGCTTCAATTGGAAACTGTCCTTAACAATATTGAATTGTCCATCTACATTACCGATATAGATTCAAATGAGATCCTTTTTATGAACAAACACCTGAAACAGCATTATCAGAAAGACCTGACCGGCGAAATCTGCTGGAAATCGTTTCATGAAAATCAAGACCGCCCCTGTGACTACTGCAAAAAGGAAAAATTGACAGACTCAGATGGAAAGCCTGTGACACCCTGTATCTCGGAGGTTTACAACAAGGAACAAAACACATGGCAGGAAAAGAGTGATTCGGCTATTCCATGGATAAACGGCACGCTTGTCCATCTCGGTATTGTAACAGACATTACGGAGCGAAAGCGGTTCGAAGAAAAGCAAAAACGGATAAAAAAAATTCTTGAAAAAAAAGTGAAGGTACGGACTGCGGAATTGGAAGATATGAATGCGGCCCTGAAGGTGCTGCTCCAAAAAAGACAGGACGATAAAGAGGAGATGGAAAATAAGATTTTTGCCAATCATAAATTATTAATTTCCCCCCTTCTTGATAATCTGAAAAAAAACCTTTTGCGGGAACACGAAAGGGAAATGATCGATATCCTGGAATCCGAGTTGAAAAACCTGATATCGCCGTTTTCAAAAAAAATGTCTGACCGGATGATAAATTTGACCCCCACGGAAATTCACGTTGCCAGTCTTATTAAAGCTGGAAAAACCAATAAAGAAATTGCATCTTTATTGAACAGCTCCGTTCATACCATCGCCCGGCATCGAGAAAATATCCGCAAAAAAACAGGCTTGAAGAATAAAAAAACAAATCTTCGAACATTTTTGCTCACCATGGAATAAATCAGTTATTCTGATTTTTATCGAATTTTGCCTGACCTGTCGAACTTGCTTTTAATAATAGGGAAGTTTCCAGTACCAGGCATTCCTGGGCCTGCAGAAGTTGTTCCATAATTCACCTCCTTGTCACATTTGAGCAGGCGCAACAGAGATTGCCTTTACCGTGTGTCTAAAATGTGACGGATTGTTTTTGCAAGATCGGATATTTCTACCGGTTTTTCAATATACCCTGCAATTCCAAGTTGCCGGGCCTTGTCTTCATCTATAAGGGAGCTATGGCCCGTGCAGAGAATGATCGGAATATCGGATCGAATATCCTGCAATGCCCGGGCCAGTGAGATGCCCGTCAGGTTCGGCATGGTCATATCGGTTACAACAATATCAAAATATCCCGGGTTCAGCTTGAATATGGCCAGCGCATCTATCGGATCGGTCATGGCTTCAATCCGGTAACCAAAAAGCTTGAAGGTTTCTTCTGCCACCGCTGTAATGTCATTTTCATCATCCACAAAAAGGATGCTCTCCGTACCATGAACAAGGTCATACGGGGGGGCTGCCTTTATTTCAGGTTTCTGGTCAATCACGGGGAAAAATATTGTGAAACAGGCCCCTTGTCCTGGTTTTCCGGTTACCGTAACCGCGCCGTCGTGATTTTTAACAATGCCGTGAACAACGGCCAGGCCTATCCCAGACCCCTTTCCAACGTCCCTGGTTGTAAAATAAGGATCAAATATCTGGCTCATGATTTCAGGATCAATGCCCGGACCAGTGTCACATACCGATATTTTGGCGTAAGCTCCGGCTTTCAGAGCCGGATAGTGTTCCACATCGCCCTGTTCTAAAAATTGAGTTTCCAATTTGATTTCAATGGAGCCTCCGGTTTCTTCCATTGCCTGGGCGGCATTGGTGCACAAGTTTATCAGAATCTGACCGAACTGAATGACGTCTGCCAGGATCATCACATCGGTATCCGGAACAATTGTGCGGATATTTATGGTAGATGGAATCAATGACCGCAATAATTTAAAGGTTTCATTTATTTTAAAGGAAACATCGATCGGTCTTTTTTCCTGATCAGTCTTAAAACTGAAACTGAGGAGCATCTTCACAATGCCTGCGGCCCTTAAGGCGGCGGTTTGAATGGTGTTAAGCTTAGAATATAACGGTTCCCATTCCGGGAGGTCTTCCATGAGAAATTCAACATTCCCGATAATGATGAACAGGATATTATTGAAATCATGGGCAATGCCCCCGGCCATAGTTGCGATGGCTGTCATCTTGTGGACCTGGAAAAGCTGTTTCTGTATGTATTCCTGCTCTTTTTCCATTGTTTTTCGTTCGCTGATGTCAATGACCACGGTTCGATATCGTCCGGGGGTGCCGATCTGATATGACATAACCGTGCTTTCCAGTTGTGCATCAAAGGGGGCGGCGTCTGTTTTTTTCATGCGCAGTTCGCAGACCTGTCTTGTTTTTTCATCGGCAAGGCGTCTTAGGTGCTGATAGAAAATGTCCTGATCTTCAGAAACGATATGGACGGATAACGACTGGTCAATCAGAGAACTCCTTTCGATTGCCAACATATCTGCGAGAGTCAGGTTGGCATTCAGGATCATGCCGTTGACGCCGATGGTAAGGTACCCCACGGGTGCAAAATCATAAAGCCGGGTGTATTTTATCTGGGTTTCCACCAATTCCTGCTGCGACCGTTGCAGCTCTTCATTCTGCAGTTCCAGTTCAATCTGGAAGGTCTGAAGTTCATGGATTAATTTGAGCGGATCATCCACAACAGGTGGCGTGCTGGGAAAAGTCTTATTGGCCATCATGATTTCAGCCTGTTTGCGCAATCGATGAAATTTTTCCTGTGCATTTGTTTTATGATTCATTTAAGATCCCTGAACGGTGGCAGCCCTGTTGCCCCCCGAATGGTCCAAGAGACTTGTGGATACCAATGTGGAGCGCTTGAGCGACACAGACCTTTTATGGGCGGACATCGTATTTATGGGGGGGATGACGGTTCAGCGCGAATCTGCCTGCCGGATTATTGACCGCTGCCTTGCCTTTTCGGTGCCCCTTGTCTGCGGCGGTCCTCTGTTTACGGCGGAACCGGAGCAATTCCGGGCTGTGGATCACCTGGTGCTGGATGAAGCCGAACTGACTCTGCCCCTGTTTTTATCAGATTTGAAAAAAGGGCGGGCAAAAAAAATCTATCGGGCGGGAGGGTTCAGTGATCTTGGTGAGACGCCGGCCCCCTTGTGGCATCTGCTGAATATAAAACGGTATGCCGCCCTGAGCATCCAGTTTTCCAGAGGATGTCCCTTTAACTGCGATTTTTGTAATGTCACCGCATTGTTCGGACACAGGCCCCGGCTAAAAACCCCCGACCAGATCATTGGGGAACTGGACCGTATCTATGATCTTGGCTGGAGAAGCAGCATATTTTTTGTGGATGATAATTTTATCGGCAACAAACGGTTTTTAAAGGACCACCTTCTTCCTGCCCTGATCCAATGGCGCAGGGATAAAAAGGGATGTGTCTTTTTCACGGAAGCTTCCATCAACCTGGCCGATGATCCGGATCTGCTTTCCCTGATGGTAAAAGCGGGATTTGACTCGGTCTTCATCGGCATCGAGTCCCCGGATGAAACCGCCTTGAGCGAATGCCATAAAATCCAGAATAAAAACAGGGATCTGCTTGAAAGCGTGGCCATCATCCACCGCAGCGGCCTGCAGGTGATGGGCGGGTTTATCGTGGGATTTGACAGTGACCCTCCCTCGATTTTTCAACGCCAGATCGATTTTATCCAGAACAGCGGGATCGTCATGGCCATGGTGGGGATGCTTCAGGCCCCTCCCGGAACCCGGCTGTTTGACAGGCTTCAGCGCCAGAGCCGGGTGGTCAGACCCTTTACCGGCGATAATGTGGACGGTACCACCAATATTCTGCCCCAGATGGGAATGGAGGCGCTGTCAAAGGGGTATCAATTGATCATGGAGCAGATATATTCCCCGGCAAACTATTACCGGCGGGTCAGGACCCAGCTGCGGGCCCTCACGCCCCCTGAGGTGTTTGCACCCCTGGACTTCCAGCGGTTTCTCTCTTTTTTCAGGGCCAGTTTCAGGCTCGGGCTCCTGGGAAAAGAGCGGTTTTGCTATTGGAAGCTGATCCTGTGGACCCTTGTTCGAAGACCCAGGCTGATCTCTTTGGCCGTGACCTTATCCATATACGGGTATCATTACCGGAAAATCTGTGAACGTTATATCTATTAACCCATGATGCGTGCCTTCCCTTGGGATGGCATCTCGTAAAGGAGCTGACCTGTGACCGATTACCCAGAATCCCAAATAAGACTTCCGGACAGGATGACAAGAAAGGAGTGAAGATGGTCAATAATATTCAAAAAAAAATCTGTGCCGTACTGAAAGATGCTTCTCCCCAACCCGGTTACGGCCTGGAAGATGAATTTTCAGGGCTGAGGAGCTCAAAGGCGCGGCCGTCAGATCTGGCAGCTAAGTGGAAGGAAAAATATTATTATCTGCTCGCTGACCTGGAAAATACGAAAAAACGCCTGGAACGCGCCTCTGCTCTTGAAATAGAGGGGCAGAGAACAGAACTGCTCAAAGATGTGCTTCAGGTGGCAGACGGACTGGACCTGGCCCTGAATCATTTACCCGGTGAAGATGACAGCCGGAATATTTTTCAGGGAATCCAAGGGCTCAAAGGCATTCTGGATCAGTTTTTTGTCATGTATGAGGTCAAACCAATGGAGGCTCTTGGCGCGGTATTTGACCCGAATGTCCATGAAGCCCTTGGGGTGACCCGAAGCCCGGAAGCTGCGGCTCACACCGTGGTTCGGGTTGAAAGAAAAGGATATTTGTATCGGGATAAACTGCTGCGCCCGGCCCAGGTACTGGTGGCGGCGGGGTAAGGCCAGTCCCGCTTCCGGGGCCGCTTCGCTGCTTCTCCCGGCGGATGAGATCCACCATGGGCTGGATAGTCCACAGATCAATACCCGTATCCGGCTCATCATAGATCGCCAGTTTCGGAGTTCTTGCAATAATGGTGGCTATCTCAATCTTTTTGATCTCTCCGCCCGAAAGTTTTGCATCCACGGGCTTGTCAAGAAAATCCATGGAACATATCCCCACCCGGGAGATAATTCTGGCCAGTGTATCTTCATCGTCCTGTCCCGATGCAATGGCCAGCAGATCCCGGAAGGTGGTGCCCTTGAACCGGGCTGGATGCTGAAAACCATTGCATCCGTGTTTTTTTATATGAAAAAGTTTAACCACGGAAATCACTGAAGATGAAATTCTGTGATTTCCGTGCGTTCCGTGGTTAAAATATTTTTCATGGTTTGTTGTGTCCGCCAGGTCATGGCTGTTATAAAAAGCAAAGTCATCTCAATATGCCGGCATCCGATCAATGCTGTCTTTTAGTTGCGTGATTTCTATCCCCAGACTCAGGCATTGTTTATCGTCGATACACAACTCGGCATCCCCGGTCTCCAGATAGGTTTTCAGCTCCTTGCCGTCCCTTATAAGGCTGACGCACCATTGATTGATCTTGTCATCGTAATTTACATTTAGGTCAATACCGCATCTACCGATACCTGGATAAATCTTCCTGATTTTTTCACAAAGTTCTTCCTTGTTCATAATAACTCCTTGTCATTGATTGTTAAAATTCCCCAGACTCAAAATCCCGGGCAGATTGTTTCGATGTCCGCTATCACGGATCATCAGTTCTTTGTCTCCGTCCTTGACGCCTCTTTCGATGGAAAACCCCGGCTTTTTCCCCCTGGGCTCGCCTGTTTGATATATTGATAAAAGTCGCTGTCCGTGGTGAGAATCAGTACGGAATTCTTATTCGTTTTTTCCTTGTAGCTTTCAAGGGTGCGCAAAAAGGCGTAGAATTCCGGATTTTTATTGTACGCGTGGCCATAGATTTGCGTAGCTTCAGCGTCGGCTTTGCCTTGGACCTCCTGCACCTGGCGGTAAGCTGTTGAGCGAATCTGGCGCAGCTCTTTTTCCATTGTGCCGAGGATCTCGGCGCTGCGTCCCTCGCCTTCGGAACGGAACTGCGCAGCAATGCGCTTGCGCTCGGAAATCATGCGCTCATAGACCTTTTCACGGACGCTTTCAACGTAGTCGAGGCGCTTGATGCGCAAATCCACAAGTTCAATGCCGTATTGCGGGATGATCTTCTGTGCTTCAGTCAGTATTGTTCGGGTGATCTCCTCCCTGCCCCGGGCAATCTCCCTTTTAAGTTCCTCTTCGCGCTCCTTTGGTATCTCCTTCAGGGCCTCGCCCTCGGGCACTTCCCACGATGCGCTGCGCACGAGTTCAACGAGTTCGCTGCTTGACACCTGGTCGCGTACCACTGAATCGAGAATATCATTCAAGCGCGACTGGGCCCCTTTTTCGCTGGCCACATTTTCCAGAAATTTTTTCGCATCGGAAATCCGCCATCGGGCCGTGGTATCCACCCAAATGAACTCGCGCCCCTTGGTGGGAACCTGGTTCGGATCTCCGTCCCAGACCAGCAGACGCTTTTCGAATCGCCGGACCTCCTGCACAAAGGGCAGTTTCATGTGCAGCCCAGCCTCGGTAACCGGTTCCCCAACAGGCCGGCCAAACTGCACGATAATGGCCTGCAGACCCTCTTCCAATGTATATAGACCGCCATAGAGTACGATACCGATCGCCATCGCTATTGCAAGGGCTGCTGCTTTCAAGGTAAACTTCATGGTTTTCCCCCTTGTGCGGATGGTTGCCCACTGGATTCCAATGGGAGCCAGGGCACCATGGCCTTCTGGTCCTTATCCACGATATAAAGTCCTTTCATGTCTGACAGGAAACCGGTCATGGCCTCCAGATACAGCCGCCGGCGCGTCACCTGCGGTGCCTGTTCGTATTGTCCTAAAATGGCCTCAAAACGGTTGGCCTCACCTTTGGCCCGGTTTACGCGTTCCAGTGCGTAACCTTCGGCCTCACTGATGCTTTGGGTCGCCACCCCCCGGGCTTTGGGGATTTCCCGGTTGGCCTGTTCCTGGGCTTTATTGATCGTTTGCTCTTTGTCCTGACGCGACTCATTGACTTCATTAAAGGCCGGTTTTACGGTATCCGGCGGGGTCACATCCTGAAGTTCCACGGTAACCAGACGTACGCCTGACTCATAGGTTGTCAGGATTTTCTGAATTTCGTTTTTGGCTTCACTGGCCACTGCCACCCGTCCGGTGGTCAGTACATCGCTGCCCAGACGGTTGCCGACCGCACGGCGCATGACCGCCTCGGTCGTGTCGCGAATTGTTTTTGAAGTGTCGCGGACCTGGAACAGGTAGCGGATCGGGTCTTCGATGCGGTACTGGACGATCCACCGAACGTCAATGACGTTCAGATCCCCGGTGAGCATCAGTGACTCGTCCTTGTAGTTGCCGCGTGAATCATAACGGGTTTTTTGACCGGGAACGGTGGAAACCGAGACCGTCCGAAACCCGAACTCTTCTTTGAGCACGCGAGCCGTGGGCAGCAGACGGACCGTTTCGATACCATAAGGCAATTTGAAATGCAATCCCGGACCGGCCGTGCGCATGACCTTGCCGAAGCGCTGTACAATCCCTGTTTCCTCAGGTTGGACGGTGAACCATGAAGTCCATAAAACCACCACTATCACGCCAACGACAAGGATGAGGATCGGACCGCCTTTGAATTTATTAAACTGCTGTAGAATTTCCTTCAGCACGCCATTTAACGCCGGTTTGGATCCCCCCGGCGGGGTATTCTCTTCAGTCAAAACTTACCTCCTGTTTTATTTTTGCATTTTTGCATTTTTGATTTATATCGCAACTTGTGTGCCAGGCATCAACTGCCTGGTCTTTCATAACCATCTTCTTGATATATATAGCGAATTCGATTTATAAGACTTGATTTTACAGATTAAGTAAACCGCAGGAAAAGGTCATATCCAACCTTAGGTCATATATGGCCTTTTTTATTCCAGGTGTGTTTTCGGATAAGACATCACAAGCGGAGTGATGATAAACATCAATCAAACTTCCTGGCATAATGTTTTATTTAAATTTTGAAATTGCATTTTTTATACCCTTTGTAAAATCCTCCAAAGCACTTGAAGTTCCTTTACCCAATTCTTTCCAGGCTTCTCCGCTTGCCTGGCGGATATTATTCATCCTTTTATTTAACGTGCGGTAGCGTTCCTCTATCACCTTGCGATCCTCTTCAAACTTTACCCTGAACCCTTTTTCCAGATTTTTACTTTTTTCTGTCATGTCCTCCATAATGGATTTGAGGGATTTGATCTGCTGCTCCAGCTTTTCGATATAAAGCGTCTTGTCACCTTCAGGCCTGCAGGTATCTACAGAAGAGGATTCAATGCTCATTTTATCCATCAGAGACTGATGATATTTTTGTCTTTCAAAAATCTGGTCGGATTTTAGGTTTGTCATGGTTTGCTCCTTCTGTTTTTTTATGAAACAAATTTTCTCTTTGGGTCCAATTCCGTTCTTCTGGCAGATGATAGTGACAGCGAATTTGTTGTCACCTGCATCAACCTTCTTGATTGATGAAGACTTTTGACTCGCTCCAACTAACACCTTCGATCCATTGCGGTGCAATCAGGACCTTTTTTCCCGTCCACCAGTTCTGCGTATCAACGATCAGATACCGAATCGCCCAGTTCTCGTCATCAATGATAAAGTCTTCGACGTGGCCGATCTCGCCATCTGAGGCTTGGATATGATAGCCGGTTACAACTTTGGTACTGCGCAAATGAGGATCCCACCCTTTTTCGTCCATGACGGAGTCTCTCCATTTGTCACGCTCACGTACAAGGTTGGGATGAGCTCCCCACATATATTGGCCGATCCAATAATTCGGCCAGCCATAATACTCGTGGCAGGCTTCCTCGAATTGTCGTGAAACAGGCTTGTCACTGCTTAAGGATGGGCTTCTCTCGATTTGCTGTTGGGTCAAATCAATGGCAATGCGTTGCTCTTCTTTCATTACGGCTACCAGCGCATACGGGGAGATCAACACCTGCCTGCCCATAAGCAGCTTGCTTCCTGCCGTGTCGGCGACCAGATAGCGGATTGCCCAGTGCCGGTCGTCGAAGTAAAATTCTTGGACCTTCCCGGTTTCTCCATCACGATCGGCCAATTTGTAACCGGATAATGTTTTTGCTTTGTTTAGCATGGTTGGTCCTTTCTCTCCTTCCTGGTATCGTTTTCGCTTTTCCCGAAGTTTATTCATTGTTACATTCATATTTCGAGCCAAACATAACAAAATTTAATTTTTCGTCTTGGGATCGCAGATGAAATAAAGAGAATAATGACATCAATGGATTACAGCCGGAGAATAGAATTGCCTTAAAATTAGATCGCATATGGCCATGTGGCCATATAAAACCTATTTCATTCACCTTCATTTCAACTTTGAAAAAGATATTTACTTCCACTGATTTTCTATAGAAAGCGATATTTTCGGCCATGAAAAAGGTGAATTTACCGGCGCAGACCGCAGCCACAAGGGACGATTTGAGATTGCTGACAACGCCACCCTGTTTCTGGATGAAATCGGAGAACTTCCCCTGGAATTGCAGTCAAAGCTGCTCAGGGTAATTCAAGATGGTGAATTTAAGCGGTTGGGCAATTCGCGCACCACCAAGGTGGATGTACGGATTATTGCCGCGACAAACCGAAATCTTGAGGAAGAAGTTAAAAAGGGGCGTTTCCGAAGAGATTTGTGGTACCGGCTCAATGTCTTCCCGATTACCTCCTTTTGATTCCCTATGAGTTTCATTTTTCGCTGTGGCCGATCCTCCTGCGGTCATGCCGGTGATCCAGGACATGGGACTGCAAAAAGGTACGATATGGCCAATTGAACAAATAAAACCGTTTTTGAGCCCCATCCCCCTCTTTGAATAAGCCCTCTCCTTCCGGTGTTTTTCCTTAAAATCCAGTACCATCAAATAATAACTCCCCCTATCAGAATCTTGGCACAATGATTGCTTTATGCTCTATAAGATTCGAACACTCCCATGTCCAGAAAAGACGAAAAAATGGGCAATGGAAAAAGAAAACCAATTTTAAACCAGGAGGGAAAATTATGGGTGACAAAGGAAGACGAGACAAAGGAAGGCGCGAAGAACAGAAAAAAGCCAAACAGACGCCAAAAGAGAAACGCAAAGAAAAAAAGAAAAGTAGCACTCCGGAAACAATTCTGGGGAGAGGCCCAAGTGACGGTTAACCGTCCTGTTTATTTCGATAGTCCAGCATGATTTTAAGAGGTGGTCCGAATGATGATTGTCAGAATGATTCTCAATGCATATCCGGAAAAACATCTGGAAGTGCTGCAAACCCTTCTCTCCCTGATGGAACCGATGAGAAAGGGCCCCGGCTGCAGAAGCTGTTGTGCCTTTTACGACATTGACGATAAAAATCGATTTACACTGCTGGAAGAATGGGAAACCCGAAAAGACATGGACAACCACATTCAATCCCTTCAGTTCGGTGTGCTTCTGGGAACAAAAACACTTTTATCTGAACCGCCCTGGATTCGAATCCATACCGTGTCCCAGACCTGGGGGATGGAGGCTGTCCAGGCGCTCAGGCGAAAAAAAGGGCTGATGGTATAAAATTGTTCGAAAATCCAGGCTGACATCTGTGGCCGTGACTTTATCCATATACGGGTGTCATTAAGTGTTGCGAAATCTTTGGAAGGGATGTCCGGAAATCAGATGTGCTGTGCCGGTATGGCGGGGAAGAATTTGTCATCCTGTTTCCCGACATCCACGCCTCTGCTGTGCCGCGGATGGCTGAGAAAATCCGGAAAGAGGTGGAAGAATCCAGACCGGACGACATTTTTGTGACCATCAGTATCGGGGTTACCCAGGGCCAGGTTAAAAAGAGCTCCCATAACAGTTTTCTTTCCTGGATCTCGAAAGCAGATAAACACTTATACAAGGCCAAGTCCAACGGCAGAAATTGCGTTGTGCATGATTGCTCAAAAAGGATCTCCCTATGTCAAACAAACCAAACCCGTTAAAAGCCATCCAGGAGAAATTGCGCAGCCTGTTTGCCGGAACAGAATCAAAATCAGATAAGAAACCTGGGGCTCCAAAACCGTTCTTAAACATCTGGACCGTTATGATTATTTTTTGTGGGCTTGTCTTTCTGCAGCAGCCTTTTTTTGCTCCCAAGAGACAAACGATCCCCTACAGTCAGTTCAAGCAGTCCATGGCTGAGGGCAATGTGGATGACATCGTAATCAGTCCTGAGACGATTGAAGGCATGCTCCGGGGAACACCGGGACAAAAATTTGTTACCGTCCGGGTGAATGATCCGGGCCTAGCAAAAGAGATGGATGAACGCAATATCCGTTATGCCGGCCGAACGGAGAACCGATTCTGGGGTTACCTTCTATCCTGGGTTCTGCCCCTCGGGTTTTTTTTCCTGATCTGGCGGTTTACCGCAAAAAATATGGGCGGCGGCATGGGGGTGATGTCCTTTGGTAAAAATAAGGCCAAGATTTTTGCAGAAAGTGACACCAAGATCTCTTTTGAAGATGTGGCCGGCATTGACGAAGCCCGTGAGGAGCTCGAAGAGGTGGTTGATTTTTTAACCACACCGGAAAAATTTCAGAAACTGGGCGGAAGAATCCCCAAAGGCGTCCTTCTGGTGGGACCGCCGGGAACCGGCAAAACGTTGCTGGCAAAGGCGGTGGCCGGTGAAGCAAAGGTGCCGTTTTTCAGCATCAACGGATCAGAGTTTGTGGAGATGTTTGTGGGGGTCGGCGCGGCAAGGGTTCGCGATCTTTTCTCCCAGGCAGCCGGCCAGGCCCCATGTATCATCTTTATCGACGAACTGGATGCCCTGGGCAAAGCCCGGGGAATGAATGCCATGGGAGGCCATGACGAACGGGAGCAGACATTGAACCAGCTTTTGGTGGAGATGGATGGTTTTGGTACCAATAAAGGGGTCATTATCATGGCTGCCACCAACCGGCCCGAAATTTTGGATCCGGCACTCTTAAGACCGGGCCGCCTGGACCGGCAGGTCCTGGTGGATCGTCCGGATATCAACGGCCGGGAAGCGATTCTGAAAATCCATTCCAGACATGTGGTGCTGGGTGATGATGTGGACTTAGGAAAAATTGCCGGCCGAACGCCCGGTTTTGTGGGTGCGGATCTTGCGAATATTGTCAATGAGAGTGCCCTGCTGGCGGCCAGAAGCAACAAGGAAGTCGTGGAATCCAGCGATTTTGACGAGGCCATCGACCGGGTGATCGGGGGGCTTCAAAAAAAGAACCGGGTGATGAATGCCCATGAAAAAGAGATTGTTACATTTCATGAGTCCGGCCATGCCATTGTCGCTGAATCGGTTAACCTTGCCGATCCTGTCCATAAAATATCCATTCTTCCCAGGGGGATCGCAGCGCTGGGATACACACAGCAGCAGCCTACGGAAGACAGATATTTGATGACACGTTCTGAATTGCTCGATCGGCTGGCAGTACTTCTGGGGGGCAGAGTGGCAGAGGAACTGGTATTTAATGAAATATCCACCGGTGCCCAGAACGACCTCCAGCGGGCAACAGATATTATCCGGTCCATGGTGGCGGAATACGGCATGAGTGACCGGATAGGTCTTGTGAGTTATGAGCGGCAGCGAACCCCCATGTTTCTGCCCCAGGGCTATTCTTCCGAAAAAAATTACAGTGATGAAAGCTCTGCCCGGATTGATGAAGAGGTCTCCTTGATGATGGAAGAAGCCCATCGGCGGGTACACAAGATCCTTTCAAACAAAAGGGCGTTGCTGGATAAGCTGGCGGCACTTCTCTCCAAACAGGAAACCGTCCGGGGGGACGAGCTTAGAGCAATGATGAACTCATGACCGAACAATACGGAACGGAGTAGCTATGATGGACCTTGCACAGTTTGCAATCATTTTAATCTTTGTCGGATTTCTGTTCTGGATGGCCAACAATTACATTCCCATGGACAGGAGAATACGGTGGATTCTTAACATTCTCGCGGTTATCTCCGTTGTCTTGTGGTTGGGCAATCTGTTTGGGACATTCGATTCCTTTCACATCGGTAATTGGATGAATTGACCAGGCCGCAGCAGACCGCCACTTGTTGGCGTGGCCATTCCCTTGAGACTTCCTGATCATTCCCACCACTTGGAAAGCGGTCAAATATGACCGCTTGGATACATATGATCTTTTTTATCCGGTCATTAAGTACATCCCATTCTATTTGCTGATTTTATTTTATTTATTAATCAACACGTTACATAGCTGACGCTGGTGTTTTTTGTCCTGGCACGTAATGTGAAGTGTGAAATGTGAAATGTGAAATATGAGTTTAAAGAAGCCATCCTAAAAAGGAAAAAAACGATATGAAAAATGCATCTAAAGAAACAGTGTATCCTCCCGGATATTACGGCAAGAAAATGATGAGCGCCTCAGATTGGGCCGGTACGCAAGTCAGAAAATGGGAACGGGCCCAGGCTCAAATAAAAACAGCCAGCCATTTTTCACAAAAGCATTGTATTTGTTTATCCCGCGGGATAGGGGCAGGCGCCATGGATGTGGCCGATTTTCTATCGGAAATAACAGGCTATCGTGTGATCGATAAAGAAATTATAGAACACATGGCAAAAGATTCTTCTCTCACAGAAAAGATCATCACGTCTTTTGATGAGCGGTTTCCAGGAAAGATGAGTGAACTGCTTGTTGCACTCTCTGTGGAAAAAAAATTTTTCAAAAACGATTATGTCAAACAGCTGGCAAAAACGGTTACCGCATTAGCACATACCGAACCCACGATATTTATCGGCCGGGGAACCCATTTGATTCTGCCCCGCCATACCATTCTATCTGTACAATTGGTATGCAGCAAAAAGCACCGGATTAAAAAACTGGCGAAGATGCTGGGTATCGGGAACAGTGAAGCAGAAGCAAAATTAAACATCATTGATGATGACCATCATGAATTTTTTCAAAAGGTTTTTCTCAGGGAAAAAACATCCCCGGATGAATTTGATCTGGTCATTCATATGGATCACATTACCCAAGAACATCAGGTTGCCCATATCATTGCGTGTGCCTTTGAACAAAAATTTCAGGTAAATTTCAAACACAGGAAATAACTCCGTTTGACTGTTGAAAAAAAGTTTCACAAGAAAAAACGGATTGGGGCAGCAAAAGGGAAAATGATGTCACCCTGCTGCCCACAACCGGAACAGGGAGAGAATATGATACCGAAAGAACGCCCCGTTAAGGGGATCAACTCCATTGCCGTCATCGGCAATTACCTGCCCAGACAATGCGGCATCGCAACGTTTACAAGAGATCTGGTTGAAGGTTTGTCTGACCGGGCCAGGGATATCCATTGCTGGGCCGTTGCCATGAACGACAGAATAAAAGGATATGCCTATCCTGAAAAAGTCCGCTTTGAGATCAATCAGAATAAATTGGCTGATTACGGTATTGCCGCCCAATTTTTGAATATCAGTCACACCGATATTGTCTGTCTCCAGCATGAATTCGGTATTTTCGGGGGACCGGCCGGCAGCCATCTTCTCAAGCTGCTGTCAGATCTGCAGATGCCGGTGGTGACAACACTGCATACCGTGCTGAAAGATCCTTCTTCCGAATATCGTAACGTCATGATCAAACTGGGGGAATTGTCAGACAAACTGGTGGTCATGAGTAGAAAAGCAGAACAATTTCTCCAGGAGATATATGGTATTCCCCGGGAGAAAATCGCTTTTATACACCATGGCATTCCGGATATGCCTTTTATCGATTCAAGTTTTCATAAAGACAAATTCGACGTGGAAGGAAAAAAGGTCTTACTCACCTTTGGCCTGCTCTCACCCAACAAAGGAATTGAAACCGTTCTGCAGGCACTTCCGGCTGTGATCGACAGATACCCCGAAGTGATGTATATCATCCTTGGCACCACCCATCCCCATGTGCTGAAAACCAGAGGGGAAGCCTACCGGATAATGCTCCAGCAAATTGTTCACAATCTGAATCTCAGCGACCATGTTATATTCCGGAATAATTTTGTCCCGTTGAAAGAGCTGTGTGAATTTCTGGGCATTGCAGATATTTACATCACCCCGTATCTTGAAAAGGCACAGATTACTTCAGGAACCCTTGCCTATGCCATGGGAACAGGTAAAGCTGTTATTTCAACCCCTTACTGGTATGCAGAGGAAATGCTGGCACACGGCAGGGGTAAAATCGTACCGTTCAACAATCCCAGTGCCATGGCAGAACAGATCAATGCACTTTTATGCGATGATACCCAGCGGCATGCCATCCGCAAAAAAGCATACACCTTCACAAGGGAAGCTGTGTGGGAAAAAGTCTGCCAGAACTATCTTGACCTCTTCAATGAGGTCCGTCAGAAGCGAATCCGGCATCCAAGACCCAGACATTCCTATGTGGAAAACATCAAAGCCATTACCCGCTTTGACCTGCCCGAGATCAAGCTGGATCACCTGAAATCCATGACCGATGACACCGGCATGCTACAGCATGCAGATCATACCATTCCCAACCGATTGCATGGATACTGCACGGATGATAATGCCAGAGCCCTGCTGGCGGCGGCCATGGGACAAAGATATCTGCCGACCAACGGCCTTGGACTGGATGCCTTAAGCGGCCATTATCTGGGATTTCTTTTATACGCATACAATGAAACAAACGGCCGGTTTCGTAATTTTATGACCTATGCAAGAGTGTGGGCTGAGGAGACCGGGTCCGAGGATTCCCACGGACGGGCCGTCTGGTGCCTGGGAAAAACCGTGGCGTTTCTGGAAAATTCAGATCACCTGGCCATGAGCACCATCCTTTTTAAAAAGGCATTGATTGCCGCAGAAAATTTCAGATCGCCCCGGGCCATCTCATTCTGTCTGGTGGGCCTGGATGCCTACCTGGAAAAATTTTCCGGTGACAGTGATGCCAAACGGATCAGAGATGTTCTGGCAGAACGATTGTTCAATCAGTTTTGCGAAAATAAAACAGATGAGTGGCCATGGATAGAGGAGACCCTGAGCTATGCCAATGCCAAACTGCCCCATGCCCTTCTGGTATCCGGCCATCGCATGGAAAATCACGAGATGGTGAAGATGGGTTTGGACAGTCTTTCATGGCTGTTTTCCATCCAGACGGCAGATCACCATTTTGCCCCCATCGGCTGTAACGGCTGGTATAAAAAAAAGGGGGAAAGATCCAGGTTTGATCAGCAGCCAATAGAAGCCAAAACCATGGTTGAAGCATGTGCCGCAGCCTACAGCATTTCCCATGACCGGCAATGGTTTGAAAATACCGTGATGTGTTTTAACTGGTTTCTGGGGCACAATGATCTGAACATGCCGCTGTATGACCCGAAAACCGGCGGATGCCGGGACGGACTCATGGTGGACGGCATCAACCAGAACCAGGGAGCTGAATCAACGCTTGCCTGGCTGTTATCGTTAATGACACTGCAAAAACTCTATGCCGATGAACTGCTGCATCAGTCTTCACCCTGATCAACAGGGTAAATATAAAGGAAAATTTTATGCGTATTGCCATGTTGTCCCCCATTGCCTGGCGCACCCCGCCACGGCACTACGGCCCCTGGGAAAAAGTCGCCTCATTGCTGACCGAAGCCCTGGTGGGACTTGGCCATGACGTCACGCTGTTTGCGACAGGAGATTCGATTACACACAGCACCCTGCGTGCCGTGTGCACCCGGGGATATGAAGAGGATTCAAAGATCATTCCCAAAGTATATGAATGCCTCCACATCTCTGAGTTATTTGATCATGCAGAAGAGTTTGATATCATTCACAATAACTTTGATTTTCTCCCCCTAACCTATACCGGCCTTACCAGGACGCCTGTGGTGACAACCATCCACGGTTTTTCATCCCCCGGAATTTTACCGGTGTATCGCAAATACAATAAAAAAACATTCTATGTTTCCATCAGTGATGCTGACCGGGCAGAGGGCCTCAATTATATTGACACCATTCACCACGGCATAGATATAAAAGAATTTCAGTTTCATACGGACCCGGAAGATTATCTGTTGTTTTTCGGTCGTTTCCACCCGGATAAAGGCGCTAAAGAGGCCATTGAAATCGCCCGGGCATGTCACAGAAGACTGATCATGGCAGGAATTATTCAGGACAGTGCCTATTTTAAAGACTATATCCAGCCGTTCATTGACGATGCCAATGTGGTTTATCTTGGCAGTGTTGAACCTGAAAAAAGGAATAAACTTCTGGGCAAAGCCCATGCACTGCTCCACCCCATCAATTTCAACGAACCTTTTGGCCTTTCCGTTATCGAAGCCATGGCCTGCGGCACCCCGGTGATCGCAAACAACCGGGGCAGTATGCCCGAGCTTATCCAGGACAATAAAAACGGATTTCTTGTTTCCGGCACCCATGAGGCCATCAGCGCGGTGGAACGTATCAGGGACATTGACCGGGAATTCTGCCGGCGAACAGTGGAGGATCGTTTTACCATCGACTGCATGGTCAAAAACTATATCCGGGTGTATGAGCAGATCATGGAGACAACCAAACGTGAAGATCATCGCCCCTGGGGGTTTTATAGAATACTTTCCGATGAGAATACCGTTAAGAATAAAAAAATTGTGGTGTATCCGGGAAAGCGCCTGAGTCTCCAGCGTCACCAGTATCGCGATGAGCACTGGTATATCGTCAGCGGTAACGGCATGTGGACACTCGGCGATAAAACGGTTCCGGTGATTGCCGGGCAATCCGTTGATATTCCGAGAAAATCCATCCACAGAATTGAAAACAGCGGCCAGGACAACCTGGTATTTATGGAGATTCAAACGGGAGATTATTTTGGCGAAGATGATATTGAACGTCTGGCCGATGATTTCGGAAGAATCTGACCCATGAGAAAGGACCCAAATGAACACGATCCAGGATATTGTCATGCGTTACCTGAAGAACCCCATTCTGACCCGGGAGGATGTACCGTATCCCGTTGCAACGGTTCACAATGCCGGGGTAATCAAATATAAGAACCGCTATATCATGCTTTTCCGGGCCCACTTGAAAAACGGGCGGTCCATTATCGGAAGAGCGGACAGTCCGGATGGGTTTACTTTCAAAGTTTTGCCGGAACCTTTTTTGACTCCGGCATCCCAAGGCCCTTTTGCCGAATATGAAGCCTTTGGGGTTGAAGACCTGCGCATCAACCCGGTTGAAGGATCATACCTTCTCACTTACAGTGCCTATTCCCGCCACGGGGTTCGCATTGCCCTGGCCCGTACATATGATTTTAAAAAAATTGAACGCATTGCCTTGATCACCCAGGCAGATCTGCGTAATGTGGTTATTTTTCCTGAAAAAATTAATGGCAGGTATGTCCGTCTGGATCGTCCGCACTCGGAAATTTCTCCCTGGTCCATCTGGATTTCCTATTCCCCGGACCTGATTTACTGGGGGGACTCACAAGTTGTCATCAAACCGTTATCCTACCACTGGGATGAGATGAAAATCGGTCCGGGCACCCCGCCCTTTAAAACCGATGATGGCTGGCTTCATATCTTTCATGGTGTTTTCAAAACCATGTCCGGAACCGTATACCGGCTTGGGGTAGCGCTGCATGATCTTGCCGACCCGGCCAGGGTGCTCGGGGTGTCTGATCAATGGATCCTGCAGCCGGAAGATGTCTGGGAACAGACCGGCTATGTCCCCAATGTGGTATTTAGCTGCGGTGCTGTTGCCGAAGATGACGGGACTGTGAAAATCTACTGGGGGGGAGCGGATACGGTGATGTGCATGGGTACTGCAAAAATCTGTGACCTTGTCTCTCTATGTCTTCAATCGGGTCGTCCACCCATGTAGCCCCCAATTAAATTGAGGAAATACACCTGTGCAAAAAAAAAGCTATGGCAAACTTATCGTGACAAGAAAACCCAATAAAATTGTCGGGGATACCTCCCGTGTAATTACAAGGCCCCATATTCCCGATGATACCAGACGCATCACTTTGATCATCGAACGAATCCGCGGGCTGACTGCAAGCGAACAACAAAAATTATTAACACAAATCATGAAAAATTTTTCCAGGCGACATGAAGACCTGGCTTACATTTTCGAACGACACTTCAGCCTGGTAAAAAAACATATTAAGAAAGGCACCCTGTTCAGTGAGCCTGAAAGCGCATTGATCGGCGCTTATTTTACAAAGGAGTATGCCATTGAGTCTGCTGCTTTGTTCAATCCATCCATTGTTCCGCATCCCATCCAAGACAATCTTGAAAAGGACAGCATCCGGTTTGTCATGAGTTTGCGGGCCACCGGAGAGGGCCATATTTCCTCCATTGTTTTCAGAAGCGGCGTGCTGAACCGGTACAACACCTTCCGGTTTGATCATATCAGTGAGTTTGTGGAAACACCGGATCTGAAGTTAAACCCTTTCTACAAGCGCAAAATTTTTCAGCACAAGCTCAAGGAAATGAACGCGGATAATGATATCTGCACCCATGTTCTCAATGCCCTTCCCGAAGAATTCAGCAAGGCGCAATTGGTCAGTGAGATGGGAAAGCTTCATAAACATCCTCATTTTACCCAAAACAAGCAGAATAAAACATTTGAGATCATCAACTGGCTTTCTGATTCAAATTATGAGGTGGATTTCCATTCAGATCACCGCATATCCGAGCGGGTTATCTTTCCTGTTTCTAAAAATGAGAGCCGCGGGATAGAAGATGCACGGTTTGTTCAGTTTGTTGATGATAATGGTGAAACAACCTATTATGCAACCTATACGGCGTACAATGGGGTTTCCATTCTCCCTCAACTGATCGAAACTAAAGACTTTATCAGTTTTAAAATTACCATACTGAACGGAAAAGCGGCACAAGATAAAGGGTTTGCGCTGTTTCCCCGGAAAATTAACGGCCAATTTGCCATGCTGTCCCGACAGGATGGCGAAAACAACCATATTATGTTTTCAAAACACCTGCACTTCTGGAGGACCTCTCATATTATCCAGCGACCCGAGTATCCCTGGGAATTTATCCAGATCGGCAACTGCGGCTCTCCCATAGAGACCGAGAAAGGCTGGATCGTTCTTACCCATGGTGTCGGTCCCATGCGGGAATACTGTATTGGTGCAATGCTTCTTGATCTTGAAAATCCGCGCAAGGTCATTGCACAGCTTGAACAACCGCTTTTGGCTCCCACAGAGGAAGAGCGAGAAGGGTATGTTCCAAACGTTGTCTACTCCTGCGGTTCAATCATCCATAGTAATGAACTGGTCATTCCCTATGCCATGTCGGATATTAATTCGGGTATTGCAACGGTTTCGGTAAATAATCTGATTAACAGCATGCGCAAGGTAACTGCGTAAAATTCTACCGCTTGTAAAACAGTCTAAAGCAGGCGGCTGGCAAAGGGCCGCTTGACAAAACAGCATGCCGGGGGGCTCAAAAAGACCACGGCTGCCTAGGCCCGATGCCGGGCTTGATCCGGCTGATGTCTGTTTTTGATTATGGGTATCGGTAATATTTTTTGACCATTAATAAATCTTCCTGTATAATTTTTTACACTCTTGAATTCCTTTATTAATCCGTTTTTTTTTTGCCGGCGGTAACAGCATCGACGAAAATTCTTTTTACACAAAAGGCAATCAGAACTGACGGATAAGCAAAAAATTAACACATTAATATTGAACCAGGACACTTTTTAAAAAAGTGGCATCCCCCTAAAACCCTGGCGGACACTAACCGCTGAATCAACGGCAAAGGAGACGGTATGAAGGAGCAGCAATCTCAGATTTTTTTGCAGCGAGCCCGATTTTTTACCATGATGAGAAGGCTGGCATTTTTACTGGTCAGCCTCACCCTGATTTATTCTTTGGCCGCTGTGGTCTATTCCACCCAGGTGATCTACAAGGTCAAATTCAACTATGCTGTTATTCTCGAACAATTTGGCGGAAAAAGGCAGGCTGTCACCGATTTGGGCTGGCACTTCAGGCTTCCTTTCTTTACCCGGCTGGAAAAAGAGGTTCCCTTAATGAACCAGAACATGTACATCGGCGGTGCCGCTGAACCCATTAAAATTATTTCCCGGGAAAACGTGGCCCTGTGGACATCTGCCTTGATGACGTTCAGGATAAAAGATTTGAAAGTCTGGGGCATTGAAAACCTGTCTCCTGAAATCCTGCTTCAGGGGGATTACGACGGAATTGCCAAGGATATCCTGCAGGGCAAAGAGGTCAACAAGTTGATCTCGGAAAGGGAGAGCATAAAAGAAGAGATCTTTCATGCATTGAAAAACCGGCCCATCAATAAAAACGGCCCCACCCTTGAAGTAAAGTACGGCATTGAGGTGGTCAGTTTTGTTCTCAACGAAACAAGGTTCGGCGACACGCTGGTGAAGGCCACGGAAGAGAAAAAGCGGCGACAGCTCATCGCAGAGGCAGACAACTATGCCGCTGATCAGGAAGCCCAGAGGATTAAAAAACTTTACAAAGCCTACCTTGACGGCATTCAATCACTCCATATTGCATTGGGCGGCCGGGACGGTCAACGGGTCAACCCGGATTTGTTTGAATTTCTTACCCAGCAAAAATGGGCCACCGCCTACGAAAAGAACGAATCAAACCAGAAAACCTTTGTACTCCATGACGGCGGAAAGCCCCCTGCAATCACCCTGCCCTCCCCGGCAGACAGCACAGTTTCAGATTAGACTTATATCCTGCAAAGGGGGTATAAATAAAGTAGCCTGGACAGTTCTCAATGAACATCTAACCCATGCGTAAGGATGAATAAATGGCCAAACGACATACCAAAGAAAAAAAATATATTGCCCTGCCCGAAGAGGCCATTCATAAAATTGAATCCATGGTGGAAACCTGGACCTATGACACCAAGGCCTTTGTCAGGTCCCGGCTCAACCAGTACAGACCGCCCAACGCTTTGGTCTCTTTGCTGAAAAATTTTTTCTTTTTTGCCTTTTTCATGAAAAGAAAACAAAAACGGATGAATGTCCTCAATAACCCCCAGATTCTGACAGACTGGAAAAAAAGATTTTTATATTCAGGGGAAACCAATCCTGCGGCCTCCTGGAACAGGATCATTGAAAAAGAACTTTCAAAGGCTGAATACCATTACCTTATCGCAGTTCTGGACAGAGAACTGACCGACCTTCATGTCCCCGTGGAGTTAGAAACAATCTTTGAAAAAATTTACAAAGCTCATATCAGAAAAGAACACCTGGAAGACCCGGATGTTCCTAAAGCCCCCATCGTGCTCATTGAAGGGACTTCGGGTTCGGGGAAAAGCGCTACGGCAAGAGAAGCCCTTGAAAAAGTGGTATTTAGAAACGAAGTGATTCCCACGGTGGACTGGCGAAAAAAGAAGAACGAAATTTTAGGTGAATACAGCCTGTTTACCCAGCTTGAGGATGTGGACCCTGAGTTTGCCATGCAGATCGCAAAAAAAAAGAAAACCGACTTTTATCTGCGTCTGGCAAAAATCCCCATTCTTAAACGGATCTTTAGAAAACGGATCATGAACAATCTGACGGATTTTGAAGAGTTAGGTATTTTAGTGGACATGTCCGTTATCACGCCCAATGATTACCAGACCGCCCTGTCAGGAGAACCGGGCAACTATTTTAAGCGGGCCATGGGCCATCCCAGGGTCACGTCAATCCGGCACATTGAAGAGGCCCATTCGGCATTTGGAAAATCAGGGTCCGGGTCCGGAGGCGGAAGTGATGGCGTGGAAAAACAGCAAAGGACCCTGATTGACACCTCCAACATTATCCTGGACGAAATCATTGACGGAAGACGGGACTGCTTTATTATTGCCACCAGTGACCAGACCCACCGGTTTGACGCGGCCATCTACCGCAGATTTGTTGAAAAAGGCGTGATCATCGACATTTCAAAATACTGGATGAACCGGGAAAACTTAAAAAAAATCATCATCCTTGAAATCCGGCGCTACCAGATTCCCACCAGATTTAAGCCGGACTCGGAACAACTGGACCATGCCGCAGATAAAATTTATGCCATTTTCAGGGAAAGAAGCCTGAAAATTACCCCGGCTTACGTTAGAAAGCTCATTGAATCAATCATCAACATACAGGGGGATTTTGTCCTTCAATTTCTGGATGATGCCGTCCTGATCCGGCAGGCTTTCCAGCTGGTGGCCAAAAATGTGTATGGCGAACTTTACGACAAAGTGGTTGACCAGATGGACCGGAACCTGAACTGGGAGGCGTATGTGGGCGATATCAAGGATAAGTTCTCCGAGATGGCCAACAACTGTTTTCATTACGGGGTCAGCGAAGACAAAGGCGTGGTCCTCACAGGCCCGCCGGGATCGGGTAAAACCTATCTGGTCAGAACCTGGCTTTCTTCCAATCCCCAGGTCCATGATATTGCAACAAGCCCCTCGGCTCTCCAGGATCCGTCAAGTCCTGTGCACGGCGCCGTATCCAATCTTGAAAAAGTGTATGATATCGCAAAAATGATCGCCCCCACGGTGATCTTTTTTGACGAGGGAGATGCGCTTGCCCCCAAACGAAGCGCTACCGGAGGCCACCCTTCGGATGCCCTGACCAACAAATTTTTAAATATCATTGACGGAGAAATCCCTTTGAATAAGGTATTTACCGTCTTAACCACCAACCGTCTGGATATCCTGGACCCTGCCCTGATCCGGTCTAAAAGATTGAAAACGCTTGAAATATCAGGACACATGCGGCAAAAGGATGTTTTTGAAATCATCAAAAAGCAGTTTGAACATGTTCCCCACCAACGAAAATTTGAGGTGGAAAAAATTATAGAGACAGCCCAGGGGATCTGCAATACCCCGGCAGACTACACATCATTTACCCAAAAGGCCATTGCCCTTTGCAGCACCGAGTTTAAAGTGCTGCTCAAACTTCGGGATCTCAAATCCTCAACCCGGGATGAAAAATATAACTTTGTCAAACTTAATTTCAAAACCGTCCTGGGGATTCTTGATGCCCTTAAAGCCCCGCCCCTGATCAAATCCAAAATCAAAAACGATCTGAAAAATTTTGTGGAGCATTACGACAAGATCCTGGAAAGTGTGAACCATATTACCCGGGAACAGGATTATCCCATTGTTGTGGCCCACCTGGAATCCGCCAGAAGGGAAATTTCCCAAAGTCCCACGCGCAAAGGATCCATCCAGCTCAACGAATTTTTACAAACCGAACTGAGCCAGGAACCCCAGGTCGGTTTTATTATTGGCGTGGGAGCCAATGACATGACCGGAATGCTGTTGCCCATTGCCACCAGCCTGACCGGCAGGGTTGAAAACGCGCCGATCATTGTAACCGGGGCCGTGGCCACGCCTTCGGCCCAGACCGCCCAGATGGACATGGCCGTAAAAATGACCAATCAGTCGGCCCAGGAGGCCCTGACCATGGTGAAAAACTATATCCAGAACCTGTGCCCGGATATCAGCATCCCCTGGCTGTTCGGGGATTTCCTCCAGCGGTATTCCATCCATCACCAGCTGTTATCCGCATCTTACAACGTGGGCGGACCGTCAGCAGGGTATGCCCTGGCCCTGAACACCATGTCGGTCTTGCTTCAGATTCCCCTTTGCATTGACTTTGGCATCACCGGGGCCCCCTGGACCAAAGGGGTTAAAAAGGACGAAATCGGCGGTTCGGTTATCATCGGCGGGCATCGGAAAAAAACGGAAAAAGTGCTGCTGTATCTTAGGCGGATGTACATGCCGCTGCAGAACTATGAGGATCTTGAGCCTGAATTTCTTATCGGCTACTGGCAGCGTGACAAGGATATTATTGCCGTAACCCATTTTGCCGACCTCATGCCAGAGGTTCTGTTCCTGGATGAGGCCCATAATAAGATGCGCGAAGACTTAATTGAAAAGAGAATAAAATACAAGACGGAAAGATACTATGACGCTGAAAACACGGATAATCTGAAAGAAAATATTATCCAGACCAAAAAGATGATGAGAATACGGGCCGAAAACGAAATTCTCAAACGGGTCAACGCCATCGGGTTTTATCTCCAGGATCCTGGCCGGGAAAAATATATTTCCCATGAAAAAATATTTCAAACCTATATTAAAACAAATTAAGGGAATCCCCAATGTTCGGCCCGGAAGTTTTTTTGAAAATACGGTACAATCATATTTCAACTTACTAATTTTATTTAGTATTTTTCAGGAAACGGGCAAATCCCTTTAAGTTGCGTTCATATCGGGCGATGTCATTGGGCGAATCGGAAAATTTTCTTTTAAATTCAATCGTCCAAGGTGGCTCAGAAAAAAAATTGAGTATTTCTTTCGCCTTTGCTTGCGTGGGATAGTCGTAGCCTATGACCAACATACCGGCGGCTTCCAAATCGCTATAAACACCCGAAAGCGTACGAGATGATTTTCCATCAGATCGAAGATAAAGTATATAACGAGCCATGGCATCCACAATAATATTGACGATATCTTTACTGATGTCATAATCCTGGTGCCAATCATCTACCAAATGACTCAATTTGGCACGAACCATGGGAGTCCCTGAGCTTTCCTCACCAATACTGAAAATATACTCCTTGAGTTTATCAACTGCCTCATCAAAAGAACTGCCTACCAATATCAGGACTTCATCGGCAACATTATCCAATTTGCGAAATTCACGACATCCAGTGCCGTTACGCCCAAAGCCACCCTTGGTTTTGATTCTTGGCGAAGGGGTAAAAAGAAGATCCGGATGACCTGACCGGGCCTGCATATCAAGCGGATGCGCCCATAAAAGTAACAACACCCCGGAACGTCGGGCTAATTTTTGTACTTTTTTGTCTTCTTGAAGTGACCAAGGCAGAGCGATTACATCCGCAGATTGTTTCTTAATAACCTCCGTAAGGATTTCCTTTTGCGACAACAACGATTGGTCGTTAATTTCGGGACTGGACAAATCGACAAACCGCAACTCAAGATTTTGACATGCTTTTTTGCCTAGGCTGCTTTTTCCAGATCCGGGAGGGCCGATTAAGAAAATCAGCGGAATTTCTCCTTCAGAATCATGTTTCATAGACTTTTATTCCATAAGCAATTTTAATTATTAATAAACATTGTACTTTCAAGCAACCAAACATACAAAAAAAACACCACAGAGGCTTTATGAACAGAAAAAATATCAGGCGGCCCATCACAAAGCAATTAAAAAAAAATGTCTCGAGGTTGAAATTCATTCCCTCTGATTTCAAGCGCCGATTAAATTAATATCCAATAAAGGCGTGGCTTGAAAAAAAGATAAGATTCTGGTAATTCCATTTTTTGCATAACACTAATTCATTCTTTAGGAATATAAATGAAAAACGCAGACTTTTTAACCGGTATTACCACCTCGGGCACGCCCCACCTTGGCAATTATGTGGGTGCCATCCGTCCGGCTGTTGAATCCAGCAAAAATCCGGACCTGACCTCCTATTATTTTCTGGCAGATTACCACTCCCTGATAAAAAATCATGATCCGGAAAAACGAAAGGTATCCACCCTTGAAATTGCAGCGGCCTGGATTGCCCTGGGGTTGGATTACAATAATTGTGTATTTTACCGGCAGTCTGATATTCCGGAAATTCCGGAACTTACCTGGATTCTGACCTGTTCAACGGCCAAGGGACTGATGAACCGTGCCCATGCATACAAGGCGGCTGTCCAGGAAAACGAGGAACAGGAGAGAAAAGATCCGGACCAGGGCGTCACCATGGGCCTTTTTTCCTATCCCATTCTCATGGCAGCAGACATTCTCATGTTCAATGCCGCCAAGGTGCCCGTGGGCAAGGATCAGATCCAGCACCTTGAAATGACAAGGGATATTGCCGCAAGATTCAATCATATGTACACGGAGTTATTTGTGCTGCCCGAGGTGGTTGTGGATGAAACCGCAGCCGTGCTTTCAGGCCTTGACGGACGCAAAATGAGCAAAAGCTACAACAACTTTATTCCGCTGTTTGATACGGAAAAGCGGCTGCGCAAAATGATCATGAAGATCCAGACCAATTCCCTGGGGCCCGATGAACCCAAAGATCCTGATACTTGTACCCTGTTTTCAATTTACCGGGCCTTTGCCACACAGGAACAGACAAAAGACCTGGCCCGGCGGTACAGGGAGGGCATTGCCTGGGGGACCATGAAACAGGAGTTGTTTGAATACATCAATGATATTTTAAAGGAACCCAGACAGCGGTACCAAGAGCTGATGGCGAATCCCAAAGAGATTGAAGATATTTTGAAAAAAGGGGCGGTTCGGGCCAGGGAATATTCCGTACCCTTCCTGGATAAAGTTAGAAAGAGTGTTGGTATTCAATCACTGTGTTAGTTTTTTCACCTCTTTTTCGGTGAGATATCGCCACTTGCCCGGGGGCAGACTGCCAAGGTGGATATTGGCCATGCGAATCCGTTTGAGCATGGCCACCTGATTGCCGGTTTTGCCCACCATTTTCCTGATCTGGCGGTTTAACCCCTGCTTTAAAACAATTTTAAATCCGTTTTCAGAAACCCTGCAGACCCTGGCCTGCCGGGTTTTTTTTCCGTCTATAACCATGCCCTGGGCCATGGCAGAAAGATCCGGGTCACTGACAGGCTGTACCGTAAACACCAGATACTCTTTTTCATGGTCATGGGAGGGATGGGATAACCGGTTGTGCAGGTCACCGTCATCTGTCAGCAAAACAAGACCCACTGAATCTTTATCCAGCCGCCCCACGGGATAGACTCTTTTTTTTACCGGCACAAGGTCCAGGATAATTTTTGCATTTTTCTGGGCACAGGTTGTAACCACCCCTTTGGGTTTGTTTACGGCAATATAGGTATGGCTGACGTCTTCATTTTTATTGAATTGAACAGATTTACCGTCAACACAGATGCGGTCCTTTGCCGGATCACCCCGTGTGCCAAGCGAGTTTACAACGCTTCCGTTCACAGTGACCCTGCCGTCAAGGATAAGCGTCTCGGCCTTCCTGCGCGAACAAACCCCGCAATGGGCTAAAATTTTCTGCAGGCGGATACCCTGGGCTGTTTCAGGATCTGTAATCTGCGTTGATTTTGACATAGTTTTCACTGAAGTCGCAGAACAGGAACTGGTCCTGGCCGTCTCCGAGATTGAGATCCAAAACAATGCTGATTTCATCCTGCTTCATGATGTCCGCAGCTTTCTTTTCCGACGCTTTGCCCTGCCACTGTCCGTTTTGAACCAGCAGGACATCATCAAAATACAAATCCATTTTATTCTGGTCCACCGTGGCCCCGGATCTTCCGGCTGCCGCCGTGATCCGGCCCCAGTTGGGGTCCTGGCCGTAAATGGCGGTTTTGACAAGGGGGGAATGGGCAATGGCTTCGGCCGCTGCAAACGCATCCTGCCGGGTCAGTGCCCCCTGGACCGTGATTGAAGCAAGCTTTGTGGCACCCTCCCCGTCTTTGACAATCATTTTGGCAAGCGCATAGCAAACCTCATCTAAAACAGCCTGGAAGGCCCCAAAGGCGCCATCATTGTCGATCACTGCCTGCCCGGCCCCGTTAGCCATACACACGAGGGTGTCATTGGTGCTGGTATCTCCGTCAACCGTAATCCGGTTAAAGGAGCGGGAGGCGGCATGGGTCAAAGCCTGTTTGAGCAGGCTGCTTGAAATATCTGCATCGGTAAATACATAGGCCAGCATGGTGGCCATGTCCGGCCTGATCATACCGGAACCTTTGGCTACCCCTGTAATGGTAAAGCTTTTTTCATCCCCGGATGTGATGGTTTTTCCCTGACAGGATACAATTTTGGTGCAGGTATCTGTGGTGAGTATGGCTTTGGCAAAATCTTCAAGGGTACCAGAATCAAGGCACGCCACAGCTTCGGGGATCCCTGTCTCAAATTTGTCCATGGGCAGCGGCGCGCCGATCACCCCGGTGGAAGAGGCAATAACATGGTCAGGATCAATGTTAAGGGCTTTGGCCACAAGTTCAACGCATTGTTTTGCATCGGCCACCCCCTGTTCGCCGGTAAAGCAGTTGGCATTACCTGAATTGACCAGCACGGCCTGGAGCAGGCCCTTTTCCATAATTTTCCTGCCAAGAATAACAGGGGCGGCAACCACCTGGTTCCGCGTAAACAATGCGGCGGCAAAAACAGGCTTTTCAGCATAAATCAGCCCGAGATCCCTGGCTTTGCTTTTTTTGATCCCGGCACGGATTCCGGCAAATTTAAAGCCTTTCATTTTTGTTTCCTTTTTATTTTTTTATCATGAAACATCTTAACTTTATCACATTGAATTCAAACCCATTCTGAAAATTTGAGCGCTGATTATAATTGGGTTTCACCCCTGTGTAAACATGGATTTTTTAGCGGTCTTATTCATTGGCAGCCATTTATGTTCTTTTTGAGCCCGATTTTTATGTCAAGCACATAAAATCTCGTTCTTAATTGAACAGGAATTTCCTAAAACATAAAACTTAAAACTTAAAACCCCACCCGAATGTCAACAATTTGTTGTACTTTGAAACACCTTCATTGCACATTGAAACGCTTGAATTTTAAGAGAATTTCGTCATTTAAATGCATAATTTGCTGATGTTTCAACGTGTTGCATGTCATCAACGCGCTTAAAAAAAATTAGAAAATGGTTAAAATTTATTTGACACGAGCAGGTCAACTGAGTATACACTCAAATAAAATGAGTAGTCACTCAAATTTTAGAGGTGTTATGTCAAAAAAAGATGCCATACTGCAGGCGGCCACTGTGCTGTTTTCCAAAAACGGGTTCAAAGAAACCTCCACCGCTGATCTGGCAAAAATGATCAATGTGGCGGAAGGAACCATTTTTTATCATTTCAAAACCAAAGAAAAATTGTTTTTAGCGGTTCTTGAAAAAACCAAAAAAATGATTCTGGAAGAATTTGACGCCTATATGGGAAATCAGCATTTTGACAGCGGCATGGGCATGATTGAACGTGCGGTATCCTTTCACTTATTTTTAGCCGGCAAAATGGAAAACGAATTTCTCCTTTTGCACCGGTACTACCCCTACCAGATGGCAGAGGCTGTACCGGAATGCCGCAATTATCTGGAAGCCATTTACGATTGTCTTGTTTCAATCTATGAAGACGGCATCGAAATGGGGCAGAAAGACGGATCCATAGATCTGCTGCCTGCCAGGAAAATCGCCCTGATTATCTTTTCCATGGTGGACGGGGTTGTCAGGTTTAAAACGTACAATCTATATAATGCCAATGCACTGTTCAATGAATTGGTAAGCGCCTGCAAACGCATACTAAAGACTTAGACAATCAACTTAGAAAGGTGTTCGACATGTTAACCAAAATACTGCCGTTCATAGAGTGGTTCAAGGATTACTCCCTGGCCAAATTCAGAATCGATTTTGTGGCCGGGCTTACTGTGGCCCTGGTACTTATTCCCCAGTCCATGGCCTATGCCCAGTTGGCTGGCCTGCCGGCCTACTACGGCCTTTATGCGGCATTTCTGCCCCCCATGATCGCTTCTTTGTTCGGATCCAGCCGCCAGCTGGCAACCGGTCCTGTGGCTGTGGTCTCTTTGATGACCGCAGCAAGTCTTGAACCTTTGGCATCAGCCGGAAGTGAAGCCTTTATTGCCTATGCAATTATCCTGGCTTTGACCGTGGGGGTATTCCAGCTGCTGCTCGGGATTCTGCGCCTGGGCCTGATTGTTAATTTTCTGTCCCATCCTGTTGTTAACGGGTTTACCAACGCGGCAGCAATTATCATTGCCACCTCCCAGCTGTCCAAACTGTTCGGCGTATATGTGGACAAGGCCCATCACCACTATGAAACCATTATCCGGGTGATTGAAAGTGCCTTTCATTACACCCATCTGCCCACCCTTGCCATGGGGCTTTTATCCATTGCCATCATGGTGGTGTTGAAACGCCTGAATCCAAGAATCCCTTACGTGCTTGTGGCGGTTGCCTTCACCACGATCATTTCCTGGGCCACCGGATTCCAGCATAATGCCTCTGTGGCCATTGACCAGATCATGGATAAGCCGGTTCAGGAAGATATTCAATCGTTTAACCATGCTGTTGAATCCATTGCCGCGTTAAGTATTGAACGCACAAAGCTTACATCCAAAATAGAAAGCAGCCATGATGCTTCTCCCCTTGACCGGCTGGATCTCGACTATCAGTCCAGGGTATTTACAGCTAAAATAAATGCTGCCAAAAGCCAGGCGTCTCAGATTCGTACCCGGCTTCGGGAAATGAAGTTCAGCGCGGTTGAGGACACAAATAAAGGGGTTCTGTTTTACCCCAAAGAGGGGCAGATGCCCGATGCCAGGGTGGATGGCCGGGTATACCGTATCCGGGTGGGTAATAAAATCCTGAATACACAATCTTTGCTGTTGACCGGTGGCGGGGCCGTGGTGGGTGAGGTCCCCAAAGGACTGCCAAAACTTGGCATACCGCCAATTACCATTCCCGTGTTCCTGCAGCTTTTGCCCTATGCCGTTATCATCTCCCTGCTCGGTTTCATGGAAGCCATTGCCATTGCCAAGGCCATGGCAGCCAAAACCGGACAGCGGCTTGATCCCAACCAGGAGCTTATCGGCCAGGGCCTTTCCAATATCCTGGGGTCTTTTGGCAAAAGTTATCCGGTATCCGGTTCTTTTTCCAGAAGTGCTGTGAATCTTCAGGCCGGCGCGGTTTCCGGTCTTTCCAGTGTCATTACAAGTCTTGTGGTCATCATTGCTTTGCTGTTTTTTACCCCCCTGCTTTACCATCTGCCCCAGGCAGTCCTTGCTTCGGTTATCATGATGGCGGTTATCGGGCTTGTGAACATTTCCGGTTTTGTTCATGCCTGGAAAGCACAGTGGTATGACGGCCTGATTTCCATTATTACCTTTGTTGTCACCCTGGCTGTGGCACCTCATCTGGAAAATGGCATCTACATTGGCGTGGGCCTGTCTTTGGGCGTGTTTCTGTATAAATGCATGCGCCCCAGAATCAGTTCTCTGTCCCGGGGCGAGGATCATTCCTTAAAAGACTCCTGTGTCCATGAGCTTGCCACATGTGAACACATTGAATTGATCCGCTTTGAAGGTCCGCTGTTTTTTGCCAATGCCAGCTACCTTGAAGATGAAATAAACAACCGGATTCAGAAAGAATCCGATCTAAGACATTTTATTATCGCCTGCAACGGTGTCAACGACATAGATGCCTCGGGCCAGGAAACGCTGGCCCTTATTATCCAGCGGTTAAGAAGCGCCGGATACGGCGTATCGTTAAGCGGTGTCAATGATGCGGTTTACAAGGTACTTGCACGTACGCACCTGCTTGAAGAGATCGGGGTTCACAATATTTACCCCACCATGGAAAAAGCACTGTCAATTGTTCATGCACAGACCCATGTTAATACCAAGGAAAATCAGTGCCCATTACTCGTAAACTGCCTGGGAACCCAATCAACTAAATAAAGGAGATATCCATGTCTATACTGACATTTTTCAGCGGTTCATATTGCGGCAAAAAATCAATCATTTCAGATGTTATTGATCAAAGCGGATTTAAACTGCTGTCAGACAATGATCTGGTGGCCTCGGCCAGCCGGCTGTCCGGAATGCCCGAAAATAAAATTGCCCGGTCTTTCCTTGAAAAAACATCGGTGTTCAATAAGTTCACCCATGAAAAAGAGCGCGCCATTGCTTACCTGCGCCTTGCCATGGCTGAATGCATGTCCCTGGACGATTGCGTGATTGAAGGATTTACAAGCCTTTTGATCCCTGCATCCATAAGCCACGTATTAAGAATCTGCCTGATTGCAGACAAGGCATTTCGAATTGAACAGGCCATGAAATCTCATAACTTAAGTGAAAAAGATGCTGTCAGCCTGATATCAAAAAATGACGAATCTTACAGTGCATGGTCTAATACGCTTTATAAAATTACCGATCCATGGGATGCTTCCCTTTACGACATGATTCTGCCCACGGACAAGATGGCCAAAGATGAAGCCGTGTCCCTGATTCTTGAAAATTTAAAAAATGAAGTGATTCAGCCCACCAAGGCATCAAGAAAGGCTGCCGATGATTTTGCCCTGGCCGCCCGGGTGGAAGTGGCATTGTCCAAGGAAGGCCATGCTGTGGGCGTCACAGCCCGGGACGGGCTGGTTACATTGACCATCAATACCAATGTTCTTCTTTTGGGAAGACTTGAAGAAGAGCTTAAAAAAATAGTACAACAGGTTCAAGGGGTTTCGTCCGTTGAAACCCGGATCGGAAAAGGTTTTTACCAGGCAGATATCTATCGCAGGTTCGATTTTCAGGTACCGTCAAAGGTTCTTCTAGTGGATGACGAGCGTGAATTTGTGCAGACACTTTCCGAAAGGCTGCAGATGCGGGACGTGGGATCTGCCATTGCCTATGATGGAGAATCTGCGTTGAACCTGATGGAAGCGGATGAACCGGATGTGATGATCCTGGATTTAAAAATGCCGGGTATTGACGGTATTGAAGTGCTTAAAAAGGTCAAGGCATCCAGGCCCCAAATTGAAGTCATCATTCTAACAGGCCATGGCTCGGAGGCTGACAGGGAGATCTGCATGAAGCTTGGGGCCTTTGCCTATCTTCAGAAACCTGTGGATATAGAAGAGTTAAGCCGGAATTTGAAGGCTGCCAATGAAAAGATCCGGCACAAAGAACAAAACTAACTGAAAAATTGCAGGGACAGGATAATCATTATGGTGCTGGAAACCAATAATACAGAAAAAAAAGCAGACAGCACAGGCCCAGGTACCAAACTGCTTAAAGGGGAGTTCCTTAATTATCAGAGGATATGGCTGATCTCCTTTGTGCTGACCGCCGCATTTGCCATTATGCCTGTTATTTTTTTTGCCGTCCTGGATTATAACCTGACCCGGCGGTCTCTGGAAAATGATGCCGAGGCCAGGGCTTCCCGCCTGGCCTCCAATACCTGGCGTTCACTTTCCTTTTTTTTAGATGAGCGCAAAAATGCATTAAGCTACGTGGTGCGGTTCAATTCCTTTGAGCAGCTTGGGAACACACAGCAACTGGCAAACATTTTAGATTTTTTGCACCAAAGCTTTGGGGGATTTACCGATATCGGCATTATTGACGCCACCGGTGTTCAACGTGCCTATGCAGGCCCCCATGGCCTTGCAGGTAAAAATTACAAGGATCAGCAATGGTTTAAGGACACCATATCCCATGGAACTTCTGTGAGTGATGTGTTTCTGGGATTCAGAAATGTTCCCCATATTTCCATTGCCCTGCGTCATATGGCCCCGGATAATACCTATTTCATAATCCGGGCCACCATTGAGCACCAGTTGCCCAAAATTTTATCCGAAGTCAAAACATCGGGCAACGGGGATGCCTTTTTAATCAATGCAAAGGGCGTGCTTCAAACACCTTCACACTATTTCGGGGATGTGCTTGAAAAAACAAACATTGCCTTACCCCCGGCCATGGCCCAGACCCGGACCATGACCATTACCCTGGAAAATGGACAGGATATGATCGCAGCGTTCAGGCACATACCCAATACGTCCTTTATCCTGGTGGTGCTGAAATCCAAACAGGTCATCATGTCCCCCTGGCATGACAGCCAGGTGGCATTGATCAAGTATCTGGGCATCAGCATATCTGTCATTCTTTTATGGATCTGGGCCGTAACCGGATATTTTGTCCGGCGTTTGAAAATTTTAGACCGTAATCGTCATAAATATTTTCATATGGCTGAATATGAAAACAAGATGGCTTCCATCGGCCGGCTTGCCGCAGGCGTGGCCCATGAAATCAACAATCCTCTGGCCATTATTAATGAAAAGGCAGGACTCATAAAAGATATGGTCTATTTCAAGCAGGAGTTGAAAAGAGATCCAAGACTTCTTGAGATTGTGGATGTGATCCTTGCTTCGGTGAAGCGATGCAGCAGGATCACACGTCAACTGCTCAGTTTCGGCCGCCAGACCCAGACCGTTCCCGTGCCCTTAACCCTTAAAACTGTCCTTGATGAGGTGCTGGTTTTTCTGGTAAAAGAGGCTCAGTTAAAAAATATTTTTATTGATATTGATGTGCCAGATACCCTGCCCCAGGTCATTGGCAACCCGGGTAAACTGCAGCAGATTTTTTTAAACATAATTAATAACGCATTTGCTGCCATGCCCCGGGACGGCAGGCTGTCCATCAGCGCACAAAAAACGGACGAACCATTTGTCCGCCTTAATATAAGTGATAGTGGGTGTGGTATTCCCCCTGAAAATCTCAATCACATTTTTGAACCGTTTTTTTCCACAAAGACCAATCAGGGCGGTACCGGTTTAGGATTATCCATCACCTATGGCCTTGTCCAGGAACTGGGCGGGCGGATTGAAGCAAAAAGCAAAATTAATGAGGGCACCACATTTATAATCTATCTGCCCACAACCACAACACAGAAAGAAGGGTGAACTATGCAGATACTTCTGGTCGACGATGAGAAGGAACTGGTTTCTACCCTGGCAGAACGCCTTGGGTACAGAGGCATTGATGCACACTGGGCTGTCACGCCCAATGATGCCGTTGCCATGCTGTCAGAACAAAGCTATGACATTGCGGTACTGGATGTTCAGATGCCGGAGATGAACGGCTTTGAGCTCAAGGAGCGGATGGAGGCCATATCTCCTGAACTCAAATTTATTTTCATGACCGGCCACGGGTCTGAAGAATGCTACCATGAAGGGTGTTCCCAGACCGGAGAGGCTTTTTATCTTGTTAAACCTGTGGAAATTGACAGTCTGATTGAAAAGCTTAACCAGGTTATGCACAATGGAGGAAAACCTTGAAACACACGGTTCAGGAAATTACAGATCAATACGGCCCGGCCTATTTCGGCCGGATGGGGGCAACCATCTCCCATGATATTAAAAACTGCCTGGCCATCATGAACGAAAATACAGGACTGATGTCCGATCATCTTATGATGGCCCAAAAAAATGGCGTTCCACCCGATATCGAGCGTTTTTCAGGGATTGTCCAGCGCATTGAAAAGCAGATCGGCCGGGCTGATGGTATCGTAAAATCCCTTAGTACCTTTTCCCACAGTATGGACAAGCCCGAACAGCAGATAGACCTGGATGAGGCGGTTACCCTTGCCCTTGCCCTTGGTGCCAGGATCATTGCCAACAAAGGCATCAAGGTGAATCATACCGGGGCTGCAGGCAAATTTTATGTCAACGGATCACTTTTCTTTTTATTGTCTCTGATCTGGTCAATTTTAGAAAATGCAACGGAAACCCTTGCATCAGGTGCCGTTCTCAATATATCCTCTATGAAAGATGAGAAAAGCCGGATTTGTTTAAGTTTTCAGTGCGAACAGCCTTTTGTATCGGATTCTGGCTGGCAGACAAGCGGTCTGGCACTGGATCTGTTCCAGGCAGAAATTGTATTAGATGATCAGCACACCAGGGTTGACCTGGTATTTGGCAAATAAAAAAATATTTTTAATAGATAACAGCTTCTTTAATATCAACTAGTTAAAAGGAGACCCCGGCAATGACTGAAAAAGTTTTAATCATAGATGACGAACAGGAGTTCACACAAGCCCTGGCAGAGAGGATGACGAACCGGGGAATGACGGTGAGTACTTCGAGTTCCGCCATTGAAGGCCTGCAAAGCGTTGAAGAACATACCTTTGACGTGGTGGTTCTTGATCTGCAGATGCCGGAAATGGATGGTATCGAAACTTTAAAAATTCTGAAAAAGAAAAATCCCGAACTTCAGGTCATTCTTTTAACCGGACATGCCACGGTTGAAAAAGGAATAGAGGCCATGAAGCTGGGTGCCATGGATCTGCTTGAAAAGCCGGCTGACATGACGACCCTGACAGAAAAGATCAAAAAAGCCCAGGCCAAAAAGATGATCCTGGTGGAGAAAAAAACAGAGGAAAGAATCCGGGATATTATGGAAACCCGCGGATGGTAGCACCTTAAGACTCAGGCGTTTGGTTGATTTATTCAACGGACAAAAAAAGGGATAAAGGCGTGAAGACCGGCCTTTATCCCTTTTCGTTTGGATTCAAACAAGGACTGTTGAAGTGGACCCCATGTCAAGACTGTTATTTGAGAGTGTTGAGGCTGAATTGTCAAGAACAAAGACCCTATGCTTCAGGAGCGCTTTGCCGGAAGAGCGCCTCCCGGCAAGGCGCTCTTGAAAGGAGATTTAAGCATCCTAATTATCAATAGATTGTATCAGTTCAGGAACCGATTTTGCTGACATAATTTTACCCTTCAAAGCTCTCAAAAGGTTGATATCCTGAATCGTTCTGATTTTTGTTATAATCGTTTTGCAGTCTTCGCCGTCACCAAACTTAATATTCACTGCCAGTTCAATGCCCTCCCGGGCCAATTCAAGCCCCTGCTCAAGCCCCTGAGCATGTCCTTCCTTTATTAATTTTTCAGCCAATGTCATGATGATACCTCCTTTTTCCTCAGACAACGTATTTGATACGAGAATATGAAATTTTTCTGTTGTAATATCTTCAACGTTGCTGAATACATATTTTATCAGGGATTCAAAATATTGCAATCCTGTTTCCTGTTCGGACAAATCCTTTAACAGCATAAAAATATTGGGCAAAAAATCTGCTATGTCCGGTTCAAATATGTGTTTGAGCAACAGCATGGCCACCTTGGCCATTATTGTTCCCTTGATCTGATCGTCTGTATATTGACTCAAATCATACAGAATAAACTCAAAATCCGGGGTGTAGCCTGCGAGCTTGTCAACCGGCCCCTCAAAAAGAGATGAAAAGCGTCTGTCCACCGTCCATTTTGGGGTGCCGTGATATAAAACCAAAGGGATTACAATGGGCAATTTTCGGGCTTTGGACTGTTTAAACCCGAGTCGCCAGATTTTGATCATATACTCAAGGAGTTGGAGATGAATCAGTCTGTCCAAATAGCTTTTATGTTCAAAAAGAAAGTATATATACCCTGTTGCCTCCTTTATTCTGACTTTATAAAGCATGTCAGAATAAAAATTTTTCAGATCCTTTTCAATAAATGAGTCCTTGCAGATTTCAAGGGTGTCCAGCCGTACAATCTCAATGACATGTGCTGGTAGGTAATTTTCTAAAAATGATCTGGCATTGTCCCGATCGCTCCAGGTTTCGCGGAACAGCTTGTCATGGGAATGATGCAGTTTGTTTTCTATATTTTCCATGCTGGATTTTTACCATGGCGGATAAGGAGCCACAAGATATAATCTGTTTAAACTGACTTTGGAACGGTTCTCGAGAGCGTTAACAGAAGGCATAGAGTCGTCATAGGGTCGGACCAATAACAATTCGAAATAAAAACAAATAGCCTTTATATACACCCTATATAGCAACTGCCAGTTTCCGGTGCCGGTCAGCAAAAAGGGCTGTGCTGAAATACCTTTCCGCGCCGTCGGGGAAAATGGTGGCGATATTTTTATCCTTTCCAAACAGATGCCGCATTTCAAGGGCTGCACATACGTTGGCACCGGAAGAAATTCCTACGAGGAAGCCTTGCTTACTTGCAAGCCAGCGGGTCATTTCCACCGCGCTGTCATCGTCAACTTCAATGACATTGTCGATCAGACTGGTATCCACAATGGAGGGAACAAATCCATCGCCTATGCCTTCTATTTTGTGGAGTCCCGGTTCATGGCCCAGAAGTGCAGAGGCATTTTTCGGCTCAACCGCAACAATCATGATTTCAGGATTCTTTTCCTTCAGGTATTTCCCTGTTCCCATGAGTGTGCCGCCGCTGCCAAGGCCTGACACAAAAATATCCACATGGCCGTTCATGTTTTTCCATATCTCAGGACCTGTGGAGAGATAATGGGACATACTGTTGTCATGATTTTCAAACTGGTCAGGGACAAAAATGTTGTCATCTTCAGCCATAATCTCTTTAAGCTTTTCAACAGCGCCTGCCACATTTTTTTCAGGAGGCGTTAAAATTAATTCAGCATTCAGAGCCCGGATCATTTTTTTTCTCTCATCACTCATATTTTCCGGCATGATGATCCTGACATCATACCCTTTGACCAAACCAACCATGGCCACTGCAATGCCTGTATTTCCGCTGGTTGCTTCTACGATGGACATTCCTTTTTTTAATCTGCCCTTTTTTTCAGCCTGTTCGATAATAAAAAGCGCAACGCGATCTTTGATTGAACCTCCCGGATTCAGGTATTCTGCTTTTGCGTAAATGTTCATGTCGTCATTTCCCCCAAGCCCGATCCGAAACATGGGGGTCGCTCCTATCTGATTCAAAATTTCGTTTGAATTCATTTTAAAATTACCTCCACTTTTAAAAAGGATACATTTATATTTTAAGTGCCGACTGCACAATTTACTGAAAAAAATCTGTTATCCGGGAAAGGCAGGATAAAAAAGCCGACCGGGCGGTATTGATGAAAAAATGCCCGCCTTGCAGGCCGATCAATTCAAAGGAATCCGTGGTATATCGTTTCCATGGTGCCATAACTGACTTGGGGGCCTCATCATCCTCAATACCGTAAATGGCAGTTATCGGTATATTCATGGGTGCTTCCTTTTTTAGGGTATACTTCTCCTCAATGGCAAGGTCCGCTCTGAGAATGGGTATATAGATTTCCATAAGTTCACTGTTTTCCAGCACAGTCTCAGGCGTACCGGAAAACCGGCGCAATTGCTGTATGAACGCCTCTCTTGGCAAATTGTGCAAAGGAGAAGGTTCGGGAATATGGGGAGCCCTTGCCCCCGAGACAACCAGATGGAGGGGAAGGGGCATTTGCTGCCGGCGCAGTTCCCGGATCATCTCAAAGGCAACCAGCCCCCCTGTGCTGTGGCCGTAAAAAACAAAAGGCTTGTCAAACCATGGTGCCAACGACGGTAAAAGCCGGGCCACCAGATCATGAACATCGGCAATGGGTGCTTCGCCGATGCGGTTTTCCCTGCCCGGCGGCTGAACTCCGCACACTTCCACGGTATCCGGTAAAAACGCCGGCCACATTCTAAAAGCTGCGGCACCGCCTCCGGCGTAGGGAAAACAAAACAGCCGCAGGATCGTCCTATTATTTTTATACACCATCAAAGCGGGAGTTTCCCGAACATCTCCAACTACCTTAGACATATACATGCTCTTCTCCTATTTTGATTCAGGGTTAAACCCAAATGTTGCGACCACTCTTTCATATACTGCAGGAGTGTTGGAAATATTTTTTCAGAATTGAGTGCAGTGAAAGATCTCTGCTTTAAAGCTTACCAATAAACTTTAAAGCCTCACGAATTTCGGTTTGCATGGTTGAATTCAATGGCATCAACGGTTTGCGGACAGTTGGTGTTGTAATAATTCCCATGAAATACAAGGCCATTTTATAACAGGCTATAAAATCCAATACGCTGTACACAGCAATATTAGTTAAAGGGCAAACTGTTTTCAGGTATATTTCACGGGCTTTTTCAATTTCACCGGCCTGAATATAATCAACTATATTTGTGATTTCGCCAGGCACAATGCAGCTGCAGGCAGAAGTCATACCGGAAGCACCATACAAAAGCATCTGATAAAAGCATCGGTCATGTCCTGCCCACGGAATGATCTTTCCCTGGGTAGCCTCTGTTATCATAGGTATTTTTCCCGGCTTCTCCACAAATATTTTAGAATATTTTATATTTTGCAGATTTTCACTTATTTTTGCATAAAGATCCAACCCAAACTCAATGCCAGCCCCGCCGTCATATATTAAAATTGGCAGGTTAACGGCATCATTGATCGCTTTAAAATGTTCATATATACCAGCACCCGTATGCGGAACCCGATAAGGTGCCGTTGTAAAAAGATAGTCAGCACCAGCTTTTTCAGCGTATTTTGCCAAATCCACCGAAATTGCAGTGGAGGGGGATTCAACGGTAAAGCCAACTGGCGTACGGCCATCAACGTATTCCAGGGCTAAATCAAGACATGTTTTTCTCTCATCTGTGTCAAATAAAAAAGCCTCGCCGGTGGTACTCTGGGCCAGAACACCATGAACTCCGTTGGTAATAACATAATCAATAAGTCTTTTTGTGCTCTGTTTATCAATAGTTTCATCTTCGTTCAAAGGTGTCAGCAAAACACACTGACTCCCATAAATTTTTTTTGGCATGATAGATTCCTTTATTTTAAAACCGTTTCATAGAACTGGGGTCACCCAGTTGAATTTATCTTCACGGTTTCCAAGCTTGATTCCGGTAAGTTCCTCATCGAATTTTACAGCCAGCTCACCGGGTTTATTCCCGTTTATAGTCAGCTCTGTGTCATCAAGGCCTATTTTTCCGACAGGGGAAATACCAACGCCGGTCCCTGAACCAAAAACTTCTTTAAGATCGCCGCTGTCGTGCGCTTCCAGAATTTCATCTATGGAGATCCTGCGCTCGGATATTTTAAAGCCCCAGTTGTTTGAAAGATCAATAACCGAGGACCTTGTTATGCCGGGAAGAATACTTCCGGTAAGCTTGGGGGTTACTATCTCATCACCTATAACAAAAAATATATTCATAGACCCGACCTCTTCTATATATTTTTTCTCGACCGCATCAAGCCAGAGTACCTGGTTATAGCCGTTTTCTGCCGCCTCTGTTGCTGCAAATAAACTTGCAGCATAATTGCCGGCTGTCTTAAACTCCCCCACACCTCCGGGAATAGCCCTTGTATAATCTTTAGAAACCCATATGTTAACAGGTTTAAAGCCTTCATAATATGCGCCGACAGGAGAGAGTATGACAAAATATCTGTAAGTTTCAGATGGTCTTAAATCAATAGAAGGATCTGTGGCAATTATCGCAGGCCTTATATAAAGTGATGTTCCCGGAGCTTCGGGAACCCAGTCTTTTTCAAGCTTTAGAAGTTTGTGCAACGCTTTTATAAGAAAGTCGCTGTCAAGTTCAGGAATACACAGTCCTTTTGCAGAGTTGTTAAGTCGTTTGAAATTATCTTTTACCCTGAAAAGAAGGATATCTTTTTTATCATTTTTATATGCTTTTAGTCCCTCAAATATCGCCTGCCCATAGTGCAGGACCATAGTTGCCGGAGAAAATTCAAATTTTTGAAAAGGTTCAATTCTGGCATTGTGCCAACCTTTTTCAGGGTTATAGTCAAGGTTAAACATATGATCTGTAAAAATATTACCAAAACCCAGAGTTGAACCATCGGGTTTCTTACCTATAGGATTTTTTTTTATTACTTTTATCTCCATAATGCCTTCCAGTTCCATATGAAAGTCCCAATAAATTGTTAAATCACTTTCATGTGTTGTTGTGTGACGGTTTGGGTGAAAAATCAGATCAGCCTGTGGCTGTTATATAAAAACAATCATTTTTACTCTGTCTGTCTTTTGCGAGATCATTTGCCACATTAATTATCATATCTTCCTGCCCCGCAAGAATTTTTCGTTTGCCTAATTCAAAAAAGATATCTTTGGGATCAACCTCAAATTCTTCAGAAATTCTTACAACATGTTTTTCAAAACCTGAGAACACACCGGCCAGACCGCTGGCAATATTGATTGAGCTGGTATGCGGCATGCTATTGATAATAAATTTTTCAGCGATATCAGCAGCGTCTAATAATTCGTACAAATTCAGACTGCTATTTATTTCTTTTCTGCGTTGAAAAACAGCAGCAAGAGCTTCAATTTGGGCATTTCCTGCTCCAGCGCCAAAACCCCTTGCAGTTGCATCAATTATTAATGCCCCGGATTTTACTGCCTCCAAAGAGTTTGCAATTGCCATCCCTAGATTATTATGCGCGTGAAAACCAACAGGAACAGACAAATTCTCAACCAAATATGAAACTTTTGTTTTGACGTCCTCGGGTAGAGAATATCCCGCAGAATCCATCAAAATAATACCTTCAGCTCCATAATCCTGCATTTTTAATGCCTCTTGACAAAGAGGTTCTGCCTCCAGCATGTGACACATCAACAACACACCAAAAACGGTTTTACCATTTTTTTTACAGAATTTTATATGAGGTTCTGTTGTATCTGCCTCCGTGCAATGTGAGACGATTCTAAAAACATCCGCCCCAATATCAATGGCGGGTTTCAGATCTTTTTCAATGGTAGCAAAGCCAGGAACAACAAAAACCCCCAACTTTGAATTTTTGAGGCTTTTTCTGGCTGCCTGAAGAAGTACTCTGTCCGGAGTTAAAGATTCTCCAACCTGTAAAGAAGAGGCCCCAAGTCCATTCCCGTGACCGACTTCAACAATATCCACCCCCGACTTATCAATCTTGTTACAATACAATTCCACCTGTTCAGATGTCAGTTGGTGAAGGAGCGCATGGCTGCCATCCCTTAATGTTGCATCATTTATAATTAACTTTTCGTTCATTTCCTTTTATCTCCTTTGCATATTCCTCTGCTATCGTAACAGCAGCACAATTTATAATATCCAGATTGCCTGCAAATTTAGGGAGATAATCCCCAAGCCCTTTAACTTTGACGATAACAACTATCCGGTTTCCTTCCCATATAGGGCCAATTTCAATTCTATATCCTGGCACATAGGATTGAACTTCTTTAACAATTGTATCCAAAAAAGAACTGAGTTTTTCCAGATTATGATTTTTTACCTTTGCAAAAATGGTTGTTTGCATATCCACACCCGGGACAGCAGGATTAAGAACCAACAGTGTTTTTACCTTCTTTACACCCGTAAAATATTTCAGCGCTCTTTCTGTAGTTGTAATGTACTCATCCACGTTGGCTCTTGAGGCTGGACCGGCACTTTTCGAAGATGCACTGACAACAACCTCCAGATACTCTATATCGTCATGGGTTTGACTTATTGAGTAGGCAACCGGAAGGGAGGCCTGTCCCCCGCACGTAATCAGATTAGACTCTTTATGTTTTAAAGACGCTTTGATGTTTATGGAAGGAACACACATCATACCGTTGTTGGAAGGGGTCAGGTCTATTACCTTCTTCCCCATTTTTTTTAGCGAGAATAAATTTTTTAAATGAGATTCTGCCGAAGTTGCATCAAAAACAAGATCAAATTGATCTTTGTTTTTTAGTAAGTAATCTATCCCTTTATCAGAGCATGGGACATCAAGTGTTCTGGCTTTCTGCATTCCGGCAGATTTATAATTTCTTCCTGCAAAAATTGAGCAGTCAAGGAATTCGGAGCGCAACACCTTGATCAAAAGATCCGTTCCTATATTGCCTGTACCTAAAATAGCAACATGCATAAGATACCTCACGAAATTGTAATGATTTTTATTAAATTTTATAAGAGACTAGAGACAAGATCCTGGAAAAAGAGGGTGAAGCGCCTGGGGGCGCCCATTTTAGCCCCTCATTGTCGGCGTCTTTAGTTTCGTTGTTCGTTGTGGATTTGCGGCCCATGGGGGGGACAATGCCATAAACTTAAGCATTGAGATTTTATTTTACCACGAAGTCCACGAAGATATTAGAGTACTAAACTTCGTGTTCTTCGTGAACTTCGTGGTTTTAATCTGAAAAGTTTCTTAACTTTATGACATTGATGAGGGGAATACAGAAAGTTCCAACAACATCATTCGCCAATGTGCCATTCCTTGCTGCTTAACTGTGCTTGCCATAGCGCATTGTATTTACCTTGTTTTTCGAGCAAGTCTGAGTGGGTACCTTTTTCAACTAACTCCCCGTCATCAATGACGAGGATCTGGTCCGCACCTGTAATTGTAGAGAGACGATGTGCGATAACAATAATAGTTTTATCCTTGACCAGTGTGTCGATGGCCTTTTGTACGGCGACCTCACTTTGTGTATCAAGGGCTGCAGTCGGTTCATCCAGAATGACGACAGGTGCATCTTTCAGGATGGCGCGAGCGATACTGATTCGTTGACGTTCTCCTCCTGAAAGACTGCCTCCGATATCGCCCACAGTGGTATGATATCCATTGGGCAGATCTTTTATAAACTCGTGACAACAGGCGGCTTTTGCGGCCTGGATAACCTCTTCATCCGTTGCGTCGGATTTAGCCATTCGGATATTCTCAATAATGGTTTCATCAAAGAGGTATACATCTTGAAAAACAACGGCAAAGTAGCTCATAAGCTCTTCCTGGCTTATCTGCCGGATATCGATTCCGCCGATGAAAACCGCTCCTGCCTGGGGATCAGCATAACGCATCATCAGTCTGGCAATCGTTGTCTTGCCTGACCCGGACGGTCCAACCACAGCCGTCATGGCCTGTCCGGGGATCGTGAATGTGCATTTTTTGAGGGCCTTCTCTTCCTGTCCGTGGTAGGTAAAATCCACATGACTGAAACGGATTTCAAAGTTATTTGCCTTGCCTTGAGGACTTATCACCTCAAGCGGTTGTGTTTTCAGAATCTCTTTGACACGCGCAAAGCCGGCATTCATGATATCCAGTACGGAGGTCGTCGCCAAAAAAAGTGATAACGGCTCCATCAAGCGTGAAACAATGACAAGCAACGCGGCGATAACAGCGATATTCATCGTCCCGTTGCCGACCCAAATACTTCCCCATATGGCGATCATAATAAGTGCCAACAGGATCAGCATGTCACCCATGACCAGATTGACAATAGTACCCCACACCGAAGCCCGTTGAAGATCTCTGACATGAATAATCCCTTCATGAAGGTGTTTCGCATTTTTTCCGGTCTGATTCGTGGCGCGTAAAACAGGAAGGCCCTGAATGTACTCTATGATATCCGACTCCAGAACACTGTTGGCCTTGGTCATTTCCGTTTTTTCATGGGCGCCGCTCTTTCGTTTTTTGCGATACAGAGGAATGGCAAGGGGCATGATCAGCAGCAGCAGCACCGCCATCTGCCAGTCGATAAAAAACATGCCAACAATCACCACGACCGGGGTGAGAAAGTTCTCGATAAGCATGCCTGACACCATCCCCAGCAGCATCACGCTCTCATCGACATTACTGGACAAACTGGAGTTAACCCATCTTTTCGAAAATTCTAAGACAAACATAAAATTTCACCTATTTTTTATGGCACTATGAATTTATTTCATAATGTTTTAAGTGTGTTGCATGCGGCTCCTTCAATATTCTCCAATGTAGTGCCATAAAATTATAAAGTTGTTGATTTTTCCATTGACATGTGTATATAGTGGCCCCATGTATATTCGAAGAACTACGATTAAAAGCCGAAAAGATGGCCGCCAGTATTACACCTACAGGTTGGTTGAATCAGAACGAACTGAGAAGGGTGTGCGCCAGCGTACAATACTCAATTTGGGTACAGGTTTTTCTCTACCACG
>NZ_JQKJ01000014.1 GCF_000745975.1 Desulfobacter vibrioformis DSM 8776 | reverse complement strand
ATCCTCCTTCCCTCATTCAGGTGTGTATAATGGAAGATGGCAATTGTCCGGTACCGGGTCAAATAAAATTTGCTGCTGAGATTCAAATAGTGTAACGGGTATTTTTTACCCAGTTTTTCAAAATAGTGTAACGCCTTTGGCTCCTTTCAACAAACACCATGGATGCCACCAAAAGGTAGGATAGGCGGGTTATTTATTGAAATTTTGGGCGGGGTAAGCAGCAGGATATCTGCCCGTTACACTTTTTTGTCACTGATAGAAATTGGGCGTTACACTATTCGATTCTTACCAATTTGCTCTACTGTTTTGATTAAAATTCTATCCTATGTAACAGGTGGGACACACCCGAAAAAGCTGACAGACAGAATATCAAATGTTGTTTGTCTAACAGGCGGTATGGGTGATAAAGAAACAGCCCGTGTAACAGGTGCAATAAAGGAGATTAAGGATACAGAACCCTTTGTGCTGGTTGCTACGGGCAGTTATATTGGTGAGGGTTTTGATGAAGCGCGGCTGGATACATTATTTTTAGCCATGCCCATTGCCTGGAAAGGGACATTGCATCAATATGCAGGCAGGCTGCATCGTTACTTTAAAAACAAAAAGGATGTCCGAATTTATGATTATGTCGATCTTCATGTAAAAATGCTTGAAAAAATGTACGGGAAACGGCTGAAAGGATATGCTTCAATCGGTTATAAAGCCAAGGCCTCCAAATTTCCCGATGCACCGACCAACATTATTTTCAATAAAGACGATTTCTTTGCCGTCTATCTGCGGGATATTGCCGTTGCCTCAAAGCATCTACTGATCATCAGCCCATTTGTCACAAAAAAAAGAATGCTCCAAATGATGGATCACTTTAATGACCTGTTACAAAAGCAGGTTAAAATAACGGTCATAACCAGGCCTGCCAATGATTATGACGAAAATAGAAAAGCCATGTTGAGCAACCTTTTTTCAACGGTTGAAACAGCTGGAGTCCAAATGGTTTACAAATCCAACATTCACCAGAAATTTGCAATAATTGATAACAAAATCACTTGGTACGGCAGCATTAATTTATTAAGTTTTGGTTATTCTGAAGAGAGCATTATGCGTCTTGAAAGCAGCAGTATTGCGTGTGAATTAGCTGAAAGCATTAATGTAGGAGCCTTTTTCAACAAGTAAAATGCTGCGGACAGGCCGCAGATTTTTGCGTTATGCCTTTGAAAGCTCAGAACCCAATAACGGAGTTATCATATGAATTGGTTCTCCGATATTTTCCGTGGTTTTCAATCAAATTGTTGATTTAAAACCATGTCAGATGCAGTCGTTAGCCCCGACCACATCAAATATACATAACGATAATAAGATGTTATGCAAACAAGATTGGGTCTTTATCATAAATCAATAATTGTGTCTACCACGGAAAAGCTCGGAGAGCCTATGAATTTTAAAGAATTCTTTTCAAAACAGGCCGAAAAACCGAGCGGTATATTCGGGCGGGTGGTAATGTCGCACATTTTTGAAAAGGGCAATGCCGATCTGAACAGCTTTATGAAAGAACTGCTGTCACCGGAAGAAACAGATCATATCCTCGAAATCGGTTTCGGTACGGGCAGGCTGATCAGCGATATGGCTGCGATAACAAAACGTGGGATAATCGAGGGAGTTGATTTTTCAGAAACTATGGTATCAGTAGCCCGGAAAAAGAACAGGAAATATATGGAAAAAGGAAGAGTGAGAATCCGCCGGGGTAGTTTTGAGGAAATTCCATACAGTGAGAATTCCTTTGATAAAATATGCAGTGCCAATACGATTTATTTCTGGCCTGATCCCGTGGATATCGCTAAAAAAATATTGAAAATCATGAAGCCGGGCGGAAAACTGGTCATCGGATTCGGAGACAGGGAACAGTTAAGGGAAAAACCGCTCAGTTCGAAAGTATTCCGTCTCTATTCTATCAATGATGTAAAAAATATTCTTAAAGAGTCAGGTTTTACATCCGGTATTGATGTCATATCAAAGCAGGGGAAATCGTTTATTCTGAATTGTGCTGTGGCTGTAAAATAAAACCGAAGTTATGCAGCAAAAAAATATTTTACTGATAAATGTTATATTATTTTAAATATTTATATCTTGAAAACTACAAGAACCCCTGACAAGTAAGAATGTGGTGAGAAACCTGAATCAGTGTGCAAAGGCATAATCCGGCGCTGCACTCGGACGCAAAGGGTTCCGGTCGCTGCGCTCCCTCCCCCTTCGCGCCGGTGAGCTTGTCGTTGAACAATGAGGCTGTCATCTGTATAGTCAAATAAAAAGGAGATGACATATGGAATGCATATCAGAAAAAATATATGAACAAGCTATCAATCTTCCGGTAGATGAGCGGCTTATACTTATAGATAAGCTGCTGATTAGTACCAATTTACCGATTCAAAAAGATGTTGATCAGGCATGGTCCGATGAAGTTGAACGCCGTTGTCAATCTCTTGACTGTGGAGAAGCAAAACTTATTCCCGGTGATGAGGTTTTTGAAAAAATCCGAAAGCGATTTTCAAAATGAAATTTAGCTTTCATGAAATTGCTGAAAAAGAATTCATTGATGCCATTGAATATTATGAAGAATGTCAAGCGGGTTTAGGCGAAAGGTTCTCTGAAGAAGTTTACGCCACCATTAAACGAATATGTGAGCATCCATATGTCTGGACAGATCTTGACACAAAAACAAGACGTTGCCTCACCAACAAATTTCCATACGGAATTCTCTATCGGGTGGTTAACAACCATATCAGAATCATGGCAGTCATGCATCTGCATAGAAAACCAGATTACTGGCAGGGCAGATAAAAACAGAACAAAACGCTGGTCGTGCCCAGATAAATCCGAATCGTTGGGATTCAACCGAACAGGAAGATGAAATTCGATAATGTTACCCAGTGTGCCACCCTCACATCCATTTCATTTGACCCTTTGGTTGTCTATTACAAATCCCAAAGAATGGGCCGGGCCCAAAAATTTGAAGATGGGCAGCCTCCATCTGTAGAAAATTCCCAAACCTCTTTTGTTTCTTCACAATTCATGAATGTTTAAACTAGACCATTGACAATGGTATTATATCTAATTAAACATGTTTAATACAAAAACACGTTTAATTAAATATGGAGGTATCCATGAATCGAAAACAGGCGTTTAAAGAACAGACACGGCAGCTGATCCTTGACGCGGCCAGAAAACTGTATCTTGAACAGGATGTCAGCCAATGCACAATGCGGCGGGTTGCTGCCCAGGCCGGTGTTTCTGCGGCTTCCGTTGTTGTGCATTTTAAAAATAAGGTTGCCTTGATGGAAGCGGCCCTGGCCGAAGATATCTCACAGACCTGGGAGGGTGCCTTAAAAAACATGCCCGAAAAAGGCCTGCTGGCGACCCGGATAAACCATATCTGGCTGACCATGTTCACCTTTTATGATGGAAACAAAAATCTGTATCGCGAACTGATCAGCCACACGGTGTTCAGCCTTGAAAAGGATACACCTGCCATCCGCAAGGATGTTGACGCCTTTCTCAACTTCCTTGCAACCGTGATTGAAGATGAAAAAACAGCAGGCCGGATGGCCAAAGATGTGGACAGCATGGTTCTGTCCATGTCGCTTTTTTCTCAATACATTGGGGTGGAGGTCATGTTTTTCCGTGATCCTGCCATGCCTCCTGAAGCAGCAGCAAAAATGGTGGAAAAAATGAACCGGCAGACACTTACCGGCCTTGAGATCACTTGAAACTGCAGATGGCACAAAATACACAAAGGAGCAATCCATGACCATAATTCATGATAAACTGGCCTCTTTCTTTGAGTCCATTGCACGCTGGGTTTATGCACATGCGCTTTTAACTTTAGGCGTTATTTTCCTTATTTCGGCCATACTTGCGGCGCAATTGCCCAAACTGACCATTGATACCAGGGATGAAAGCTTTTTCCATCCCGATGACCCAACGCTTGTGGCCTATGACCAGTTCCGGTATCAGTTTGGCCAGGACGATATCTTTTTTATTGCCATGAAGCCTGAAAAGGGCATAACACCGGATTTTTTCAAGACAATGAGTGCGCTTCACAGGGAGCTGGAAGAAAATGTTCCCTACCTGGACGAAGTGGACAGCCTGATCAACGGTCGGATTGTCCGGGCAGACAACGACACCCTCATTGTGGAGGATCTGATCCCCCACCCCCCTGAAACCCGGGAGGAAAACCAGCGGATTATAAAACTGATCAACCATTATCCCCTTTATGAAAATTTTCTGGTTTCAGGGGACCGCACTCTTGCAATGATTATGGTCAAATCCCAGGCCTTTATACAGCCGTCCCAGGATGACCTTTTGACCGGATTTGAGTCTGACAATACCCAGGAGAGCACCACCCATGCCCAGTACCTGGACAATGCACAGAATGTTGAAATCAATAACCGGATTCGTGAAATCGTTGATAAGTACCGTGGCCGGGGCATTGAATTTTTCTTTGCAGGCACCCCGGTCTTTGTGTCGGAACTGCAGCACGGGCTTGAAAAAGATCTGGGCCTGATGGTGCCTGCGTCATTTTTGCTGATCATTGTATTCTTAGCCATTTTGTTCAGGCGGATTTCAGGTGTGGTATACCCGATGGTCATTGTCTTTCTCTCCCTGATTTCGTCCCTGGGGATCATGGCGGCCTGGGGGCTTCCCATCTCCAATGTCATCATGATTCTGCCCACCTTTTTAATTGTTGTGGGTGTCGGGGATGCCGTTCATATCCTCACCTTTTTTTACCGCTATCTTCAAAATAATCCGGAGCAGAAACCAGATAAGAAAGCTGCCATCACAAAGGCTGTGGGCTATTCCGGATTGCCGATTCTGATGACCAGCCTGACCACTGCCTGCGGACTTCTATCTTTTATCTGGGCTGATGTGGCCATCATCTCCCACCTTGGATACATTGCCCCTGCCGGGGTCATGATTGCATTTTTATATACGCTTTTTCTGCTGCCGGCCCTGATTGCCGTTTTTTCCATAAAAATAAAAAAGGTGCAGCCAAAAGAAAAGCCACCTGTTGTGGACCGGATATTTGACAGCATTGCAGGATTGACAACACGCAGGCCCCTGGCCATTACGGCGGTATGGGGTATTTTGTTTTTACTGGCCGCAACAGCTGCCGTCAGCATCCGGTTTTCCCATAATGCCCTGTCCTGGCTGCCCCACGACTCCACTGCCCGGGTGGGTACCCGGTTGATGGACAGCAAAAACGGGGGCACGGTCATGCTGGAGATCATCATTGATTCCGGCAAGGAAAACGGGCTGCACAACCCTGACCTTCTTTTGCGCATGGATCAGACCGGGAAAATGATTCCGACAATTTGCGAACACAATATCAGGGCCGGCAAGGTGGTCTCCATGGTGGATGTACTCAAGGAGACCAACCGGGCTCTGAACGAGGATCGTGATGATGCCTACACTGTGCCGGCTACCCGGCAGCTGGCAGCCCAGGAATTGATCCTGTTTGAATCCAGCGGCAGTGATGATCTGGCCGAACTTGCGGACGGAACACATCAAAAGGCGCGCATGTCTGTTCTGGCACCCTTTACCGATTCAGTCCTTTATCTGGACTATGTGGAAAAAATAAAAGCGTACCTGGCCAGTCAATTCCCCGGGGAAACCGTCTCCATCACAGGTCATATGTCCCTGTTCATCGGCATTACCAAAATGTTTATCACCAGCATGGCAAAAAGCTATGCGTTTGCCTTTATAGCCATCACCCTCATGATGATGGTCATTGTCGGTAATTTTAAGATCGGTTCCATGAGCATCATTGCCAATATTGTCCCCATTGTGATGATTTTCGGGGTCATGGGTGTGGTCGGCATCCCCGTAGACATGATGACCATTCTTGTGGGCAGTATTGTGATAGGCCTGGTGGTGGATGACACTATCCATTTTCTGCATCATTTCCGAAGGGCCTATGACATGAGCAACAACGTTGAAACTGCGGTCAAAGAAACCCTTCACAACACCGGCCGGGCACTGATGATCACAAGCATTGTGCTTTGCGGGGGATTTTTTATTTATACCACAGCGTATCTGTCCTGTTATGTCCGATTCGGCATACTCACCGGCAGTGCGGTTCTGTTTGCCCTGGCCACGGACCTGGTTCTTTTGCCGGCACTTCTGACGTTGATTTATAAACGCCGGAAATCTGTACCAAAACCTGTGGCAAAAACAGCAGATCCCCAAACTATATAACGGCCACGGGCCGACCTGACATATCATCACTGAGGTACAGCCCATAACGAAAACCTAAATAACTCAGCAACTTATTGGTCTCTTTCATATAAAAAAAAACCTGGAGAATATAAAATGAAAAAACAAAAACTGAACCATTTGTCCCGGCAGGGATTATCTATCTTGATTCTGTTGTTACTGGCCACATCCCAGGCATTGGCAGATGACCCAGAAGCAAGAAAAATTATGGAACAGGTGGACGCCAGGGACACCGGGGACAACCGGATTGCCCAGATGCAGATGACCCTGACCGACAGGAACGGCGGCCAAAGGGTTCGAAAAATCAAGGCATTTACCAAGGACAAGGGCCCGGACACCATGTCCCTGATGTTTTTCCTTTCCCCGGCAGATGTGAATAAAACCGCATTTTTGAACATTGATTATGATGACCCGGAACATGACGATGACCAATGGCTCTATCTGCCGGCTTTAAGAAAAACCAAACGCATTGCAACTAAAGATAAAAGCGGCAGCTTCATGGGCTCGGACCTGAACTACTCGGACATGAGCGACCGGGAACTGACAGATTTTGATTACCGGTTTTACGAAAAAGGCCGGGAAAAGGTGTTTGGCGACGTCAAAACCTGGGCCATATGGGCCATTCCCAAATCAGACAAGGTCATCAAAGAGACCGGGTACGACAAGGAACTGCTGTTTATCCGGCAGGACAATGATGTGGTGATCCGGTCCATCAGCTGGGTGGAAAACAGCCCGGATCTGAAATACATGGTTATCAGCAAACTGGACAAAATTGACGGCATCTGGGTGGCCACAAACATGCAGATCACCCGGAAGAAAGGCAAACGGATTATTCACAAAACCGACCTGACCCTGGACAAGGTGAAGTTCAACCAGAATCTGGATCAAGAGATGTTTTCCGTGCGGCAGATGGAAAAAGGCCTTTAGCCTTAATTAACAGGAGGGCTGCCACTATGAAATTACGTGTTTTGTTCCTGATTAGTGATCAAATACTGATGGCTGTCATAATATTTTCAACAATCCTGTGCCAGCCGGCCCTGGCACAGGAAGAGGCTTTTGATCTGCTGCTTGACGGATTTGATGAAAATACAAAAATTTCAGGAGACAGCCTTTTGGACGGATTTGATGATCCGGGCGCAACGGAAAATGAGAAAGCCGGGGATACTTTGTCCCGGGACCGCGCCCCTGAACAACAGGTCTTTTTCCTGACAGGGCATATTAAAACAGCCGGGTACTGTCACTTTTCCCATGATGCACCGGTCCGGCAAGGCACAAACTGGCAGGGTGTTTCAAGCCTGGAAACCGAACTTTTACTGGAATTTGAAATTAAACCCACAGACAAATGGAATATATTTAACTGGTCTGTATTTGCCACAGGCCTTGGCGGGTATGATTTTATATATACGCTCAAGGGGCGGCAAAACTATACGGATCAGGTCCTGGACAATTACGAAACCAAAGCTGAATTACGCGAACTTTATCTTCGGGCAAGCCCTGTAAAGCAGCTGGACATCAAAACCGGGCGCCAGATTGTTGTGTGGGGAACTTCTGATTATGTCCGGGTGGTGGACATTCTAAATCCCCTTGATCTTAGAAACCCGGGCACAACAGACATTGAAGACCTTCGGCTTCCTGTGACCATGAGCAAAATCGATTATTACCAGGGGCCTTTTAATCTGTCCTGTATCATGATCCATGAAGTCCGGTTCAATGAACCCCCCGCTTACGGGTCTGTGTTTTACCCGTCTTCCCAGGCCCCGGCCCGGGAAGAGATCCTGGATTCTGATCTAAAAAACAGTCAGTTTGCCCTGGCACTTACAGGCAGGTTCTCGGGATGGGATTTGGGGCTGTACTGGGCAGATATTTATTATCCGGACACGTATATTGAATCCGTATCAGATGGGGGAACGCTTGTCCCGGTACAAAAACATGACCGGGTGAACATGTTCGGGGTGTCATCAACCCTGGCAAAAGGAAACTGGATTCTCAAAACTGAGTCTGCCTTGTGGGAACAACTTAGATACACCAATACTCCCAATGACCAATTTTCACGGCTGGATGTGATGGCAGGGTTTGAATACAGTGGGTTCACAGACACCCGGATCACGCTGGAGCTTGTCAACCAGCACCTTTTTAACTACAACAGCGAACTTAAAAACACCCCTGACGGCATTAATGAAAATCAGCTTCAATCGGTACTCTGCATTGAAAAAGATTTTATTCACGAGGCTTTGACCCTGACATTTTTAGTCATGGGATATGGCGAAAAGTGGCAGGACGGTTCCTATCAGCGAATTTCAGCAGAATATGACATTGCAGACAGCATCACAGCAAAGGCAGGCGTTGTGTTTTATCAGTCAGGAAACCTGCCCATGTTCAACGATATTGGAGGAAATGATCAGGTCTTCTTAGAGTTGAAATTCAGTTTTTAAAACATTTTATTTCCATTGTTCACTATTCTCTTAGTGCAATCACATAGTTTTTTTAAAGAAGGCATATATTTAGAAATTCGCGAACCCTTCATAAAATTATCCTTACATTGTGGACAATCAAAATTGAAGGCGAATGATAGTACATTGTGGTACGGGGTTGCGATAAGGATAATTAAATAAATTAAGCAACTTAAATCAAAAAAACACCTAAAAATTACCCTTGCAAGCATACACAAGCCCTTTATGAAGGAAAAAGTCCACAGCAATTCAGAACTTTTCAGGCGCAAGCAGAACGCAAGCGCCAAATGCTCGACAGCGCAGTCGAATTTCTTAATTTGCGATCTCCACCCGGTAATATATTTGAAAAATTGGGGGACGATAGGCAAGGGCAATACAGCATAAGAATCAATATCGTTGGAATTCCACTGAATAGGAAAATAGAGGACAGGCCACGGTTTTATCTTGTATTTTCAATTCGCCCAATCGTTCAGATCAGAAAAGCCAACAAGGGAAATTTTGCATTTTTTTACATTATTGAAATTTTATTTCTGCCAATCATCTTGTAAATCGTCATATGTACATGGGAGCCGCATACTGAGCAAATTATTTAATAAAATTGAATTTGTTTCCTATCCCTGGACGCTCGAATGCCCACGATGAATAAAACAATCCAATTTATTACAATCGTGTAGTATCATTTTTTATTTTTATAAACATATTTGAAATATACTGACTATATAAGCGTTGACAGCGGATCGATAATGTCAGGTTTGGGAAATAAATTCTTTTTATTATGATATGTTAAAATAAATAATAGATTCTCCATAAGAATATGGCATGTCTATTGCTTTTTCACTTAAAATTTTTTGAATCAACAATAATGGAGCATGATTATGGTGAACAAGCAGCAGATTCCTTTCGTTTTTGTAATTCTTGCAACGCCGCTGGCCGCAGCGGCCGGAGACGGCACGGTAATTGACAGCGGCAACACGAGCTGGATGTTGATTTCAACGGCCCTGGTTCTGCTCATGCTGCCGGGCCTGGCTATGTTCTACGGTGGCCTGGTACGGGCAAAAAATGTTCTGGGAACCATGATGCATACCTTTGTATCCATGGCGGTGATCGGTGTGCTCTGGGTGGTCTGCGGATATTCACTGACTTTTGGCCAGAGCATTCTGGGCGGATTTGTCGGATGGAACAGTGATTTCTTTTTTCTCAAAGGTATTGATGAAGTCGTGACCAACGGGATTCCTGAATATATCATTGCCATGTTCCAAGGTAAATTTGCCATTATCGCGCCGGCCCTGATCAGCGGTGCTCTGGCAGAGCGGATTTATTTGAGAGGATATATCCTGTTTATTTCCCTATGGTTTCTGGTGGTTTACGCGCCATTGTGCCATTGGGTGTGGGCAGCGGACGGCTGGTTGTTCAATTCCGGCGCCGCCGGGGTGATTGACCTGGCCGGGGGACTGGTCATTCATGTGTCGGCCGGTATCAGTGCCCTGGTGGCAGCCATATACCTGGGGCCCAGACTGGGTCACCCCAAAATTGCCACCCCTCCGAACAATCTGACCATGACCCTCATCGGTGCCGGTTTGCTGTGGGTCGGCTGGTTTGGTTTTAATGCCGGCTCCACCCTTCAGAGTGGACTGGATTCGGCCAGGGCCCTGACCATGACCCAGATTTCTGCGGCAAGTGGCGCACTGGTCTGGCTGTGCATCGAAGGCATTATATACCGGAAGGCATCTGCGCTTGGGTTTGCGTCCGGCACACTGGCCGGGCTGGTTGCGATCACCCCGGCTGCCGCAGTGGTTCAGCCATTGGGCGCTCTGTTCCTGGGCGCGGCATCGACTGTGATGTGTTTCTATGCGCTTCAGCTCAAAATAAAGCTGGGGTATGATGATACACTGGACTGTTTCGGAATCCACGGCGTAGGCAGCGCACTGGGCGTTCTTCTGCTCAGTTTTTTCATCCGCGATTCCTGGATGGCATCAGCCAGTGAAGCCGCCGGTCGGACCTGGACGGTTTTCGATCAGCTGCTGGTACAGCTCAAAGGGTTGGGAGCGACTATCCTGCTCGCCGGAGTTGCAACTATTCTCCTGTGCATTATTGTGGAAAAAACCGTGGGTTTCAGACTGGATGAAGAAAGTGAATACACAGGACTTGACCAATCACTTCACGGCGAGAGAGGCTATGATTTCTCCTGACCGGTGAAAAAGTCCGGTGCCTTTTTACAGGTACCGGACAAGGATTCCATAGACCAAGACAACCCAGCTATGATTTCTGAGAAAATAAAGGAAAAATACGACCAGGCTCCCCATGCCCCCGGGGTTTATCTCATGCGGGACAAAAAGGGAAACATCCTTTATGTGGGCAAGGCCAAGGATTTAAAAAAGCGTCTGGCCTCATATTTTGTGAGAAAGGATCAGCCCGAGCCCAAGACGGCAGCACTTCTGGCCCTGGTGGCCGACTTTGAGCTGGTGGTCACCCAGTCCGACCAGGAGGCCTTTATTCTGGAATCCAACCTGATCAAGGAAAATTCTCCTAAATATAATGTCATCCTCAAAGACGGCAAAAATTATCCGTTGCTGCGCATTGACATGAATGAACCCTATCCTTCCATCCAGCGGGTGCGGCGCATTGAAAAGGACAAGGCCCTCTATTTCGGGCCGTATTCTTCCTCCAAGAGTGTAAACCAGACCTTAAAGCAGATCCAGCGTATTTTTAAACTTCGAAAATGCCGGGACGCCCAGTTTAAAAACAGGTCCCGGCCCTGCCTGAATTATCAGATCAAGGCATGCTTAGGCCTTTGCTGCAATGAGGTGGACCCCAAAGAGTACCAGGCCAGGGTTAAGGCTGCGGTATTGTTTCTTCGGGGACAGACCCGGGAGGTGATTAAAAAACTGCGCCTTGAGATGGCGGAATTTTCCGATACCCAGGCCTTTGAAAAGGCGGCTCAGGTCCGGGACACCATCTTTGCCGTGGAGCGGATCATGGAGCGCCAGGTGGTGGTGTGTGCGGACGGACAGGACAGGGATGTACTCGGGCTTGCCTGGGGCCGGGACCGGGCTGTGGTTACGGTGATGCAGGTAAGGGCAGGGCATCTGATCAACACAGCCTATTTCCCTTTGGATCTGGGATTCAAAGAGCCGGACGAGGTTCTGGCCGCCTTTGTGATTCAGTATTATGAGAAAGCGGCCCAGATACCGGGATCAGTCCTGTTCAGCCATCTGTCTGACGACATGGCCAGGGCTGAAGCCCGGATCAATGAGGCGGCTGATCACCGGGTCCCTTTCCATTATCCGGTCCGGGGAGAAAAGAAACGGCTTGCTGATATGGCCCGCCTCAATGCAAAGGCAGAACTTGACAAAATTTTGGACAGGGAGGAGGAGGCCCGGGCAGGGCTTATCATGCTCCAGAAGCTTCTGGGCATGGACCGGCTCCCCGAACGTATGGAGTGCTTTGATAACTCCAATCTCCAGGGTAAAGACCCCGTGGCTGCCATGGTGGTGTTCACCGGGGGCAGGCCTGATAAAAATGCCTACCGTAAATTCATTATAAAGGATATCGAACACCAGGATGATTATGCCTATATGACCCATGTACTCTCCCGCCGATTCCGGCATGACCGGGAAGATATGCCCCTGCCTGACCTGCTGGTGGTGGATGGCGGTAAAGGACAGCTGTCCATGGCTGTGAGTGTGGTCAGAGAGCTTGAGCTGGAAGGCAAGTTTACCCTGGCAGGCCTTGCCAAAAAGGATGCGGACAAGGGCGAGAAGGCAGACAAGATTTACCTGCCGGGACGGTCCAATCCGTTGAATACAGCCCAGTCTGCCAAAGCCCTTTTCCTTTTAGAGCAGATCCGGGATGAGGCCCACAGGTCTGCCATCACGTTCCAGCGCGCCCGCAGGGAAAAGCAGGGAAAACTGTCCGTCCTTGACGGAATTTCCGGGATCGGACCTCAAAAAAAGAAGCTGCTGCTCACCACCTTCAAGGGCATTGATAATATTCGAATCCAGTCGCCGGATACACTGGCCGCTCTTCCCGGAATTACGCTGGACATGGCAAAGAATCTGCTCCGGGTATTGGCCGAATAAGCTGCAATCTGGTGGACATTTCTGCTCAACTGTTTTATTAGACATTGTTTTGTTTCGACAAAATTTAATGATTGTATTATGATTCAAATTTTTGGCGAAAACCCAATTAACAACGGACCCGTCAGCTTCAAAGACCAGCGGGCCGGGAGAACAAAATGAACGACAGGTTTGAGTACGACAACACTCAGAATACTGACCAGGGCACCAATGAGATGAGTTTTGAACAGATGCTTGATGCCTATGATTCGAAAATCGGTCGGGAATTCAAGCCCGGGGATAAGGTGGAAGGACAGATCATTTCCATTGGAGAAAATTCAGTTTACCTGGACACGGGGACAAAATCCGACGGTGTGGTGGATAAGTCCGAGCTGCTGGATGACAATGGTGAATTTCAGTATTCAGTGGGTGATATCCTCAAACTGTACGTGGTCTCCTTAAGCGAAAGCGAAGTGATTCTGTCCAAGGTGGTTTCCGGGGCCGGGATGGCTGCCATGATCGAAGATGCCTATCACGGGCATACCCCTGTTGAAGGCCGGGTGACCGGTATTGTCAAAGGCGGTTTCTCCGTGGATGTTCTGGGAAAAAGGGCGTTTTGTCCGGTGAGTCAGATTGATGTCAAATATGTGGAAACCCCCGAGGATTATGTGGGCCAGACCCACCATTTCCTGATTACCCGGTATGGGGAAAATGGCAGGAATATTGTTATCTCCCGCAGGGAACTTCTCAATGAACAGATCAGGGAAGAACGTGCCGTATTCATGAAAGAACTGGCAGAAGGGGATACGGTCCAGGGCCGGGTGATCAAGCTGATGTCCTACGGTGCTTTTATTGCGCTTGGGCCCGGTGTGGAAGGCATGGCCCATATTTCCGAATTGAGCTGGTCCCGGGTGGAAAAGCCTGAAGACGTGTTACGGGTGGATGATATTCTGCCTGTCAAGGTTTTAAAGATTGAAAAACCCCTTTCCGACAGCCCTAAAATTTCCCTTTCCGTTAAACAAACCTCGGGTAACCCCTGGGATAACATCGGCACCACCTTCAGTATCGGGGACCAGGTGAGCGGGAAGGTGGTCCGTCTGACCTCTTTCGGGGCTTTTGTGGAAATCGCCCCGGGCATTGACGGTCTGGTCCATATATCTGAAATGAGCCATGTAAAAAGGATTCTGCGCCCCGAAGACGAGGTTGGTGTTGGTGAGACCATTCAGGTGATGATCAAGGCCATTGATATGGACAGCAAACGGATCTCACTGAGCATGAAGGATGCGGCAGGCGATCCCTGGACCGGTATTCTGGCTAAATATCCCGTGGCCAGTGTTGTGGACGGCACCCTGGAGAAAAAAGAAGGCTTTGGGCTGTTTATCCGTCTGGAACCCGGTATTACCGGCCTGATGCCCATGTCAAACCTGCGGCAGTCCGCAGATGCAGGGAAATTTGAGTCTCTGAAACCCGGGGATACTGTACAGGTTCTGGTTCAGGAAGTGGATGAGGATAACCGGCGTCTGACCCTGGCGCCCCCGGACCAGAAATCCTCAGGCAATTGGAAGCAGTTTGCAAAAAGTGCCAAGGGAGGGGCTTCCTTTGGCTCTATGGAAAGCATTTTGCGCGAAGCACTGGAGAAAAAGAAATAGGGGCGGACGCCCCTGGTTTTTTTTTAACATGTCAGTAATATTTATCACCGATTTTGACGGCACCCTGCTCACAGACGACAGACGTATCCGTGGCCGGGATCTGGATACCCTGGCCAGGTTGAGGGCTGCCGGTGTCATCACGGTCATTGCCACAGGGCGCAGCCTTTATTCCTTCAGGCGCGCCCTTGAGCATATGGGGCTTGGTCCGGAAGATCTGCCTTTGGATTATCTGATTTTTTCCACGGGTGCCGGTATCATGGCCTGGCCCGGGGAGCAATTGATCCGCTCCTGTTCCCTTCCTAAAGACGGGGTTTTGGAAATTGCAGCCTGTTTTGATCGTATCGGTTTTGATTATATGATCCACAAGGCCATTCCCGATACCTCATATTTTCTGTTTAAATTCACATCCGATAATAATCCGGACTTTCTCCGGCGAATGACAATGTATCCGGATTTTGGTACGCCCCTTGAATCTGAATCGGGAAGCATGATTTATGACCAGTCCACTGAGGTCCTGGCCATTGTCCCCGGCGGATTGCCTTGGGAGCAGCTGGATGTGATTCGCCGTGAACTGTCCGCATTCAGTGTGATTCCAGCCACCTCCCCTTTGGACCATAAATCTGCGTGGATAGAGGTGTTTCCCTGCGGGGTCAGCAAGAGTGCGTCAGCCCAGTGGCTGGCCCGGCATCTTGGTGTCGCCCGGGAAATGGTGACTGCCGTGGGAAACGATTACAATGACGAAGATCTTCTGGCGTGGGCGGGGCAGGGCTTTTTGATGGATAACAGCCCGGATGTGCTGAAAAAGAAATTTCCATGTTCAGGTACCAATAATGAATGCGGGGTGAGTATGGCAGCAAAGGCGGCAGGGCTGTTAAACTAATGTAATTTACAGGTCTTTAATTAATTGCACCATGTCCCTGACTGCTGTGTCCATGCCTGTCATGAGGGCCTTTGAGATGATGGCATGTCCGATACTGTATTCAGAAATCTCAGACAATCCCTTGAATGCTTTGATGGATTGGTAACAGATTCCGTGTCCGGCATGGACGCCCAGGTTCAGGCGGGCACCAATTTTGGCTGCATCCACAATTCTTGCATATTCCCTTTTCCGGTCATACGGGATGGTGGCATCGCAGAATGCACCTGTATGTATCTCAATGGAATCGGCATCAATTCTGTGGGCCATTTTGATCTGATCCAGGTCAGGGTCAATGAAAATACAGACTTTAATTCCGGCATTTTTCAGGGTGGTGACGGCCTGGCGGATGTGCTCCATATGGGTAATCACATCAAGTCCGCCTTCGGTGGTAAGCTCTTCTCTCTTTTCGGGTACCAGGGTGACCGTGTCGGGTTTGATGTCCAGGGCAATGCCCAGCATTTCATTGGTGGCTGCCATTTCAAGTATCAATCGGGTTTTTATTGTCTGGGAAATCAGCCGGACATCCCGTTCCTGGATGTGGCGGCGGTCTTCCCGCAGATGCACCACAATGGCGTCTGCTCCGGCGGTTTCTGCGGCCAGGGCAGCCTGAACCGGTTCCGGGTATTTGGCGCCCCTTGCCTGACGCAGGGTTGCCACATGGTCTACATTTACTGCGAGTTCTGCCATTTTGATATCCTTTCGAGCTTCTTAGAAAGCGGTTAGATTTGGATTGTCTTCAATGCGTCTGAGCAGTTCCAGGCTCTTTTCTTCCATTTTCCGGGTCTGGTCCTCACCCAATTCATGGTCAAATCCCATCAGGTGAAGAATGCCGTGTATCAATAATTGAGACATTCGTTCATCCGTGGAAATCCCTGCCTCCAGGGCCTCGGCCCGGGCCGTATCAAGGGAGATCACCACATCCCCGAGAAGTCCCGGGGTAATATCTGAAAATTCTCCCTCCTGCATGGGAAAGGAGAGCACATTCGTGGGCGCGTCTTTGCCCCGGTATGTCCGGTTCAGGTCCCTGACCTGGGCATCATCCGTGATCACAATGGAAAGTTCGTGGTTGTCACAGCCCAAGGCGTTTAAGATCTGTTCTGTCTTTTTGTACAGGGGCGCTGTTGGCAGCCTCTCCTCTTGGTGGTTGTCTATCAGTATCCTTAGGTTTTCCATTCTTTTTTTCCTGGGGTTTGTCGGTGTACTCAATGCGGCTGTGATAAATGGAGGTCAAAATATTATTAAAACTTTTGGCGATTTGGTGCAGATCTTTCAAGGTCATTTCGCACTCTTCGAGCTGACCGTCGGCAAATATGTCATTGATCAGCTCTTTGACCCGGCCCTGGATTCTGGATGGGGTAGGGCGCTCAAGTGCCCGGGTCGCGGCTTCTGCCACATCCGCGAGCATGACAATGCCTGCCTCCCTTGTCTGGGGTTTGGGACCCGGATATCTGAAATCATCTTCATTAATGTTTTCATTTCCGGCTTTCAGGCTTTTGTTATAAAAATATTTTATAAGGGATGTACCGTGGTGCTGGATAATGCCTTCCACAATTTCATTGCCCAGTTTGTATTTTTTGGCCATTTCCACACCTTTTTTAACATGGCCGATGAGGATCAGCGCGGACATGGACGGAGAGAGCTTGTCATGCCGGTTCCGTCCGTCTGACTGATTTTCAATGAAATACATGGTTTTGTCCAGCTTGCCGATGTCATGGTAATATGCCATGACCTTGGCCTTGAGACTGTCTGCATGGATGGCGGACGCGGCTGCTTCGGCAAGGGTGGCCACAATCACGCTGTGGTTGTAAGTGCCCGGGGCTTCGATCATCAGTTTTTTGATCAGGGGCTGGTCCAGATTTGAAAACTCCAGCAGTTTTGCAGCCGTGGTGTAATTGAACAGCACTTCGATTAAAGGTGTGAATCCCACAGTAATAATGGCTGCAAACACACCGCCGCCCACGGCCATTGTCACCTGTTTAAGCAATATCCCCCAGGGGAGTACCTGGGAGGGCATGAAAAAACCCAGGGCAATGGCAAGACAAGCATTAAGCAATGCCAGTTTGAATCCGGCAACAATGAAATGGTGACGTTCGTTTCGTTCCTTGATCCAGTAAGCTGCCGTAATACTGGACAGAAAAAAGAACAAAAAGACCTGAAATCCGCCGCCAAAGGATATGGTACATAAACTGCAAAGCACCAAAGAGAAATAGAGCGCAATGTCAAATCCCAGGAAAATGCAGGCGATCATGGCGGCAGCCGGCAAAGGTATCACCATATAAATTGTTCTTGAGGCCATTTCGCCGGCCATTTCCGGATTTGAGGAGTTGGCAATGTACACGGCAAGCTCGGTAAACCCAATATAAAGCAAAAGGCCCAGGGTCAGAAAGGTCATGTGTTTATTCATGTCCCGGACAAGCTTTGGGTGATCTTTGAGATAAAGAAAATAAATCACAGTAAGCAAAAGGCTGGTAAACATGCAGATGCCGGTAATGGTTATGATAATATCTTTACCCTCGACCAGTTCGTTTAAGGCATTGAGCTTGACCAGTTTTAGTTCATCCACCCGCTCCCCTTCCCGGATGATCATTTCGCCTGTCTTGATCTGGTAAAGGGTGGGTTTAATACGTGCCTGGGCTTCCCGGATGCGCTTTTCCGTTTCGTTTTTATTCAGGGTGATATTGGGTCGCAAAAGCCGCTGGCAGATATCTACAACCAGGTTGGCCAGGCTGTAGTTGACACCATTTAAGATGGGCTGGCCCACGATCCTTACCATGGTCTTGGCCTGGTCCGGTCCGTAAAACACCTTTAGATTGGTAACTACCCGTTCCTTGTGAGACTGAATTGTCCTCAGGGTGATCCCTTTTTCCTCTTCAGCCATCAGAATTTCTTTGTTGCCCACAACCCCGTTGGTCAGGATATCGCCAATAATGGCTGAAATATATCCTGTAATTTCTTCGGAAAATTTTTCCTTGAACAGGATCTGGAATGCGCCTTTTGAAATTTCTATGCCCAGCTTTTTTTCAAATTCGGGCTTGAATACCAGGGCCATGGAAAAGGACGGATCCGCCGGGTACGGGGGGGTAATGCCCGGGGTATTGTCCGGTGTATTGCCTGGGGATTGGAACATCTGCCGCCCGAAATGCATGGCCGATGTAATATCTGTGATGGTGTTTTTTAACAGGTTGGAATCAAAATCATATACGGTTCTGAGTGATGTTTTGGCATAATTCATCCTGGCCAGGTTGGTGGCCTTGTCTTCTATAAAGAAATCTTTGGGGGCTTTGATGTCTCTGCCTGCCACATCCCCTATTTTATATACATATGATTCAGTGGTGTGGTCAATGGTCTGGGCCAGGGCGAACAGGGCCACCACCAGAAAAAACATTACGGGCGGAAGGTATGGGGTGGATGACAGGGCTTTCCCGGCTCGTTTAAACCATCCCTGGTTACTTGCTTTTTTCATAAGCGTTTATGATGTCTGACACCAGCCGATGCCTGACAACATCATCCTTTGAAAATTCTATGAATGAGATCCCCTTTATCCGGGCAAGCAGCTTTCTGGCTTCCACCAGCCCTGATTTTTTTCCTCCGGGCAGGTCTGTCTGGGTAATATCACCTGTGATAATGGCCTTTGAACCGTATCCGATCCGGGTTAAAAACATTTTCATCTGCTGGGAGGTGGTATTCTGGGCCTCGTCCAGGATGATAAACGCATTGTTCAGGGTTCTGCCCCTCATAAATGCAATGGGTGCAATCTCAATAGTTTCCTGCTCAATATAGGCTCTGGCTTTTTCAAAATCAAGCATATCATAGAGGGCATCGTACAGGGGCCGTAAATATGGATTTATTTTTTCAGCCAGGTCACCCGGAAGAAAACCCAAGGCTTCTCCTGCTTCCACTGCAGGGCGGGTGAGGATAATTTTTTTTACATCACCCTTTGTGAACGCGGCAACGGCCATGGCCATGGCAAGGTAGGTTTTGCCGGTACCGGCCGGCCCAATGCCGAAAAGGATATCGTTGGATTTTATGGCCTCGGTGTATGCCAGCTGGGTTGGCGTTCGGGGCGTAATGGGTTTGTTTTTGTCCGTGACCACTATTGTGGTGGTAAATATTTTTTTCAATGGGGTGCGCGAACCCTGTTGCACCGCATTAATTGCTGCATCTAAAACCGCAGGTGTCAGCCGTATGTTTTTTTCCAAAAGATCATAAAGCTGGCTGATCAGGTCGATTGCCTTGTCTGTTTTCTCTTCTGAACCACTGACTGAAATTGCACCGCCCCTTGAGTTGACGATAACCCCAAAAGCCCGGGCAATTTTTTCCAGGTTGACATTGTGTGTCCCAAAGAGCTTCTGGGCAAGGGCAATGTTTTGGAACTCAAGATTTTTCATGGGATACAGGGTGCATTTTATTGGTTTAAAGGTCAATAAAAATCTTGACTAGCAAGTTGCCCTGCTGTTATCTGTCTATATTTTGAAGCCATAATTTAAAAGTATAGGGATTCCCATTTCCTAACACCTAAAACTTAACAATCCGCCTAAAAGGCGATAATTTAATTAAGGTAAACTATGAATTTTTTCGACCTTGGCGTATTGATCATTGTGGGATTTTGCCTTATTCGGGGGGGATTTAAGGGCCTGGTCCGGGAAATCTCCGGAATCGTGGGCGTTGTGGCCGGTTTCTACGGGGCCAATACCTATTATCTTCAGTTGATGCCCTATATGGATTCATGGATTTCATCACCGCAGATCCAAAAGCTTGTTTGTTTTTTTCTATTGTTCTGTCTGATTCTCATTGCTGTGGGGCTCCTGGGCGCCCTGATCCACAAATTGCTGAAGATTGTGTTTTTAGGCTGGGTGGACAGAACATTCGGTATTCTCTTCGGGGCTGCCAAAGGCATACTTATTACAACCGTCCTTTTTATAATGATCACAAGCTTTGTGCCCAACGGCAGTAATCATGTGGCTGCATCCCGCACAGCCCCCTACCTTGCCCGGGTTGCTGATGCCCTGACCCTGTTTATTTCCCGGAACATCAAAATGGATTTCAGTAAAGAGTTGGAAGGATTAAAAGAGACGTGGAAACAATAATTCCCCTGCTTGAGATCATCCGAAGGCTTCGGGGGAAGAACGGATGTGCCTGGGACAGGAAGCAGACCCCGTCTAGTATGTGGAAGTGTCTGGCCGAAGAGCTTTATGAACTGGAAGAAGCCATTGTCAAAGATGATGAGGATAATATTATAGAGGAGCTTGGGGACGTTCTTTTCCAGATCCTTTTTATTATGGAAATTTATGCCGACGCCGGCAGATTTTCATTTGAACGCGTGGTCAATACCGTGGCTGAGAAAATGATTCGTCGCCACCCCCATGTTTATGGTGACAGCCGGATTACATCCGAAGATGGGTTGAATAAGCAATGGGAGGCGATTAAGGCTGGGGAGAAAGCCGGTTCCGGTATATCTGAAAGACGCTCTGCCCTTGACAATGTGCCCGGCGGGATGCCGGGGCTGCTGCGGGCTTTAAAAGTTTCCAAATCTGCAGTAAAAGCCGGGTTTGAGTGGGACAACCTGAATCAAGTGCTGGATACGGCAGTTTCGGAAATACATGAATTTAATGCGGCACTCTCCATGGACCAGGATGATGCCATGCTTGAATTCGGTGATATCCTTTTTTCCCTTGTGAATGTGGCACGGTTTGCCGGTTTTCATCCGGAAACAGCGCTGTACCGGTCTACTTCCAAATTTGAGCAGCGATTCAGAATTATGGAAGCTGCCCTTGAAAAACAAGGCCTTGATTTAAAGCAGATGCCCTCCGAAGAAAAGGAGAAGCACTGGCTGAAAGCCAAACAGGTGTATGCACAAAAAAAGGCCTGACATCCTTTCCTGTTTACAAGTAATCGCCTCTCTGGAATTTCAAATATTCGGTTTTGGCAGTAACAGCCGTGCTGGTGGCAATATCTATGAGATCCTGATCATCTTCTCCTAAAGACAAGGTTTCTTCCAATAAAGATGCGGCGTCTGCATTGAGTTCTTCAAGCGCAGGTTCAATGTCCTTTAAAGAGACACTGGCATCATCAAGCTGGGATGCATAGCTTTCCAGGCTGTTCAGCAGTTTGTCGGTTTTATCCGTAACAATGGAAGACACGGTTTGAATGTCAAAATTTAAGGTAGGGATTTCACCTAATTCGCTGATCTGTGTTCCTTCTTCGGACTCCTGTGTTTTTTCCAGTGCGGAATTGAGCAAGGATTCAAATCCTTGTGCCTGTCCATGGGTCTTGGCTACCTGCGTTGACTGATTGTCAAGTATTTGGGTGATACCTTGGATGTTGTTAATCTGGGTCATATTGTCCTCCTTTTTTTAAGGAAGAATTTTTGCAACAAGTATGCCAGCCGTTTGCAAACTTTCGATAGTTTGAGAATAGTGTGATTTGATTTAAGAAATCAAGTGGTTATCCTATGGAAATAAAAGCCCTCCTGCCTGAACACTTCAATGCGTCGGGCAGGAGGGAAAAAGATGCCGCCTGGTTAACCCACTTCGTTCATAATGGAGCCGATCATTTTTTCCGCTATCTGCTCGGCATTCACTGTGTACTGGTTGGACTGTACCTGCTGTTTGAGGCCTTCAACCTTTTGGGCTCTATCCCCAGGTTCCTGGGCAGCTGCGGCAGATATTTTCTGAAGATCCCTGGTGGTGGAGGACAAATTAATGCTGTCTGAAAGTTTCTCTTCAGATTGTTTTCCCTTATCCGCCGAAGTCCTGGCGGTGGTACCGGTATTGTTGGCAGTGTAACTTTGATTGATATACTGCTGTGTGGAATTAATTTTCATATTAAACACCCTCCTGGGATTCCATGTTGGAATCCGCTACCTGACGCGCCAGCTCCGTCATCCGTTCAACAATGACTCTGGAATCCTCCACGGACAAGGTCTGGACGACCTTATTATTATTTTCATCAACCGAGGTATAGGTGAATTGGTTTCTGCCTTTGCTAAAATCAATTTCTTTCCCCAGCTCTTTTTCAATCTGACCGGTGATCTGGGCCTCATCGTTTTCATTGGGGCCTTCGGTGATAATTTTGTCAACAATGTTGCTTGCAACCTTATCTATAATGGCCTGACGCTTGCCTTCCGATGATATACTGACGCTATCCGCAGAAACCTTGTTGGCATCGCTGAATTTATTCTTGCCCAGCAGTTTGCCCTGGCTAAATTGCCTTGAATACACTTTCAAGACATTTTGTATTTGGTATGAAGGGATCTGCATTTTAAATTTCTCCTTAATCTCAATATCGGCATGGTGAAATTAAAACTTTAGAAAAATTTTTAATCATCAAAATTTCCTTCAGGGCTTTTATCTGTAATAATCCGGGAAGCTTTATCAATAATTCTTTCCCTGGTCCATTCATTTTTTTGTTCAATTCTCTTTGCTTTGAATCCAGGCATGTGTGACTGGGTTTCAAAAATTTGTCTTTTTACCAGGTCCGCGGTGTCTGTGGCGTTGAAAACCTCCGTGAGAAGTGTAAACACAAAGTTTTCAACGCCTTTGACCATTCGTTCCCGGACAGGCGCATCCTGGGCTGTCAGAATATTTTCAAAAGGAAGATTCAGTTTTTTAAAGTTCCCCTTTTGCCAGCCATTGGCTGCGGCAAAAGCGCACATGTTTTCCCAGGTGCCCCGGGTGACCCCTTTGCCGGTCTCTTTAATGAACCTGCCTGACTCATCCATGATGGCATTGCCGAAATCATTAACCTTCACCCCCCAGGAGATCATCTGAAGGGCCGTGGCAACATTGGCCTTTGTGGTTCTTGTCTCTTTGGCAATCCGGCGCAACCGGTCGGAATTGTTCCCCGATGTACCGTGCTGGGCACCGGAAATTCCGTAAGGGGCCAGTGTCTTATGGATTTTTGCAGTCAAAGCGACATTGATGCCTGTATCGCTTTGTTCAATGCCATGGGTGGTGCCGTTGTTCAGGGCGATCCAGTCCGGAAAAATGCTGTGGGCATTGAGACCCTGGATAAGAAACAGCGCTTCTTCAGGCGTTGAAAGGCCATGTATTCCTTTTATTTCACCGACTTCGGTTTCAAGGCCTGCCCATTCAGGTACATAGGGGTTTAATTCAATATTGGCCAAAAGGTTCTGGTCATCGGGCATGTGGGATGCGTCAATGGCAATGGAGGTAATACCGGCATCAAATAACGACCGGATTTCGGTTTTTGCAGGTGTAATATCTTCGGGTTTTTTGATTCCGAAATGGTCTGCATGTATGGCTACGGGAATGGTGATCCCCATTTCATTCATATACGCATCGGTCTGCCTTGCAATGTTCCAAAGGCTGGTGGCGCAATAGGCCCCGGTGCCGCCTTCGGAGCGCGCAATTTCGATGATCACTGCCGCATTGGCACGCTGGGCTGCGGCAAGGGTCCCTTTGATGACAAAAGCGTTTCTGCCGTTGGCTGCAATGGTCATGCAGCTGCCCTTGGCCAGCATGGCGCGGTCAATATATTTCCCGCTGACAATTAATGCGTTTGAGTTGGGGAAGCACTTTTTCACATTGGGGGGCCTGCCGTAATCAAGCAGTTTGCGGTATTCTTCGGATTGTGGATGGGTCATGATGAAATCCTCCCGTATATATGTCAAATATTTCATGTTAAGAATGTTTAGGATGCATAAATTTTTTACATTAAAATAACCTAAAATCAAGTTCAATAAAAGAAATGAACGTAATTATCCAAAGAATTACCCGGTGGACCATTGTATGGGAAATACTGAAATGAATGGATGTTCATAATTTTTCTCAGGGGGGTGAAAAACAGACTGATCCGGGTATGATAAAATTTGTATGTTTTACTATGTTGTAAGTATAAGATATGTTGCCATAATAGCTTCTGTTTTGAAAATTGTTACAAGGCTTGACATTTATACGAATCTATTGTTAGCTTGCGCGGATTTATTGTTAGATGGATGATCCGTTATTCATTTGGGTAAGAAAAGGATGAACACATTTGCAGAAAAGTAAGTCCGAGAAATATCATAAAATTTTAAACAGCGCCGGCGCAGTGTTTGCGGAACATGGGTTTTACAAAGCCACCATTTCACAGATCGCTGCCAGGGCAGGGGTGGCGGACGGCACTTTATATCTTTATTTCAAGAACAAAGACGATATCCTTTATCAATACCTGAGCTTTAAAACAGATGTGGTGTTTGAAAAAATGAATGCTGCCGTGGCCAATGGCACCGATGCGGAAAGTAAACTGAGAAATCTTATCCGCTGCCATCTTCAGGAATTTCAAAATGACAAAAACATGGCAATTATCTTTCAATCAGAGGTGAGATATCTTCGGGATATTGAGTCCCAGGTCAAGGATATCTCAAAGATGTACCTTGATCTTTTATCCGATATTATAGAGCAGGGCCAGATTGAGGGTTCCATGCGCCAGGATCTTTTTGTGGGGCTTGTGAAACGATTTATCCTCGGGGCTGTGGAAGGGGTGATTTCCACCTGGGTCAGTGCCCATGGGCGCTACGATCTTACGACCATGGCAGATCCGCTGGTTGACCTTTATATGACGGGCGTCCGGGGTGCCTGACGCTATCCTTATCAGACACGGTACTGATTTTCCCCTCCCTGAATTTCAACAAAATTTCCCCCTCCGGGTATTTCTGGGGAGGGATAGTTGTGTTGAGCTGAAATTTATGCTTTTTTCTTGACGGCAAAGTCGATGTTTATTAAAGCACAGTGAGCCTGAATTCACTAAGTTAAATATAATTATGGAGGTAAGTTGAGTATGTCTACGATCATAGCCCCGGCACACTATTTGTTGTTCGGTTTTATTCCAACAATGATTTTATCATTTCTTCTGCCGGTTATCGGTGTAGGGCTATTTACCTACATCATGGCACGGAGAATCGCTCCTCTGGTCCGGGCCAATCCGGATTATTGTTTTAACAATATTCCGAAGCGGATTAAACATCTGGCCGTTGTCTGGTTAGGGCAGATCCGCCAGCCCAGATACATGCAGGCCGGTGTGCTGCACATCATTATATTTGCAGGTTTCTTAATTCTGTCCATCCGTTCCATCAGCCTTGTTATTATGGGCGTGTTTCCCGGATATGTGTTTCCCGGGTTAGACGGTACCCTGGGTGTTGTTTACAATGTTATTAAAGATTACGCAGCCACCGCTGTTCTTGTGGCCTGTATCATTGCGGCCTACCGCCGGGGCATTAAAAAGCCTGCCCGTTATGCAGTGCCTGAAAAATATGGTCATGACCATACCGCAGAAGCGGTTTTTGTTCTGGGACTCATATCCACCCTGATGATCTCAGAAAGCATGTTTGAAGCTGCTGCCATTGCTTTCACCTATAACACCGGTGGTGATGTCCACTTCCCGGCATTTTTTTCCCTGGCCTGGTTTTTTGCAAAGATACTTAGGCTGGCATCCCTGGAATTCCTCCAGGGCCTGCACATCATTATGTATTATGTGCATGATTTCACCTTTTTCTTTTTTCTGTGCTTTTTGCCCCTGGGCAAACATTTTCACGTCATCACCTCTGTTTTCAACGTCTTTTTCATGCGCGTGAAAAAAGGCAATATCAAGCCGGTTAGACACGGGGTCTCCGATGAGGAACTGGACAACCTGGAATCCTTTGGCGTTAAAAAATTTGAGGATTTCACCTGGAAGCAGATGCTTGATTTCTATTCCTGTGCAGACTGCGGCCGCTGTTCCGACCAGTGTCCGGCCAACGCAGCCGGCCGTCCCTTGTCCCCGCGGTTTATCACCATCAAGGCCAGGGATCTTATCTTTAAAAACTATCCCATTAAATCCGGAATTATTTATAAATCTGACAAGCTGCTGGTGGAAGACATTTATACAGAGGATGAGATCTGGTCCTGCACCACCTGCGGTGCCTGTGAACAGGAATGTCCCCTGGGGATCGAATATATTGACAAGATGGTTGACTTGCGCCGTGGCATGGTGGATGAGGGCATGGTACCCCAGTCCCTGCAAAAACCCCTTAAGGCCCTGGAAAAACGCGGCAACCCCTATGGTAAAATGGAGAAGAAGCGTGCGGACTGGGCCCAGGAAAAAGACTTTGCCCAAACCCATACGGTCAAAGATCTGAGCCAGGAGAGTGCAGATACGCTATATTTTGTGGACAGCATTACCTCCTATGACGACAATATCCAGGACATTGCCCGCAGGACCGCCATCATCCTTGAAAAGGCAGGGGTGGATTTCGGCATCCTGGGCAAAGACGAAAAAGACAGCGGCAACGAGGTGCTTAGATTTGGTGAAGAGATGCTTTACCAGGATCTTAAAGCCCAGAATACCGAAGCTATTCTTGGGGCCGGTGTCAGACAGATTGTCACGGCCGACCCCCATGCCCTGAATGCTTTGAAAAACGACTACAAGGGCCTGCCCCCTGTGAAACACATCAGTGAAATCGTGGCTGAAAAGATTAAATCCGGTGACCTGATGATGAAACGGTGTAAAAACCGGAATAAAGTATATGTGTACCATGATCCCTGTTATCTGGGGCGCCACAACAGTATTTATGAATCCCCGAGACAGGCAATGGATGCCATTGCCGGCCTGACACGGGTGGAACTGGAAAAGAGCCGTGACCGCTCCTTCTGCTGCGGGGGCGGTGGCCTGATGTTGTTTTATGAGCCCGAGGAAGAGACCCGCATGGGTGTTCTCAGGGTAAATATGGCAGCGGAAGCCGGGGCCAATGTCATTGTCACGGCCTGTCCTTTCTGTCTGGTGAATATCCAGGATGCCATCAAGGTGGCCGGGAAAGAGGGTGAGATAGAGGCCATTGATTTCACGCAACTCATTGAGGAACATTTAGCATAACCAACGCGTAACATGAGTTGTCTGCCGGAGTTTGGTTCTATAAGCCATAAGTCCGGCAGACCCCCGAAAAAATAAGCTTAAGGAGGAAATAATGGAAATTTTGGTGTGCGTCAAACGCGTTCCAGATACTGCTGAGAACGAATTTGAACTCAATTCCGAAGGAAATGATCTGGATCGTGATGATCTGGTTTATTCTGTGAACGAGTGGGATAACTATGCCGTTGAAGAGGCTATTCAGATCGTGGATAACCTGGGCGGCAGCATAACTGTCGTAACTGTGGGGGATGACGAGGCTGAAGAAGTTCTGCGACGTGAAATGGCCATGGGCGCCAATAACGGCGTTCTTCTTTCTGATGAAGCCTTTGAAGGATCTGACGGTAAAGGTATTGCGACCATTCTCAAAGCTGAAGTTGAAAAAGGCAATTATGATCTGATTCTTACCGGTGCCCAGGCCGATGAAGGCGCGGGGCAGATTGGCGGCATGCTTGCAGCCATGCTGGACTACCCCTATGCTTCTCTGGTGAACAAGATTGAACCGGCTGATGGAAAAATTAAAGTGGGCCGGGAAATCGAAGGCGGCAACCAGGAAATGAATGAAATTGAGCTGCCCTGCGTGCTTTCCATTCAGACCGGCATTAACGAACCCCGTTATGTGGGTATCCGTGGCATCCGTAAGGTGGCCAGTGTTGATATCCCTGTCAAAGGTGCCGGTGACCTTGGTCTGGATGCCGGCAGCGTGGGTGAGGCGGGCGCAAAGATTAAACGTGTGGATTATTTTGTACCTGATCTGGGCGATGGTGCTGAAATGCTTGAAGGTTCCACCGATGAAATTGTTGAAAAACTGATTGAGAAGCTGAAAGCCAAAGGAGGTCTTTGATCATGACACAGATTTTTGCATATGTTCCATTTAAAAACGGGGTGGCCGAAGATGTGGCCCTGGAATTCCCGGGCGCTGCAAAAAAGATTGATGCCGGTGCATCTGTCACCGCTGTTGTCACAGGTTCCGGTGCTGACCTTGATAAGGTCGCCGGCGAACTGACCAAAGTTTACTCTGAAGTCATTAAAATTGACAATGCCGCCATGGCTTATCCCAATGCTGAGGTCGTGAGAAAAGCCCTGACCAATATCATTCCGGCCGGCGCCATTGTTCTGGTGGCCCATGATACCTTTGGCATGGACCTGGCCCCTGGCCTGTCCATTAAATTGGAGTCAGCCTATGCTGCTGATGTTGTTGATTTCGAGGGGATGGACGGTTCCACCCTGAAGATTGTCCGCCAGGAACTGGGCGGCGCTGTTTCCACCCATGTGACCTGTGATGCTTCTGCAGGCGCTGTTCTCACTATCCGTCCGGGCACATTTGCGCCGGTTGATGGCAGTGCTTCCGGTGCCGTGGTTGACAAATCCGGTGATGCCGGCGATCTTTCCGCTAAAAGAACCTTCCTGGAAGTGGTTGAAGCCGAAGTTGGCGAAGTGGATATCACCAAATCCGATGTTCTGGTTTCCATTGGCCGTGGTATTGAAGATGAAGACAATATTGAAATTGCCCAGGAACTGGCTGACGCCATGGGGGCTGTGGTTTCCTGCTCTCGTCCCATTGTTGACGCCAAATGGCTTGAAAAATCCCGTCAGGTCGGCACCTCCGGGCAGACCGTTAAACCCAAAGTCTACATGGCCATGGGTATTTCCGGTTCCTTCCAGCACATGGGCGGCATCAAGGGAAATCCCTTTATCGTTGCCGTGAACAAGAATCCCAAAGCACCAATTTTCCAGGTTGCCGATGTCGGTATCGTGGAAGATATCCTGGAGTTCATGCCTGCACTCCAGGAAGCCATTGAAGCACTCTAAGAAACTAGAGACAAGAAACTAGAGGCAAAGCACCTGCGGCGCCTATTTAAGCCCTGCGGACTTTAAAATCTGCAGGGCTTTTCAGGTTTAGGGACTATCTTAAGCCTGTATTTTCTTTTCCCTATTTTTAAAGACAGTCGATATCCACAACAAGGCGACCACCGTTGGCTATGTGAATACCCTTCTGGACACTCTGCAGTGATCCCACGCTCATTATAATCGACTTAATTATAATTTACTTATGGATTGACAATTCGCGTTCCATGTTGATATTATTGACATATGATACACACAGAACCAATATAAAAGGAGTACTAAAATGAAAAATAAAGATCTCCGTGTATCAGTCAATCTGCCTGAAAACATTGTTGAAACCCTGAAACAGCTTGCAGCAAGAGATGGTATAACCATGACTGAAGTAATCCGTAAGGCTATCATGACCGAAAAGCTGCTCAGCGATGAACTAAAAGAGGGTAATAAGATTCTTATTGAGGATCAGAGCAAAAAATTTCGCCAGCTGATTTTCAGATAAGTGTAGAGGAGTCACCATGACGGATAAAAAACCGGCTCCCACAATCTATGAAGAGAAACTTGAAGACGGCCTGGGAATCAATGAGCTTGAAAAGTATCTGAAATGGATGATGGCGCTGTGACCGTGTTCACACAATAAAATGCGGGATCGCTGTTAAACAGCAATCTCAAACCGGATGGCCGGGTGGTGCTGGTAGCCGGTTAAAACCGTGTCCTTGTACTGCCAGTCAAAAATAGAGGTAAACGTGGTGGTTTCGGTGCCAGGCAGGGCAAATGGCTTTCTTTCAAGCTGTTGCGTCAGTCCCTGCACATGGTTTTCATAAATATGTGTGTCCCCCAGAAATCCCACAAGCATGCCCGGTTTAAAACCCGATTCCAGAGCCAGAAGCGTTAGAAGAAGTCCGTAGCTTGCAATGTTGAAGGGAAGGCCCAGGGCTGTATCCACGGATCTCTGGTTCCACAGCAAATTAAGCCGCCCGTTGATCACGGTGACCTGAAATCCGTAGTGGCAGGGCGGCAGGGCCATTTGGTGCAGATCCATGGGGTTCCAGGAAGATACGATCATCCGCCGGTCATCGGGATTGGTTTTCAGGGTGGCCACCAGGTTTTTAAGCTGATCCACTCCGGAGGGAACCGGTGCCTTGTCCCACGCCTGATATCCGCCACCAAAATGCCGCCACTGGAACCCGTAAATGGGGCCAAGTTCCCGTTCGTCCATCATCTTTTTTCTGGTCTTATCATCATGCCCGTAGGCGACCTTGGCCGGTGAGCACCATTCATCCCAGATGTGGTTGTTTCTGCTCCGCAGCCAGTTTTTATCCGTGATGCCTTTGATGAAAAATTCCAGTTCGCCGGCCACAAGGGCAAAGGGCACATATTTAGTGGTCAGCAATGGAAATCCCCGGGCCATGTCATGTTCAAACATGGCCCCGGCAATGGCAATGGTGTTTACCCCGGTGCGGTTTTCCTTGACCTGTCCCTGGTTAAGGACTTTTCTGACAATATTTGAATAGGCTTGCATATGCGCGTCCGTTTTTTTTTATGAAAATGGTGAAGAAAAATTTAGGCAACGGCTGCTATATAACAGGTGTCTGGACAAATTGTCAAAGCGCTGATATCCATTCAAAATGCCATGGGCCGGCAGGACTTCCCGGTATTCAAAAAACGGACTGTAAACGCTCTGACCTGGGGCTGAATGGTCCTGCAAAATGAAGAGGTTCCCCTTATCAACGCATCATGCTTGATGATCAAGTTTTTATGAATTGACAGCCCGACAGCTGGCGGTTATTCTTTCCGCGTTAGCAATAAGCCTTCTATTTTAAGGATGGAAATGGACTGATCTTTTAACAAGTTATCGAAATGGCACTTAACTGAGTTAATAATACATAATAAAAAAGGAAAATATTTATGAAATTTTCAGCTTGTATGGGTGCTGTTATACTTATTATTTGTTTGTCAGTTGTATCTCGGGCAGATCAACCGTTAACTTTGAATAATGCAATAACAGACGTTCCTGGGATTCAAATCGGCCATTATACAGATATGGATGCGCTAACCGGTACAACGGTTATTCTGGTTAAAGAAGGCGCGGTGGCAGGTGTTGATATTCGCGGCGCTGCGCCGGGGACAAGGGAAACCGACCTGCTCAATCCCACGAATCTGGTTGACGAGGTCAATGCCATTGTTCTAAGCGGTGGCAGCGCATATGGTCTGGCTTCCGCGGATGGGGTTATGAAATACCTGCAGGCCCAGAAAATCGGATATCCTGTAGGGGGAGGCAACGTGGTTCCGATTGTCCCGGCTGCTGTTTTATTTGATCTGGGCAGATGCGGGACTGATTTTAAAGTGTGGCCGGATGCCGGTTTTGGATACAATGCCTGTCTGAACGCAAAAGATGGCCTTATTGCCCAAGGGAATGTCGGTGCAGGCACTGGTGCCCAGTCGGGTGGCCTTAAAGGTGGCATTGGAACTGCCAGCACGGATCTGGGTGACGGTGTGATTGTTGGTGCCATCGTGGCGGTTAATGCTGTGGGGTCAACGGTCAACCCTGAAACCGGAGAATTTTACGCAGGGTTTCTGGAGCGTGATAATGAATTCGGAGAATTGAAACCGCCGAATTTAGATGCCCTGGTAAAATCGCGCCAACTGATGGACAAAGGAGACGACGCACCAATCGGGAATACAACGATTGCCGTTGTTGCGACCAATGTCTCTTTGACCAAGGCCCAAGCCCAAAAAATAGCTCAGATGGCCCATGACGGAATGGCAAGAGCCATCCGGCCTTCTCATACCATGTTTGACGGAGATACTATTTTTGCTGTTTCCACGAAAAAAATCAGCCTTGATAAATTACAAAATTTGAAAAATGTTCCGGTGAGTATCAATAAAATCGGCAGTACCGCCGCAGATACACTTTCCAGGGCAATTGTCCATGGCATGCTGGCTGCAGAATCAGTTGACGGCTGCATGAAAAATTATTGTGATACCTATCCTGACGCCTGTTCAAATCGCAGGAAATAAGAATTTACAAGCGTGTTTATATCTTTTATATTTTTGAATGTTAAAATATCATTTCCTATATCACTATTTCATTATAGGTAATTTCATGGATTTTCATAATATTGAGTCGTTCATAGGCGTTGATACACATGAGGCCGGAGAACTGGGACGGCTTCTGGCCAAGACCCTGGCATCTGATCTGGAGAAGATCCGCCGGGGCATCCGGGATAATGATTTGGAATCCATTGCCTTTGTGGCACATTCCATCAAGGGGGCTGCCGGAAATCTGGGATTCGAAAGACTTTCCGAACCGGCTGCAGTTATGGAAAACCGGGCCCGGGCAGGCCGGCTTGACGGCCTGGGTGAGCTGCTTTTGGAAATGCAGGCCCTTTTGGAAGAGCTTGAAGGCAGTCTGGCAGGCCAGTGATATGGCTGACGCATATTCTATACTTGTGGTTGACGACAACCAGTTGAATCTTAAACTCATTAAAAAAGTGCTGACCAAGGAGGGGTATATTACCCTTTTGGCGGACAATGGACCTGATGCCAGGCGTATCGCTGCCCAGGAACATCCGGACCTTATCCTGCTGGACATTGAAATGCCCGGTGAAGACGGGTTTGAGGTTATTAAGAAGCTTAAAAATGATGCAGCCACTGTGACCATCCCCGTGCTTTTTTTAACGGGGATGTCCGAAGTGGATGTCAAGCTGAAGGGGTTTGAACTTGGGGCCGTGGATTATATCCTCAAGCCCTTTCACTCCCAGGAGGTCCTGGCCCGGGTACGTATTCACCTCAAACTTTCCATTGCCACCAACTCCCTGGTGCAGGATCAGGCCAGAAAGCTTCGCCAGGTAAGCCGGGCCCAGAACGCCATGTTGCCTAAACCCGAAGACTTTCCCGATGCCGGATTCAGTGTTTTCTACCGCCCCCTGGAAGAGGCTGGCGGGGATCTTTATGATATTTTAAATATTTCAAATCAGATCACCGGGTATTTTCTGGCGGATTCCTCGGGGCATGATATTGAAACCTCGTACACCACCGCATCTGTCAAGGCGCTTCTGGCCCAAAACTGCACCCCGGTGTATTCGCCCAGGGAGAGCATGAAAATGATCAATGACGTGCTCGTGGAAATTCTGCCCAGGGAAAAATATCTCACCGCGTGCTACCTGCACCTGAATCGCGGCACCAGAATCATGACCCTGGTGAATGCAGGCCATCCCCCTGTGGTTTACATGCCCAAAGGGAAAAAACCTTTTTTCATTAAAATTCAGGGCGACATTCTGGGCATGTTTTCCGATGCTTCCTTTGGCATGAAAAGAATTGCAGTAAATCAAGGGGACCGATTTTTTGTCTATTCGGATGGCATGGTGGAATCCAAAGAAAAGAAAATATCATGGGTGACAGGGCTGCAAGGACTTTTATCCATGTTTGAGGGGGTGGATAAAATTGACCTTGCCGATGTACCGAACATACTTATTTCCCGCCTTTTTAACGGCGATCCCATGCCCGAGGATGATATTGTTCTTTTATGCATAGAGGTGTGACGATGCCTGGTATTCTGGATGTTTTTGAAATTAAAGAGGAGAAAGACCGTGTCTTCATACGGTTTTCTTCCACCATGGGACATATTGATACGGCTTGTGCAGCAGTGCTTCTTTTTCTTAAATCCAGGGGGCCAAAGTTTTTCCCCCACTTGTTTGCCGTGAATTTAGGCCTGCGAGAAGCCATGGCAAATGCCGTGCGCCATGGAAATAAATATGATTTGGGCAAACTGGTTTCCATGGAACTTGACATAAGCCGGGATCAGTGGATCCGTATGAAGATTTCCGACCAGGGGCCGGGTTTTGAATGGATGCAGGTCAAGGATCAGGTGGCACCTGATGAGGCTGACCACGGCAGGGGGATGAGTATCATGCAAACCTATTTTGACCGGTTCAGTTATAATGAAAAGGGCAATATCCTCTATCTTGAGAAATATGTTTTATAATAAAATTAATCCCTCGTTAATACAATTCTAACCAATTTCTAATGATTTCGGGGTAAAAAACTAACATTACTTATCCTTGTATCCTTAATTTTATCAAAATGTGAAGGACATTTATGACCAACCAGCTTACCCGGGCCATGCATAAGATCAAAAAGGAGATTCTATCCCTTGGTGCCTTGGTGGAAGACCGGTTCAAAAAAACCATATATGCTGTCAAGACAAACGATCTTGCCCAGGCCATCCAGATCATTGAAACCGATTATCTGGTGGATGCCCAGGAGGTTGAGGTCGAAGAGGAATGCCTGAAAACCCTTGCCTTGTACCATCCTGTGGCAACAGACCTGAGACTGATTACTGCCGTGATCAAAATCAACAATGATCTTGAACGGATTGCCGACTATGCAGTGAACATTGCCCATCGGTTCAAGACAAGCGGCCGGAGTTCAAATTCCTTTCAGTATGACTACACCGCCATGGCTGAACAGGCGGTAAAAATGCTTAAACTCAGCCTGGACGCCCTTGTTAGCCTAAATAGAGATCTCGCATATAAAGTCCGGGAGATGGACGAGGAGGTCAATATCATGCGCAATGACGCCTACAATGTCATGAAGGATGCCATACGAAAGAATCCGGAAAAGGTTGAGGAAATTATCAATATGTATCTTATTTCAAGGCATATTGAACGGGTGGGCGATCACACTAAAAATATTGCAGAGGAAGTCATTTATCTGATAGAAGGCGAAATTATCCGCCATTCCTGAATTTTAATCATACCTGATTTTAATCATTAAATAACACGGAAATAAAAAATGTCCAAAGAGACCATATTGATTGTTGATGATGAAGAAGACATTCTTGAACTGATAAAATTTAATCTCAAGGGCGAGGGCTATAATATACTTCAAGCCATGAGCGGGGAGGCGGCCATTAAAATTGCCAAACACTCCTGCCCGGATCTCATGGTGCTGGACCTTATGCTGCCGGGAATTGACGGGCTTGAGGTCACCAGGTATCTGAAAAACAACGATGCCACCACGGATATTCCCATTGTGATGCTCACGGCAAAGGGCGAGGAATCAGACATTGTCACCGGCCTGGAACTGGGGGCCAATGATTACATATCAAAGCCATTCAGTCCAAGGGAGCTTACTGCACGAATTCGTGCCATCCTGCGTCGCCGCCAGAAAAACGCTGCTGAAGGGCCGATTTGTGTTCGCCAGGAAGGGGATATGGTCATTGACCGGGCCAAACACAGGGTCACCATTGAAGGTAAAATCATTGAGCTGACCTTGTCCGAATTTGAACTTCTCTCCTTTCTGGCAGAGAAAAAGGGCTGGGTGTTTACCCGGGGACAGATCGTGGATGCCATTCACGGTGAAAATTATGCCGTGACCGAGCGCAGCATTGATGTTATTATCGTAGGATTACGTAAAAAACTGGGTGCCTATTCACCCTGTATTGAAACTGTCCGGGGCGTGGGATACCGTTTTAAGGAATAGGGCCGCACCCATTGCCTGTCCGTGTGTGGATGAAAAATTGCCCAGATGCAAGGCCCTGGAAAATTTGAAGCCGAAGTCAATCTTAAGGGTTGTGAGGCCCGATTTTATGCTTTGGCAAGTTTTCCTGCAACGCCGCAGATGGGTACTTTTTGTTCAAACACTAAACAACATTCTTGGGGCAACACATCTCCATGCATCGTAAAAAAACAAAATTAATCTGGCGGATCTTTCCATCATTTCTTGTTATTATTCTTTTGTCTCTGACCGTGGAAGCGTGGTATTCCACCAGCTATTTCAAAAGCTTTTTTCTTGAAACCACCCAGCGTGAACTTATGGTCAGGGCATCTTTGATGCAGGACCGGTTTGCCCGGGCCTTGTATGTGGATGGGTTGTCGCCACAGCAGATTGATGCCCTGTGCAAAAACCTGGGAGAAAAAATTCAGACCCGGATTACGGTGATTCAACATTCAGGGGAGGTGATAGGCGACTCCTTTGCCAGGGTGGAGACCATGGAAAATCACAAGGAACGTCCTGAAATTTTGACGGCACTTTCCGGTGAAAAAAGTCTGGCCGTACGCTACAGCCCCACCCTTGATAAGAACATGATGTATATTGCCCTTCCCATTATTGACAGCCGGTCTGATCCCGCTGTGATCCGTACGGCGGTCTCCATCTCGGATATCGACGCCAAGGTTGAGGCTATGCGGAATTCAATTTCCCTGGTTCTGGTTTTGACCACCATGGCCGCGGCCCTGGCAAGCCTGTATGTTTCAAGGCGTATTACCAATCCAGTGGAGCAGATGCGCAAAGGCGCCCAGGAGTTTTCCAAGGGCAATTTGACCAACCGCCTGCCTTCTCCGGATACCGAAGAGCTGTCCCAACTGGCCCAGTCCATGAATCTGATGGCCGCAGAACTTAATAAAAAGATCATGGATGTCAGGAACCGCAGCCGGGAGCTTGAAGCGGTTCACACCAGTATGCAGGAAGGCGTAATCGCCATTAACGGCCAGGAGCAGATCATCACCATCAATAAGGCTGCTGCCAAAATATTTGATTTCTCGCCGGAAACGCTGAAAACAAAGCATGTGCTTGAGGTGGCCAGAAATTATGATCTGCAGGTATTCATTAGAAAAGCCCTTGCCACCAGTGAACCTGTGGAAGATGATATTGTGATTGACAGAGATGAGCGCATGGTACTCAATATTCACTCCACAGCCCTGTATGACGCCAATGACAAGCGCATGGGCACCCTGATCATTTTCCATGACATCACCCGGATCCGGTTGCTTGAAACCATGCACAAGGATTTTGCGGCAAATGTTTCCCACGAATTAAAAACCCCTTTGACCACGATCAAAGGGTTCATTGAGACCCTTTTGCAGATGGTGGCGGACAGCCCCGGTGCGCCGTCAGCCCAGAATACAGCAGATCAGGATACCGCAGCCCAGTACAGCCGGTTTCTGGGCATCATTGAAAAAAATGTCAACCGGATGATCCGCCTGATTAATGATCTTCTGGCCCTGGCAAGACTGGAGCGCCTTAAAGGGACCGATATCCAGCTTGAGGCCCATCCTCTGGCCAGCCTGATCCAAAAGGCAGTGGGGTTCTGCGCGGACAGGGCACAAGATCGGGGAATAACCATGGAAGTGCATTGCCCGGATACCCTTGCCGGCATGGTGGACCCCATGCTCATGGAGCAGGCTGTGTTTAATCTGGTGGACAATGCCGTCAAGTACAGCGATGACGGGACATGTGTTACCATTCATGCAGAACTCAAGGACCGTGATATAGAAATTCAGGTCAAAGATACGGGCCCGGGCATTGATGCGGCACATCTGCCAAAAGTATTTAACCGGTTTTACCGGGTGGATAAGGGCAGAAGCCGGGACCAGGGCGGCACAGGGCTGGGACTGGCCATTGTCAAACATATTGTCCAGTACCATAACGGGCGCATTGAGGTGGAAAGCCGGCGCGGAAAGGGGACCTGTTTCACCATCACCATTCCCGGGGCTACCGTATTATAAATCCGGGTACAGGGCTTGGGCATTTTCTGCGAAGACCATCCGTTTCTGCTCCAAAGTCAGCCGTGACTGGTCAATGTCCCTGTAATACCTGTCAGGGGTAAGCAGGGGATAATCCGTGCCAAACAGAACTTTTTCCAGGACCCCTGCCTTGAGTGCCATATCGTAGATTTCCGGGTCATAAAGAAAAACAGAGGCGGCTGTATCATACCAGATGTTTTTAAGCCGTTCTTTCATCTGTTTTTTCATGATGTGATAAAAGAAGATGCCGCCGCCCCAGTGGGCAAGAATGATTTTATTGCCTGAAAAAGCCCGGGCCAGATGATCAATCTGCTCAAGGGTTACCGGGGTTTTTCCCGGATAGGGATGGCCCAAAGGCTCATTGGTATGGATCATACAGGGTAAATTACCCTTGGCTTTGAGTAGATCCATCACAGGTTCCAGGAGCCGGATGGCCCTGGCATCAATGCCGGACAGGTAAAAGGCCAGTTCCCCCACACCGGAAAGTCCGGCGTCGATACAGCGTTCAGCCTCCTTTGCCGCACCTTCCCAGGCCAGATCAAAACAGGCCAGTCCCCGCAAGCGTTTCGGGTGGGTGACGACCGCCTCAATCACCGCATCATTATTTTTTTTGGCGTATTCGGGATTGCGCCATGGAAATCCTGAAACAATGGAGATATCCACCCCATGGCCATCCATGGTGTCAATTAGTTGAGACATTGTTGCAATCTTTGACTTTGGGGAATTATATAGCAGTTTGAATTCAGGTTCGTTGTCAAAGAACGGGGTCCTGTCATCTGCAACTCCCTGGAAAAAAAGATGGGTATGGGAATCTATAATCACGGCATTGCCCTTAAATGATAAAGATTGAAAAAAGCTGACAGGCAATATATATTAAATCCCCTGCCCGGACAAGGGCGAATGAGAGATGAGGTAATGGATTACTATCCGATTTTTTTAGATGTAAAAGACAGACGCTGCCTTGTGGCCGGCGGCGGGGCCGTGGGAACAAGAAAGGCCTTTGGCCTTGCCCGGGCAGGTGCCCGGGTCATCGTGGTCAGCCTTGGCTTTTCAGATGAATTGTCAAATACGCCGCTTGATGCCATCACGTTAAAAAAAAAAGAGTTTCAGGATTCGGATCTGGATGGCATGAGCCTGGCTTTTGCCGCCACAGATAATATGCAGTTAAATGCCAGGATACGGCAGGCAGCCCAAAAGAAAAATGTATTGTGCAACATTGCCGACGGCCGGGACAAAGGGGATTTTATCCTGCCGGCTGTGGTGGACAGGGGCGATCTTTTGTTTGCCGTATCCACCTGCGGGGCAAGCCCGGCCCTTTCAAGGCGTCTGCGCATGGAGATTGAAACATGTTTCGGTCCTGAATACGGTATGCTTGCAGCCCTTTTAGGCCGCATCAGAGCCATTTTGCTGGAACGGGAACATGATCCCAAGGGGCACCGCAAAATATTTTGTGCCCTGCTTGATGCCAATCTGCCTGAAAAGATTGCCGCAGGACAAACCCGGCAGATTGATGCCGTGCTTGCCAGGGTTCTGGGTGACGGCTTCAGCATGGAAAGGCTTATGATGGAATTCGATACCCGGGAGTTGTGAAGTTTATGAATATTCCTTTTATCCTTTTGCAGTGCGCAACCTTTTTTTACCTGATCAGTACGGCCGGGTACTTTTGTTATCTGTTTCACCAGAAAAATCGGATCCAGCAGACCGCCTTGGGCGCTGTGGGTATCGGGGCCGTGGTTCATCTGTTTGCCATTGTTCTGCAAAGTGCGGCCCTTGGCGGGTTGCCCATCTATACCCTTGGGCAGAGCCTGTCCATGGCCGGCCTGTCCCTTGCGGCCATGTTCATTTATACGCAGTACCGGTTCCATTTAAAAATTCTGGGTGTGTATGCCACGGCCATGATCAGTGTCCTCATGCTTGCGGCCATTCTTTTTCCCGAGGTCACCCAAGCCCCGGACAAGATATATAAGGGTATTTTCTTTTTCGGGCATATTATACTTATCTTTACCGGGGAGTCCATGCTGGCCCTGGCCTGCGGTGCCGGTATCCTTTATCTGCTTCAGGAGCAGGGCATCAAGGGCAAAAGTCCGGGTTTCTTTTTCAAACGGCTGCCGTCGCTGGATTTTCTGGATGCCGTGTCCTATACCTGTATTACCACAGGGTTTGCTTTGCTTACCTTTGGGCTTGTCACAGGCTTTATTTATGCCAGATCCGTGTGGGGCAGCTTCTGGCGATGGGATGTAAAAGAGGTGTTTTCCCTGGGGGCCTGGCTGGTGTATGCGGCATTGCTGCATCTGAGGCTTTATTCGGGGTGGCGGGGGCGCAATTCCGCTGTCATGTCTGTGATTGGCTTTATCATACTAATTTTTACCTTCCTGGGGGTGAATTTTTTCCTTGGCGGGCATCACCAGGGGTTTACCCAATAAGAACAGGACACAGATTAACCCATTATGCCAAAGATAATTCTGATTGGTGCCAGCCATAAGACCGCGCCTGTGGAACTAAGGGAAAAATTATCATTTTCCCAGGAACAGATTGAAACGGCCCTGCAATTTTTAAAACAGTATCCGGGTATCAGGGAAGGCCTGGTTTTCTCCACCTGCAACCGTCTGGAATTTATATATATGCCGGAAAGCGGGGCTTTGGAAGACAAAGACGGAATTGATGCTGTTATGCGGTTTATTTCTGAACTTAAAGCATTACCTGTCTCTGAATTCAAGTCTGCCCTGTACATCCACAAGGGTGATGATGCTGTCCGTCATCTGTTCTGCGTGGCTGCAAGTCTTGATTCCATGGTGGTGGGGGAACCCCAGATTCTGGGACAGGTGAAAAAGGCCTATAAGACCGCCGTAAGTGCCGGTACCACAGGGGTCCTGCTCAACCGCCTGATGCATAAAGCTTTTTCTGTGGCAAAACGGGTGAGAAAACAGACCGGCATTGGTGATAATGCCGTCTCCATTTCCTATGCCGCCATTGAACTTGCCCATAAAATTTTTGCCGATCTTGCCACCAAAAGCGTCATGCTCATCGGGGCCGGCGAGATGGCGGAATTGGCTGTTGAACACCTCATGGCCCACCAGGTGAAAAAGATTGTGGTGACCAACCGCACATTTAAAAACGCCCTGGAGCTGGCCCGCAAGTTCAACGGCCAGGCAGTTCAGTATGAGGAGCGGGAATCTGCTCTGGCTGATGTGGATATCATTATCAGTTCCACCGGGGCCACGGATTATGTGTTAACCCGTGACCAGGTCAAGGGCATCATGAAAAAAAGACAGAACAAAACCCTGTTTTTCATTGATATTGCCGTGCCCAGGGACATTGATCCCCGGATCAATAAACTATCCAATGCCTATGTTTATGATATTGATGATTTGAAAAATATTGTTGAAACAAATATCAGCCAGCGGGAACAGGAGACCATAAAAGCACAACGCTTTGTTGAAGAAGCCCTGCTGGCGTTCCGCCGGTGGCTGGATGACCTTTCCGTGGTGCCCACCATCAAGGCCATCAACGGCAAAATGACTGACATTGTGAATCTGGAATGTGAGAAAACCCTGGCCGGACTGCCCCATCTGTCAACGGCGGATGCCAATGCCATTCGAAGGATGACAAGGGCCATTGCATCCCGTGCCATCCATGATCCTATTTTATTCCTGCGTAACACCGGTAATCACCGGGACGATTCTTTGTATTTGAATGTGGCCCGGCAGCTGTTTAATCTGGATATCCCTGATCACAATTATTAAAGGAGGTCCGGATGAAGCGGTTAAGACGGTTGGTCCTTTTTTTATTGTTCTGTGCGTGTATCGCAATTCTGGGCTATGCATACCTGATCAACCATCAGGTGGCCGAGCGGTTCAAAGACCGGTTGTGGGATGTGCCGGCCAAGGTATATGCGCGCCCCATGACCCTTTATCCGGGGTTGGCGCTGTCCGCCGCAGCCCTTGGGCAGGAACTGGATCTGCTGGGATACAGAAGGGTTGAAACCCAGGCCCAGCTGACTGTGCCGGGCACTTACACCCAATACCAGGGCCGTTTTATTCTCAATTGCCGGCCCTTTGATTTTGGCGGGCAGCGCCTTCCTGTGCGCCGCACAGAGGTAAGCATATCCGGCGGCCGTATTACCCGGCTTAAAACGATAGGAAGCACCGCTGACATGGAACAGCTGGACCCCGTGCTGATCGGGCAGTTCTACCCATCTTCCATGGAAGACCGTATTCTTCTTGATACCCAGGATATTCCGGTATTACTTAAAAAGACCATTGTTGCCGTGGAGGATAAAAATTTTTATTCCCATCACGGTATTGATTTTAAATCCATTTTCCGGGCCATTGTGGTCAATATTCGCCAGGGCCGGTTTACCCAGGGCGCCAGTACCCTGACCCAGCAACTGGCCAAAAATTTTTTCCTTTCCCCTGAAAAAACACTTAAACGGAAAATCAGCGAAGCCTTTGTCGCGGTCGCCATTGAGCGTCAGTTTACCAAAGAGGAAATTCTTGACGCCTATATTAACGAAGTGTACCTGGGCCAGGACGGTTCCAGGGCCATTCACGGGTTTGGCCTGGGGGCTCAGTTTTACTTCGGCAAGTCGCCGGGGCTGCTCTCGCCTAAGGAGACCGCACTGTTGGTGGGCATGCTCAAAGGACCGTCCGTCTACAACCCAAGGGTTCACCCGGACCAAGCCATGGCCCGGCGAAACACTGTGCTTGGCCTCATGGCGGATCAGGGACTGATTTCATCCACCCAGCTTACAAAATCACTTGGTCAACCCCTGGGCGTTATTCCGGTACCCCGGCAATGGCGGTTTCCCTTTTACCTGGACCTGGTTAAACGCAGGCTGCTCAACGCATATCGTGAAAAAGATTTGAAAACCATGGGCCTGCGTATTTTCACCCCATTGGATCCTTTGGTGCAGTTGGCTGCGGAAAAGGGGGTGGCGGATTTTATGGCCGGCAGAAATTCAAAGCTTGAGGCCGGTGTGGTGGTAACGGCCAGTGCCACCAATGAAATCCAGGCCCTGGTGGGGGGAAAGGAGCCTAAATCCCAAGGATTTAACCGAGCCCTGGATGCAAAGCGTCCCATTGGCTCCCTGGTGAAGCCTGCAGTATACCTTTCGGCTCTGGAGCGGCCTGAAAATTATACCCTGGTGACCCGGATCAATGACGGGCCTGTTTCATTGAAAAGTGGGGGCCGTCTTTGGAAGCCCATGAATTTTGACAAGAAATTCCATGGGGACCTGCCCTTGTCCCAGGCCCTGGTCCACTCCTACAATACGGCTACGGTCAGACTTGGCCTGGATCTTGGTTTGGAAACTGTTTTTGCAACCATGGCTCAGTTAGGGTTCAAACCCACAGCCTCGCTTGTGCCGGCAATGCTTCTGGGCAGTTTTGAGATGACCCCTGTCCAGGTTGCCCAGGTCTACCATACCCTGGCTTCGGGGGGATTCTACACCCCGGCCCGGGTCATAAAAGCGGTTTATACCCCTGACGGGGAAACGCTCCAGCGTTATCCTTTGCGCATAGAACAGCACCTGGATTCAGGGGCAGTATTCCTGGTGGACAAAACACTCCAGGCTGTGGTCCGCGAAGGTACTGGAAGATCCTTATCCAGATGGCTTTCCCCGGATCTGGGTATTGCCGGAAAGACCGGTACCACCAATGATCTGCGGGATACCTGGTTTGCCGGATTTTCCGGAAATCGCCTGGCCGTGGTCTGGGTGGGCAGGGATGACAACCAGTCCACAGGGCTGACCGGGGCTTCCGGGGCCATGCAGGTCTTTGGCCGGATCATGGCACAGCTCCCCAATACGCCCCTGGTCCTGACACCACCGGAGAATATTGAGTGGGCGGTTATCAATCCCCAAACCGGGCTTCGTACGAATAACAATACCCCCGGTGCCCTTGCCATGCCTTTTATCCGCGGGTCTGCCCCTGTTATTTCTGATCCTGTTCCCGATCCTGCTGCTGAAGTAGAATCCCCACCCCCGGCAGCCCCCAGGGTCTACAAACAACCGGTACAGAAAAAAAAGCCGCGATACCTTATTGACTGGCTTAAGGATGTATTCAAATGAAAACGTATTGTTTTTATCTCATTGCCATGACCTTCATCGTTTTATCCGCCTGTGCGGAAAAAAGACCTGTCTCAATACCCCAGTCCCACCGGCCCCCTGAATCCGTGCCCGAGATCGGCGGGTCTGTACCGGATCAACGCACTGTGCCCGGTGATCCGGCAGTTGGGGGCAAAATGGAGGATCAGAACCCGCTTCTGACCGCTGTGCGCCCTGTTCAGCGTCCCCGGCCCAAGGCATTGACCCGGATGATCGAGAATGCCGAAAATCAGCTGGGCCGCAGACAGCCGCAACTCGCCTTTGTCACCCTGGAGCAGGCATTGTATATTGACGGTCAGGACCCGCTGATCTGGCACCTGATGGCAAGGGCCCAGCTTGACCAGGGAAATATCGCCCAGGCGGTTTCCCTGGCCAAAAAATCCGACAGCCTGGCTGCTGCATATCCGGACGTAAAGGAAAAAAACGCTGCGCTTCTTGGCCAAGCCCAGGGCAGCGCTGATTAGGAAAGCGTATGTCCCCTGCATTTGGTATTGATTTCGGCACCTCCAACTCTGCGCTGGCCGCAAGTATTGACAACCAGGTAAAACTTCTGGATATCGACCCGGGTAATCCCCTTTCAAATTCTTTGAAATCCATTCTTTATTTTATAAAGGAAGAGGGACAGACCCTCTCCTTTGTGGGCCATGAAGGGGTCAAACAGTATATCGACAACGGTGCTGAAGGCCGGTACATGCAGTCGATAAAATCCTTTTTATCGGACCTGTCCTTCCAGAAAACAAATGTTTACGGTAAAAATTATACCTTGGAAGCGTTGATCGGACATCTTCTTAAGACCATGAAAGAGCGGGGAGAGAAGATTATTGGCCGGGATGTGGATAAGGTTGTGCTTGGCCGGCCGGTTGTTTTTTCAACGGACGTGGAACGGGAACGCACCGCAACCCAGCGGCTGGTAAAAGCGGCCCAACTTGCCGGGTTTAAGGAGGTTTCCCTGCAGATGGAGCCTGTGGCCGCTGCCCGGGCCTATGAAAACAGCCTGCCCCCCAACCAGGAACAGATTGTGCTGGTGGGCGACTTTGGTGCAGGCAGTTCTGATTTCACTGTACTCAAGGTGGGAAATCCGACGCACACCGGGGACAGGGAACGGGACATCCTTTCCGTTGGCGGGCTTTATATAGGCGGGGATAATTTCGATTCTCTGATCATGCGCCACAAGGTGGCAAAACACTATGGCACGGATGTTACAGTCAAATCCATGTTCAGTGATAATCTTACGGGGCTGTCTCCTTTGGTTCTGAGCCATCTGATGCAATGGCACCGCATCCCCTGGCTCCGGCGCCCCCAAACCCTCGGGAATATAAAGGAACTCAAGGTCGGTGCCGGGCTCAGGGACAGGCGTCTGCTGGAAAATTTGGAACTGTTGATCCGCGATAACTATGGGTATCTATTATTCCGGTCCATTGAATCAGCCAAGTGTCGTCTGTCCGACCATGGGGACGCCACCGTGGTTTTCAAGGATTATGGTATCGTCATTGAAGAACTTGTCACAAGAACCGCATTTGAAGATATGATCCAGGACCTGGTTGCACAGATAGATGCCTGCGTGACGGATACCCTTGCCAATGCCGGCATCGGATTTGAACAGGTCAATGCCGTGTTTCTGACCGGCGGTTCTTCCTATATTCCGCTGATCAGGGCCATATTTGAGTCCCGGGTGGGTGCAGATAAGATCAAGACATCCGACGCGTTCACCAGTGTAGCCTACGGGCTTGGCCTTGAAGCCGCCCTGATGAAATAAACCCCAGCGTTTACTCCTGCATTTTATAGCTGCTTCAGATGCAGTTTTAAATTATTGGGGTGTGGTTCTTTTGTATTTTTTGATGTCTCTGTCATTTCGGTCATCATGTGCCGTTGCATTGGTTCTCCGAGTTTCTTACTGGTTGACAAAATTATTATTTTGTGACCACAATTTCAAATCCGAAAGTATCCAATAAAATCTGGGGTTTGCTGAATCACACCACCAGCAAGCCAAGAGACGGGACCACTCTGGCTGAGAGATTTTTCGAAACCAAGGCGAGAGGGGATGTTTGATTTTTTACTCCTAGTATAAATCTGCCCGGGAGACCGGCCAAACCGCGAGCATAACCGATTGGCCGAAATGATGATCAAGATCCCAATTATAATGTCAACGGCATCAAGGAGGTGCTATGGAAAAAAAACATGAAACCCAGTTGTTTTATGAGCGTCTGGAGAAAAAGGGGGTTTCCCGGAGGGACTTCCTCAAGTATTGCACGGCTCTGGCCGTCACCATGGGATTGACAGCATCCAGTACCGGACAGGTGGTCAAAGCCATTGAAAAAGCAGGCACAACCGCCCGTCCCCCCGTGGTGTGGCTCCATTTTGCCGAATGCACCGGCTGTTCCGAAGCTTTTTTAAGGACTCCCAATGTGGGGGCCATCATCCTCGAAACCATTTCCGTGGAATACCATGATACCATCATGGCCGCAGCAGGGCATCAATCTGAAAAATCCCTGCACGATGCCGTTGAAAAATATGATGGAAAATTCGTCTGCATTGTTGAAGGTGCCATTGCTACCAAATACAATGGTGCCTATGGCAAGGTGGCGAACAGAACCTTCCTTGACATTGCCCAATCCATTGTACCAAGGGCTGCCGCTGTCATCAGCCTTGGATCCTGTTCCTCCTACGGCGGTATCCCGGCGGCCGCCCCCAACCCCGGTGGATACAAGGGGGTTCAAGATGCCATCGGGGTAGCCACTATTAATATCCCCGGCTGTCCTCCCAACCCCTTAAACCTGCTTTCAACCATTGTAAAACACCTGAACAAAGAAGAGATCCCATTGGACGACCAGGGCCGCCCCCTGTTTGCCTACGCAGAGACGGTCCATGATCATTGCCCCAGGCTGGTGCATTTTGAGAATGACGAATATGTCGAAGAGTTTGGCTCCAAAGAGGCTGAAATGGGCTATTGCCTCTACAAAATGGGCTGTCGAGGCCCTGAAACCTATAATAATTGTCCCACAGCAAAATTTAATGACGGTACCAGTTTTCCCATCCAGGCGGGCCATCCCTGCATTGGCTGCAGTGAGCCAGGGTTCTGGGATTCCATGACACCCTTTTATGAAGAGTGAGAATCTTACATCGCATAAAAATTTTTGTTGTAAATGACTGAAAAAATTTTTCTTACATAGAGGATATTATTATGGGTAAACGAATTATAATCGATCCCATCACCCGGATCGAAGGGCATTTAAGGATAGAGGTGGAGGTTGAAAACGGAAAGGTAAAGGATGCCTGGTGTTCCGGGCAGATGTTCCGGGGCATTGAAATGATGCTCAAGGGCAGGGATCCCAGGGATGCCCACCACTTTGTCCAGCGTTCCTGCGGGGTATGTACCTACGTTCATGCCCTGTCATCGGTAAAGGCCGTTGAAGATGCCTGTAAAATAGTCATCCCCGACAATGCCAGACTGGTCAGGAACCTCATGCACGGGGCCCAGTTCCAGCACGATCACCTGGTTCACTTTTATTTTCTCCACGCCCTTGACTGGGTGGACATTGTCAGTGCCTTGGACGCCGATCCGGTTAAAACCGCCAAGCTTTCCGAGAATGTCAGCGGCTATCCCCAGAAAAGCGAATATTTCAGAGAGGTACAGGAGAGACTGAAGACCTTTGTGGCAAGTGGGCAACTGGGTATCTTTAATAATGGATACTGGGGACATTCCGCCTATGTGCTTCCACCTGAGGCCAACCTCATGGCCGCCTCCCACTATCTGGAAGCACTGTCCCTCCAGGCCAAGGCAGCAAGGATGCACGCCATCTTTGGCGGTAAAAATCCCCATCCCCAATTTCTGGTGGTGGGGGGGGTCACATCTGTGGCCGACCTGAATGTGGCCCGCATTGGCGAATTCGAAGCCATCTGGAAGGAGACCTGCGAGTTCATAGACAAGATCTATATTCCAGATCTCCTGGCCGTTGCCTCCTTTTACAAGGACTGGGGAGCGATTGGCGGCAATAACGAGGCCTTCCTGGCCTATGGTGATTTTGCCAATGACGCCAAAGAGGAAAACAAGCTCATGCCAGGGGGATTCATCCGCAAGGGTCTTGCCGTGGAATCCATGGATCCCAACAGGATTACCGAAGATGTAACCCGGGCCTGGTATGAAAAGGGTACTCCCAAACACCCCTTTAACGGAGACACCAAACCCATCCAGGGGGAAACCAACTATGACACAAACAACCAATACTCCTGGCTTAAAGCCCCGCGCTATGACGAACTTGCGCCAGAGGTGGGCCCCCTGGCAAGGGTATTGGTGGCCTATGGCAAGGGCGATCCGGCCGTGAAAAAGGCAGTGGACCAGGTTTTGAAGAAACTTGACATTGGAGCCGGGGCCCTGTTTTCCACCCTGGGAAGGACTGCTGCCAGGGGAATTGAAACCCAATTGATCGGTAACGCCATGGGCGGCTGGATTGATACATTAAAATCAAATATTGACAAGGGTGATAAGAAAACCTATCAGCCCTGGGAAATGACGGACAAGGCCCGGGGGTTTGGACTCAATGATGTCCCCCGGGGAGCGCTTGGACACTGGATAGAAATTGAGGGGGGCAAGATCAAAAATTACCAGTACGTGGTGCCCTCCACATGGAATTTCGGGCCTGCCGATGCCAAGGGCAATAAAGGTCCGGTGGAGAGATCCCTCATCGGAACCCCCATTGCAGATGCGGCAAACCCCCTGGAAATTTTAAGGACCGTTCACTCCTATGACCCTTGCATTGCCTGTGCCGTGCATGTGATTGATCCCCATACCAATGAAACCTATAAGGTGCAGGTGATTTAACAAAAAAAACGCCGGCCACATGGCGGATAACCTCCCTGGCACGGCAGGATAAGCGATTACCGCTCCAATGAAATCCCCCATTCTTTTTCCCACGGGATTTCATTGAGAGTTTCAGATATTCACACAAAGCCCGGGTCCTGGCCAGGGCTTTGACCTTTGTAACCCAAGGAAATTCAATACAGTGGAAATCATGGTTTTGGGAGTGGGAAACATTCTCTACTCCGACGACGGCTTTGGCATCAAAGTGGTGGAACAGCTTGAAAAAAATTATGTCTTTCCCGACCACGTCACCATTGTGGACGGAGGCGTTCTGGGGATAAATCTTCTGGGCGTCATCTCCCATGCCCGGAAACTTATCGTGGTGGATACCATCTTGAACAAAAGCAATCCCGGGGATCTCCACCGCATAGAAGGGGATGAAATCCCCAACAGAATCCTTGGAAAAAATTCCATGCACCAGGTGGATCTCCTGGAAGCTCTCACCCTTTGTCGGCTCATGGGGAATATACCTGACACGGTAATCCTCGGGGTTGAACCTGAAAACATTGAAACCCTCAACCCCGGGCTGACCCCCCTTATTGCAGCCCAAGTGGAACCTATGGTACAGCTTGTGCTCCAGGAGTTACGAAACCTGAAGGTTATGCCCAAGCCCATAAACTAAAAGGCCAATGCCGGAATCGGACCGGAACAGGTCAATGCTGTGTTCCTGACCGGCGGTTCTTCCTTATGTCATTGTCTTCTTTTCGTCATCAGCCTGTTTTCCAGCCTTGACCGTTTTTCTACAGCAAAGGGTGAACCGGGCACCTCCAAGCGGTGACTTGCTGGCGAAAACCCTACCGTCATGCCAGGTAATGATCTGCCGGACAATGGTCAGGCCAAGGCCCTGCCCGCCGGTCTCCCGGCTGCGGCTCGAATCCAGGCGGATAAAAGGTTCAAAAATCCGCTCCCGATCTAACTCCGGGATGCCGGGACCGTCGTCATCCACATGGATCAGGATATCGCTGCCTTTTTCTTCACATCTGATTTTTACATGGTGGGCTGCATACTTCATGGCATTTTGTATGAGGTTGTTCAGCGCCCGGGACATGTAGTGCGGGTCAAGCAAGACCTTGTATTGTTGAAACTTTTCTGAAAGGCAGCATTGGAGTTGAATATCAGGATGAGTCCTGCCGGCTTTTTCGGTGAGTTCTTCAAGCCAGGAAACAATGGGCAGCTCAACCAGATCTAAAGAAGGTTTTTCCCTGTCAAATCGGGCATAAACCAGCAATTCGGACACCAGAGTGTCCAACTCATCCACATCCTTGTTGATTTCAAAAATATTTTTACGCATCTTCTCCGCATCTTTAGATGTGTTCAGCATTTCCAGACCAAAACGAATTCTTGAAATCGGCGTGCGCAGTTCATGGGAAACAGCCCGGGTAAGCTCTTTGTGAGAGGCGATCAGCCGCTGAATTTGCTCTGCCATATTATTAAATGAATTTGCCAGAGGAAAAAGTGCGGAATGTTTGGACATGTTGACCCGAGCCCCCAAGTCTCCTCTTCCAAAGGCGTCGGCAGTAATGCTGATCCGCCTGAGTTTCATCCAGAACGCCATGGTCCAGATAAGCGTCATTAACCCATAACTGATAAAAAGCATACCCCAGATCATCGCCTTAATCCGCAGCGAAACATCAAAATCCAAAAATGGCCCCATAGTAAGTACTTGATCACTGGATCTTATGCGTTGATAGAACAGACGTCCTCCTTTTACCACAACAATACTTCCATGTTTCAGCAGGTCCTGATCGTGTTCCGGTAAATCCAGGGAAGTTATTGGTTCGATAGCCAGCGGATACCCGAATTGTGGCTGCCGGTGTTGTATATAACCGGACCACTGATTCGGCGGCAGGGCTTCAACATCTTCAATCAATAAGGAATACACGCCCCGGACAAGTGTTCGATAGTACTGGTTCAACTCCTGTTTAACAGTCTCTTCTACCAGCCGCGTCACTACCGGAGAAAATAAAAATTGCCAGATGATAAAACTCAGTATAACAAACAAAAAGAAGGATAAAAAAATACGTCTCATATCACTCCCAGGCATTCGTAACAAAAAGATAGCCCTGTCCCCAGACTGTTTTGATACGCTCCGGACTTTCGGAACCGTCATCCAATTTTTTGCGCAGCCTGGAAACCGTCAGATCAACGCTGCGGTCAAGACCGTCATAGTCAATGCCCCGCAGTCGATTATAGATGGTGTTCCGGTCAAGGATGCGGCCGCCATTTTCGGCCAGAAGCCAGAGCAGATCAAATTCATTAGTTGTCAATACCACGACACGCTTACCCAATTGCACCGTCCGGGAAGGCCTGTTAATTGCCAGAGTCCCAAAGATCAATTCATTCACTCCTGCTTCATGGGGCGAATCAACAGACTGAGCTCCGGTTTTGGCAAACCGGCGCATCAGCGCTCGAATTCGCGCCAGAAGGACCCGGGGTTCAACCGGTTTTTTGACATAATCATCGGCACCTATTTCCAGGCCGACCACCTGATCCATGTCGTCTTCTCGGGCCGTCAGCATCAGAATCGGTCCATGGTATTCAGGCCGCACAGTTTTGCAGATTTCTATCCCGTCCATGCCAGGCAGCATAAGATCAAGGATAATCAGATCAGGTTTTTCCCTCATGATTCGATCAGGGGCCGTATCCCCCCGCCGTTCGATAAAGACATCAAATTGATTCTGGATCAGATATTCGGCGATCAGATCGCCCAGGCGACGATCATCTTCAACCAGCAAAATACATTCCTTGTGATTCATGCCGTTCATTAAAGCTCGCCTCCCACCGTTTTTTTGTTCTTGCGTCACTGCTGTAAAGCCATTTGCGATCATCCAAGGCGTACAGCATAACCCGTATAAACTCTGTGGAATTTTTGTACATAATTGTACCATTTTGTAGCATTCTTGCGACAACCGTTCTGGTCGGCTACATTTGCTTACAATTGGGTACAAAAAAACAACGGATTTTCGATCGTATTTCCTCTATATCAACCCAATAAGTTATTTACAATGGCATTGTATCTGTTCATGATTTAGACCATAAAACACAGGAGGAGAAGAAATGAGAAGAGATTACATTATACTTATTGTTATTGTTTGCTTCTGTTTTTCAGGCTGTATTCCAAGCAAGAAGGACCTCATGAATCAAAAAGGATTTGACCCCGCATATAGCCAGGGCTATGAAGACGGAGTCAGCAGCGGAAAGAATGCTATGGGCAGTCTGGGAGCCAATTTAAAAAAAGACACCCGCCGTTTTGCAAGAGATGAACAATACCGCCAGGGGTGGACTGATGGTTACGATGCAGGAAAAAGTCAAGAACGTAATTGGCAGAGAACGCTGGAGAGAGGTGTAGATAAGGACTAGTGCATTTTTTATCCGGGAACTCCTTTAGGTTGGGAAATGAAAGATAAGTTTGGACATCTTGTGCAATATCATTTTGGTAATCTTCCGGCCTATTCAGCTTTAACGTTGATAGTTCGGGACGAAATTGAAAGTTACTATATCGTACTAAGCAACCAGGGAAATAAAGATATGAATTCTTTGTTTTCCGGGCAGCACCATACTCGGATACAGTGCATTGATCTTTAAAAATTTTGGAATAAGGGAGTAAATTTTATGAATTTTTTGACAAAGATTTTATGATATATTATATCCATATGACTTTTTATAAACGGCTAGGGGCCGACCTGACATATCACCTGCCAGGCTTCGGCCCACAACAAACCATGAAAGATCTGAGTAACTTGCACAGACTTTCTTATAAAACCATAATAAAATCAGGGAGGTTGGATGCAAACAGGAAAAGTGAACCAGCGGATTTTATCATTCATGGAGAAACGGGGCATGGATATCGCGGCATTGTCCGAAGCAGCCGGCCTTGACCCTAAATTTATCACCACCATGCTTGAGGAAGATGCCTATCCCCCCCTGGGTCCTTTAATGAAAATTGCCCGGGCACTGGGGGTGCGCCTAGGCACCTTTCTGGATGATCAGGACAGCGGGGCTCCCTATATTGTCCGCAAGGCGGAACGGGCAGACAGTTTTTCCGTTCTTGACAGCACCAACAAAGCCCCTGCCTTAAATTTTTATGCCCTGGGCAAAGGCAAGTCAGACCGGCACATGGAGCCGTTCTTTGTTGAAATTATGCCTGAGTCCGCAAGGGAAAAAAATCTGTCTTCCCATGAAGGCGAAGAGTTTATTGTTGTTGTTTCAGGTCTTGTGGAAGTCATTTACGGCAATGAGGTCTATGAACTGAAGCCCGGCGACTCCATCTATTACAACTCTGTGGTTCCCCATTATGTCTCCTGTGCAGGCGAAGAAAAGGCCGAAATCCACGCTGTCATTTATATCCCGGAATAATTCCGGAATAACAGCCATGGCCGAGCCGATAGATCCTCCCGGGCCCGGCCCCCAGCAACCCCAAGCCAAAGAGGAATAAAGCATCATATGGACGAAACTTTGCCATTGCAATCCCTGACCCTGGGCCAGATCCTTGACAGAACTGTTGAAAAATATCCGGACAACCCGGCCATTGTGTATGTGGACAGGGATTTTCGCCTGAGTTACAGCCAGTTTGCCACCTATGTCGATGAAACAGCCAAGGGGTTGATGGCCCTGGGCGTTAAGAAAGGGGAAAAAGTAGGTATCTGGGCCACTAATATACCGTTCTGGGTTACCTTGCAGTTTGCCACGGCCAAAATCGGGGCTGTGCTGCTCACGGTTAACACCAACTATAAAACAGCCGAACTTGAATACCTGCTCACCCAGTCGGATTGTGAAAATCTGTTTCTCATCGACGGATACCAGGACACGGATTATATATCTACCATATATGAACTGGTACCGGAGCTGAAAACCTGTCAGCGCGGCTACCTGAAATCCCCAAAATTCCCCCATCTTAAACGGGTGGCCTTCCTTGGCCCTGAAAAACACAGGGGGATGTATACCATTCCCGAAATCCGGGCCTTGTCTGTAATGATTTCCGAAGAGGAGTACCAGGCCCGCCAGGACAGCCTGGATCTCCATGATGTGGTGAATATGCAGTATACTTCCGGTACTACGGGGTTTCCCAAAGGCGTTATGCTCACCCATTACAATATCGGCAACAACGGCTACTGGATCGGTGCCAACCAGAACCTGGGCCCGGATGACCGGGTCTGCCTGCCCGTGCCCCTGTTCCACTGCTTTGGCTGTGTGCTCGGGGTGCTTGCCTTCATAAACCACGGCTCCTGTATGGTGATTCTGGAAAAATTTGATCCGCTTTTGATCATGGCCTCGGTGGAGCAGGAAAAATGCACCGGCCTTTACGGCGTACCCACCATGTTCATTGCCGTGCTGGATCATCCCCTGTTCAAAAAATTTGATTTTTCATCCCTTCGCACCGGCATCATGGCAGGATCCAACTGCCCCATCCATGTCATGGAGCAGGTCATTGACAAGATGAACATGACGGAAATCACCATCTGCTACGGTCTGACCGAGGCCTCTCCGGTCTTGACCCAAACCCGGATACACGACGACATCCGGGTGCGGGTGGAAACCGTGGGCCGGGCCCTGCCCCACCTTGAAGTCAAGGTCATTGACCTTGACACAGGAAAAGAACTGCTCCCGGGCAAACAGGGTGAAGTGTGCGTCAGGGGATACAGCATCATGAAAGGATACTATAACAATCCCGAAGCCACAGCCCAGGTCATTGACAAGGACGGCTGGCTGCATTCAGGCGATCTCGGGGTCATGGACAAAGCAGGCAACCTGTCCATCACAGGCCGGCACAAGGACATGATCATCCGGGGCGGGGAAAATATCTATCCCAGGGAGGTCGAAGAATTTTTATACCGCATGGATGAGATCCGGGATGTCCAGGTGGCTGCGGTTCCCAGCGAGAAATACGGTGAAGAGGTTGGTGCTTTTGTGATTCTCAAAGATGGATCAAATATTGAACCCAGCGATATCCAGGACTTCTGCCGGGGAAAAATCAGCCGGTACAAAATTCCAAAATATGTCCATTTTATTGATGAATATCCCATGACCGCCTCGGGCAAAATCCAGAAATACAAGCTCACGGAGATGTCGAAAAAGATTTGGCCGGAAAGACGCTGAAATAGAATAAAAATGAAACCATATGCTGCTGTTGCCATTGTCTGCTTTTTTTTAGCTATGCCCATACTCACCGGCCAGGCCCTGGGCCGGGAGTTGACCCTCATGACCCATGACAGCTTCAGCATGTCGGAATCCGTACTTGAAGATTTTAAAACCGCCGTGGGTGCGGACATCACGGTCTTACGTTCCGGAGATGCCGGCCAGGCACTGAACAAGGCGATTCTGTCGAAAAATAATCCCATGGCGGACCTGTTTTTCGGGGTGGACAACACCTTTATAGGCAGGGCCCTGGACAATGATATATTCATGGCCTACACCCCCAAAGGGTTTGAAGATATTAACACCACCCTTTTACTGGATGGCGAAAATCGTCTGATACCCGTGGATTTTGGTGATGTATGTCTCAACTATGACATCAAATGGTTCAAGGCAAAACATCTTGCCCTCCCGGCCGGCCTTGAAGATCTGATACGCCCGGAATATAAGGACCTCACCGTTGTCCAGAACCCGGCCACATCATCTCCGGGCCTTGCCTTTCTTCTGACCACCATCAGCCGTTTCGGGGAAAATGAGTACATCTCTTTCTGGCAGAAACTTAAAGCCAACGGGGTCATGGTGGTAAACAGCTGGCAGGAAGCCTACTGGGGACAGTTCACCGCCGCCTCAAAAGGAGAGCGCCCCATTGTGGTCTCTTACGCCTCAAGTCCTGCGGCAGAAGTGTTTTATGCTGACCCTAAACCGGACACCGCCCCCACCGGTATCATCATCGGGAATAGATCCGCCTTTCGCCAGATTGAATTTGCAGGCATTCTGAAAAACAGCGCCAACACCGATCTTGCAAAAAAGGCCATGGACTTTCTTTTAAGTAACAAATTCCAGGAAGACATACCGTTGCAGATGTTTGTGTTTCCGGCCAGCACAAAGGCAAGGCTGCCCGAGGTGTTTTTAAAGCATGTAAAAATTACAGATGCGCCAGCGTCTTTGCCCGCAGACGACATCCGCCAAAACCGGGATAAATGGATCCGGGAATGGACGGAAACGCTATTGCGGTGAAAACAAGGATCTATACGCACCCCTATGTACTGGCGGGGCTGGTCCCCCTTGTATTTTTCCTTGTTTTCTATTTTTATCCCCTGGCCGGTATTTTTATTCGAAGCTTTGTGCCGGACTTTCCCTCACACCTTCATATTGATCTGTCCTTTTGGGATCAGGTTACAGGCTCCCAGCGCCTTGCCCATATCATTTGGTTCACCTTCTGGCAGGCTGCCGTATCCACGGGCCTGACCCTGGCGTCTGCCTTTCCCTGCGCCTTTGTCATGTCCCATTACCAATTTAAGGGGAAAAAATTTTTAACCCTGTGTGCCTCCATCCCCTTTGTTCTGCCCGCCGTGGTGGTGGCCGCCGCCCTTGACGCAAGTTTCGGAAAAAACGGTTGTCTGGGCATGTTAAATATCCGTCACCCCCTGGTGCTGATTTTCATGGCCCATGTATTTTACAATTTTTCGGTCATGCTCAGAATTCTGACCAGCTTCTGGGCAGGGTTGCGGGCAAATATCCAGGAAGCGGCCGCCACGCTCGGGGCAGGACCGTTTCAAATATTTATCCATATTACCCTGCCCCTGCTCATGCCTGCGGTATGGGCGGCATCCTTTCTGGTGTTCATTTTCTGCTTTTCAAGCTTTGGCATCATTCTGATTCTCGGGGGGCCTGCCTATTCCACCATAGAAGCCGAAATCTACCGCCAGGCCGCCTATATGTTCAACCTGCCGGTGGCATCTTTTCTCTCCCTGCTTCAAATCGGGTTCACCCTGGTACTCATGGGTCTTTACACCGCCTTTTCCCGAAAGGCGGTCCGCTTTGCGCCAAAGGCCGGCCACGCCAATTTTAAACCACCGCAAAAATTCCGGGAAAAGGCCGCAGTTGCAGGGAGTGCCGGTTTTATAATCCTGCTGTGCCTTTTTCCCCTGGCCGCGCTTGCAGGAAAGTCCCTGGTCCATGACGGACAAGTGTCCCTGATCTATTACCAGGCCATTTTTGTTAATCCTGCCAACTCCATTTTCCATGTCCCGCCTTTTACGGCGATTAAGTTCTCCTTTATATTTGCGGGAACAGCCCTTATTATCGCCCTTGTGACAGGCCTGTGCGCAGCCCTTTGCCTGAACCATCTGGACCGGGTAAAAGCCAAAGGCCTTGCCGCCTTTTTTGACCCGTTGTTTATGCTGCCCCTGTCCACTTCGGCTGTAACCTTGGGGTTCGGCATCATCATCACCCTGGACCGGCCCCCGCTTAACCTGCGCAGTTCAACTCTGCTTGTCCCTTTAGTCCATGCCCTGGTGGGATTTCCCTTTGTACTCCGGGCCGTGCTGCCTGCCCTGAAGCGTATTCCCAATGACATCAGGGAGGCTGCCGCCACTTTAGGCGCCAGTCCTGGAAAAATATTCAGATGCCTTGACCTGCCCCTGATATCCGGGGCGCTGACAGCAGGCGGCGTGTTTGCCTTTACCATCAGCATGGGAGAATTCGGCGCCACCATTTTCACCGCAGGACCACGGACTCCCACCATCCCCCTGGCCATTTACCGGTTTTTAGGCCAGCCGGGCGCCATGAATTACGGCCAGGCCATGGCCATTTCCACCCTTCTCATGGTTGTCACAGCAGCCGGATTTATTCTCATTGAAAAAATCAGTTCAAACGGGGTACAACAGTTTTAATGGAAAATGAACTTATCATACATAATTTGAAAAAAACCGGAACAACAGGCGTCTGTTTTTTAAACAACATCAACCTTGCTCTGCCCCGGGGGAGCCGACTGTCCGTTCTCGGCCCTTCGGGCAGCGGGAAAACCACGCTATTAAGAATGATTGCAGGACTTGATATACCCGACTCAGGCGATATCCGGTTCAACAATGCCTCCATCCTGGATCTGCCCCCGCACAAGCGCAATTTCGGCATGATGTTCCAGGACTATGCCCTGTTTCCCCATCTGGATGTATTCCACAATATTGCATTTGGCCTGAAAATGAAGGGTATGTCCAAGCAGGAACAAGCCTCGATTGTGGCAGAAATGCTGGCCTTAACCAATCTTAAAGGGTTTGAAAACAGAAAGGTGGATGAACTGTCCGGAGGCGAGCGCCAGCGGGTGGCCCTGGCAAGAACCCTTGCCCCGGGTCCCAGGCTGCTCATGCTGGATGAGCCCTTAAGCGCTTTGGACCGGGTTTTGCGAAAACACCTGCTGGATCAACTCACCCAGATTTTTTCCCGGCTGCACATTACCACCATTTTTGTCACCCATGACCACGAAGAAGCCTTTGCCGCAGGCTCTCAGATCATCCTGATGAACCAGGGCGGCATTGTTCAGAACGGCACCCCAAAAGATCTTATGCACCGCCCGATGAATGACTGGGTCCGGCAGTTTATGGGCTGAACAAACCCCCCAGAGTCGGCATTTCAGTGCCTTACTCCTCAGTTTCTGTCAAAAAAAACAAGAAAATGAGGAGGGAAAATTGGGTTGCGGGTTTCCCGCGTTAGCTGCATAGGTTGATATAAAAACCGGACAGTTACACAATAGAAAGATAGATGGACTGTCCAGGGGAGGGATCTTTTTTTTCGGGGAAAATATTTCCGATTTTCTGATATTTGCAGGAAAGAACATCTCTATTTTATCCTTTAAGGATAGTCCAATTTTAAAAATAAAGTGAGTATAATTATCCAATATTAAACAACTTTATTCTTATATTAGATCATTGGAATGCTATTTGCTGTGTAGTTGTCAATCTATATTTATAAAATCGTGTTATCAGCAAATATGTGGGTATCAAAATTATATCGGTTCATTTAAATTGTTAACAGAAAGGATTGAAAACATGTCATTAATCATTCAAAGAAATCCTATAAGGGGCGATATAGATGCGTATTCAAAGAATACAAGAAAAAATTCAGAAACATCTGTAAACTCGAAATATGCTGTTAAAACTGAGGAAACGTCACAAACAGCAAAATTAACTATAGAAGAAGAAATGGCAATGTTCAAACAAGAATTTTATCAAGATATTGAAAAAATAAAATTTCATAGTACTGTTAAGAATGCGGCCGTCAATGTTTCTGACAAGGCATTTGAAAAAATGAAAGAAGATCCACAATACCGTGAGAAAATGCTCTCTCTTTTGCAGAGAGATTTGTGCTCTTCATATGCACCCCGAGACACTTCGGTAATATTAACTGTGGGCGAATCCTTGGATCAATATCGGGGAGATTCATGGCCAACGAACAATGATTCTGGCTTTTGGGGGCGCTCGAAAAACAGTTTTTATAAGAAAACTGATAATAAAAACCACGATGATGATAAAAAACTTAGTGAAGAACATTTGAAGCTGTTGATAAAACAACAGTCTTTTGAGCAAAAATGTCAGCAACAGGCATCAATCGAAGTTAGAGAAGAACACAATGCTTTTCTTAAAGCTGCTCGTCTCTATGCAGAAATGCAGGATTTGTATAAAAGTAACCCTGTAAATAACTATGTGTAGTACTGCCAATTGGAAATTCAGGCTCCCCGATAATTTCCGGGGTTGAAATTCAAGTTTGCTTGCAGGATAATGAGCTGCTTTTATGGTTCTCTGATATTTTCCGTGGTTTTTGATAAAATGACTTGTTCGTAGTGCTGACACGTTAACCAGATAAAATTTCTAAGCGAATGTCCAAACACGTTTATCCTAAAGCAATAAAACAGGTGATCCGGGGCCGCTTAATCCCTGAAACAGAATTAATTTCCCTGAATAAATGGTACCCTGTTGAAGTGACCGAAGAAAAAGGTGTTTTATCAACCCAGTGGTATTTTTTGGGAGATTTTTTATTTAACCAACCTTTTTTTTACCGGTCGATAGCTGGAGTGCCGCTTGAAAACCGTCAAATTTGCAATCTTTCGTTTAACGCTGCCAAACAATTAAGCAAATTTGATTATGTAGAACCTTCGGCGTTTATTTTCCATTGCTCTCGCTGCGGTTCAACGCTCATCACACAGCTTCTTTCATTATTGTCTCAATGTATTGTTTTTTCCGAACCCAGGTGATTGACTTCTTGGTGCACTTAGCCTGTTTCGGGCAGCATAAAACAAAATATGGAGAGACTCTTAAAATGATTATGCACGCATTCGGCCAGAAAAGGTCCGGCAAGGAGTGCCACTTGTTTGTCAAATTGGACTGTTGGCACATATGTCATTTCCAGTTTATCCGTTCACTTTTTCCCAAGACTCCTTGTTTTTTTCTTTATAGAACCCCTTTTGAGGTTCTGAGCTCCCACCGCAGGATACGGGGTGCCCATATGGTTCCGGGAATTTTAGCACCTGAGATCGTGGGGCTTAATCCTTCGGAGCAGTTGAATTTTGCAGACTTAGACAGGTACGGGATCAATGTTTTAACCAGCTATTTTAAATCCGCCCTTTCTCATAACGACTTAATATTAATGAACTACAACCAATTACCCAATGTAATTTGGGAGGAATTTGCAAATTTTCTTTCCATCTCATTCACAAAAGAAGAGATGGAAAGAATGAAATCAAGATTATCTCGGCATTCAAAACGGTCTTATGAACGGTTTGTTGAAAAAACAACAGATCCAGATGGAGAACTTCCGGCTGATATGCAGGTATTAAACACGCTTTACAACAGGCTGGAACATAAAAGATTAAACCAAAATAAACACTTTTTCGCACAAGATTAGCATAAGTTTTCTAATGTACTAGTATAGCTATCTATAGCTACAGCAAGTTCCATTCCCTAACGCTTAAGACTTAACACCCCGCCTCACCATGAACCCATCAGATCACAGCAAAGCACGCTATTTCCAGAGGGGTTGGAAAATTTCATAGACAAGGTGATGCACATATGGGCACCGGTAATTGATAAATATGGCCGGGTGACCTGAATCTGTCCGGGATGGGTAATGGCCCGTCTCAGGTAGTGGCGCCGGAACCAGTCTGCGCTTCTGGCATCTTCAAGGGGTTTAAACCGTTTATCCGTCTGGCTGACATAGTGCTTGCCCACCAGGGTGTTTCCGATCTGAATACCATTGGTCCCGATATTGTAACACCGGACCACCATGGGGTCATCAAGCAGTTCTGAACAGGCGTTAAACAAGGCTTTGCCCTTTTTCAACTCTCCCACGGCATTTATGAACAGGGTGCGGTATTTAACAAGCTTGTCCTGAAACTGGATATCAGTGCAGTCTCTTTCATTTTTGTACCGGTTCATAAGCATTGGAAACTGATCAAAGACCGGTGGAAGGGATAACAGATCTGTAAATGGCCGGGCAAAATAAAAACCCTGGACAAAATCAACATCGCTTTCAATGGCGATCAGTGCCTGGGCCTGGGCCTGGGTTTCTATACCCTCCATGAGCACCAGAGAACCGGCCTGGTGAAGCAGAGAAACAATGCCGGGGAACAGATTCTGAATCTTCCTGTTGTTATTTGCCCGGGTTAAAAAGGAGCGGTCAAGTTTGACAATATCCGGTTTCAAGGTCCAGATCCGGTCAAAATTGGAATGGCCTGCACCAAAATCATCCAATGCAATAAGGCACCCCAGCTCCTTATAGTAGCGGATGGCGGGTATGATCCAGTCAGGGTTTTCAAAGGGATGTTCCACCACTTCGATGACGATCCTGTGGGCAGGAATCCCGGCCGCATCAATGGCATCTTTGAAAAAAGAACCATATTCCAGTCCCCTGGCAAGGGTCTGGCCTGAAACATTGAGAAACAGCCAGTTCAACGGATCTTTAATCAACTTAAAATTCTGGAGATGGAGCCACCTGCACAGACGGTCTAATTGAATCATATCGTCGTTGGACATCTCACGGTCAAAAATAGACGCAGGGGAAATGGAATTGCCCAGCATATCGAAAACCCGGACCAGGGCCTCATGGCCCACAATCCGCCGATGAGCCAGGCTGTAAATGGGTTGAAGGGCGGTATGAAACCTGTTTCCATCAGCAATGCCAGTTATGTAAGGCCTGTCTTCCCGGGTCCATTGCCGGATACATGTTAAATCCAGTTTAAATGATGCTTTCATCTAGTTCGTACTGCCACATTTATTAAAATTAGGCCCATCTATATAATAGTTTACCTAAAATTGTAAGAAAAAGGTTGGCAGATCAGCTAATTGTTTCAAATAATGCAAAAATCTGCCTGAAAATTAATATTTTTTTTTATCCTGTATGTCTGTTGGACCCCATGGTCTGCCCTGGGGCCGGTGTTTTTGTTTTTATGGCATTATATTTGCTTTTTTTTACTAAACGGGTAAATGGCATTTGTCATCCGGACACGGGGTTCGGGAAAAGACCGCATCCATTCGGATACTATTTTAAAGCGAAAGGAAGGACCATGGAAAAACCAGTTGATCAACGTTACAATTTGTATATTGACGGCAAGTGGGTCGATGCCAAAGAAGGAAAAACCTTTACAGTCACCTGTCCTGCCAATGGAGAGTTTCTTTCCACCTGCGCCAATGCGGGGGCGGAAGATGTCGATCTGGCCGTTAAGGCGGCCCGGAAAGCCTTTAAAACCTGGAGCCAGGTATCGCCCCAGGAACGGGCCGGGCTGCTGTTGAAAATCGCAGACCTTATTGATGAAAAGGCAGAGCACCTGGCCATGGTGGAAACCCTTGATAACGGCAAACCCATCCGGGAGACCCGGAACATTGATGTGCCCCTGGCCTCGGATCATTTCCGTTATTTTGCCGGCGCCGTACGCACCGAAGAGGGAACCTGCACCATGATTGACGACAAGACCATGAGTATCGTACTGAGCGAACCCATTGGTGTTATCGGTCAGATTATTCCATGGAACTTTCCCTTTCTCATGGCGGCATGGAAAATTGCTCCGGCGCTTGCTGCAGGCAACACCGTGGTCATGAAACCGTCTTCAGACACCAGCTTAAGCCTGCTGGAATTTGCCAAGATTCTGGATACGGTCCTGCCGCCTGGTGTTGTAAACGTGGTCACCGGTGGCGGTTCATCCACCGGAAATGCCATGCTTAACCATGAAGGATTTGCAAAACTGGCCTTTACCGGGTCCACTGAAGTGGGATACCAGATTGCAGATGCCGCAGCCAAAAAGCTGATTCCCGCCACCCTGGAACTTGGCGGAAAATCCGCCAATATCTATTTCCCGGACTGCCCCTGGGACAAGGCTGTGGAAGGTGTGCTCCTTGGTATTCTTTTCAATCAGGGACAGGTCTGCTGTGCCGGGTCCAGGGTGTTTGTCCACGAGGATATTTATGACAAGTTCCTGGCTGAGATTAAGGCGCGGTTTGAATCCGTCAAAGTGGGACTGCCCTGGGAAGAGGACACCATGATGGGTGCCCAGATTAACCTGAGACAGGCTGAAAAAATTCTGGATTGTGTGGCAGCCGGTAAAAAAGAGGGCGCCACCGTGGTGACCGGCGGTGAAAAGATCAACCAGGGAGAGCTTGCCAAAGGATGTTTTCTGAAACCTACCATCCTGGCTGATGTGGACAACAGCATGACCGTTGCCCAGGAGGAAATTTTTGGTCCTGTGGTCTGTGTGATCAAGTTCAAGGACGAACAGGAAGTCATTGACATGGCCAATGATAATATCTATGGCCTGGGCGGTGCGGTGTGGACAAAGGATATCAACCGGGCATTGCGGGTGGCGCGCGCTGTCAGAACGGGCCGTATGTGGGTCAACACGTACAACCAGCTGCCGGCCCATACACCCTTTGGCGGGTACAAAAAGTCCGGCATCGGCCGGGAGACCCACAAAATGATGCTGGCCCATTACAGCCAGAGCAAGAATATTTATATCAGCATGGATGAAAGCCCCTTTGGGCTTTATTGATATTTTTTTGCAGCAGCCGTCCCTGCCTCTTCGTCCACCTTGGATAAAATTAAAGATCCAATAACGAAGAATACGGCCAGAACAGCAACCCCGGCACGCTGGGAATTGAATATCTGGGTTAGAATTCCCAGGAACAACGGCCCGAAAAACGCCGTTAATTTGCCTGAAAAGGCGAAAAACCCAAAGAATTGATTCTCTTTTTCCCGGGGAACAAAGCGGCCGAGCAGGGAACGGCTGGCGCTCTGATTGGGACCTGCAAAAAATCCCACAAGTACGCCTGCGGTCCAGAACATGGCCTTGCCGGGCGCACAAACCGCCAGCACCACGGCCAGGGTTAAAATGATATTGGATATCTGGATGGTGGTTTTGCCCCCCAGCTTATCGTCAAATATACCCATGATTAAGGCGCCTGTGCCCGCGGCCACGTTGAGCACGATGCCGAAAATCATGATTTCTTTAAAGGAGAAACCAAAGGTACCGGCTGCATAAATTCCTCCAAAGGCAAAAATGGTTACAAGACCATCGTTGTAAATCATTCTTGCAATGAGCAGTTTGACGATTTCCCGGTAAGACCGGATATCTTTAAACGTGTCTTTAAGATCGGTAAAGGCTGCCCGGACAATGGCGGCCTTGCCGTTATTTTTTATTTGGTTGCAGGGTTTGGATTTCACAAGAATAAACAGAGGAATGGAAAAAAGTCCGTACCACAGCGCCACCAGGATGCAGGTGGCTCTGATGTTGGCCCCGGATTCCCGGGCCAGGCCGAACCAGGGAATTTCCGGATTGATAAAACCGGCCATGGCGACAAACATGGCTAAAAGCCCGCCCATATACCCCACACCCCAGCCGATGCCAGAAATTCGCCCAATGTTTTTTTCACTGGAAATATCCGGTAAAAATGCGTTGTAAAACACCATACCGATTTCAAAGGCCAGGTTGGACAGGACAAACCAGATCAACGCCTGATAGACCTGGCCCGGCTTGACAAACCAAAGCATCGCTGAGCCTGCCGCACCTATCACTGTGGAAATAAACAAAAACGTTTTTTGCGCATTGCCATGGTCAGCCAGTGCCCCAAGCACAGGAGATAAAAAAGCCGTCAGAAGTGCCGTCAGCGTGACGCCCCTGGACCACAGCGCTGTACCGTAGATTTTATCCGGCGCAATGGCTGAAACAAAATAAATGGCATAAATAAAGGTTACAATCAACGTGGTGTAGGCAGAGTTGGCAAAATCGTACATCACCCACCCCAGTATCTGTTTTCTGTCTGTCCGAGGACTGCGCATATGGTTATTTCCCTGTGGTTAAAATGATATTGTAACACCCTGGTATAACAGAGGTTTGATATTCTGCTGCCCATACCATGTGTCAAAGGTATTCACCGGCAGGTCCGGGCTGATGTCCGGCAGTTTCGTGTCCGCCAGGACCCGTGATTCAAGTTGGCTGCTTTTTTCGTTTTCTTTACATGTTTCCATTGCCCGGTCAATGGTATCAAGGGCCGCAAGTGTGGCATTCGCCGTCTCCCGGATCAAGGTCAAAAGATCTGTGGAATAAAAAGCCCCGGAACAGGGATGCCGGTATTTAAGCCGACCTGAAAAAAACGGCAAAAAGCAGGGTTTGCTGAAAGGATAAATCAATCCTGCGGAAGAATCTGGTACAGGATGTGAGGTGTTGGCCATCTTTATCGCCCCCCTGCGTATGACAGAGGCGCCAAACAGTGCATGAACCGTTGAGTGCCATTGCAGGGCGTGTTTCAAAAAGGAGGGTTCGGGACATTGGGGAAAAAACAGGGTGGACATAAGCTGATAAAATTTGGGGTTTGAAATTTTTGCCTGTCTGATAATTTTATACAGACGGGTTTTCCCGGGAAACAGATATTGAAAATGAACATCCATGGCAGTTTCAAAATACCTGTGCCGGGCTGTGGCCCCGGCGTGAATTCCGTTCATACCGGCATAATAGTAAACCAATGGATGAAAAGCTGTGTCTGACATGAGGTGGCACACAGTGCCGGCGGCAAGTGCCAGGGCTGCGGGAGTACGGTGATGGGCCAAAAATTTCAGCACCGGCACAAGGGCTTGTTTGTCTGGCCGGTGAAACGGGCCGGCCAAAGCCTGTACCTGTTTTTTTTGCGGGCCTGCCAGGTAATAGAACGGCGAATCCGGACACACCGCCCCAATGAGAAATACAAAGGGAAATGTTTGAACCGGCTGGAAAAATTTTGAAGCTTTGGGCAGAACACGGCCCACATGTTCAGCCAGGGCAAAATGTGTAATTTCTTTTGGCATATTTCCCCTTAATTAAAAATTGAGACCGCCAGACCACTCTTGTGTCAAGTTTTTTGTCGTTTGTGTCAAGTTTCTTGCCACTTGATTCTACATATCAGATAGATCGGGCAGATGCGAGGCCGTAAATAAGTTCGTTTACAAAATTTAAAAATTATAAATTTATCCGGTATCCCCCCCCCATGGGTCGCAAGCCCACAACGAACAATGAAGCTAAAAACACCGACAATGCAGGACTAAAATGGGCACCTAGGCGCTTCGCCCTCTTGTTTCCTGTATTTTGTCGCTAGTTTCTTATAAAAGCGTTTGTAAAAGTTTGATATGAACGCGTGGAACGTTTCCGGTTTTTTAAGGGGGCACCGACCTTCCCGGGCCTGAAAACCCTGGTGTTCAGGCCTGGTTGGTGATATAGAACACCCAACGATCTCACAGTTACAGTCAATACGGATGGTATATGTCCGAAAAAAAGAAAATCCTGCTGGTGGAAGATCATCCCATTTTCAGACTGGGTCTGGCGGAGTTGATTAATCAGGAAAGCGACTTAGCCGCATATGGCAGTGCCAGCGATGTTGATCCGGCCATTGATGAAATCAATTTTATAACCCCGGACCTGATCATTGTGGATCTTTCCTTAAAACAGTCTGACGGCCTTGATCTGATTAAATATGTGAAACAGCACCACAGTCATATTCCTGTGCTGGTGCTTTCCATGCATGATGAATACCTTTATGCGCCCAGGGCCTTATCTGCCGGAGCCCATGGCTACATCATGAAACAGGAGGCCGTGGAGTCCGTTGTCAAGGCCATCCATCTTCTGCTTGCCGGAAAAATTTATCTCAATGAAAAAGTCAAAGAACATATTCTTTTGTCCATGTCCAATCCGCCCAAGGCACAGGAAAAAAGCCCATTCGACCGTTTAACCGACCGGGAACTTCAGGTTTTCAAGCTGATCGGCAGGGGATTTTCAAGCCGGGAAATTGCCGAACGCCTGTTTTTAAGTATCAAAACCATTGGAACCTACAGGGAGCGCATTAAAAAAAAGCTTAATATTAAACATGCAAGCGAACTGGTCCGCTGCGCCGTGCATTTTGAAAAAACAGGTCAGATTGGTATTGTGGAGTAGATCCGCCTCCCCATGGTTACTTTTTTTTCCGCCGGCCTTTTTTCTTTTCCCATTCTTCGTTTGCCAGGATCATTTCTCTGATATCTTTTGACGAATCTGTGACGTCAACCGTAAAGGCGTATTCGTCCTTGGAAACCGCTATTTTTTCTACTGGTTTGCCTAGAAAATCCTGAATTTGCGTTAACAGATCTTTTTCCTGGCTGCTGCAAAAGGATATGGCCTTACCCTTGGATCGCCCGCGACCGGTTCTGCCGACCCTGTGGACATAAATTTCCTTTTGCTCGGGAAGATCATAATTGATCACATAGTCAACATTGGGGATATCAATGCCCCGGGCTGACACATCCGTGGCAATAAGTATCTTGTCATCACCCTGTTTAAACCGGGTCAAAACTGCCAGCCGCTGGTCCTGGTCTTTTTTACCATAAATGGTCAACGCGTTTATGTCTGCTCTTTCCAGGGCCTTGGCCACCCGTTCGGCCCGTACGGTGGTCCTGACAAAAACCAGGATTTTGCTTTCCGGATTTTCCCGGATGAATTTGCGCAAAAAAAAGCGTTTATCGTCCATTTCCACGAAAATTACATAGTGGGATACATTTTTTGATACCGGATCATCAGGTGATATCTGGATGCGTACAGCAGAGGATTTAACCTGTGAATAGGCAAGCTTCTTAATATTTTTGTCTATTGTTGCTGAAAAAAACAGGGTCTGGTGCCGTTGTTTCAAAAGGCGTTTGATGCACTGGATATCATCAAAAAAACCTTTGGCCAGCATTTGATCCGCTTCATCAAGGATTAAAATTTTAACCTGGCTGATATCAATGGCTTTCTGGCTGATCAGGTCAAACATGCGGCCTGGCGTGGCAATCAGAATATCAACCCCGTTTATGAGTGCTTGAATCTGTTTATCCTGTTCCACCCCGCCGAAAACGGCAAAGGGTTTAACCTTTGTTTTGTGGCACAGCCCCATAAAGACGTCCTGTATCTGAACAGCCAACTCCCTGGTGGGAACCATTATAATACTTTGGATGCCTGGTTTTTTGTTCGTTTTTCTCAGGTTCAGGACGGTATTTATAACAGGTACTGCAAATGCAACGGTTTTTCCGGTTCCGGTCTGTGCAATGGCCAGGACGTCTTCACCGTTTAATATTGAGGGAATCGCTTTGTACTGAATATCTGTGGGCCTGATAAACCCCTGGACTTCCAGATTTTTTTTCAGGGTGCTATGTATTGCATAGGTGTCAAATTTCATGTGGTTTTACCCTAATTTGCTTTGTTGCTACCGACACGAAAACAATGCCGTGCCAGTGAAGAGCCGTTAATATAATGGCGTGTGAAAAAAATACAATCTGTTAACAAATTATTTATTGTATCCCTGTCCCAAGGTTAAATAAAGGTATCCAGGTTGCAATGTCAATGATTGAAGGCAAAAAGGTTCTTTTACTCTGGCCTTTACACCGGGTTGAATGTATAAGAGGTACCCGTTTAAGCCTAAAAGAAAAGGGGCCGTATAAAAAATGAACAACATTGTATACCTCAAACAGCCAAAGAAAATATGGACACTGCGAATCAAACTCCAGGGCGCGGAACCGGAATGGGTCCGGGTGATCGAAATTGACTGGCGGGCATCGTTTCTGGACCTGCACGAAGCCATTCAAAAGGCCGTGGATTTTGATAATGACCATTTGTTTGAGTTTTATGTAGGCCGGCACCCACGGCATGTAGCCCAGGTGGTGGGCGGGGCCCCGGACTGGGAAGATTTTCATCCGGTCAATACATACCAGCGGGTTCCCATATCCAGCGCCTGGCCAATGCTACCCGGTCTGAAGCTGTTTTATCTGTTCGATTTTGGCGACAACTGGGTGTTTCAGATCAATAAAACCAGGCACAAGGATAAAGAGGCACAACCCGGGGTTGTTTATCCCCGGGTCATCAAGGCAAAGGGGGAAAACCCGGAACAGTACCCGGATTATGAGGATTGGGATGACGAATGACATTGGGAAACGCCGACTTCCTCAAAGGTCTTAATATCTGCAAGAATACGTGTGGCAAGATCCAGAAGCTCCATGCACACGGCAGCACCGGTACCTTCCCCAAGACGGAATCTCAAGTCGATCAAAGGCTCCAGGTCCAGGCGATTATGCATGTATTTATGACCGATTTCCACAGACTTGTGGGAGGCAAACAGGTAATTTTTTGCTGCCGGGGCCAGTTCACAGGCGATCAGGGCGCCTGCCGTGGAGATCAGGCCGTCGCAGATCACCGGAATGCCTTTGGCGGCAGCACCGATCACCAGTCCTGCCAGTCCGCCGATTTCAAGTCCGCCGACCTTGGCCAGCACATCAAGGGGATCCTTGGGATCAGGCTTGTTGATATCCAGTCCCTTTTGGATCACAGCAATTTTTTTGGCAAGGCCTTTATCGTCGATCCCTGATCCCCGGCCGGTCAGGCGCTCCACGGGCAGGCCGGAAAATGCCGCGATAATAGCAACAGAGGGCGTGGTATTTCCAATGCCCATATCCCCTGTGCCCAGAAGATCCACAGGCGTCTGTGCGTGCAGTTCATTGACAATTTCAATGCCCGCTTCAATGGATCTGACCGCCTCTTCCCGGGTCATGGCAGGCCCCTTTGTAAAATTGGCAGTGCCGTGCCTCACTTTTTTATGAAAAATGGGAAGCCCGGGGTGAAAATCAAAATTTACTCCGATATCCGCAGCTTTCACCCGGGCCCCGGCATGTTTGCCGATGACGTTGACAGATGCGCCGCCCCCGGCAAAATTAAGCACCATCTGGGGGGTGACTTCCGGGGGATAGGCGCTGACCCCTTCCTCGACCACACCGTGGTCTCCGGCGCAGGTGATGATGTGTTTGTTGGTTAAATGGACGTCAATGGTTCCTTTGATGGCGGCCAGACGGGCTCCGACCTCTTCCATGATTCCCAGGCTGCCAGAGGGTTTTGCCTGGTTTTGAAGGCGCTGTTTGGCCTTTGCAAATGCTTTTTGGTTCAGTTCGGGGTTGATGGCCGAAATGGCCTGTTCAAGCAGGGACATTGTTTTACCTCGTCAATTTGTCCTGCAGCAATTCATGGCTTTTTAGGCATGCAGGAACATTTTCCTGCAAAACCCTTTACCATCGCGTCCTGCATGACAAAAATCTTAAAGCACGTCTTCTGACTCAGGGGGTCGTGGCTCTTTTCTCCCCGGGCCTTCCCGGAAAAATTTTCCAGTGGCACGACAGGGTATCTGCTCCCCATTACAGCGGCGGGACCGTCACGGATTTGCACCGTGTTCCGTTTGCCAAAGATTTGACAATACTATGTTGAAGGGCACCGTAAACCTGTTTGATACCAAGGTCAATAATTTTTCGTGCTAATTTTCAGTAACTTTTGATATAGATCAGCCCGGTTGTGCTATCAGGATCATCAGGGTTATGCTATCATGCCAGCCATTGAACGGTCAGTTCAAATGCGTGATGAAATTATATTGTTAAAAAAGAATAGGAAAAATTAGTCATAAAGGGTCAACACATTATGGAATTAAGACCACTTGGTATAGCAACAGAAATTATTCAGGAGACCGGACTTGATGTTACATATACATATGATGATCTGGTTTTTATTGAACACAACCCTTTTATAATCCAGTTTGATGATGAAAATCTAAAAAATCTAAAGCTGTTTTTCAATATTGATTGTGAACCTGAGACTGCCGGAAAACTTGTGTCACAATTAACGGATGCCGCATCCCAGAGGGGATTTACCATGACCGACAGCGGAAAGTTCGAGATGAAACAAAAAGAAAACACAGAAGAAATTGATATAAAATTTATCGGGTAGCCGTGGTCAAAGAATCGTGGTCAAAGCGGATGATTTATTTTTTTCCCACGGCCCTTAAACCACTGCTCAAATAAGAAGAATCTCGTGTGCAGGAATCTGACAATATAGCCGACCAGCACAGCAGCCAGCACCGTGCCTTCCCTGATACCCTCCAGTGCGCCCAGGAAAAACAGGGCGCTTACAATGCCGATGGCGACCAGAGAGGCATCTGTACCGATTTTGGTTTTCCCGAACTCCACGCCAAAGGTCTGTGCCAAAGCCATGACCAGGCCTTCCCCGGGCAGATAGGTGAGCCCTGCCTTGACTTCGAAAAAAATGCCAATACCAAGGACAACACAGCTTAAAAGGCATAGAAACGCCTGTTCAAAATAGTTGCCGGGTGTCATCCAGGGGGCATGTTTCATGATCAGATCAATGAAAAAACCAAACAGAAAAACCACAGGGAACTGAACCAGCTGAAACAGCCTGTATTTCTTGCGAAGCAGGAGCATCTGAATAAAAATGAACAGCAGATTGAGAATGATGGTGGCCTGGCCCAGGGTAAGGGGAAACCTTAAGCTGTAGATATAGGGCACACAGGAAATGGGCGAAATACCAAGATCTGCTTTCACGGATAAAACAACGCCGCCGGCCATGATAAACAAGCCGAAAATGAACACCAGACCCTGTTTAAATATGTTTTGCTTCATAATTTATTAAACTGAATGATTATTTTTTTTAATGCCTTTAAAAATTTTGAGTTTTTTTCCTGTCTGGATATATCTTTGTTGGCATTTCTGATCAGCTGTCTTAACTGCTGGCGGTCCATGTCAGGCGCGGCTGACAGGATTGTTTCCATGGTGTCATCATCCCAGGCCAGCAGCCTGTCTAAAAGCGCCTGGCTGGCTTTGTCTGTTTGTGGATCAATTTCGGGTTTGGGGCGGTAAAGACCGGTGGGAGCTGCTTTTAACTGTTCGAGTGCGGCCAGTATCGGTTCCGGGTCCATCTGCCTCATCAGGGTGCCGATGTACTGTCTGTGGCGCCTGGCCGCCACATTGGCGGTGATGGATTTTGCCTGGACCAGGGCTTTGAACAGATCCGGATCAAGCGCTAACAGTTCAAGCTGGCTGACGGAAAGCAGGCTTAAATCCTCTCCAAGCTTCTGAAGGTTTTCGGCCATTTTTTTTTTCTTTGTTTTGCTCAGGGGCAGTGGCTCATCAGGGGTGTTGCCAGGGGTGTTGTCGGAGGGGAAAGTCATTTGTCTGTTTTTTTTATCCGTAAAAAGGGTTGCAGGTTCAGTGGCTGGTATTTTGTTTTCATCATTAAAGCATCTCAATTGCGCAGGCCATTGATACGCCGCCGCCGCCGCAAAGCGTGGCAAGGCCTAAGTTTTTCCTTTTGTTTTTCATGGCATACATCAATGTGGTCATAACCCGGGCCCCGGTGGCGCCTATGGGGTGGCCTAAACCAATGCCGGAACCGTTGATATTGGTGATCTCCCGGTTAAGGTTCAGCTCTTTTTCGCATCCCAGGTACTGGGCGGCAAAGGCTTCGTTTACCTCAATCAGGTCAAAATCATCAATGGTAATACCGGACTTGGCCATCAGGTCTTTGACCGCCGGTACCGGAGAGAGCCCCATGACCGAAGGATGGCAGGCACCCATGCCCGTGGCTTTGATTTTTGCAATGGGGGTCAGACCTAATTCTTTGGCCTTTTCTGCGGACATGATCACCATGCCGGTGGATCCGTCATTGATACCCGAGGCGTTTCCGGCAGTGACCTTGCCGGTTTTCGGAATAAAGGCCGGGGGCAGGGCCGCAAGTTTTTCCAGGGTCATACCAGGCCTGAAATGTTCGTCCTCGTCAAAGATGATGGGGTCTTTTTTGCGCCGGGGTACTTCAACAGGAACGATTTCATCGGCAAAGCTGCCGTCGTTTGTGGCCCGTTCCGCATTGTTGTGAGAACGAAGCGCAACCTCGTCCATCTCCTCTCTGCTGATATCCAGAAGCTGGGCCGTGAATTCAGCCGTGTGACCCATGATATAGGGCTTGCCCAGGAAATATGAGGCAGGGGCCTGGGTGGTGTCCACAGGTGAGGTTTCATCAAAGGGCAGGGTATAGGAGCCGCAGTGCAGGGCATGGATCAGGGCATCCACAAAATTGGCATCCTGAAGGCGGCATCCCCAGCGGGCTTTGGGCACGGTATATGGAACACCGGACATGTGCTCGGTACCCCCTGCCAGGATCACATGGGCCATGCCGGCCTGGATCATGGCCATACCGGACAGTACCGCTTCCATGCCGGAAATGCACACCCGGTTGATGGTGGCCGCAGGCACTGTGTCCGGAATACCTGCCATAAGCGCACCCACCCGGGCGGTGTTCAGGGTGTCGTGATGCTCCAGACAGGTGCCGTAGCGCACATCATCAATGATGGCAGGATCAATCCCTGCCCGTTTGATGGCCTCTTTCATGGTAATGCTGGCAAGACAGGCGCCGTTCAGGTCTTTTAATGTGCCGCCAAAGGCGCCTATGGCAGTGCGGCATGCAGATACAATGACAACATCTTTCATACAAACATCCTTTTTTCGATTAAATGATTGTTCTCCTATTATGAATTTTTTTAAAGGAAATTACCATGGAACAGACCATTAATGAGAATGATTTTTTTTTAACGTCAGGTTGACGCGGTGTGCGGCTCTGGACAAATAGATTGTATTTCGGCATGCACCCTGGGGCCGCGGTGCGGGCTGTTAAAAACTAATATGAAACAAATAATCATGAAATAATATTCTAACCCTGCCTGTCAAGAATAGCCCATCAGTCAGACCGTTTTTATAAAAGCATCATGCCTTTGGATTTGTTAATGGATTCATCAGGCGTTAGAATGTAAACGGTCTGAAAAACGGGCTCCGGCTGCATGGCCGGAAAATTTAATTTTTTAGAAAGGGAAAAAAATGAAACGTCTTATTTCAATGGTGGTTTTAGCGGCGGGAATTGCCCTTGGCTCAAACGCCATGGCAGCGGAGTGGAATTTTTATGGAAGTGCCAGGGTTCAGACATTCTGGGCTGATGTGGATGATGGAACTGATTCGGAAGTAAACTACAGTGAATCTCTTCAGGGCAATTCACGCATCGGAGCCAAAGTCAAGGTCAGTGATGAACTGGTTGGCCGATTTGAGTACGGAGCCGACGGAGCAGGCGGCACGGCAAATATCCGCCACCTGTACGGCGAATGGGATTTCGGCACTGGAAAACTCTTGGTCGGTCAGACAACCAGCCTGCTTCACTTCGGTTTGAGTAATCAGGTGTATGGCGATGATGAGAGTCTGGAGCACTACGGCAATTTAGATGCCAGCCGCCGGCCCATGATCCGGTTAACTTTCGGGGATTTCCAGATTGCAGCTATTTCGCCAAAAATCGACGATCTGGGCGCAGTTGAGACCCAGGTCATTATGCCCAAGCTGGAAGCCAAGTACGAACTGTCCATGGACAGTTTTACCATCATGGCTGCTGCCGGATACCAGACCTATGAAGTGACGACTGTCGGTGGCGAGGACCTTGATGTGGATACATACATACTGGCCATTGGCGGTAAAGTAAATTTGGGTCCGGCCTACATTGGCGCGGGCGGCTGGTTTGGTCAGAATGTAGGCCCCTATGGCGTGGATATTAAAGCTGATGCAGACCCCTTCCTGAACGTCGTCGCCGGCGAACTTGAAGATAATGATGCGTATGGCCTCATGGGCGTGGTTGGGTTTAAAGCGAACGATACCCTGGCCCTTGAAGCCGGCATCGGTTATGTGTCTGCTGAACTGGACACCAACGGATCTCATGAGGATGATGCAATGGCGTACTATCTGCAGGCCACCATTACTCTGGCCAAAGGGGTGACGATTGTTCCGGAAATTGGTATGCTTGATTACTTGGACAAAGCTGATGGCACAGATCAAGGAGATGAATTTTACTACGGTATGAAGTGGCAGATCAATTTCTAAGGATCAACTTCTAAAACAGGTTACAGATTAAATTCATCCGCCCAGGCGGAAAACCGCTTTGCATGGCCCGGATTAAGATTGGCAAGTCTTTTTTCAATCTTTTTCCGGGTCATGACTTTATCTGCTTCCTTGGGGCTTTTTGAGTAGAATTTGTCTGCACAGCAGATGATTTTTTCTTCCAGGATTACAGGCACCATATCCCTGTGGGGCAGGGGCAGATTCGCTTCAATAATATTCTCAAGGGTGATGCCGGCCCCGGTATGACGTTCGGACACAAGGCCGAATGCCCGGGGCAGGCCCAGCCCGTCTAAAAGTTCACGCCCAAGATATCCATGACATACATAGGGGTATTTACCTGCACAGCCGATTTTCGGAGAACGGGTTTTAAAAATACCGATGTCATGGAGCATGGCGGCTTTTTCTATAAAGTCCATGTCCGGGTTCAGGTGGGCAACGCCCTTTGCGATTTCCAGGCTTTTTGCGGCCACCTTTGTGCTGTGTTCCACCAGAATGGCAAAAAGTGTTGAGTCAGGATCATAAAACTGCCTGATGATTTCCACTGGGTCTATCTTCATGTCTACCCATCCGCGGTGCCGGACAGCAGCACCCCTTCGATAAACGGGTCGATATCTCCGTCCAGCACCCGGTCCACATCCCCGATTTCAAGGTTGATACGATGGTCTTTCACCATTCTGTAGGGATGCAGCACATAGGAGCGGATCTGGCTGCCCCAGGCATTATCATCCTTGCCGTCATGCAGGCTCTGCCTTTTTTGCTCCTGCTTCTGTTTTTCCAGTTGATAGAGCCGGGATTGAAGCACTTTCATGGCAATTTCCCTGTTCCGGTGCTGGGAGGATTCCTGCTGGCACTGGACCACTACGCCCGTGGGAAAATGGGTGATGCGCACGGCTGAACTGGTTTTGTTGACGTGCTGTCCGCCTGCCCCGCTGGCCCGGTACACATCAATGCGCAGATCCTTTTCATCAATGTCGATATTGATGTCATCCTTGATTTCAGGATAGACAAAGACCGCCGCAAAAGAGGTCTGGCGCTTTCCCCCGGCGTTAAAAGGAGAAATCCGAACCAGGCGGTGTACCCCGGATTCGGCTTTCATGAATCCGTAGCAGTTCTGGCCGGTGACATGAAGGGTTACCCCCTTGATACCTGCTTCGTCCCCCTCCTGGTAGTCAATGACCTGGCACTTGTATCCTTTTTTATCGATCCACCGGGTATACATCCTGAACAGCATTTCCGCCCAGTCCTGGGAATCTGTCCCCCCGGCACCGGCATTGATGGAGACAATGGCGTCCCGGGCATCGTCCTCCCCGTCAAGGGTGACCTCCAAAGAGAAGCGTTTTACTTTTTTCTCCAGATCGGCCAGCATCTGAATGGCCTCCTGCTCGTTCTCCTTGTCCGACTCCTCCCTTGCCAGCTCCAGCAATACCTCCACATCCTCAATTTCTGAAAATATGGCATTGCAGGTGTCAATAAGGCCGGCGATGGTGGTGCGTTCCTTTAACATTTCGGTGGCTTTGTCCGCATCATTCCAGAAATCTTCTCTGGAAACAAGAAGCTCAAGTTCCCGAAGCCGTTTTTCCTTTACAGGGAGGTCAAAGATACTCCTTAAGCCGGTTGGCTTTAGCAGTGATGGAAGAGATAATCTGTTTGAATTCTACACTCATTATAAGGTTCTCCTAAATTTTTTTTTCATGGATTTTACCACACAAACCAGAAAAAATGCAACAAGGCAGGCTTGGGCGGCAAAATCCCCGTTACGGGTATAAAACGTTTTGCCGGACATGACCGGAACCTGCCGGGTAAGGGCGCAGGCGGTGAAAATATCTGTTTTCTCAAGAATGGCGCCGGAAGGATCAATGAATCCGGAGATACCTGTGTTTGCCGCCCGGACCACGCTGCGCCGGTTTTCAACAGCTCTGAATACAGCTATGGAAAAGTGCTGGAGCGCTGCCTGGGTCCGGCCGAACCAGGCATCATTGGTCATGGTGGTTAAAATATCTGCCCCGTTGAGAACAAAGTCTCTGGCAATATGGGGAAAAATAATCTCAAAGCAGATTAAGACCCCGGTTGTTCCTGTACCGAATGTTAACGGCACCGGCCCGGTTTCTCCCTTTGAAAAATCACCTGCACCGGCTGTCAGTTTTTCCGCAAACCAGAGCAGGCGCTTGAGAGGTACATACTCCCCAAAGGGTACCAGATGATGTTTATCATAATAGCCCGCTGGCAGGGCCAGGGGGGTGAGCATGCAGGCCCGGTTGTAGTACAGGAACCCATGGTCCGAAGGCCGGGCTGCAGGGATGCCGATGAGAAAAAAGGTGCCGGCCTTTCTCACCAGGGCATCCACCCGGTTCGAGGGCACAGGGTCCATGCCGTAATAAAAGGGCAGGGCGGTTTCCGGCCACACCACAAGATCACAGGGGATCGCCTGGAGGGATAACCGTGAATACTGGTCTATGGTTTCATCAATAAACGCTCTATCCCATTTTTGATCCTGGGGGATGTTGGCCTGGATCACGCAAATTTTCCGGGAAGGCGCCCCTTTGATCTGCCCATGGACCTGGGCCAGTTTAAAGTGGCCGTAAATAAAAACTGCGCAAAGCACAGCCATGACCAGGCCTAGGCCTGCCATATTTGTTTTTCCAGGCCATGCCCTTCGGGCAAACGCCTTAAAGGCAATGACCAAACTGCCGTTGGCAAGCACCAGCAGAAAGGTGATCCCCAGGACCCCGAAGGTGTCTGCCGCCTGAATCAAAACAAGGTTGGGATACTGGCTGTAACCCAGCACGCCCCAGGGAAAGCCGGAAAACAAATATGTCCTGATATATTCCAGGGCGACCCAGGCCACTGCCCCCCAGAACGGGACAAGGCCGTCAGGGACAGGTATCTTTTTCATGGCCAGGGCAAAAACGCCTGTATAAAGAGACAGGTACAGGACCAGAAGCAACAGGCAGGACAGCGCTGCCAAAGGATTCAGGCCGCCGTATTCGGTCAGGGTGGGACAGATCCAGTAGATAAGGGGGAGATAAAAGCCTGTCCCTGTGCCAATGCCTGCATAAAATGCCTGCTTTGAACTGATCCGGTCAAGGGAAAGCCATAACGGGACCAGGGCGAAAAAGGCTGCCGGATAAAGGCCTGGCCCCGGAAATGCCGAAAAGAGCAATAGGCCGCTGGTCAATGCAGGAACAAGGGGGAGTAACGTGCCGTATATGGGTTTGAATTGCATTTTGGGTGGCCTCAATTAAAGATTTCGGTATATTTATCAGATAACCCAAGGGTTCGTCAATTTTTATAGCGCTTTACAACATTTCTGCCAGATGGTAACCTGACAAAATTGATTAAGGTACAGGTTAACAGCATTCAGGGTGGTTCCGTTCCCATTATCAGGAGCATTTTATGGAACAGATAGAGATTCGATTTGGGAATCATATTGAAGCACCAGCCACAGAAGAGAAGTCTTTTGAAGAGATGTTTCAATCCGTTAATCCCATGTTCTGTTTTTCAAAACGGGTCTGGAGACCCCAGATGGATATTTTTGAAACCCGGGATAAAATTATTATCCAGGCGGAAATGGCAGGCGTTCGTCAGGAGAATATGGTTGTTGAACTCTCGGACAAGGCCGTAAAGATTTCCGGGGTGCGTAAAAGCAGCCAGCCGGATCCCACCGCCACCTACAGGCTTGCTGAAATTCAGTTCGGCCGGTTTGAGCGGGTTCTTTATCTGCCCAGTGTCATTGACATGGAAAACGTGTCTGCTTCATATTCCAATGGGTTTCTTGAGCTGAAATTAGGGAAACAGCTCAAGAAGAATTATGCGCCGGAACAGAAAATGCCCATTGATTTTTTATAACAACCATGGGATGACCGGGTTTATTGATGCCCGGGTATGCAACCCGAAAGAGATGAAAAAAGCCAACGGATTAGGCGATTGTATATAAAAAAGGAAAACGAATGGATGAATTAAACCATCCCTCCGTCCCCATCACTACTGACGACATACCTGACGAACTGCCCATTCTTCCCATAGTGGATACCAATCTGTTTCCCAAAATGGTGCTGCCCCTGGTTTTGATCCGGAAAGAGGCCATTGATCTGATTGACGATGCCATGTCCGGAAACCGTATGCTCGGCCTTCTGCTGTCAAAACGTTCGGACATTGATTCCAGGCACACTGCCGATGACCTGTGCCGCATTGGTACTGTCTCCGTAATTCTTAAAATGTCCAAGATGGAAGATGAAAAAGCCCAGCTGCTGATCCAGGGCCTGAACCGGTTCAAGGTGGTGGAGTACCTGAAAAACCGGGATTATATGCATGCCAGAATTTCAGTACTCAAAAGCCGTAACGATGACAGGAACAAAGAAAACCGGGCCCTGATGACCAACATTGTTGAGCAGTACGAAAAAATCGTGAAGCTTTCGCCGGGGCTGCCTGTGGAAATGGGGCAGATGGTCAAGACGTTGCAGGAGCCCAGCGCCCTTGCGGACATGGTGGCCTCCACCATTAATGCCCCTGTTAATGAAAAGCAGAAGGTCCTTGAGCTGACTGATGTGAATCGCCGCCTGAAAAAGGTCACCCGCCTGGTCAATGACCAGCTTGATATTCTTGAAATGGGTTCCAAAATTCAAAATCAGGTCCGGGAGGACATGGATAAGCGCCAGCGTGAATATTACCTGCGCCGGCAGCTCAAAGCAATTAAAGAAGAGCTTGGGGAAACTGATCTGGAAGCAGTGGAGATCCGGGAATACCGAACACTGGTCAGGGACAATCCCATGCCGGAACAGGCCGCAAAAGAAGCCACGCGCGAGCTGGAACGTCTTGCAAGGATGCCCCCCTCATCCTCCGAATATGTGGTGTCATCCACCTATCTTGACTGGCTGACCTCTTTGCCCTGGAACGAATATGCCGAAGACCGGCTGAATATTGCCGAGGCCAGAAAGATTCTGGACCAGGACCATTACGGCCTTGAAAAACCCAAAAAGCGGATATTGGAGTTCCTGGCCGTGCGTAAACTCAAAAAAGACTCAAAAGGCCCGATTCTGTGCTTTGCAGGACCTCCCGGCACCGGGAAAACCTCCCTGGGAAAATCCATTGCCAGGGCCCTGGGCCGGGAATTTGTCCGCATTGCCCTGGGCGGAGTCCGGGATGAAGCAGAAATCCGGGGGCACCGGCGGACCTATGTGGGGGCCATGCCGGGCCGGATTATCCAGCAGTTAAGATCTGCCGGTAAAAAAAATCCCGTATTCATGCTGGATGAGATTGATAAGGTCAGCTCCTCCTACCACGGAGATCCCTCATCGGCCCTGCTTGAAGTCCTTGATCCGGAACAGAACAGCAATTTTGTTGACCACTACCTGGATGTGCCCTTTGATTTGTCCGATGTCATGTTTCTGACCACGGCCAATGTGCTGCACACCATCCCTCCCCCCCTGCGGGACAGAATGGAGGTGCTTGAGCTTACCGGGTATACCGAAGAAGAAAAGCTAAAAATCGCCACCCGGTATATCATCCCTAAACAGCGGGAGGCCAACGGCATCAATTCCGGCCAGATCAAAATAACCCCAGGCGCGGTCAAACAGATTATTTCCGGATATACCAGGGAATCAGGTTTACGCAACCTGGAACGTCAGATCGGGGCCGTATGCCGGGGGGTTGCCGCTAAAATCGCCGAAGACCAGGTGGAAAATCTGACCATTGGCCGGAAAGAAATCTCCGAATACCTGGGCCCCATTCAAAACATGCCGGATTTGGCCACCCGAATCAACGCGCCGGGCGTGGCAATCGGCCTTGCCTGGACCCCTGTGGGCGGTGAGGTGCTTTTTGTGGAGGCTGTGGCCATGAAAGGGGGAAAGGGGCTGACGCTCACCGGACAGCTTGGGGATGTCATGAAGGAATCCGCGTCAACTGCGTTAAGTTTTATCCGGTCCAATGCCGACCGGCTGGCTGTAGATGACACCTTTTTTGATACCCATGATATCCACATTCATGTGCCCGAAGGCTCCATTCCCAAGGACGGCCCCTCTGCCGGGGTGACCATGCTTGCGGCCCTTGCCTCCCTGATCATCAAAAGGAAAGTGAAATCCCGTCTGGCCATGACCGGAGAGATCACCCTCAGGGGTGAGGTTCTGCCTGTGGGAGGCATCAAGGATAAGGTGATTGCGGCTCACAGGGCCGGTATCCGGTCTTTGATCCTGCCGCTTTGGAATGGAAAAGATATGGAAGATATTCCTGGACATATTAAATCCACCATGACTTTCTTTTTTACCGATAAAATGGAAGAAGTCCTTAATATGGCCCTGGAATAAAAAATGGCACCTTATATGAATTATCTGATCCGAACATTAATGCCGGCTCTTCTTTTCTGCCTTGCGGTTGCCGTTGCCGGATGCGGTGCCGGAACCTATAATTCCGGCGACAGAAGATCTGCGGATAAGCCGTACAGCGGAACCGAAGCCACCCAGCGCCCCTATCGCATTGCAGGAAAACACTATTATCCCATGGCCTCGGCCAACGGGTATGTGGAAAAGGGACGGGCATCCTGGTATGGCAGAAAGTTCCACGGCCGGAAAACATCCAACGGTGAAATTTACAACATGTACGCCATGACCGCAGCCCACAAAACCCTTCCCATGAACACATGGGTCAGTGTTGAGAACCTGGAGAACGGCCGGCAGATCACGGTGCGCATCAATGACCGGGGGCCCTTTGTGGCCGGCAGGATCATTGATTTGTCCTATAACGCGGCCCAGCGCATGGGCATCGTGGAACCCGGCACAGCCCGGGTAAAGGTGACAGCCCTTGGAAAGGCCACAGCCTATTCCAAGAAAGACCATACCCCTGTGAACTTTACCCCCGTGGATTACTGGAAAGGTAATTTTACGGTGCAGGTGGGGGCGTTCAAGGTGAGGACCAATGCGGATCAATACCGGATCAAGTTGTCCAGGGACTATCTTAATGCCCATATTGTTCCCTATGAGGATGACCGGGGACGGTTTTACCGGGTGAGGATCGGTAAATTCAACAACCTCAATGATGCCGTGATGTTCAGCGAAAGGCTGATGGCCGGGGAAGGCTTTGGGTATGCCTTTGCCGTGGCCGAAGACTAAGGGCGGGAAAAGCCGGGAGACAATGACGGGATATACTGTTTTTCTGGACCGGGACGGGGTGATCAACCATGATTCCGACGCTTATATCAAACAACCGGCCGAATTCCATTTTATCCCCAAAAGCCCGGACGCCATTGCCCTTTTGAACGTCAAAGGTTTTCAGGTGATTCTGATTACCAATCAATCGGCTGTGGGCCGCGGCATGATCTCCGGCCGAACCCTTGATGCCATTTTTAAAAAAATGACCCATGGGGTGGAACAGGCCGGTGGCCGGATCAAGGATATATTTTTCTGCCCCCATGTCCCGGACCAGGGGTGCGGCTGTCGAAAGCCTAAGCCCGGAATGATTCTTCAGGCCGTGGACCGCCATGGCATTGATTTGAATAAAGCCATCATGGTAGGGGATTCTGCCAAAGATATTGAGTGCGGCAAAAATGCCGGGTGCGCCGCAACCCTTCTGGTTAAGACCGGCAACTGGGAAAAGGCCCTGGCCGCTTTGAAAAAAAAAAGCCTTGCACCGGATTTTCTTGCCAGGGATCTTTACGAGGCTGCCTGTTGGATAACCGCTAATTTTTCACCCGATGACATGGTGTCATGATTACTATCAGCGGAACCCTGTCCCGGATTACATTCCAAAATTCGGAAAATCATTACACGGTGTGCCGTGTGGCAGTTCCCAAGGTGGCCGATGCCATCACCGTGGTGGGGCATCTGCCCGGGGTGGCCCAGGGGGAGCAACTTAAACTTAAAGGCACATGGATCAGTCACCCTAAATACGGGGAGCAGTTTAAGGCCGCCTCCTTTGAGGTGACCCTGCCCTCCACCCTGGCGGGGATTCGAAAATACCTGAGCTCAGGCATCATTCCCGGCATTAACCAGGACCTGGCCGACAAAATTGTGGATACCTTTGGGGAACAGACCTTGGAGATCATTGAGAATGATCCGGATCAGCTTCTTGATGTTTACGGGATCGGCAAGATCAAGCAGAAAATGATTGAAACGGCCTGGAATGCCCACCATTCCGTGCGGCGGGTCATGGAGATGCTCCAGGGCACCCGCATTGATTCGGCCAAGGCCGCAGCCATCCTTAAAACGTATGGAAACCACGCCCTGGAAGTGTTGACCCAGGATCCTTTTCGCATTGCCCGGGACATTCCCGGCATTGGTTTTGCCGCCGTGGATGAACTGGCAAGGGAGCTGGGTACAGAAAAAGAGGCTGAAAAAAGGCTGAAAGCCTGTCTGATCTGCCGTCTGCTGGACCTGGAGCAGAACGGCCATGTGTTTGAAGAAAAAGAAGACCTGATCCGGGCCTGTGCCCAAAGGGCTGACGTGTCTGCAGAACTGTTTTCCGATGCCCTTGGAAATCTGGAACAAGATAACGAGGTGGTGCTTGAAAAGGGCAGGGTGTATCTTGCGTTTTTACATAAGGCGGAACACGGCATTTCCCGGCGGATCAAGGCGCTGTTATCCATGCCCAACCCTGATTTTCGCGTTGATGAAGATTTAATCCGGACCCAGGTGCTCTCGGCCATGGCTGTTCAGTTGTCCGAAGAGCAGCTGGATGTGGTGGTCCGGATTATGGGCCAGAAAATTTCCATTATCACCGGCGGTCCCGGTACAGGGAAGACGACCCTTATAAAGGCATTGTGCGTTGTGTTTAAAACGCTTCGCCTGAAGGTCATGCTTGCCGCACCCACAGGGCGGGCAGCCCGGCGTCTGGCCGAGGTGACCGGGCAAGGGGCCAAAACCCTTCACAAACTTCTGGGCTTTAACCAGGACACTGAGTCCTTTGAACATGATTTCACCAATCCTCTGGATCTGGATCTTCTGGTGGTGGATGAGGCTTCCATGGTGGACACCCTGCTCATGTACCGCCTGGCCGAGGCCCTGCCGGCCGGGGCCGGACTGATTCTGGTGGGGGACACCTTTCAGCTGCCCTCTGTGGGACCGGGGAATGTGTTGTCCGATATTATTGATTCGGCACAGGTGGCCGTGTTTCCCTTGACCCGGATTTTCCGCCAGGCCCGGAAAAGTCCCATTGTCATGCATGCCCACAGTATCCGAAACGGGCAGATGCCGGACATAAAATCAGGACCTGCGGACCAGTACTCCCAGTTTTATTTTATTGAAACCAGCACACCGGCACGTGTGGCAGACACCATCTGCGAATTGTGCGCCCTGAGAATTCCAAAGGCCTTTCCCCAGATCCGGGAAACCCAGGTGCTTACCCCTATGCACAGGGGCGAGGCCGGCACCATCAGCCTGAACCAGCGGCTTCAGGCGGTTTTAAATGACAAACCAGGCGGCATTAAGTCCCATGGCCACACCTTTAAGACCGGTGATAAGGTCATGCACCTGAAAAACAATTATGAAAAAGAGGTGTTTAACGGAGATATCGGGCGGGTGATCGAGGCGGATGATTCCATGGGCCAGGTACTCGTGGATTACGAGGGCCGGATCGTGCCCTATGATCTGCCGGAACTGGACGAGCTGACCCTGGCCTATGCGATCTCCGTTCATAAATCCCAAGGTTCGGAATATGATGCGGTTATCATTGCCCTGACCACAGCCCATTTCCCGCTTCTTCAGAGAAATCTGCTCTATACGGCCATGACCCGGGGAAGGTTTCTTGTCATTATTGTGGGATCCACCCGGGCCTTTAAAACGGCATTTGACAATAACAGGACCGCGTTGCGGCGGTCCGGACTGAAAAACCGTCTAAAGGAAAACTTATGAAAAAATTGTTAATCGTTTTAATCGGCCTGGCTGTTGTTTGTGGCGCCGGCCTGCCCATTGCCAACGGCATCATCATGGAACGTACGATTAAATCAGCTGTTGAGGAGAACAATAACAAAGCGGTCAAAGCCCGGACAAGTCCTAGGATAAAAATTGTCGACTATGACCGGGGACTGTTTTCTTCCCGTGTCAAGTGGTGCATTGAGAATCCCGGTGGTTTCCCCGGAAGCGATACCGCACAGCTGGTACTGGTAACCCAGGGAACCCACGGGTTTTTCAGTGTGACTTCACAAACAAGTTGTGAAGAAAATCCCTGGTACATGCAGTGGGTGAACACCCGTTTGAACGGCAAAGATCCGTTGTCCATCCAGACCCGGTTTTCCCTTGCAGGCACCATGGATTCCACAATACATCTGGACGCCTTTTCCACTGAAGATAAGGGGAAACAGATTGATGTTCATACCCTGGATCTTGACGTTTCCACGGGAAGGGGATTTGAGACACTGGATGCAAAAGGCCGGTGGGAAGGATTGTCCCAGGGCAGTGAATTTGTGATGGGTCCGGTCGATTTTACATCTGATCTGTACCAGCTTACGGACATGATATGGGCCGGGAAAAATACATTTTCACTGGAACAGCTGAACATAAATGACGGGAAATCAAATCCTGTAGATCTCTCAGGCCTTACCTTGAACTTTGATACAAGTGCGTCCGAGGATAAAAAAACAGTGACCATGGCCATGGATTTTCATGTGGACCGCATTGCACTGGGCGGCAAGCCTTTGTCTGACTGGGCTGCCACCCTTAAGTTGAAACAGATGGATACGGCAGCCTTTGAACAGGGCATACTCCTGTATTCGGATATGATGACCCAGGCCGGCCAACGCCTTGAAAAAACAGGCGGAAATCCCGGTGATTTCCAGAGAATATTAAAGGATGAAATGGCCCGGAACACGCCACAGCTCATGTCCGCGCTTGATGGGTTGCTTAAAAAAGGGCTGGGCATGGAAATCTCCGGCCTTGATATAGACCTGCCCGAGGGAACGGTAACCGGGGGACTGGACATCAGTCTGAAAAAGGACCTGGCCCCCTCTAATTTTTTTATTTTTGCCATGCAGCCGGACATGATGTTTGCTTTTTTTGATCTGGATGCCCAACTCAGTCTGCCCTATGCCCTTGCAGGCGGAATCCCTAATCTGACTGAACCGCTGTTCCCGGGAATGGCCACCGGACTTTTCGTTATTAAAGACGATCTTTTGTCCCTTGATATGCACATCAAGGAAGAGAAACTGTTTCTCAACGGGAACCCGGTGGTACTGAATCAGTAGTCTCTTAATGCCACGGCAATATCTGCAGCCACCTGACCCGGCAGTTTTTGACCACATGCTATTTTGATGTCGCAGAATTTATCGTACAAAGGCGTTCTTTCTTTGTAAAGCGCATCAATGTTGCTGTTCGGATCAATGGCAACTCCCCTGGCTTCAAGATCGGACAGCCGGGTTAGAAGGGTGGACAGGTCGGCATGCAGGTAGATGACCGTGGCAATTTTTTTCAGGTGACGCATGGCCTGTTCCCGGTAGATGACTGAACCTCCGGTGGAAATGACCCGGCGTTTACCGCCAAGGCCCAGCAGGTGGCCGGCCTCAATGTCCAGAAAGCCCTGAACCCCCTTTTTTCCAATGATCTGGGCAAGGGTCATGTTTTCCTTTGTCTGGATCAGAATGTCCGTATCCAGAAAGTCATATCCCAGCTGTTTTGCCAGAAGCACCCCTACGGTACTTTTTCCAACAGCCGGCATACCTATTAACGCAACGCTCAGGTTTTGGGGCATCATTTTTTCCATGTTCTGTCCAATGTCCAATAATCTTTTTGACAATACATTTAAATTTATGACAGTTAAAGGGAAGAAAATTTCAGATCCCGGCTGACCCGGGAAGCTGTAACCGGTTTTTTTTGCTTGCGTCATTTTGTAAAAATTAAGGATAAGCACCATGAATACGCCCCACCAACTGACAATATTTGATTTTTTCCACAGAAACGCCCTGATGAACGGCCAGGAACGCGCTCTGTATTTTAACGGTGAAACCCGCAGCCATTCAGAACTGTTTGACGATGCCTGCCGTTTGACCTGCGGTATAGCAAAACTCAATCTGGCTGCCGGTACCCGTGTGGCCGTGGTCGCCAAAAACCACCCGGCATTTTTTCACCTGTTTGCCGCCGGCTCTGCGTTAAACTTATGCCTCGTGCTCATTAACCGGCGTCTGGGCGAAGATGAACTGGCCCATGCCCTTGATGACACCACACCACAGATGGTCATTTATGATAACGAAATGACAGGCAAAATCCTGCCCCTGATCCAGGACAGACCCGGCATTGTTCACCGCTTCAATCTGGCGGAGAACTTTTCTTCTCTTTATGCGCAAGATTCCCAGGGTGCTGTTGAACTGGCCGCCGATTCAGACCCGGACCGTGCCTACATCATCATCCACACCGCAGCAGTCCAGGGTAAACCAAGGGGGGCGGTGCTCAGCCAGGCTGGCCTTATCCTGGCCAATCTCCAACTCATGCATGCCTATGGTCTGGACAAAACAAAAGCCTATTTAAATATTTTACCCCTGTTTCACATCATGGGGGTGAATATCGGGCTTGGAACGCTTATGGCCGGCGGAAAAAATGTGATTATGGATCACTTTTCCCCCCAATCCGCTATAGATCTGATCCGGGAACAGAATGTGTCGATTTTCGGATCCTTCCCGCCGATTCTGGGCCGCATTCTTTCGTGCATCCAATCCCAGGATACGCCGCCTGATCTGTCCAGTCTTGAAATTGCCGCAGGCCTTGAAAATCCGGAAACCGCCGAACAGTGGGAAGCCGTTACAGGATCAAAATTCTGGATCATGTACGGACAGACTGAAACCTCGGGCCTTATCACGTTTTCCCCCATTTTTGAACAGCCCGGATCAGCGGGCAGGGTATCGCCCCTGGCCAGGATGGTCGTTGCAGATGATCTGGATAATGCCCTGCCAGCAGGCACCACCGGAGAAATCCTTGTCAAAGGCCCCCTGGTATTTAAGGGATACTGGAATGCCGACGATCTTAATGCTTTTACATTCAGAAACGGCTGGCACCATACCGGTGACATGGGACAGCTGGATGAAAACGGATACCTTTATTTCAAAGGCCGCAAGCCGGAAAAGGAATTGATTAAACCTGGCGGGGAAAACGTATTTCCCGCAGAGGTGGAAAATGCCCTTGTCAGCCATGGGGCCGTGGACAAGGCATGTGTATTCGGCGTACCGGATGCGGAATTCGGAGAGGCCGTCAAGGCCGTGTGTACCCTGAACCGTGGCTGCACCGTTGGAGAAAAAGAGTTAATTGCCTATACCGGCACCCTGATTGCCGGTTTCAAAAAACCAAAATTCATTGTGTTTGTTGATCAGTTGCCCCTGACGCCGGCAGGAGGCATCGACCGTTTTGCAATTAAAGAAAAATATACCCCCGGGCAATAAGCATCATACACTGCAAACCCTGCACAGTCCTTGTTGACAAAGACTGTGCCATGCAGCTTTTTTTAGGTTGTTTCCGCGTTCCATATGTTTTTTTTATTCTTTCTTCCCTATTGTTCAATAATGGCTACATCTTTATTGACGAACATAAAAGTTATCTGTATAAAACTTATTCGCAGTTACACTAAAAAGCATTACAAGGCATATTGTGAATTATAAAAGGAGTTTTTTAATGGCCGTGATCAATCTAAGGCAAATGAAAAGGAACCAGACCGGGATCATTACGTCGGTCAAAGCACAGGGCGAAATGGGCCGGCGTATACGGGACATGGGAATTGTACCCGGCAAGGCGGTTACCATACAGGGCAGGGCACCGCTGTATGACCCGGTGGCATTGCGGATCATGGACTTCACCTTGACCCTAAGAAATAACGAAGCCGATTATATCCAGGTGGAGGTGGAATAAAATGAACACAGCGATTGCCCTTGCAGGGAACCCAAACGCAGGAAAAACCACCCTTTTCAACGAACTGACAGGTGCCCGCCAGCATGTGGGCAATTACCCCGGGGTCACAGTGGAAAAAAAACAGGGCACCTGTATTTCCGAAGCCGGCACCTTTGAAATTATAGATCTTCCCGGCACCTATTCCCTGACTGCCTACTCCCTGGAAGAGGTGGTGGCAAGGGACTACCTGGTGAATGAAAAGCCTGCCATGGTCGTTAACATCGTGGATGCCTCAAACCTGGAACGTAACCTTTACCTGTCCGTGCAGTTCATGGAAATGGGCATTCCGGTCTGCCTGGCCCTGAACATGATGGATGTGGCCCAGAAAAGAGGCATAGAGATCAATACAGACAAGCTGTCCGAGCTTTTAAACATTCCTGTGGTACCCATGGTGGCAAGGACCGGCAAGGGCAAAAAAGAGCTGCTGGCCCAGGTGGCAAAGGGGATTGGCAAACCTGCCTCGCCCTTATTGATCTCTTATGGCCAGGACATTGACAAGGCCCTGGATGAAATGGAAGAGATCATCCAGGAGAACCAGTTTTTAACAGATACCTATCCGGCCCGCTGGGTGGGTCTTAAATATCTTGAAAACGATAATCAGATTCTTGAACTTGGCTCGACCCGCGATAAAGAAACAGCCGGCAAACTTTCAGGCATTGAGGAAAAAGTCAGCCGCCATATGTCAGCCACCCTTGATACGCATCCCGAAGGCATGATTGCCGACCAGCGGTACGGATTCATCAACTCCGTACTCAAACAGAATGTGATCCGGTTCGCTTACGACCGCAACCGGCTCCAGCGCTCGGACCAAATCGATAAAGTGCTGACCAACCGGTTTCTGGGGCCCTTGATCATGGTGGGGGTGCTGGCAGCCCTGTACCAGTTTACCTTTGCCTACAGTGCCCTGCCCGTTGAATGGATCGAAGGCATTTTCGGCTGGATCAGCGGTGTGACGGATGCGGTTTTGCCTGACGGGCTTCTCAAATCAATGATTGTCTCCGGGATCATTGACGGTGTGGGCGGTGTCATGGGGTTTGTGCCTTTAATCATGTTCATGTTCCTGGGCATTTCTTTTATTGAAGATTCAGGATATCTGGCCAGAATGGCCTTTATGCTGGACCGGGTATTCCGGATGTTCGGACTTCACGGCAGTTCTGTCATGGCATTCATTGTTTCCGGCGGCATTGCCGGCGGGTGTGCCGTGCCCGGGGTTATGGCAGCCCGGACGCTTAAGTCTCCCAAGGAGCGTCTGGCCACCCTTCTGACCGTGCCGTTTATGAACTGTGGGGCAAAACTGCCGGTATATGCCCTGCTGGTGGCTGCCTTTTTCCCCCGGAAACAGGCCTCTATCATGGTTATTCTTACTCTGATTTCCTGGACAGGTGCGCTTCTGGTGGCAAAGCTTTTGAGAAGTACAGTGATACGGGGTGAGGCCACCCCCTTTGTTATGGAACTGCCTCCATACCGGTTTCCCACCCTTAAGGGCCTTTGGATACACACCTGGGAAAGAACCTGGCAGTATATGAAAAAGGCCGGTACCGTAATCCTTGGTATATCCATTCTCATCTGGGCCATGATGACCTTCCCCGGGTTGGATGACAAAACCGCGGCCCAATTTGAATCCCGGCGCACAGCCATTACCGGTTCAGTCCAGGCCGACATTTTAAAGGAAATTGAAACGGCAGATAAAGACACAGAGCTCTCCCCGAAAGCCCGGGAAGTAAAGAAAGCCCTGGCCGGTATTAACGGCGAAGAGTCCATGGCCGGACTTGAAAATTCAATTGCAGGCAGAATGGGAAAGGCCCTTGAAAAAATATCTTTTCTGGCAGGATTTGACTGGCGCACCAATATTGCCCTGGTGGGCGGTTTTGCGGCCAAGGAAGTGGTGGTCTCCACACTGGGAACCGCCTACTCCCTTGGGGATATGGATCCTGAAAACACGGACTCACTGGGAGAAAAACTTGCCAAATCCCCTGGATGGGGGCCTGTCACCGCCTTTTCCCTGATGATCTTTACCATTTTTTACGCACCCTGTTTTGTCACGGTTGTCTGTATTGCAAGGGAGACCGGGTCATGGAAATGGGCTGCATTTTCAGTGGGGTTTAATACAACCCTGGCGTTTTTGCTGTCCGTGCTGACATACCAGGTCGGGTCCATGATCGTACAATAATTTCATTGAGTTTGTGCCGAATAATGACAATGATTGTATGTCTCTCCATGCTGGCCATACTGAAAATCTTGAAGTCACGATCAGTGTGAAGGCTGAAATTCAGAAAAAAATAGGTAATTATTTCCCTTGTGACTTTTTTGTGGGAAATTCCTGCCTTGGCACCTGTGAAATTTTTATTTTATATATAAATGTGTTTATTACAATATATTGAAATTATATAAAATTGTTGTTTTTGTCGATTGGCTGGCATGATGGTTGCTTTTTCAACAGTAAAATTCATGAAAAAGACAAACAAATTAAAGGTGACTCATGGCATCAACTGTTTCAGACATCAATGTATCACTGGCAGGAAGTACTTCAGGTGCCTTCATGGGGGCAACCCGTACCAGCGCTGTTTCTACAGACAGTGGTTCTGCGGTATCTGCATTTCAGGGGCAGCTGGACAAAGCCATGCAGCAAAGCTCGGGTATGAAAAGCACAAGCGTCGTGAGTCCCGTTGTGGAAGATACGGGTACCAGCCTTTCAGAGGATGTCAGTGCCCAAACGAAGGCGTCATCGATTGCCAGTGTACAAAAGCCTAATCTGTCCACTGGAAAACAGAGCAGAGAAATGTCCACGGTGGATAAATCTGATTTGGTTGTACGAACGACGAAACAAAAAGTTTCAGACATCGTGAACACCGTTGTGGAAGATGCGGGTGCCAGCCTTTCAGAGGAGATCAGTGCCCAAAATGAGGCGTCATCAATTGCCAGTGGACTAAAGCCCAATTTATCCACTGGAAAACAGAGCAGAGAAATGTCCACGGTGGATAAATCTGATTTGGTTGTACGAACGACGAAACAAAAAGTTTCAGACATCGTGAACACCGTTGTGGAAGATGCGGGTGCCAGCCTTTCAAAGGAGGTCAATGCCCAAACGAAGGACTCATCGATTGCCAGTGGACTAAAGCCCAATTTATCCACTGGAGAACAGAGCAGAGAAATGTCCACGGTGGATAAATCTCGTTTCGTTGTACGAACGGCGAAACAAAAAGTTTCAGACATTGAAGATGCACTGGAAAATGGAGGGGGAGCTGAATTTCTCACGGAATTGAAAAATCTTCTTTTATCCCTTTCCAATCGTGATCTGGATAACCTGTCCCTGGATGGGAGCGGTCTTGACGCACTTGGCGATCTTCTCGTTCAGGCTGGTTTTGACCAGGCATCTGTTGAAGAACTGATGTCGGACCTGAACCTTACCCTTGAAGAGGGAAACGGCCTGATATCCGTGTCCGATTTCATGGATGATTTGTTTGAACTGCCCCTTGCCGAAGATGAGGATATCACCCAGGCAGACGCACTCATGCCCACCTCGGATCTGCCCTATATTAAATCCCTTTTGTCAATGATGGGCGTGGATGAGGAAGAAATTACCTCAATTATGGCTGAAGCCTCCGAAGGAACCCGGGGATTTGATTTTGATGCGTTTATCGAACAGCTTAAGCAGCTTTTGGATACAACCGGTGGCTCCGGCCAGAGCTATCAGACAGATGGCGGGGGCGACGCTTATGGCATCTTTTTGAAACAGCTTGATCTGGATTCTTTTATTGAAAAATCTGACGAGCCTTTGACCCTGGCCACATTAATTGATGCCTTTTCCCAAAAGCTTAACCAGACGCTTGACCAGAAGCTTGACCTGGCAGAAGATAATCCAGCAGATCAGACTGAACAATCTTTATCACAAACGTTTACAACGGATTCCGTTGATGCACTTGCAACCCAATCCGGCCGGCATGGATTGCTTAACCAGCTTTTGTCCGGACTGAACATCCAGGAAGACAGTGAGAAAACTGTCGATTCTGCCATAACGCCTGGCGCAAGTTCGAACGCCATGGTTAAGGAAATTGAGGACCGGTTCCAGGTTCAGTTCATGAATCAGGTCAGACGGGGTGACGTGCGTACAAATCAAACAGGGGAAGCCGATTCTGATCATGCATTTAAAATAGCCAAGAGTTTTTCAGACACAGCAGGAACAACCAAGGACTCGGCATCACAGAGTTCTATCAAGGCGCCCCAGACCGAAGCCCCTGCTTTGGAAAAGATTGCTTCCACCAATCCCCAGTCCGGGGACACTGCGTCCAAAGGTTCAGAAACCCAGACCCTTGTTTTGGGCATGGAAAAATCAGCCACAACGGCTAATGCGGGAACTTCGGGCACACAACGAACCCAGCAGGCCTTGTCCACCCTGCCTGATTTTGTTACCCGGCAGGTGGGAAAAAGTATTGTCCGGTCAATCAACGCCGGTGACGACACCATCCGGATGCAACTGAAACCTCCTGAGCTAGGCCGGGTGTACATGAGCATTGACCATGATGGCAGTTCCATGAAGCTCAGTGTGATCACTGAACATCAATCAGCAAAAGACATTCTGACAGCCAATATCAATGAAATCAAAGCCATGCTCTCCTTCTCCGGTATCAGTCTTGAGAGTTTTGAAGTGAATATGAGCAGCGATTTCCAGCAGTCCATGGCCGATGCCCGGACCCAGGATCAGTCAGCCAGAAAACAGAAGGCAAAGAGAGGGGCCGGTGACGATACCCAGGACGCCGCAACTGATAACTTAACGGGTCAGTTTACTTCTATAAATGACAGCGGGTCGCTGCACTTTGTTGCATAAATAATGGGATCCTTTGCCATGAACCTGTCAAAACATTGACAGGTTCATGGCAGAAGTGATGTTTTTTAACCGGGATATTGCGTGCAGGCGATATCCTTTTTTTTTATTTGGTGTTTCTATAATAAATAATTTTGCAAATTCCCTCTTGGTTCCTATAATCCTTCCCATAAATTTTTAATTTCCCGCACTGTCCAGGTAAAAACCAACGCAGGCTGGCATAAGGATTGCTGTCAATTCTTGTAATCTGATTTATCAAGGGTATTCGCAATACAGCCTGCAAGGGCCGGCTGGGCGAACGAAGGACCGGACTATTTGGGGAGGTGTTGTGGTTGAAGACCTGCTGGAAGAAATTGAAGGCGATGAACTGACCGAATCCATAGGCGATGGTGGCGGGGGGGCAGATAAAAAACCTGTGAAAAAGGGATTTATCGGCAGACTGCTGTCAGGGAAGAAGCTGATCATTATTCTCCTGTTGCTTTTCCTTTTACTGGGCGGGATGGGTGCCGGTGTGTTCTTTTTTCTGTTCAGCGCCAAGGAAGAAAAGATTCCTGAACAGCCGGTTGCCGAAGATGTTGTGACCGAGGAGAGCATTCAGGCGGCCCTGAAGGACCAGAGCAAAGCGATATTTGAGGATGTTGTGCAACTTGAGCCCTTTGAACAGATTTTTTTAAAACAAGATTCAAACATGCATTACATATCCCTTGGTATCGCCCTTGAAATGATGGAACCCGGATTTCGAAGGCAGGTGTATACCATGGAGCCCAGGATAAGAAAAATAATTGAAAGCCAGATGCGGCAGATGCGGTGGATGGAGCTGCGAAGCCCCCAGGGCAAGCTTAAACTGAAGTTTGCGCTTCTCAACCGGATTAATCAGATTTTTCCAAAAGTTGCCATAAGGCATATTTATTTTACCAATTTTATAATGCAGTGATGGTGCCATGAGTGAAATTCTATCCCAGGATGAGGTCGACAGTCTATTAGACGGACTGGATTCCGGAGAGGTCGAAACCGAGGCCGATATTTCGGAAATTGCTGAGGTGCCGTTTGACGGGATCGTTGCCTATGATTTCACCAGTCAGGATAAGGTGGTCAGGGCAAGAATGCCCACCTTTGATGTTATTAACGAACGTCTGTCCAGGGAAGTTCGGGCCACATTGTCTTCACTTCTTCAGACCAATGTGGATGTGTCTGCCAACCCCTTTGACACCCTGAAGTTTTCCGAATTTGTCCGCAGTCTTCCTGTGCCCACAAGCCTTCACGTATTCAGGATGGAGCCGTTAAGGGGTCATGGCCTGGTGGTGTTTGAAAGCCAGTTGGTCTATAATCTCATTGATACTTTTTTTGGCGGAGAAGCCTTGGGAAAAGCAAGGGTGGAGGGCCGTGAATTTACCCGCATTGAAGAGGTGATGATTAAAAAGGCAGTGGTGGCTGTACTCAAAAATATCGAGGCGTCCTGGGCACCCATAGAGACGGTAAAGGCATCATTGATCCGTTCGGAAATGAACCCGCAGTTTACGGCCATTGTACTGCCCACCGACCTTGTCATTGTTACCCGGTTTGAAATTGAACTGGAGCAGGCCGCAGGTAATCTTGTGGTCTGCTATCCCTATTCCATGATCGAACCCATGAGAAATAAATTGTCATCCGGTGTTCAGACGGAAATTGAAGAGATTGATTATAACTGGCGGCGGATGATTGAAGAGGTCATTCTCAACTCCGAGGTGGATTTAAGAATTCTTCTGGGTAAAACCGAGATCACCGGTGAACGGGTTTTGTATATGCAGCCCGGTGATGTCATTCAGCTGGATAACGATGCATCTGATCCTTTGTCCTGTTTTGTGGGCGGCCTGGTCAAGCTGACAGGTTTTATCGGCGTCCAGCGGGGATTCCAGGCATTTAAGATTAAAGATAAAATTGTAACCGATTGTGAGGGGTAAATATGGTTGATGAAAACAGCACCATAAATGATGAAGATCTGGAAACAGAATCCAGACATGGTGAGGAGCATAGCGCAAGGGAACTGGATTTTATTCTGGATATCCCTTTGGAACTTTCCGTGGAACTGGGCAAAACCAAGATGCTGGTTAATGATCTTCTTCAGCTGGCCCAGGGTTCCATTATTGAGTTGAACAAGCTTGCCGGCGAACCCTTGGAGGTATATATCAATCGTAAACTCATTGCCCGGGGAGAAGTTGTGGTGGTCAATGAGAAATTCGGGGTTCGTCTCACCGACGTCATAACGCCCATTGACCGCGTCAAATCCCTGGCCGCGGAAGATCAATGAATACGCATTCGGATATGTGGATGGAATTTGCCAAAAGTTTCGGCATGCTGTTTGCTGTTCTGGCTTTTTTTCTGCTGGCCCTTTATCTTGTTCGTAAATTCTCGGGCCGGTTCGGTGCCAGAGGATCAGTGGAACTGATAAAGGTGTTATCCGTCCATCATTTATCCCCCAAGGAAAAACTGGTGTTGGTATCTGTCCAGAATGAGGCGGTTTTCATCGGCGTTTCGCCGGCCGGAATATCGTCTTTGGCCCGTTTTGACAAGATCCCGGAAACAGGATCGCAAACCGTACTGGAACCTGCGGAAACTGCCAAAGGATTTCAAAACCTGCTCCAAAAGAGTCTGATTAAAGGCGGCAGTGGTCACAAGATGCCCTTGGAAAGTGATTCTTCCGATTCCGGTAAAGGAAAGGAATCATGATCAGGTATACCCGGTTGATCAGATGGGCCGGATGGATTGTGGTTGCAATCATAATGATCGCAGGGTTTGCTGATACGGCAGGGGCCGTCACCTTCCCGATTCCTTCCCTGGAACTCAATATCACCACAGCCCAGGAGCCCGAAGAAGTGGCGGTGGTTCTTGAAATTATTGCCCTGTTAACCATTATTACCCTGGCCCCGGCCATTTTGATCCTGATGACGCCCTTTGCCCGTATAACGATGGTGTTTCATTTTCTGCGCCAGGCCATCGGCACCCAGTCAAGCCCCCCCAACCAGGTGATTGTAGGGCTTTCACTTTTCATGACTTTTTTTATTATCAAACCGGTGGCTTTAGACGTGTATAATAACGCTTTAAATCCCTATCTTGAACGTGAAATCTCCTATGAAACAGCCTTTGACGAGGCCCAGAAGCCCATACGAAAGTTTTTGCTGCGCAACACCAGGGAGGCTGACATTGCCCTGTTTGTCAAAGAGGCTGGCATGAAAAAGCCTGAAACCCGGGATGATGTGTCGCTTCTGGCGTTGATCCCAGCCTATGTGATTTCTGAACTTAAAACCGCATTTATCATAGGCTTTGTGCTGTACGTTCCCTTTCTTGTCATTGATATGGTCGTGGCCTCGGTGCTGCTGGCCATGGGTATGATGATGCTGCCCCCGGTTATGATTTCCCTGCCTTTCAAGCTTATGCTTTTCGTTCTTGTGGACGGCTGGCATTTGATTGCAGGTTCAATGATCAACAGCTTTGGAGTGTAACATGACCCCTGAATTTGTTATCGCATTTGCCAAACATGCCATCACCCTTACGATCCTTTTGTCCATGCCCATGCTGGGGTTAGGTCTGATTGCAGGCCTTACCATCAGTGTGTTCCAGGCTGTTACCCAGATCCAGGAGATGACGCTGACCTTTGTGCCCAAGATCCTTGCCGTTTTTGTCGGGCTTTTATTTGCTGCCCCGTGGATGATGGAGAAACTCGTGTCTTTTACCACCGATATTATTATCAATATCCCTATGTATATCCGGTGATCCAGGAAAAGGGACGGCTGTGGAACTGCTTGATCTCATTGATCCCATCCGGTTCAGAACCTTTATGCTGGTTCTGGCACGGGTATCCGTGTTTTTATTTTTGTTTCCTATTTTTACATCTTCTGCATTTTCCAGCCAGCTGAAAATGGGGCTGGCCCTGGTTTTAACCCTGTTGTTCTATATGGTAGTGCCTGTGGATCCGGCCCGTTTTCCAAAGGATGTCCCCACCTTTGGCCTGATGCTGGGGGCAGAGATTCTGGTGGGATTTACCCTGGGGCTTTGCCTGCGGACTTTTTTGGCAGGGGTCCAGCTGGCCGGCCAGATCATCGGGTTTCAGGTCGGGTTTTCCATGATCAATGTCATGGATCCCCTAAGCGGTGAGAACGTGTCCATCATGGACCAGATCGGCTACTGGGTATGCCTGGTCATTTTTCTGCTACTCAACGGGCACCATATTATTATTATGACCATGATTGACAGCTTTGAACTGGTTCCTGTGGGCGGGTTTGTCATGCATCCCGCCCTCACCCCCCGGATTATGGATGTGGCGGCCGGGTTATTTGTGAATGGCATTAAAATCAGTGCCCCGGTCATTGCCACCCTGACCTTTGTCAATGCCGGCTTCGGACTGATTGCAAAATTTTCACCCCAGACCAATGTCATGATCGTGTTGTTTCCGGTGAAGATTACAGTGGGTCTGATTTTTTTTGCCATGACCCTGCCCATCATTGCCATCATCACCCGGGATTACATCGAACCCTGCAGAAAATTGTTTCTGGAATTATTGTTTTATATGGGCGGAGGATAAGATATGGCCGAAGATCCAGAAGGTGGCGGCGAGAAGTCCGAGGACGCATCGTCGCGAAAGCTCAGCAAGGCAAGGGAGGAAGGCCAGGCCCCCAAAAGCATGGAAGTTTCTTCGGTTCTTGTCTTGTTGGGCGGAGTTACAGCATTGTATGCTACGGCATTTTTTTTCTACCAGAACTGCCTGGAAGTGTTTCATTATGATTTCGTGTTTGACCGGGTGCCGGAACTGAACCGGGCAGACCTGACCGCGCTGCTGATTTACCATGCCAAAAAAATGTTTTTAATGTGTCTACCTGTATTTGCAGCGGTTTGCAGTATGGCGCTTGTGTCCAATATCGCCCAGGTTGGATTCCAGATATCTTGGAAAGCCCTGGAGCCGAAACTGAGTAAATTGAATCCCATTAACGGGTTCAAACAGAAATTTTCTTCCCGGGCTGTAATCGAATTTGTGAAATCCCTGGCTAAGCTTGCCGTGATTTCATTGGTCTGCTATTTGGCCACAAAAGGTGAACTTTCCAACGTGCTTACCCTGTACGATAATACCATAGCCCAGATTCTTCTTTTCCTTTTTATTAAATCGTTCTGGATTTTCATAAAAGTTTGTCTTGTCATGGCTTTGATTGCCATCCTGGATTATGCTTTCCAGAAATGGAAATTCTTAGAAGACCAGAAAATGACCAAAAAAGAGGTCAAGGATGAGCGTAAGCAGACAGAAGGTGATCCGGCGGTTAAATCCAAGATTCGCCAGCTCCAGATGGCTGCGGCCAGGAAACGCATGATGGCTGCCGTACCAAAGGCGGATGTGGTTGTGACCAACCCGACGCACCTTGCCGTGGCATTGCAGTATGACAGAGAAAAGATGGATGCCCCAACCCTTGTGGCCAAGGGGGCCGGGGCCGTGGCTGCAAATATCAGAAAAATCGCCCATGAAAATGATGTCCCCATAGTGGAAGATAAGCCTTTGGCCCGGAATTTGTATAGAGCAGTAGATATTGGCGGGCAGGTTCCGTTTGAATATTTCCAGGCTGTGGCTGAACTGCTCGCCTACGTTTACGGGCTTAAGAACGGTCAGAAGAATTAGTGTTTGAAACAGAAGTCATCCATCGGCGACGTTGCAGAAAAATTTGCATCCGGATAACGTTTCATTCAAACACGAGGATTCCGTTCACACAAGAATTAAGCAGGAGATAGTCAAATTTTTGGCACCAGGTGTCAAGCATCCATCAGTAAAGGAGGATAAATGGCGGCGGAAAACGTCGGTATCATGGCCACAATGAAACAGGAGTCATCAGATATTCTGATGGTTGTGGCTTTTATCGGTATTCTTATGGCAATGGTTCTGCCTTTACCCCCTATTATTCTTGATTTTTTTCTGGCCCTGAATATTTCCCTTGCGATTGTGGTACTGATTACCACCATGTATACCCAGAGGCCACTTGATTTTAGTATCTTTCCTTCTCTTCTTCTGATGCTGACCCTTTTCCGGCTCTCGTTGAATGTGGCATCCACACGGCTGATTCTTTTGCACGGCAGCGAGGGGCCGGAAGCTGCCGGGTCGATCATCATGTCATTCGGTGCCTTTGTGGTGGGCGGCAACTATGTGGTGGGTCTGATTATTTTCATTATTCTGGTGCTCATCAATTTCATGGTAATTACCAAAGGTGCCGGTCGTATTGCAGAGGTGGCAGCCCGTTTCACCCTGGATGCCATGCCCGGCAAACAGATGGCCATTGATGCGGATCTCAATGCCGGCATGATCGACGAGGTGGTGGCTGGCGAGCGAAGGGCCGCCATTGCCAGGGAATCGGAATTTCACGGTGCCATGGATGGTGCCTCCAAATTTGTTCGTGGTGACGCCATTGCAGGCATTGTGATTACTTTGATCAATATCGGCGCAGGCTTTATCATCGGCGTGATACAGCAGGGTATGGAGCTTCGCGAGGCCTTGGGCAATTACACCCTGCTGACGGTGGGTGACGGGCTTGTATCCCAGATTCCGGCGCTTTTGATATCTTCGGCCGCGGGTCTTCTGGTATCCCGTTCCGGTGCAGAAAGCAAAATGGGGCATGCCTTTGCCGAACATTTATTTTCCAGCTCCACGCCGGTAATGGTGGGGGCTGTGATTGTTTTTCTCATGGGCATGATCCCGGGCCTTCCCACTATCCCCTTTATGACCTTAGGGATTACCCTGGGAACCATTGCCTGGTATTTTTTAGGACAAAAGGACAAAAAAGCTGGAGAAGAACAGCAGGCCATTGAAAAAGCTCAGACCAAGGCCCAGGAAGAGACGCCTGGCAAGCCCGAGGATGTGGATCATCTGCTGCGTCTGGATACCATGGAACTGGAAGTGGGATATGGCCTGATTCCCCTGGTGGACAAGCAGCAGGACGGCACGCTTCTGGGGCGGATTAAGGCCATTCGCCGGCAGTTTGCCACGGAGATGGGCATTATTGTACCGCCCATCCATATCCGGGATAACTTGAATTTAAGCCCGGCCCAGTACCGCCTTATGATCAAGGGCGTTGAGACTGCCGGTTCAGAGCTTATGGTCAATCACTACCTGGCCATGGATCCGGGGGGAGTGGCTAAAAAAATTGACGGAATTGATACGGTTGAACCGGCCTTTAATCTGCCGGCCCTGTGGATACCCATGTCCAGGGAAGAGGAAGCCAAGTTTGCCGGATACACGGTGGTGGACAGCTCCACGGTTATTGCCACCCATTTGACGGAGATCATCCGGAACAATGCCCACAGCCTGCTTAGCCGACAGGATGTCCAGCATCTTCTGGATAACCTGGCCAAGACCAGTCCCAAGGTGGTGGAGGAACTGGTGCCCAATCTTTTAAGTGTTGGTGCTGTCCAGAAGGTCCTCCAGAATCTTTTGAGGGAACGTATCTCAATCCGGGATCTGTTGACCATTGTGGAAACCCTGGCAGATTTCGCCCCGGCGGGCAAGGATCCGGACCTGTTAACCGAATATGTACGCCAGCGGATTGCCAAAGGCATGTTAGGTCCCTACCTGCAACCCGGTAAAAAGCTGCAGGTCATGACATTGGACCGCAGGCTTGAAGAAATTTTAACAAAAAATATCAAGCGGACCGACCACGGGATTTACCTGGCTTTAGAGCCTGTCCTGATCACGGAATTTGTCGGTGCCGTATCAAAACAGGTGGAAAAGCTCATCACGCTGAATACCCAGCCCGTGCTCATGACCTCGCCCGCATTGCGCCGTCATGTCCGCCGTCTGATTGAGCCGTCTCTTCCCAATGTATTTGTGGTATCCCACGCAGAGATCGTGGATGATATAAATCTACAGGCTGTCGGGAAAGTGAGCTTGAAGAATGAATAAGAAAATTTTCAGGGCACCGAATATCCAGAATGCCCTTGCCAGTATCAAGGAGGAGCTGGGGCCCGATGCCATGATTCTTTCCACCCGAAAGGTGCCGAAATCACCAAAAGATCCTTACGCAAAGACCATGTTCGAGGTTGAGGCCGTAATCCCTTCGGCCGGTGATGGCAAACCTGAATCCGCAGTTTTGCAGGATGTGGTATCCCTTAAGTCAGATCTTGCGGAGATAAAGGACATCCTTTCTGTGGCCGGTTTTGGCTCCGGGGTGCAGTCTATTTTATGCAACCATTTTGAATCCGTGGGCGTGCTTGCTTCCCTGCTTCGCTGCGGTGTCAGTGAGCGACTGGCAGCAAAGCTTGTTCAAAAAGCTGCCGCAGATCAGGATCAAAGCCTTGATACGGCAACACAAATGAAGCAGTTGAAAAAGAGTGTCATGGGCCTTTGCCTTGACCAATTGCGCACCAAGGATTTTTTCACCCGGCACAACTCTTCGGGGTTGCCCCAGGTGGCGGCTTTTGTCGGGCCGACCGGTGTGGGAAAAACCACCACCATTGCCAAACTGGCCGCCTGTCTGAGCTTTACCCGTAAAATGAAAGTGGGGCTTATTTCCATTGACAATTACAGGGTTGGGGCCTTTGAGCAGCTCAAAGCCTATGCCGGCATCATGGGGCTTCCCTGTGTGCCTGCCTTTTCACGCCAGGACCTGGCATGCGCCCTGGACCGGATGAAGTCCATGGATATGGTACTCATTGATACGGCCGGACACAGCCATTATGACAAGGAAAAGATTGACGAAATCCTTGAGCTGATCAGGAATGATTTCCAGATCAGCGTCCATTTAACCTTGAGTGTTACCTCTGAATTGATTAATATGAAGGAAGCGGCATCTGCTTTTTCCGTATTTAATCCAGATACCTATGTGTTTACAAAAATAGATGAGACAAAAAGATGCGGAAAAATTTTTGACCAGGTGGCAGACCATGACCTGCCGGTGTCATTGGTGACCAACGGGCAGAAGGTGCCCGAGGATTTGATTATTCCGGACAGCCATGAGCTTTTGAAGATAATTCTGAAAAAAAATCCCAAAGGAGATTAGGTGGATCAGGCAAAAGGACTGCGGCAGATGGCCAGGACAAGTGCGATGCAAAGACGGGAACGGAACGGGGCTTCCAACGGCAGTTCATACCCCAGGGTCATTGCGGTGACCAGCGGCAAGGGCGGGGTGGGCAAAACCAATATTGCCGGGAATCTGGCCGTAGCCATGACACGGCTTGGAAAAAGGGTGGTGATCATAGATGCCGATGTGGGATTAGCCAACATTGACATTGTATTTAACCTAAGACCCAAATACAATATCCGCCATCTGATATCCGGGGAAAAAACATTGTCCCAGGTGATGGTGACAACGAATCATGGCATCGGCATCCTGCCGGGGGGATCCGGATTTGCTGATTTGACCCGTTTCAGCGAAGGTGAAAAACTGACGCTGCTGTCTGAGTTTGAGGCGTTTTCCGACATGGCAGACATAATTTTGCTGGATACCGGGGCTGGCATTTCATCCAATGTGCTCTATTTTAATGCATCTGCGGACCAATGCCTGGTGGTGGCCACTACGGAACCCACCTCTATCACCGATGCCTATGCCCTGATGAAGGTCATGTCCCAGAAGTACGGGATAAAGCATTTCAAACTAGTGGTGAATATGGCGGACACCCGGGCCGGGGCAAAAAAGGTTTACGGATCTTTGAGCAATGCCCTGGATAAATTTTTGAAAAATGTGGTTCTGGAATACTGCGGATATGTCCCCTTTGATCCGGCCCTGCAAAAGGCTGTTCGAAACCGCAGCATCCTTTTGGATACTGTAAGTCACAGTCCCGCAGCCGATGCCATGTCTGAGCTTGCAAAAAATATGATTAATGACAGCAGGACGAACCAGAACCAGGGGAATTTGACTTTTTTTATGAACAGGGTATTTGCGGCGGCCCAATGAGCGGTTACGGTCATTTTATAAAAGGAAACAATAACATTTCCATGAAACACCCCCATAGAAAAAACCGGGCGGCATGGGAAGCCTGGCGACAGGAGAGTATTGTCAATTACGCTTATCTGGTCCGGTACATTGCCTCCCGGTTTGCCATGCGTTTGCCCGCCAGTGTGCTTTTTGACGAACTGATGTCAGCGGGTTCCCTGGGACTTATTGATGCGGTGGATAAATTTGACCCGGGCAAACATGCCAGCCTTGAGACCTATGCCCGGTATCGTATCAAGGGAGCCATTCTGGATGAGCTGCGCAGCATGGACACCTATTCAAGATCCATGCGTAAAAAAATTCAGGACATCGCCCGGGCTGCGAAAACCATTGAAGATGAAAAGGGCAGACCCGCCGAGGATGATGAAATCTGCAAGGTTTTGGGCGTGGATCTGGAAACTTACCAGAATATGCTCACAGACATCCATGGGGCTGCCGTCCTCAGCCTGGATGATTTTATCAAGACCCAAAAAAATGATGCCTATTCCCAGACCCGTTTTCAGGCTGGGCTCAAGGGGGAAGAAAATCCGGAAGACGACTTTCACCGGGCGGAATTGAAATCCATTCTGGTGAAGGCCATCAAAAAATTGACAGAAAAAGAACAGATTATTATCTCCCTTTACTATTATGACGAGCTGACCTTGAAAGAAATTGGCGAGGTATTGTCTTTGACGGAATCCAGGATCTGTCAGATCCATACGGCTGTTCTGGTGAAACTGCACGCCAGCCTCAATAGTTATGGGGAGTAATTCAATCCTGTTGGCCTGATATTTGCATCATCCTGTTAACAAGTAAAATTTATTTTTTTCGATTTTAGGGGGGAGTTATGTCAGACCTGGTTTTGGAAGAAGAAGACGATCTAATTTCCCAGGATGATATCGATAAACTGCTGGATATCTCTTCCGAAGATGACGATGACGATGGCGGTGAGTTGTCCCAAAATGATATAGACAGTCTGCTCAACGGACCCGGCCTGGATGCAGATGACGCAGACGCCGGGGAAGAGGATGCCGGTGAACTGTCCCAGGACGACATAGATCGCATGATGGGGGGGAATGCCCTGGATGATGATGACACGCCCGAAGATGCTGGCGGTGAGTTGTCTCAAAATGATATAGACAGTCTGCTCAACGGACCCGGCCTGGACAAAGATGACGCAGACGCCGGGGAAGAGGATGCCGGTGAACTGTCCCAGGATGATATTGACCGAATGATGAGCGGTGACGATGACCTGGATGAGGATCTTGAGCTTATTTCCCAGGATGATATTGATCAGTTCATAAATGGTGGTGATGACGACGACGATGACGATGATGAGTTGATTTCACTGGAAGATATTCAGGGGGTAATGAGTGCAGATACCCAGGGGAGTGATGCATCCGAGCCCGAGTCCGACCTTGTTCCAGCAGCGGAAGATGAGCCTGGGGTTTGGGATGCTGAATCAAACCAGGACGATATGATGGCGCAAAAGGAGGAAGATGAGGCTGTTGACGATGCCCCGGCCACGGACGCATTGGGTCTGGAAGAAGATCCCTTGGATGAGCCCATAAATGAAGGCCAGGCCGCGGACGTGGCGGATTGTATGATCACCCAGGAAGCCATGGATGCGTTGATTGAGGCCAGTTTGCCGGCTCCGGATGTGCCTGAAGCAGATGTGCCTGAAGCAGATGTCGGGGCTTCTGATGCAGATGCCGGAGACGACGGGGATGATAGCCTGTTGGACGGGATAGATCTGACATCTGAAACAGATACTGGAGGCACGTATGATGCCATCGAGGAAGATGAAAATGATGTCACCCAGGACGATATAGATGCCCTTCTCCAGCAGTCCGACGAGAATGATGGGTTTCTGAACGAAGATGAAGACATCCTCATATCCCAGGACGACATTAATACCCTGCTCATGGCCGCAGATCAGGAAGATGAAGACATACTCGGCGAGATTGGCGGAGAAAACGACGCGTCTGACCTGGAAGACCAGCTTGATGACCTGAAATCCGATTCGGATCAGGTGATTCTGGAAGGCATTGACGGTGCCGAATTTCTCGGCAAAAATGAATCTGTCCCTGCAGGGCCGTCTAAAAGCGGAAAGATAAGAGCCCTTTTTAGATCAAAGGCGATGCTTGCGGCAGCTTCCGTATTGCTGTTCATGGGCATATCCGTTCCTTTAAGTTATTTTCTGTTTTTTTCAAGTAAGTCTGTGCCTTTGCCGAAAAGACAGACCGCCTCTCTGACCGAAATTGATCTTATCCGGGCTGGCCAGTCTAATGTGCTTGCAGATACGCCTGACCTGCCGCCCAGCCGCAGGTCAGGAAACATTTTGTTAACAGATTTTATCATTCTGGCCTCTGATCAAAGCCAGACCATGACCTATGTGTCTGCGGATGTCTCTATTGATTATTCAGATCAAAGGGCTTATACTGAAATAAACAGCAATCTTGCCTTTTACCGGGATCTTATCTATGGGGCTATTCAGACCCGGCTGGTGTCTGAAAAAAACAACGAGGTGACTGAAGCTGATCTGCTATGGGATGTGGAAGCCTCACTGAAAAAGGTGTTGCCACCCCAATATATTGACAAGATCAGTTTTAAAACATTTAAAGCAACTTGACTGATATGGGGAATCAATGACCACAGTCCATGGACATAACCAGATTTTTCAGCAATCCGGTATTGCCCAGGAATTGAGCCACCAGATCCACTCCCCAAAACCGGATCCTGATCAGGCAGCTGTGCAGCATCAGAATCAGCAGATAGTGGAAAATACAACGGTTCAGGAAAGCGAAGAAACACTCTCTTTGAAACAGGAAAAAGAGAAAGAAAAGCGGCAAACGACCCGTAAGGCCAAAGGTGCCAAAAAACAGAATCCCAAAGACGATGTGCCGCCAGACCCGGATGGCCCGGGCTGGCTTATAGATACCACTGCATGATGCTGAAGGTTCCCACGGAGTTTCTTGTTGTCCTCTCACTTATTATTGATCTGTTTTTAATCTTTCTGCTGTTTCTTTTTATCCGGCGGGCCAATCGGCTTCAACGCAGTCCGACCCCCATGCCGGGAACTGACCCTGGCGACATTTCCGCCCAGACCCGTGAAAAAGCCCAGGTTGTGGCCAGGCAGGTCTTGACTGAAACTGCTGAGATGATCGAACCCATTTTGGAAGCCTCAAAGGATGCGGCCATGGAGTTTGAGCGGCTGATACAGGAGAAACAGATACTGACCCGGAAACTTGATCAGTCCCTTGATTCGAAAATGATCAGTATTAATCTGCTTTTGTCCCGGGCCAACACCCTGTACAGTCAGCTTGAAAATCAGCATAATGTTTTGCTGAATGCTTTGCCTAAAAGGGGGGCTGAATTATTTCACAAAGAAACAGATGTCCTTGATCAGCAGCAGCGGATCATAGATCTTTACTATCAGAAGATGGATGTTGACACTATTGCAGAAAGACTTTCCATACCCAAAGGAGAGGTTGCGCTTGTCATTGGGCTTAAGGAAAAGTTTATTGCAATGGAGAAATCCAGATGATTCCCAGCCAGTCCTTAACTTCCCTGAAAATTATCGGCGATAATCCGGAACAATCCGGACTGTCAGACGCCATTAATTTAAAGCCCGGCCGGATTATTGATGCAAAGGTGCTTGATGTTAAATCCGAAAATCGTGTTCAACTGCTTTTATCCGAAAAAAATGAACCAGGTAAACCTTTGCTGGCCGGTCAGAAAGTTGAGGTTTCAACCCAGCGGCCATTAAAGCCGGGCATGTCGCTGACGTTGACAGTCGTTGCCACCCGGGAAGGTCCGGTTCTTAAATTGGTTTCGTCTACGATTCTGTCTTCCCCCGACACGGATGCTGCGCTTAAAATTCTTCCCGGAAAACAGAAGGCTTCGACATTGTCCGAATCAGGTATAAAACCCGGGCAGACAGTGGCGGCAAAAGTTCTTGAAGTTACATCCCAGAACCGGGTCCAATTGCTTGTGGGGGGTCAGAAACTGACTGTTTCCTCCCAGCTCCCTTTGGCCCGGGGCATGAATATCCCCATGAAGGTTATCCGTTCCCAGGACGGTATTGTGCTAAAGCCGGTTTCTGCCCTGTCTGGGCCTGCATCCACTGATCCGGCAGGTTCCGGTATTAATTCAACCAGAGGGCCTGTCATTGATCCCACCATGGGGTCTGCCATTGATTCCGCCAGAGGACCTGTAGTGAATGCCGGGGGACTGATGGCTTCGGTTCCGGCCACCTTACCGGATTCAAACCCTTTTCCCGGGACGGAAAGCGCTTTTCAATCCTTTTCCCTGGCAAAGATTTTCCAGGGTTTGAGTGAACTTAGCCAGATCCGGGAACCAATACTGAATGATATCCTTATGGGACTTGCCCTGAAATCCGATGTTCGGGATGACCAGTTCCTGCCTAAAATCATAGAGAATATGGGCTTGGGTTTTGAAAAAAAACTGGCAGCCGGTCTCGAAAATGCCTCGGATAAAAAAGCGGTTTCGCATGTGATCAAACAGCTGGCGGGTCAGGACCTGAAAGCCGCCTCTTTGTCCCTTTCCACCGCGGAAAGTGACCCGGGTAAGGCTTCTGTATTTAAACATATCGCAGATGCGTTGGATAGCTTTGCCCAGTTAAATGTCAAATCAGGGGATAGCGGACCAAATCAGGATGGCGCACGTTTTCTGCTGCCTTTTCCTGTCTGGCGGGAGGATGGCTTTGATTTTGGCCAGCTCATGGTGGACATGGGAAAGGCGGGCACAGCAAATACAAAAAAAAAAATGCTCAGCATTTCCTTTTTATTAAACATGACCGCCCTTGGCCCTTTACGGGCGGATTTTTCCATTCTGGATAAAACCATTATCGGCCGGTTCCTTCTGGAAAATCAGGTAACCTGTGATTATCTTACCTCCAAAATTTCAGATTTGAGACAGCGTCTGTCCGGGATCGGATATCAGGCCGGAAACATCGATTGCCAGGTGGCCCGGCCAGAACAGATTGCCCCGGCCAGTTTGATGCTTTCCATGAAAGCGCCCGATAACATGCAGGGTCTGAGTATTGTGGTTTGACCATGGCACCTAAAGACAAAAGAAAAAAAGCAATTGCCCTGAAATATGAAAGGGTTAAGGATGCTGCACCGAAGGTAACTGCCAAAGGCCAGGGAAAGGTGGCTGAAAATATCATTGCCCTGGCATTGGCCCATGGGGTGCCGGTAAAGGACGATCCGGATCTGGTGGAGGTTCTGGCATCCCTCGACATTAACCAGGAAGTTCCGGCTGAAATATACGTGGCAGTGGCCGAACTTCTCGCTTTTGTTTATGGGATCAATGCGGACAAGAAATCCTGATGTTGTCCAGAATTGTTATTCTTCAAGCTTTTTACTGTCAACAAGCCGGTTGCATTCATGGCAGACCATTCTGAAATCCCGGACCTTGCCCCGGAATAATCTGTGGCCGCAAAACGGGCAAAAATAATCTTTAAACGCTTTTTCTTCATGCGTCACCGGGTTTCCATCCGGATCGGACGGGTGTTGAAAGGAATCTGTTTGGGACGTGTCTTTCCCGGCAGGGTGCTCGGAAGAGATATGCTTTGGGTCAGGGTAATCGCCGTAGTCAGTCATAAATTTCCTTTTTATTCTTCTTTTTACATCATCAATGAATGCGGTTTTGCTTTATACCTAAACGGGTCAGGATGCAAGGGTATTTTTTTGAAATCAATCCCAAACCGGTGGGAAAAAATTTCTGGGTGCGTCAAATCCGGCTGTCTCAAGTGTCGGCCTTTTGGCACATTATTTTAAAAGTTAAATCGTTTTTTTTCACATAATATACTTAAAAGATAAAAAAGTCTTTTAAAAATGGATTTGTCCAGATCCAGAGCTTCATTGAAGGAAAGTATGGCACCTCATTTGCATAGAGTGTGGACATGGCTGGAATTAAACCGGTCAATGCCGGCAGAACACCGGAAATTTTTGCAAAGGAGTAAACTGCCCTATGATTCTTGAAATGACGCGACCGACCCAGGGCGGGTTAAGGCAGGAACGAAAACTTGAAGCTGTCTCCAATAACCTGGCCAATGCATCCACCATTGGGTATAAAAAGGATATTGTCAGTTTTGACAAGGCGTTCAGGGCCCGGGTGGACCAGGATTTCAGCCAGGGGGATGTGGTAAAAACCGATAATCCCCTGGATGTGGCCCTGGGACCCCAGGGCCTTTTCAAAGTCGAAACCCCGGACGGCATCAAATACACACGGAACGGCAATTTTTCTTTGAGCAGTGAAGGCATTCTTGTGGATAAAAGCGGGAATCCGGTCATGGGGCAGGGCGGAGCCATTTTTATTGATACGATGGAGCCCAATACAAGCATTAATATTGATGAATCCGGGCAGATTTTTTTGAATAATGAGATTCTGGATACCCTTGACGTGGTCTCTTTTGAAAATATGAAAGCTCTTGAGAAAACCGGTGATAATCTGCTTGTTTATACCGGAAATACGGCAGATGAAGTTCCCCTTGAAAATGTCAGGGTTGAAGCTGGTTCCCTTGAGCAGGCCAATGTTCAGGCCGTGGAGGAAATGGCGAAAATGATTGATTATCAGCGGATGTTTGAAACTTACACCAAGTCTATGAAGACATTTGATGAAATTGATTCAAAGGCAATTAATGACGTAGGGCTGTTTACGTAAAGGAGTAAATTTATGATACGGGCACTTTGGTCAGCAGCTACGGGAATGATGGCCCAGGATACTCAGATTGGCGTTACCGCCAATAACCTGGCAAACTCTTCCACCACCGGGTTTAAAAAATCCCGGGCAGCATTCGAGGATTTAATGTATATGACCCAGCGGGTCGCAGGACAGACAACGCCTGGTGGAGGGCAGGTGCCAACGGGAATCCAGGTGGGCATGGGGGTGAATACGGCAGGTATTCAGAAAATATTCACCCAGGGCGATTATATCCAGACCGATAATAATCTGGATTTTGCCATCCAGGGCGAGGGGTTTTTCAGGGTTTTGCACGGGGACGAGGATATGTATACCCGGGCCGGGGATTTTTCCCTGGACAGCGAGGGATATATTACGTCCCAGGCAGGGGACCGCCTTCAGCCCGAGATTGCCATCCCTGCGGAGGGGGTTACGATTACCCTGGACAATGACGGGACCCTGACTGTGTTTGCCGGCGATGATACCATTCTGGCCACAGAGCAGGTCCTTGTCACCACCTTTATCAATCCCGCCGGACTATATGCCGTGGGTGGCAACCTGTTCAGGGAAACCGAAGGTTCGGGCGTACCCCAGGAAAATACGCCGGGAGAGAACGGGGCCGGGACCGTGTTAAATTATTATATTGAAAATTCCAATGTGGATGTTGTTGAGGAGATGGTCAGTATGATTTCAGGCCAGCGTACCTATGAGGCCAATTCAAAGTCCATCACCACTGCCGATAATATGCTGGCAACGGCGGTTCAGTTGAAATCTTAATACTCTTGAATGGATAAAGCCATGAATGCCTGGGCAATTTTATATGAAACAAGAAACAAGAAATCTCTTATGGTCGCGTATTGTCTTGTCTGCATGCTTATTTTCAGCCTGCCGGTATTGGCTGCTACACCGGGGAAAATTGTTATTGACGTTGCCCGGACATCAGAAATTACAAGCCCTGTCATTTATTTAGGAGAGGTCGCAAGGATAACCGCACCTGATTTTTTCAAGGCGGAACTGGCGCGTGTTGATCTTGGAAAATCACCCCGGGCCGGGAGGATGAAACAGCTTTCAGGCAACCGGATTACAGCGGCCATAAATGCCATGGGCCTTAATGATAATGACATTAATATTCAGGTACCTGAACGGGTGTTTGTTAAACGTGCCAGCCAGGAGCTTGACCCGTATCGGGTGGAGACTGCGCTTGGACATTTTTTGTCCGGTTTTTTTCCCAAGGACGGATTCAAAGTAAAGGCTTTCAATGTTCGGGGGATTGAACCCTATCCCCAGGGCAATTTATCCCTGGTGTTTGACAAACGCTATACGCCTTCAGACAATGGCCGCCTGTCCGTTCATGCCGAAGTCTGGGTGGACGGCGTCAAAGAGGGCCGGTTGACTGTCACAGGGCGTCTTTCACAGATCAAACCCGTAGTTGTTGCGGCAATACGCCTGGAAAGAGGACAGATCATTACACCGGCTGATGTCACCCTGCGGGATATGGACGTGTTCGGACTGCAGCCGGATGTAATGACTTCGGTTGACCAGGTCAGCGGCATGGTGATCACCCGGACCATTGACAAAGGGGAATGTGTGACCCGGGATGAATTCAGACAGGCTCCCGCCATTGAAAAAGGGGCCGTGATAAAGCTGGTGGCCCAAAAGGATCGTTTATCCATTGTGACTTTAGGGGTGTGCAAGGAAGATGGCTATCCGGGGCAGTCTGTGACAGTGCAAAATTTAACATCGGGGAAACTGGTGCGCGGTCTTGTTACAGCAGACGGCACCGTGGAGGTCGTTTTTTAAGCTTGGAGGTTTGGAATGTGGTCAATTCAAAAAAAATTACTCAATGGGTGTCTGGCATTTTTACTGATTTTTATGGTCGGGACTTTTACCGGTTGTCTGTCCAGTGGCGGGGAGCCGGCCTTAAGCGTTGTGCCCCAGGACGCAATGCCTGAACCTGCCGTGCAGCCTGAATATACCATGGCAAAGCCTGCGGAAGGTTCTCTTTGGACCGCACAGAACAGATTCCTTCTGGATGACACCAAGGCTGCTTATGTTGGAGATACGGTGATCGTGGATATTGTGGAGAACGCCTCTTCGGCAATGGAGGTAAATTCCGAGGGTGCTCGGACAACCAGTATGTCGGTGGGGGTGCCTACGTTCAATGCTCTTGGAAAAGTGACCCATCTTGGTGGCGGTTCTGGTGGCGGCAACCTCATTGACACCAGTTTTGAAAATTCCACCAAAGGAGAAGCCACAAGTGACCGGTCCGGTAAGGTAACGGCCTCTGTTGCGGCCCGGGTCACGGAGGTCATGCCCAACGGTAACTTAAGCATTTTCGGACGCAGGGCCATGAAAGTGGATAATGAGGTTCAGTACATCATGGTATCAGGAATTGTACGTCCCAATGATATTGATTCGGACAATCGGGTGGAATCCACGTCCCTTGCTGATTCACGCATTGAATATTACGGCAAGGGGGCCCTTGCCGACAAACAGAAACCGGGCTGGGGCACACGGATAATTGATAATATCTGGCCCTGGTAAGCGTTGCGGGCTAAAGGAGCAGGCATCATGAACAATATGTTGAAAAAAATAATGATCAGTACAGGGATCGCGCTGTGTCTGATTGCCGTTTCAGTGCCTGCCATGGCGACCCGAATTAAGGACATGGCCGCCATCCAGGGGGTCCGTTCGAATCAGATCACCGGATATGGCCTGGTGGTGGGGCTTAACGGCACAGGAGATAAGAACAATATTCTGTTTACCCGACAATCTTTGACCAATATGCTTAAAAAGATGAGTCTTCATTTTGACAAAAGCCAGATCAAGGTAAAAAATGTGGCAGCGATTATGGCCACGGCAAATATTCCGCCCTTTGCTCGGATCGGGGACCGCATTGACATCACGGTTTCGTCCCTGGGGGATGCCACGAGTCTTAAAGGCGGGACCCTTCTAATGATGCCCCTGAAAGGGGTTGACGGCAACGTCTATGCCATTGCCCAGGGTGCCGTAAGTCTTGCAATTCCCGCCGGTGTGAACGATCGGAACAGTCATCTTCTCACCGCCCGGATTATCAACGGGGCTACAGTGGAACGTGAGATTCCCTTCCATCTGGAAGGGAAAAAACAATTGACCCTGTCCCTGTTCCGTCCGGATTTCACCACGGCCCGGCGGGTGGGGGATACCATCAATGCCGCTTTAGGGGAGGGGATTGCAAAAATCATTGATGCCAGCGCCATCTGCCTGAATGTGCCGGAATCCATGCAGCAGGAGCATGTGGCGGAGTTTATTGCCGATGTGGAAGGGTTGTCTGTGATTCCGGATACCGTTGCCAAGGTCGTGATTAACGAAAAAACCGGCACTGTGGTTATCGGCAGTGACGTGACCATTTCAAATGTGGCCGTGGCCCATGGGGATTTGAACGTGGTGATTCAGGGGCAAAAACCCGAGTATCTTATGGAACTGCCCGGCACCTCCACCATCGGAGAACTGGTTAGTGGACTGAACTCTTTAGGGGTCCGGCCCAGGGATCTGATCAGTATTCTGGAAAGTATCAAGGCAGCCGGGGCGTTGCAGGCCAGCCTGGAAATACTTTAGACTTGTTTTTTTGCAGCACAGCATTCCAATTTTGAAAAATGGCCCGTTTGTTGAGCCAGTAAAAGAGGGGGCAAAATTATGTCTATGCAAATTCCTGGGGTGATAACGCCTGTTACAGATGCCCAGGACACTACAGGTACGGCCCGGAAGCTTCAGCGCGAAAAAGATCTTGAAAAAGCCTGCCAGGGGTTTGAGGCTTTAATGCTCAATACCTTGATGCAGCGTATGCGGGATACCCTGTCCGGAGACAGTCTTTTCCCCGAAAGTAATGCGTCTGACATCTACCAGTCCCTGCATGATCAGTATCTTACGGAAAATTTATCCCAGGGCCGTCGTGTAACCGGCTTCAAGGAATTCTTATACCAGCAGCTTCAGGACTCAGTTTAAGGTATTTGTGTCAGGTTATGGCATGATAGTTGCTTTTCATATCTGCACAAAAACGGAAAATGAAAATATTCATTTGTTTTGTGCGTTGAATTTATCTTTAACTATTTAATATCTTTGTTGATATTAATGAAATAGGGAGAAGGGATATGGAAAAAGCTGCCGACAGTATACAAGCGTTGCTTAAGGAAAAACTTGCCTGCTACCAGCAACTTCACCTGGTATTAAAGGCTGAAAAAAAGGCGATTGGAACCATTGACCTGGGTATGATCTGGGAGACAACCAGAGCAAAGAAAGATCTTGTCCGCAAAATTGAAAAATTGCGAAATAATATTCTTGTTGTCTGCCGAAATCATTTTCCCGGTATGGATAAAAAAACGGAAACCTTCTCCCTGGGCGCACTGGTACATGCCCTGCCGCTGTCCAATAAAAGCAAAAATGATATAAGACAGATCAAGCGCACCATTGATAAAGAAAAAGACATTGTAGCCAATTTTATAAAATCTAATCAGATTCAGGTCAAAAAACACCTGTCTGTTGTGGATAACATCATGGCTTTAATCGGAAATAATCCTGCCCAGGCCCGGTACACCGGCAACGGGATGGTGACCCAGGGAGGAAAGAACCACTGCCTGTTTGTGGCCCAAGTGTAGCATGACCTAATAGATACATATCGGTCGGACAGGAACAACAGTTGACTCTGGTGTTGCATAATGATTATAACAATGGCATGTTTATTTTAAGAGTCAATCTGGATGTCTGTAGTGCCTTTTTGAATTCAACAGCTAAAAAAATTATTAATGTCAGCCTGGTGGATTATTTGTTAAGCCTATGCTTATTTTAACACGAAAAGTTGGTGAAAGTATCGTCATTGCTAATGATATCATCGTAAAGGTGGTTGAAACCGGAAAAAACAGCATTCGGATAGGTATTGATGCACCCCGGGAAATATCGATTCTGCGTCAGGAGGTGTTTGACGCTATTCAAAAAGAGAATATCCTTTCCTCCCAGGGAGCAGATAACATTGATATTGAAAGGGCAGCCAAACTGATAGGTAATAAAGACAAGGAGTCTGAACAAGGCAATGAAGATTAATACAAAACAATTCGGCGAAGTGACGATTGATGATGATAAAATCATCAATATGCCGGAGGGTATTCCCGGATTCAGGCAGCAGAAACGATATGTTTTTCTCGAAAAAAAGGAAACGGCACCTTTTTATCTGTTTCAATGCGTGGATGACCCTAATCTGGCATTTGTGGTCATGGATCCCCTTCGTTTCTATCCTGAGTACACACTGTCTGTTAAGGATTTTGACACGACGATTAAATGGGAATTTGGAAAGGAAGCACTATCCTGTTTTGTCATCATCACCATTCCCCATGGCAAGCCTGAAGCTATGACGGCGAACTTTATGGCACCTATTGTAATTAACAATGAAAGAAAAGAAGGGATGCAGCTGATCCTCCAAGGCAGTCCCTACTCACACGAGCAGCTGCTTTTGAAATAAGAAAAGAATCAATTCAAACATTCGTACTGAAAAGAAGACCTCTTAAATCCTGCATTTTTTCACGAAGCTCAAGAATTTCTTCTGCAGGGAACTGCTTGATGACTTCATTGGTCTCTTTGTCCATAATTTTGACCACCATATCCTCGGTGCTGTCGTCAATGGTAAAATTCAGCCTCGTCTGAACCGTATTGGCAAAGTCCTCAAAGGCGTCCACCATTTCTTCGACATCTTTTTTGGTCAATTGGGTCAGTTCGGTCGAATTGCCGGGATCCTCATTTTTTTGTTCAGAAGCCTGACTTTCATTCAACTGACTGCTTGCCGAAGAAGATGCAGCCTGCTTTAACTGGGACAGTCTAGGAATGTCTGCACTTACTGTTTCGGTAGCAGTTTCCTGAATCCTAGTGCTGGTTTCAGGCCTGTCTGTATGGGATATTGCTTTTGCTGTTACATCCATGTTTTTTGCCTTCCTGGGTAAATAATTTCTACCGGCTGATGCTGATAAATTTGGGGCGGTCCTTTGACGGCCGATAGCGCTCCAGGGTTGTTTTCCCGTGCTTGAGATGTTTAAGACTTTTTTCCAATTGGCTTTTGTGTCTTTGTATCTCAATCCCGATGGTTTCGTCAACCCTTAGGATCAGCCCAAGGCGCTGTTTAAGGTCCTCCATTTTTTGAGAATCAGATAAAGATTCGGACTGATCCGTTGTGCTGATAAATTCATTAATGGCACGTTTCAGCTTTTCCGATGCATTTCTGCGCTCAATGGTCATCTGAGCCAGATCTGGCAACTGTTCCGTCCTAAGCAGATCTAAGTGTCTGTTCTGAAGATTTTCATATTCACTGCACGGCGTTGAAATATGCTCTGCTGAATCTTTCATATATTGTCCTTATTGCTTAAATGGCAATACTTGTCCTTTGACCATGTCTTTCATACCCTGAATAACTCATGGAAGAAACTTCTTTTTTTTGTGCAGTCTTAGTTTTGGTATTCTGGGTTTTGGTATTCTGGGCAGTATTCCCCTGTCCCATCACGCTGGTTTCCCATATTTGTTTGAGTTTCATCAGATATTTGATTGCCCGGTCCAGGGTCTGAATATCGTTAGTGACGGAAACCTTACAAAGTTCCTGCATCATGGCTAAAAAAAGACTTCTTAGAAAGAAGATATCTTCATTCTCAATATTACGAAGGGATGCGTTGAGTTCGGAGATAATGGCAATGGCCTTGCTCAGATTCTCTCCCCTTTGCTTGGGATCTTTGTTTATTACGCCTTCCCGTGCAAAATTAATGCGTTTGATGGCACCTTCGTACAGCATGTGGATCAATTTTTGGGGATTAATTTCACTGCTGACCTGGACTTGCTGATAGGAACTAAGGGCATTGTATACCATATTAATTTAACTCTCCTTTTTGCAACCGATTAACTTTGGTCATTCCTGGTTGCATAAAAAATTTGGGTAACATAAGACTGCATGGGCTCATTTTAAGTATTGTGCAGTCAGGGGTCTTTGCCTCTTTATCTATTTTTTTACTATTGTTCTTTAATTAACTCTTAAAGTGAGTTATCGGCAAAAATCGGCAACACTTTATACATAAAAATTGAAAATAAAATATTTGGAAGCAGACTATCAATTTTATTCCCCTTCCTCCTCTTATAAGGTGTTCTGCGCGGACAGGTGCGATTATTCAGCTTGATACGGGTAATGCAACCATTGTTTTTTTTTGCAATCTCTGTCCGAAATTTGAAAACGGCATTGGCAAATTCACGGCGGCAGCTTGCCCCGGAAGAACGGGATTAAGGTGTTGGTGGGAGAAGACGTATTATATTAAAAAAGATGTAAAGAAACATCAGGCCATTGACGATTCTGTTATTATTGCCCAGCCATGGGCTGCACCGTAATATCAACCAGGTCGATTCGGGAGATCAAAATGTCCGTGCTTGAATTACTTAAAAAGGCAGTTGCCTGCCATACCGCAGGTAATTTACAAGCGGCCGAGCAGATGTATCTTCAGGTTCTTTCCCAGGTTCCTGACCATCCTGATGCAATACATTTTATGGGGATGCTGGCCTCCAAGGCCGGGAAAAACGATCTGGCCATTGCCTATCTTAAAAAAGCCATAGAATTGATGCCGTCAAATGCCGGGTGCTTTAATACCATGGGCAATGTTTTCCAGCAGCAGGAAAAATATCTGGAATCGGTTAAGTGGTATGAGATGGCTGTCCGAATAAAACCTGAGCATAAAATGGCCCATAATAATATTGCTGTAGCATATCTCAACCTTGGCAATCTGGACAAGGCCCTTATGTCTGTTGAAAGGGCCCTGGAACTGGATCCGGAATATGCCGATGCCCATAATAACCACTGCGAAATTCTCAGGGCCATGGGGGACAACGACAAGGCTCTTGCTGCCATTGAAAAGGTGCTTTCCCTCTCACCTGATATGATAAGCGCACACTGGAACCGTGCGCTTATCTGGCTGTCAAAGGGAAATTTTCAAGACGGGTGGCCCGCATATGAGTGGAGATGGCGCCGGCCAACGACTCCCCGGAGGATGTTTGCCCATGGCACTGCCTGGCAGGGAGAGGATGTTAAGGGAAAAACATTGTTTGTTTATGAGGAGCAGGGATTGGGCGATACCCTGCAGTTTATCCGCTATCTTCCCATGCTTCATGCTTTGGGTGCCCGGGTGGTGTTTGAAACAAGTCCTGCCCTGATCCGTCTGGTGGCAGAAAACCGGCTTTATGACCGGCTCCTTGTTGCCATAAAAAACATGGATACCCGTCCTGTGGATAGGTTTGATTTTCATGTTCCGTTGTTATCTCTGCCCCATATATTGAAAACAAAAATAGAAACCATTCCTGATAAGATCCCATATCTGACTGCTGATCCAGCGCTTTGCCGTATTTGGCACAATAGAATGACCGGTGATAATTCGTTTAAAGTCGGCCTTGTATGGGCAGGCCGCCCGAAACATAAAAATGACGGTAATCGGTCTATCCATTTAAGCATGTTTGAAACGTTAGGAAAAGTAAGCGGCATTTCATTTTACAGCCTTCAAAAAGAAAAACATGAAAAATGGACCAACATGGACAGTCTGGCACTCTTTGAAAAGGATCTGGGACCTGAAATTTCAGATTTTGCTGATACTGCAGCCATTATGGAAAATCTGGATCTTATTATATCCGTTGACACTTCGGTGGTTCACCTGGCAGGTGCTTTGGGAAAGCCTGTATGGACACTTCTTCCCTTTGCGCCTGATTTCCGGTGGCTGCTTGACCGGGAAGATTCTCCATGGTATCCGACCATGCGGCTGTTCAGGCAGGCTTCTGCCGGGGCGTGGGCCCCTGTCCTTGAGCGGGTCGCCCATGCACTTGCACAAGTTGTAGATAAAAAGACTTAAAATTTAAAAAAATAGTTGACAACAAATATTAAAACATATACATTGCCCCTGTTTTTGACACTGCCACGGGCCGTTAACTCAGTTGGCAGAGTATCTGCCTTTTAAGCAGAGAGTCGCTGGTTCGAGCCCAGCACGGCCCACCAGTTTAATAAGTGTTAAAATTTAAGTGTCCCCATCGTCTAGCCCGGTCCAGGACACAGGCCTTTCACGCCTGCGACAGGGGTTCGAATCCCCTTGGGGACGCCACTTAAAAATAAAGGCTTTTCAGAATATTCTGAAAAGCCTTTTGGTTTTTTATTTAACAAGTGGGTTAGTTGCGACCTTCTTTATTCAGGTGCGTTGAAAGTTACCAGATAGTTGTACTCACCGATATCTGCAGTATTTCTTTTTTCTGGCTATAACGGATTTGGGGGGTGACCTTTTGACTGGATTTTTAGAGTGCTTTCGTTCATGGTTAAGTTGCAAAGCATAACCTGAAAAATGAAAGGAGCAACGAAAATTCAGACAACAAAGCCAACTCCCCGAAAGAATCGTACAATTGTACTCCCCTTTGATCAAGAGAAATATATGGTTTCGATTCAGGATCCCAAAAAATTCAAAAGAATAGTGGACAATTTCATCGAAAAGCATTCCGAGCTTTTCCCCGATGGAATCCGGAACGGATACGGGTTGAAGGATATTCGGCGTTCTAAAAAGCTTAA
>NZ_JQKJ01000013.1 GCF_000745975.1 Desulfobacter vibrioformis DSM 8776 | reverse complement strand
CGAAAGCTTTGAAAGTTTTTTTTGAACAATTTAAATACCGCTTGACTGTTTATAAGCTGCCAAGCTATTCACCGGACTTCAATCCTATAGAAAAGCTGTGGAAAAATATCAAAACGGATGAAATCCATTTACATTATTTTCCGACTTTTGATGATCTCAAACAAAAAGTTGAACAGGCTCTTTTGCGGTATTCCGGTCGGAAAAAAGACATTCTCAAACTTTTTCGATTTTATAACGATTTAAAAGTTGCTTAAAATTAAGATGGTTATGAAGTCAAATTAGTTTTCTGGAATACTATATTCCTCTTATGCGTAAATAACGTCGCTCCCCATGCGGGAGCGTGGATTGAAACGCGGCAACGGCAGTCATTGTTGACATGCCGATCTGAGTCGCTCCCCATGCGGGAGCGTGGATTGAAATCGGCCGGATAGTATCAGGCAAAAGGTAACAGGGGCATTGCCCACCTTGAAATCTATACGGGGATAGGCAGTGGCGGGACCAGCCATTATACTCAGGTAAACCCCGGGGGATACCGGTACAATTTCCGGTAAAAATGCAGTGGCTTCTGCCGCCTGAATTTCAAAAACAAATTCTCCCAACTGCCCGGCAACCGGATAGATAAAGTCGGATCGCATCTGAATACAAGCGGTCATAAACTGGCCTTACTCAATTCATATCGGTCATGTTTCCGTAAAAATTCGTCCTTGGAAAGGTTTTGTAATACCAGCAGCACGGCACATAACAACAAATTTGTCACAACTAAAAAAAATAATAAAATACCATTAAAGATAACACTTGACATGATTAGAGGTTTCAAATAATAATTTAGCCGCTCCTAACCTATATTGGTCAATATAATTAAAGGAGGGGAAAATGGAGCATAATTTTACCATGGAAACCTATAAACAAGATAAAGACCTTCATATCGATATGAAAGGAACCTTTGACGGGGCATCTGCTTTTGCCCTGATCCAGGAAATTGGAAATGGAATTTACGATAAGGATAATTGTATTTATGTGGAAACCAAAAATATTTCAACGGTTTATTCTTTTGGCAAAACGATTTTAGCTTCTAATATTCCTAAAAGATGCAGAAAAAGCGTTTGTTTTGGCGGTGCCGTGGCTGACCAGATTGCGCCTGAGGGATGCGCCATAGAAGACAGGCGTCTTAAGCAGGATTGTCATAAATGCACCGGTAACTGCAAAAACTGTCAATGCAAAAATAAATGAATAAAATCAATTCCCACATCCGTGGCCGTATAGATTTTTAAAGAGAGTACAAAAACTGAAATCATGTTATTATTCGGGGGAGGGATGTAAAGTGTCCCCCGAATTCTAATAATGCCCCATGCCTAACCCGAAATCAGCATAGTGAAATTACATTGCCAGACTCTTTACAGCTTAGAGCAGACTCTTTTTTGCCTCATCAAGGTTGAAACCATAGGTTTCTGTAACAAAATCGAGATCCTTATCACCTCGGCCACTGAGATTGATCAGAATAGAACCATGCCCCATTTCTTTGGCAAGCTTCATAGAATAAGCCACTGCATGGGCACTCTCCAAGGCTGGAATAATGCCTTCAACCCGAGCGAGGGTGTAGAACCCATCGAGGGCTTCGATATCATTGGCAATTTCATAGCTGATACGACCATCATCTTTCATCAGGCTATGCTCAGGCCCAACCCCTGGGTAATCAAGGCCGCTGGCAATGGAGTAGACTGGAGCTGGCTCGCCCTTCTCGTCCTGGAGCAGGTAACATTTAAAGCCATGAATAATTCCAGGCTTGCCAAAGGCTGCTGTGGCGGCATGGTCACCAAGGTTAAGAGAGCGACCACCGGGTTCAACCCCAACCAGCTTAACCGGATCCTTGATAAAGCCTGAGAAAATACCCATGGCGTTAGAACCACCACCGACACAGGCACAAACAACATCCGGTAGTTCTCCGGTCATATCAAGGAACTGTTCTCTGGATTCGATTCCCACCACAGCCTGAAAATCTCTGACCATCATGGGGAAGGGGTGAGGGCCTACTACCGAACCAATACAGTAGATTGAGGTGATGGGATCCTTTAAATAGGCCTGGAAAGCTGAGTCAACAGCTTCTTTCAGGGTTTTAAGACCAAAGGAGACAGGAACCACAGTGGCACCAAGCAGTTTCATCCGAATGACATTGGGTGCTTCTTTGACTATATCTACTTCACCCATATGGATTTCACACTCTATCCCAAAATAGGCAGCAGCTGTTGCCAGGGCAACCCCATGCTGACCTGCACCTGTTTCGGCGATAAGCTTCTTTTTGCCCAAATAGTTGGCCAGGAGAGCCTCTCCCATACAATGGTTGAGCTTATGGGCACCGGTATGATTGAGATCTTCACGTTTGAGATAAATTTGAGCGCCACCACAGAGCTGTGAAAGACGGTCTGCATGAAATACCGGAGTTGGGCGTCCTTGGTAGTGCTTACGGATAGAACGAAGTTCTTCTATAAATTTATGGGTTTTACAGATATGCAAATATGCGTCGGTAATTTTACCCATCTCCACCTGTAGTTCCGGTGGGATATAGGATCCGCCATAGTCGCCAAAGTGTCCAGTTGAATCGGGGTACTGATTGGGATAACGGGAGTAATCTTTTGTCATGGTATGCCCTTTATTGCTGAGGGTTAGGAAGGATAGAAATTTCCTTTTTTTCAAGCACGGTATAACAAAGAATAAAAAGATTATCAAGCGTCTGGGAGTAACCTGGGGTTGAACGGAGATAAGTAATTAAAAATATAAGAAAAAAATAAATAATAGTAAATATTCGGATTAGTCATTTGCAAGTTGATTTGAGCAAAGTTCTAAAATTTTTATCAAGAGGATCAAACCCTAAGTCTCAAGGATAGGCCCTTCATTAAAAGCCTTATTCTACAGAATGTCCCGGCTTAAATCGGTAGCCAGATTTAAAATGAGCGAATGGGGAGATATATCTATTCGTGGGAGGCATTAAAGGTTTCCAAAAAGCGTTGTCCCGAGTGCCTGAAAGGGATGTGCCATAGAAAACAGGCATCATTGATTTTTATCCACATTCCTATTAGACTGTGGGCCAATTGAATTGAATACGGCCCGGCTGTATTTTCTAACCTAAAATTTGTCAGATTCTTTTTCAAAAAGGACAGTGTCATGACCTTTCAGCGAAATACCGGCGCTATTCGTGTATTGCTTATGGCTGCAGCAATTTTTCTGGCCGCATATGGGCAGGCCCATGCCCGGGCATCTGTTTATGTTCCTGATGCCCTTGCACCCTGGAAAGAATGGGTGCTGCACGGAAAAGAAGCGCAGTTGTCATGCATCCCCATGTACAACAATGCAGAACAGGTCCTTTGCGCCTGGCCAGGCGCGTTAAGTCTGAATCTGACAGACAGCGGGGGCACCTTTGAACAATCCTGGCAGGTGTATATCCAGACCCGGGTCGATCTGCCGGGAACCGGTCGCCACTGGCCCGGACAAGTTCTGGCCAACGGCAATCCTGTCGTGGTTCTGGACCAGGAGAATACCCCGGGCCTCATGCTTTCCCCGGGCACTCATACAATCTGCGGACAATTTGCCTGGCAGACCATGCCCGAAAGCCTCAACATCCCGGCATCAACCGGCCTGGTAAGCTTAAAAGTTAATAATCAGCCCGTAAAGTTCCCGGACCTGGACGACAAGGGCCGGTTGTGGCTGAAACACAGGACCTCTGAAAAACGGATGGAAGACCGGTTGAAAATTGAATGTTTCCGGCTGATTGAAGATGATATTCCGGCCCGGATGTCAATTGATCTTACCCTGGAAGTATCGGGTCAGGCCCGGCAAATGGTGCTGGGACCGGTATACCCAAGCGATACGTTCACCCCGGTATCCTTTGAAAGCCCGCTGCCCGCCCGTCTGGAATCCGACGGCCGGATCACCATCCAGGTCCGGCCCGGACGCTATAACATTAACCTTAATCTGCGCCATTCAGGGCCTTTGGAGACCGTCCGGTTCATCCGTCCGGACCAGGCATTCTGGCCGGATAAGGAGATCTGGTCCTTCAGTGCCAGGACCGACCTGAGGCGGGTGCAGATTTCAGGGGCAGAACCCGTTGACCCCAAACAAACGGCCATGCCGGCAAAATGGCGATCCTTTCCGTCGTACCTGATGGCACCGGCCACCACACTGGTTTTTAAGCAAATCAAACGGGGAGATCCCGAACCGGCCCCGGACCAGCTCTCCCTGGACCGGACCCTGTGGTTGCGTTTTAACGGTGCAGGCTATTTTCTCCAGGATAAAATCACGGGCAAAAAAAACACCAACTGGCGCCTGGAACTGGATCCGGCCATCCAGCTAGGCCAGGTTCTTGTGGATGGTAAAGAGCAGTTGATCACCAAAAGAGAAGATAGCGACAAGGCCGGCATTGAGCTGAGAAACGGCAGGATTAATATTTTGGCTGATGCCACCTTTGAAAAAGGGATTGCCAAGGTTCCGGCAACGGGCTGGGACCATGATTTCAATGACGTAAAAGGTACGCTTAACCTGCCTGCGGGCTGGAACTTGATAAATGCCCGGGGCGTGGACCGCATCCCCGGCACCTGGGTGGGCAGATGGACCCTGCTGGATTTTTTTGTGGTCCTGATTTTTACCATTGCCCTGGCCCGGGTCTACTCAAAACCTTTAGCGATTCTGGCCTTTGCCACCCTGGTGCTGATCTTCCATGAAGACCAGGCACCCAAGTACATCTGGCTGGTACTCCTGGTGGGGTTCACCTTGCTCAAACATCTGCCCGGGGGAAGGATGCGTGCCTTTGTCAAACTTTGCCAGGGCCTGGCGCTGGTCAGCTTTGCCGCCATTGTGATCCCGTTTGCCATCCAGACCCTTCGCATCGGCATATACCCGGAACTGGCCAGAACATGGACCGACACCTCAAATACCGTGATCCGGTCCGGGGTCCGGGACCAGGTAAGAATAATGGCAAACGAAATCCAAGACCAGATCGTAGCAGAAACGGCCCCCCCGGCCCCGGCCCGAAAGGAGTCGATGCGCCTGGGAAGCATGGTCAAAACCATGTCCACGACCAGTGCGCCGGCAAAAGCCGGCGGGTCCGATCAAGTTATGCAGTACGATCCCAAAGCCAGAACCCAGACAGGCCCGGGTTTGCCCCTGTGGCCAGCCTATAAAACCATCCCCTTTTCCTGGTCCGGTCCTGTGAGTAAAGACCAGTCCATCGGTTTTTTCCTGATCGGGCCAAAAATCAATCTGGCCCTGGCCTTTTTGCGGGTCGCCCTGGTGGTGCTTTTAGGTGCGGGCATGCTCGGCATTGGCAAAGGCGGCATTAAAAAGGCCGGTGCAACCGGCATCAGACAGATACTTCCTGCGTTCTTTGCACTTGTTCTGTGCCTTACGCCGGCATTGTCCCATGCAACACAATTCCCGCCAAAGGCCATGCTGGAAGAACTGGAAAAGCGGCTGCTTGAAACGGATAAATGTTTTAATAACTGCGCAAATCTGCCCCAGGCGTCCATTGATCTGAAAGAAGATGTGATGAAGGTCAGCGTGTCGGTTCACGCAGCCATTGACACGGCAATTCCCCTTCCCGGAAATGACAGCCAGTGGCTGCCGTCCCAGGTAACCGTGGATGACCGAACTGCTGCCGGTATCTTTAAAAAAGAGGGACAATTCTGGGTAATGGTCCCCAAAGGCCGCCACAAAATAGACCTTGACGGCGCCATACGCCAGCAGAGCGGTTTCCAGCTTTTCTTTCCTCTAAAACCCCGGCACCTGGATATTGCCATGGACGGCTGGACCGTTCAAGGCAGTCATCCCGACGGCAGCTTTGATGCCCAGCTCCAGTTTAAACGAAACGCCCGGGCAGATGATAAAAATCAGCAGGTGCTTGAGACAGGTGTCTTGCCCGCCTTTGCCAGGGTTGAACGCACCCTGCTGCTCGGGCTTGTCTGGAAAGTAAACACCCGGGTGATCCGTGAAGGCGAAGCCAAGTCAGGCATGGTCCTTGACATTCCCTTGCTTCCCGGCGAATCCATCACCACCGAAGGCATCCGGGTACAGGGGAATACGGCAAAGGTCAATTTCCGGTCCGGACAGAAAATACTGACCTGGGAATCCTTTCTGGCACCCTCGGATAAAATAGAGTTAAAACACGCGGATACCCGGGACTGGACCGAAATATGGAAGGTGGATATCAGCCCTGTTTTCCACATGGAATACCAGGGCACCCCTGTGATCTTTCATAAAACCGGCACCCGCTGGTATCCCACCTGGCACCCCTGGCCCGGGGAGACCCTGGTACTGACCATCACACGGCCCCAGGGTATCGAGGGGCAGACAATGACCATTGAAAAAAGCCTGCTGACCTTTTCACCAGGCAGGGCAGCCACCACGGCCCGGCTGGATCTTACCATCAACAGCAGCCAGGGCGGACGCCACACCATTACCCTGCCCAAAGACGCCAGGCTGCAGGAGGTGAAAATTCAAGGCAAAATCAGCCCCATCCGTCAGGATCAGAACCAGGTGACCCTGCCCATTGTTCCCGGGCACCAGGACATTGCACTCCAATGGGTGTCGTCCAGCGGGATTACCCCCTTTTATAAAACACCAGCCGTGGATTTAGGCATGGACAGCGCCAACACCTGTGTGGACATTAAACCCGGCAGCAGCCGGTGGACCCTGTTCCTGGGCGGGGAACCGGCGATAGGCCCGGCCGTGCTGTTCTGGTCCGAACTGATCGTGATCCTGATCATTGCCTTTATCCTGTCCAAAACCGGATGGACACCGTTGAATCTGTTGCAGTGGTTCCTGCTGTTCATCGGTATCACCATGAATCATCCGGCAGCCGCCATCATTGTGGCGGGCTGGCTCATTGCCCTGGATTTAAGGCCCAAAGCCGATCAGTTCACCGGCATGAAATTCAACCTGATCCAGCTGGGTATCGTGGCATTGACCCTGGCATCGGGTGTATGTCTGGTTTTCAGCATCTCCAACGGACTTTTAGGCCATCCGGATATGAACATCCGGGGAAACGGTTCCAGTGCCCTTCTGATGCGCTGGTACCATGATGTGTCAGGACCTGCCCTGCCCCGGACCTGGATGGTGTCCATCCCCATGTGGGCCTACCGGGTTGCCATGCTGGCCTGGGCGCTTTGGGTCTCCTTCTGGCTCATCAATGTTCTGAAATGGGGATGGGCCAGATTTTGCACCCCGATACTGTGGTCCAAAGTGCAACTGCGCAAGCCCAAATCCCATCAAAAGGCGCACTGGACCCCGGCAGACCAAACCCGGGAGCAGGCTGCCCCTGATCCTGAAACAGATGCCGATAAAAGCAATGCGCCGGATTAGGCTAGTATCCTAATCGGCTATAGGGATAGAGAGATAACCCAGGCAACTTGATGGTGTACCAGCGAAATCACGGCCATTCCCTGATCACCACCAGATACAGCATATCCAGATACAGCATATATTGATTACAGGCATTGGGTATGCTATTAGACGCCAGCCATGAAAATTGTACAGTTTGTAAATAAATAACATATTGCACAGCATCCAGCAGGAATAATACAATACTATGACATCGCAACTTGATTTAGTCAGAGCCATTCACAATATCAGCCGGCCGCAACTGCTCATAAAAAGTTTTGACGGTATACATATCAGCCGGCCGTCACAAAGCAATATGGCTTCGCTGTCAGACCAGATCTATGTGCCGGCCATACGTCCGGAAAGCCTTGGGAATTCAGAATTTAAGCGGCGCCATGGTTTAAAATATGCCTATGTGGCCGGTGCCATGGCCAACGGCATCGCATCCACAGCACTGGTAAAAACCATGGGTGAAAACGGGATGGTCGGTTTTTTCGGTGCCGGCGGATTGGGCCTGTCACACATTGAATCAGCCATCCTTGAACTTAAGGCCGGCCTTGGGGACAAACCCTTTGGATTCAATCTGATCCACAACCTGGCAGACCCGGACCATGAAATGGCAACGGTAAATCTCTATATTCACCATGGGGTGACCCTGATATCTGCTGCCGCATTCCTGCGGATCACCCTGCCTTTAGTCTATTATCGTATCAAAGGTATCCATAGAGACAACCAGGGTGCCATTGTCACCCCCAACCGCATCATTGCAAAGGTGTCCCGCATTGAAGTGGCCCGGCAGTTTTTTGCACCGCCGCCGGAAAAACTGCTCAACCAGTTGGTTGACCGGCAGATGATCACTGCAGATGAAGCCATGCTTGCCTCGCAAATCCCCATGGCCCAGGATCTTACCGCCGAGGCCGATTCCGGCGGACATACGGATAACCGCCCTGCCCTGACGCTGTTACCGACGTTAATTGCCCTGAAGAACGAAGCCATGGCAACATATAATTTTCAACACCCGCTTTGCGTAGGGCTTGGCGGCGGCATTGCCACGCCGGAATCCGCATCTGCCGCTTTCAGCATGGGTGCTGCATATATCCTTACCGGATCCATTAATCAAGCATGTGTGGAAGCCGGCATCTGCGAGGAAGTTAAAAAACTGCTCAGCCAGGCCGAACAGGCGGACGTTGCCATGGCTCCTTCCGCAGACATGTTTGAAATCGGCGCACGGGTTCAGGTGCTTAAACGCGGGACTTTGTTTCCTGTCCGCGCAGAAAAGCTGTATCAGTTTTACAAAAATTATACCTGTTTTTCAGACCTTCCCCAGGCAGCCCAAAAGGAGATCGAGGATAAATTTTTATTCACCTCATTTGAGTTGGCATGGCAGTCCACCCGGGATTTTTTTCTGTCCCGGGGAAATCAACAGGAGGTGGACCGTGCAGAGCAGAACCCTGCGCATAAGATGGCCCTGGTTTTCAGATCCTATCTCGGGCAGTCTTCCAGGTGGGCAATCCAGGGCAATACCCAGCGTAAAATGGACTATCAGGTCTGGTGCGGCCCGGCCATGGGCGCATTCAACCAATGGGTCAAAGGCAGCTTTCTTGAACCTCATACCAACCGGTTTGCAGCAGAAATCGCCATGAATCTGCTCACCGGGGCCTGTGTTGTCACCCGGGCCGCATTTGCAAGGGCCCAGGGCATTGAACTGCCCCCTGGTGCAGGAGTTTTTTCGCCCATGAAATCCAGTGAAATAACAAAACTGATCGCTTCCGAATCCATGGAAGAATCTATGTAAAACTTTTGTCAATATCCCTGCCTGCAGGTGATTCGAGCCCCTGTGCCGTATATATAGGTTTTGATAAAATATATTTTAACCCAGCAACCATAATTATATTTCATACATGACACCCAAAGCCGCAACTGAAACACAGACGCCTTATCCCCCCAGGACGCCCATTGCCATCATCGGCATGGGCTGTATTTTTCCTGAATCCAGAAACCTTAAGGAATTCTGGAGATTGGTATTCAACGGCATTGATGCCATCACACAAGTGCCTGAAGACTCGCACTGGCGTCTGAAAGATTATTTCAATGAGGACCCGGACTGTCCTGACCATACCTATTGCAGCAGGGGGGGGTTTTTACCGGACATTGCCTTTGACCCTCTCACCTATGGCATTCCCCCCAAAAATATTGAGGCCACGGACACCTCCCAGCTTCTCGGTCTGGAAGTGGTCCGCATGGCACTTGCCGATGCAGGCTACCCTGTGGGCCATGCCCATCTGAAAGAAAAACGGGTGAATGTCATCCTCGGGGTAACCGGCACCCAGGAACTGGTCATCCCCCTTGGCGCAAGGCTGGGACATCCATTTTGGAAAAATGCCCTGGATGCAGCCGGTATTGCCCCGGATAAAAAGGAACGCATATTAAAACGGATCAGCGACTCCTATGTCAGTTGGCAGGAAAATTCATTCCCAGGTCTTCTGGGCAATGTAGTGGCCGGAAGAATCGCCAACCGCCTGGACCTGTCCGGCACCAACACCGTGTGTGATGCGGCATGTGCCAGCTCCTTTTCCGCCATTCATACGGCCATGATGGAACTTGAAACCGGACGGTGCGATATGTCCATCACCGGCGGGGTGGACACCCTCAATGACATTTTCATGCACATGTGCTTTGCCAAAACCGGTGTATTGTCCCACACCAGTGACGCCCGGCCATTTTCAAAAAATGCCGACGGTACCGTGCTTGGCGAAGGCATCGGTCTGCTGGTGCTCAAGCGGCTGGCCGATGCCCAGCGTGACCAGGACCGGATTTATGCGGTCATCAAAGGCATGGGCACCTCCAGTGACGGGCGCACCTCCGCCATATATGCCCCCGAGGCCAAAGGACAGATCAAGGCCCTGGAAAACGCCTATGGCAGCGCAGGTGTTTTGCCCGAATCCGTGGGGCTGATTGAAGCACACGGAACAGGGACCCGGGTGGGTGACAAGGTTGAATTCACTGCCCTGAAAAATTTTTTCAAGGACAACGCCGCGGCATCCACAGCCCTGGGATCCGTAAAATCCATGATCGGGCACACCAAAGCCGCAGCAGGTGCTGCAGGCATTATCAAGGCTGCCCTGGCCCTGCACCACAAGGTCATTCCCCCCACACTGAAAGCCCAGGCCCCTGACCCGGATCTGGATATACAAAACTCCCCCTTTTATCTCAACCAGGTCTCAAGACCTTGGATTGGCAACAATACGCTGAATTCCCTGAGATGTTCCGGGGTTTCCGCCTTTGGGTTCGGCGGATCAAACTTTCATGCCGTGCTTGAAGAGTACTCTGCTGAAAAAACCAATATCTCCTGGGACGGTACAGTGCAGATTATGGCTTTTTCCGGTGAGACCAAAGAAGAGATTGTTGAAAAGCTGGATACCATTTCCGAAACCATAAAAACCTATGATATTCGGGACAAGGCCGCCGTTACCCAGGCCATTGCCTGGCAGGCAGCGCAATCCAGAAAATCATTCTGTTCAGACCATGATCTGCGGTTATTGATTTTGATGACTGACCAGGATGATGTTTTTGAACGGATGACCCTGGCAAAAGGTGTGGTCAATGACGGTCAACCGGCCAAACCGCCTGTATTCTTCGGCAAAGGTGCAGCATCAGGAAAACTGGGCTTTGTTTTCCCGGGCCAGGGAAGCCAGTACACCGGCATGGGCGGCCAGCTTATGTCTGTTTTTCCGGAAAGCCTTGAGATTCTTGATATGGCCCAGTCCTGTGTCGGTAATACAGATGCAGGCCAACAGGATCATGGGCTGCTGTCCGCCTATATGTATCCGCCGCCGGAATATGCCATGGATAAAACATCGGCCGAGGCAGCCCTGCGCCAGACCCGCATCGCCCAGCCAGCCATTGGTGCGGTCTCTTTGTCCATGCTCAAAATTCTCTCCCGGTTCAAGGTGGTGCCCCAGATGACCTGCGGCCACAGTTACGGAGAATTGTGCGCATTATATGCAGCCGGCTGGATTGATGCCCAAACCTGTCTTGAACTTTCGGCGGCCCGGGGCAACTTCATGGCCAGGGCCGGCCAAAAAGCAGGTGATCCCGGCAGCATGCTTGCGATCCAGGCCCCCATTGAACAGATCGAGTCCCTCATTGAAGCCGAGAAACTCGACCTTGTCTTGGCCAACAGGAACGGCCCGTCCCAGGGCGTGTTATCCGGGGAGACCCGACACATTCTCAACGCTGAAAAGATCTGTAAAACCCGCAGAATGCGGGCCATCAGACTGCCTGTGGCCGCAGCGTTTCACAGCCGCCTGGTGGCCGACGCCGCAGCCCCGTTCAATGCATTGACCCGGAAAGCAGCCATTACCCCGACGCAAATCAAGGTGTTATCCAATACAACCGGATCACCCTACCCTGAAGATTTGACCCGGGCCCAGGATCTTTTAGGACAGCAGTTGATGCACCCCGTTGACTTCATTGGCAACATCAGACAGATGCATGAACAAGGGGTTGACACCTTTGTGGAGGTCGGTCCCAAGTCTGTTCTGTGCGGGCTGATTAAATCCATTTTAAAAGACCGGGATGTGCAGACCATTGCCCTGGATAAATCAGATAAATCAGCAGATAACTCAGCTGGAAAATCAGCCGGGAAAAATTACGGTATCCGGGATTTGGGGATGGGATTATGCGCCCTTGCAGCCATGGGTCATCCTGTGGATCTTTCTGCCTGGGAAGAGGATGTGCCCCCCCCTGAGTCTAAAAAACTTGTCATCATGCTCAACGGAGCCAATCCCAAACCCCCGCCATCTGAAACAAGACCACCTGAAACAAGCCAGCCTGAAATGAATCCGGTTGAAGAAGCTCCCATTCATCCCCCCAAAAACGAAAACATTGCCCAGGATTCATCTGTTTATACGACGGTTTCACCCCAACAGACATCCACCACACAAGGAAATGCCATGACATCTTTTCCACACCCTGAATTTAACGATTCACACGTCCAGACAACGTCAAATTCAATGTCAAATCCAATCCAACCCGTGACTGCAAATCAGGTTCCGGCAAACCCGGATATCCTTGTCCAGGGTCTCAATGCCATGCAGCAGCTCCAGGCCCAGACCGCCCGGGCCCACGAAAAGTTTTTGGAAACCCAGGCCCAGGCCAGCCAGGCCCTGGCCGCACTGATGTCACAAACCCGTGGACAGGTGTTCCCCCCGGCCCCGGCAGCCCCTGTGATTCAGCCTCCGGTCCCGGCACAGGCCATGCCTTACCAGCAGCCCCGGATGTCTGAGCCAGCCCCATTACCATCAATTCAAAAAACAATGCAACAGACAACCCCCAAGCCTGTGCCTCCCCAGATCCGGCAGCCCCAACCGACAGCAGCAGCACCGGCGGCAGCCCCTGCCCCGGGAGTTAAAAATGTCCTGTTTGACATTGTCAGCCGTTTAACAGGTTTCCCGGTGGAGATGTTGGAACCTGAAATGAATATTGAATCAGACCTTGGCGTTGATTCCATTAAAAAAGTTGAGATCATTTCAGAACTTGAAAAAGCATTTCCTGACAAAGAGGATCTATCCGCCCAACGCCTGGGTTCAGTCAAAACCCTGGCAGATATCTGCACGGCGGTTGAAACAGACCCGGGAAATACCCCGGCATCTGGGCAAACAGCCGCCCCCATTGCCAATGCGCAAAATAAGCAAAAAAATAACCCGCCGGCTAAAGATACCCTTGGCATTCTGGTGAACATTATCAGTGAATTAACAGGGTTCCCCCAGGAGATGCTCGAACCCGGAATGAACCTTGAATCGGATCTTGGCGTTGACTCCATCAAACGGGTTGAAATTTTATCCCGCCTCGAACAGGAACAACCTGAATCCAGGGCATTATCGCCGGATGACATGGGCAGCTTGAAAACCCTGTCCGATATCGTAAAATACTTAACGCCGGAACAAACACCGATTTCCAAAGAAGCCACAAAAAAAAAACTTCGCATGACCCCATAAGTGACCAGAACCAGGCCGGGCAGGCCAAAGAAACAAAATTAAAGGGGCCTGCCAGGCAGGAAGTTGTGCTCACAGCCTTCCCCACCCATCAGATCCGTTTTTATAATGGGGCAAGAATTCACATGCCTTCGGATAAAACCATTTACCTGACAAGGGATAGTGCAGGCATTGCCATCGCTTTTGAAAAAGAGTTTAAAAAACTCAAACTTGCCGCCCGGATTATCGATGCCACCCCGGATAACATCCCGGATCTGCCCGATGCAGCAGGCCTTGTCCTGATACCGGACGCCTTTTGTCAACCCGGCGACGACGCGTTGGCCACTCAGTTTCTTTTAACGGCGTTCCGCATGGCATCAAAAAACGGGCCATACCTGGCGGCAAGTGCCAGGCAAGGCAGCAGCTTCATGGCCTGTATCAGCTTTCTTGGCGGCGGCTTTGGCTTTAAAAATCTTGACCCGCAAATCAGCCCTGTTTACGGGGGCATGGCAGGCCTTGCCAAAACAGCGGCCCTTGAATGGAAACCGGTCCTGTGCCGGGCCCTTGACCTGCCATTTGATAAAAAAGCCATAAAAAAGAACGCTGAAGCCGCCGTGGGGCTGATGATGACCCGGGGCGCCGTGGAAATGGGGCTTGACGGTGAGCAATGTTACATCCCCGAACTTGTATCCAAACCGGTCAGCGCCCCCCTGGAAATTTGCCTGGACAAATCCGATGTTGTGGTGATTTCCGGCGGTGCCCGGGGCGTTACAGCGGCGTGTGCCCTTGCCCTTGCCAAGCAGTGCCACCCTAAAATAGCGCTTTTCGGCAGATCCAAACCGCCCTTTGACGAACCCGCATGGCTTAAAGGTATGGATACACCCGCCCAAATGAAAACAGCCATCTTTGCCAATGCCTTTGAAAAAGAAAAACCAACACCTGCCAGGGTGGAGGCCCAGTATCGCCTTTTTGCTTCAAACCGGGACATTAAAGCCAATCTGGAACGTATACAAAAATGGACCGATGAGGTGGCCTACTTTTGCGTAGACATCCGGGATAAAGACCTTGTCAACGGGGCCATGAAAAAAGTGACCCGGCAGTTAGGTCCTGTAACCGCCTTGATCCATGGGGCAGGTGTGCTTGAAGATAAATTGATCTGTGAAAAAACACCCGACCAATTCAGAAATGTATTTGAAACCAAAATCAACGGACTTTTTGCACTTCTTTCGTCAGTGGATCAGGACAAACTGAAATATCTGGTCATGTTCTCATCGGTTGCGGCAAGATTTGGAAATACCGGACAATGCGACTACGCCATGGCCAACGAAGTGCTCAATAAAATTGGCCAGGCCAGACAACTTACCCTTCCCCATTGCAGGGCGTTAGCCATCAATTGGGGCCCCTGGGACGGCGGCATGGTCACGGACGCCCTGAAACGGGAATTTGAAAAACGCCATATTGAGCTGATCCCCATCCAGGCAGGCGCACACCAGATGGTGGCGGAAATGGGCAATGCCGATAGAGCCTGCGTTGAGGTCGTTGTGGGGGGCACCATATCTCCAGAGGTGCCGGACCCAGCTTCCGTGATGAATAAAGCCCTGACCCAGACCTTCAGCAGCCAGGACAGTTGCATTATTGAAGACCATAAAATTGACAATGCACCGGTTGTTCCCCTGGCTTTAATGGTGGATCTGCTGGCCTGCGGTGCTGAAAAAAACAATCCGGGCCTGACTTTTGCCGGAATGGAAAAGGTGCAGCTGCTCAAAGGGATTGTGCCGGGCAATGGCAAAACAGAAGTCCAGGTGGACATTGGAAAGTGCGTCACCATTGATCATCAGCTCTTTACACCCGGCCGTATTACCTCTTCGGGTAAAAACGGATTAACAATCCACCATGCCAGGGCCCAGGTGTTATTAGCGGATAAGCTTCCCCAGCCGCCGGTATTATCAAAATCAGCATCCATGGACCTTGAACCCTTTGGAATGAGCATGGATCAGGCCTATGAAACCATTCTTTTCCACGAAGGCGCCCTTCAATGCATTACTGACATTACCGGCGTGTCGCCCAAGGGAATTGAGGTGATGACAACCACAGCACCGGACATCGGCACATGGTATAAAACACCCCATGCAAGGCAATGGGTCATGGACCCCATGGTTCTGGATGCAGCCTTCCAGGCGGCGATTTTGTGGACCTTCCATAATTGCGGACAGGTCTGCCTGCCCGCAAGCTTTGCCAATTTACGAATATTTCACTCCTTTCCCAGACAAAGCGGACATAAGATCCGGATATTATTTACGGTCAACCACCAGGATCAGCACAAAATTAAGGGATATTTTACATTCCTTGATGAAAACAAAACGATCATTGCAAGCATGATGGGATTTGAAGCTATCATGGACCCGGGGCTGCTTGATAAATTTAAATCCAGCCCCCTGTTTGACCGGGATAAAATTTTAGCCTTTGCCCAGGGCAATCCATCCGAAGCGTTTGGAGAACCCTATAAAATTTTTGATCACGCGCGTGAAATTGCAAGATTGCCAAGACCGCCCTACTTTTTTATGGACGCGGTGACAAAAGCAGACCACCCCGCCTGGCAAACCGCGCCCGGCGGGTGGATAGAAAGCAGGTATAAAATTGATAAAGACGCATGGTATTTCGCAGCCAACCATAGCGACACCATGCCGTTTTGTATTCTCCTTGAAGTGGCCCTTCAACCCTGTGGCTGGCTTGCAGCCTATGGCGGCGCAGCCCTGACCTGTGAAGACCGCCTTCATTTCAGAAACCTTGGGGGAAAAGCCAGACTGGTCAAAAACCTGACCCGGACATCCGGGTGGGTGAAAATCCGTGTCAGAATGACCGACGTGTCCAAGGCCGGTGGCATGATCATCCAAAAATTTGATATGGATGTGCAACACAAGGGAGAGTCCGTTTACACAGGCTTCACCAATTTTGGATTTTTTACGGCTGATGCCTTATCCAAACAAGTGGGAATCAGGAAACCCGAGGCGTTTTTGAGCCTTGCAAAAAACAGCCCGCAATCTGAAATCGCACTTGAAGATCATGCGCCTTTAACCCCGGAAGATCAAAATATCGGCCCCAATACGGGAATGCCGGGAAAAGCCTTGAGAATGATAGACAAAATCACCTTCCTTGATTTCAACGCAGGATTGCACGGCCAGGGGCTGATCCAGGGTGAAAAACAAGTGGACCCCGATGAGTGGTTCTTCCATGCCCATTTTTATCAGGATCCGGTCTGCCCGGGTTCCCTGGGCATAGAATCATTCCTCCAGTTGATCCGATTTTTCATGGTCAAAAAATTCGATCTTGACCCGGAACAGTTTACACCGGCAATTGATGAAAACCATGAACATGAATGGATATACCGGGGACAGATTATCCGCTCGAACGCAAACATTGTTGTCCAGGCCCATATAAGTGCGTGTTCCATGGATGAAACAGGTTGCAGGGCAATGGCGGACGGTACCCTGTGTGTGGATGGGATCTGTATCTATGAAATGAAAAATTTTTGTTTTTCTTTGCAGGCCTTAACCATTACAACGGATTCGAAAACGGCTAAAAAAATATCCAACCTGTCCTGACAGGTTTTTGATAAAGACTCTTTTTCCTGCCCCCCTTTTTTTTTCTATCCGAAAAAAGTTCTATATAACTAATAAAATATTGACACGAAAAAAAAATTACGTTAATAAAAGTTGTCATTTGAATTATATTTAAGGTGTAAAATGAAATCATCCAAGATCAAATCAGCCCTGACTTCTCTTTTATCCATCTCTCAGCCTGTGTTCATATGGGGGCCGCCCGGCATCGGCAAAAGCCAGATTGTCCGGCAGACAGCGGCGTCACTTGATCTGGATATTGTTGATATCAGGGCGGTTCTTTTGGATCCGGTGGATCTTCGAGGCCTTCCCAGGATCAGCCAGGATGGCCTGTCCCACTGGTGTGCCCCGGCCTTTTTGCCCACCACAGGCTCAGGCGTTCTTTTTCTTGATGAGCTAAATGCTGCCCCGCCTCTGGTTCAGGCCGCATGCTACCAGCTGGTTCTTGATCGAAAACTTGGCGAGTACCAGTTGCCTGACAACTGGTCTGTTGTGGCCGCAGGCAACCGGGAACAGGACCGGGCTGTGTCACACAGGATGCCGTCTGCACTTGCCAACCGTTTTGTCCATATTGATTTTGAGGTGAACACTGACCAGTGGCTTGAATGGGCCCAAGGATATGGTATATCCCGGCAGGTACGGGCTTTTATAAGGTTTCGGCCCTCGCTGTTACACGACTTTGACCCCAAAAGAGAAACCCGGGCCTTTGCCTCTCCCCGGTCCTGGGAATTTGTGTCAAGACTTTTGGAATCAGATCCTGAACCGGAAATGATTCCCGAACTTGTTGCCGGGGCTGTGGGAAAAGGGGCTGCTGCTGAATTCACAGGGTTTCTTGACTTATGGGACCAGCTGCCCTTGCCTTTGGATATCATTTCTGATCCCGAGGGCATACCTGTTCCGGATAACCCTGCGGTACTTTTTGCATTAAGTGAAATGATGGGTGCGGCCATGACCCTTGAAAATATCACCCTTGTCATGGCCTGGGCCCGGCGACTGCCCCCTGAATTCTCTGTTCTTCTGATGCGTGAAGCTGTGCGAAAAACACCCCGGGTCGTTGAAACGGCTGATTTTGCTGACTGGGCATCCATGAACGCTCAAATTCTGGTGTGACATTGGCAATAGAAGATAAACAGGCCAAAGACCGCTTGCTTAAAGCAAGGGCTGACATGGTGTTGAACCATCCTTTTTTTGCCTCCCTTGCCATGCGTTTGACACTCAAAGAGGACCGGACCTGCAGGACAGCCTGGACCGACGGTAAAACCTTTGGCTACAATCCGGATTACATTAATATTCTTCCCCGGGACAAACTTGTGGGCCTGTCTGCCCATACGGTCATGCATCCTGCCTGCAATCACCATTTGCGCAGAAAAGACAAGGAACCCGAAGCCTGGAACAAAGCCTGTGACTATGTCATTAATCCTATTTTGCTGGATGCCGGTTTAGTCCTCCCCGATGGTTTCCTCTGGGATGATACATATATTGGAAAAACCGCAGAGCAGGTTTACGAACGCTTAATTGAAGATTCGGGGGATGAAGAGAATAGCGAGCCTGATCCGGCAGCACAAAAAAGCGCCCCTGATAAAGAACAAAAAAACAAGGAGGATGAGAGCTCATCCACAGATGATTCGGAAAATGGCGATGAAAAACGTCCTGACCCGGATGATGACATGGATCCCGGGGGAAGCGGTGAGGTCAGGGACGGTCAAACGTCTGAAACCACGCCACCTTCAGGGCAGAACGATACGGATACAAACTGGGACCAGGCCTTGGTTCAGGCAGCATCCAATGCCAGGAGCATGGGAAGCCTGCCAAAGGGGATAGAGCTTCTGGTCAAAGAACGATTCAGCCCCACACTGCCCTGGGCATCCTTGCTTTCCAGATTTATTCAGCAGTCTGCCCGCCATGATTACAGCTGGACAAGACCCAATCGCAGATATATCCACCAGGGCCTTTATTTTCCAAGTTTAGTGTCGGATCAACTGCCACAGCTTGTGCTTGCCATAGATACCTCGGGCAGCATAAAACCTGTAGAACTCGAGCGGTTCGGGGCCGAACTCCAGGCCATTTTGTCCATGAATCCAAGTCTTATACATCTGGTCTATGCGGATATGGCTGTCACGGGATACGAAATGATCAGCGATCAGGATTTAAACCTGGCCTTTGCACCCAAAGGCGGCGGGGGTACCGATTTTACCGTGGTGTTTGACTTTGTCCAAAGCCAGGGCATAAATCCGTGCTGCCTTCTTTTTTTCACAGATATGGAGTGCCGGCGGTTCCCCTCATTTACACCGCCATATCCGGTGCTCTGGATCAGGACCGGGCAGAGCGGTTATACGCCGCCATTTGGCCAGATAATAGAGATGTTGCCTGATTGGCTATAGCTGATTGGAGATAATCATATGAAAGTCAATTGGAAGATCAGAAAAAAACGAGGAAATTTCAGGCCCAGGCTTACATATACAATAAGCCTGGACGCATATGAAAAAAAGCTGGCCATTCACGCTGTTCAGGTTGAAAGCCATATCCCCATGATTCCGGGTTCTCATTTAAGTTATTGTCTGCCGGGTGAACACGAAAGAAGCATGTCATGGAAGCCGGACAGATATCATGTGCTTCAGGTCCCGTATTTTAAAGACGGGTATATTGATGGATTTATCCGTCTGCCGTTTAAAGAGTCGGGGCAATATCCCGAAGTGGTATCATCCTTTGAAAAACTTCGAGAAGAGTACGAAAAAAAAGTGTGCATGGTTTATGCACACCCGCCGCTGGAACAGACAGGAAGTCTTGACACCACTGATGACACCCGAAGCCGGATCGCATCAACGGTGACGGCCAATCGTCTGTTATCAATGATAACAAAATCAAAATTTGACGCATATTAAAATGACCGGGCTAAACCAATCGGGCTAAACCAATCGGGCTAAACCAATTGGGCTAAACTAGGCGGCTGTCAAGTCCGCACCGGTCTGCGGCAGCCCGGTCCAGCATGTGGGCGAGCGCTTTGGGCTTGCCCGGAAAAAACCCAAAGGTCTTCATCCATACCTCTTCATCTTCCATGCAAAAATAGACAGCAACACCAGGGGCAAGCTGCCGGAACAGGGCACCAAGGCGCTGATACATGGCGATGCGTAATGGCTTGAAATAGCGCATTTTATTGTCAAGCCCGGTGATGAATTCACCGTAGGGGATGGTTGAGTCCGGAAACCGCGCTTCAATGATGGATTTTAAATGGGGCATAAACCTGAATGTGCCGATGGAAATCCATACAACATCTTCAGGGCTGACATGGGCAAAGATGGCCTCAACCACCTTTTCATAAGCACCTTCGCATCCGGGATACAGGAAAATAGGGTCAAAATGAAATGCCACCCGAAATCCCTTTGACACAGCTTTGGCTGCCGCCTTAAGCCGTGCGGAAAGGCTGGCTGTGCCCCGCTCCTGGGATGCTATCATTTCAGGGGTATTCAATGACCAGGACAGAATGGTTTTCCGGTTATGGTCCAGGTCCAGAAGGGAGTCTATATTGACGGTTTTGGTTTTCAGTTCAAGAATCGCCCGGTCCTGGGTCGCGAATTTTTCAACCAGGAATCCGGGCATCAGGCTGACCGGTTCCCAGATCAGGGAATCTGTGTACTCGCCGGTGCCGATGCGTACAATGTGATCCCCTTGAAAAACCGGGTCCAGTGCGGCAGTGTACTGGTCAAAACCTGCAAAATACTGGAGCACGGGAGGATGAAAATAGGCTTGCAGGATGCAGTAGGAACAATCCATGGTGCAATAGGTACCGCAGTGCAAAATGGTGTAATCACAGCAGGTGTAGTAGCTGGTGCCCGGGCATTGACGGATCAGGGCGCCCTTGTTGCGGGTGATGTAAAGCACTTTTTTGGCAAAGCCCACGGGATCATCGGACTGGTTGATCAGGTCATATACAGGTCTTGGGTCCGCGACCTTTTCCGGGGTGGGTTTGAGTTTTGAGATCAGGTACTCAATTTCCGGCGTCTGATCCAGATCCTTGTCCATGAATACCCGGATTGGATTGATCATATTTATCTGTCCACAAGGGATTTGAAGTCGTTGAGGTCTGCAAGTTCGGCCAGGCGGTTGAGGCGTGTTTTAAACTCATCCATATTTTTAAATTCCATTTGCATGGCATAGATTATTCCCTCAAAATTTTCAGGAACAGCCAGTTGAAGTCCGGAATCCAGTTCAAGGGCCTTGATCTGTTCCCGGGCCTGTTTTTTAGCTGCCGTAAGTGCAGGAAAACGTCTCTGGGCAAGAAACGCCTTGAACTGCTTTCCAAGGGCACCCATATCCCTGTGGCCCAAACGGCTGCCCCCCTGCCCTGTCCCATCTCCATTCGTGATCCCCAAAGGACTTTCCTGGATGAGTTTTGACACGCTTATTTTTTCAAGGGCGCATATCTCCTTTGCCCATGCAATGATTTCCATCTGGATGCCCGAGGACGCTTTGATTTGGGAAAAAAGATGTAAAAACCCAGCCCGGGTCTCTGCATTCATGGACACAAGATGTTTACACGCCTTAATGGATATTTGACCTTGATCCAGAAGATCGAGAACAGGATCGGGCAGGGCATGGATACGCGCCAGCGTATTAATATATCCTGAATTCAGCGGCATGTTGAAAATGGACGTTGCGTTTTCTGCAATACTTTGGGCATCCATGAAACGTAATAAAAGAACGGTTGCCCGGATAAGTTCTGCAGGGGTCAGCTCCCTTGAAAATGAATTTTCGGTTACAGCAGCCATGGCAGCATCAAGGGTTTCTCCGGCCGGCATGACACGGCAGGTTATCCGGGACAGGCCTGCATGCCTGGCCCCTTCAATCCGCCTGAACCCGGACACCACAATGTATTTATCCTGTCCGCGCAACACCAGGGGCGGAACCATGATGCCATATTGGGATATGGATGACTTGAGATGTTCGCTATCATGGTGGGGTCCTGTAATGCGAAACCCGGTGTCTGAAAGATCAACCTCGGACACCGGGATATCTGTAAAAGTCATTACCGGCATGGATCAGATGGATTCTCCGGTCAGCCGGGTAAAGATTTCCTTGTAGGTTCTACTGGTATTTTCAATGATTTCCCGGGGCAGTTCGGGGCCTGGCGGGGTTTTGTCCCAGCCTGAATTGGTCAGCCAATCCCTGACAGTCTGTTTGTCAAAACTTTTCTGTCCCCTGCCGGGGGTATAATCGTCCAGGGGCCAGAACCTGGATGAATCCGGGGTCATGATTTCATCAATAAGGATAATTTCACCATCAAGCAGGCCAAACTCAAATTTTGTGTCCGCAATAATAATGCCTTTTTCCAGGGCAAGGGCAGAACCGCGGTTATAAATTTCAAGGCTCAGGTCCCGCAGTTTTTCAGCGGTTTCCTTCCCTATAATATTCACCGCCTCATCAAAACCGATGTTGATGTCATGATCACCGATTTGCGCCTTGGTGGACGGGGTAAACAAAGGCGTTTCAAGCTTGTCAGACTCCCTGAGGCCCTGGGGCAGCCTGATATTGCATACATGACCTTCGGCTTGATAGGATTTCCAGCCTGATCCTGAAATATAGCCTCTTACGATACACTCCACAGCCATGGGTTGGGCTTTTTTCACCAGCATGCTGCGGCCTTCAAGCTTGTCTCTGTATTTATGAAACTGCACCGGATAATCATTGACATCCGTACTGATAATATGGTTTTTAACGATGCTTTCCATCTGTTTAAACCAGAACACAGAAATCTGGTTCAATACCTTGCCTTTGTCCGGAATGGCGTCTGGCAACACTACGTCAAACGCGGAAAGCCGGTCGGTTGTAACCATGAGCAGGGCATCTCCCGTATCAAAAATGTCCCTGACCTTTCCTTGTCTGATCAATGGCAGACCTTCATATTCTGTTCCGGGTATAATGCTCAAGCCTTCCTCCTGTCCTTAAAATTCAATTTAAAAATTTTGCTGATAAGTATCACACAATGAGTCGTATTACTATCAGAATGATCTTTTGATTTTTTTCTATAACCTGCGGTGATGTGGCAGAAACGTTCATACCTCTACAAATTTGACAATCGTCGTGCCCTGATACATAATTCAGGTATTTTCTAAACCAATAAGCTGATAATACTATGAACACAGTTTTTACCCAAGTCAAAAATGCATTGGGCAAACCCTATGACGATCTTCACTTTCTATTGCATTGCCTTAAAGAAGTATTGGAGGAAAATAATCAGCACAAGCTGGTTGGTTTGCTTCCGTGGCTGAATTCTACAATTCCGTCAGATCCGGACCTCACGAGCAATGAATACATCCATATGATGTCGATGTGTTTTCAACTGTTAAATCTGGTCGAGGTAAATGGCGCGGTACAAAGCCGTCGCCATAAAGAAAATGAGGATATGGCCCAGGTGAACGGACTGTGGGCGAATCAGTTCCGATATTTGACGTCCAAGGGTATCACCCAGTCCCAGATTCTCAAGGTATTGCCGAACGTTCTGGTCGAACCGGTTTTAACGGCACATCCGACAGAAGCCAAACGCACTGTGGTGTTACAGGAATACCGCAAGTTATACCTGTTGCTGGTTAAGCGCGAGAACCAGATGTACACCCGGGTTGAACAAGCGGACATCCGGCAGGAGATCAAACATATTTTGCACCGCTTGTGGCATGTCGGAGAGATCTATATTGAAAAGCCGCGGTTGGCGTCGGAGTTGGACAATATTCTGCACTATCTGACCCATGTTTTTCCCGGTGTGATTATGATTTTGGATAAGCGTTTGCGTCAAGCCTGGAAAGAATCCGGATTTGATCCGAAGGTGCTGAATAATTCGGATTTACTTCCGGTGCTGTCGTTTGGAAACTGGGTTGGCGGAGACCGTGACGGCCACCCGCTGGTGACCCCTGAAATTACCAGGCAGACGCTCGAAAAGCTGCGTATTCACGCGTTTTATATCATTAAAAACGAATTGAAAAACTTGGCGCAAAAGCTGAGTATTTATCACAATATCTCGAACGTGAGCAAAAATTTTGCTGCGCGGATTAAAGAACTGCGAACGGAAGTTGGCATCAATGCCGAAGTTGAGTTCCAAGAACATGCCCAGGAGATATTTAAGGCTTATGTACTGGTGTTGATTCAGAAAATTCCCATTGATCTGAGCCGGGAGTTCAATCTTGAATTAGAAAATAAGCCCAATAGTTACCAAAGTTCCATTGATTTGATTGCTGACCTAAGCTTGCTTTACAACGAGTTGGAAAAATGCGGCATCGGCGAGGTAGCCCATGTTGATGTTGAGCGGATGAAGCGGATTTTAAAGATCTTCGGTTTCCATTTGGCAAAGTTGGATATTCGCCAAAACAGTGCGTATCATGACAAGGCATTGAAACAGTTGGTTGCCGCATCCCTGGGGGCGCAGGCAGCCGCGCAGATTGAATATTCCCAGGACGCCAGGCGCGCCTTCCTGGATCAGGAACTGAAAATCAACCGTCCGTTTTTGGTGCAGCATAAAAGCCTGGAGTTGGAAGGACAAAATGTGATCGGGGCCTTGCAGGTCGTCAGTGATCATGTTCAACGCTACAGCACGAAGGCGTTTGGAAAGCTGATTGTGAGTATGACCCGAAATACAGAGGACCTGCTGACGGTTTACCTGTTCATGCGCGAAGTGGGTTTAATTGTGAAGAAAAACGATCAGCTTGGGGCGGTTCTTCCTGTTGTGCCACTTTTTGAAACGATTGAAGACTTGAAGTTGAGCCCAGCCATTCTGGACGATTACCTGAACCATCCGATTGTGAAAAACAGTTTGCAGATGCAGTCATGGGAGAATCCCGATGGCGAATTGATTCAGGACGTGATGGTCGGTTATTCCGACAGTAACAAGGACGGCGGAATCCTGGCCAGCGCCTGGTTCTTGCATGAGGCACAGAAGCAATTGACAGAAACAGGCAATAAACACGGTGTGAAAATCCGTTTTTTCCACGGTACCGGTGGCAGCATCAGTCGTGGTGCAGGCCCAAGTCATTGGTTCATCAAATCATTGCCGCACGGATCAATCAATGGTAAGTTTCGTGTTACAGAGCAAGGCGAGACGATTGAGCGAAAATATGCCAACCTGGTGAATGCCGCATATAACCTGGAGCTGATGGTTTCGAGTGTTACAGCACAAACCGTGTTGCACGAAAATACAAAAGACAGGTGCGAAGAAGTTGAAAACTTATTCCGTGGATTAGGTGATCGGGGGCGTCATTATTACCGACAGCTGATTCTTGATCCTGATTTTATCACTTTCTTTTCCCAGGCAACCCCCATTGATGTGATCGAGTCGAGTAAAATTGGTTCCCGCCCGGCACGCCGCACCGGAAAGCGCAGCATGGAAGACCTTCGGGCAATTCCCTGGGTGTTCAGTTGGTCGCAATCGCGCTTCAATATAACCAGTTGGTACGGTGTTGGCTCCACGTTGAATGAGCTGAAAAACAAAAACCAGGCGGCGTACAAGAATTTGCTTCAATTCGTTGAATACGATCCTTTTGTACGTTATGTGATGACAAATATGGATAGCAGCCTGGCATCGACCGATGTGCGGATTATGGAGAAGTATGCTTCGTTGGTTGAAGAGGTTCAGATTCGCGACCGAATCATGGAGATGATTAAAAAAGAGCTGGACTTGACGCGTAAGATGGTGGGGAATGTGTTGAAACGGCCAATTAACGAACGACGCATGAATCACTATTATTCAACCATGCTCAGGGCAGAGGCCCTTGATAATTTACACGACGCACAGGTTGAATTGCTGCAGAAATGGCGAAAGGCGAAAAAGGCGAACTCAAAGGAAGAAGACCATTATCTGTTTGCCCTTTTGCAGTGTGTTAATGCAATTGCCAACGCGCTCGGCGCAACCGGTTAAGGATGCAAAGCAAATCAGGGTTCTTCGGAAGGTTTAATGATAAAAGACTGAATCCGGTTGGCGTCCATGTCTTTTACCGAAAAAACCCAGTTATTCATGAGAATGGATTCCCCGGGATTTGGGATGCGCTCCACAAGTTCCAGAAAAAATCCCGAGATTGTATCGTAGTTGGCAGATTCAGGAATGCCCAGGTTCAGCGCTTTGTTAAGATGATATATATCTGTTTTGCCGGACACCAGCCACTTGTTCCCTTTGATCTGGACAATATCCGGTGTATTTTTATCGGACTCGTCGGCAATTTCTCCAAAAATTTCCTCAACCACATCCTCAAGGGTTACGATACCGGACACGCCACCATATTCATCAACCACAACCGCCATATGGCTCTTTTTTGCCTTAAAGGCTTTAAGCAGGGAATCCAGTTTTTTTGATTCCGGTATGAAATACGGATTTTTCATAATCCCTGTTACATCAATGCTGCCCGGATTTTTTCCGGAACCGACCGTTTCCAGGTATCCGGCAAACAGGTCCTTGATATGCAGAATCCCCACAACATTATCGATGGTATCCTCAATCACCGGGATACGTGAAAATCCTGTTTTCAGAATGGTTTGGATATCCACACCCTCGGCCGCATCCACCACAAACATATCTGCCCGGGGCGTCATGATTTCAGAACAGCAGGTATCATCAAACTCAAAGATATTGGTGATATATTCCTTTTCTTCTTCCTTGATTTCGCCTTCCCCTTCAACCACCTCCACCATGGTCATCAATTCATCTTCGGTCACGGTATCCTGGGAATTGTTTATGGTGCCGTGCAGTTTTGGAATAAAATTAAGGATAAAGATCAAAGGCCATAAAAATTTTGACAGCCAGTACAGGGGATATATGACCATCCTTGAAACCACCACATTGTTGTGGTTGGCAAAGGATTTTGGAAAAATTTCCCCAAAAATAAGTATCAGAAGCGTCATGGTGCCGGTGGCAATACCCACGGCATTGGACTGAAAATGAACCATGGCAAGGGAGGTGGCAAGGGCTGATGCACCTATGTTGACCAGGTTATTGCCAATGAGAATAGTGGTCAAAAGGGTGTGGGAGTCCTCTTTCATCTCCAGGATAAGCCGGCCGGATTTTGAACCATCCTTGGCAATATGAAGGGCTTTAATTTTCGAAATGGAGAAAAGCGCTGTTTCAGACATTGAAAAAAAACCTGAAAGAAAAAGGCAGATACATAACAGGGCCGGTTCAAAACTCATAAGCGACAATATTTCCTAATGGTTGTGAATCAGGTTAAGTATAATAGCCGCCGTACGTTTCGGGGCGCCCGGCAGGCCCAACCGCCTGCGGACTTGGTGAAGCTGCCGTTTATGATGCTCAAGTTCGGGTATCATTGAGAATACAGTCTCACTGATAGTTCCGGCATTGGCGTTGTCCTGGATCAGTTCAGGCATCACCTGGCTGCCGACAACCAAATTGGCAAGCCCGATGTATTTGGTTTTTACAAGCAGCTGTGCAAGCGTGTAGGCCACAAAGGACATTTTATAAATAATGACCGTGGGCACAAGATTTAAAGCAGCTTCCAGCGTGACGGTTCCCGATGCTGCAATCAAAAGATCGGCCCTGTCAAAAATCTGTTTTGGCCGTCCGGTTACAATCCGGCATAAACAGCCGTTTGGGTGGTGGAAAACAATATGTTGAATGCGTTCTTCATATTGTTTAATGCCGGATGAAATCAAGAATTTTACATTGGGACATTTTTTTGCAATATTTTTTGCAATCATACCGGCTGCATCCAGCATGACAGGAAGCAGTTTATCAATTTCAGCGGATCTTGAACCGGGAAGCATGCCGATAACCAAATCATCTGACAGGGGGGTTTTCTTGTCTTCGTTTAAAACCGGCAGGCGTTGGGGGTATTCATCCACCAGGGGATTTCCCACATAGGTGGATGAAATTTTTCTGGCTTTATAAATGGGGATTTCAAAGGGAAAGATCAGTGCCACATGGTCCGTGACTTTTGCAATGGTATCCAGGCGGTTGGCATTCCAGGCCCAGACCTTGGGTGCAATATAATAACAGACCGGAATATCATAATGCTGTTTGATAAACCCAGCGATTTTCAGATTAAAGCCCGGATAGTCAATGAGCACAACCGCATCAGGGGGATCTGTTTTTAATCGTCGCTTAACAAGGGAAAAAGCCTGTTTAATGGTGCCTATTTGCTTGATCACCTGAACAAGCCCCATGGCAGACAGCTTGTCAATGGGAAAAAAAATGTCTGCCCCCTGCCCTGCCATGGCTTTACCGCCAATGCCCGTGATCCGGATACCGGGACAAAGTTGTTTTAATGACCGCACCAGGGCGGCCCCGTGGAAATCACCTGACGGTTCACCGGCAAGGATCATGATATGCCGGCCAGGTTTATTCATGGATTTCATCCTCGGTCATAGCGATTATGCAGATATTGTAATTATCGGCAAGGGCAATCATTTTTTCACGGTCAAATGAAATTGATTTTTCAGCTTCAAGCACAAGCACGCTGGCACCTGACCGGTGCATGGTTTCAATGGTGGCACACCCGGATGCGGGCAGATCAAAGCGTAAGTCCTGGTTGGGTTTGGATAATTTTACAATCGTGGCCCCATTACCCCGGCTCAGACGCCCTCCCCGTTCTATGGTGGCGTCCGTGCCGTCAATGGCTTCCACGGCAAGGACCGTACCATTGGAAATAACAAGGCACTGGCCGATATCAAGACGGCCGATGGCCTTGGCAAGTTTCCATCCCTGCTGGATATCTTTTTTTTCCGACCTGTCAGGTTTTCGCTTTGTCCAGCATCCTTTGGGACTGATCAGCTCGGGCAGAAGAAAGGTGGAGGAAACCAGGGTAATGCCCTGTTTTTCCAAAAGATCCGCAAAAGATGACAGAATATTGTCATCGTGTGTGCCTGCGGTTTTAGCGATAAAGGCAAGGGCTTTGAAATCCGGTCTTATATCTTTGAAAATATTGGCCTTGCTGATGGAGCCCATGAGCAAGGCCCGGGTGACACCATGGGATTTAAAATAGCGGATCAGTTTGCTGAGCTGACCAAGATAGAGCCATTCAAACCGGTGGGTCAGTTCGGCAAGTTGAGGGTCAGTTTCACTGTGGAATCCTGCCCCAATAATTTTATAACCGTTTGCACGTGCCTTTTGGGTGAAAAGCATCGGAAACTGGCCGCCGCCGGCAATCAGACCGATGCGGGAAGAATAACTATTGCCTTCAGGGGCGTTCATGAAATTTAACGTGTCACCCCACGGTTGGAGTTTTTTATAAATTCCGTGAAGAACACGATTTCAGGGAGTTGTTCAACTTCTGCCTTGGTTCTTTCCACGGCCTGGGTCACTGTCAGTCCGATCCGGAAAAATATCCGGTACGCTTTTTTCAACTGCCGGATGACACAGGGCTCAAAATTATGGCGTTGGAGCCCCACATTATTCAGTCCATGCAGGGTGGCCCGGTCACCTGCGGCAATGACATAGGGCGGAATGTCTTTGACCACAGCGGATTTCCCGCCGATATAGGCATAGTCTCCGATTTTGACGAACTGATGAACGGCCACAAGGCCGCCTACAGTGGCATAATTTCCGATTTCAATGTGTCCTGCAAGGGTTGCGTTATTGGCAAGGATGACGCCTTTACCGGTTTTGCAGTCATGGGCAACGTGGGTGTAGGCCATCAGATAGTTATCTTCACCGACTTCAGTCAGCCCTCCGCCAAACCCCGTACCCCGGTTAATGGTGACAAATTCACGAATAATAGTCCCCCTGCCAATGGTAAGGTAGGTGGTCTCACCATGAAATTTGAGATCCTGGGGAGCCCCGCCAATGGAGGCATACTGAAAAATATTACAGTCCGGGCCGATGGTGACATGGTCGTCAATGGTACAGTAAGGCCCTATGGTTGTGCCGGATCCAATGGTAACATCTCCTTTGACAATGGCATAAGGGCCAATGGTGACATTCTCACCTATCCTGGCAGACGAATCAATAATTGCCGTTGGATGAATCGGTTGAATCGGTTGAATCATGGTTGCTCCGTTGAACTGCTTTCCAGCTTTTTTATCCGTTTTTCAATGGAAAGCAGTCGTGTTCTTAAACTGGGTAGCCGGGGTATGATACGGGATGCTTTCATCCAGAGTTTATGGGACATGTGGGGGATGCCTGACACAACATCGCCGGCAGGAACATCACTGGAGACGCCGGCATAGGGGCCGACAATGGCCCCGTCCCCGATATTCAGGTGGCCGGAAATACCGGCTTTGCCTGCAATAATGACGTCCCTGCCGATGGTGGTACTCCCGGCAATCCCCACCTGGGCCACGACCAGTGTATTGTCACCGATTTTAACATTGTGGGCGATATGGACCTGATTATCCGTTTTAACGCCGTTGCCGATGCGGGTTATGCCCAAGGTTCCCCTGTCAATGGTAGTGCAGGCCCCGATTTCACAGAAATCACCGATATGGACGTACCCTGTATGGACTAACTTGGCATGGGCATGACCATCCTGGACAAATCCAAATCCGTCAGAACCGATGACGCAATTGGGATGAATAATGGCCTGCCTGCCTATGTGTGTTTTATCTGCCAGGGTGACATTGGGGCAGATCCGGCAGGAATCATTGATCCGGCATTGTTTTCCGATCACCGAATTGGCCATGATATGGACATGACTGCCAATGGTACAGCCCTGCCCGATGCTGACATGGGCTTCAATGCGTGTACCGTCACCAATGATAACGTCATTTGATATCACAGCCGAAGGGTGGATAAATTCTTTTAAGGGCGCCGCCGGCATCAGATGTTCCACAATCTTAAAAAATGCCAGTTTCGGATTATCGCTGTAAAGAAGTGTTATACCGGAAACCGCAGGGGCTTGGTTGGGAACAAGGATGATGCCTGCCTTTGTTTCATCCAGCCGGGAGAAAAAAGAAGGTTCCACCGCAAAAGTCAGGTCATTGGGTCCTGCATCGTCAAAGGAGGATACCCCGGAAATGGCTGTGCCCGGATCCCCATGTATCCGGGCGTTAACCATGGCTGCTATTTGGTCTGCTGTAAGCATGAATTATTTTTTCTTAGCGTATATTGAATTGTATTCTTTAATTACCTCATCAGTGATATCCACCTTATCTGCAGCATAGATAACACCGGCGACTTTTTTTTCAATGATCAAAAGATATCCCTTTGCCGTTCCTATCTTGTTGCTAATGTCAAAGATATCTTTTTGTATTTCATTCATCCGCTTGTTTTGCAGAATCTGCATTTCCTGGGTATAGTCGGCATTCATTTTTTTCAGGTCGTCCGCTCTGTCCCGCAGTTCCCTTTGCCGCTCAAGTTTTTTTTCAGCGCTGAGCACAAGGGCTTCACGGTCTAACGCGGTTTTCATGTCTTGAACTTTTTTTTCCTCAGCCTCAAGTTTTGCCTGAAGTTGTTCAAGTTTTGCCTTGAGGTCTTTCTGCATCACTTTGCCAGCACTGGATTCTTTTACTATTTTTTCAAAGTTTACCATACCTATTTTAGTTGCATCCGCTGCCAATGCACTACAGGTGAACATTGCGGCAATAATCAAACCCACCGGAATTAGATAACTTTTTTTCATTTATGCCTCCGAAGATAAAATTTTATTTTTTTAGAAAAATGCACCAATTGAAAAGTCAAACTGGCCATCACCGGTACTCTTAACATCTTTTCCGTCTATAACTATACCATAGGCCAGCCTGATGGGTCCCATGGGAGAATTCCATCTAAGTTCAAAGCCTGAGCTGGAAAACTGATCGCCAAAGTCAATATCTTCACCGTGGTTATATACATCACCTCTGTCATAGAACAAAACGCCGTAAACCGCCTGTTCCTCTGCAATGGGAAACACCATCTCAATATTGAACTGGAAATATCTCTCGCCGCCCACCTCAATGGAGGAACCATTTCTGGTACCGTTAATATCTGTGTCGTCAAACCCCCTGATGGAGTTAATTCCGCCAAGATAAAAGCGCTCCCAGTCTATGTCCAGATCCCCATTGGTCCTGTCATCAAGGTATCCCCACTTGGCATAGAAACCGGCTGAAAGTTTCCAGAACAAAGGACAAAACACCGCAGATTCCGCAAGATACTTGGTAAAATCAATCTCTCCGCCTATAAATTCTCCCGCATACTCAATGGACAGTTTATGGTACATGCCGCTTGTGGGCAGAAAACTGTGGTTTCTTGAATCATAGCTGATATAGGGCGTGATACTTGAGGTCAGATAAGAGCCTTCGACCACCGATGTATTGGCGGATTCCACATCCCCGATATCGAAGTGCTCAATGTTGTAAATCAACCCAACGGTGGTGTAGTCCCAGAGGCTCCGGGTGGCAGCCCGCAGGGTGAGCCCCATGGCGTCCTTTTCATAATGATCGTATTCGTTTTCAAATTTATAAATGTCAAACCCGGCTGAAATGGGCTTGTCAAACAGCCAGGGTTCGGTGAATCCGATATTATACAACGCATTTTGGCCTGACATCCGAATGGTGAATTTACCTGTCTGCCCTTTGCCGAAAAGGTTACGCTCCTCAACGGAGAACTGACCGAAGGGTCCGTCATCACTGGAAAAACCGCCGCCAAATGAAAAGTTGCCAGTGGATTTTTCTTCAACGTTGATCAGAACGTCCCGTTTGTTTTCTTCTTTGGTTTCAACCGGTTTGATGTCGATATTCTGGAAATAGTCTTTGAACACCAGGTTCCTGTTGGAGCGCTGGATTTTTTTCATGCTGTAAAGGCCCTGCTCTTCAATGGCAAGTTCTCTTCTGATCACCTTGTCCCTGGTTTTTTCGTTGCCGGTAATAATGATCCGGTTGAAGTAGACAAGCGGCCCTTTATCAATGTCAAAGCTTATATTGACAATTGATTCTGCATCATTCCTGTCCACCCGTGGAATGACCCTGACATTGGCGTACCCCTGGTTGGCATAAAAATCGTTAAGGGTAATCATATCCTTACGGATAAGTTCCCTGTTATACAATTCGGATTTTTGAGACACCAGAAGCGCTAAAAGTTCTTCTTCAGAGGTAAGAATGTCGCCTTTAATGCTGACCACACCATTTTTATATTGATTTCCCTCATCAATTTTAAACTGGATGGTAATCTCTTTGGTTCCCATATTCACCACAGGGTCGGATACTTTGACATTGATAAATCCGTTGTTCTTATAAAGGGCTTCGATGCGAAGCACATCATTGTCAAGTTCGGTTTCGTCAAGTTCTCCCGAGGATGTTATAAATGACCAGAATCCCTTTTCCCGGGTCTGTATTTCATCTTTGATATCATCGTCGTCAAAATATTTATTGCCCTCAAATTCAATGGATGAAATTCTTACTTTTAAACCTTCTTCGATATTGAAGACAACATCTGCCTGGTGATTTTTCAATGGTTTGACGTCATAGGAAATCCGGCAGTTGTGATAATTTTTTTCATAATAGAGGCGCTTGAGTTTATCCACATCATTGTTCAGCTTAAATGCATTAAGAATGGACCCGGTGGATGTCCCTACAACCTCAAATAATTCTTCGTCCTTATAAACATTATTATTTTCAAAGCGGATATTACGGACACTGGGTTTTTCCCGGACTTCAAAAATGACTTCAACCCCTTTATCCATGTTCTGCTTTTTGATGACCACATCATCAAAATAACCCATTTTATACACGCTGTTCAGATCTTTATCTAAAGCGGTTCGATTGAGAAGATCGCCTTTTTGGGATGAGATGACCCTTTGGATTGCATCTGCGTCAACACGCACATTGCCTTTAATGGTTATAGCTGAAATGATTTTCTGCTGAAACAGTTCGCCGATAATATCTTTTTCCAGGGAGGTTGCGCCTGCATACAACTCCGCCAGGCTTGGAGATTGTGAGAAAAAGGTTAAGGGGGCCTGTTTTTCATACACATTGTGCATCTGCGAATCAATGCTCACCGCCTGCCCGGCTATAAAAATATCACCGGTAATGATCCAGTCAACACCTAAACGGATGCCCTCCTGGCGGAATTGGTCATATCTCCAGTCAGTTGTGTCCACAACGGTATCGGTGAGCACTACGGTTGCGCCGTCTTTTTCAAGTTTTTCCTTCAATATTTTTGACAGGGCAGGCGCAATTTTTTCATCGGGCTGCTCTGCCTGGACATGGAAGGGAAAAAGTGCCACTGCAACCCCCTCCTCTGCAGACAAAATGCCTGCTCCCAAAAGGTAAAAAACCGCTGCAAGCACCACACCGAACTTAATAGTTTTCATAATCCGTCCTAAGTAATTTATGTTACTTAATTATTACTTTTCATACCGGTACGATTTTCCCGTCTTTAAACGTCAGTTTTCTGTCCATTAAACCGGCCAGATCTGAATTGTGGGTGACCACGATAATAGTCATCCCCATTTCCCGGTTAAGTTCTTTCAAGAGTTGGTGAACCGCACTGCTGTTTTTCTGATCCAGATTGCCGGTGGGCTCATCAGCCAGCAGCAGGGCCGGTGACATGGCAAGAGCCCGGGCAATGGCCACACGCTGCTGCTCACCGCCGGACAGGTCTTCCACCCTGTATTCGATCCGGGCACCTAGTTCTACCCGTTCAAGCATATTTACTGCATGTTTTTCAATAGTTTTTTTCGATTTACCCCTATATTTACGACTGATCAGCCCGGGCAGCATTACATTTTCAACGGCTGTAAATCCCTGGAGCAAATAGTGAAATTGAAAAACAAAACCAATATTTTCGTTTCGAAAGGCTGCAAGCTTTTCATCATTGTACCCCAGAATCTGTTCACCGCTGAACAGCAGACTTCCCTCATCGGGTTTATCAAGGGTGCCGATAATGTTCAGCAGGGTGGATTTTCCAATACCCGAAGCCCCCACAATGGCAATGGTCTCACCTTGTTGTATGGTTAGATCTGCCTGGCGGAGAATATCCAGCGCAGCTGTTTTAGAACCAAAAAACCGTGAAACCCCGTTCAGTTGAATCAGCGGCGTGTCATCCATATCTTATGGCCTCTACCGGATTCATTCGTGACGCCTTGAAAGAGGGATACAAGGTGGCCAGAAAACAGATGACCAGAGCAGATACAGCGGTTAAAATGACATCCGGATATTCAAGCTGAACCGGAAGCGTGGAAAAAGGATATGCCTCGGGCAGCTTGATAAACTCGTATCGTTTAAGAATGTAACAGATCACCACCCCAAGCGTTGTTCCGATACCCGTGCCGATTATGCCGATAATCATCCCTTTTATTATAAATATACGCCGGATCATGGCATTTGTGGCGCCCATGGCTTTTAATACGGCGATATCACGGGTCTTTTCCATGACCATCATGATCAGTGCCGATGCAATATTAAATGCCGCCACAAGAATAATCAGCGTTAAAATGACAAACATGGCGGTTTTTTCAAGTTTAAGCGCTGAAAAAAGGCTGTGGTTGATATCCATCCAGTTGCGCAGGTAATACGGATATTTGATGAATCCAAGTTCGTTCTGACTTAAGTCTTTTACCTTGAATATCTGATCGGTCCAGATGCCGAAAGCCGAAATTTTGCCCTTGGCCGATACCAGGGCCTGGACCTGATCCAGCCGGGCGTAGGCCAGGCTGGAATCATACTCCGACATGCCGGATTTAAAGGTGCCGGTGACCACAAACTGCTTCATGGACGGAATTTGCCCCATGGGCGAGATAATGCCCGCCGCTGACATGAGAATCACGCGGTCGCCTTTAACCACCCTGACGGCATGGGCCAGGGACTGGCCAAGAATAATACCGGGAAGGCCTTTTGTAACCGGTGTGGGGTTCAATGCGTTTTCAAGGTCTTCAGGTGTGTATCCTTTGACCAGCGCAGCTCCTTTTGCCGGCTCAATTCCCCGGATAATAATGCCGGAAAAAGAGTTGGCCGTGCGTATCATGGCCTGGCCGAATAAGACGGGAGATACGGCGGTGACCCCGGGGGTCTGCCTGATTTTATCTTCCATGTCCGGATCAGGGATAAAGTGGCCGGAATAATTCATGGCCAGAATATGCGGTTCCAGTCCAAGAATCCTGTTGCGAAACTCTGTTTCCGATCCGCTCATGACAGCAATAACCACCACCAGAGCCATCACGCCGAGGATAACACCTGACACGGACAAAAGGGTGATCAGAGAGATAAATCCCTCTTTGCGTTTAGCCCGCAGATATTTTCCGGCTATGAAAAGTTCTACCCCCACAGATCCCTTTTATGCATTTTTCATATGTGGAAAAAGAATCACCTCTCGTATGGAGGCCGCATCTGTCAGCAGCATGACAAAACGGTCAATGCCGATCCCCTGACCTGCCGTGGGCGGCATTCCGTACTCCAACGCCTCGACATACTCCGCATCCATGATATGGGCTTCATCATTTCCTTCGTCACGTTGACGCACCTGCATGGTAAAACGGTTATACTGGTCTTCGGGATCATTGATTTCGGAAAATCCGTTGGCGATCTCCCTTCCGGCAATGAATAATTCAAACCTGTCAGTCAGTTCCTGATCTGAATCGCTTTTCCTGGACAGGGGGGACACTTCCACCGGATATCCGGTAATAAATGTGGGCTGGATGAGTTTGGGTTCCACAAGGGCATCAAAAAGTTTGGTCAGTACTTTACCGTGCCGGTCCTTTTTGGCGATTTGAATATTTTCCTTTTCAGCGTACAAAAGCAACGCCTGGGTGTCATTGACAATGGCCGGATCAATCCCGCCGATTTCCGATAAGGACTCTATCATGGAGATGCGTTTCCATCCCTTTGAAAAATCAATGGTCTGCCCCTGGTATTCAATGCTGCTGTCCCCGGCAATCTGGGTGACAATGGTGTAAAACATCTCTTCGGTCAGGTTCATCAGGTCTTCATAGGTGGCATAGGCCTGGTAGAACTCGACCATGGTGAACTCCGGATTATGCCGGGTGGAGACCCCTTCGTTCCTGAAATTCCGGTTGATTTCAAACACCTTTTCAAATCCGCCCACCACCAGCCGTTTGAGATACAGCTCCGGCGCGATACGCAGGTACAACTCCATACCCAGGGCATTGTGCCAGGTTTTAAACGGTGTGGCCTCGGCTCCGCCGGGCAATGTCTGCATCATGGGTGTTTCCACCTCCATGAATCCGTTTTCATCAAAAAAACGTCTCATGGCAGCCACAATGGCACTTCGTTTTTTAAAAATCTGCCGGGTGTTGTCATTCATGATCAAATCAAGGTACCGCTGGCGGTATCTTTTTTCAGGGTCCTTGATCCCGTGAAATTTTTCAGGCAGGGGCCTTACAGACTTGGATAAAAGCTTAAAACTTTGGGCAAGCAGGGTCCATTCACCGGTTCTTGTCTGGAACAACGGGCCTTCAACACCGACAAAGTCTCCGATATCCAGTTTTTTGAACAGGGCATACACATCGTCGCCCACCTTGTCTTTCTGGATATATACCTGCATCTGCTCACCAGCATCCTGGAATCTGACAAATGAGGATTTTCCCATTTTATTAATGGCCATCATACGGCCGGCCAGACGGAACCGGGTTCCGTTTTCGCCCAGGGTTTCCGCATTTTTCTCTATGATTCCCTTTACTTCATGAACACTGTGGCCTGGTTTGAAATCATTGGGATACAGGCTGATGCCTTCGGTTTTCAGCTCGTTTATCTTTTCCTTGCGAAGATCAAGAAGTTTGCTTGTTTTGTTATCCATAAAAATAGCTGCTTTCGTTTATATTTAAGATCCGAATTTATTAATAAAAATGGCCGTTTCGGTTTGATTTAACACTTTAAGGCACGGTAAATCCGTGCATAAAACATGGTAAAATAGCGTTTTTGTATTGCCTTGTCAATGACGGCGCAGGACCCAACAATGCAAGTGCATGAAAAAAATCTGATTATAGCGAAAAAAAATTCAGAATGCTCCTTGATTAGCATGCCTGATATAAGTCGAAATCGTGGTGGGCCAAGATTCCGGGATAACCGTTCGGCACGGGAAAGCCGGACTTGACTTATATGATCCAAGCCGGTACCGTTTCATCTGCACATAATTGAAAAATTAATGTCAGAAACATAACAAGCCGATAGACGATATCTTAAGTATGAGCACTGTTTTCAGAAAAGCCGCGCCTGTTCGCCCGGTACCCGCCGGGATTCAACTTTTTCCCTTTCTGGCATGGCTGGGCCAGCTTAATAAGGCGTCGTTGCGCGCAGATGTGCTGGCAGGGCTCACCGGAGCCTTTATTGTATTACCCCAAGGGGTCTCCTTTGCCATGATTGCGGGGCTTCCGGCCCAGTATGGTCTCTACGCCGCCATCGTTCCGCCGGTGATCGCGGCCCTGTTTGGCTCCTCCAGGCATCTGGTCTCCGGTCCCACCACCGCGATCTCCATTATTGTCTTCTCCACATTGAGCCCTCTGGCTGAACCCGGATCCGCAGATTACATCCGCCTGGCTTTGACCCTGACCTTTATGGCCGGCCTTTTCCAGCTTGGATTTGGCCTGGTCCGCCTGGGCACTTTGATCAACTTTGTCTCCCACTCGGTTATTGTGGGATTTTCAGCAGGGGCCGCATTGCTCATTGCCACCTCCCAGCTCAAACATGCCCTGGGGGTGCCTGTGCCCAGCGGATCTTCGTTTTTAACCTCGTGGGCGTTTCTGCTAAAATCAACAGGTCAGATCAACTATTATGAATTGTGGATTGCGCTTGTTGCCCTTGGCTGTGCCATTGTCATCAAGGCCTGGAAACCCCGGTGGCCGGCACTGCTTTTTGCCCTGGTTGCCGGCTCCCTGTTCAGCATCGTTCTAAACGGCCAGGCCCATGGCGTCAGATTCTTAGGCGAGCTGAGCGGTCAGCTCCCCCCGGTCTCAGCCCCGGATTTCACCCTGGATACATTGAGGCTCATGGCTCCCGGCGCCCTGGCCGTGGCCTTCCTGGGCCTGATTGAGGCGTTATCTATTGTAAGGTCCATTGCCGTTAAATCGGGCCAGCACATCAACGGCAACCAGGAGTTTATCGGGCAGGGGCTGTCAAACATTGCAGGAAGTTTTTTTTCAGGGTATGCAAGCTCCGGCTCCTTTACCCGGTCCGGGGTGAATTATGATGCCGGTGCCGCCTCTCCTCTGGCCTCCATTTTTTCCGCCCTGTTCCTGGCCATTATTGTTTTGCTGGTGGCGCCTCTGACAGCTTTTTTGCCTTTGCCAGCCATGGGTGGTGTAATTTTTTTTGTGGCCTTCAAACTCATTGATGTGCATCATATCAAAGAGATCCTTAAAAGCAGCCGGCCGGATACCATGGTTCTTTTGGCCACCTTTGCCGGAACCCTGTTTTTTGCCATTGAGTTTGCCATCTATGCAGGTGTCCTTCTCTCCATGGCCATCTACCTGACACGGACCTCCCATCCCCATGTCACCCCGCTGATGCCGGACCCCCTGGACGACCGCAGAACCTTGATCAATGCCCGGCAGAGCAACAGTGCCCCCTGCCCCCAGCTCACAATGGTCCGGATTCATGGCTCGCTTTTTTTCGGGGCTGCCAACCATGTTGCCCAGGCCCTGGAAGAGATAGATGAACACAATCCCAAACACCTGCTGATTGTGGGATACGGCATCAACTTCATTGATGTCTCCGGTGCCATGGTGCTGGTCCAGGAGGCCCAGCGCAGACAACAGTTGGGCAAACGCCTCTATCTTTGCAGGATCAACCGGGATGTGGAGCATTTTTTAATCCACGGCGGATTTATGGAAAAAATCGGGAAGGCCCATCTTTTTGACCGGGAAAACCAGGCCATCAGTATCATATACAAAGGACTGGACCCAAGGATATGCCACACCTGCCAAACGCGCATTTTTAGCGAATGCCCGGCACCCCACAACCTGAGAGAATTAAAGGAGAAAAATATGGATAAATATGTATGCGGCCCCAATGGCTACGTGTATGACGATGCGCCTGGATGTGATGGAAGCCCAGGCGCATGCCGGCCCTGTGACTACGTGTATGACCCGGCAAAGGGCGATCCCGACAACGGCATTGCCCCCGGCACTGCCTTTGAAGACCTGCCCCAGGATTGGATTTGTCCTGTATGCGGGGAATATAAAAATGAATTTCGAAAAGAAGAATAACACCCCAACGTTGGGGTCAACCATTACCCGGGAGACGCCGGTTTACTCTTTGAAATTGGGATTTTGAAAAATCAGTGTAAACACCGTGCCTTTTCCGGGAATGGATTCAAAATCAATCATGCCCTCATAGGCATCAACAATTCTGTGGATAATTGACAGCCCAAGTCCTGTTCCATCACCTTTAGTGGTGAAGAACGGATCAAAAATATGGGGGGCATTTTTTTTGTCAATGCCCAGGCCTGTGTCCTGGATCGTCAGGTAAATGCGTTTGTGTCTGGGGGAATACAGGGATATTTTAATTTTTCCTTTGCCTTCAATGGATTCTGCTGCGTTTTTTATCAGATTCCATAAAATCTGCTGCAGATGAACCGCGTCCATATTGATATACAGATCCCTTTCAAGCCGGGTAACAATATTGATTCTGGCATACCAGTCCGGTGTATTGTCAAACAGGGTTTTTACATCATCAATTGCCTTGGCCAGATCTATCAATTCTGCGTTGGTCCGGCCGGGTTTTGAAATCAGCCGAATATCGGTTGCAATCTGTTTGAGGCGTTCTGTTTCCCTTAAAATAATCTGCATCAGTTTATCACTTTCCCCTGTTGGCGCCATCTCCTCCCTCAGCATCTGTATGGAGCCGGACAAAGAGGCCAAAGGGTTTTTAATCTCATGGGCAATGCCTGACACGATTTCATCCACAGCCGCCATTTTTTCCACGCGCTTTAAATGCTCCTGGGCGATTTTAAGGTCTTTTCTGGCTGTCTTAAGCTGCAGGGAAAGAATGCCGCTTAACGCAGCCGTGGCAAAACAGGCTGAAACAGTGATCACAATCCGGTACAGGATATGGTGCTGGTCCACGACCAGAGCAAGGTCCGGGTTTTCAGGCAAGGGGATAATGATTTTAAGATACTCAAGCTCAATGAGAAAACCATATTGAATACTTGATGCCAAAGCCACTGCAAAACTGCCCTGGACAAGCAGCAGCATGGCGGCATAGATGATGACCAGCAGATATAAGAACGTGAAAATACTGTGAAAGCACCCGGTGACAAAAACAATGGCTGTGACGATAACAGTATCAATAAGTATCTGGGTATAGGCAAGGGCATACAGATATTTCTTTTTGCACAGCCAGGCAAAATAAACCAGGGACAGACCAAGGATGGTGCCGGAAATTTTGTAAAGGGACAGAAAGGATTGATCCCGTTGTCCGGTCAGGTCTGTATCGGAAAAAAAAAGGGTGGAAAATATCAGTATCAGGGCAAATACAGCCCTGGCCAGGACAACCCACTTGATCTGACGATACAGCTCCCGGATCCGTCGGAATAAAAAATCCGGGCTATCCAATGGCGCTGGCCATTGAAAAGATCGGCAAGTACATGGCGATAACAAGGCCGCCGACCACGACACCTAAAAAGACAAGCATGAAAGGCTCGATCATGTCAGTCAGGTTTTTTACGGCCTGGTCCACTTCATCATCATAAAAATCTGCTATTTTAGTCATCATGATATCCAGGGCACCTGTGGATTCACCCACTGCGATCATTGAGCAGACCATGGATGGAAAAACCCCGCTCTCCAGCAACGGATCCGCCATGGACCGGCCTTCGGAAATGCCGATCTTGACATCTGATATGGCAAATTCAATGATTTTATTGCCGGCGGTTTTGCCCACAATATCCAGGGCATCAAGAATAGACACCCCGGATGAAATCATGGTGGCTGTCGTACGGGTAAATTTTGCAACAGCCACCTTTCGAATCAAAATGCCGACAACCGGCAGGCGTAAAAACATGTCATCGAGAAAAATCCGGCCCTTTTTTGATTTATACGTTTGTTTGAAAAGAAAAACCGCGCCGATCAATCCCAGGATCATCAATCCGATGTTCCCCACCACAAAATTACTTAACGTCACAACCATCTGGGTGGGGATGGGCAGGGCCGAGCCCATGTCGGAAAACATTTTTTCAAATACCGGTATAACAAAAACAAGGATAACGCCCACCACAATAACTGCCACGGCCAGGGTAATACCGGGATAGGTCATGGCTCCCTTGACCTGCTTTTTGAGTTTTGCCATTTTTTCGGCATAGGCGGATAAACGCTGTAAAATGACATCAAGAATACCGCCGGCCTCCCCGGCCGAGATCATGTTGACAAAAAGTTCGTTAAAGGTTTTCGGATATTTTTTCAGTGCATCGGCAAAGGTCTCACCGGATTCGACAGACTCTTTAATATGCTTAAGCTGCTTTTTAAATGTGGGATTTTCCTGCTGGGAATACAAAATATCCAGGCATTGCAGAAGCGGCAGGCCCGCATCAATCATGGTGGAAAACTGTCGTGCGAAAATAATGACGTCGCTCTCTTTTACTTTAGGCGCAAGAAAGGAAATATCTTCAAATAAATCTTTGGGCTTTTTCCTGACCCTTGTCGGGGTTATTTTGCGGCGTTCCAGACTGGCCCTTACCTGTTCCGGCGTCTCAGCTTCCATCTCCCCTTTGATTTTTCGGCCTTTGGGATTCTTGCCCTTCCACTCGTAAATGACTGTCATGATCATTCCTTCATGTTTTTAAGATAGTGTCCGTTCAGTGCCGACCATTATTTTGCGATGTATACCCCAGGACTTGTCTGAACATTGTAAATTCAATGCAGATATACTATATGAATTTGCAAAGTGCATTTCAACAGGAGTTATCCGGTGTCCCTAAAAAAACAGACAATATCTCCCAGAACGGTCATAACCAGCCATGTAAATTCTGACTTTGATGCCATTGGGGCCATGCTGGCCGCTCAAAAGCTGTACCCGGAAAGTGTCATTATTTTTCCCGGGTCCCAGGAAAAAAATCTCAGGGATTTTTTCATTCACTCCATGGGATACTTGTTTAATATGGCAAATCCTGACACGATCGACTTCTCCTTGACCCAGCGGCTGGTGATTGTGGATACCCGGAAAAAAAGCCGCCTGTCCGGTGTTGAACCGCTGCTGGAAAAACAGGATCTTATCATTGACATTTACGATCACCATCCCTCTTTGCCCGGCGAAATCAAAGGCACCTATGACCTGTCAAAGCCCTACGGGGCCACGACCACCATCATGTGTGAACTCCTGCGTGAAAAAAAGATCCACATCAGCAGTGATGAGGCAACGGTGATGGCCCTTGGGATTTACGAGGATACCGGCAGCTTTACCTATTCTTCCACAACCCGGGCGGATTTTGAACAGGCCGGTTTTCTGGTCTCCTGCGGGGCATGCCTTTCCACCATTTCAAGCCTTGTGGTCAAGGAGATGAAGACCGAACAGGTCACCTGGCTCAATGAATTGATCAATGAAATGACAACCGTTGCCGTCAACGGTATCCAGATCCATCTGTCCGCCATTGCGGCATCCCATTACATTCCGGATCTTGCTGCCATTGTGCAGAAAATTGTCAGAATGGAGAATCTGGACTGTTTTTTTGCCCTGGTGCTCATGGGGGCCAAAGTGCATGTCATTGCCAGAAACCGTCTTCATGAACTGGATGTGGGGAAAATCATGGGGGGCCTTGGCGGAGGAGGCCATTTTTATGCGGCATCTGCCAAAGTGGCAAACCAGACACTTCCCCAGGTTGAAATGCGTTTGATGGAACTTATCGAACAGCAGGTCAGGCATGTGCGTGTGGCAAAAAAATTAATGTCCAGCCCGGCCATCACCATCACCGCTGATAAATCGTGTCTGGATGCAGCGAAGAAAATAATCCGGTACAATGTCAACACCCTGCTTGTCCTTGATTTACACACAAATGAATACCTAGGGTTTATTACCCGCCATGTGGCCGAAAAGATCCTGCATCATAAGCTTGGGCACCAGCCTGTTGTTGATTATATTGAACCGGGGACCCAAAGTGTCAGCCTCTCCTGTGACCTGGCTGACATTGAACACAAAATTATTGATTTAAAGCAGCGGGTCGTTCCGGTCATGGAGAACCGGGTCATTGTCGGCGTTATCACACGCACCGACCTTTTAAATTTTCTGGTGGAACATAACCGGGAAGTTGTCCTGGGCGAGAAAACAGATATTTCCGGCCTGAAACCCCGGACAAAATACGTAGGCAAGCTTCTGAACCGCCGTTTGGACAAGCGTGTACTCACCCTGCTTTCCGACATTGGCAATGCCGGTGACACCCTGGGTGTGGAGGTCTTTGTGGTGGGCGGTTTTGTCCGGGACCTGATGCTGGAACGGCCCATTGAAGATGTGGATATTGTGGTGGAAGGAGACGGCATCGCCTTTGCCAGCTATTTTGCCTCAATGCATAACTGCAGATTTCACCAGCACCGCAAGTTCAATACAGCAGTGATCATTTTTGAGGACGGGTATAAGGTTGACGTGGCCTCTGCCCGGCTTGAATATTACGCAACCCCCGCAGCACTGCCTGTGGTGGAGAACTCCTCCATAAAGATGGACCTTGCCAGAAGGGATTTTACCATCAATACCCTGGCCATTTCCCTGAACACGGAGACCTTTGGCACGCTCATTGATTATTTTGGCGGTGTCAGGGATGTTAAGGATAAAATTGTCCGGATTATCCATAATCTAAGCTTTATTGAAGACCCCACCCGGATTTTCAGGGCCATCAAATTCTCCAACAGGTTTGGGTTCAGGATTGGAAAAGTGACCTCCAATCTTATCGGAAACGCTTTAAATGTCGGTGCAGTCAAACATTTAAGCGGACTGCGGGTGCTTTCGGAACTCAAACAGATTTTCGGGGAAGACAATCCTTTGCCTGCCGTGCAGACCATGGCTGATTACGGCCTGGACAAGGTGATTCATCATGATCTGAAATTAACTGATGCCACCTGCGCCTTGTTTGAGTCCGTGGGAAAAACCCTGGCATGGCATGATCTTTTGTATGAAGAGGATGCGTATCCCAAATGGGCGGTGTACTTCATGGCCTGGCTTCACGGGTACGCCTTTACGATGAGTACCCAGATCGCGGACAGGCTGATGTTCCCTGTAAAGGAAAGAGAGTTGCTGCTTGAACAGCGTATCAAAGCCGAACAAACGATCCGGCTTATTGAAAGAAGCTATCCGGTCTCAAATCAGCAGATGTACTGGTGGCTGATCTATTTTAAAACCGAATGCCTTTTGTTTATGCTGGCATTGACTAAAAATGAACCGGTGCGCAAAGCCATCTCCCATTTTTATACACACCAGAGAAAAACTCAACCGTTGATGGGGGGAAAAGATCTTAAATCCGCCGGTATAAAGCCGGGACCGGTTTACACCACGATTCTCAATAAAATTATTGAGCAAAAGCTGGACGGCAAATTAAATACCATGGACGAAGAAATCGAATTTGCTAAACATTACGCCTCTGAACACAAGCTGATTTGATCACAGGTGGCGGAAGTCATTTTTCTTTTCATAAAAATATCCCGGCAACAGCTCCGGTCATACATGTGGCTAAGGTGCCTGCAATAATGGAACGAAATCCTAAAGATACGATTTCATCCCTTCTTTCCGGAACCATAGCGCCCATGCCGCCGATCATAATACCCAGGCTGCCCGGATTTGCAAAACCGCACATGGCATATGAAATAATGATGCGGCTGCGTTCACTTATTTCGCCTGCCGGAATGCGGGTCAAATCAAGGTATGCGATGAATTCGTTAAGAATGGTTTTGGTCCCCATCAAAGCACCGGTGACCGGGGCTTCGGACCAGGGGATGCCCATCAACCATGTTGCAGGTGCCATGATCCAGCCTAAAATCCGCTGCAGCGTGAACGGCTGCCCTTTTAACAATGGCATAAGTCCAAGCGCCATATTGACCAGGCTCACCATGGCCACAAGAACAATGATCATGGCCACAATATTGATCAGAAGATCAATACCGGACACCGTGCCCTTGGTAATTGCATCCATGACGCTTTTGTAAACCGTTGGCGCGGACAGGCTTCCCTCTGTTACATCTTTAGTTTCAGGAATCATGATTTTTGAAATCAGAATCGCAGCCGGGGCACTGATAATGGAGGCGGTAAGAATATGCCCTAAAATACCGGGGATCACAGGCGTAAGAATCGTGGCGTAAAGTACCATGACAGTACCTGCAATGGTGGCCATACCGCATGTCATTAAAGTAAATAACTCACTGCGGGTCATGGCGGATAAATACGGTTTGACCAGCAAAGGCGCCTCCACCATGCCCACAAAAATATTGGCTGAAATCCCGATGCCTTCAGCTCCGCCGGTACCCAGTGTTTTATTGAGAATCACACTGAAGAAACGCACCACTGCAGGGATAATTTTCCAATAAAACAACAGCGCAGACAGTGCGCTCATCACCAGAACCAGGGGCAAAGATTGAAACGCAAGAATAAACGAAGCTCCGGGATAGGATTCCTGGAAAGGAAGGGCCCCGCCGCCAATGTATCCGAACACCATGGCTGTGCCCTCGCCGGTTGCCGTTGAAATAGCGGTCACTAAACCGTTTAAATAAAGAAAGCCCTGGCGTATCCATGCAAATTTCAGCGTCACCACGCCAAGAACAAGTTGCAAAAATATCGCTGAAATAATCAGCCTGGCAGAAATTTTTTTTCTATTTTCACTTAATAAAACAGCAACACCGGAAAACGCAAACAGTCCCAGAATACTTTGAAACATATTAACTCCTTGGCATCAGATGTAAAAATTTGTACCAAATGGTATCAGCCATTGCCTAAGATATTGCAAGTTTTTATTTTTAAGCGCTGCTTGCTGGTTTTCATTTATCATTGTTTGTTTCACCTGTTTCTGTTTTCCAGATTTACTTGACTATTTTTCTTGAATCGCATTAACCCAAAGCGGTTTTGATAAATTTTTATCAGGCGTCATAAAATTTTTTTTTATGTAATAGGCCATGGCTTTTCGGCATTTTATATGCAATACGCCTAATTTTTCAGCATCATAATTACGGAGAATCGCCTGTTGAATATTTTCCGGCAACTCGGGATTCGGCCTGAAAGATAGGGTCACCCTTTCATTCCACTCCCAATCCTCGTCAGAGGGAGTCCAGTCTTCATATGATATCTCAGCACATAAAATTCTGGACAGTACAAAATCACGAAATTGACGTCTCAAGTGGCAATATGACCTTACATGATACCTGTTTTCTGCAAACACTAAGTGGTTGGGTGAAATAATTCTCTCGGTACGTTCCTCCGATTCAAGCTCCTTTTTTTTATATTCTATTAAAAGCGTCTGTTTCCGTCTCAGGGCTGTGAAAACTTGTTTAACAATTTTGAAGTCCAATTTGTGTCTCAATTTCCTGCTGACATCTTCAACTTCAAAATCACTCCAGTCTATTTCCTCTTTGTAGTATCCGACAAGGGTTTGGCCCCTGAGGTAATCTAAGAATTTTAATGGGTCTGGTTTTATAAATTTTGATTGAAAACCGGCGGTTGCGACATGGCATCTCAGGGAGCTATCATACTCCATTTGATCAGGAAACATATTTCGATAGTTGTCTATTGCTTTTTGGGCCACGGGCCGGCTGATATCAAAAGCGTTTCCCAGTCCGCCGGCAGTCAATCCCTCTCCCCACAAAAGTCGGGTTTCAATATACTCAATTCGTTCTTGTTCAAATTTCTTCATGCTAACCTGTAAAGTTTTATATCATATTGATGGGTTGTTAGGTTGGATTAGTTTGTGTATATAGGAAATATCAAAAATCAGAATCGACGTCAAACTCAAGAAGGATCTGCCAATGTATAGAATTAGATTAACTTTACCTAAAAGGGTTTCCGCAACCTATCGAAATTTGGATATCATTCACGATTCTCTGGTACATGCCTGGATAGACGCCGGAGCGCTGCCGGAATCCGTGGTGGGACAGCAGGCCGGCATCTGGCATTTTGGAGTTCTGGGATGGAACAGCAAACGAGAGAATCATGTCCATACCCTGGTGGTGGGTTCCCCGGATGATGACCTGTCCGGAGTTCTGAAAAAATTTGATCCATCTGCAGTCTGCTACAGCCGGGCCTTAACCGCAGAACAGATTGATTTTTCACAGGGTCAGATTCTCGAAGACTCTGACCCTGTCGGGCCTGGACAGTCTGCACTGGGGCTGGTGCTGCTCTCTCCTTTAGCCATCTCACGTCAGGCAAGGGGAAAAAATACCCCTCGCTGGCATACCCAATTGTTAGAAGCCGATTTGAGCCGGGCGGTAAGTCATCGCCTCAGCCGTCTGACGGGAAGAGATGTTGATCTGAAGATATCGCCAGACCATCTCTATTTGCGCGCCCATCCCAAACACGACACCCTTATCCAGACCAAAGAAATGAAAAATGGCAGGCGTGCCTTTGTCATTGGTATGCGTGCGCCGTTGGTAATACAGGGCAGCGAAGAGGACTTGCGTCTGGCCTGGTATGCCGGCATCGGCGAAAAAAACCGGAGCGGATTTGGATGCATCGGATTGGCAGAACGGGGGATTGGGCGATGAGTGAATCTGAATGGATGCCAAAAGCCACCAATACCGTCTCAAAAGTTTATCAATCTTTTCTTTCAGACGTACTTGAAACGCATTTGATGAAAAAAGACCGGGAAAATATTCCTCTCAGTGAAAAAGCCCGGGAACAAATTTTAAAAAATAAAACCCATATTGATCGCCGTGTTCTCCGTTTGATGACCATCAGCGGCAAGGGCGGGTATTCATCCGATCCCCAAAAACGACAGCAGTACAGCCAATACTTTAATATCACGCTTCTGGAACATCTTTTGTCTGTCATGCGGGGGGCAATGTTGCTGGCAGCAGTGGACTGGCTTGCCCGGAATCCTGAAATGGATGACACAGGTTTGGAACAAAGGCTTGTGGTTATCGCGGTTGTCGGTTTTATGCACGATATTGATAAGGATTTGCAGCTTGCAAGAGATGAGTCAATCTCCCTTGATGATCTTGCAGAGCGAATGAACCGTTACGGCATCTCCGATTTTTTGAGCCGGTTCGGTCTCTCCCTTTCTCCGGCCCAGCTTCGGTATTTGATTGAGAAAGCAGAAGCAAGCCAGGCTCACCGCCATCTGCCGGATATACCTCCCCCCAGAGAATTTGAAAATCTCACACGCTATGTCCGGCTGGCAGATCAACTGGACAGCACCTGGGTTTTAAACAATCCCGAATCCGGTGGTCTACATGGGGTAATACAATGTTTGCAAAAAGATCAAGGCGCCCTTAGAAGCGATTTCATCAAGGCGTGGAAGGAAATCCATTTATTCGATCCCCTGCATCCGTTTTTGCTGGACGAACTTCAGCGGTATCTGTCCCGACTGAGTATTCATTTGTCAGGCATCCCTCCTCTGATTGAGGTCCACCAGGACGGACACCTGTTTATGCTGTTGCCCCGATCCCGGTATGATGCAATTCTGCATAGCGGACTGAATGCATTGGCTGAAGGGCTACCTTTTAACCTAAGCCTGGATGTTTCCAATAGGGGAATTCCCTGTCTCTATAATGGATCACCAACTTTTGGTGACCTGGAGAATTATATTGAAACCTTGACCTCAAAAAAGCTAAGCGATCTTTTCAAAATCAAACAGGACTTAAAACATGATGTTGAAAACCCATTGGACGAACTTCTTTCGGAAATAGGTTTACAGCCGGCATGGCCGTCCAAATTCACCGGGCAGTTACTACCGGTTTATGCAAGTTTCAGTGGATTTGATTCAGAAGCGATGGAATGGATGTATCATGCAGCTATTCTTGTCATGCTTTTAAATCTGAAGGTAGACGCCAAACCTAAAAACGCCGTGCCCCAAAGCTGTGACCGTGAAAAAAAGCTTTTAGACGTTGTCGAAAAGGCACCGCCTGAATGGCTTGTTTCCATTGAGGATGACGCCTCCCGAAGAACATTAACCGGTTTGTGGGTCACGGCCTTGGCAAATGAAAATGAGGATATTGAGGAATCTGTTTGGGGTGAAGACAAAGGACTTTTAAAACAATGGCTGGAGGGCACTGAAGATAGTCCGGGATTTAATCAATTTTTTAGTGGTGAAGGCGCACAAGTAATTCAAGGCGTAAAAATGAGGTTGAAACAGATGCTTTCCGGCAGGCGGGTTTCAGTGTCTGATGAGAATGCAAAGGGCCGGTGTATTTTTACAGATGAACCTGTTCAGTTTTCCAACACCATCAAACAGGCCACTGGATTGTACGGTGTAAAAGTCTCGGCTTTTTCCGGTCGTGAGGGACGGCCTGAGTCAGTGACAATGGACAGTTCCCACACCAATGTCGGTGCCTCAAGTCTTGCTGAACATAAACTTCGTGCCCGGGCACACGGTCTCCAGGGCGGGCGGGATAACGGTGTCCCTACTTTGATTTCTTCCCCTGTTACCAGCGGATTATTCGGAGGTCTGGCGCTGCGGGATGATAAAGCTATGGTTGCCATGTCTGCTTATGATCTAAGCAGACTTGAAATAAAAAAAGGGAAAGTACTCAAAGGCATGGAAATGTATCAGGCCCGATACCGGATCGCCAGGCTTGAGCGAATGCCCGAAAAACTGGAAGATCAGATCAATATGCTCCGCCTGCTCTTAACCGCCTGCCGTCGGACGGGCAGGCCTTTTCATCTATTTCGCGGCCTTCCTGTCCTTAAAAAAGAATTTTTCTTTTATGATGCCATGCCCCGTGTACTGGCCGATCTGATAGGCGGAAATGCCCTCTGCCTTGAACAACTCCCCGAGGCCCTCTATCAACTGCATATTGCGGGCGACCTGATGGAAACAAACGGCCTGGGTTATGACGTGCTAAAGCGATATGCGGCACCCCAGACGCGGTTTGGTGCTGCTTGCATGGCTTGGTGCCATATCAGAGATAAAAAAGAGGAAAAAAAGGAAAAAAAGCCGGATTTAATAAAGGAATTACAAACAGAATATACCAAATATCTAAAAGGAGAAAAAGCCATGGGTGAACAGGAAGGCGCTTTGGTTAAATTGGGAACAGCTGCCGCCGGTATCCAGAAAAATCCGGGAGCAAGAGCCTCAAGCAGTGATGAACTACTGGTGTTTAAAATTTGTCTGGATGCAATCAGTGCAGCACAAAAAGATAGCCAGATAGATTCTATCTCAATGATTTATGCCGTTGCTGGTGAGTTAGAAACCAACTTAGTCCGGCGTGAGAAGGCAGGAAAAAGACAGAACAGGCAGGGGAGGACCTTGATGGAAGGGTGTGAAGAGGTTGCAGGAATTTTCGTCAATGACGTATGGAAAGGGGTATTTAAAAATAAGTATCCCAGCCAGAAAAGCAGGCGGGTGATGTCGAGCATTTACCGGGTGGCATTTATCAAAGCCCATAAAGAAATAAGAGAAGCGCAGAACCAAACAGATAAACAATGAAGGAGATATGCAACATGAAACGATTTCATAAATACCTTGGCACTCTTGAAACCTTGACTGGCACCACCATAACCGGTGATAAAAAGAATGATTTTTACATCCACCCGGCATTGAAAAATACCGGATGCCTGACGCTGGTTATGATTCGTGAGGCCATAGCTCCGGTGATTTTTAGAAATGCGGAGCAGGAAATAACAGATATTGAATTTAATGATGAAACGTATATCCGGGCAGTTCCCAACAAATTCAAGTTCATTGAAAAAGGACGAGGGCTTCAGATTCTCAGGGCATACCAGGTCGGTGGGAAATTGCCCCAGAACAAAACCGTGCTGAGAAAAAATCAGAAGCCATCTGAAGCCTACGACATGAATACACTGGTGTTCGGGGATTCTGCGGTTCAGGATAACCGCATTCTCCCGGTACGGACCGCAGTCAATTACTCAGACGGTCTCAGCCTTTTGCCCAAGCAACTGTGTGTGGATGAAAGTTTCCACAACAGGGCAATGGAAGATGGCACCCTGTTTGACGCGGAAAGCAAAAAAAACAGCGATAATCTGTTCACCCGGTTTTTTATCCTCCCCGAAACCCTCATGATCCAGGTCCTCTCCACAAGGGGGAAGGTGCTTCCGCCTGAAGGGCTGGATCATCTCCTGCTTTCCATGGGGCTGGCTGGTGCATATGGCGGCCAGACATCCACCACAGGCGTCAATATCCGCTCACGTTTTGCAGGGCTGTACGGCTCACAATTTGAACGTCCACAATCCTCACCTTACGAGATTGTCAAGGCTCTATCGAAAAAAGATATAAATAAAAAAGACGCTGATGCCGTAATACAAGCCCTGCATGAAATTATGTCAGGTATTCATGAGACCCATATGGATTCAGACGCATTGAACAAATACCAGCAAGACCTGATCCATAAATTTGAAACCGAAGACGCCGCCCTTGAAACCCAGTATAAAAATGCCGAGCCAAAAATTGCGGAACTTTTTGACAGCTGGTTCGGAACAGGAAAATAACCATGAAAGCAGATCCTATCGACGTAACCGCAGAAACATTGACACCTTTTGCCTACCACAGCCTGATGGTTCAAAGCGGCACAGCGACCCTGCCGGAACTGATCAGCGACAGGGCCGTGGCCTTCGGACTGGCGGCGGCCTTGGGGATGACAGCAGCACGGGTGGGACTGCCCGCCAAAAATTATCGACTGCATATGGCGTCCATGCCTTGGCGTACATCGGTATTTTTAACAGATTCGCCCCGGTTACTGCCGCCGGTCACCCGCCGCTTAAACCTGGATGCAGAGGGTGGTTTTCAAAAAAAGACCCAGGATGTGGCTAAAAAGGGCAACCTCAAAGATTTTTTTCACACCCAGGAAGTACCGCCATACCAAAAATTTACAGGTATTATTCTTGGCTTGGAGGGATTTGATCCATTTGAATATGCCGGAGAAGATGAACTGGTCATTCGTATCGGCCTGCATAGAAACGGGATGGTTAAATTAAAAAAAGAGGAGAATAATTTACGCGCTGTGCGGTTGAACGCATCCACGGCAGCTTTGTTTGATCAGGAACTTCCGGTGGATCGTTATTGTCTTCATAGTCTGCAATTGTCCCCTTTTATGTCACTTTCAGAGGCAGCCGGAAGGTTAATACAATGGAGATAACAACGGAACTGACTATAGCCCGGCACTGCGTGGGGCAGATGCCGGACTCCGGCTTGTCTCCACTACAACAGCGTCTGGTGGACGACCCGGCAAAAATCCGTATTGCCCATGCCCCCACCGGGGCTGGAAAAAGCTATGCCTTTGAACGGGCCATGATTGACAGGGGGGAACGGATACTCTTTATCGTTCCAACCCGAAGGCTTTGTCAGAATCTGGCAGCAGACCTCCGGGACGCCCTGATAAAAGAACATGGCTGGGATGTATCAAAAGCCGGGTCAAAGATTGCCCTTTGGAACTCAGATGAAAGCCAGCGGCTCAGAGAGGCAGGTGAAAACCGTATCAGCACCCGCCGGGTACGGGAAATTACTGATATAAATGATGCCGTTGACGGCGGGGAGATGGTCATTGCAGTGCCGGAAGTGGTCAGCTGTGTGCTGCTAAGGCACACCCCTGAAAAGGGGTTGTCTGATAAAGGCGTATTCGATATTCTGATGGCCTTTGATCACATCGTGTTTGACGAGTTTCACACGATTTCCCCGCGAGGATTCGGACTGGCAGGACTTTTTGCCAAGTTAGCCTCAGAATGTAGCGGTGCCCGTGCAAAGGTCAGTTTTCTTTCAGCAACCCCGATTGATATCAAGCCGGTTTTAAAACGGCTGGAAATTGCAGAAGACCGGATTATGGAAATTGAGGAAAAGCTGACGCCCGAAGGTCGGGCCGTTCATGGAGATGTTCATCTTTCATTCTGCCGTTGTGATGGTATGGCTCCCCTTCTTTATTACAATGCAGATTTAATTCGCAAGGAAAGAGAAAAAGGCCGGCAAGTCGTGGTGATTTACGACAAATTGTCTGATTTGCAACGGGATAAACCAGAACTTGGAAAAATCTGTCAGAAAGCCGGGATAGAATCGAAAAAAGGCCTGGTTATCGACAGTATTGATGATTCCAGGTCCGGCAGGGATGACAGCGGCTATTTTGCATCAGGCAGACAGCAGAACCCGGAACTGTTTGAGATTCTGATCGCAACGGCCAGTGTTGAAATGGGCGTGACGTTTCGGGCTGACCTATTATTTATGGAGCCGGGGTTTGAGGCAATGAATTTTCTCCAACGCTATGGAAGGGCGGCCCGGGGGGATCATGATGGCTTCGTATTTGTTCGCTATGACGATATGATTGTTACTAAAAACAGTTGGCTCAGGCAGCTTGTAAAATGGATTGAAGAACATCGCGGGCAAACAGTTCAAATCAATGAAATGGCAGATGTGTTATGCAAAAAAACAAAAAAACAGTTTAAAGATTGTCCGGAAGACGAGAAAAAACATTTTGGAAAAATGCCGAACCGCGCTGCCTATGCAACAGGTCTCTACTGGAATGTTTTGATGAATCACTTCAGCAACAGAGGGCATCGTTGGAAACACCTGAGAACCTGTCAACCCACCCCTGCAAAAACCATTTTCAGCTTGCTTGGCAATGTCCGGGAAATGGAAAGGGATCAGTTTATGGGCGAGGCAGCAAAATCCTGGTGCGACCGGTTCGAGTTGGAGACCCGGATGCTTCGGGATATCGCCAAAGGGATAAGGGTGATTGAGAAAAACGGCAATGGCGACTGCTTTTGCGCAACTGAGATATGGTTGCAACGCAATACGGATATCCTGGACCGGTATCCATTGCTGGTAGCAGAAGATGGCAATGAAGAGGTCGTTATTCCGGGACGCCTTCCCGACCATTTACTGGATGACGTTCAGTTTGTCAAAGCAACATGCAAAGCCTGTTTTCCCCATACCCAGCAAACGGTTTTGCTGAACGACGACGCTTTTCTGATAAAGGCCTGGTGCAGTGAGTTTTGTAAAAAAGAAGGATCAGAATCTTTGGTCTGGCGCCTTTATCCCCAGGCCATGAATTCCGCCCTGAAGTTGGTACAACTTACCGGCCTTGTTGTTCGGGATGATGCAGAACCGCTTTCAGCGGCAGGTGTTTTATAAAATGCTGAAAAATTGGCCCCATGCAACTGAATTTTATGAAGAGGTAGACCGACTGAACCTTCACGGCCTTCATTTTCAACATATTGCATTGTGCGAAAGGCGGGCATGGATGTACCTGCATCACATCAATTTTGCCCAGTGGTACGGAAAGGTTCAGACAGGATCGGCAAAGCACGCGGCCAGCTATTCACGGGATCGGACCACTCAGAGTCTTTTCGGTCTGGCTCCGGACAGAATAGACTGGGAAAACCGGGTTGTTTATGAAAACAAGGGAACTGCCGGTGCAGTTGATGCCTCCAACGACCAGACTGCCTTCTATGCGGTGATGCTTTCATTAACAACCAACCTGGAATGGCGGGCCGTAACCCACATTTTGTCTACCCGCAGGCGGCGCGAAGTTCCTCTGGATGCCAGGCAATTAAAGCGCCTTCGCACCTCTTTAGAACGGTTAAAATTATTGACCTCAATGGAAAAACCGCCTGAAGCAAGGCGCATCCGGCTGTGTGCCGCATGCTCCCTGGCCGGTTTTTGCGGATTTGATTAGGCTGATCTATGGAAACTCTTTTCGTTTCAAAAGATGCACAGTTGAAACGCCGTGAGAACACACTTTTCTTAACGGTAAATGGAATGTCAAAGCCCTATCCGGTGGAAAAAATCCGGCATATTGTGATGCTCTCAGAAGCAAAGATGAATTCCAGGATCCTGTGCCTGTGCGGGATGCACGGTATCCGAATCTCTTTTTTTGATTATTATGGATATTTTAAGGGCGCTTTTGAACCGGTGGATCAAAGTCCGTCCGGCCGGGTGAAGCTGGAACAGTCTCGCTGCATATTGGATGATAAACTAAAAATGGTGATTGCCCGGGAGATCGTTCGCGGCGCCGCCCACAATATGCAAGCCAACCTGCTTTATTATAAGTATCGAGGTGTTGATGAGTTGAATATGCCTATCTGTCAGATGGACCGTCATATCGATAAAATCGACAAGACAGCTTCCTGTGAGGAACTTATGGGGGTTGAAGGAAACCTTCATCAAATTTATTACGGAGCTTGGAAGCTAATTGATCCTGCCTTGGATTTTGGCAGGCGAATACGTCGGCCACCCAACAATCCAGTAAATTGTCTGATTTCATTTTTAAACCAGATGACATATACGGTGGTACGACATGAAATTTTTAAAACTCACCTGGATCAAAGTCTTAGTTGGCTCCATTCACCTTCATCAAATCGGGCGTCTTTGAGTCTGGATTTAGCGGAACTTTTTAAGCCGATTCTTACAGACGCCTTAATTTTCAAAATGGTCAGGAAAGGGATGCTCCGGGAAAACTGGTTTGATCAAAAAGACGGTGTCTGTCTTCTTTCCGAAACGGGCAGAAAACATGTAGCAATGCAGTTTTCTACACGATTGGAGGAGACATTGAAAGGGCGGACCTATCGTGAGTGGATGTATAAGGAAGCCCTTAATCTTGAACGTCATGTAATGGGAATTTATGAATATGAATCGTTTAAACGAAAGATTTAGGCATGTATATACTGATGACGTATGATGTGGAAGCTCGCCGAACTGAAAAATTTAAAAAGCTGCTCCAGAAATATTTAGAGCATATTCAATATTCTGTTTTTAGCGGGGACCTATCTGAAGCAAAGGTGATTGAACTCCGGCGGGAAATCAGCCGCCTTTTAAGGCCGAACGAGCGCGTGACAGAAATTAGCGCTGCTAACCGGAAAAATGTAAAAGTGGCTCATTATACAAAACCTGCGTGCGGAAAAGGTGAGGCTAAACGAAATGAAGACACTTCTCATTCATCAGATTTTTATGTACTGTAGCAAGAAGAGGTGAACTTCGATGCCGGGTGAAGTATTTGTTTCAGAAGAATGAAGCGAGGGCATACTTATCTACAGGTTGTTTTATTATAATTTGAATTATCGTGGTAATGATATTGTTATAAGATTCGGCGGTTATCTATCCCCATGAGGGATTGTGAACAGGTTGTGACCACATCGGGGCAAACTCCTGCTGACGTTATCTATCCCCATGAGGGATTGTGAAATGGGAACGGGCCTGGGCCGGGTTTAACCTTGAGGGTTATCTATCCCCATGAGGGATTGTGAAAGTATCTTTGCGCTCCGGCCCAGATCGGCAAAACAGGTTATCTATCCCCATGAGGGATTGTGAAGCAACTTTTGTTTGATATAACTTTTGTTCGATATAAGTTATCTATCCCCATGAGGGATTGTGAATCGTTCCCCTTGCCGTTGAACAAACCTTTAGTTTTAGTTATCTATCCCCATGAGGGATTGTGAAAAGACTGAGCAAAAACCGCATGAACAAAGGATCTTGGTTATCTATCCCCATGAGGGATTGTGAAACTTGAGGAGTTTGACCCGGACAGTGGTTTGGCTCGTTATCTATCCCCATGAGGGATTGTGAAGTTTGTCAATGATGTCAGCGACCCGAACAAACCGTGTTATCTATCCCCATGAGGGATTGTGAAGTTTCGATAGTGCTGTCTGCCTCAGTCGGTCCAGATGTTATCTATCCCCATGAGGGATTGTGAAACGGTATTTTGAGCAAAATAACTTTCAGCGGCACGGGTTATCTATCCCCATGAGGGATTGTGAAAGTATCCTGGACGCGATTGAAGGCATCCGTTATACCGGTTATCTATCCCCATGAGGGATTGTGAAATAATTTGGCCACAGGGGGGACCATAACCGTATCCGGGTTATCTATCCCCATGAGGGATTGTGAAGCTCCTAATGATTTTGATGACGCTAAAGCTGCATGCGTTATCTATCCCCATGAGGGATTGTGAAAATATGCTCGTTAAACGAGAAGAACAGAATAACGGGGTTATCTATCCCCATGAGGGATTGTGAATCTTTTTTAACTCGACAGATTTTAACCTGGATGGATGTTATCTATCCCCATGAGGGATTGTGAAATCGTTGACCGTTATGGCATCCGGGTATTGCGCGATCGTTATCTATCCCCATGAGGGATTGTGAAATCGGTAATTATTACGGCCTTAAGGTTGACGGCAATGGTTATCTATCCCCATGAGGGATTGTGAATCAAGTATTCCAGCACACTGTGGAGCCTTGGTTACCGGTTATCTATCCCCATGAGGGATTGTGAACTCAAAATTATATCAGCAGATAATCTTTTTGATATTTGTTATCTATCCCCATGAGGGATTGTGAAACGCTCAGGGGAAGATCCCGGCAGGCGATTAAAAACAGTTATCTATCCCCATGAGGGATTGTGAAATCCGATTAACGCGGCAATTGCGGCACCTGCAACAAGTTATCTATCCCCATGAGGGATTGTGAAACGCTGATTAGTCCAAAATCAAAGCTTACACCAAAGAGTTATCTATCCCCATGAGGGATTGTGAATCCCCGGGGGCAGCCGGCCAAGATGCATGGCTCTATGTTATCTATCCCCATGAGGGATTGTGAAATTGATTATGTCATGGGCCTGGTAAATAAACTTATCGTTATCTATCCCCATGAGGGATTGTGAAATCTTATCAGCCTGGCTAAAACAGATAGAACCGGCCGTTATCTATCCCCATGAGGGATTGTGAACGGGAGCGGGCGGCAAACGATCTTGTCTTTTATTGGGTTATCTATCCCCATGAGGGATTGTGAAGTCAATGTACGTTACAGCATCTTGTCCAATTATCTCAGTTATCTATCCCCATGAGGGATTGTGAAGGTCAAGCGTTGTGGTCAGGTAAACGTCAAAACTGGGTTATCTATCCCCATGAGGGATTGTGAACAATAAATGATGTTTCTGCTATTGTAAGTTTTGGTGCGTTATCTATCCCCATGAGGGATTGTGAATTGATATTTCAGAGATGACGGAAAGCGTTGAGTATCGTTATCTATCCCCATGAGGGATTGTGAATTGATATTTCAGAGATGACGGAAAGCGTTGAGTATCGTTATCTATCCCCATGAGGGATTGTGAACCGCTCAAGCATCATGAGCAGCATGGCCGTGGAGTCGTTCTCTATCCCCATGAGGGATTGTGAATGGGGTTCGCATTTGGCTCAATGATGACTTCATTGGAGTTATCTATCCCCATGAGGGATTGTGAAGCTCGATATCTGTTCTTTGGAATACCGCGATGAGCTAAAAAAGCCAGGCCAACATTTTTTCGTTGACAATAATATTCGGCCCATTTATTAGTTTGATAACTAATAATTAGATAGCTAAATGAATATGACCGATTCAAATTCAGATTTCCAAAAACAGACATTAGGGCTTTTGCTGGCGCATGTCAGCCGGCTTGTGGGAATGCGCATGCGGGCAAAACTGCATGAGTTCGGGCTGTCACACACCCAGGGAATGATCCTGGGCCGTCTTTGGCGAAAAGATGGTGTGGCCCAGACCACCCTTGCCCAGGCACTGAACATCACCCCGGCCACAACCACCAGCGCTTTGCAGCGAATGGAAAGAAACGGATGGATCCAACGCCAGCGAATGGCAACCGACCAGCGGACTGTCCAGGTGCAGTTAACTGAAAAGTCCAACGTTCTGGGCCGGGAGATCCGCACCACGTTTGAAGACCTGGACCGGGAATTAACCTCGGTACTGAGTCAAAGGGAACAAAAAGCCTTGTTTTCTTCACTGATCAAAGTCCAGCAGCATTTGTCCCGAACAGCCCGGGCCACAGATCCCAGCGAACCGGAACACGCTTGCAAGCCGTGTCAGGAGGGCCGATGAATTCCCTTCCCCGGTTATACCGGTTCCTTCGTCCTTATGGGGTCCAGGCCGTAACCGCCCTGGTCCTGCTCTTTTTCATGGTGGCAGCCGACCTTGCCATTCCCCGCTTAACCCAGCGAATCATTGACAAAGGCATCCTGGTCAATGACCTGCATGTTGTGGTGACCACAGCCCTTTATATGGCGGGTGCGGCCCTGATTTCCATGATCTTTGCCCTGGCCAACAACCGGCTTTCGGTGGTTGCGGCCCTGGGATTCGGGGCCAACCTGCGGAGCGCGCTCATGCGCAAGGTCCAGTCCCTTTCATTCGGCAATCTCGACCATCTTAAGACCGGCAATCTTATTGTCCGTTCCACCAGTGACGTCAACACCGTACAGACCATTGTGATCCTTCAGTTGCGCATCATGACCAAAGCCCCGGTCTGGGCCGCCGGTGCCATTATCATGCTGGCCCTGACCAGTCCGCGCCTGGCCCTGATGGCTGCCTGTTTTGTGCCCTTTATCATTGGTATGATGTGGATGTTCGCCCGCAGATCCCGCCGGTTATTCCTGGAGATGCAGCAACGCCTTGACCGGCTGAACACCATCCTGCAGGAAAACCTGGCCGGTATCCGGCTGGTCAAGGCCTTTGTGCGCACGGCCCATGAAATCACCCGGTTTGATCACGCCAACCAGGCACTGATGGACCAGGCTGTCCAGGTCTCCCGGCTTTCGGCGGTGTTCATGCCGCTCATGCTTTTTGCGCTGAACCTGGCGTTGGTCGGTGCCATCTGGCTTGGCAGCGGGCTTGTATTATCCGGGGGCATGACCCTGGGCCATATGGTGGCGTCCATTAATTATCTTGGATTTGCCCTGTTTCCGATCCTGTTGCTGGGGATCATGCTCGGTCCGCTGGCTGCGGCAGATGCCTCGGCCGGCCGTATCCTGGAAGTGCTGGATGCAACGCCCCAGGTCACGCCCCCGGCCAGTCCGGTGTACCCGGACCAGGTCCGGGGACGGATCGCCTTTGAAAAGGTCTGTTTCAGCTACGGCACAGATTGCACCGAGCCGGTTCTCAAAGAGATCTCTTTTATTGCTGAGCCAGGAGAAACCGTGGCAGTACTTGGTGCCACCGGTGCCGGCAAATCTTCCCTGGTTCACCTGATCCCGCGGTTTTACGACGTAACCGCCGGCCGGGTCACCCTTGACGGCATTGACGTAAAGGACATGGACATAGGCCGGCTGCGCAGCACTGTGGGCATGGTGCTCCAGGAAACCGTTCTGTTCAGCGGGACCATACAGGACAACATCCGTTACGGCCGGATGGCGGCCACCCGGGAAGAGGTCCAAGCCGCCGCAGACACGGCCCAGGCCACAGCGTTTATTGACCGCCTGCCCCAGGGCTTTGACACCCCGATCGGTTCGCGCGGGGGCACGCTCTCCGGGGGCCAGCAGCAGCGCATTGCCATTGCCCGGGCCCTGGTGGTCAGGCCCAGGGTGCTGATCCTGGACGATGCCACCAGTGCCCTGGATGCGGAGACGGAAACCCGGCTTCAAAAGGCCCTGGACCAGTGGGCCGGAAGCTGCCGCCCCCCGGTCACCCGGCTGATCGTGGCCCAGCGCATCAGCACCGTGATTCATGCCGACAAAATCCTGCTCCTTGACCAGGGCCGGATTTCAGCCGCCGGCACCCATGCTGAACTGCTGGCCTCAAGCCCTATTTACCAGGATATTTACCGCTCCCAGCTTCAGTGACCGCGGTGGTGGAAGGGGAAACCATGACAAATAAGCAAAACCTGAAATCCGGCAAATCAGATTTCACCGGGATGACCGGTCCGGGAAGGGGCAGCGGGGCCCTGCTGGTGCGGGATATCCGACGGGCCAAAAATGCAGGCGGAACCCTGCGCCGTCTTTCGCGTTATCTTTACCCGTATCGAAGCACCCTTGTAATAATCATTGCCGCAGCAATTACAGGCACAGGCATGGCCCTGTCCACCCCCTACCTGGTCGGCCAGACCATTGATCTTCTGGGCAACCGCCAGACCGATGCGCTGCGTCTGCCCCTCCTGCTCATGCTGGCCGCCTACCTGATTTCCTCCGGGGCCCAGTTAGTGCAGGGCGTTTTAATTGCCCATGTGTCCCAAAAGGCCATGCAGATCCTGCGTGCGGATCTGTTTAACCATATGCAGACCCTGCCGCTCAAATTTTTTGACACCCAGGCCCAGGGGGACCTGATGAGCCGGCTGACCAATGACATGGATGCCGTCAACCAGGTGCTCACCAACCATGCGGCCCAGTTATTCACCGGGCTTTTTACCTTGGCCGGCATTGTGATTATTATATTTTTTATAGATCCGTGGCTGGCTGCGGGCTCAATGCTGGCCTTTCCTTTGATGATCGGTCTGGTGGGGCTGGTGGGAAAAAAAACCCGGAAAAAATTCCAGGGTTATCAGAAAAATTTAGGCAATCTGAACGCATCCCTTGAGGAAACTTACAGCGGACAGCGGGTGGTGCTGGCTTTCGGGCAGGAGCAAAGCGCCCTGGAAAAGTTTGATCAGGCCAACGAAGCAGCCCGGACCACCGGCATCGCAGCCATGACCCTGTCGCTTCTGGTCATGCCCATGATGGGCATCCTGTCCAATCTCAACATCGCGGTGGTCTGCGGCCTGGGGGGGTGGCTGGCTGTCCGCGGCATGGTGTCCGTGGGAACCATTGCCGCGTTTATCTCCTATTCCAGGCGCTTTGCAGAACCGTTGCGCCAGCTGGGCAATATTTACAACCAGATCCAGGCAGCCCTGGCCGGGGCTGAACGGATTTTCGAAATTATGGACATGGTCCCGGATTCACCAGACCCGCCCGATGCCTGTAGATTCGAACAAGTGGCCGGAGAGGTCCGGTTTGACCACGTCACCTTCTCGTATATCCCGGGGATTCCGGTGCTGTATGATATAAGCCTGCATGCCCGGCCCGGACAGCGCATCGCCCTGGTGGGGCACACGGGTGCCGGAAAAACAACACTGATCAATCTGTTGTCCCGGTTTTACGATAACGATCAGGGAGAGATCCGCATTGACGGCATTGATATCCGCAGTGCAACCCGTGAAAGCCTGCGGCGACAGTTGGGCGTAGTCCTGCAGCAGACTTTTTTGTTCAGTGAGTCTGTGCTGGAAAATATCCGTTACGGCCGGCTTAACGCCACGGATGAAGAGGTGTTTGCCGCAGCCCGCACTGCCCGGGCAGACGGTTTTATCCGCCGCCTGCCCCAGGGCTACCACACGCTGCTTTCCGAGCGGGGATCAAATCTGTCCCAGGGCCAGCGCCAGCTTCTGGCCATTGCCCGGGCCATCCTGGCCGATCCGGCCATCCTGGTCCTGGACGAAGCCACAAGTTCCGTGGACACCCGTACGGAGGCACTCATCCAGCAGGCACTTGACCAGCTGATGCGCGGCCGCACAAGCTTTGTCATTGCCCACCGTCTTTCCACCATTGCCAATGCCGACCAAGTCATTGTCATTGACAAAGGCAGAATTATCGAAAAAGGCTCCCCCCGGGAACTTCTGGCCATGCAGGGCAGCTATTACCAGCTGTATCAAAGCCAGTTCAAGCACCGGCCCGGCTAAAATATGGAAATTAAAAATTAATTGACAATACAGACAAATAGTTATAGTATGCAGAGTTTTTTTAGATACTAGATATATGATGTCAGATTGTAAGGAGATAAACCCATGTATGCAGTAATCAGAACCGGGGGCAAACAATACAAGGTCCATGAGGATCAGGTTTTAAAGGTTGAAAAACTTGAGGGCAGCCAAGGCGCTGCAATTGAGTTTAATGATGTCCTTTTATACTCCGATGGCGAGACCGTAACCTTAGGCGCGCCCCAGATTGAGAATGCAAGCGTCAAAGCTTTTATCGTAGAACAGGGGCGGAGTAAAAAACAGCTTGTATTCAAATACAAACGGCGCAAAGGCTACCGGAAAATGAGAGGCCACAGGCAGCACTATACTGAAATCAGAATCGATTCCATTTCAGCTTAATTGTTTGTCCTTAAGGCATATTAAATTTGTAGCGTGTTAATAATGAAAGAGAGAGAAATATGTCACATAAAAAAGCAGCAGGCAGTTCAAAAAACGGCCGGGATTCAAATGCCCAGCGGCGGGGCGTAAAAAAATTCGGCGGAGAAAAAGTCACCGCAGGTAATATCATTATCAGACAGTGCGGCACCAGAATCCATCCCGGCAACAATGTAGGGATGGGCAAAGACTATACCCTTTTTGCCAAGATTGACGGTGTCGTGACCTTTGAAAGAAAAGGTCGTGACAAGAAAAAAGTTAGTGTATATGACGCGTGAAATTCGTTGATGAAGCTATTGTTACGATCAGGTCCGGAAGCGGCGGTGCAGGCTGTGTCAGTTTTCGGCGTGAACGTTTCATTGAAAAAGGCGGGCCCAACGGCGGAGACGGCGGCGATGGGGGAGATGTCATCCTTCGGGTGGATCCTTCAAAACGGACCCTGTATGAATATCGCCGCCAAAAACACTTAAGCGCAAAGAACGGATCTCCCGGCCTCGGACAGCAGAAGCATGGCAAAAACGGCAGCCACTGCTATCTGTCACTGCCTCCCGGTACCATTGTCTTTGATGCTGAAACTTCCGAGGTTCTTGCAGACCTCACCGACCCTGTCAAAGAAATCGTTATAGCCCGGGGCGGCATGGGCGGACGGGGCAATAAACGATTTGCCACATCCACCAACAGAGTACCCAGATTTGCCCAGCCCGGAATCCCGGGTGTTGAGATGAAACTTCGCCTGGAGCTGAAACTCATGGCAGATGTCGGGCTTGTGGGCCTGCCCAACGCAGGCAAATCCACCCTGATTTCAGGCATTTCCGCGGCCCGGCCCAAAATTGCCGAATATCCCTTTACCACACTGACCCCGACCATCGGCATGGTGGAGCCGCCCTTTGGCGAGCCCTTTGCCGTAGCTGACATCCCCGGACTGATTGAAGGGGCCCATGAAGGGGTGGGGCTTGGAATAAAATTTCTTAAGCATATTGAACGTACCGGCATTCTGGTGCATCTCATTGACGCGGGCGGTATTGATCCGGAAAATCCGCTGGCACAGTTTCAGCTTATAAACAATGAACTGGCAATGCACAGCGATACCCTGACAAACAAAACCCAGGTTGTGGTGCTCAATAAAATTGATCTTACGGGCACAGAAAACCGGGTTGAGGCCTTTAAAAATGCGTTGCCTGACCAGACTGTTTTTACCATTTCCGCAGCCACGGGCAATGGCGTTAAACCCCTGGTCAACCACCTGGCTCAACTGCTTCAAGCAACAGCATCCGAAGACAAGGGGAAACAAGGGATCGTGCCGGGCAACCTTTAACGGACACAGCCAAGATGAATGCAGGACTTTTCGGCGGCACATTCAATCCGATTCATAACGGCCACCTAGGCATCATCAAATACGTCAAGGCACAGTGCGCCTTTGACACAATCATCATTTACCCGTCAGCCCTGCCCCCCCACAAATCCAACCATAACCTGGCTTCCGCACAGGACCGTCTGGCCATGGTCAAAGGTGCTGTGAAGCATCTGAATGGTTTCCAGGTATCTGATATCGAGCTTCAGCGGCAAGGCCCGTCATTTACCATTGATACCATATCCCAGTTTAAAACCATCTTTGGTAAAGACGCCCGTTTTCATCTGCTTTTAGGCTCTGATGCTTTTTTTGACACGCCCTCCTGGAAACAGGCCCGCCAAATTTTTGGGGCACTGCCCGTGATCGTGATGCAGCGGGGGGAAAAAACCGGGATGGCACCTTTTGCATCCTTTATTGACGAACACGTCGCAAAAGGCTACAAACTTAAGAACGATAACCTTTTTGTCCATGACCGGCTTTTTGCCATCCGCATCTGCAATGTTCCAAGAATTGATATTTCATCAACACAGATTCGGAACCGGATTAAATCCGGTAAATCCATTTCAGGACTTGTACCTGAATATGTTGAGACTTTTATCAGAACAAAGGATTTATATAAATGATCGCCCTCCAAGAGGAATATATCCCCTATTTTTCCCCGATATTTGACCGAAAACCCAAAAGCGTGGTTGCACTGATGGTCAGTGAATTAACCTCTTACACAGACATGGTGGTCATTGTGGAGGCCGGATCAAGCCGGCAGGTAACGTCCTTGGCCGAACATATTGTAACATCCCTTAAGGACGCAAAAATAAAGGCAATCGGTTCAGAAGGGGTCAAAGAAGGCCTGTGGGCGCTTCTGGATTTCGGGCACCTGATCATCCATGTCTTTGAATCCGATGCCAGGGCGTTTTATGACCTTGAAGGGCTGTGGAGTGATGCCAAACGGGTTGATCTCTCCGGATTTGGTACCCAGACAGAAACCGATATGGAGGATGACGATGGATTTTGAAAAACAGCCGGTCAATATCTTGATGATACTTGACGGATGGGGCATCAACGAATCGGAAAAAGGCAATGCCGTGGCCGCGGCCAACACACCGTTTCTGGACACGCTGATGGCCGGCTGTCCGAACACAACCCTTAAATGCTGCGGCGAGGCCGTGGGTCTTCCCGACGGTACCATGGGAAACTCCGAAGTGGGACACATGAACATGGGGGCCGGCAGGATTGTGGCCCAGGATTTTGTCCGGATCAACATGGCCATCCGGGACAACAGTTTTTCTTCCACCCCGGCCCTTGTTTCAGTTATGGATAAGGTGAAACAGGCCGATAAAAGCCTGCATCTGTTAGGGCTGCTTTCCGACGGCGGGGTCCACTCCCACATCAATCACCTGTTTGCCTTAATAAAAATGGCAAAGGATCAGGGCATTACCCGGGTTTATATCCACCCCATTATGGACGGCCGGGATACCTCTCCCACATCCGGCATTGATTTTCTAAAACAGCTTGGGGACAAACTCCAGGACCTTGGCACAGGAAAAGTGGCCACCATGACCGGCCGTTTCTGGGCCATGGACAGGGATACCCGCTGGGAACGGATAGAAAAGGCCTATGCGCTTTATACCCAGGGCAAAGGGATTGATGCGTCAGGACAGACCCCGGTCCAGGCCATCCAGGCCGCCTATGACCGGGAAGAAACCGATGAATTCATCAAGCCGGTATGCTTTTGTCCGGGGAATGAAGGCAGAATTGAACCAGGCGACGGCGTGATATTTTTCAATTTCCGGGCTGACCGGGCCAAGGAGATCACCCGGGCATTTACACAAAAAGATTTTTACGAATTTGAGCGGCCCGTCAATCCCACGCTTTCCGATTTTGTGTGCATGACCCAGTATGACGAGCACTTTGATCTGCCCGCAGCCTTTGGTCCCCAGCACCTGGACAAGATTTTAGGACAGATCTTAAGCGAACATGAAATCCCCCAGCTTCGCATTGCAGAGACTGAAAAATACGCCCATGTCACCTATTTTTTCAACGGTGGTGACGAGGCCGTCTTTGAGGGAGAAGAGCGCATACTCATCCCCTCCCCCCGGGATGTGGACACCTATGACCAAAAACCTGAAATGAGTGCAGCCCAAGTGGCGGATACAGCCTGCAAGCAGATCAGATCAGGCAAATTTCAGTTTGTGGTGCTTAACTTTGCCAACATGGACATGGTGGGCCATACCGGCATATTTGAAGCGGCGGTAAAGGCATGTGAAACCGTGGATATCTGTGTAAAAAAAGTCGTTGAAGCCATCTGGGAAACAGGCGGCACCGCTTTTGTCACGGCAGACCACGGCAACGCCGAACAGATGCTGGCCCAAGACGGGTCCCCCCATACGGCCCACACCTTAAATCCGGTAAGGTTTATCGTTGCAGCCAAGCCAGCCCCTGCCATCACGCTTTCGGACGGCAAACTTGGGGATATTGCCCCGACCATACTCAAGGCTCTTGGCATAGAGCAGCCTTTGGAAATGACAGGCCAGTGTCTGATCCAGGGAAAATAAGACAAATATTAAAATTAATCATTTCACAACTTGAATAATTTATAAATTATGACACTTGATCAAATCACTGATTATATTACCGGCAAAGAGATCGACAATGTGGGCGCGGAAGCCAGCCGCCAGATTTTTGAAAAATTCCTGGTTCTGACCAAAGGCTACGCCAGAACGGATATCCTTGTGGATGTCCCTTTAACCGTTCAGTTCAAGGGCGAAGACTATCTGTCCGTGATCGATCTGATTGTAAACGTGGAAGACCGCCCCTTTATGGCCATTACCTGTGTGGCAGGGTCCATTGGCTCCTATGAAAGGGAAATCCTGGCCGGTGCCAGGCTGATCTATGACCACATCATTCCCTTTGCCGTATCCACGGATGCCAGGAGCGCCATCATCAAAGACAGCGTCACAGGAAAAACCATCGGACAGGGCCTTGACGCCATCCCGGATTATTCCCAGGCCCGGGACCTGTTAAAAAACATGGAAGCCATTGTCCTTGATCCGGACAAAAGAAGCGGTGAAATGATTATCTACAGATCGTTCAACCTGGAAAAGGTCAACAAATAAAGAATGGTGTGGACGCATTTAGCCGGGCATATGCGCCAGAACATGAATCATGATTCAGGGTGAATCTTCATATCCTCAATAATTCTGGTGTCCAGGCAGGACCGAATGAATTGATTCATGGGCACCGGGTTTGCGGTTTCATAAAAGTCCAGCATCAGGGTGTTGAATTCCAGTTTGCGTTTGGCCTGGACATTGATCCCTGGAAATCCGCTTTGAAGAAGAAAACCGTTCATTACGAAGCGGCCGGTGCGTTTATTCACATCATGGTAAAACTGGTTTCGGGCCATGGCTAAAAAATAATGGATTGCCCGGTCATACACATCACTATATCCAAGGGCAGTTGACAGCATCAGATCAAACTGTTCCGGTAACTGCTCTGCCCTGGGTGGCGTATACGGGGTGCCGGCAATGGTTACGATTCCGTCCCTGAATTTTCCCCAGGTCAGCGCATCTTCTTTTGCCGCTATTTTATGAATTTCATTGACCGTTAGCATATCGACTTTAAAAGTATCGCTTTCAACCAGGCTGAAAATGTATCTCCAGGCATCTGCCTGGTTCAGGACCACCTGCTGATCCGAAACCTTATGTCCGCCAACGGTTATCCCGTCAAGCAGGGTCTGAATTTCAGGAATGGTGAAATTCAGACCCTCCAGGTTTACTGCGTCGCACACAAATTCAGGCATCATTCTTTTTGTGTGCATCAATGCCCTGTTTTTATCGGGGGTCATCCCCCAATGACGGTCCTGCATAACGTGCCCGTTTCCAATTATGCCCGGGGCACATCCTTGCCGCAATGTTTGCATACCGTGGCCCGGTTTTTAATAATCTCGGCACAGAAGGGGCACTCCCGGGTGAAATGGCGTTCATGGAGCTGCTCAATGGCTTTTTTCACCCCTTCCTGGAGCACCGGGGTCGGGAACTTATGGTTGATCAGGTGCTCCACAGCCGTGGCATCACCTAACTCGCCTACCATTTCTGCCGCTTTCAGCCTTACCTTGGGCGGAATTTTTGGGTCCAGGCAGAGCTTTAAAATCTCATCCCAATCCTTGGAAATATAATAATCAGTGAGAATGGAAAAGGTTTGTTTCATCAGCTCTTTTTTGGCCTCTTCCGCGATAATCGCTGCATCATCCATAACAGAACCGGTGCCGCCGATGGGGCTGAACACGGGCATGTATTCAAAATGGTCGGCACCGGGTTCGCAAAAGCATCTGTACGAGGCAGGTGCTTCCATGGATTCCATCAGGTGCTGCCAGCCCTTTTGGTAAGAAGGGCATTGATCATTAAAACAGACAAACAGATAGGGGGTCTGCCAGCCCAGACCGTCGGAAAAATTAATGGGCGGAATCTCCCACAGGGTCATGGGCTCATCGCAATGGGGACAATGGGGTTTGTCCAATTTAATATATTTTTCAAGCAGTTCTTCTTTGGTCTCAAAAGCCATTGTTTTCTCCTTATAGTAATTATGCCGGATCAAAAAAACCGCAGCATCTACCATAATAAGCACAGGGGGATGGTTGTCAAACCATCCCCCTGTGTTAACAGATTATCTTGGAATAATTATTCAATGATTGCCAGTATATCATCCTTGGCCACGGAATCACCGGTTTTAAAATTGATGGCTGAAATCGTTCCCCCGGCTGTTGCCGGCAGGGCGTTTTCCATCTTCATGGCCTCAATCACCACAACGGTATCGCCCGCATTCACCGTATCCCCTACATTTTTCTCATACTTGACGATCATGCCGGGCATGGGTGCCTTGACAGGCGTTCCGGAACCTGCTGCCGCAGCAGGTTTGGGGGCGGGTTTGGGCGCTGACTCCACCGGTTTGGGTGGTACGGGTTTCGGAGCCGGTACGGCTGCCGGCGCCCCAGGGAGCGCAGGGGATGCAGGGGCAGAAGGTGCTAGGGGCATGGCCCCAGCAAGGGCTGCGTAGGAAATCACGGGAGAACCGCCCACCTCATCGACACCCACTTCAAAACATTCACCGTCCACAAATACGTTAAAGGTTCTGGCAAATTCGCTTTTTTCAGGCAGATCCGCAACCGGCTCGATAAGTTTTCCGGCCCGGGCCTTTTTAATCATATCATCCTGTTTTTTTACATCTTCCAGGGTAATGGGTTTGACAGCGTCAGGCACCTGTTCCCTGCCGTATTTCTGCATCAGGTATTTTTTGCCGGTTACGGGGAACAGGGCATAAAGAATAAGATCTTCATCGTCCACAGCCAGATTACCGATCTCTTCCCTGGCTTTTTCAAGTTCCGGTGAAAGGACTTCGGCCGGACGGCAGGTAATGGGTTCCTCGCCCCTCTCATATCCCTTGAGCGCCTTTTTCTGAACTGCGGCATCAATGGGAACCGGGGTTTTGCCGTACAGGCCGTAGCACAGATCCTTGACCTGGGCCGTAATCATTTTGTAGCGCTCTTCCTTGGTGTCAAAAAGCACATTATTAACCGTCTGGGTGCCCACAATCCTGCTGGTGGGCGTCACAAGCGGAATCTGGCCCAGCTCTTTTCTGACCCTGGGCAGTTCTTTGTACACCTCATCAATTTTGTCCAGGGCATCCATTTCCCGGAGCTGTTTCACCAGGTTGGCGAGCATGAAGTCAGGGGCCTGGTGCAAAAGCACATTGATATCGATCTGGGAAACCCTGGTGTCGTCCAGCAGGTGCTTATACTTGGGTATCACCTCTTTTTCCAGGGTCTCATTGATCCGGGTAAGGGCCTTGATATCAAATCCCGTATCCCGGCTGGTGCCCATAAGGCTCATCACAAGGGGTTCCAGTGCAGCATGGGATGTTCTGTATGCATAGGGCGTCATGCAGGTATCAATGATGTCAATCCCTGCCTCTACCGCCTTGAGCTGGGTCATGGGGGACATGCCCGTAGTAAAATGGGAATGCAGGTGGATCAGGGGTTTGACTTCGGCCTTCAGCGCTTTTACCAGTTCAAAGGCGTCATAGGGGGACATCAGACCTGCCACATCCTTGATGCAGATGGAGTCAGCGCCCATATCCTCAAGATCTTTGGCCTTTTTCACATAATAGTCCAGGTTATACACCCCTTTGCCCAGGCGGGGTTCTGTCAGGGTATAGCAGATGCAGCCCTGGAAATGAGCACCGCACGCTTTGATAACAGGCGCCACGGTCTCAAAATTTCTGTAATCATTGAGGGCATCAAAGGTTCTGAAGATGTCCAGCCCGTTTTCCACGCCCTTTTTAACAAAAAGCTCGGCCAGATCATCGGCATAGTTACGGTGTCCCACAAGGTTCTGGCCGCGCAGCAGCATGGAGAGAGGGGTTTTTTTGAAATACCGTTTCAGGGTGCGAATCCGCTGCCATGGATCTTCGTTGAGATACCGGTGCATGGTATCAAAGGTGGCCCCGCCCCAGATCTCCACGGCCCAGAACCCGATGTCATCCATCTGCTCGGCCACAAGGATCATATCCTCGGTGCGCCCCCGGGTGGCAAACAATGACTGATGGCCGTCCCGCAGGGAAAGATCCTCAATTTTCAAAGGGTTTTCTGCCTTGGGCCGTGCCTGGGAATAATCCATCTCAACCATTTTAACTTCATTGTGATCGGTCATAATATCCTACATATATTATAAAATTATCTTGTGTTTTATCATTTCAGCATTCTTTGCCGTATCACTGCATTGCCGTTCATAATCGCCTGCCGTCCGGAAAGGCCCCAAAGGTTCATCTGTCCAACAGGGGCCGGTGCCAAAGGTTTGGCCGCAGCCCGGCTTTGCATGGCTGCAACGGCTGCCTCCTCTTCGGTTCTGATATACATGTGAACAGCAGCCATGGCAGCAGCCAGTTTTTTGTTTTTCATGAAAAAGGATTCCTTGGCTTTTTAAACGGTTTCAAAGATTACGCATAGGTACTGCCAGGCCAGCCCATGGCTGTTACACCGGAATATTTCCGTGTTTCTTGGCCGGCCGGTATTCCCGTTTGGTTGCCACGGCCTCAAGGGCATCTATGAGCCTTGGCCGGGTTTCACTTGGCACGATCACGGCATCCACATATCCCCGTGCTGCGGCACAATAGGGATTGGAGAATTGTGTATTGTACGCATCTATTTTCTGCTTGCGCATGGCTGCCGGGTCTTCGGCATTTTTTATCTCCCTTGCATGGATGACGTTTGCCGCGCCTTCGGCCCCCATGACGGCAACTTCGGCCATGGGCCAGGCAAAGGCCATGTCCGCACCAAGATGTTTGGAACACATGGCGATATATGATCCGCCGTAGTCCTTTCTTGTGATCAGCAAAAGCTTGGGTACCGTGGCCTCGGCGTAGCACCACAGAAGTTTTGCCCCGTGCCGGATAACCCCGCCCCACTCCTGGTTGGAACCGGGAAGATAACCGGGCACATCGGCAATGGTCAGCATGGGAATGTTAAAGGCGTCACAAAACCGGATAAACCGGGTGGCCTTGTCAGATGCATCAATATCCAGGCAACCGGCCATAATCATGGGCTGGTTGGCAATGATGCCGATGGGACGGCCGTTGAGCCGGGCAAAACAGATCACAATGTTTCTGGCAAAATACTGGTGGGGTTCGAAAAAATAGCCGTCGTCCACAATGGCGGCAATGACCTGTTTGACATCATAGGCCTGGTTGGATTTGTCCGGAATAATCGTGTCAAGGACCGGGGCCATGCGATACGGGGAATCGTCCGTGGGTTTAATCGGGGGATCTTCCATGTTGTTGGACGGCAAAAATGATAAAAGCTGCTTGATCTGTTCAATGCAGTCTTCATCAGACTCACAGGCAAACTGAGCCACCCCGGACTTTTCGTTATGGGTCATGGCGCCGCCAAGCTCCTCAAAGGAAATGACCTCGCCGGTGACCGCCTTAATGACATTGGGGCCGGTGATGAACATATACGAGGACTCCTTGACCATGAAAATAAAATCGGTCATGGCCGGAGAATAAACGGCCCCGCCTGCCGTGGGGCCCATGATGGCCGAGATCTGCGGGATTACACCCGAAGCTGCGGAATTACGAAAAAAGATTTCGCCGTATCCGGACAAGGCGTCAATGCCCTCCTGAATCCGGGCACCGCCGGAATCATTCATGCCGATGACAGGAGCGCCAGCTTTAATCCCTAAGTCCATGACCTTACAGATTTTTTTGGCCTGCATTTCTCCCAGGGAGCCGGCCGAGGCCGTAAAATCCTGGGCATAGGCAAAGACCAGGCGGCCATCCACCTTTCCGTGCCCGGTTATTACACCGTCCGCGGGAATTTCCTTGGTTTCCATGCCAAAATTGGTACACCGGTGGGTCACGAACATGTCCAGTTCCCTGAAGGTCCCGGCGTCAAACAACAGACCAAGACGCTGCCTGGCGTTAAGAATGCCCTTTTCACGGCGCTTGGCCAGGGCTTTTTCACCGCCCATGGCCTTGATCTTTTTCTCTTTTAGCCTTAATTCATGAATTTTGTCGGAAGTGACTCCCATAATTCGCATTTCTTTTTAAAATATATGGTTGAATAACTGCGTTGTCTATTTAACTCAAACTGATGAACCCTGAGACACCGGGGTTAGCACATCACTGTGCCAGGGTAAAACGCCATGCGCAGAACCAGGTTTCAGGATGGGGATCCGGCGGACACCCGATACATTCGGTTTTAATTGCGTCATCAACGCCTTCGGCAAAACGGGCGTACTCGACAAGACCGCCGGACTTGCAGGGATAATCATCCAGCCCCTTGCGCATCCTTGCCTGCTGGACCCTGCATTCATTCATCCGGAAGACAAAGCTGTCCTCGGTTTCTTCCACAATGCTCTGGCGGTTGATAAATGCGTACATCCTGAGATTCAGGGCCTTTTTCAGCCCCTCAAGTCCCGGATGTTTGCCCAGGCCCAGAATATTTTTTATGCGGTGGGCTTCAAAGGGGGAGAAACGGGCCCAGCAGGAGTCATTGCACCGTTTGGCATCGTTCATGCCGTGTTCGAACTCCACAGCCTGAAACCAGACCCCGTCATTGGCCAGCCAGGATTTTCCCACGGCTGCCATCAATTTTTCGGTTGTGGCGTCATCCAGTGACATCAACGCTTTGGGCATACCCTGGTCCAGTTCAAATCCCAGGGTGCGGGACAGATGTTTCATGAGAATGGAAATCGAAGATTGTGTGGCCTTATCCAGAGCGGTAAGTGCCTTTTCCATGCCCATCTGGTGCTGGACCTCATTGAACCAGAGACCGTAATGGACAACAATACGGGTGAACATGTCGATCAGCTGGGTTTTCTGCATATCAGGGGTAAGGTCCCGGGCTTGAAACGGAGTGGAATCTTGCATGAATCGACCTCCTTCGTTATACGGTTTCACACAAACTACTCAAAGTCGTCTCCTGTGTCAAGATACTTTCCTGACCCGTCAGCCATTCCATGTCATAAACTAAAGGAGAAGTTTATAGAATCCATTGATTTTTGGTAAAAAATTCAAAATCATAGTGTCACGTTTTAACGCTTTAAAAAAAACGGGAACGTTGAATCCTCCTATATTAAGGCTGATTAAAAAAATAATGATCATTTGACCATTATTTTCCTTGACAGCGCCACATGGCAGCTCTATATTTATGATCAAATGACCAAAACATAGATATAAGGAGGAATTATCATGCCAGGTTTTAATCAGAGAGGACCACAGGGGTTCGGACCCATGACCGGAAGAGGCCAGGGTGTTTGCGCAAATCAAAATATGGCCGGCACAGGTGCCGGTTACGGGGCCGGATTCGGCGGCCGGGGATGCGGCCGGAAATTTGGCGGTGGCGGCCGTGGTATGGGCCGCGGGCTTGGCCCCGCTGCCGGCCCTGTGCCTGGGGCTGAAAACGAAACCGCACTCCAGGACAGGGCCAGAATACTGGAACAGGAACTCAACGCCATTAAGGCACAGCTGAATCCCATGTCCGAAGACAAGTAATCCTTGATACAACCCCGGGTGAAAAGGGGACGCCTTTTCACCCGGACCATCTATAAATTCAGTTAAATACTAATGAATGCACCCAAGTCATAGGACGCCTGGCGCCCATAGCCGGTCAATTTGATGCGGTATTGTTTTGTGCCCCTGGCATATATCTCCAGAACAGCAAACTGATTGTCAAGCCTGGTGTCAAACCCCTCTTTTCTGCTGGTCTCCGCCCAGGGCCGTGAATCATTTGTTCCCACATTCCCGTTCATGACAATATAGTGAATACCCTTGATGTTTGCATACCCGCCGGCATGGTCATGACCTGATAGAACGGCAATCACCTTTCCGGAATCTTCCAGCACTTTACGCACAGTTGAGGCATTTTTAATATTATGGTCCTGGTCATCCACACGGTCCAGGGTCTGATGGGTGAAGACCACACTGGGCAACGTGGTGGCGGAAAGATCCTTTTCCAGCCACGCAAGTTCCCGGGGCGGAATAAAGGTATCTTTCCAGGTCCAGAACGTGTCCCCGGGTGTATTCATGTCATAGGCACGATGGGGGGCTTTAGGGGTGTAGTCCGCATCAAGGACAATGAAATGTACGCCGTTACTGTCCCAGGAGTACCAGGTCCGGCCCTGGGAAATGCCGGTATTGGAGACAGCCTTGAGAACAAACTCACGGGTAAGGTTATCAAATTCATGGTTGCCAAGGACGTGATAAGCCGGACCGATTGATGTAAAAACGGTTTCGATCTCTCCAAGATTTTTGGCTGGATCAGTGCCTTGCGCCAGGGTATCCACAAAATCTCCCATCTCTACAACAAAATCAGGTTTTTCCTGTTTCATTGAGCTAATAAACGTCTCCATTTTTGAAAGAGATGCAGAGTATTTGCGGGTTGGCGTATCCGCCTTGCTGGTATGATGCATGTCTGTAATGATACCGGCTTTTACCATGGGTTTTTCTTCCAGGGCCCTGCTTGTTCCCGGAAAGGTGAGCCCTGCGGCAAGGGCCACGCCTGTTGCAGCTGTGGCCCCAAGAAATTGACGACGGTTCTGGTTCATGGCGGTTCTCCCTGATATTGAAATTTTGTTGTTTTGTCGGATAATTCAACCCGATTCTCCGTTTAGGGACTATTATTGAACGGTGTTAAAATAAAGTCAGGGAAGCAATATTATTTAATTAGTGCTTGATTAATTAGTGTTTGAACGGCTCGTTTAAAGGTATCCAGTCTCATAAAAAATATGCGCCCCCCCTGATGCTGTGCTTTCGTTTGATCAAAGCCTTATGTTGGAATTTCTATAATCTTTCATAGTTTTCTTGACAAAACGGAAGTTCTTATCCTAATCTTTTTAAAAAGAATAAAGTTCCGATCCGCCATCCAAACATCCAGGGTAATTCATTCTATATTCAGGCAAATGGAGAGGCAGCCATAATGAAAACTAAAATTTCAAACATCACTTTATTTACAGCGCTTGCCATCGCATCTGTATTCTCCGTGATCATTTTGTGGAATATGCACAGCATATTCACAAAATTCAGTGAGAAAAATAAGGAAGGGCTTAGAACCTTTTATATTGATCAACAAAAAGAGCTTATCAAAAACGAAGTTGAACGACTGGTCAAGCGAATCTATGCCATAAGGGAAACGGTAATCAAAGGGGCCCAGCAAAATCTGAAAGACCAGGTACGTTCGGCAGAGGATTTCATTCAGAATGTCTACGTGAACCATAAGGAAGACCATTATAAAACGCATATAAACAACATGATTTCCTCTTTTAACTGGGCCAATAAATCCGGTTATTTTTACATAATATCCGGGGATGGCACCATCAGGCATCACGGAGCACGATCTGAACTTGTGGGCAAAAATATTGATTCCCTGAAAAAAGAGTTCCCGGATTTAATGACATTTCTTGAAGAAGTTAAAACCAGCGGCACAGCCATGGGGGAGTATATGTTTTACAAACCGGGCAAGGATCACAAACGCTACAAAAAGCTGGGATATGCCATATACAACACGGCCTTTGATATCATTATCGGCACTGGATACTATATCGACAGCCTGGATGAACTATGCAAACAGGAGGTCCTGGGATTTATAGCCGGGGAGCGGTTCGGCTATCAGAATTATGGCTATTTCTGGATATTTTCAACAAATTATAAAACAATATTTCACATAGATTCAAATATTTACCATACGAATCTAAAAACATTACGCGACGAAAACGATAAACTGGTCATCAAAGAGTTTGTAGATATCGCAACATCCAAAGGCAGTGGATTCAGCACGTATTCCTGGAATATTCCGGGACAGGAAAAAGCGGCAGAAAAAATATCTTATCTGGTATATATCCCGGATTGGGACTGGATTGTAGGCTCAGGATTTTATTTTGAAAATTTCTACGAACTTGTAAGAACCGTGGAGGGAATAAGCTGCGCTCTTCTCCGGCCGGAGATCATAAAAAACAGCGTTATTATCATCTTGCTTTTTGTGTTTACGCTGGGGGTTGCACTCTTTATTTATAAAAGAATCAGGATCATCGAACAGGAGCAGGAAATATTTCTCAGTGACTTGATTCAGTATAAAACAGTGATCGATACAAGCGCCATCGTCTGCATCACAGACCTGAACGGGAGTATCATTCATGTAAATGATCAGATGTGCAAGGTCACAGGGTTCAATGAGGAAGATCTGCTGTACTCAAGCCATAATCAGCTCAGCCATCCGGACAACCCGATATCAACATACCAGGAATTATGGGAAACCATTAAAAGGGGTGAGATCTGGCGCGGGATTATTAAAAATTTTAAAAAAGACGGTGGATACTTTTTTCAGAAAACGACTATTGTACCTTTTAATAATAAAGATGGCAAAGTCATTAAGTATGTTTCAATCAGCCACGATGTGACTGAAGTATTTGAAAATAAATCACAGCTTCAGAAATATCTCAATTATGATCCGTTGACCGAGCTGAACAACAGAAACAGCCTGCTCATGGAGATAAAAAATTCCACGTCTGCTGATTTGGCGCTTATTGACATCGACAACTTTCATAAGATCAACGAGACATATGGTATGAAAATCGGGGATCAACTGCTTAAGGAGTTTGCGTTAAGACTTGCCGAACGTATTCATCTGTACCGGTATTCTGTTTACAGGCTTCACTCTGACGTATTTGCCGTATTTTCATCCCAAAGCGATAAAAACCTTTTTATCATCAACGTTGAAACCGCGGTTAAAGATATTACCAAAAAGACGTTCATGATCGGTGAAAAAGAGCTGATGGTCAGTACCATCACAGGTTATGCCCATGGTTCGGATCACATCATGGCCCATGCAGATGCCGCACTTCAGTTTGCAAAAGCCAATAACATCGGGCATTACGCATATGATCCGCTTAAGGTGGATAACAGCAAAATTTATGAGCAGAATATCCGGGTGGTAAAAATGCTCACCAGTGCCATTGATGAAGACCGTGTTGTGCCTTTTTTCCAGCCGATAATCGGAGCTGATATACCCAAGTATGAGAGCCTTATGCGCATTATTGACACGAATGGAGGAGTTATTTCACCAGCAGCGTTTCTTGATATCAGCAAGCAGACGCGATTCTATCCGACGCTGACTAAAATTATAGCAAAAAAAGCCATAGACATCTTTGCCGACGATGATAGTAACTTCAGTATCAATATTTCAACGGAAGACATTTTAAACAATGAAACCATGGCGTTCATCCATGACTATGCTGTTGAGAGAAATGTTATGTCCCGCATGATACTTGAGATCGTTGAGTCGGAAAGCTTGTCTTCATATGCTGATGCGACTTTAATTCTCACCAGATTTAAACATGCAGGGGCCCAAATTGCCATTGATGATTTTGGCACAGGATATTCCAATTTTGATTACCTGCTCAAAATCAAAGCCAACTACATTAAAATAGACGGCAGTATCATTAAACTGATCACAAAGGATGAGCGGGCCGTTGATATTGTTAACTCCATTGTCTCATATGCAAACAAGCTTAAAATGAAGACCATTGCAGAATTTATCTCCGATAAAAACCTTTCGGTCAAGGCCAAATCCCTCGGTATTGACTACCAGCAGGGTTATTATCACGGGAAACCTGAACCCTATCCTGATAAAAGTATTTTTTTTTGATTCCCAAGCAACATAAAAAAATCTCAAAAACTAAGGGTTTCCCTGATAGACATCTATTTAGCTCAATGATACGAAATAGGCGGAGTTCATTTCCAAAGGTGTTTTTACTGTGATGGCCTTAATATAGAAAAGGAGGGATGTTTTATGAAGTTGAAAGCAAGAATGCTATCTTTATTTCTTTTGCTTATGTTTTTGGTTTCCTGTGCTCCTCAGGTAGAGGTAGCCCAATATTCTTTCGTTGAAGCAAAGGTTACACCTCAAGTACAGGAAGAACGTGATGAAATTTACATTCTAACGGCCTATGGGGTTGTGCTTAATGACTGGCAGGATGGAAAACAAGAAAACAAACGCGGACATAATATCGGTTCTATTCTGGTGGCTCCTGACGGTCGGATTGTGAATTGGGCGAGAAATTGTAATTCTGCCTTGTCGAACGGTACCCAGCATGGAGAGGTGCGTTTAATGATGGGCTATTTAAATCGTGAGGGCGGCTACTCCCTGAAAGGGTACACAGTTTACACTACTTTGGAACCATGTGCGCAATGCAGCGGAATGATGGTATTATGCAGCTTATATAAAACAGTGTACGGACAAACCGACCCCGGCTTTGGTAAAGCTCTGGAACGTTTATCTCTGGATAGTAAGAAGTGGAATGAAAATGGTTATGAGCCTTATCCACGGAAGGTAATCTCTGAGAGAAGTAAATCTAACTATTGTGATATGCTGGATAATGCATATAAGCAAACCGGTGGTTCCATTACCAAATTTTTATTAACAGACCAGGCAAAGTCAATTTTTACTCAGGCCGTCAATCAACTGAACCATTATCAGCTAAAATATCCAAAAGAAAACCTGAGTATCTTGGCACACGCGCAGGAAACATTGAAAAATGTTCGTCCTGGAATCCCGACTATCTGTATCAAGCCAAAAAGTTAAGTGTTGAATAATATTAAGTATTATTCTTGATGCCTGCCAGGCTCAAACAGGCCCGGCAGGCGTTTTTTTGACTTAGAACAAAGACGGTGTTCGGGTCAGAGGACATAATATCGAAAAGGTGTTAACGAATGTTACACTTGGTCATCCGGTTACTTCTTTTCTAAAAAATCGGAATCCGAAGCGTCGTTCTCGTCTGAGGCAATGGTTTCGCAGTTAAGGTTCTGGAAGTACGGATATCCGTTGTTTGGCTGTAGCGGATTGAATTGAGTTACATATCCGCGCGTGGGTGCTCACCCGCGAATACTTTTTTCTTTTTCAAAGTATTAGCGGGTGAGCACCATATAGTCTAACATGTTGAAATAAATATAAAATAATGTTTACCCCCACTTATTGAGAAGTTACTAAAAAGGCCTTACTTTCACGACATGATCACCGTGAAAGCCAAAATTCAAAAAGCAAAACCACTTGAAATCATTAGGCAAAAAGAAATCAGCCGCCGGGTGGCAAATCCGGCGGCTGATTTCTTGAGGATAATAAGGAGGTTATGGAGCCAGTTTTTAATTTAAAAATTGGCGTTAAAGACAACCTACCATAATTTTATAACTTGTCAATAAAAAAGTTTCATCGACATAACTTTATTTTATTTTTGCCAAAATACGGGATGCCCATTTGGCATCACCCAGACGACCGGAAACGCTGGTGCCTAACTGGGACAATGCGTCATTGGTCAAAGCGTTGCGTTCTGCATCTTCATACACAACCGCCGCGTTCTCGGCATCCTGGGCGTCGATCAGAAAAGATTCAGCCAGGAAGATCAAATCGCTGAATTCGGTCAGTTTTTGGCGGCCCAGGTCCAGCAGTTCTGAAAGGATGGCCTTGTCCGAAGTCTGCTGTTTAACCAATGCCACCAGACCGGCATAATCCTGTTTGGTGCGGCAAAGGCCTTCGGCGGATTTATACAGCGCCAAAGCACCGTCCCTGTCTTTAAGCAGGTTCAGGGTAGCACTGCCTGCAAAGGTAAAGTCATAAACGGTCTTGGCCTTGCTTCCTGCAGCACTCACAAGTTTTTTGGCCCATGCCTTGTCATTGAACTTCTCAATGGCCACAGCGGCAAGCTTCATGAGATCTGCGTTGCCCGCAGCCTTTTTCTCTATGCCTGCATAAATCTCTTTTACCCAGGCACCGTCCCCAAGGGTATTCTGGATGGCATTGGTCAAGGTGTTGTAATCGCCAAAGCTTTTGCATTTGTCCAGAAGTGCCGTATAGATCTCTTTGATCCATTCCGCATCATTGAGATCTGCATGGATGGCAGCGGCCAGTTTGATAAAATCGCTGAAATGAATGGTAAGGCCCTGGGCTTTTTTGTACAGTTTGGCTGCATAATAAATATCGCCGGTCTCTTTAACTACCTCAGCAGCCAGTACACGCATGGGGGAACAATTCTTACACTCGTTTTCACGCAGGGCAAAATCATTGTAAAGTTTGCCGAACTCTTCACGTTTGGCTTTCTGGAAGGCAATGGCGTCGGTCCATGCTTTGTCGTCCTTGGCCACTTCAAGAATGGCTTCAGCGGTTTTAAGGAACTCCTCATTATTTTTCACGGCGGCCTGGGCCTGTTTCAATACGGGCAGGGCTGCAGTTGTATCACCTAAGTCCCTGGCCATGGCCAGGGCCAGGGAAACCAGCTGGACGCAGTCGGGATTGGTGGCGGCAGCTTTCTGGTACACACCTGAGGCAAAAGCCTTGTCACCGGTATTCTCGAAGCTTGCTTTGGCCAGCTTCAGGTATTCATCAAACTTTGTATACTGGGCTTCGGCTTTTTTATAAATAGACAGGGTGAACTCATTGTCATCCAGCTGTTCCTTGACGATCACGGCAAACTTGAGCAGCTCATCCCCTTTTTCCAGGGACGCAACCGCCTTTTCATAAATGGCCCGGGCAAAATCCTTATCACCCAGATCTTTTATGGCCCCTGCGGCAAGGGCGCTGAATCCGTCAGCCGTGGTGGCGGCAGCCATGCCTTTTTCGTAAATTTCCTTGGCTTTGTCCTTATCCTTGGTACTGTCCAGAATGGATTTGGCAAACGATATAAAATCCTCTGGTTTTGTACATTTTTCAAAGGCCTTGTCCATGACCTTTTGGGCCATGTCAGGATCGGTTTTGGCCAGCTCATTGCTCAGATTAAGAAAATCGGTGAGCTTGGTGCATTTACCCATGGCCGCTTCATTCATCTCCTTGGCCGTATCATCCAGGCCAAGTTTGCCCGCAGCAGCGCCAAGGCCGATGAAATCTGCAGCGCTCATGCACAGCATTTTGGCGTTGGAAAGAAAATTGCCCACCACGTCATCATCACCAATGATCTCTTTGGCTGCCTCGGCATAGACCACGGCCTCATCATAGGTCTGTGCCCATTCAGCACCCTCTTCCATCAGCTCAACGGCCCAGTCCTTGTCATCCAGACCTGCTACGATTTCCCTGGCCACACCAATGTATTCTTCAGGTGAATCACAGCTTTCCGCTTTCTCTTCCAATTCTTCTTTGAGTCCCATAATCTCTCCTTATTTGGTTTTGTTTAATGATTTACGGGTATTATTCATCAATCAATAATTATGCTCAACGGCAATTATGTTCAACGGTAATGATATTTAACGGGGAACGCCCGTGCGTACACAATCATCCCATGGGGTAACCGGCAATATAAACTTCCACGACTCTAATAACATACTGATATAAAAACAGACAATGGGCTTTTTAAATAAACTTAAATTTTTAAGATCTTGAAAAAACAACAGCCATACCCTATAAGCCTTTTATGGTCCCTGATATTTCTGACATCCTAGGCCCGGACAGACCTTTTCCCAAGCGGTTCTGGCCTGTTTTTCTCATTATAGCCGGTATTGCATGGGGCCTTTTTGGGGTCACGTCCGGCACAGCCCAGGCCAACCCGTTTACCCGGAAAAATACCAATCCTTCTCCCCAGCACCAGGACGATTCTTTGCAACCGGCACCGGAAGTTTCCATATCCCAAACGCCGGGTTCAGGCGCCCCGGACTCAAGTATCCCAGGCTCAAGTATTGTAGAACGCATCATCTTTTTCCAGATGAAAATCAAGGAAAAAATGACGGCCCTGATCCGGCAGGCAAAAAATACCGGGAAAGTGGCCCCCCTGTTGTGGGTTCTGGCAGCGGCCGTTGTATACGGGATGGTACACGCTGCCGGTCCCGGCCACGGCAAGGCCCTTGCCCTGTCCTATATTATCTCGATAAAGCCCACACTTCCCAAGGCCCTTGCCTTTGGCAATATCCTGGCCGTCAGCCATGGGATGTCCGGAGCGGCTTTGGTTTTTTGCGTCAAATTTATCCTGCAGACATCCATTTCAGGCACCCTTGCTTCGATCACCCGGACCACCCAGATTGCAAGTTATTCACTGATTATTATTCTGGGCCTGTTTCTTTTTTTGCGCAAACTGCCGGTATGGAAAAAATTTAAACCGGTGAGTGATACGTCTGTTGAACAGATCAGGGCAACCCTGGATGCCAGGTCCATGCTGCCCGCCGTTTTCATGGGCATGATTCCCTGCCCCGGCGTTGTTTTAGCGGTTCTGTTCTGCCTGTCTTTAGGATTACCCGGGTTAGCCATTATGCTGGCCTGTGCCGTCTCCCTTGGTATGGCAGCAACGCTGTCTCTGGTCGTTATAATTGCCATGGCCGGGAAAGCCGCCCTTCTTGCCCCCCTGCCCCGGCGTTCCTCTTTTGCAAAAAATGCAGGAGATATACTTGAAGCCCTGGCAGGTTTAATTCTTTCTGCCATATCTCTTATGCTTCTTCTCACAATTTTTAAATCCTAAAGACGTACTTCCCGCTCTCACAAATCTTAAAAAACAATTGACAAAAAGCTTAAAAAATGAAAATAAGTTATTCGTTTGTGAATTAGATCAAGCTAACAAATAATTTATTTGCCCAGTATATATCGTTTAAAAAACAAGATTTCATTATTTTAGAAAGTTTAAAAACAAAAAATATTTAAGTGAAAGGATGATTATGACACTGGATGAACTTAAACCCGGCAACAGCGGAACAATCAAAAAACTATCCATCAGGGACAAACTGGGCCAGCGTCTGATGGATATGGGTATTTATCCCGGTCTCATCCTGAACGTGGTCCGCAACGCCCCCCTTGAAGACCCTATGGAAGTGGAAATCGACGGTTATTTCATCAGTCTGCGCCATGATGAAGCCCGGTTTATTGAGGTGGAACGTAGATGAAAGACAGATTATTAGTCGCCCTGGCCGGCCAGCCCAACTGCGGGAAATCAACGGTCTTCAATGCCCTGACCGGGGCCAAGCAGCATGTGGCCAACTATCCCGGGGTCACTGTGGACAAAATGTCCGGGTGGTACAAATATGGGGAGACCCGGGTGGACGTGGTTGATCTTCCCGGCACCTACTCTTTGACCTTTTATTCCCCGGAAGAACGGGTATCAAGGGATTTTATCCTCAATGACAAACCCGATGTCGTGGTCAATGTCATGGACGCCTCAAATATCAAGCGCTGTCTGTACCTGACATTCCAGGTCATGGAGATGGAAAACCCTATGATCCTGAACCTGAACATGATGGATGTGGCGCAAAACCGGGGCGTAACCATAGATATAGAGAAACTGACCCGGATTTTAGGTGTGCCTGTGGTGGCCACGTCCATGAAACAGGGCCTGGGAAAAACAGAGCTGTTTGACGCCATAACAGACACTGGACGCAAAAAATCATTCCATGCCCGGTTCAAGGTGGATTACGGCCCCATGGAAGCCTTTATCAACAATATTTGTGAAATGATCCGGCAGGATACGGGTGACCTTGAAGCATATCCGGCCCGCTGGCTTGCCATCAAACTCATGGAAGGGGATGAAGAGATCCGGAAACTGATCAGGGAAAAAGGTGTCCAGGGCACAAAAATCCTTGACCGTGTGGATGGCTTGAAAAATCAATTTGAAGCGGAATATGACCAGAACACAGCGCTTGCCGTGGCCCAGGCCAGATATGCGGCAGCCGACAAGGTGGCTGCCGGCTGCCTGACCCTGCCGGCTGAAAAGAAAAAACCCATGTCTGACCGGATTGATGCCGTGGTTTGCCATAAATTCATGGGGCCCATTGTTCTGTTGGCTGTCATCTGGCTGCTTTATTATCTCTCCATTGTCCAGGGATACAACCTGACCAACTACACCTGGCCGCTTCTGGCTAAGCTTCGGGGGGTTGTGGCCGCCATGGTCCCGGACCCTGGCTTCATTGATGTACCCCTGATCTCGGCATTTGCTTTGTGGCTGATGGATTCGGTAAATGCCCTGCTCAACTACATTCCTATTTTCTTTATTCTTTTCGGGCTGATCGCCGTCATGGAAGACAGCGGCTACATGCCGCGAATGGCATTTATCATGGACCGGCTGTTCAGCCGGTACGGCCTTCACGGCCAGTCCACCCTGCCCATGGTGCTTGGCGGCATTTATGTGGGCGGATGTGCCGTGCCCGGTGTCATGTCCTGCAAGGGTATCCCGGATGAGCGGTCCAGGCTGGCCACCATTTTGATCATTCCCATGCTCAACTGCCTGGCCAAGGTCCCCCTTTATGTGCTGCTGATCAATATTTACTTTGCCGCCCACAAGGGTTTGGCCATGTTTTATATTTCCACCATCAGCCTTTTAATGGTACTGCCCGTGTCCAAATTCCTGACCACCACCGTACTCAAGGACAAACCCATCTCACCCTTTGTCATGGAGATGCCCCCCTACCATTTACCCACGTTCAGGGGGGTTGTGGGCCGGGCCCTGGAACGGGTATGGATGTTCATCAAAAAAATCACCTCCATTGTGGTGGCACTGGCCGTGGTGATCTTTATCCTTTTGCAGTTCCCCGGCATTTCACCCCAGCGGAAAATTGACTTTCAGGCCCAAAGAGACAAGGCCATTACCCAGTTCAGGAACAGCATTGCCCATACGCCCTACGCCGAAGTACTTGCCGGGGCCAAGCTTATGGAGATGGTGCTCTACTGGGAAAGCTACAAGGATAAAAAGATGCTGGCAAAGGGTCCTGAAGCCACGGATGCCCTGAATGCAAAGTACCGGAAGATAAATCCGCAATTTTTTTCCATTGCCCAGCCCGGCAAGGATAAGGTGGCCAGAAAGGTAAACAAATCCTTTAAAAAGCTGTTTAAAACCCGGAAAGGGCTGCTGCGGGAAATGCGCAAGGAAAGAATTAATACAAGCTTTTTGGGCAAAATGGGACGCGCCCTGGAACCTGTAACCCAATTTGCAGGATTTAACTGGCGGGTCAATGTGGCGCTGCTGTCAGCCTTTGCTGCCAAGGAAAGCGCTGTGGCCACCCTGGGCGCCTTGTATGAACAGAATGATGATGGCGGAGACGGCTCCCTGGAATCACGCATGGCCAAAAGTGAAGACGGGTTTACGCCGCTTCATGCCCTGGCCCTGATGATGTTCATGGTGCTTTACCCGCCGTGCCTGGCCACCTCCATTGCCGTTAAACTCCAGTCCGGATCTGTCAAGTGGATGCTGTTCGGCATGTTTTATCCCATGGTGCTGGGCATCAGTGCGGCCACGTTAATATTTACCGGCGGCACCCTTCTGGGATTAAACGGGCTCCAGGCCATGGGGGTCTTTTACGCAATGGCCCTGGGCACAACCATTGCCACAGGCTTTATAAAAACAAAATCAGAATTTGACCCTGTCCGGCAGGCCATTGCCTGAATGGCCTGCCGGGCCAATTTTACAAATTTACAAGGAGAAAAAAATGAAACTGAAAGTATCTGTATTAATCTTTGCTGCCATGGTGTTTGGATTCTTTCTGACCCCGGTTTGCCAGGCCCATACCCCGTTGTGTTCCTGCTATGACAATGGCGACGGAAGTGTAACCTGCGAAGGCGGATTTTCCGACGGATCTTCTGCCGCAGGCGTTGAAATACGTGTTGAAGACGGTACCGGAAAGATGCTGATCAATGGCAAAATGGATGACGACAGTGAGTTTACATTTAAAAAACCCGCAGGCGACTACAAGGTAGCGTTTGACGCCGGAGAAGGGCATGAAATTACCGTGGACGGCAAGGAAATCACCGAATAGCCCGGCCACTGCATACTCAAAAACGTTAAAAAGGAGAAAATTTTGAAGATGAAACATGTTATCACCACCATCAGCACCCTGGCGATCCTGGCATTTACGGTACCGGCATTTGCTCACTTTCAGATGATTTATACGCCTGAAGCAGCCCTTACCAAGGGAGGGAAAATCCCTTTGGCTCTGGTGTTCACCCACCCATTTGAAGCCGGTCACACCATGGACATGGGAAGTCCGGAACAATTTTTCGTTGTCCGCTCCAGGGGGGAAAACGAACCCAAGAAAACGGATCTGCTGTCCACCCTTACCCCGATTAACTGGACAAGCCTGACCAATTCCGGCAAAGCATATGAAACCGAGTATACAGCCAGGGGGGGGGACCATGTATTCTGCCTGGTACCGGCACCCTATTTTGAGGCTGGAGAAGATGCCTATATCCAGCAGAGCACCAAAGTGATCGTCAATGTAGGCGGAGAGCCCGGTGCCTGGATGGAACCTGTAGGTCTTGACTGCGAAATCGTCCCCCTTTGCAAACCCTATGACCGCTGGACCGGCAATGTATTTCAGGGCAAAGTCCTGTTCAAGGGCAAACCTGTTCCCAACGCCGAAATTGAGATCGAATTCATGAACCATAAGCCCTTGCTGGATAAAAAAGCATTTGCCAGGCAAGCCTCGGCAGTTGCCCCCCAGGACGCCTTTGTGCTGCAGACCATTTTTGCCGATGACAACGGCGTATTTACCTTTGGCATTCCCAAGGCCGGATGGTGGGGATTTGCCGCCCTTGGCCTGGACCCGGAAGGTTCCTATAAAGGAAAAGAGTGCTCCAGGGACGCCGTGATCTGGATCACAGCTGTGGATATGAAATAAATGCCTATTTTATTCAGCAGTTAAGGCATACACGAATCAGATGCGGCTTGTTACAATGGCCCTGACCATGATTGTAAAACCGATAACCATGACCGGGGCCATTATATACGCGCCAAAACTGCCGGATGCTGCAAATCAATACAAGTGCCGGACCACAGTTTCCCAGTTTCCTTACCTTTCTGCCATCCTTCAGGATCGCATTATTTCCCAACTGGCCCGGCACTTTCCTTATATCCTAAAAATATTTAACATAAAAGCGGCCTCTGCCGCCCGCTGCAGACGCCTGCCAGAATATGCCATATGACACCTGTAATTCATGTTGAACATCTTAGCCATAGATACGGCAAACGCTATATCTACAAAGACCTGAACTTTTCCATTACGCCGGGAAAAATTTATGGGCTTCTGGGAAAAAACGGCGTGGGTAAAACAACGCTGATTAAGATATTAATGGGATTTCTCAGGCCGGTATCCGGCAGGTGTACTGTGTTCGGTGAAGACTCCCATGCACTGACGCCGGCCGCCAGGGCCCGCATCGGCCTTTTGTTTGAAGGCCATCTGGCCTATGAATTCATGTCCATCCGTCAGATTGAAAAATTTTATGCCCCTTTCTATCCCAGTTGGGATGAACGCATTTACTACCGGATGGTGAAAAAGCTTGGACTTTCACCAGGCCATCTGATCCGGCAGATGTCCTGCGGCCAGCGTTCCCAGGTGGTGCTGGGACTTTTGATGGCCCAGCAGCCTGAACTGCTGCTCCTTGATGACTATTCCATCGGGCTTGATGCCGGATACAGACGGCTGTTTCTGGATGAAATGCGCGACTATCTGGCCCAGGGGAACCGCACTGTATTTTTAACCTCCCATGTGATCCAGGATATGGAAAATTTTGTAGATGAGGCGATCTTCCTAGAACGCGGCGGAAATTTGATGACCACCTCCCTGGCGCAGTTTAAAACTGATTTTTCCTGCTTCCGGTTGCCGGTTTCAGCCAATGGCAGCACCTCCGGCATGAACCGGGAACAGATGCTGTCTGCCTGCCCCATGCTCAAAAATATTGAAATTCATAAGGATCACTGGGATCTGTTTACGTTCACCCCGGTCCGGGAACTGGAAAATGCGCTTAAAAATACAGACATTCCCGGGAACCTGCTTGAGACTATTCCCTTAAGCCTTGAGGATGCATTCATCGGATACACGGGGAGGTATTAATGATTCAGGCCATTTTCCGAAAAGAATTTTTCAAAATCCGCGGACCCGGCTTACTGGTGATCGCTGCCCACATCTGTATTCTTTTATACCTCTATGTTGCCACCCGCAGGCTGTTTATGCTGGACCACCCGGAGGTGGTGTGGTATCGCGTACTTCACTTGGGCCAGATCCATTTTGGCCTTTTAAAAAATATCCCGCTTTTATCCGGTATTCTGATTGCCTGTTTTCAGTTTCTTCCTGAAATGTGGGGGGAGCGGTTCCGCCTTTCCCTTCATCTGCCTGTGCCTCCTGGGTTTGTGGCCCTGACTCATCTTCTGGTGGGGCTGACCGTTTATTGCGCCATGGCCCTGGCCGACCTTTTCGGACTTGGCCTGATTACAGGCCTGTTCTTTCCCTGGCAGGGTATAAAAATCAGTTTGCTCACCGCCCTGCCCTGGACCATGGCCGGGGCAGGCGCCTATCTTGGCATGGCACTGGCGTTGCTCGAACCCAATTTCCGGCTCAAGGCAGTCAACCTGCTCATTGGGGCCGGCATCACAGGGCTTTACCTGCAAACTGTTGACCCCGGTGCATACGAACCATGTCTGGCACTGCTCAGTGTACCCCTGGGGTTGATGATGCTGGCAGTGCTTTTACCGGTATTCAGATTTCGCTGCAGGAGGGTAGGATAATGAATCCCAAAGCGCAGGCCGTTTATTATGTCCTGGTCATCCTGGTATCTGCGGTATATCTGCCCATGCTGTATGACAAAATTTTTATGGATGAAGTTGAAAAAACCCATCTGTTCTACAGCCCTGTGAGCCAGGACTTTATTCTAATGGAAAAAATAGTGGGAAAGGTGCCGGACCCTGCCAAAGGATTTGCCTTGGACCACCACAGCAACCAGGCTTATATGAAAGCGGACGGCACCTATGTGCCCCGCAAAACCTTTGAACGCCATCTGCCGTTTATCTACTATAAAAACATGGAGATCCGGGGCCTTCTGCCCATAACCCTGAACGGACAGACCTTTGATAAAATAACGATCAAGGCCCAGCGCCGTGTTCTTGAGCTTAAGGCCAAAGATCTTGCTGAAAAATCCCCCCATGTGCCGTTCTACCCCCTGCTGGAATCCAACCCGGGCCAGGCCAGGCTAGTTTTTCCCGAAGACCGGTTCCGCATGACTGACAGTGATATGGAGTTCATCAATGCCGATGAGAATGCTGTGGATCCGGTGTTCACAAAAATGTACACCTATACCCTTAAAAAAAAGGGATTTAAATTCCCTGCCAGATCTGTGAACGGTAAATTTTCGGTGCTTAAACCCTTTGACGAAGGTGTGTTCATTGTGGACCGCGATTATCATGTTTTTCATGTCAAACGGGTGAATGACAAACCTGAGATCAAGAAAACCCCGATTTCGCCTGAATTGAGGATCAGGGCCATCCAGGTATCTGAAAACAGCCAGAAGAAATTTTACGGTTTAGCCCTTGAGGGCAACGGCGGCATCAGCCTTATGTCCTATGACAACTACCGGCTGATACCATTGCCGTTAAACAATTTTGATCCTGACCGTATGGACTTGAAACTGATTTTTAATCCCTTGTACTGCACGGCGGTGTATTCCGATGGTACGGTGATACGGGCAGTTCTCCTGGACGACTCTTTTTCTCCGGTTAAACGTTATGAGCACACCATGTCCAGGGCCACTGCCACACCCGCGACCCGGTTCCGGAATCTGCTGTTTCCCTTTGCCCTGGCACTTGGCCCCACCCCGGACAGCAGGTATGTCAAGGCCAGGCTCGTGCCCGGCACCATATGGTCTTTGTCCGGCATGGGCATCTGTGCACTGCTCTTTGCCGGTGGTGCAAAAATATTTACAGGCCAATGGCCCCGGGGTATGCGGACAGCCACGGTGGCCCTGACCGGGCTTTACGGACTGGTTGCCATGGTTATCGCAACTATCAGTGATTAGGAGAAAAATAATGATTGAAAACATGATTGTCGCCGCTGCCGTGTGTGGTGCGGTTTTCTACCTTTACCGGCAATGGAAAAAAATAAAAAATGCTGATTCCCCCTCGTGTGCCGGATGTAATGCATGCGCAGGCAGCAAAAAAAACAGGTCAAACGCCATTTTCGATTCCATGGAAGAGGCAGAAACAAAGGAAAAATAAATGACACAACATACCAATGCCCATTCCCGTTTAGCACACAGTTTTCTACCTTTTCTGATCCCGGCACTGATCTGTCTTACGGCAGCCAGTGCATTGGGCCACACCCTTTACATCCAGCCCACCCGGTTCACGGTCGATGAAGGCAAATCCATTCCGTTTTTTTTCTGTTACGGCCACTTCATCCCCGTGGCCGACGCCATCCGGGGCAAAAAACTGAACCTGGTCCAGGTGATCGCCCCTGACGGCAAGGCCCGGGTCGTTGAGATCATGGACGCCAAGGGACTGCATTCGCACATGGTGGAATACAATGCCCCCGGTATCTGGGGGGTGACAGCGCAAACAACGCCAGGCTATTACACCTTTTTCAAGGATACCAACGGCAAAGAACGGCATGCCATCAAATCCATTGACAAGATCAAAAATCGGCTTGGCACGGTAATAACAAGCTACTATTCCAAACAATACGCCAAAACCTATGTTAAATGCGGCATCCCCAAAGGGCCTTTTCCTGCAAATCTGGGTCTGCCCCTGGAACTTATACCTGCAACCGATATTTTTGGCCTCAAACCCGGGGATACCCTGGAACTTCAAGTTGTCCTGGATGGGAAGCCATATACAGGCGAAGGGACCTGGGATGCCACGTACATGGGGTTTTCCACCCTGGCTGAAGACAATTTTTACCCGCACACAAACGTTAATGGATCTAAGGTTTCCATTCCTCTACCCAATCCGGGCAGGTGGTTTATCCGGTATTTTATTAAAGTGGATGCACCTGAGCAGGAGAAGGACAAATATCTGCAGATGAAGCTGACGGCTTCATTGACATTACAAATTGATAATGAACGCAAACGCCCTGAATCCAAATCCCATTAGGCTTTAAATTTCAAATTTCAAACAATCGCCTTTTGCCGCAGCCAGTATTACGTTGACGTGTCATGCCCGGATTCCGGGGCCGGATCTTATAGATTCTTAAGCCCCGGACAGGGCAAAACCTAAAACAAATCTTATACAAAACATATTGACGCCCTGCCCTGCCTGCATTAGAGTAACCATGCGTTAATCGGAAGCGCTCCTGTCTCCTCTCTTTATTTTGCCGCTTTCAACGCCAAAGGATTTGGTTCATGCAAAAACGCTTTTCTTTTCTGTCAGGCCCCCCCTGGCCAGTCATGTGTATGATTTTTCTTTTTGTGACTCTTTTTGCGGGCTGCAACGCCGTGGGACCGGATTACAAACAGCCGGACCTTTTCCCGAAAGGGGCCTGGCATGCGCCCATGCAGGAGGGGTTGGCGCAAACGCCTTCAGCCCCTGAACAGCTCGCCCAATGGTGGACGGTACTCAATGACCCGGTGCTCACGGATCTGATCTTTTGTGCGGTTCAAAACAATCTGGAGATAAAACTGGCCCTGGAGCGCATTCGCCAGTACAGGCTGCTCAAGGCAATTGAAAAGGCAGATGAACTGCCCGCCGTCAATGCCTCGGGCGGGGCGTCCTGGGCCGGGACCAGCAATGAAAAGGGTACCGGCACCGTTTCAAAATCCTATAATGCCGGCCTTGATGCCAGCTGGGAAATTGATCTGTTCGGCCGGATTCAGCGCTCCATTGAAGCCGCGGACGCCAGCCTGGCCGCCAAACAGGAAGCATGGCGGGACGCCTTGGTCAGTCTTGTGGCAGACCTTGCCGGCAGTTACATTGATGTACGGACCGCCCAGATACGTCTTCACGTGCTCAATCAGAACATTGCCTCCCAGACCGAATCTTTCCAGCTGACCCAGTGGCAGAACCAGGCAGGTCTTACCGATGAGCTGGATGTCCACCAGGCCCGGTACAGCCTGGAACGTGCCAAAGCCCAGGTTCCCGCCCTTGAATCCACCCTGGCCGAGGCCATGAACCGGGTGGCGGTGCTCTCGGGCCTTGCCCCGGGCACCTTGAATAATAAACTGACAGATCCCAGGCCGTTGCCCCAGCTTCCGCCAGCCATTGCCGTGGGGCTTCCCGTGGACGCCCTGCGAAGGCGGCCCGATATCAGGGAAGCTGAATACGAGCTCATTGCCCAGACCGCCCAGGTGGGGGTAGCCACGGCAGGCCTTTATCCCGATCTGACCCTGTCCGGTTCCATCGGTGTCAACGCCCTGAACCCTGCCGAACTTATTGACAATGCCCTTGATCCATCTCACTGGGCCCGGTCCCTGGCTGCAAGTCTGTCCCATACCCTGTTTGATGCAGGCTCTATCCGTAAACACATTGCAGTCCAAAGCTCATTACAGGAACAGGCCCTGATCCAGTATGAAACAACCATCCTGTCGGCCCTGGAAGAGGTGGAAAACGCCCTGATTGCTTATGCCAAGGAGCAGATCCGTCTGGACCATCTAAGTGTTGCCGCTGAACAGGCCCGGATGGCCGAAGACCTGGCCAAAAAAAAATACGAATCCGGCCTTATTGATTTCAGCACAGTACTGACATCCCAACAGACCGTGTTATCCTATGAAAGCGATCTTGCCACAAGCCAGGGCACCTGTGTATCCAACCTGATCACCCTCTATAAAGTCCTTGGCGGGGGCTGGTCCCCGGCCGGATCCAACAACACCACAGGCGGACAAAACAGATCTGAAGCACAGCAAACCCCTTAACATCTCCGGAGTTCCCATGGATTTAACCGATGATATCAATGACAGATTAAACGCAGCCCACTCCCCAAAAGGCAAAAAGCGCATTTTCATAATTCTATTGGTTCTGGCACTTGCCGCAGGCGGGGCGTATTTTTTCCTGCTGCCCCAGGGCCTGCCAGGCGGCAGTTCCGGCCCGGACCCGGGAATGGCCTTTAAAACCGCGCCTGCCGCTGTCACCGATATTCACGTAACAGTCTCCGCCACAGGCACCCTGGAACCCACCAACGAGGTGGAAGTAGGCAGTGAATTATCCGGCACCATCAAGGCTGTTTTTGCTGATTACAACGACCAGGTCACCGAAGGACAGGTCCTTGCCCGGCTGGACATCACGGATCTTGAGGCCCAGGTGCGCAAAAGCGAGGCATCCCTGGCTTCAGCCCGGGCATCAGTGCGCCAGGCCCAGGCCACAGTGAAAGAGACAGACCGGAAATTAAAAAACCTGAAAAAAGTCCATGAATTAAGCGGCGGCAAAGTACCGGCCCAGACCGACCTGGATGAAGCCCAGGCCAACTATACCCGGGCCTTGGCTGACCAGGCCAGTGCCGAAGCCAGTGTGGCCGAAGTCCAGGCCTCTTTGGACAGCACGTTGACCGAATTGTCCAAGGCAGACATTATCTCCCCTGTGAATGGTATTGTCCTGACCCGGGACATTGAAAAAGGCGCCACCGTAGCCGCCTCATTTGAAGCCCCGGTGCTGTTTACCCTGGCAGAAGACTTAACCCGGATGAAGCTGAACGTGGATGTGGACGAAGCAGACATCGGTGTGGTCAAGGAAGGGCTTAACGCCCACTTTACCGTGGATGCCTATCCCAAACGCAAATTTGAGGCAAAAATACTGCAGGTCCGGTTCAATGCCACCACCACGGACGGGGTGGTCACCTATGAAACCATCATGACCTGTGACAACGGCGACCTGGCCTTACGCCCGGGCATGACTGCCACGGCAGACATTATTGTTGAGCAGGCGGACCAGGTATTGTCCGTACCCAGTGCGGCCCTGAGATTCTCTATGCCCAAACCCGGGGAAAACAACAGCAAACCATCGCTGTTAAAGATGTTCATGCCAGGTCCGTCCAGGCGCGGCGGCCAGTCGGCCAAGCACGTGACCATCACAGGCGGCAAAAACCAGGACACCCTATGGATTCTGGATGAAAACAAGCGACCAAAGCCTGTGCCTGTCAAACCGGGCCTGAGCGACGGCATTCACACCCAGATTCTGGAAGGGGAGATCACCCAAGGCACCGAAGTTATTATTTCCGCGACCACAAAGGGCAAGTAACGCCATGGCTGACAAAAAACATGCGTTGATTTCCCTGACCCGGGTCACCAAGGCTTACGGCAGCAATGAAGCCAGGATTTTTGCCTTGCGCGGCATTGATCTGTCCATTGAATCCGGGGAGTTTATCTCGGTGATGGGACCGTCCGGCTCGGGCAAATCCACCTGCATGAACATTCTGGGATGCCTGGATACCCCCACATCCGGCCAGTATAAGTTTGGGGGGGTGGAGGTCAGCCATATGAGCCGTAAACAGCTGGCTACCCTGCGAAGATTTTACCTGGGCTTTGTATTCCAGGGATTCAACCTGCTTAACCGGACCACGGCCATGGAAAATGTGGAACTTCCTCTGGTGTACAGAGGCATGCCGCCCAAAAAACGCAAAGCCCTGGCACGCAAGGCCCTTGAACAGGTAGGGCTTGCAGGGCGCGAAGCCCACACCCCCGGCGAGTTGTCCGGGGGGCAGCAGCAGCGGGTGGCCATTGCCCGGGCCATTGCCACCACACCTTCGGTGTTATTTGCCGACGAACCCACGGGTAACCTGGACACAGCCAAAAGCCATGAAATCATGGAACTTTTAAAACAATTGAACCAGGAGCAGAAAATCACCGTGGTCATGGTCACCCATGAATCCGATATGGCCGCTTACTCGGACCGGATCATTCACTTTGTGGACGGCCAGGTGGCAGACGTTGAAAACGGGCAGACCCCGACAGCAAAAGGAGGCCAGGACCGATGATCCGGAACACGTTTATCCTGGCTTTCCGGGGCATCCGGCGCAATGTCATGCGCTCGGTGCTCACCATTTTAGGTATTATCATCGGCGTGGCCGCCGTGATCACCCTGGTGACCATCGGTAACGGCACAACGGCCCAGGTGACCCAGCAGATTGCCGCCATGGGCACCAATGTGCTGCTCATTAGCCCGGGCCAGCGCCACGGGCCTGGCGGGGCTGCAGGCGCCCCGAATTTTTCGGTCAAAGATGTCCAGGCCATTGAACAGCAGATCAATGATCTGGCAGGCGTGGCCCCGGCCGTATCCGCATCTGCCGTGGCCGTGGCGGGCAACCAGAACTGGAGTACCAGCATCACCGGCACCACCAACGATTTTTTTACGGTACGCAACTGGACCATAAAAGCCGGGCGAACCTTTTCCCAAAATGAAATCAACGCCGGGCGAACCGTATGTGTGGTGGGGGACACCATCAGGGTAAACCTGTTTGGCGACACAGACCCTGTGGGGCAAAAACTGCGCCTGGGCAGGGTCTCCTGTCAGATCGTCGGCCTTTTAGAGGCCAAGGGCAACTCCTCCATGGGCCGGGACCAGGATGATTGTGTCATCATGCCCATGAAAGCGGTCCAGCGGCGGTTTTCCGGCAACAAGGACATTCCCTTTATCCAGGTGGCTGTAAAAAGCGATGCATCCACCACCACGGCGTCGGCCGCCATCCAGTCACTGTTGAGAAAACGCCGGCACATCGCCGACAATGAAGAGGACAATTTCAGGATCATGGACACCAAGGAACTTGCCACCATGCTCACCTCCACCACCAAAACCATGACCGCTCTTCTCGGTGCCGTGGCTGCGGTGAGCCTCCTGGTCGGGGGAATCGGTATCATGAACATCATGCTGGTCTCCGTGACCGAGCGCACCCGGGAAATCGGCATCCGCCTGGCCATCGGCGCCTATGAACATGAAGTGCTGCTCCAGTTTCTGGTGGAATCCGTGGTGCTCTCCTCTTTTGGCGGCATTTTCGGCATCATCCTGGCCCTGGCAGCCTCCTTTGGCGGGACAAAAATGCTGGGGATTCCCTTTGCTCCGGATATCTCCATCATCATTATTGCGTTTTTCTTTTCTGCGGCAGTGGGTGTGGTGTTCGGGTATTTCCCGGCCCTGAAGGCAGCCCGTATGGATCCCATTGACGCGTTGCGCCATGAATAATCACCATTGAAATGACCGACTATGGACAACCCGGGCAGTTCTGGCAATGTAAAAAACACCCCATCAACACAAATTGTGGCATATGGAGTATCAAAAACGCAACTATTCAGTCCGTTTTTTGGTTTCAATGTCAATGATGGCTCTTAGCCCACAGGTGACGGGATCATAATCAGTGTATTGTTTTCCGTAGGTCATGTTGAATTGGTAATCAATGTTGCCCAGATTCTTCCCCTGGGTATGCTGAAGCAGGGTCTCCAGTTTATCAAGGGCCTTGGCAAGCCTTGCCTCTTGAGATCCTGCATTTTCATACTCATCCCAGAGATCAAGAATTTCTTTTTGCAACTCCGGGGGCAAAGGACGGGCAAGTTCCATTAAATCCTTTCGTTCCTCCACACCCTTGTTTATATCGCCTGTCTGATCAACCGCGGAAATGTCACCGTTCAGGGCTTCGCCCAAATCATGGACAACGCAGAGTTTGAGCAATTTTTCAATGCTTATTCCCGGGAACTCTTTTTCCAGAACAATAGCCATCAGGCACAGCCGCCAGCTATGTTCTGCAGTACTTTCATGTCTGCCTTTTGATGTATATGAACTACGAATGGTGTCTTTAAGCTGTTCCGCGTTCTTTAAAAAATGAAGTATCCCTTCCAATTTACCGGTATCCATGGTTTTACCTTAATTCTCCTTGTCTTTTGATCAATCCGTATACTGTGGTATTTATACCTTTGATTTTCAGTAACCCTATCTAAAACAGTAATGATAAAAAAGGACATTTGTCCCGGAACATATATTATGAAATCCATAAGATCGGATCTGGCAAAACAAATTCTGCAATTGGTTGAAAAAAGGATGAAAACCCATCCGCACCAGATCGTAGAGAATATAATTTCATCCGGCAATGTGATAATTGAACAGGATGGTGCCCCAAAGCAGTTGTATTTCATTCTTCAGGGAAAAATGAAAATTTTTCATACTACCTTAAAAGGCCGTGAATACCTGATGGCCATGGCAGGGCCCGGGGAACTTGTGGGTGAAGTGGAAATTCTGACCAATGAAAATCATATCTGTTCGGTCAAAGCCTTGACAGACTGCCGCCTGGGTGTGGTAGGCAAAACCCACTACCTGGAGTGGCTTAGGGAAGATCACAGCTTTTCCCTCCTGGTGAACCAATCCATCTGTTTCCGGCTTCAGAAAATCAGCGCAAGGGCGGCAATGCACTTGATATATCCCCTGGAATATTCAGTACTCAAGTATATCAAGGATGCGGTCCAGGCAAGCCCTGACCAAAAGCTGTGCGTGTCAAAAAAGGAACTGGCAGAGTACCTTGGAACCAGTCCAAGGAGCATCAATCGCATCATAAAAAAACTTGAGGAGCAGGAACTATTAAGCGTTTCCAGGGACGTACTCCGCGTGGTGTCCATGGATTTCCTGGAACGGTTTCTTTTAGTCCATGAACATTAAAACAGGGGGTCATCTATCTCTAAAATTGTTAATGAAGGCAAAGGCATTGTTGTTTCGGGGAACCAGCAAAATGACAGCTATCACCATATAATGAATTGTCATTTGTGTTTATGTAATTGATCTGTAAGCAAAAAACTCCTGAATTGCACACGGAAAAGTGCGTTAAAAGATAGATGGTTGATCTGGACTTTTTTAAAGGCTTGATTCCATGCTGGAATACTGTTAGATTTCCACCCTTAATTTATACTATTTCAAGGCCTTTGCATGAATCAGGCAGGTTAAAGAGACATCAATGACAAACCCCGTAAACAAGATATTAGACAAAACATTATTACCGGAAATCAAAAAACGCAGAACATTCGGCATTATCAGCCACCCGGATGCCGGCAAAACAACATTGACGGAAAAACTGCTGTTGTTTGGCGGTGCCATCCAGCAGGCCGGTGCCGTGAAATCCAAGAAAGCCGCCCGGGCCGCCACCTCGGATTTTTTATCCATTGAACAGGAAAGAGGTATTTCCGTATCATCTTCCGTGATGAAGTTCAATTATAAGGATTATGAAATCAATCTTCTGGACACCCCGGGACATAAGGATTTCAGTGAGGACACCTACCGGGTGCTCACCGCGGTTGACTGTGCCGTGATGATCATTGACTCCGGCAAGGGGGTGGAACCCCAGACCCAGAAACTGATGGAAGTATGCCGGATGCGTAACACGCCGATTATCACCTTTATCAACAAGCTGGACCGGGAGGGGCTCGAACCCCTTGATCTTTTTCAGGATATTGAGGATAAGCTGCAGATCGAGTGCGTGCCGTTGACCTGGCCCATCGGTATGGGAAAGCGGTTTAAAGGGGTGTATAACCTGGAAGAACAGCAGCTGGGGATTTTTACGCCGGGATATACCCCCAAAAATGACGACGGGGTATTGATCCGGGATCTTGATGATCCCATGCTGGATGAGCTGATCGGCCAGAGCCGGGCTGATCAACTTCGCGAGGATGTGGAACTGCTTGCCGTGGCTGCTGAACCCTTTGATCTCAACCTTTATCTCAACGGCACCCAGACCCCGGTGTTTTTCGGTTCAGCTATCAACAATTTCGGAGTCCGGGAGATGCTGGACGCATTTGTCCGGATTGCACCATGTCCCGGGGTCCGGCCCACAGCAAGCCGGGATGTGGATCCTGCCGAAGCTGCATTTTCAGGGTTCACCTTTAAAATCCAGGCCAACATGGACCCCGAGCACAGGGACCGGATCGCTTTTTTCAGGATCTGTTCGGGGAAATTCACCAAGGGCATGAAGGTGAGGCACCACCGTATTGGAAAAGATATCAAGATTGCCAATGCCACCATTTTCATGGCCCAGGAGCGGTCCAATGTGGAAGAGGCATATCCCGGAGATATCATCGGCATCCACAACCACGGCACCATCAAGATCGGGGATACCTTTACCACAAAAGAACCTTTGAAATTTTTGGGCATCCCCAATTTTGCCCCGGAACATTTCAGGCGGGTGCTGCTTAAAGATCCCTTGAAAGCCAAAGCCCTGACCAAGGGGCTGACCCAGCTGGCAGAAGAGGGCACCATCCAGGTATTCCGCCCGTTGCACGGCAACATGCATATCATCGGTGCCGTGGGTGTGCTCCAGTTTGACGTGACCATGGCACGGCTTAAGGCTGAGTACAATGTCAGTGCAGGATACGAGTCCATTGACCTGTCCGTGGCCCGGTGGGTGGGATGCGAAAACGAAGCACGGCTCAAAGAATTTATCCGGCAAAACGAATCCAGCCTGACCCGGGATGCAGAAGGGCGTTTGACCTTTCTGACCACAAGTGAATATCAGCTTGGGTTTACCCGGGAAGACTGGCCGGACATCGAGTTCCATAAAACAAGGGAACACAACGAGTAGGTTTGACAGACAGCTATATTTTATTTGAAGCATAATGCGAGATCCTTTCAGAAAAATACCGTTTAACTATACCTCGGCCGGGGACGACCAGATCATTGCACATTTGTTCGGCAATGAGATCCTGAGCACCATTCAAATCCTGGAAACGCTTAAAGGCACAGGCCGCTCCTCCCGCCTTCTCCACCGTTTCATGGGGGACCTTTTCATCATCAACCGGAATGCCTTTCTGTTCCAGGAGCTGGTGGAACACCCCATGCTGAGACGGCGGCTGTTTACCGAATTTGAAAATGACCTTTTCAATATTGCCGGGCATGCCGAACACGAGGAAGTCCGTATCGTGCTTGACGCCTGCAGATCCTCACTCCGGCAGCTCAAGGACCAGATCCGTGCCGTGGCAAAGGAACAGACCCGGGTAACACGGCGGCTTTCCCCGGTTGCCGGCAAGGCCAACATATGCTTTGACCCCTTTAACATTACATCCCATGCCACGGACGCCACGGACTGGCGAAGATACATGCCCGCTGCAGTGCTGCGGCCGGACCGGGAAGACCAGATCCCCAAACTGGTAAAAAAATTAAAAAACCTAAGATTTCATATCATTCCCCGGGGCGGGGGCACCGGGCTAACCGGCGGGGCCACGCCCCTGGCCCCGGACTGCGTCATGATCAATACGGAGAAACTGAACACCATTTTTCCCATTGAACACCGCAAAACCAAAGACGGCAGGGATTATGCCGTGATGCCGCTTCAAGCCGGTGTCATCACCCAGAATGCCAAGGATGCGGCAGCGGCCCAGGGGTATATTTTTGCCACGGACCCCACCTCTGCCTGGGCCTGCACCATTGGCGGCAATCTGGCGGAAAACGCCGGGGGCAAAACAGCCGTACTCTACGGTACCGCCATTGACAATGTCCTTGCTTTCAGGATCACCATGCCCGACGGCCGCCTGCTCACAGTGGCGCGCCAGGACCATCCCCTGCGCAAAATCCGGTACGAGGATACGCTTCGTTTTGTGGTGACAGATGAAACCGGGCAGATCCTGGACACCATTGAGCTGACCGGGGCGGATATCCGTAAAAAGCACCTGGGCAAGGATGTCACCAATAAAGTTTTAGGCGGTGTACCCGGGTTGCAGAAAGAAGGGTGTGACGGCATCATTACCTGGGCCGAATTTATCCTCTATCCTGAGTTTGCACACAAGGCCACCTGCTGCATTGAATTTTTCGGCAATGACATGACCGAGGCAGGCAAGGTGATTACCCAAGTCTGCACCCGGTTTGACAACAGCGATCCCGCACTCATGGCCCTGGAACATTTTGACGAGGAGTACATCAAAGCCATCAAATACAAGACCAAACGGTCTGTGGGAGACAGGCTTAAAGCCGTATTGCTCATTGATATGGTTTCCAATGATGCGGTCACCCTTGACCAGGGTCTGCGCGGTCTTGAAACCATCCTGGAGCCCTATGACAAGACCGGGCTTTCCATTGCCCGGGACCGGGCCGAAGCCGCCCGTTACTGGGAAGACCGCAAACGGCTGGGTGCCATTGCCGCCCATACCAATGCCTTCAAGCTCAACGAAGATATTGTTCTGCCCATTGACAGCCTGGCCGATTTTGTCAGATTTGTTGACCAAACCAATATTGAAGAGAAAAAATACACCCAGGGCCGGATTATTCTAAATATCCTGACATATCTGGAAACGGCCATTCCCCTTTCCGATCCCCAGTGGCTGGGAAAAAAGGTGGGCCGGATCAAGGATATTGCTTACAGCATCCGTAAAAAGCTCGACATTGCGTCCCGGGACGCCCTGGAAGCCTTTATTCACACCAAAAATTTCCACGGACAGATCCAGGATCATCTGCGCGGATACAGCCAGATTCTCTCCAATGTGGAAGGTATTTACAATGATACCCTGAGCCGTCTCATTGTCATTGCCACCCACATGCATGCAGGGGACGGCAACGTACATGTGAATATCCCGGTGTTTTCCAATGACAGGGCCATGCTTGCACGGGCCCACATGACCGCTGACAAGGTCATGGCAAAGGCTGTGGCCCTTGACGGTGTGGTCTCCGGCGAGCACGGTATCGGTGTCACCAAATTCAAATACCTGAATGAGGATCAGGTGAACCAATTTGACGCGTATCGCAAACAGGTGGACCCGAACGGGCTGATGAACCCGGGCAAGCTCTCCGAGCCGGATATCCTGAACAAAATGTTCACCCCGTCGTTCAATCTTCTGGAACTTGAAGCCCAGATTCTCAAGCACGGCTCCCTGTCCGACCTTGCCGCAAACATTTCCCATTGCGTTCGCTGCGGCAAATGCAAGCCCCAATGCCCGGTGTTTTATCCGGCAAGGAACATGTTTTTCCATCCCAGGAATAAAAACCTGGCGATAGGCGCTTTGATCGAGGCGTTGCTTTACATTACCCAGCGGATCCAGTCCACAAAATTCAAGGTACTCAAAAACCTTGAACAGATTGCCGATCACTGCACCATCTGCCACAAATGTCTTGACAAGTGCCCGGTTAATATTGATTCCGGGGTCATTTCCATCAAGGAACGTGAAATCCTGAAAAAAATGGATTTCAAGCATACGCCCGTATCCACACAGTTAACCCTTGGTTATCTGGGGAGTCGCAACCAGATACTGAACCCGGTCATTCGTACAGGGCTTCTGGCAGGCGGAAGTTCTGCCCAGCGTACAGCGGTGAAACTTGCAAAACCCATCTCTTTTATACCGGCGTTAAAGGAAACAAGACCGCTGCAAATGCTGCACGCTCCGGTGTCCCAGCCGGGTCTGACCACGCTTCGGACCCACCTGCCCCATGCGGACAGAAACCAGGCCATTTTATTAAACCCTCCTGGAAGAGCAGTGTCCACGGTGTTTTATTTTCCAGGATGCGGCAGTGAACGCATGTTTTCCAATATCTCAAAGGCGACCATTTTTCTGCTGCTCTTTCAGGGGCACCAGGTGGTGCTGCCGCCGCCATATCTGTGCTGCGGGTATCCGTTGAAGGTAAATGCCCGGACAAATGAGGCCCAAAAGGTCTCTCTTGAGAACACCATTATCATGACCCAGATCAGGGACATGTTCAATGACCTTGATTTTTCAGGCGTCATTGTCTCCTGCGGCACCTGCATGGAATCTTTGTCCGATCTGGGCATAACAGATCTGTTTGGCGCCAGGCTGTTTGATATCTCGGGATATCTGTTTGAAAATGGTCTGACCATAGCGCAACCCCAAACCTGCCTTTACCATACCCCCTGCCATGACAGTTTGAAGGGCACGGCAGGGGCACAGCTTGCCAAAGCAGGCATTGATGCCCGGGCCGTGCCTTACTGCTGTTCCGAAGCCGGAACCATGGCCCTGTCCCGTCCGGATATCAGCTACAGCATGTTTTTAAGGAAACAGGATGCCATTGAACAGGCGCGTCAGGGCCTGGATAAGACCCCAAAACCCAAAATCCTGACCAACTGCCCTTCCTGTGTCCAGGGGTTGGGCCGCCAGCACCAGGTGACTGCCGTGCATATGGCCGTGGAACTGGCACGGCTTACAGGCGGTGCCGGCTGGATGAATCAGTTCCGGGCATTGATTAAAAACCTGGAAATCGTTACCTTCTGACATGAACCTGATACTGCTGGAAGACCGGGATTTCATAAGTCCTGACCGGGTGCGGCTCCAGGATGACCGGTGCAGCCATATTTTCCGGGTGCTCGGGGCAAAGCCGGGGGATACCCTTGTCTGCGGAAGGAAAAATTCAAAAATGGGCACAGGCCTGATCGTGTCCATGGACCGGCAGTCCATTGAAATGGATGTTCGCCTTGACCAGGACCCGCCAGCCCCCCTGCCCCTGACCCTGGTGCTGGCGTTGCCCCGCCCCAAGATGCTTAAACGGATACTTCAAAGCCTTGCAAGCCTGGGCGTGAAAGAGATTTTTCTGATCAATTCCCGGCGGGTGGAAAAAAGTTTCTGGGATTCAGGCGTATTGTCCCAAGCCGATATCCAGCGCCATCTTGACCTGGGCCTTTGTCAGGCCAGGGATACCCTTGTCCCCCGGGTATATCTGAAACGTTTTTTTTCTCCCTTTGTTAAAGAGGAGCTGCCGCAACTGTGCAGAAACAAAAAAAAAATTCTTGCCCACCCCCAGGCCCAAGCTTTCTGTCCGGTGGGCCTGAATTCCGATACAGTGCTTGTGATCGGCCCCGAAGGCGGATTCATTGATCTTGAAGTCCGGACCCTTGCGGACAAAGGGTTTGAGCCCATGACCATGGGGCCCCGTATTTTGCGGGTGGAAACGGCCGTAACCGCGTTGGTATCCAGGATTTTTACCTGAAATGTTGAGCTGTTATATTAAGGGAATAAAAAATTAAGGATAAAACAGGAGATGAGAAAGAATGGATAAAAAAATAGATAAAAACAGACAAGAGGCCTATGAAAGCCTGCCTCCCGGTATCAGAGAAAGCCTGACACCCGAAGAAAAAAAACTGTTTTTAACAGCCGAGCAATGGCCTGACAGCCTTTTTACCAAACTGGATGAATTTATTATTAAAGATAGAGATTAGCCGGTTCATTGACATCAGCCGATCAAGAATTTACTATTGAATTAATTCAATTTTTAAATGATCGGAAGAGGCATGAAAACCAATGACCGGCAGAATGCAGCAAGCCCGCCCCTGGAAAAATATGCCAGGTATGCCAATGTACTCCAGAAAACAAAATGGGCCAGGGAATTTTCCTGGGATCATATCAAAAAAATATGTTTATATATTGAACCGGTGATGGCCAAGCCAGGGGCCATCGTGTTCAAGGAAGGGGATACGGACAAAAGCTTAGGGATCATTGTCAAGGGTGCCATTGACATTATTAAGGAAAACACCCGGGTAGCCACCCTGACCAGTTCCCAGACATTTGGCGAAATGGCCCTGATCGACGGTGAACCACGCTCTGCCTCGGGCATTGCCGTGAAAGAAACCGTAATTTTTTTTATGACCCAGGATAATCTGATTCGCCTGACCCGGGACGATTCACAATTGGGAGTCCAACTGCTGTGGAAAATCTCCAAGCTCATCAGTCAGCGGTTACGTCAGACCACGGGGATGCTGGTGGATTATATGGGAGAATATTGAGCTTGCAGCAATGACCAGGAAATAAAGAAACATGATCACAGAAGACGAATTTAAAGAGATCTCATTTGAAGAATTTGAGCAGTACCGCGCGGCAAACAAGGAAGCCGATTTTATAGTGGTTGATGTCCGGCAGGAACGTGAATATACAGCCGGGCATGTTCCGGGGGCAAAACTGATCCCCTTAAACACCCTGGGCAATCATCTACCTGAACTTGCTTTGGACAAGGATCTGTTTTTTTACTGCCATAGCGGACCCCGTTCTGAGGTGGCCGGGATTATGGCCGCAGAAAGCGGCAGGGACCCGCAGAAAACCTACAATATCACCGGCGGGTTTCGTTCATACCAGGGCCATTCCCTGGAAGGATTTCCCCGGCTCCAGGTTTTTGACTATCAAGAAAGCGATGACAAACTGCTTTATCAGGCAATGGAACTGGAAAAAGCCGCAGAGCGGTTTTATGAAACCATTCTCTCCTTTGCCCCGGATGAAAAATTTACAGGGCCCATTGAACAACTGGCAAAGGCGGAAATCGCCCATGCCCGAACTATTTATTCATACTGGAAGCAAACCGTTGAGAACCCTAAACCCTTTGAGGACCTTTATGGCGCTCTGAAAGGGAATATCCTTGAAAATGGCCAGCCCCTTTCCGAAGTGACGGCTGCGTTGCACGCAAACAAAGAGATTGCATGGACAGATGTCATTGAGATGGCTCTGGGCATTGAAATCCAGGCCTATGATCTTTACCGCACCATGGCAGACCGCCGGGGGCCCGGGCAGGCACAAAACGCCTTTCTTTCCATTGCCCAGATGGAGAAATCACATATGAAACAGGTTGCGCAAATGCTTTCGGATGATTAAACCCCATATTAACAGTGTCAGGTGCCGCAAAAGGTCCGGGTCACCCGTTCTTCGCTGGCAGGGGCCTGGGCATAATCGGTAAACTCCGGCTGTTCGGTAAAAGGATTTTCATAAAGCATTGCCAGCAGGTGTACCTGGCTGAAGTCATCTCTGGCTTCCGCCTCCTCGATGGCCTTGTGAATCCGGTGATTTCTTGGAATAAAAAGGGGATTGACCCGGTTCATTTCCGCCTGAATGATTTCAGGCCTATTCACTGTTGCCAGGCGCTGCTGCCATGTTTTAAGCCAGGCCGCAACGGCATCCGGTGCTTTGAAAAGTTTCCGGAATTGCGGCGTCATGTTCGAATCTTGCCGGGTATGATCTGCCAGATAGCGAAAGGTCAGGGTAAAATCGGCTTTTTGATTTTCCATGAGAGCAAGCAGTTCCCCAAGAAGGGAATAATCCTGGTCTTCAGGAGTTTCTATCCCGATTTTTTTGAGCATACCCACTTTTCGGGCGTAAAGAAATTCCTGTTCAAAGGCGGCCAGGGCCGCATCAATCACCTCCGCTGCCTCGTCATCGGTTTTCCCTAAAAGCGCGTGTAAACAAATGCCAAGACAGTGCAGATTCCACTTCATGACAGTGCCCTGATTGGCATATCGGTATCTTCCCATGGTATCAATGGAACTGAAGACCATGTTTGGATCATAATGATCCATAAAGGCGCAGGGGCCATAATCAATGGTCTCCCCTGAAATTGAGGTGTTATCCGTGTTCATGACACCGTGAATAAATCCAAGCTGCATCCATTTGGCCACAAGCCGGGCCTGCCTTGTGGCAACCGAGGAAAAAAATTGCCTGTACCGGTCTTTTTTTTCCATAATTTCAGGATAATGGCGGGCAATCACGTAGTCGGCAAGCTTGCGTACTGCTGCGTCATCACCCCGGGCGGCAAAATACTCGAAACTGCCCACCCGGACAAAACCCGATGCGACCCGGGTCATGATGCCTCCCGGATGGATCCCGTCCTCGCGCAGGATTTGTTCCTGGGTAGTCACGATTGCCAGGGCCCGGGTGGTGGGCACCCCTAACGCGTGCATGGCCTCACTGACAATGTACTCACGGATCACAGGCCCCAGGGGGGATTTGCCGTCTCCGCCCCGGGAGAACCGGGTCCTGCCGGAACCTTTGAGTTGAACATCCAGGCGTTTGCCGTCCGGGGTGATTTTTTCTCCGAGCAGAATGGCCCGGCCATCGCCAAGCTGGGGAACAAAACTGCCGAATTGATGCCCGGCATAGGCCATGGCAATGGGTGTGGAATCTGCAAAAACAAGATTGCCTGCCAGATAATCTGCCAGTTCCGGCGTCTCTTCAGTAAACGTAAAACCCAGTTCCCGGCCCAGTTTCAGGTTGTACTTTTGCAATACAGGATCATGTACGGCCTGGGGCATACTGGGTTCATAAAACTTATTGGAAAGAGCGGCAAAATTGTTTTCAAATCCGGCTTTAAGGGTTGACACAGCTGTTGTTTTTTTCATATATGCGCTCCTTTTGTTGCCTTTCAGGAAGGCTGTTTTTCATTATCCTTATTCAAACGATAATGCATGAATACGAAGACGTCATCATCCATATACGTTTCTTTTACATCATGGCGGTTTTTTTGCTGTTGCTATCAGTTGAAAAGGCTGGTATTTGACTGAAAACAATTATAATAAAGGCTTTTTTCATGGCTAACAGTCTTTACATCACGCCCACTGAGACCCGAAGCGGAAAATCCCTCATCGTTCTTGGCATCATGCAGCTTTTGCTCAAAGATATCCGGATTGTGGGGTTTTTCAGGCCCATTATCAACCCGGACGAAAAAGGGGCCAGGGACCATGATATTAATCTGGTTCTTTCCAACTTCAACCTTGCGCTGACGTATGAAGAAACCTATGCCTACACCCTGGAAGAGGCCAAGCAGATGGTCAATTCCGGCCGCCAGGCAGAGATGATGGAAACCATTTTAAACAAGTATAAGGCCCTTGAGGAAAAAAGCCGTTTTGTCCTGTGCGAAGGCACTGATTTCGCAGCCGGTTCCGAGGCCTTTGAATTTGATATCAATGCCAAGATTATTGCAGACATAGGATGTCCGGCCCTGGTGGTCTCCTATGGATATGAAAAGGATGCCGAACAGGTAATCACCTCGTGTCAGCTGGCTGTGGAAAGCTTATGCCACAAAGGAGTGGATGTGCTGGCCGTGATGGTTAACCGGGTGGTGCCCGGATCTTTGGATAGCCTTAAAATCGCTTTGGACAGGGCAATTAACCGGCCCGAAGTTCTGGTTTATACCATTCCTGAAACCCAGGCGTTAAGCCGTCCTTCGTTTCGGGATCTGATCCCGGTCGTGGATGCCCAGGTTTTGTACGGCAGGCAGGGGCTTGAAAATCAGATTTCAGGATGTGTGATTGCGGCCATGCTGGCCCCCAATTTTCTGGCCCACATTAAAAAAGACTACCTGGTCGTTACTTCCGGAGACCGGTCCAGCATTGTTATCACCTGCATTGCTTCCCGGCTTTCCATGGCCTATCCAGATATCGCAGGCATCCTGGTCACCGGCGGTATTCATATTCCCGATTCCATCATTCGACTTATCCAGGGCTGGAAGGAACTGCCGGTGCCCATTCTGCTGACCCGGATGGATACCTATACGGCTGTCAAGGCGGTTGACCGGATTTACGGCAGGATTTCGCCGGATGATCCCCAACGCATTGCCCTGGCCCTGGGTGTTTTTGAAACAAATGTGGATGCCGGTTCTTTAAGGCAGCGGCTGGCAGCCAGAAAATCGGTGCGCATCACACCCCAGATGTTTGAATACAGCCTTATTGAGAAGGCCAAAAAGGATCGCCAGCATATTGTGCTGCCCGAAGGCAGCAGCGACAGGATTCTGAAAGCCGCTGATATTCTTCTGCGGCGCTCATTCTGCGATATCACCATTTTAGGCAGGTCCGAAGCGGTTGAACGCAGGGTCAAGGAGCTGGGGCTGAACCTGTCCCAGGCCCGGATTATCCAACCCGATGCCAGCCCCTGGCTGGACGATTATGCCCAGACCTATTTTGAATTGCGCAAACACAAGGGCGTAACCCTGGACATGGCCAGGGACACCATGACTGATCCGTCTTACTTCGGCACCATGATGGTGCATAAAGGCAATGCCGACGGCATGGTATCAGGCTCTGTGAATACCACGGCCCACACCATTCTTCCGGCATTCCAGATCATCAAGACCCGGCCCGGCTCCTCCATTGTGTCGTCTGTTTTCCTCATGTGCCTGAAAGACAGGGTCCTGGTGTTTGGCGACTGTGCTGTGAACACCAATCCCACGGCTTCCCAGCTGGCCGAAATTGCGGTGATTTCAGCCGGGACCGCTTCCATTTTCGGCATTGAACCCCGGGTGGCCATGCTCTCTTATTCCACTGGCTCTTCAGGAACGGGCGCAGATGTGGACAAGGTGATCCAGGCCACGGCCATGGCCCGGGAAAAGGCCCCGGATCTTCCCATAGAAGGCCCTATTCAGTACGATGCAGCCATTGACCCGGCCGTGGCCATGACCAAGCTGCCCGACTCCCAGGTGGCCGGACGGGCCACAGTATTCATTTTCCCGGATCTGAACACCGGGAATAATACTTACAAGGCTGTCCAGCGGGCCTCGGAAAAGACTGTGGCCATCGGTCCCGTGCTCCAGGGGCTGAAACGGCCCATTAATGATTTGAGCCGGGGATGTACCGTGCCGGATATTGTAAATACCGTGGCGATAACAGCCATCCAGGCCCAGGCCGGAAACGCACAAAATTAAGAAAATGTATTATGAATATTGCCGGACTGCGGCGCATGTGATATTTCTCAGTGATTCAAATCAACTGATTCCCATGGAGGAAACGTAACTATGGAAGAATGTCCCTGCGGAAGCACCCTTGCCTATGCCGAATGCTGCGAACCTGTTATTACCGGAACACAGCCTGCCCGGACAGCACAACAACTTATGCGGGCTCGTTATTCCGCCTATACAAAGGCTGACACGGACTTTATTTTTAACACCACCCATCCGGATCACCGGGACGGGTACGACCATGACAGCACAAAATCATGGGCCCAGGATTCCGAATGGCTGGGCCTTGAAATCGTTGCAACAGAAGCCGGCTGTTCCGAAGACCAGGAAGGTACGGTTGAATTCATAGCCTCTTACCGGGCAAACGGCACTGATCAAAAACACCATGAGCTTGGCCGGTTTTCAAAGCAGGACGATGCCTGGCTGTTCACCACCGGTGAGATGGTGAAACCCAAACCTGCTGTTTCCACCAAGGTGGGCCGGAATGCGCCCTGCCCCTGCGGCAGCGGGCGCAAGTACAAGAAATGCTGCGGTAAATAAAAAATATTTTTTAAAAATACAATTTATTGAACCTGACATCAGCCCGGACTCTTTTTCAGGAATCCGGGCTGATGCCGTCTTGATATTCTCAAGTTGAAAATTTAAAACAGGTAGCCTTTCTAGTTGGAAACAGCCTTAAGTTGGATAATATAAAGGGTGTTTCCGTCCACAGTGCCGGCCCCGGGAAGAATTTTTTGGATCACTTCTCCGTCTTTTACAGACACGGCAAAATCGTCATCATTTAAAATACCGATGGTGGTGTCGCTGATCAGCCATATCCCTTCCATTTTTTCATGGGGATAGTGGTTGGGAAGCGCCTTTACCACATCAGCCACCAGCACTTTTTTGACAGGCGTAATACCGGAAGCCTCGATATCTTCCCATGAGCACTGTTCCAGGGTTTTCCCCTGGATCGTCAAACCGTCCCGGGCATTGAAATCGCCGGAGACATCAGTGGCACCGTTCAGACTGATTTTATAGATGTGTTTCTGGGCGTCCTCTTTGCCCGAAAATTTACCATCCCTTTCAATAACCAGAAATTCCTTGTTGTTCAGGGCGGTAATCTCAGAATTGGACAGCCATTTGCTGTTCTGCCTGTAAAGGTATTGATGGGTTTGGGCTGTTTCAAGGTCAAAGGAGACGATCCTTGTGACCGTGGGATTGGTGACTTCTTTTTTGGACGGATTGTACAGGGTGGACTGCATAATGCCCACCAGGGTTTTCTCATCCGGGGTTATGGCCAGGCCTTCCATGCCCCTGTTGGCTCTTCTTCTTTTGAATACGGCGGGCAGTTTTCTTTTTCCTGTATCAACACCCACGGGGCTAATTCGTTCCAGTTCCACGCCATTGGCATTGTAGTGCACAATATGGGGACCGTATTCGTCGCTGATCCAGAACCCGCCGTCTTTCAGCGCCACAAGTCCTTCACCGTCCAGACCGTAGTCATCATATGAGAGTACCTTGCCGTCATTGTCATAGGGAATCTCGCCTGTGGTGCCGCGGCCCTCGGGGTTGGGAAGCCCGGTAATGGGCTCGCCTGCAGGGTTTTTCAAAAGGATTTCTTTCTCCATGGTCACGGAACCGTCAGTATTCACTTTAAAAAGGCCGATCCGGGGGGTGTATGAGGCCACAGGAAATTTTTTACCTTTGCCCGCTTCCCCCTTGTACGTCGCATTGGGACCCCTGTCTGTCAGGGCATAAAACATATTGCCTGCACTTGGATGGGCAACGGCAGATGAACCAAAACCGCCGTTTCTGATCTCCGTGCCGTTGGGAAGGGTTGTTAAAACCGAATACGGCAGGTCAGCACCGCTGTCGGAAATCGACTGGATGCTGCTTGGGGTTGTACCGGCACAGGATGCCAAAAGCATGGTCAAAACGCATGCAAACAGGACTTTCTTCATTTTTCCTCCGGATTATTATCTAACGCGGGAAACCCGCAACCCAATTGCCCCTCCTCATTTTCTTGTTTTTTTTTGACAGAAACTGAGGAGTAAGGCACTAACGGTCAGGATTGAAAACAACATCTGGACTGATTTCACATGAATCGTGTGAGTTTTTTATGAGATATCGGTGAGGAGAATATTGGTTCTATCCAGGCGCAAGGTTGGGACAGCAAAAAAGCGCTTCCCAATCCATTAATTCTGATGCCGGTAAATGTGTGGGACAGATGTGGTTTAAGAAAATAATGCGCCGCAGGAACTGCCATATTTAAAGAAAGGGGGTTCCTGCGGTCATTTGATAATCTTGGGCTTAAAATGTAATTACTCTGTATCCTTTCTCAATGAACGCGCCCATGGACGGATGATTGGCCATATCCCCAACCAGAGGGATTCCTTCTTTTTCAATGGGATCCAGGGCGTCAAGTTTGGTTGCACAGGCCTTGCAGGCGCCGTAAATAAGGCCTGCATCCTTGGCTTTTTTGTAAAGAGGATTTAAAAAATGCCCTGATTCAGACATGGGCCCCACAAGCTTGACCGCTTCTCCTTCCAGGACAATAAGTCCTTCCTTGCCCCGCTGTTTCAGGTCAAGACCGTTGAGAAGCACGTGGATAAAGCATAAAGGGTCTCCCCGGAATGCAAATAATACGACTTTTTCCATGATAAACCTCCTGATTTGGGTTTTGATATAGGTTTGTTTGCAACTTATTTTATGTTGTGCACCGCAAGGGGTGGCGTCAACCCCTGGCTGCAAAAACATCAGGACCAATTAGTGATATTACCTTTCAACCGGTCCTTTTTCCATGTATGATTAACATTTAAAGGATCACGATATGGTCAATATCAAATACAAAATTATTCTGGCATTCAGCTTTATTGTGCTTTTACTTGCGGCAACGGGATTATTTTTGATTCAAAGCATGGAAAGCCTGGCCAAGGAAACTGAAAATATATACAGACATCCTTTTGCCGTCAGTAATGCCACACGAGATATCAGGGTTTATATCCTATCTACTCAAAATCATCTTACAGAGATCATGCTATCCCGGGATGACGAGACATTCGGCATCCTTGTGGAAAAAATCCGTTTAAATGAAAACAGGTTCCGGAAACAGTTTGAACGAATTAGTGAACGATTTCTAGGTGATCAAAAAGATGTCAAAACAATGCTTGACGCATTTACCCAATGGCAGGAAATATACGAATCAATCATTTCCGCAAAAAGAAAAGGTATGACAGAAAAGGCGATGCACATCATGCATGGGCAATTGCCGAAAAGCACGGAACAGCTCGAGTCCGCAATACAGTTCCTTGCCGATTTTGCCAATGCCAAGGCCAACGAATTCTATACGTTGACCCTGGAGCGTAAAAAGGGCTCTTTGGTTATGTTTACCTCATTGCTGACGCTGACCATTGTCGGATCGTTGTTTATCCTTTTTTACGTTGTCAAAAATCATGATTTTGCCCAAAGGGAGATCATGCGTTATTTTCATCTCATTGATCAAAATATCATGCTGGCATCAACAGACACCCAGGGCCGGATCGTGGATATCAGCAATGCCCTGTGCCGGTATCTGGGCGTAACCAAAAAAGAGATGATGGGAAAACCATGCCGCTTTTTTACTGATGATGATCAAAACGATCTGTCAGATGAAATTGTCAGAATCGTGGAGACAGGCAAAAAGTGGCAGGGGAATATAAAAAAAGTTTTCGGCGATTCAGATATCCGCTGGATTTACCAGGTTGTCCATCCGGTTTATGATGAGGATTATAAGATATCGTCCTATTCACATATTATTAATGATGTTACAGACAAAAAGGCGCTTGAAGCGTTGTCCGTCACCGATAAGCTCACAACGCTGTTCAATCGAAGATTTTTTGATGATATCATTGAAAAAAAGATCCGCATGGCCCACAGAACAGATGCTTTTTTAACTTTGGCAATGATGGATATCGACTTTTTTAAACGATATAACGACCATTACGGACATCCTGCCGGAGATGATGTATTAATTCAGGTGTCAGGGGCGCTTAAAAATAGCGCAAAACGTCCGGATGATTACATTTTCCGGGTTGGTGGAGAAGAGTTTGCCATCCTTTTTCCTGGAACCGACCCCGCCAATTCCTGTCAATTTCTTGAAAAGATCAGAAAAAACATTGAAGCATTAAAAATTACCCACGCGTACAATGATGTCAGTGCATATATTACTGTATCCATTGGTGCCAGGACATATAAAGGGAGTGAAATACCCGATAAGAACCAGTTTTACAGCCAGGCCGATCACTGTCTTTATGAAGCCAAAAAACAGAGGAATAAAGTTGTATGTCTATAATCATCTGAGATCTTTAATCCTGCTTTGTTTGAAAGCGTTGCCGCCAAACAAGCTGCTGTTCATTCATAACGTTATTTTACATAAAGGCTGGGAATTCCCGCCACAGATTTAAAAGGATGCTTCATACTCATCAAGCTTTCAGCGTTGCCAATGGCAAAAAAACCGTCTGTGCAAAGGGATTGGTACAATTTATTCACAATTGCTTCACTGGTTTGATTGTTAAAATAAATCATTACATTTCTACATAAAACAGCATCAAAGTCTGAGCGGGGGATGGGGTCTGAAATTAAATTAAATTTCTTGAAGGTGATATGCTGTTGTATTTCTTTTTTCACTTTTAAATAGCTCCTATATTTTCCGGTTCCTTTCTGAAAATAACGATGCAGGATAGGCAGGGGCACCTGCTTGACCTTATCATTTATATATATCCCTTTTTGGGCGATCTCCAGCACGGAGTGAGATATATCTGTGGCCAGGATAGAAAACGCTAGGCCCAAAGCCTTTAACTGCACCGCCGCAGTGTAAGGCTCATCACCGGTGGAACAGGCCGCACTCCATATCTTGAAGTGTTTTCTTTCCCGTTTAGGGTGACAACCAAACTGTTTGACGATATATTCAATGCTTTTATTTTCTCTGTAAAAAAAAGAATGATTGGTTGTTATCGCATCTATAAATTCGATCACCTCGCGTTCATTTGACCTTAAATGTGATAAGTATTCCTGGACATTCATCTGGGTCAGACGCATTCGTTTGGCAACCTTGGATTTTAACAATTCAAGCTTTCCCTCATGAAGATTAATGCCGCACGTCTTATACACAAGCGTTTTCAATTCAGTCAATTCACTAGGTTTAAACCGTATTGAATTCATTTTTATTAAAACTTTTACATTTTTTTCCAGCGGTTCACTTTTTCGAATGCGGATTCAGCCGTTTTCAACAGAGTCGATACATTCACCGGTTTTTTAAAATAATCTTCAAACCCGACATCAAGGCATTCTGACAATTCAAATAAAGACGCATAGCCGGTAATGGCATAGATAATAGACATGGGCTTAAGACTTTTTACTTTCTTACATAATTCCATACCGTTTATCACCGGCATATTTAAATCAAAAAACATGACCATAATGTTACTCTCTTCGATAATTTTCAATGCATCCTGTGCATTTTCTGCGGTGGAAGCATCATAGCCGGCTTTGGTAAACAACTGAGAAAGCAACCTTAAAATGGGGGGCTCGTCATCAACAATTAATATTTTTTTATTTTCCATCATTTTTTCTTCTCCTCGGGGGTCGGGCTTGCGGCAACAATTGAAGATGCGGCATCAAGGTCCAAAATTTCGGAACCCAAATACATTTTTGTTTTGTACTTCGTAATAGCCATCAGCTTGTTTGTAATCGCACCTAACCGTTCTGCCTGGTCTCTGATTTCCTTGACATTTGATTCCTGGATTTCCCCCTGGCAAACATCATCGATTAATAATTCCGAAAAACCTAAAATCGCCATTAGAGGCTGATTAATTTCATGGCAGATTGCGCCTGCAGTCCGAACGACCGCTTTGAGTTTTTCCTTTTCTATTTCTGAATGCTCATACTTTTTTACCTTTGTAACATCCTCAATCGACAGCAAAACAGCCTTCTCCTTTTGCAACTCCAAGGGCTGGGTCGTAATTCTCAAATGCCTGTGCCCGATAGATTTTAAGGTCATGGCTGTTTCAACCATAAAATGCCCCTTAGCATTTTCAATGGTATCCTTCACTGTTGTCCGCAAGTTGCAATTAAGGCACCCTTTTTCATATTCGCACTCCCCAAGGGAATCTTTGTAATGAATGCAGCCAAAGGCCGCCCCAAACATAAGCCCGACCAGTTGATCACTCTCCTTGTTTATAAACATGCAGGCCATCTTGTTTACCAGGATCAGTTTCCGGTCCCCGTTAACCACCGCAACAGCAATTGGTAAATCGTCAATAATACGCAGGATATCATCCATAGAAAACGCTGCTGGAGACGCCAATATGGTATCATTCATTTTTATTCCTTTCTTTCTGTCTTTGACTGTTTTGATTCATCCAACAGCATTCGAATCATGTTTAAGAGTTCGTCTTTTCCCGAAGGCTTCATCAACACTTTGTCCGGCTTTGGCCCGTTTATTTTAGTATCAACCATTTTTTCGCTGGACCCTGTACATAAAATGACAGGTATGTCCTTTCGAATTGATTTAATGCGTGCCACGATTTCATCCCCGTTAATTTCAGGCATGGTTAAATCAGTAATAACAAGATCAAATTCATCGGGAGATGATTCAAAGCAAGAAAGCGCATCCGCACTTTTATCATATGGGATGACATGGTATCCAAATCGCTTAAGCAGTTGTGTCACCATGCTCAGAATCGGTTTTTCATCATCAATCAGTAAAACTGATTCATTTCCGTTTAACGGTGTAAAGGATAACGTTGCCATATCGTTTTTTTCCTTTTTGTCTGTATATTCTGGCAGGTAAATGGAAAAAGCAGTTCCTTACCCCTACCCCTCTTAATTGCTTATGCACTACAGTTCGTTAAAAAATGAACAGGCTTTTCCTGCTATACTGTGAATACTTTCCACATAATCAACCGCCCCTATCAATCGTGCTTCTTTGGGCATCCCGTAAACCACGCTTGATTTTTCATCCTGGGCAATCGTTACCGCACCCGCTTTTTTCATTTCGAGCAATCCTTCTGCACCATCTTTACCCATACCGGTTAAAATAATCCCCACAGCGTTGGCACCAGCGTGTCTTGCAACAGACCGAAATAAAATATCCACTGCCGGCCGCTGAAAGTGAACAAGAGGCCCTGTTTTAACGACGACGCAATAGCCTGGGCCCCTGCGTTTTAAAAGCATATGAAAATTACCCGGGGCAATAAGGACGTTACCACTTGTTACAGGGTCCCCATTTTCTGCTTCTTTAACACGCATTTGACACAATTCATTTAACCGTCCGGCAAAGGACGTAGTAAACTGAGCAGGCATATGCTGTACGACAACGATGCCTGGGGCGTTTTCCGGCATTTGGGTCAGGATATTTTTAATGGCTTCCGCCCCCCCGGTTGACGCGCCGATGGCAATAATTCGATTGACGTTTTTAGAAGGTGCCATGGATATGATCTTTGTCTGGTTCGTTGAATTTTGCCGCTGCCCGTATCGGGGTAATTTAGCCGCATGAACCGCCCGGATTTTCTCGGCAAGCTGCACGTTGACATCGCCTACCGAATAGGCGTCATTGGGTTTTGCCATCACTTCCAATGCCCCAATGGCCAACGCTTCCATGGCAAGGCGGCTTCCTTTTGTACTCAAAGAACTGACAATGATAACGGGAAGAGGATAATACTTCATTAATTTTTTCAAAAAAGTAATCCCATCCATACGCGGCATTTCTATATCCAGGGTAATAACATCCGGTTTTAATCTTACAATTTTTTCCCGGGCGATGTATGGATCAGGAGCCGTACCAATTACCGTAATTCCTTTGTGCCGGGATAATTGTTCTTTAAACACCTTTCTGACAACGGCGGAATCATCTACCACAAGCACTTTAATTTCATTAGACATTGAAACGCCCCTTGTCGTTATTGACTCACACGGGTTATTCACTCTTAATCATTGATAGTAAAAGAGCCATTTTCGAATCCATTGTTTCAATCAGTGTGCATTTTGCAGTGCCGTCAAGATCAGTACTGGTAATCATTTGAGGGATACCGAGATGATAAGGCAACTTGCATTTTACATTTTTTAAAGCATTCCCGCACACCATGTTGAGCATTTCAGACAATGTTCCGAATTGCTGTTCCCAAGTCAGTTCGCCTTTGGTTTCGCCCAAAAAATTGGATGCGAGTTCGGCAACCAGAGGTTCCGGTGAAATAAGATCTATATTTCCGGTGATATCTCCGGTGAAATTCAACCGGCATGCCAATGCGTTGTTTCGGTTGATGCCGGAATCATTTAAAATCGTCTCAGGACCGATTTCAACCGGCATGAAAAACATGATCTCCATGACTTCAGAAATCGAATTCGTCATCGCGGTCATCAATACTTTCTTCATAATCTGCCTTTCCAATAATACTGACGATCAAATCCCTGAGCGCCTCAGGGGTAAACGGCTTGGTCATATAACCGGATGCACCGGTATTCATAAATTCTTTGATTTTAGATTCATTGCCTTCGGTTGAAATAACAACCACCGGAATGTCCTTGAACAATGCTTCGGCTTTTACTTTTTTTAAAAAGCTGAACCCATTCATTTCCGGCATGTTGTGGTCGGTTAGAATCAAATCCACCCAGTCCCCTTCCATTACCTTTAACGCCTCTTTACCGTTCGAGGCTTCAAGTATTCTGGAACTGCCGTATCCCGCCGCTGCAAGAGATCGTTTTAAAACGGTCCTCATGGGCATTGAATCATCTACAATCAATATCGAATAAGACATTTGATCCCTTTCAGTTTCATTAAGCCATGTTTAATAAAATTTTTACTTCATGCATGTTGACGCCAAATTCGGCCATAAGACCGGTGATGTCCGAGTGGGAGATGCCATGGATTTTCATTAACTGATCCTTAAATCGATAGGACAGACCATCTGCCCCGACGCCGATTCCCATCATCATGCAAATGCAGTCTGCCAGATACACCGCTGCGACCTCTTTATCGTTCACCATGGATTCATCTCTGAGATGATGATGTTGGATAAGCTTGATCATTCGCGGGCTGAAGTTCCATATTTTGCCAATTAAGGCACCAATCTCAGCATGATCTATACCCAGTACTTTTTTTTCCGCTTCCCTGAAACTGTAGTCGTTTTTTTTTACAAGCGTGTCAATTTTTTTAAAGTCCTTGGACACATATTTTTCCAATATGATTTTACCGATGTCTTTGATCAGGGCAGCGGTAAAAATTGTACTTTTGTTGTTAAGTCCCAGGCGTTTGGCAACCTGTTTGGCAATTACAGCAGAAGAAACCGAATACAGCCACATATCCCCGTGTTCAAGACCATAGCCTTTTCGACGTCCGGAAAGGACTCTTGCGCTTGATTTTACCAGTGCCAATTCAACGATCTGATCTGTACCAAGCATATTCACAGCATCTTTAATTGATTCTGCAGGCATCTTTAACCCCGAATATGCTGAGTTGCAGATTTTAAGAATGTCTATTGTCATGACAGGGTCATACTGAATTACCTGGGCAATATCGTTCATTGAACTATCCGGCTTTTCAACAATTTCGAGCAAACGGCTGGCAATGGCCGGCATGGGCGTTAAATCCTTTATCTCACGAATCATTTGATCCAGTGCTGTCATATTTTCACTTCCTGAGATCCTGATGTTTTTAGGAAAATATCACCTGATGCAATTTCAATTCGGATCGTCCGGTTGATATTCCCGCCCACGTCCTGCTTATCAATCATGACGTTGTTCTTAAAAAACATTTTTTTTAACGCCAGGTAATTACGTTTTCCGATATTAAAAAACCCTTTTTGATCAAGGATTTCAGCTCCGCCTGCGACAAATATTCTGATTCTGGGCTTCTTTGCGCCCATGGTGTAGGCCGTTTTAAACAGGCGCGGGATACCTGTATCTGCGAACATAAAGGGTTTTTTGGCTGCTTTTGCTTTGTCTATGGCGGATTCGGGAAGCATATAGTGAAGAATCCCCCCGACCCTTGCGACCGGATCATAAATAACCAGCCCTATGCATGATCCAAGAGAGTAGGTGATCACATCATCTGCAGGATTATTGCTTACTTTCATATCTGCAACGCCGACAATTTGTTTCATCTATATTATATCCTCATCTCAATTCTGCTGTCTCCGCCCCCTATTTTTCCGAGACAATGGAAAAGATGCCGTGAACATCCAGAATCAATCCGACTTTTCCGTCAGCCAGAATCGCACCGCCGGCAATCCCCCTGATATCATCCATATTCCCGCCGAGATTTTTAATGACATACTCATCTTTGCCCAAAAGCTCATCAATCAAAAAACCGCGTCTTTCTTCTTTTGATTCAACAACGACAACCAGGCTTTGTTCGACGGATTTAATATGACTGCTTGTTCCATAGATCTCATTTAGCCGGATTAGCGGAACCAGGTGGCCACGATCTTTAACCATCTCACCTTTTCCTTCTACGGTGAAATATTCACCCGGCCCCGGCCTGAATGCTTTTTGAATCGCAATGGTGGGAATCACATATTTTTCGTCATCAACCCTGACCAGCATACCGTCGATAATGGCCAGCGTCAGAGGAAGACTGATAATAAACCGGGAGCCAACCGCTTTTTCGGATTCAATATTCAAATGGCCGCGTAACTTTTCAATTCCCTCTTTGACCACATCCATGCCAACGCCCCGGCCGGATACATCGGTAATTTGGTTTGCGGTTGAGAATCCGGGTGACAGAATCAGATCAAAAACCTGGGCATCCGTCATCTGGGCCTCTCCGGTAATCAGCCCGGTGGCAGCCGCCTTTTTAAGTATTTTCTCCCGATCCAGCCCCTTGCCGTCGTCTTCGATCTCAATGATAATATTCCCGCCTTTATGATAGGCACGAAGATTGATATTTCCCTGTGGGGGTTTCTTCTTTTCCGTGCGCTCCTCTACGGATTCAATCCCGTGATCGCAGGCGTTTCTGATCATATGAACCATTGGCTCATAAAGGGCATCCACCACATTTCTGTCAATTTCGGTCTCTTCTCCGGTCATGGACAAGTTGATCTGTTTGCCGGATTTGCGGGACAAATCTCTTACGATGCGAATCATTTTCATAAATGTGGCTTTAATGGGGATCATACGCATGGACATGGCAATATTCTGCATATTGTTTACAATCTGTCCCAATTGTGAAACAGTCTGGGTCAGGGCAGCGTTTCCCATCGTTTGCTGCCGCAGCATAGACTGGGCAATCACCAGTTCACCGGCGTAATCCACAAGATCGTCCAATTTCTGGGTGCTGACTTTAACTTGAGAATCCACTCTTTTTTTAACTGCGGATTGTTCCATTAATGCCGAGGCAACCTGAACAGGAGCGATCTTTTTATCTTGGATCAGAATTTCACCAAATTTTTTTTCCGGATGGTTTTTCTGGATTTCCAGCGCATGATCAATATCCTGTTCTTCGATTTCCTTTTTTCTGACAAGAATTTCACCTAGAGGTTCTTTTTCCCCTCTGGTTAAAGACATTTGAAGCTTTTTGAGTTTATCCCTCAAAATATCTACATCTATGTGGCCATCCGCTTGATGGTATCCGCTGACAAGCCCTTGCTTTACATTATCGATAAGCTGTTTTAACAAATCAACAGACTCAAGAATCGCATCAGTAGCGGAATGAGTAATTATAAAATCACCGCTTCTGGCACTGTCCAGAAGATTTTCAGTGGCATGGGACAGCCGGTTGATCTTACCTAAAGACAAAAAACCGGAAACGCCTTTTATGGTGTGAAAGGGTCTGAAAATATCGTTTATGATATCTGCATTCTCCGGATCCTGCTCCAACTCAATTAAAGACACCTCGATGTTGTTCAGGTTATCTTCGGCCTCTGATATAAAGTCAGTCAGGATTTCAATATCATCGTCCGACAGTTTTTCAGGCGTACTCTCCTGTTCAGTTTCCGCTTCAAACTCGTTTTCCGAACACGCATCGAATTGTTCATTCGCGGCAAGGTTCTCTTCTAAAAGCTCAAGAACATCGGAATAATCGAAGGTAAAAGGTTCTTTTCTCTTTAAATGACTTAATATGGACTTTAACAACACAATGCCTTCTTCAACCGGTCTTGTGTTACACGTAGAGCCGCGGCCCATATTTTCCATATATTGTTTACATAACTTTGAAATATCATAAAAAGTTGACGGCTGAATATTTTCAGAAATGTTGATAAGACCTTCTACATTACGAATCATTCCGTCTATATCAGGGTCTTCTCCCGGGCAAAAGCCGGCAATAAGCATTGAAAGTTCATTCAATTTTGCCTCTAGTGCTTTGTCTTCGCCGTTCTGGACTTGCCCATCGGCTTGAAACGGCTTTTGGACAAATAAAGCGTTGCTCTTTTTCTGATCCATCTCTTTGAGTTCCGCGCTGAAATCTGAAACAACCATGTCAAGATTTGACAACAAATTGCTTCTAACCTGGGGCCCGTCTTTCATTATGGCATCAATAATGTGTCTGGCCTTCAGAATTTTCGCAGCCTCTGACGATAGATTCTGCATTTTGCATTGCGCATGTATACTCTTGAGAATGGGCAGCAGCGTCTTGATTGCGTCCGGTTGAGCAGGATCGAATAAAATCAATTCTGATGTCAGCTTTTCCGTTGTAGCGATTATATTTTCATAAGACATTGGCTTTTCCCAATTTTGAAAGTTCTCGTGAAATTTTTAAGGATACCGCTGACACAGGGTCTTGGGTGATAACCTTGAACCCGCCCTGTGCCTCAATTTCATGATATTAAAAATCTTCAAAGGTTTCGTCGTCATCAAAGGGGATTATCTGATCCGGACGACTTGTTGAATCCAAGTGATGACCCTTGGCGTTTACTTTATTATTACTTGTTCTACCCGGGATGCTTTTAGGCATCGGCTTAACAGAGTGATGAACGTCCAAGTTGCGACTGGAATTCCTTTTACCGGTAACCAGCATCACAAGATTATCAACATACTCTTTTAGTTGTTCGGCCTGGGCACTCATCTCTTCTGCCGCAGAGGCGGATTCTTCTGCATTTGCAGCATTTTGCTGGACAACCCGGTCCATTTCAGCGATGGCATTGTTGACCTCTTGAATACCATTGGATTGTTCGGTTGATGCCACAGAAATTTCTGAGACCAGGGATCCGACTTTGGCCGAGCTTTCCGCCACTTTGGAAAACGCCTCACTGGTTGAGGATACAATGCCGGAACCATCAGTTACCTTTTTGACGGTATCTTCTATAAGCGAGGCTGTATCTTTGGCAGCATCTGCAGCCCGCATTGCCAAATTTCTCACTTCATCGGCAACCACGGCAAAACCTGCACCTGCTTCACCGGCCCGGGCGGCTTCCACTGCGGCATTCAAAGCGAGCAGGTTTGTCTGAAAAGCGATTTCATCAATGGTTTTTATAATTTTCGAAGTTTCCTCGGATGCCTTGGAGATATCCTTCATGGACCGTGTTAATTCATTCATGGACTGGTTGGCAGTATTCACCACCGCATTCACCTCTTTCATCAACCCGTCGGCATTATTTGAATTCTGGGCATTTTTCTTGGTCATTGAAGACATCTCTTCCATGGATGAAGAGGTTTCCTCAATGGATGCGGCCTGTTGTGACGCGCCTTCTGCCATGGACTGGCTGGAGGAGGAAACCTGCCCGGATGCCGAAGCCACCTGCACTGCACCTTCGTTAAGTCCGGTAATGATCTTGTTAATGGGTTTGGTAATGCTGCGTGTAATAAAAAATGCGGAAAGAATACCCACGACAAGCGCGCCGATCAATCCGATAATCATGAGGATAGATGCACTTGAAAGCGCCTTCACAGCATCCTTGGCAATCGTGTCGGTTGCGCCGATTCCGGCATTCGCCGTAGTTTTACATGCACCGAGAACTTTGTCGCCGGCGTTCAGGCGTTTAACCGCCAGGTCCTGCAAAACAATCCAGTTCCCAAGAAAATCTTTCATAGCGGTCCGGTAAACATGGCCAGCCGCATCAACACGCTCTATCTGCTTTAAGAATTCAGCCCCCTGTGTGATTTTTTTCAATTCTTCAAGCTTGTGATCTATTTGTTGAAAAATATCCAAGGCAGCATTCATGACTTCAGGGCTTCTCAGTGCCTGGGATTTAAAGGTCCCTATTTGCGTCTCCTTTCCAAGATCAATAATATCGGTCACCAGGTTAATTTTCGCATTTCTTTCCAGCATATCCTTATCTAACTTCTCGTGCTGCCCTTTAAGAAACGCATCGCAGTTTGACACATAAATCCCGGCATTTTCATCCATCTGGTCCCGGTACCTGTTCAGCAGTCGTTGGTCTGCCAGACTGCCGCGATTAAGCTCAATCATAAATTGTTTCATGACCTTCTGGTAAGTTTGCGCCGCAGATTGAATTGAGTTCAGCCTTTGAATATCTTCCCCATCACGGCTCACAGCCCTTAAGTTATTTAACGGTCCGGCAACGCCGTCCAATTGTGAAATTGCTTTTTCCATTAGTTCTGTATCATTGCGTGCCTGGGCTTTAAAATTGGTGATCCTGACGCTGGAACCGATATAAACAAGATCTGTGGCAAATTGGATCTTCTGCTGGCGTTCGTTCAGATCTGATTTTAATTTTGCGTTCTGCCCCGTTAAAAAATCAGCCGCATTTGAGATATACTTTTGGGACGATTCGTCCAGCGTCCGTCTATTTGCCGCCAGCCTGGCGTTGGAATCAACGGTCTGCTTTATCAGGATCTTATAGTCCTCAACCGATTTGGCGGCGATATCAATCTGAGCTTTAAGGTTTTTTAAATTTTGAGAATTTTCATCTAACTCACGCGCCTTTTGCAGGGCCATGTCAACGGAATCCATTGCCGTCCGACCCAGTTGATAAAGCGTTTCATCTTCCGTATACCCATACCCCCTCATTTCAAACATCATCTGGCTGGCCGTATCACTTAATTCGATGGCAACAGCTACTTCCGGTATATATTCATTGGCCAGCATTGTACTTGTTGTTCCTACAGTTCGCATATTCACTACAGCCATTAAACCAAGGGCAACGGCAATAATGATCAAAACTGAAAATCCATATGTGATTTTTAATCCCAGACTCACGTTTTTCATCTTAAACTCCTTATTTTTTTTTAACCGGTATTTATGACGCATTTTGAATAGCAGACATTTCGTTCGACGAAAGGACCTTGTCTATATTCAAAAGGATCTTAACGCCTTTCTCCTGCTTGGCCATGCCAAGGATATATCTTGTATCCAGTTTCGTACCAAAAGCCGGAGTTTCCTCAATGTCATCTTCTTTTATATTTAAAACCTCGGACACGGTATCAACCACAATTCCGATTAGAACAGTGGACCCCGACGCATCGATTTCAACTACAATAATGCAGGTTCTGTCATTGTAACAAATCGATTTCATATCGAATTTTAACCGAAGATCAATTACGGGGATTACTTTCCCCCGCAAATTTATGACGCCTTTGACAAATTCCGGTGTTCTGGGGACCGAAGTGATCGGTAACATACCAATTATTTCTTTCACTTTAAGAATACCAATCCCATACTCTTCCGACTCCAATGAGAACGTTAGATATTTACCTGTTTTCATGGCCATGTCGGCTACTGCTTTGTCAATACTGTCAATTTGATCAGTCATCCATTCCTCCTTTAATTCTATCTTTTATACCGGGTAATATTTGTATAGTGCTAATACATATGTATTGTTTTAATAATTCAAGCAGTATCTGACTTAGGACCGCGAAAAAAAATAAATCCCCATTTTAGTTGCCGTTTTATCCGTATTCTTCGTTGCAACCCAGGGCATCAGGAACAATATGATTACTAAGCCGTGCCTTGAATACGAACAAAAATTCAGCGCAAAATCTGTGGCATTTATTTCTTCTGCGCCCCTTACCTGGGCAGATCATATTCGGACAACGTGAATTTTGATTTCATCAAGGATACGGCGCACTTCATTTGCAAGATCTATTCTCGTCACAGGTTTCATCAGAAAGCCTTTAACCCCTATCTTTTCAGTTTGTTCTGGGGTGATACGTTCAGAAAACCCCGTACAGATCATGATAGGGATATCAGATCTGATTTTCAGAATTTCTTCAACCAGCTTGTCTCCGGTCATCTGCGGCATGGACATGTCTGAGAGTACAAGGTCATATAGGCGTGGATTATTTCTGAACGCCTCTAACGCTTCCAGACTGCTTGTTCTTGTTGATACGGTATACCCCAGCCGTTCGAGCATCTGCTTTTCAATGCGTGCAATAGGCGCTTCATCATCGACGAGCAAAATATGTTCGGTACCCGTGGGAAGAGAAGCCCCCTTTGGGCGGTGATGACTCTCAGCAAATGGGACGATAACAGGGATGAATATCTGAAACGATGCCCCTTGGCCCGGGGTACTTTTCACTTTGATTTCTCCACCATGTTCTTTAACAATCCCGTAAACGGCTGATAAGCCTAAGCCTGTGCCTTTTCCTTTTTCTTTCGTTGTAAAGTAGGGTTCAAAAATTCTGTCCAGGTGCGCCTCTTTGATACCTATTCCATTATCCGCTACTTTCAGGGCTGCATATCTCCCCGGAGCCAGGTTCAAGCCATCCAAATTTTCATTAATCTCAATTTCCCGGACTTCAACATCTATCCTGCCGCCTTTGTCCTGAACCGCATGGTATGCATTGGTAATCAGGTTCATTCCGATCTGGTGCAGTTGCGTTGAATCAGCAAGGACCATACCGCAGTCGTTTTGAAGTGTCTGGGTCATTTCAATATTTGCGGGGATTGAAGATCGTGTCAGTTTCAGAACTTCTTTCATAACAAATTGAAAGCGGGTTGGTGAAAATTGATGCTCATGCTGACGGCTAAACGCAAGAATCTGCTTCACAAGTTCAGCCCCCCGCTTCCCTGCTGTTTCAATTTCTTTTACGTTTTCCCATTCAGACGTTCCAGAAGGAAGGTCTTCTAAAAGCATTTGCGCCATCCCTATAATCGGAAACAAAATATTATTAAAATCGTGGGCGATTCCTCCGGCAAGTGTTCCAATCGCCTCCATTTTTTGTGCTTCCTGCAGCTGCTTTTTCAGCATGGCTTTCTCTTGATCCGCCATAACTTTTTCTATGGTATTGGAAATGGTTCTGCGGAGTAAATCCGGTGTCAATTCACCTTTTACAAGATAATCATTTGCACCGGCCCTTGTAATTTCAGCAGCAATTTTTTCGTTTCCCTTCCCTGTCAAAACAATAATAGGACGATTGTCGTTGTGTTTTCTTAAAGAACTTATGATTTCAGGAGCTGTGGTTGAACCCAGATAATAATCTACGAACAAAACATCCATTGGGCGTTTTGCTATCTGTGCAACGCATTCTTTTCCTTTTGTAAACGGATTGAATTCTATATTCCAGCCGGGAATCTCTTGCAGAATTCGGCTAAAAATTTCCAGATCCCCCGGGTCATCGTCAATGGCAAAAATGATTATTTTTTTTTCTTTCATCTGTTACCTCTATCCCTCGAAGGTAATTTAACGATTTGAAACCAATATTCTTTTAGGATCGTGACGGCCTTAAAGAAGCCTTCCGGATCAATCTGTTTTGTGATATAAAATTCACGCTCAGGTTATGGCTTCTTTAGATGATGCCCTGCTCCTGTTTTGCCGTATGTAACGCCATAATCATTGTACAACGATCACATCATGGGGTATTTTATTTAAAACACCTTTTGCACGGTCGGTATAACAACCCAAACTATAAATATGTATGTTACATTTTTGTATCAGCTATAGAAAAGACCATATCAACAGGAAAAGGTTCACGTTTCTATATTTGCGTTTGCCGTGAGCAATCTGAGAAAAAAGAACCGCCTTCTTATATTATTCTATTGCAGAATATATTAAGAAAATCGTAAAAGAAAGAGATTTTTCCGATATTTTTGCCACAGACTGTCATGCAGGATCGCTTGAACAAAGCAACACCCGAATAAATCTTTTCTGATTATAACGAATATAGGAGACAGGATCGGAGAGTGATCAAATGATGGTATGCAAGGCGGTGTGCGTCGGCATGGCCTTATTTTTAGCTATGTCGTCATTATCCATATTTATAACAGAGATGGCGACTTTTATAAAAATAACCTACAAGATCATGAGCGATACCCCACCATTTCTCTTTCCATGTCAAAATTGCCGAAGTCAAGCCTAGGTCAAAAAGAATCACCAAATTTGGAAAAATGTTACCCAAAACAAAAACAGCCGGATATACACTCCATCTAACCGGCTGTTTTTATTATTGGTACCAAAGAGAGGACTTGAACCTCCACGCCTCACGCCACTATATCCTAAGTCTGAATTTTATCATTTTTCTATTTTTGTAATGATCATCTCTTTACAAAAATAGAATCAGACCTTGCTCAAGAATATGGACGCCGTATAGCTTGGATTATTAACACGGTGGGCCAAGACAAAATAGACATTAAAAGAGCAATACTTTTTATCTATAATTCTTCTGAACCATGGGAGAAAAGCATGTATAATTCAGATTGGGCATTGCTAATGACTGGTATTGTTGAGTTCATAGCACAGAATTATAGTGTAAGCGCTTAATAAACCACACCTTGGCAAGTACGGTTCGTTATGCGATATAAAGAGGACCTGCAAGACTGGGCATATCGAGATAGTGAGGCAACAAGGTTTTGTAATCATCCTTGATTATAAGTATCGAGGAGTTTTTCCAGAGGGAACAAAGATACCAGTATGGTTAAAGACTATTTGCTTTGGCAGTTTCAATTAGGCTGTAAATGCCCCACACTGGCAGTGACTCAGGCGTTACAGAAAAGTAAGCGCGAGATTAACCGCATCTTGTATGAGGCAGCCTATTATGAGATACAAGGAGGACCGGCGAGT
>NZ_JQKJ01000012.1 GCF_000745975.1 Desulfobacter vibrioformis DSM 8776 | reverse complement strand
CGTGGTAGAGAAAAACCTGTACCCAAATTGAGTATTGTACGCTGGCGCACACCCTTCTCAGTTCGTTCTGATTCAACCAACCTGTAGGTGTAATACTGGCGGCCATCTTTTCGGCTTTTAATCGTAGTTCTTCGAATATACATGGGGCCACTATATACACATGTCAATGGAAAAATCAACAACTTTATAATTTTATGGCACTACATTGGAGAATATTGAAGGAGCCGCATGCAACACACTTAAAACATTATGAAATAAATTCATAGTGCCATAAAAAATAGGTGAAATTTTATGTTTGTCTTAGAATTTTCGAAAAGATGGGTTAATAAAATTTGACGGGTTCGTAGCGGAAAATGCGTCCAGGGCCTGCCGGTCCGTCACCGCCGTATATTGCACCCGCTTGATATCCTTGAACAGGGCATGCTCCGGCCCAACGCCCGGATAATCCAGGCGCGCGGAAATGGAATGGGCTTCATGGATCTGTCCGTTTTTGTCCTGGAGCAGGTAGGATTTGGAACCGTGCCCCCCCACGCAGGCCACCAGGAGATCCGGGAGCCGGCCGGTCAGTTCAAGCATCTGTTTTTGAGCATACCCCACCGGAAATCCCCCAAACTGCTGGAATTAATGCCAGCCACTGGCCGGGATTTGGGAGTCAGAAAAGTCATAAACCAAATCAGGGAGAGAGTCGGAAGTAACAGGTTGCGGTCAATGTCATAAACTTAAGCATTGAGTATTTTATTTTACCACGAAGAACACGAAGTTCACGAAGATATCAGCATAATAAACTTCGTGTTCTTCGTGAACTTCGTGGTTTTAACCTGAAAGCATCTTAACTTTATGACATTGAGGTTGCGGTGGATCATGGTTACGGATTTCCCAAAGCCCAAGATGACGCAGAATTTTTTCGATGACGTCAAGTTCTTCGATGAAGCTGATGATATGCATCTTCCCCCAGCATTTCGGACAGACCAGCGGGTCCACTTCGTAAATTTTCTGGATTAACCTGGCCCAGTTCTGCCGGGACTCTTTGGATGACATCCCATTTGGAATAACAGCAGGGATGCTACCATCCGCCTCTGCCTTTCTTCTCATCCCCCGGGATTTGTTCGAATAATAACCGTAGTAACGGACCGTTTGCTCATATCGTCCGGGAATATGTGTCACTAACCTGGCTAACCAGTCAAGGGCATTAAAGGTTTTTCGAGACTTCCGGTTTTTGGATGTATAAACAACCTTGGCAGTATTATCATCGGAAACTTTCGCCGGTATGTAGACCATACGTTCCTGGGAAAAACAGGCGCGGATAATGTATCGAGCAAGATTACCGAGACCTGCCTTATCATCAGAAAAAATTTTGCTTCCGATATAGACATGAAAGCCTGAATGGCGCCATGAAAGCATCATCTCAATGATGGCATTTATAATTTTCCCCTCTTTTTTGAGCATTTTAAGCACTTCATACTGGAAGATCTCCTCCAGGTCTTCCAGAAAAAATCCGGGTGCCATATGAAAATCATCGTTATCTTGAAAACAACCATCAGAAACAGTGGAATGGATCTTTATAAACAGCTCTCGAGTTAAAAGAACATGGTCACTTCATATTCATTGAATGATTTTTCAATCTCCACATTGGAAAAACCGCTGCTGGCTAGCCGGATCATTTTTTTGTTCTCTTTTAGAATATATGCTGTAAATCCCTGGAGGCCTCTTTCCCTGGCATATTCCATCATCCGCTTCTGCAATGCGCCTCCCAACCCTACGCTTTGGTATTCAGGCCGGATCATATAGGCCACTTCCGCCAGATTGGTGGACGGGTCAAGATAGTAGCAGGCACTGCCAACAATATGGTTTTTCCCCCGGTCTCCTGCAATGGCCATAAATGACATCTCGTTTTCATAATCCACATTGCACAGATGTTCGGCCGCTGATACGGAAAGAGATTTCAGTTGGGAGAAAAACCGGGTATAGATATCTTCTTTCGACATATCGTAAAAAACTTCCTGCAATTCTTTGACATCACTGGCCTTGGATGGGCGTATCAGAACTTTTGTGCCGTTTTTTAAGGTGACTTCCCGCTCTTCCTCAGCCGGATAAGCCACACGGCTTTTCAGGGTTTGGCCCTCCCGCACATATCCCAATTCTTTGGCCTCGTCCAGAAGCTGTTCACGGAAATTGGGGTGGGCAATCTCAATCAGGGAGAGGGTTCGCTCGCGGATGGTCTTGCCGAACAGATAAGCGATCCCGTACTCCGTGACCACATAATGGACGTCAGACCTTGGAATGCTTACTCCCTCGCCTTCCCTGAGCAGGGAGCGTATCCGGGATTCGCTGCCGTCTTCGGTTGTCGAAGACAGGCAGATGATAGGTTTGCCTCCGGGAGAGTTGGCAGCCCCCTTTAAAAATTCCGACTGGGTCGAAACCCCGCCGTAGAATTCGCCTTTAAACTGGTCCGTGCAGACCTGGCCTGTCAGGTCAACGGCAAATGCCTGTGAAACCGAGATGAACTTTGGAATAGCCGAAAGAATTGCGGGGTTGCAGACATAATCAATGGGATGAAAGGAAAACATGGGGTTGCGGTCGATAAGATTATACAGCCGTCTGGTGCCCATGCAGTAACTGCATACGATCTTTTCCCGGTGAACCGTTTTTGCCTTCCCCGTGACAACACCTTTTTCAATCAGGTCCACAATGGGTTCGGTGATGACATCCGAGTGGAATCCCAGATCTTTTCTGTTTGTCAGATACTTGAGCATCTCGTTGGTGATCCGGCCTAAGCCCACCTGGAGGGTAGAGCCGTCTTCAATAATCCGGGCGACATATCTGGCTATCTGTTCACCGACCGCATCCGCCGGCGGATGGATGTATTCGATCACCGGTGTCTCAACCATGACCATGTGATCGATCTGGTCAATATGAATGTGGCTGTCTCCGAATGTGTTCGGCATATTCGGATTGATCTCGGCAATAACGGTCCCGGCCTTATTAACAGCAGCCTTTGCAATATCAACGGAAACGCCCAGGCTTACAAATCCGTGTTCATCCGGCAGGGATGTCTGGATCAGGGCAACATCCACACACATCCCTCCGCTGTTGATCATATGGGGGACCTGACTGATGCAAATCGGTACATAGTCGGCCTGGCCCTGTTTGACGGCTTCCCGCATATCGGTGCCCACAAAAAAGACCCGGTGCCGGAACCGGGTGCTGAAAACCCCCTCTTTTTTACCCACAGCGCCGTCTGTAAGGAAATGAAAGAGCTCTACATCGAACAGATTGCCTTCCAACGCTTCCAGAACTTGAATCAACGCCCTGGGGGTGGCGCATACAGACCCCACAAAAATGTGGTCTCCAGGCTTGATTTTGGACAACGCTGTTTCCGGCGTTGTCAGCCGTTTTTCAAACGGCGTTCCCAATTTTTTCCGATCGGTTTCCTGATTGTGTGTCATGGCAGCCTCTTCATTTTTAATGGATTGTTTTAAACATGAACACCGGGTTGTTTGGAGAACAAAAGCAGCGTACTTTGTACAAAGTATTCCTGCTGTTTTATCATCACGAATATTTTATTAAAAAACATTTGTCCGCCAGTACTTTTTTATAACAGCCCATGGGGGGGTTATATGAAAGTCTGTGTCACCTGTACAGACCTTTTAACTTTCGTTGTAGGCTGAATCACGGTGAAAAACCGGGTCACACTTCAGATTCTGGCCAGAGCCAGGGCCCTTGAGATCTGCTCCGGGATTATCCGGGCACTGAAGGAGAGAATCTCGTTTTTCTCTTGTATTTTTAATCCGCCCAATGTCAGTTCCACTTTATGCTGAGACGACCGAGAATAGTAGCGGCAAAATCAGCCTGTTTTTTGAGCCTTTTAGCCTCTTAAAACCAAAGCCCTCATAGAAAGAAACAGCGTTTTCGTCTTTGGCATCAACAACCATACCTAAAATCCCTACCTTTTAAATTTACATGACGTTCCAAATGATGCGTCGGAAACAACCAAATCGCATCGGAAAAAGACTATCCAATTGATTTTTCGCACTTTAAATATCAACGGCCGTGTATTCGGTGCCCAAGGAGTCAATGAAACCCATGACCAAGCCACTATTTTCAATGTCAATTTGGAACGGACATACGGCTTCATCCACCCGGTTAAGATGACAATGCCCATCATCCTGCCTGCATTGATTAAACTTAACCGGCAGGACTACTTTGCTGGAGCCGCTATGGCCGGTGTGGCTTGTGTGATTGGTGAACATGCCACAAACAATGAGCCAAATCTGAAAATTGACAATGGAAAAATTACGGATTTTCCCCATTGATACGTCCATACAAAAAGCCTATCATAGATGAATTTACTACATTTCCTTGAGGCCATGCAAAAGTCGGCCTGAAAACTTAGAAATTTCCCAACGTTTCTTATGCAACGATGGAGTAATCAAAAAGGAGGCAGCAAATGGATATAAAATCAATTTCATGTGTATATTTTTCACCAACAGGAACAACCAAAACAATTATTGAGAACATTGCACAAGGCTTACAGGCAGAACGAGTTGAGATGATGGACTGTACTATCCGGTCTTTACGGGAAAAAGATTCTTTGGTTTTTAATAATGACTTGGTCATTCTTGCTACCCCTGTTTATTACGGCCGTGTTCCCGAAGAAGTGGTACCTTTTTTGAAAACATTACGTGTTCAAAATACACCTGTTGTATTAACTGTGGTTTATGGTAATCGGGAATATGAAGATGCGCTTATAGAGCTTCATGATATTTCGGTGGAACAAGGATTCATACCCGTTGCAGCAGGCGCATTCATAGCCGAGCACTCCTATTCCAATCCTTCCAGGCCAATTGCTCATGCCAGACCTGATGTGGATGATATTGAAAAGGCACAGGCTTTTGGTTCCAAAATTAGAGAAAAATTTAAAACCATTGACTCTTTAGAGGATATAGAAAAAATAAGTGTACCCGGAAATATTCCTTATATTGAACCTGAAAATCTAAATATGATCAAGCAGGTTCGTAACACATTATCCTTTACGCCTGAGACGGATAAAGATAAGTGTATCCAATGCAACTTATGTGCAGAAGTTTGCCCTACCCAAGCGATTAATCCCGAAGATATTTCCCAGATAAACAAATGGCAATGTATTATTTGTTTTGCTTGTGTGAAAAACTGTCCAACAGAGGCCAAACAAATGAATGATCCACATTTTAATGCAGCGATTGAACAATTACAAAAGGCATGCCTGGAAAGAAAAGAACCTGAGATGTATCTATAAAAAACAACATGTTGTGCCTGAACGATAAGTCAGAAGAATTCAAGTTTATGGACAACCGGTGGGCACAAAAAGCGTGCCCATTCTACCGCTTGAGCAGATGGCTAAACAGCGATTATACAAGCTAATATTTAATCAATTGAAAAAACTTGGTTATCAAGATAATGATGCGGTTATTGTTCTATCAGAACCAGAACTGAACAACTGGGGTGTTCGTGGAGGCATTCCGGCAAATGAAATTGATCTGGGATTTAATTTGAAAGTATGAAGAACATGAAGATTGATTTCCCGGCATATATTCTTCATGCTCTTCATGTCCTTCATGGTGAAATAAAAATACTCAATGCTTAAGTGTATGACATTGGATGAAGAGTTGGCGCTATGATCCAGCGATTGAACCATTCCGGTCAATTTCTATCCGGCAGGTAGTTAAGACGCCAATCCCGGACTTCGTTGAATATGCCGGTTATTACGCTGTCCGTATTCTCATTGTTTTTGTAGATCGTGTCATTGGGATTTTCCAATTGGATATGTTTCAACCAGTTTGTTTTCCTGGCAATGGCAATGAACGGTTTGTTTTGTTGCTGGCCAAGAATCGCCAGCCAAACATCCGCCATGTTCGGCCTCTTGAAATCCCGGGCCGACACCCTGATCGTATCCGTGTGAAAGCCGGTGGTGCCCGTTCCAAGGACATGGACGATCTGATCCTTTTTCAGGCTGGTCAGGCAATGGTGGAACACCGCCTTGTCCCTATAAAAAGATCTCACCTCGGGTTTCATGATTTTACCATGCACACCGACCACTGCCAGGCGCCCGTAATGCTCAATCCGGCGGACGATACGCCACACATAATCTTTGGGGTATACCAGGTCGTCATCAATGGAGAGATAATACCCCCGGATTTGGCCGGACTTGAAAAATTTGCCTGCATCTCCCAGGTTTCCGGAATTTTCGCCGGACAGGTAAACCCCAATCTTGTTTTTTTTCAAGAACCTGGGTATTTCATTGTAATCATTGAGATAAACGTGCAGAAAATCCACTTGGCCGATAATGGAATCAACTGCCTGTTCCAGTGCATTAATACGGGCCGGATAAGATGCCAGGCCGCAGTGGATCTCATCCAGCTTAAAGCTGATCAGAGGAGTTTTAGCGCGTTCGCCCGGATTCATCCGGCTTTGATGATTGCCGTGAAACAGCAGGGATTCCCGGACCTGGTACATATTCAACCCTTTTGCGTAAAGCCTGCCGCTTATTTGTTGGCCCACCCCGGATGACATGTTCGGATCCGCATGCCACCGGCTGGGGGGAACAGGATCAATGCGATATTCCAATGCATCGAAAAACCGCCTGCCCGATATGAAACACATATCAATCCAGCCCGTGAGAAAAAAGCGGCAGCCGTTGAATGATTTGATGCAAGGAAAGACATTCGTCCAGTTCGGCCGCCCGATTCGTGATTGGTCCAACAACAGATTGAGGCTTATCTTACCGGGGTCCTGTATTTTCATCCATTGGTCCACGGCGTCATTGAAGAAAGAGGGTTCCACCTCGACATCATCAGGCAATTGAATGAACAGATCAAACCGGCATGTTTTCATCCGGCTGTAGGCCTTGTCAATCAGCCGCCAATATCCCTGTTTGCCGTTGTTCCGGTTTTCCTCACTGTAGTTGCATTGAAGGTTGGATAAAACCGGTACATGAACCGTTTCTCCACCGTCGTTCATGATGTCCACGGTAATTGGCCGCTCCCCTTTATTCCCCTTGGAAAAACAGACGGCGGATTCATCTAATTGTCTCAACAGGCGAATCAGGCGGGACGGTCTGTTGAAAGTGGTGATCAACACCCGTATTTCAAGGCCTTCATCTATTTTAAGGTTTTTACCCAGGTCCCGGATTCCCACGGTGTCCTCCACCGATGCTCCCCCCCAGGTTCCTGGATTGCGGACCAGTTGTCCCGAACGTTGTTTGACGATTTCATGATTCCGCTTCCACGCGGTCCTGGCCTGGGCCACCTCTTTGGGGTCGTCCAGAACGGTATGCTTGCGCGGATGCCATTGGTGCAGCATTGTGGTCCGGTCCTCAATCCATCTAACGTCCAGGCCGGCCAGGACGGCCCTCTGCATCATGTCGGTGTCCATGGCGCCCCACCAGAGCAGATCTTCGTCATACCCCCGGACATCGAAAAAAAAGCGGCCCGGCCCGGCCTGGATACCGCCCGTTCCCCAGCTCGGCCTCAGGGTTGCGCTGCGCCGCAACAGGTCAAACCTGTTTTCCAATGCGTGTTTTCGCGTCAATGGCGGGATCTCTCCGGGCAGGTCCGAACTCCGGCATAAGACAAAACTTTGGGGCGTTTGGATAAATGTATCAAGCACAACGGAAAAGAAATTGGGCGCCAGGATCATGTCGGCGTCCATGGTCATCAGAAACCGGGCTTCCGGTGGCGAAGCGCGGATACCCATGTTGAGTGCAAGCGGTTTATTCCAAGGCAGTCCGGGATCTCCTGCGCACATGAGGGTTGCACCGTTTGCCGCGCAGATCTCTTTTAATTCTGCATCAATGCCGGGTTGGCTCCCGTAACTTACCACCAGGGTCAGCAAAGGCCTGCCTGCCGATTGCCAGTTAAGGCCCTGCAAGGCGTTGCGCAACCGCCCCGAGCGGTTCCGGACCGGAATAATCACGGTAATGGGCACCGGACCGGCTTCCAATGCCTTGGCCGGGCCGGCCGGGCCGGCCGGGGTGCCGGATTTGGTGGATTTGCCGGATTGGTCAGGCCTAGGGTGCTTGTCAGGTCTGACAGGCGGATCGGGCCGGAACCGTTTCAATACCCTCCCCCACTCCCGGCGGTCCCTGATTCGGTCCAGTCTCAGGTCGTATTCGCCCATCTGGATGACGGGATAATGACCGGCCTTGATGGACTTTGCCAGTGCAGGTGCCCATTCAGAAAATGGGTTTCCGTGGTGCCATGCATGCAGGTGCCAGCTTTCCAAATTCCCCAGTGCGCCCCGGAACGCGCCATGGCGCTCAAGCGCGTCACTAATGATCCGTTCCAGGGGCATGCAACGGTTTCCGTTGAATATCGGTTTCAACCGGCCGTACAACTTTCTCCTGTCGCACAGGAAATACCGGGTTGTGGCGGTGGGAAAACGCCAGATACCCGCTTTGGGGTCCCATTTTGCCAACCTGGCGTTTGCCGGGCCAAGGCTTTTCCCCGGGGGGCCGGCAGGTGGCCCCGGGTGGGTCATCATGAGCCAGAGCCCGGGATCATGGTCCATTATCGCCAGGGACTGGGTGATCCAGCTCTGTTCCCCGGTATGAAAGAAAAGATCCGCATCTGTCTGGAGCACATAGTTCCCGGGCATGGATTCCATGCCGAACAGGGTGGCATAGATGGGCCCCCCGGTTAAGGCATGGAGCGGAACCCCGGGGGCGTATTTTCCAAAAAACCGTGCCATGACGCGCCGGACAACATCCGGGGAGGTATCCACATCCCGCACGGCATCCACGGTTCCGTCCGCCAGGAGCTTTTCGAGTATCTGATCAAGTTCCTGGTCGCTTGAACGGGGGCGGCTGCGGTATTTCCCGGTAAATGCGGGATTGCGGTCCACAATGATCGCCTTTTCGGCAAAGGGGTATCTGGCCTGGGAAACGATGTGCCGGACCGTAACATCCATGAACGGAGCGTCCATGACAGTGGCCTTGATCATCAGTCCCACTGGCGGGGAGTTTTTTTTATCCATTTTGTCATCAAGTCCTTTATCCGGGGGATTCGCGGCCTTGCCCGGTAATCCCGGCAAAGCCGCAGGTGCGGTTTTCGACGGCAACGGCTCCGGAAGGGACCGGTACGTCCCGGCCAGCCGTTCCCGCAAAGAATCAAGGGCCTGGTCCGTATCATCCCAGGCAGCGGCCCCCACAGCTTGCCTCAACAAATCCGGCGGGTCCGGAAAAACCCGGCGGTCCGCCGGATTGCTGATATTTTTCCCGTGGCACAACCAGAAAAACAGGGTATCGTTTCTTAATACCCGGCCCGGGTATGCAGATGTAATATTCTGCATCCATGGCGTGTCGCTGGCCCGCTCCAAGGTTTCAGGGAATAGAAAAGGCATGGCCGCCTCTTTCCGGAATCCGGCGCTGTTGAATATGATGCGCCCGCCAGGTGTCCGGAACCGGGCGGAACGCTGCCCGTTCAAATCGAAAAACCAGCCCTGGCAGGCACCGGCATATGCAGCGCCCCCCTTGAGCGCCCCATACAGGCGCGTCAGCTTTTCAGGGTGCTGCCAGTCATCGTCATCAAACCAGGTGAAAATATCGCCCCGGGCTTCCCCCATGGCTATGTTGCGCTTGGCAGCGATCCCGGTCCCCGGCGGTGCGGGGATCACGCGGCAGTTATCCCGTCCTTGGGCCCGGAAGGGGTCCGGGGAACTGTCGACAATCACCAGTTCCCGTTGGGGCCAGGTCTGCCGGTCAAAGCACCAGAGCACCCAGGGCATGAACGCCGGCCTTCCCTCGGTGACGCAAAGGCAACTGATCAGGTCCGGGGGATTCATGGTCCGGGAAAAGGAAAGTTGGGCCATTGCCGGGACCATGCCGGATAATTGGTGAACTTGATGATGAAATTCACGTAGGTATTCACCGGCCGGGTTTCGTTTTTGCTGACTTTTTCCAATTTGGAACAAGCACCTTCCTCATCAACCGTGGGCCCGGTGGTGGGCGTTGTATCCTGCATTCCCGGAATCGCCGGCTTGCCTGCCTGGGCCGGTGCAGCAGGCGTCTCCACCTTTTGATAACAGTGCCGGTGTGACTCCAGGGCGTCTTCCTGGGTGGAGCCCACTTCCTCCTTACCCCCATTTGCCGGCGGTCGGCGATCCGTTACATCCGGGTCGTTCCCGGACCCGTGGTCAACGCCCCGGAGAAACATGCCCCGGTAATCCGGAATGTTGAATGTTTTGGGATTGTCTTTAACCGGTTTTCCTCCGTAGCGGCTGCCGATGACATTGAAAAGCTCCGGATATCTGAGGACCTCCAGTTCCCGGCCATCGCAGAGCATCCAGCCACCGGCTTCCAGATTCCGGTCTTTTTCCGGCGGACTGGTTTGGACATCCAGGGGTCCGGCATAGGCCATGACCGCCCCCACCGGCGTCCATGGCTCGGAATTGAAACGAACCATGCCGGGGGGTAACGGGATCACTGGTATTGGGATTTGCATATTCCCTCGTTTAAGGTTTCTATTGTCCGTTCACTATTAAAATATCTTGTTCAATTCCTTGATTTGATCAGTTTTATCCTTTTCGGACAAATTACGAACCGTACCATCGAACTGATCAAAGCTGTAAAACGTCCATATCTTAGACGGATCATTTTTCATCCACTCCAGAAACTGTCCGGGTGTTGCACTATACATGCAATGGTCATCCCATTCTTGCACCTTTTCGGCCCCAACGGGCTGGGTGCCTCCCAACCCCGTCAGGTTGCTGATCAGGCACATATTGGCATCCATGATATTGTTGCCGCAATAAAGTGATTCAGGCCCGTGGCGGGTTACCGTAGCGCCGTTAGTCGCGGCTTCCCTGGCATTGATCGCATTTTTCAGCCATGTGGGGAGGATGCCGGTAGCCCCGCCGTCATTTTCCACTTTAAGCAAGTTGCCGGTGTCACGCTCTTTCATCTGACTGAGGAATCCCCCACCGTATACCGCAACCGTGACCAGGTCCCAATCCGCTACGTATGGCCTGCCCATCTTGTCCGCGCATAACGCCACCAGTTTTTTGCTGCTCGTTGAGCCCAGTTTTTCCCAGGAAAGGATGGGAATGCCGGACGGCGATTGAATCTCATACCTCAATTCCCATTTGTCCGAGCTGACATGTTCACTTTCCCGGCGGTAGAACATTTTTTTTGCCGGTGTCACCTCTCCCGGCTTGTTCCCCTTGCCCAGCACGTTATCAGTCGGCAGCAGTCCGGAAAGGCGGTCGGTGCCATTATCTTTCGTCAATATTTGGGGGTCAATGCTTTTCGCCTTGTATGTCAGCGGTTTCGCCACGAATGAACCCAACCGTCTCACAACCCCGCCCACGGCCACGGAACGATACACCATGAGTAGAATGGGTTTGACACCCATCCTGACAAGAGATTTAAGCTGTTTTTCACCTTCCTTCATGGTCTCCACCACATCGGTGCGTCTCTCATTCACGCCCACAAGGCCTGCGGTAACATCCTCAAGCGGATTGCGTATCTGGGGCAATTCCAATGTGTTGCTTCCGTCCTCATAGCACAAATAAAACTTGTCGCCCATTTTTACCTCCTTTTTCGTTTACGGTTATTTCGGTTGTAATGAATCTATTTCAAGGGCCGAAAACTCGTTCCCTGCACCCTGCAGTATCGTCATTGCCGTGGGCACCACCACCTCCCAGGAATCGCACACCCCGGGTTCAACCGGTTGACGGTTCCCGGTCTTTTTCAACTCATTGGCCACCGGCACATCTGATTCGTTTGCCGGGGCCATGGCGTTTTGGCCGGTCCACAGCATTCCGGAGGAGAGGAAATAAAGGACTGCCATGTTATTTTCAGGACGGGCAGGAACCATGATCCGGGCGGTGTCGGCGCGAAGAAAGTCGGCAAACTGCAGGTCCCCGTCCGGGATCGCATCTATGTCGATTTTTTTATAGGATTGGATGGGATGCTCATGGAACTGGCAGGCCATCTCATCCCATTCAAAAACCCGGTCAAAAAATTCAATGTACCGCGGTTCGTTGACAATGAATTCACCCGGGGCCTGTCCAGTTCCGTGGGGTGACGTGTATTCGCATCCCACGAGTTTGAAATACCGTTCGAATAACAGCTTGAAACAGGCCTTTTTCAGTTCCCAGCGCTCAATATCCCTGTAGTGACGGCCGGGCCGGGATGCCTTGTCCTCTTTACCCGAAATCCCGGCATTCTCCCGCCATGCCGCTTTCCGATTCCGGTAGCCCTCAAGTATGGCCTGGTAGGTTTTAATTTTCCACTCATCGAGAAGCCGGTCGGAAATCCCGCATTCAACCTCCACGGACACCATGAAATTGTCAGGTGTTTCCGGCGGAGATACCATTGCCGGATTGCCCAGGATACCAAAGGGGATGGCGCCGCTCTCATTGAACATATCCCCCTTTTTAACCACATCTCCGGGCTTGAATTCAAATTTTTGCCGGCCCACAATCCCTTTTACGGTGCCAGTGCCACTGGTTCCCGAAAAAATACAAGACACCCGGGCCTGTTTTGCCTGATAACCGTCCGGCAGGGCAATTCGCTTTTCACCCGTATCTTCAATCAACTCTGAAATTATCCGTTTTTCCGGTGGTGGCGGCTGGATATCGGTGACATGGTAAAGCGATGCCAGAAAGGCGTAATTCTCCGGAGTAACAGCCTTGAAGGACGGTATATGGATACAAGGATCTTCAGGTTCCCGGAAAGCCCCCCCCTGTTTTTCACTTTCCCGGCTGATGAAATCGGCGGCAGGATTTTCAACCATGAATTCGATCATCATACGGGCACCGTAGTTTACAACCTGTATTTTGAAGATCTTGTTCAGCCAGCGGTAGACCCCGGTCAGGCCGTTCGCGTTTCCGGTATTGTCAAAGGTGCTGGTTTCGGTTTCCTCGGTTTCATCCAGTGCGGAATAATGGCGTTCCCGCAGCACCCTCCTGGTGATGCGTCCGGTTGTTTGGTTGAGAATCGTCCTGGCGAACTTGGAAACATCTTCCCTGGACGGTTTCTCGGGCTGGATTTCAACATTCCAGCCCCCCGTCAAGGTGCCCTGTATCGGGGGACCGTAAGTCGTTGTGAACTGCGTATCATCATCGTAGTGGGTCACCATTTTATTTTCGGCAATGGTTTTCAGTGTTTCAACGGCCAGGTTGGTCCGGTTTTCCCGGGTCCGGTTTTCAATGACCTCCCCATGCCCGTTTTCGGTTCTGACCGCTTCACTTGTCCGGTTGAGCCGGCGCTTTTTCAGCTCCTTGCGTTCACCCGGCATGATATTTATGATTTTGGCGATTTCCCCGGATTCATACCGCAGCAGATGCCTGCGCACCATCTGCAGGTCTCCGATGGCATAAGGCTCTATCCAGTCATTGCCGGATATATCAGGTGAATACAGGGGAATCTGTCCGGGGGGAAGCGGAAAAAGTGCCTTGGGGAGTATGATGGTGGCCTGGGCCATCTTTTGAAAAACAAGGGGCTTGCCAGGGGCTTCAAAAAACTGTGGGTCATTGGCAAAGGCATTGAAAAAGTTTGCCGCTGCCAAGGTCATCACAAGACCCTGGTAATCCTCCCGGTCGTAGCCCAGGATGATGGTCAAGGCAAAGTAGCTGTCCCAAACGGCATTCAGCCCTTTGGCGTATTCGGGGGATGACAGGAATAGGTTCCATTCATCCTCAGGCAATTGGAGGATCTGCTGTATATTCTCCCTGATCCCGGCCATGTCCGGAACATCAATACTGCGTAGATAGCCATACAATTGGATATAATCCCCAAGGGGCCCGGGAAGCAAGCGCGGATCATGCACGAACCGGCTGCTGTCTATGAATGAGACAGCGTATTGTTTCATTTTAAAACGCGCCAGGGCATCATGTGACGCGGATTTCCCGATTGATATCAGCTTTGCGTACAATGTCCCGTCCGGGTCCGGCCCGGGATTATATGTGATGAAATTCAGTTTCAGGTCCTGTTTCGTGATTGACGGCCATACCCGCATATATACATAGGGGAACAGGTCTCCGGCCTGCTTGATCTTCTCTTCGGGCAACGGCAGGGGCGGTGAATAAGGATCAATGGAGATGACCGGGGGCGTCGGGGGCGTCGGAACCGGGGCAGGGTCCATTTTAAAAGTGACCATGAACCCTTCGAAGTGCCAGTCATCAGGTGCCGAACCAACGCGCAGATTACCGAAAACCCCGGCATTGTCCGCGCCGATGACTGAATGAAACATCATGCATTTGAACCATCCGTCCAACTGGAGTTCATTATTATGGATAAAACTCACATATTCTTTTTCATGGCAATGAATTTCCAGGGGATAGGCGCAGGGCTTGCCATATTCAATGAAAATGTTTGCCTGGATTGGCGGGCCATCCAGATTGTAGTTTTCCGGCACATCGAACTCAATGGTAATCTTTTTATCCGGTTCGCTGTGAATACAGTCGGACCAGATTTTTTTTATGTATTCGATTACCATTTCTTCCTGCCCTCCAGGAAAAACCGCAATGGTTTGGAACCGGGGCCCGGACCACCGCCCAACATGAGAATCCGGGCTTTTTTCAGTCCGGACAAGTCAATCTGCGTTTTAAAATCCGAAAGCCGTCCGGGGGGAAGCGGCTGGCCCTGGATAACCCGCAGCCCCGTTCCGATTAAAATGGTGTTGTTGAAGTGAAAATTCACCGTTTCACCCGGAAGTATCCGGGGACGGAGGGCAAGCAGGAAGCCGCTGCGATATATCCTGGCGGTGTACGATTCCCTGCCGGTTCGATTGGAAACAGATATTTCCATTGGGTCGGAACCTGTCTTCACAATGACGCCGCCACCCGTTCCCGGGCACATCTGGTGCCGAATGCCTTCTCTCCCCAGAGATATCCTCGGGGATTCATTTCCGTGGATATCGGACAGCCCCAGGGAAAGCCCCCAGTCAAAACGGATCGGATGGGACCATTCATAGCCGCAGTTCCTGATGACTTTCCAGGCAATCAGGGGGTGGTTGTCCCCTTGCCCAAGGTTTTTTTGCAGCACAATAATTCTGGGCAAATTGGCATCCATGGACAGATTTATGTATGTCAGATCGGTATACATAACGGCAATACCCTGGACCGGGTTTTATCACGCCGGTGACACTGAGGGAAATCCTCCGATAAACCCGATTTCCTGGCGTTGCATTTTCTCAGGCCCATATGCCAGTTTCACCCGCAGCAGTATCTCATTTGAGCCGACCCGGAGCTTTATGGCCCCATCAACGGTGAAATCGTCCGAAGGCGGGGACGTGACCGGTACAGGAATATTGACCCATTCGTCGGCCAGGGTCACGTCTTCCATTGTACTTGCCAAGCCTTTGGGCGCTTTTGTAAAATCCTTGACCGTGATCGTCGCGGAAACGAATTTGTGTTCATCATCGTATGTCGGAACGCCGGTAATTTCGAGGCCGTTATAAGGCTCCTGTTTCATGGGAACCTTTCTCCAGTCACCGGAGTGCCATTTCAATTCATTGGTACTTATTTCCTGGGACATATTTATTTTCCTTTACCATACCCTTTTGAAACAGGGATATTCACGACAGTTACCCAAAGGCGGGCAGTCGCAGTGCAATACAGGAAGGCAGGGCGCCTTCCTGTATTATGCGGAACGGTTTTACATGGTATTGATGTTTTCCAGGTGGAATTCAAAGGGCAGTGAGCCGGGGCCGGGGCCACCGCCGGTCATGACGATATCCGCGCTGGAGATGCCGAAGAGGTTGAGTTCCGTATTGATCGTTTTGATGACAGCCGAATCCATGACATCGGATTCCACGATCTGATTGACCACACCGATATAGATCCGGGGATGGAACTGGAAAACCGCTTTCTGGCCCGGGGCCATATTGGTTTTGGCGGCCAGCAGTCTACCGCTTCTGTAAATATTGGCATTGATCGCACCCTGGGTCAGGTTGTTTCTCACCTCCACCTCCGCAGAGCTGGTTGCCGGTACGCTGGCAACGGTGAGCACATCACCCGAGGTATCCTTCACCATTTCATAGGCCATACCGTCCACCGCATCCAGCCTCGGTGTATAATTCCCGTAGGAATCACTGGCCGCGATCTGGAAATTCAAGGGATACGTAAAGGGATGATTGTCGAGCCGGCCGCAGTTTTCGATCACTTTCCAGGCGATGGCGATTTCACCGAAAGACTCGGCTACATTCTGCTGGAACACCACCACCGTGCTGTTGTTGACGTCACTTGACCTGTTGATAAAATTCAGTTTGATGTCTGAAAGAGCCATGCTTTGCCTCCTGTGAGATTTTCACGTAGCCAAAGGCGTTACGCAAAAAATGATTGGATTTTAATAACATTAATTGATTTGATTTTCGATCCGGTTTTTTTGTTTTTTCACCTCCTTTGACATATTTTTATAGATTTTAAGAAGATCCGCCAAAACGCGATCACTGACAACAAGAGCAATCCGTATACCAGAATGGAAAAAAACAGGGAGATATATCATTTTTATAAGAAACTAGAGACAAGATACGGGAAACAAGAGTGAGAAGCGCCTGGGGCGCCCATTTCAGCCCCGCATTGTCGGTGTTTTTCGTTTCATTGTTCGTTGCGGGCTTGCGGCCCATGGGGGTTATCCGCAAACAATGAATACATGAATATGCTGACCGTCCTGGCCCTCCATGGGCCGGCTGGAAGTGTTCAATAAATCTGTCACCTGCAAGAAATAGTTGACAATGCCGCCGTGTCGGCCCTTTTGGATACTATCGGGTCCGGAGCGGCATATTTGTTGCTGCAACCCGGGTAATTCAATTCAGTCAGAACCTTTAAACATAAAGATATCGCATTTTGTCAACCAGGGAGAGTGAAACTAAAGTGAAAACCCTTGTCAGGAAGGCGGAAACGCTTGCAGGCGCGGGATATTGCATCAAAGCTGCCATGGCTTACATGGAGGCGGCGGAATTGTCGACTTCCAAATTGGAGTGCATGAGACTCAAACGCCTGGCTGCCGGAGAATCCATGGCATGCGGCCATATTGCCGAAGGCCGGGCGCTTGTGGTCCCGTTGTTGGTGAAACATGGGATCTCGGATCCAAAAACCGGCCGGCCCCTGGCAATGAGACTTCTTTGGCAGCTTCTCATACTGGGGGTCCGGCCCTTTGCCCGAAGTTTTCCAGGGAAGACCGGATTTGACAATCCCCTGGCAGTGGAAATGGTGGACTGCTGCTTTACCGCAGGAAAGGGATTCATTGCCATTGAGCCCATGACCGGGTTGTTTTACCTGCTCAAAAGCCTGTTCCTGGCGCTGAAGACAAGTGATTCCTTTCGAATCGCCAGGAGCTTATGGCTTTCCGGCGCAGTGCTGTGCCAGGCCAATTTCAGGTTGGGCGGGCCGGGAACGGACTTGTTGATGGCCGCAAAAAAATGCCTTGAACAATGCCGAACGCCATACCAGGAAGGACTGCTGTCCATTGCGTTCGCCCAGGCCAGCATGAAGGAATCACGCTGGGAAGAGATGCTCCGGCTTTGTGACACAGGTGTGCGCATATTGGGGGACCACTGCACAAATGTGTCATGGGAAATCACTGCGGGTCGTATTTCAGGCCTCTATGCGCTGCAAAAAAAGGGAGACATCAGGGAATTGCTGGAGCGGTGCGGGAAATTATCAACGGATTCCAGGCAGGCCGGCAACATCCTGGGGCAGGTTGCGGCTGAAACGTTCAGTGCGTACTGGGATATCGCCAGGGGAAATCCGGCACTGGCCAGGGAAAAGGCGGCTAAGGCGGCACAGCTATTCGCCGGTCGGTCTTACAGTGTTCAATTGTTTTACGCCCACCGGATTTTCGTTTATAGCGATGTTTACGAAGGGCACATCCAAAATGGGTTGATAAGATTAGACAAAACCTTGAAAACAATGAATAAAAGCAGCCTTATACGGTTTGACATTCCTAGGCTGGACGCATGGATACTCACTGCCCGCGTGAACCTGGTTGCTGCAGTGGATAGCCCCGCCAATCGAGATTATTTCCTGGGCAGGGCGGCAAGGTTCGGTCGGTTGCTCCGGAAGGACCGGAGAATTGATTCAATGGCCTACGGACATGCCTTTGAAGCCGGTGTGGCCCACCTGAAGGGCGACAAGGCAAAAGCCTCGAAAGGCCTTGATGCCAGCCTTGAACTGTTTGAACGGGCAGGCATGGATTTGATGGCTGAATGCGTCGGGTTCAGGCAACATCAATTGGTGGGATGCTGCAACCATCCTGACATGGAAATCTTTTCTAAAATCGCTATCCATTCACCGGAAAAATGGCTGGACATGATAATCCCGGGATTTGAAGATGAATGACGCGGATCATTCCACTGAGAACATCTCGCGCTTGATCCGAAGCGTATCAATCAGATTGTATAATTGCGTGCGGGAAAGTGATACGTCCCTGGCTGTTTGGGAAATGTTCCACCCCCTGTTATCCAGCTTCTTTTTCAGGAACCCCCGCTGGAATTGCCGTGTGGCTGCCCGGAAATCGGAGGCGTCATCACTTTGCTCATCCAGCGGGTCATCCGCAGAAACCAGATAAACAGAGGGGATTTCCCTGTTGCCATCCAGGGAAGCCCGGATCGATGCGGCTTCGATCACATGCTTCAATTCCCTGATATTGCCCTTCCATTCTTTTTCCAGCAATGTACTCAAGGCGCAAGATGAGAGCGTGGTCTTTGCCAACCCGTGTTTTTCGCAGCTTTGCGCGAGAAAAAAGGCGGCCAGGTCAGGTATGTCCGCCTTTCTTTCGGACAATGGGGGAATATGTATCCGAAACGCATTGATTCGGTAAAAAAGATCCTCCCGGAATTTTTTCATTTGTATGGATTCCCTGAAGTTGATATTCGTTGCGGTGATGATTCGGACATCGGATTTCACCGGTTTTGAAGATCCCAGGGGATAAAATATCCCGGACCCCAGGAATTGAAGCAGTTTGGATTGCGCCCCCACAGGAAGCTCAGCCACTTCATCCAGAAACAAGGTGCCTTCCCGTGCGGCGTGAACCTTGCCGGTAACAGCCTGCGTAGCCCCGGAATGCCCCCCTGCCGCTGAGCCAAAAAGTTCATTTTCAATGAGGTTTTCCGGCAGGGCAGCGCAGTTCAGTTCCACAAAGGGGTGGTTCCTGCGTGAACTGTTTTTATGGATCAACTCGGCTATCTGCGTTTTCCCGGTTCCTGATTTTCCCGTGATCAACACACTAACATCCAGGGGCGCCACCATGAGCGCGTTTTTGAGTATGTCCGCCAAGACCTTGGAACGGCCTATGATTCCATCTAAATTGTAATTTTCACGAAGGTGTCCGGTATGATCCGCGCTACTGTACTTCTTATTGAGATGAATCTGTTTGTTGTCAGCCACAATCATTGATACTCCATATCGGCGCAAACAATTTGATAAAAGGAAAAAAACGAATGCACCAAAGATAAATGAAAGGTGCCTGACCCATCTCTTATAGTTCCGTTTTATCGATTTGGAATTTTAGTTCCCAACAAACCAACTATAGTGGGACTTTCCCTGAATAACTGTAACTTTGCCCCCCAATGGGATTCAGCAAGAAAAATGCCATATCTGAATGATTCATTCAATCGGCCAACCGGTGAAAGAGTGCCAGGGAGAATTTCTTGGGATAACCCGGCAGCCTATAAGATCCAAACGGGGATATTGTCCCGCTCCAAGTATGATTTTTTGTGATCGGACACCATAATTTATAAAGGACAAAATATTGCAGACAGGGCTTTTCGACTGACATAATCGACTTGACAAACTCGACAAAAACGAAGATCATTTTCTTCAACCTAATTTTCTGGATTCGTTGAAACGAATCCGATAACACACTAACTCTTTGAATTTACATCATAAAAACCTTTAGAACCCAGATGTTTGATATATACTGAATTCGCAAAAAATATAATAATATCAAACCCTAAGGACTCATATCAACATTGATGCAAAAACTCAAGTGGACAATAGCAGTGCTGGCGCATGAATTTAAAAAATAGTCGGCTGAGGAGATCTTGCCTCCTCCCTTGAGAAGGGTTCAACTGAGAAGGCTTCAACCGTTTTTAATTCCAAAAAGCATCCTTCAGATTATCGTACGCCCGGTTAGTTCAAACATCAGCAGTAACATCAATCTTCAAAGGAGGACAAAATGACAAAATCCAATCTTCTTACACTCGACAATGCCGGTCCCATTCAGATGGGCTTCTGGGTTCCCAACCGAATCTGGGCCACCGCCAAGTTCCTGGTCCCGATGCGCGACGCCATTGCCGCAAAAAAAGAGGCGGGCACGCTTGCACCGATGCGACCCGAGGTTCAGGACTTCAAGAATTGGGTGACACGGCATAGTGTCTACCGGATGTGGGTGACGTCCATGATCGAGGAGGCAAACGCTGTTGTCAGCAGGCTCAGCAAAGAGACCAGAGAGGAGATCAAGGACGAGGATGGCGACGTTCTTTGGATCAAAGACTACGACAGCCTTTTTGAGATTCTGAACGAAATCATATCCACCTCTCCTTCGTTTAATGCCACGGAAATGGTTGGCACGCCAATGAACGGTTTGCTGGCGGTCTCAATGGCCACGGAGTCCGGTCTCGCATTATTCCACGACAAGACCTTCAATCTCCAATTTAAAAACATTCTCAATGCGTGGAATACATTCCTGAAAAGCAGCGAATCGCTCGACAAGCTGGACATCAAAGACCCAGACAAAGAAGGGTCATGGATCTCTGAGCGTGCCTGGGCTGCGGGCGTGTGGGATCAAATGGTGTGTGATCCCCAAGCACCGGGGTATGGTTACGACTCGTGGAACTCATTCTTTATCAGAGAATTTGTACCGGGTGCACGGCCGTTCCATGGAGACCCGGCCGTCAATATCAACATTGGCTGTGAAACGACGCCCTGGCAATACGAGAACAAAGTGGCGCTTAAAACAGGTTTCTGGGTCAAGGACGTCAACTACTCTCTGCTCGACATCTTCGGGGGACAAAAACAGTGGGCAAAACTATTCGAAGGGGGTCAGATCTACCAGGGGTTCCTGTCCGCGACGCACTTCCACCGCTGGCAGGCACCGCTCGACGGCCAGCTTGTCCGCTCGTGGGTCCAACCGGGAACGTACTTTGCACAGCGGCCGTGGCAGGGTGAAGACCCAGGTACATGGGAGGGCACTGAATCTCAACCCTACCTTGGCCATGTGGCGACCCGTGCCATATTCATTTTCGAGCACGAGTTATGCGGTTATGTTGCGCTCATCTGTATTGGAATGGTCGAGGTGTCGACATGTGTTATCAACTCACCGTACATCGTGGAAGATGGCAATGACCCCGTCAAAGTTACCCGCGGCGACAAGATAGGCCACTTCGAATTTGGCGGCTCAACGCACATGATGATCTTCCAACGTGACCGGGTGCGTCTTGAAGCGTGGGCGATCAACGCAGTCAACCATCGGAATGATTCCAGCCCGACGCCATTGGGCAGTATCATTGCCACGGCGGAAATTAACGGCGCCGGGATATAATCAGGACACAATGTCATAAACTTAAGCATTGAGTATTTTATTTCACCATGAAGGACATGAAGAGCATGAAGAATATATGCCGGAAAATCAATCTTCATGTCCTTCATGCTCTTCATGGTTTTAATTCGGAAGCATCTTAACTTTATAACATTGAATCAGGACAACCGGCGGGCACAAAACGCGTGCCCACCCTACCGCTGGTAAACAGCGATGTTCACGGCAGTTGCACCGCCGTGAATCAATGTTTTCATTCACAATGAATTGTGGTAATGACTATATGCTTTGGGACTGAATTGTCAGGATGAAGACACGCTTGGGCAGAAACGCCCGAAGGATCATCAGAAGAGTAAAGGACCATGGAGAATGGAGCGAGAAGAAATACAGACCACTATTATTAATTTCATTGAAACCAATTTTGAAATGTCCGATATCGGACTTGATGATGACCTTAATGCCGTCCACGGCTTTGACAGTATTGATGCCATAGAATTGCTCCGGGAAATTGAGACATTGATGAAAACCAAACTGACCCGGGATGAAGAAGAGGCAGCCATGACCATACGAACAGTGAGGCAGATTGTTGATTTTATTGAAAAGGCCATGGCTGACAGGGCTTAAGGTTCCCTTATGGAAAGACGCGTTGTCATAACCGGATGTTCTGCCATCACGCCCATTGGCTGCTGCAAGGCAGATATCCTTAAAAACCTTGAAAGCGGCACCTCCGGTGTGGGCCGCATCAGGGATGATGAACTTCTGGTTGAGCAGCTCAATACCAGCGTGTTCGGAACAGTGGACCAGGACGTGGCTTACGACTTTCCAAGAAAATACCGTAAAACCATGGGGCCGGTCTCCTTTGCTGCCTGCAGGGTTGTGGATGATGTCATCGAACAGTCCGGGCTTGACAGGGCAGTGCTCTCTTCGGGGAGAACCGGGGTCGCCTTTGGCTCCTCCCACGGCTCCACCTCTGTTCTCAAAAAAGTCTACCAGGCCTGCTTCAATGCGCAGTCCACTGAAATGTTCTCCCTTTCGGCGGCAGATTACCTGAAATCAATGGTCCATACCACCGCTGTCAACATCACCCGGATGTTTGGGATAACCGGCCGGGTCATCTGTTCGCCGTCAGCCTGCACCACCAGCAGCCAGTCCATCGGGTTCGGGTATGAACTGATTAAATTCGGGGTGCAGGACGCCATGATCTGCGGCGGTTCCGAAGAGTACGATACCACCACAGTGGCTGTCTTTGATAATCTGCTGGCCTGTTCCACCCATTATAATGACACCCCGCATAAAACGCCCCGGCCCTTTGATGCTGAACGGGACGGGCTGGTCGTGGGCGAAGGGGCCGGCGCGGTCATGCTGGAGGAATTTGAATCTGCCAGAAAAAGGGGCGCACCAATCCTTGGGGAGGTGATCGGGTTTTCCACCAATAATAATGGCGGAAACCTAATTATGCCCGATCTTGCAGGCGTCACCCAGGTGCTTGAAATGGGCCTTGACAGTGCGCAGATCACTGCGGACCGGATTGATTTTATCAGTGCCCATGCCACGGCCACCCGCATCGGGGACGTGATCGAGGCCCGGGCCATTAACAATGTCTATGGAAACACCCCATGGGTCAGCGGCCTGAAAAGCTACATGGGACACACCATCGCAGCCTGCGGTGTCATCGAAACCATTCTCACCCTTTATATGATGGAAAAGGGCTTTATTGTCCCCACGCTTAATCTGGACCAGGTGGATGACCGCTGCGCCATGATCCGCCATACCCCCCGGCTGATGGAGACAAACATTGATTATGCCGCTGTCCAGAATTTTGCCTTTGGCGGCATTAATACCAGTCTGATTCTTAAAAGATTTTGCGGATAGTTATACCCCACCCCCAAGTGCTTCACGGGCATTCATAAGCGCAAATCCCAGCAGATTAAGGCCTTTCCAGTTGGTCGGAATGCCTGCATCAGGAGCGTATTCATCAAGGCCTATGCCCCAGATCTTATCCCAGGGATTTGCCAGAACTATGGTTTTAGGGGAAGTTTGCTGGAGATAGCAATTTAATTCACTGTTTTGTCCGAACTTGAGAATGCTGCCTGCGGTGACTATTTTGAAGCGCTCATTTTTCCAGATCTGTTCATCAAAATTTTTTACCATTCGGCCAAGGCTTGCTGCTTCTGAGGGATGATCGGATTGAATAATTCGATGGTACGCTTGATCATCGTGAAACAGCATGGCCTTGTGTGCCATCATATACTGTTCAGCACTGTTATAAGTGATGCCATGTTCGGTAAATACGGCTGGATACCATTGACTTAAGCAGGAACTGCCGGGGGTGGATGTCATCGACGGCATATCATCCCAGAAAAACAGGAAGCCATTACGCGTATCTACGGTTGCAGGATGGGTTGGTGTCATTGGATGATTATCTCATAATAAGGGTTAATCTCGGCAGACCGGGGGCAAATTGCCGAGTACGTTGTCAATGCCATAAACTTAAGCATTGAGATTTTATTTTACCACGAAGAACACGAAGTTCACGAAGATATTAGCGTACTAAACTTCGTGTTCTTCGTGAACTTCGTGGTTTTAATCTGAAAAATTTCTTAACTTTATGACATTGAGTACGTTGTAAAAACAAAATTTTTCCAGAAAACCGATACCTGCCCTCCCCTCCCCCGGAGGCTGCTGGAGCGACTTGATCCGGTGTATCAGATCTGTTGACCCGCAGGTCGTCCAAATGCAGACCGGACAAGGTCCCGGTTCCTGGGACGATAGGTGTTATCGGCTTTTTCTTTCTGGATGACCGTCTTTAACAGCTTGTACATTTTGATATTCTGGGGTTCATCCTGGTAAAAGGAGTCCCAGGCATACCGGAGCAATTCCTGGAGGCGCTCCGGGGCCATGTTCTTGGGCTGGAACACCACCTTGTCCGCCGAATACGCATCCCAGTCATAGGATAGAATCCTTTTCTCGCGATTCAGCTCTTCCCAGGCCCGGGTGTGGGGGAACGGCGTCAGAACCGTGAATTCAGCCAGATCAAGATCAATTTCCAAAAGAAAATCAATGAGCCGTTTAATGGAGTCTTCGGTGTGGTGGTCAAGGCCCAGAAGAATGGTGCCCTCGACACCGATGCCATGGTCATGGTAGCGTTTGATTCTGTCCCGGATTACATCAGAGGTGTCAAACACAGCCTGGTAAACATACCAGGCGCCTGCCTGGGCTGCCAGGTCCAGCACCTTGGGGTCGTTTTCAATGGGGTGGCAGCACCACTTTTTCTTTAACGGAATCATCTCCCGGAAAAGGTCCAGCTCCCACTGTTTGTCCTGGGCCAGGGAATTGTCCACGATAAAGAGACGGTTGTTGTCAATGCCGGCCAGCTCTTCAATGGTTTTGTCAATGGGTCTGGGTCTGAATTTGCGTCCCCCAAGGTAGGCCACGGCGCAGGGGTAGCAGTTAAACCGGCACCCCCGGGAGGCATGGACCAGATCCACCATCTGCACCCCTTTGTAGTTGTACAGGTCCCGGTCAAGAATATCCCTTCTGGCCGGACCCACGGATTCAATGGGCGGCTGTGAAGAAAGATTATCGTACACCGGGGCCAGGCGGTTTTTTTCAAGGTCGTCAAAAAGCTTTTCCATCCGGCCTTCGGCCTCTCCAAGAAACACGGCGTCCACCTGGCCTGTGATTTGCTCTGCATGGAGCATGGTGGCAATGCCGCCGGCAATTACCGGAATGCCTTTGGCCCTAAACTTTTTTGCAATGGCAAGACCGCGGTTGACCTGGATGGTGAGCATCATGGAGAGGGCAACCACGTCAACCTCTTCGTCATAGTCAATGGTCTGGACATTCTCATCAATAAACTGGACATCTATATGGTCGGGCAGGGCCGCTGCAAACACAACAGGTCCATGGGGGGGCAGATGAAATTCGGTCTGCCGGTCAAGCTTTGTCCATCTGGGATAAATCAGTTTCAGCTTCATTTATTGTCACCGCAAGGAAGGGTATCAGTAATTAAACTCGCGTCTGTCAGGGTCATGGTTAACGTGTATCGTGAGGGAAATGCCGCCGTCAAGGTGATAGACCTGGGAAAAACAGGGGCCTGGCTGTTTGTGGCCCCTTGGGGAAATAAATACGTAACGCAGCGTTTGATCCGATGGCTGCTGTTTCTTAGGTTCTGGGTCCAAATGGTCCTGTCCGGGGACACGACAAGGTCTATTGTCCCGCCGTCAGGTTCTGAAAACCTCAGGATTGTATTTTTATTTTCAAGCGTTCCCCAGGCGTCGAGTCTGCCCCGGGGTCTGAAAAAGATAAGCTCAATGTCCGATACCAGACCCCTGGCAAAAGCCTGGCTGTCAAAGGGGGGAATGACCCGGTGAATTATGAACGCTTCACTGGTGTGGTCCGCTTCAAAAAGAACCAGTCCCTCCAGGGTCATGACCACACAATGGATGGCGCGGTGCTGGGGATGGATATTTACAACACCCATGAGCATGGCCGAATGGCTGCCCGGCATGGTCAACTCTATGGCGTGGACAAACTGGAACGAATCCGCCGGAAACAGCGCGTTCACCTCCCGGGAAAGGCTTTGTTCATCAGGCGCACAAGAATTGTCCGGGGAAACAATAGGCGGCAATCCTGCGCACCCTGCGCCCATTAAAAAAGCAAATACAAAAAGATATCCCAGGGCTGTTTTCTGTCTCATTTCGGGGTGGCAAATACGTCAGGGTTAATATCTTCATTGAGCGCCACCGCTTCAAACCGAAGAAGGGTGTAAGAGTCTTGGCTTTCGCGGATAATGACCGCTTTAAATACGCCCGGCTGTTCGGACAGCACCAGAACTATGTCCTGGATAAAACGGGACATGGCCTTGTCCTTTGGAACCAGGATGATTCTGCCGGGCTCCGGCTTCCCCTCGATGGTTGCATCAAAAACAGTGGTGTTGAAATCCCCTTTCAGCCATTGGCTGATTTCATCCATGACAACAGCCATGGCACCCATGGCAGCGCCATTGTCCCGGACAAAGGTGTTGTCCTTGTGTATATAGCGCGAAACACTTTTCCCTTGCATGATAAGGATATTCTTAATGGGTTCCCGGTATTCAAACCTTAATGCATCCGGGGTCTGGAAACGGATAATTCCTTTGGAAACCAGAGGCTTTACCAGGATTTTCATGTGCTTTTCCTGGATAAAATCGGCACTGATTGAGCGGATGCTGCCGGCCGCCTCCTGGATATCCTCCAGGGACACTGCGTTTGCGCTGGCTGAAACCATGACCGCCACCAGGACAAAGGCAGCCCCCAGGAAAAGTTTTCTTACCCTAAGCATCAGAACATGCCGCCGTTGACCGAGATCACCTGGCCGGTAACGTAGGATGCATCATCTGAACACAAAAATTTTACCACCCGTGCCACCTCCCCGGGCCGGCCCATCCGGGCCATGGGGATCATGGTTTTGACATTGGGAAGGGGCAGATCCTTGGTCATATCGGTTTCAATAAGTCCTGGTGCCACAACATTGATACGAATGCCGAGCCGTGCCACTTCGGTGGCAATGCTGCGGCTGGCACCGATGAGTCCTGCTTTGGCCGCACTGTAATTGGCCTGTCCCCGGTTGCCTGTCAGCCCGGACAAAGATGCGATGGAGACAACCGCCCCCCGCTTCTGGCGAACCATTTTTTTCAGGACCGGTTTTGTCATATTGTAAAATCCGTCAAGGCTGGTTCGGATCACCTTGTCCCAGCTTTCTTCCTTCATCATGATAAACAGGCCGTCAGCAACAATCCCTGCATTGTTTACCAGGACATCAATGGTCTCACACCGGCCGAGGATGGTGTCAATTGCAGCTTTGGACTGTTCCCTGTCCGCCACATCGAACTGCATGATCTCCCCGTTGGAACCGGCTGCCCGGACCTGTTCAAGGGTGTGGGCGGCACCGTCTTTGTCCGAGTGGTAATTTATAATGGTATAATACCCCTGCCCTGCAAGTTCAATGGCGATGGCCCGGCCGATACCCCGGCTTGCCCCTGTAATGACGGCGGTTTTTGTGTCTATTTTCTGGGACATGGAAAAACTATCCTAACGTATGATTGGTTGTCATATTTAATAATTCATGTGGGCGGTCCGGCGTTTTATGCCGACACAAGCTGCAACGTGATTTCTGCTGCAACGGTTTCATCCAGCATTACGGTTCCGGCAACCTCCCTGAAATTTTCAAAGGAGAAGCTGTTCCGGGTCCGGGTGATAAGGGTTGCCCCCACGGGAAGGCTGTCCATATGAAAAACAGCGGATTTAACACCGGCAATCCATCCCATGGTGCCGTCTTCTTTTCCCCGGGTCTGCAACCGGTGGATACTGTTGTTGACCCCGGCGGTCTGTGCAGTCAGTTCCACCATGACAATGGGGCTTGCCAATCCTGCAAAGACAAGGGGCCAGTGATCCGACACCACGGCACTGGACACGGTTTCGGACGCATTCACCTCAAGAATACGTTCAATAAGGAGCATCCGGTTCCTGTGGGGAAGAAGATCTTTAATGAGAATTTGCCTGGGATTCATCCTATGTCCTGTATTCCAGTTATCTGAAGGCAAAGCCGCTTTTACTGACCTGAAAAAGGATAAAACTATACCGGCTTTTTATATCAGTGTAAAGTTACAAAAAAATTCCCGGATTCACCATCAAAGCGCCACCAATGTCATTTTTAGTTGTTTTTTAAAACTTGATTTTGTAAGTTGGCAAGACTAATCGGGTCCAATTCTTTTAAACAAAACAATTCAAGAGGGCTTCATGTATAAAAAATCAATTTTCATTTTGATGGTGGCACTGTCTTTTTTTCTAAACTGTGCAATGTTTTCCCCAAAAAATTTCTATTACGTTGTATTTGAAGATAATCCCAATATTAATAACACCAAGATCTATTCAAAGGGCATAGAAATCGGAAAAATTCTGGATCAAGACCTTAGCAAAGAAAACAAACTGATTTTAACCATAGCCATAAACAGCGATTATAAAGAATTAATTAAATCTGATACCCTCTTTTACGCGGACGAAAATTCTCTTTTACTTCAAGTGTCAGATACAAATACGCAGGCACTGCCCGAAAAATCATTTATTCTGGGCTTTGCTTCGCAAACAAAACTTGTCTGGTTTAAAGCAAAAAATACACTGAAAGACTTTTCAAAGGCAGCGCAAATAGAAATCCAAAAAATAATAGAATCATTCAAATAAAAATGATAATCTCCAATTAAATTTCGGCTCTAAACCGTTTCACCCAAAGCAATAGACAGAATCTGCCTATTGCCATATTGGCCCATTCTGTCTATTTCACTGTTTTTTTGGGATTACAAAGTATTGACGCCTTTTATACTAAATATTACACTAAAACAAATAATGGAGGGATCAATATGCCGAACGTAAAAACAGCCATTTCTATAGAAAAACCTATTTTCGAAAAAATAAATATACTTGCAAAAAACCTCAATGTTTCAAGAAGCTATATCTTCTCTCAAGCAGCAAAAGAGTATATCCAACGCCATGAAAATATGGAGCTACTTCAACAGCTAAACGAAGCTTATGATGGTCAACAAACTGACTCTTTGGTTCAAAAAATGCGTCCTAAACACAAAGAGCTTCTGAATGATCAATGGTAAAACAAGGTGAAATCTACTGGATTGATTTTGGAGAGCCTCAGGGGTCAGAACCCGGCTATCGTCATCCACATCTTGTGGTTCAAAACAATCTTTTTAACCAGAGTCGAATAAACACCGTTGTTGTTTGTGCCCTTACATCAAACCTAAGAATTGGAAACGCTCCAGGGAATGTTACTCTTCGAAAAGGGGAAGCAAATATCCCTAAAAAAAGTGTTGTGAATATTTCACAAATTTATACGGTAAACAAAACTGATTTGATAGAAAAAATTGGAACTCTTTCAAAAAAACGTTTTGAAGAAGTATTGCAAGGCCTCAGCCTATTGCTTGAGCCACGAGAGGTTGATTGAAAATTAGCCCAATAGGGATATGAAGGATTGTATCGCCCGTAATAATTAATCCAGCCTTGAATTATTGGATTACATTCTATAGCCAGATCCTCAAGCTTGTCCCCTGGCCGTAATTGCCAGTTCCAACTGCGTACTTTCTGTCTGATTGCCTTTGCAGCCTTGTTGCTTATCGCTGGTGTGAAGTTTTCAAAAAATTTTCCCCTGCGATTTCTTGATAATCTGGGCCGAAATGTATTACCCCAGAAAATCAAACTTCATAACAGGATAATCTCCTTTTCGATCTTCATCCTTGCAATAAACTGATGTAGCTCCAATCCAATGCCATAAACTTAAGTATTGAAATTTTATTTTACCACGAAGAGCATGAAGTTCACGAAGATGTCAGCCGACTATACTTCGTGTTCTTCGTGAACTTCGTGGGTTTAATCTGAACGTATCTTAACTTTATGACTTTGGCATGGTACTCAGTGTAGATTAGATATCGAATTGGGAATTATGGGCAAAGGCCCGTCCGGCCAGGCCATGCCCAGAAAAGAACAGACATGAAGGTTATGGACCACGGGCTGGCCTGTAAATCCGGGATGAAACTGGCCTATAAAAACATTGCAACCCAGCACAAATCCGATAATCTCAGGGCGGATATACTGGACAACACCGGCCCTGGGCAACCCGATGGCACCGGCGATATCCCGTTCAAAACAGGCAACGCAGATTCCCATATTCCCCGGATTTCCAAGTTTTTGTAAAACAGCGGCGAAAATTCCGATCACAGCGCCCGCAACAATGATGCCCAGGCGGGTGGAAAAAAATTTTTGACCATAGCCCGACGACCTCCTGTACGTTTCATTTATAAATATTTCAAGTCTGCCTGTTTTATGTTATCCGGGGGACAAGAAAAGAGGTCCAAACAAACAAAAACAGAGGAATAAAAATGGAAAAAGCCCCCCAAACCTGCCCGTCATGCGGCGGAAAACTTGTTGTCAGACGAGCCTGCCCCCATGTTATCATATGCTGCGACGCCTGTGGCAAAAGCTATCCCCAGGAGAAATACAAAGAACTGATCGATGATTACTGGGAGGAGGCCCTGGCCAATATACCGGTGAACCGACTTTAGGCCCAGGATAAAATATTGATATGAAACCAGACCATGATATGATAGCGTTATTCTCTGAATAGATTCTTCAACCTGTTTTTTCTTTTGGAGTTAATATGACCCGTTTCCCAGGACAATTGGTCTGTTTATATATCTTCGCTCTCATTATAATCTGTGTTTGCGGCCCTGCTGGCCAGGACTGCCAGGCAGCAATGTCCCCAGCCCCGCCTGAGCAAGCTGAGCTTTTTCCGGTTTATGACCTGATCAAACCCAATGTGACATTCTGGACCCATGTGTTTACCAAGCACACCCGGGCCCAGGCCCTGGTCCACGATATGGGCGACCTGTCCAGAATTTATGAAGAGATCAAACTCAATCCCGCCAAAAGCAAGGAAGCTGCCCAGGCAAACAAGGCGACAAAAAAAAAGGCCCTTGAAAAATATAGAACCCTATTGCTGACACTTTCCAAAGGAAAAGTTCCGGAAACGCCCATGGAAAAAACAGTGGCAGCCCTGTTCCCGGACAAAACAAAACCAAAGGAATTCAAGCTGGCCGCCCAGAGGCTTCGGGTACAAACCGGATTAAAAGAACATTTCATGGAAGGGGTAATCCGGTCAGGCGCCCTGATAGATGAGTTTAAAATGATATTCAAATCCCATGGCCTGCCCGAAGACCTGGCCTACCTGCCCTGCCTGGAATCAGCCTATGACATCCAGGCTTACTCAAAATCCGGGGCCGCCGGATTGTGGCAGTTCACCCATTATACGGGCAAGCTGTTCATGGATATCAACCATGTGGTGGACCAGCGCCGGGACCCCATTGTCTCCACCCATGGGGCAGCCCGGCTTCTGAAAAAAAATTATGAGACGCTTGAAAACTGGCCCATGGCGATTACAGCTTACAACCACGGCCTTAACGGTATGTCCAGGGCAAAAAATAAGCACAAGACCTATCCGGCCATATACACAGATTACTGCAGCCGGTCCTTTAAATTTGCCTCGCGCAATTTTTATCCGGAATTTCTTGCCGCCCGCCAGGTGGCGAAAAATTATGTTAACTATTACGGCAGGATAACCCTGGATAAACCCGGACAAAAGACCCGGTACAAGGTCAAAGGCTTTGTAGCGGCAAATGATCTTGTCTGTAAACTGCCAATGGGTCTGGCAACGCTTCAGGAGATGAACCCGGCCCTAAAAAAACCGGTTTTTGACGGCATGAAATACATCCCGCCAGGGCAAACCCTGTATCTGCCCAGGCATATATCTTCGGACCTGCTGGACAAAACCCTTGGATCATTGTATCGCACAGCCCAGAGACCCACCCCCTTTCACCGGGTGGTCAAGGGGGATACAGCGGGCAGCATTGCCAATGCCTACAAGGTGCCCCTTAAAAATCTGATCATACTGAACGGCCTTGGGAAAAAGGCGGTGATCCATATTGGCCAGATCCTGAAAATCCCGTTGAAAGAAGAAACCCGGCCCCTTGGGGCTGCCGGGGTTCCGCAATCGGATTCCCTGGCCCAGTCCAAAACAAGGCCATGGCCCCCAAAGCAGCCGGCAAAGCCCTCGCTTCCGCCGGATCAAAGCAAGCTTCCAAATCATCCCCCAGTACAGTAAGTTGTACCTGAGCACAGACCGGCATAGCAGTGCAACGCGTCTGTGTGACAGCCGTTCGCATCAATTTTTGTATCAATCGTGCGGCCTTGCCTTGACACAAGCCGTATTTCCCGGTTATTAGAAGTGTTTTTTTATTAACACCAAACAGTTCAGGAAGTCTGGCAATGGCATATAAGATAGCAGTGAACGGATATGGGAGGATCGGACGTTGCGTAGTACGTGCCCTTTACGAATCCAGGGCATACAGAGAAAAGCTTTGCCTTGTGGCCGTTAATGAAGCCTGGCACCCGGATACGGTGTTTCATCTGACCCGGTTTGATTCCACCCATGGACGATTTCCCGGAGAGATCAACAAAACCGCCCGGGGTATGACCATTGAAACCGATGAGATCTGTCTGCTCCAGGAAAAAAATATTGAGGACCTGCCCTGGAAGGCTCTCGGGGTGGACGCAGTTCTGGACTGCACCGGTATTTTCAATGACCGGCAGGCCGCCAAACAGCATATCCTGTCCGGTGCTGCAAAGGTTATTTATTCCCACCCCGGCAAAGATGAAATGGATGCAACCATTATATACGGGGTGAATCACAACAGCCTGAAAGCCGGACATGCGGTTATTTCCAATGCCTCCTGCACCTCGAACTGCCTGATTCCCATCTTAAGCGTCATTGACGCTGTGCTTGGCATTGACAGCGGTTCAATCACCACCATTCATTCTGCCATGAACGACCAGCCTGTGATTGACGCATATAATACGGATCTGCGCAAAACCAGGTCTGCCCTGCAGTCCATTATTCCGGTGACCACTTCCCTTGCAAAGGGGATCGGCAGGATTCTGCCCCATCTGGACAACAGATTTGAAACCCTGGCCATCCGGGTTCCCACCACCAATGTTTCCATCATGGACATTACCCTTGTGGTGGCGTCGGACACAGATGCGGACCAGGTCAATGACCTGCTGGCCCGGGCAGCAGAATCGGATTTAAGCGGCATCCTAGGGGTGAATGATGAACAGCTGGTGTCCTGTGATTTTAACCATGATCCCAGATCCGCCATTGTTGATCTGCCCCAGACCCGGGTATCGGGATCACGGCTTGTAAAAATTCAGGCATGGTTTGACAATGAGTGGGGGTATTCCAACAGGATGCTTGACACCACAATTGCCGCCCTTGATAAATAAAGTAAAGGAGTTTTGCCATGGCCTTAGATCCAACCCAGCATGCGGATTGGGAAATTGCAGAAGATGCGGAAAAAAAAATGCTCACCATTTATGAAATCGGTGAAAAACTCGGATTGACCAAAGAAGAACTGCTGCCCCATGGACATTACATTGGTAAAATTGATTCCATGACAGTACTTGACCGTCTTAAAGATAAGCCCAACGGAAAGTATATTGATGTCACCGCCATCACCCCCACCCCGCTTGGCGAAGGCAAATCCACCTCTGTCATCGGTTTGGTACAGGGCCTTGGAAAACTTGGTAAACGGGTTTGTGCAGCCATCCGTCAACCTTCGGGGGGCCCGACCATGAATATCAAGGGGTCTGCTGCAGGCGGCGGTCTTTCCCAGTGCATTCCGTTGACGCCCTTTTCCCTGGGATTTACCGGCGACATCAACGCCATCATGAACGCCCACAACCTGGCCATGGTTGCCCTGACCTCTCGGTTACAGCATGAAAGAAACTATACGGACGAGCAACTGGAACGCCTCTCGGGCATGAAGAGAATCGACATTGATCCCACCAACATTGAAATGGGCTGGGTCATAGATTTCTGCTGCCAGGCGTTGCGTAACATCATCATCGGTATTGACGACGTAAACGGCAAGTTCGACGGTTTCATGATGAAATCCAAATTCGGCATTGCCGTGTCTTCGGAAGTGATGGCCATCCTGTCCCTGGCCACTGACCTTAAAGACCTGCGTGAAAGAATGGGTAAAATCGTTGTGGCATACACCAAAAAAGGCGCACCTGTCACCACCGAAGACTTAAAGGTTGCCGGTGCCATGACCGCCTGGATGGTTGATGCCATGAAACCCTCTTTAATGCAGACCCTGGAAGGCCAGCCTGTTATCGTTCATGCAGCGCCTTTCGCCAACATCGCCATTGGCCAGAGCTCCATCATTGCGGATAAAGTCGGCTTGAAACTGGCTGACTATCACGTGACCGAATCAGGCTTTGGCGCCGGCATTGGTTTTGAAAAATTCTGGAACCTGAAATGCCGGTACTCCGGGCTGACACCTGACTGTGCTGTGATTGTTGCAACGATCCGTGCCCTGAAGTGCCACGGCGGCGCACCTGTGCCTGTTCCGGGTAAACCCATGCCCCAGGCGTACAGCACTGAAAACGTTGAATGGGTTGAAAAAGGATGCGTCAATCTCATCCATCACATCCGCAACGTGCGTAAAGCCGGTATCTCTCCGGTGGTCTGCATCAATGCCTTTTATACGGATACGGATGCTGAAATCGCCAAGGTTCGTGAGCTGGTCAAGGCTGAAGGGGCACGGGTGGCCCTTTCCCGCCACTGGGAAAAAGGCGGCGATGGTGCCATTGAATTTGCCCGGGCCGTTGTGGAGGCATGCGAGGAAAAAACAGAATTCAAATTCCTCTACATGCTGGATATGCCGCTTAAACAAAGAATCGAACTTATTGCCAAAGAAGTTTACGGGGCCGACGGTGTTGATTACTCTCCTGTTGCCGACAGGAAACTGGCTGCGCTCCAGGCGGACCCGGAAGTTTCCAAGATGGGGGTGTGCATGGTGAAAACCCACCTGTCTTTGTCCGACACCCCTGGGCTCAAGGGTGTGCCCACAGGCTGGAGACTGGCCATCCGTGAAGTCCTGACTTACAGAGGTGCGGGGTTCATCGTTCCCGTTGCCGGAGATATCTCTCTGATGCCGGGCACCGGTTCCAACCCGGCCTTTAAACGCATTGATGTTGATGTTGAAACCGGCAAGGTTCAGGGTATATTCTAAGATTATAATTTAACTAATCCGGCAAAGAAAACGGCCCTGTCCGCCTTTTTCTCCTTTGCCGGATCATATCAGGAGAACAGCATGACCGCAGAAATCATTAGCGGAACCGAGATAAGAAAAGCGATTCTGGCTGAAATTAAGGCAGATGTTGAAAAGATGAAGGCCAAACACGGCAAAGTGCCTGGTCTGGTCACCATCCTTGTGGGCAAAAACCCGGCATCTGTCAGCTATGTCACCTTGAAGGTAAAAACAGCCTTGTCTGTCGGATTTAATGAAATTCAGGATGATCAGCCCGGGGATATTTCCGAAGCAGATCTGCTGGCGTTGATCCATAAATACAATAATGACCCGGATATCCACGGTATTCTGGTCCAGTTGCCGCTGCCCGGACATATTGATGAAAAAAAAGTAATTAACGCCATCAATCCGGACAAGGACGTGGATGCATTCCATCCCGTTAACGTCGGTCGTCTGATGATCGGCGGTGATGATGCCAGATTCCTGCCCTGCACCCCGGCCGGTATCCAGGAGATGCTTGTCCGTTCCGGAACACAGACCTGCGGAGCCCAGGTTGTGGTGGTGGGGCGTTCCAATATAGTCGGCAAACCCATTGCCATGATGATGGCCCAAAAAGGTAGTTGTGCCGACGCCACGGTAACCCTTGTTCATACAAGGACCAAAGATCTTGCCGCCCATTGCAAACGCGCTGATATCCTCATTGTTGCGGCTGGCGTGCCTGGTCTTGTCAAACCCGAATGGATCAAACCGGGCGCCACGGTTATTGACGTGGGCGTGAACCGTGTGGGTATAAACGAAACCACCGGAAAAGCCATCCTCAAAGGTGACGTGGACTTTGATGCAGCCAGGGAAATTGCAGGCAAAATAACCCCTGTTCCCGGCGGCGTAGGCCCCATGACCATTGCCATGCTCATGAAAAATACCCTGAAATCCGCCCAGTATGCCCTGGGAGATTTATAGTTCAAACAGACCCATGTATCTACCTGGCGAACCTGTCCACAGAATTTACACATGGGAAAAAAAACAGACGCAAGCCCACCACAAACAATGAAACTTACGGCAGCAGCAATGCAGGGCTAAATGGGCGCCCCAGGCGCTTCACTCTCTTGTTTCCTGTATCTTGTCTCTAGTTTCATATGAAAATTCCCCATGGCATTTTTATTGCTATGTAAGGTTAGTGTAGCTCGTAATTTTTTATGCTGACCTTATAAAAAAAGAGGGGGAAATTATGACAAAAGAATCCAAAACAGGATATTCGCCCGGTGATTACGGTAAAAAAAGGCTGGGTGCTGCTGCCTGGGCGGAAATCAATGTTAAGAACTGGAACCGGACACCTGAAAATAAGCCACAGAGACAGCCGAAAGACGGCATTTTCCCCTGCATCTGCTTCTCCCGGCAAATCGGGGTGGGTGCCCTTAAAATCGCTGATCTTTTAGCCGAACGGCTGCCGTTCCGGGTGATTGACCGGGAAATCCTGGAGTTCATGGCCAAAGAAAAGGATCTGACCCAAAAAGCCGTGGAATATTTTGATGAACGGTATCCTGGAATCATGAGTGAATTGTTTACCATGCTGATCAGCGAAAAAACCTATTTAAAAAGCGACTATGCAAGACAGCTTGCAAAAACCGTGACCGCCATGGCAGGGCTGGAGCCCACCATCTTTGTGGGAAGGGGCACCCATCTAATTCTTCCCAGGGACAAAGTCCTGGCTGTCAGATTCATTGCCGGCAGGGAATACCGGATTTCAAGGCTGTCAGGGTTGCTTGGCATCTCCTGGGAACAGGCTGAAAACCGGATAAAAACCATGGACAAGGAACAGAAGGCCTTTTTTAAAAGTGTATACCAGAAGGATGAGGCCAATCCGGATGAATTTGATCTGGTCGTCAACTTAAGGCACCTCAAGGATGCGTCCCAGGCCGTGGAACTCGTTGCCTGCGCCTTTGAACAGAAATTCGGATCTATGGCATAACTGCTTTAGGCCGGGCATGGTCTTCTGCCCGGCCCAAATCAGATCCTGACCATATACAGCCTGACCATATACAGAGAGATGGCGCCTAAATCCCCCAAACCCACTTTATCCCTAAAAACAGGGTAACCAGCAGGGCGCAGCCCCCTGCGATATTCAGCACTGGACCGTTTCTGTACTGCCTTGCCCAGCGTTTATCGTTGAGCAGCCATAAAAATATTCCCACAAAAAGCGGTGTGCCCAGAAATGACAACGCCAGCATGATCAGCAAAAGGTTCACCGGCCTGCCGGAAAGAAAGGCGCCGGGAAGGGCAATAAGGCACCCGGCCAGAATTGTCAGCCGGTACCGGCGGCTTTGGGGGCGCATATCCCAGTTCATTTTATCCCCAAGTACATAGGCCGCGGCAATAAAGGTGGGCATAATCGTTGAAAACACGGCACACCAGATCCCCAGGCAGAAGAAGCCATGGGCATAGGTTCCCAAAAGCGGCGTAATGGCATCAGCCATTTCAAAAAGGGTATTCACATGGATACCTGCCGGGTGAAGCACACAGGCTCCGGTCAGATAGATGGCTGTGCAATACAGCCCGAATGCCCCGAGAAGCGAAAGTGCCGTATCTAAACGGGCTGTTCCCAGATCTGCCACCCCCCATCCTTTTTCATGCACAGTATAGGTCTGCATGGACAAAATGGTCACATGGATGGAACCGCCCATGATAGCGGTCATCATCAGGATCTCGGCTTTTCCCAAATGGGAAAGATCCGGCCAAAGCCCGCCAAGGGCCATGCCCAGGTCCGGCTTTGCAATAAAAAGGGTACCGATAAAACAGCCCACAAGCAAAGAGACAATAATCTTGCACAACATCTCAACAATCCGGTATCCGCCGTGGGCCACCAGAACATAGAAGGCAACGGTAAACACAATGCCCCACCAGGGAACGGCAAGGCCGGATACATATCCGGTCACGGCAACCAGAATTTTTAACAGTACCACATTGCAAAGCCAGATCACGGCAAGGGCGTCCAGGGTTACAAACCAGGCAGGCAGACTACCCCATTTATCCTGCACAATGGAAACAATCCCCCGGCCCCCGATAAGGGCGGTCTTGGCTGCCATGTACTGGCAGACAAAGGCCAGCACCACACTGAGCACCACCACCCATAAAAAATCATAGCCATAGGTCCCGCCGGCCTTGGCAACACTCAAGGTGGTTCCCGGCCCGGCAGCCACGGCACTGATGATCCAGGCAGGTCCCAGCGCAGATAGAATGCGTTTAAAAGACATGCCTTTCCCGGGTGACGTCTTTTGATCTTCTTTTAAATCGGCTTTTACATCGGCCATAATGGTTTCCTGTATATACTTTAATCCAGGCAGTGAACTTCAGCCCTTAAATGTTCATGGATATCCGCTTCGCTAAGGGCGTACAAACTGTCCATGAAATGGGGCAGAAAAAAACCAGGACCGTTCACCCGGGCCGCAGCCAGTTCTCCGGCAATGCCGGTAACAGCGACGCTTGCAACGGCAGCGTCAAAACCATTTTCAGCCACGGCATAAAACCCGGCGCAGATGGCGGAAAGCATGCAGCCGGTACCGGTTACCGCGCCCATGAGTTCGGATCCGTTGGCGATCCTGACCATCTTGCCCTGTCCCATCACCATATCTGTTTTCCCGCTGACAACAAGCGCGGATGCGGATCCAAGAAGCGCTGTTGCACCGCCTGGCAAACCATCAGAATTGCGGTCGGGCCGGCCATGACCGGTCAGAATGGCCCTGGCCTGTTCCGGGGAGATCCCGGTTTCCACCCCCTTGGTGGATAAATGACCCGCAGCCAGGGCGCAGATTTCCGAAGGGTTGCCCCGGATGATTTTTGCCGGGGCAAAGGCGCAAAGTTCCCGGGCAATGTCCGTGCGAAAGGGCCCGGCACCTGCACCCACAGGGTCCAGAACAACGGGCTTTCCAGCGTCCCCGGCAAGGGACATCAAGGATTTCATGACTGAAATCCGCTCGGGAACCGGGGTGCCGGTGTTGATGCAAAGGGCGTCCGATACACCGGACATATACGCTGCATCCTGGTCTGCCCAGGACATCATGGGAGATGCCCCAAGGGCCAGAAGCGCATTGGCGGTCTGGTTCATTACCACAAAGTTGGTCACCACATGGACCAAGGGTCTTATATCGCGCAACGCGGCAAAAAGCCTGTAAATATCTGAGGCCAGTTCATGGGCGTGCATATGATCACTCTTTCCTTTTTATTCCGGACATTTTTCCAGAAAAATTAAGTATATAAAACAAGGCATGGGGGAAGGGTAACCCGCATGTGAATTGTACCGGCACATCTTGACATGTATACAAGGGAATCAAACGGCGGGAATACATGGGGAAACCTAAATTTACATCCGCTTCCCTGCGTCGGCATTATCCGCATCATGAAGCCGTGTTATGCGGTTTCTAAATTTGAGGAGATAGCATTCCCTTTGGAAACAAGTGGGAAGCGTTCGGGATGTTCAATAGATTCAATCCCCAAATCGACATCAAGATCTGGCCAATAGAAATGGCCCAGGCTTGGTTCTTCAACATTAATTATCTTTCCAATAGGAACGTCCTTAAACCAAGGGAATTGATCATAACTGAGAAATAATTCCTTGTCCCCGGACAGCAACCAGATTCCATGGGTAGAAATATTGGTCACTTCAACTCCTGAAATGTCTTTGCCAAGCGGCTTTAAACTGTTCATAATTATCCTCGATTATTTTTTCAATTTGTTTAAGTTCCAATCTGGATAAACGGTAATTTTGGGCTAATTCGATTTCAGGTTCCAGCCAGAATTTTGTCTCTCCATTTTCACAGTTAACATGCACATGCATTCTTGTTTCTTCCCGAGAGAAAAAGAAGAACCGATATCCTTTTTCACGTAATATTGTTGGGCTCATGGCAACCTATTTCATTCTATCTTTTAGATTCAAGATTCACAACCTTTTGAGTTAGATCATTTTCGCTTTTAGACATCAAGGCTTTTTTTAATGGCATTCCCGATAGCATTACCGCCTTGTTGAATCCGCTTGTCTGCAAGGTGGGCATACCGTTGGGGCATGGCAAATGTTTTGGGGTGAGGGGTGCAGGAAAAAACTATCAGAAGATCATTAAAAAACGCTTGAACTGCTTACATAGTGCTTACAAAAATGGCGGAAGCACATAGGAATCGAACCTACCCGGGAAGGTATTAACTCCCCACATCGGATTTGAAGTCCGAGGGCCCCACCAGCGAGCCGCGTGCTTCCGCAATGTCGATAAGGTATACTTTTAGCTTGTTGCTTGTCAATTTATTTTACCAGATCACGGCCATGATCTTCGATTCCACGATCAGCTTGGACGGCACTTTCCTGAACCGCATGAACATATTGAAAATACAAGATTTATCTTCATTTAACAACACTTGTGGTCCATCACGGCTCCGCCCTTGTTTTCGGCAAATACTTGTGCTAACAAGACTCACGGACAGGGGGGCTTTCACCCGCCCATACAGGACACAGATAAAAATGCAGGGAAGGCAAAAAATCGCGCTCTTGATTCAATCGGTATGCTATTGAAAGAAGGAAAAAACATGATAAGTACAACATTGTTCCCCGGCCGTTACATTCAAGGTGCGGATTCCATTAAAAGATTGGGCACAGAGTTATCTCGATTCGGGCAAAAGGGTTTTGCCATATGCACTCCTTTTTTCTTTGAAAAGAGGTTACCCATCCTCCAAAATGATATTCAAAAAGTTATCCGGATCAAGGCTGAAAAATTTAATAGGCAGTGTTCGGATGAAGAAATAGACAGACTGTCTTCCATTGCTGAAACCCAGGAGGCAGACGTAATCGTCGGAATTGGCGGGGGAAAAACAGTAGATACGGCAAAAGCGGTTGCTTATAAATTAAATCGCCCGGTTGCTGTGGTACCAACCATTGCCTCCACGGATGCACCATGCAGTGCGCTTTCAGTGATCTACACGCAAACAGGATCATTTAAGCGGTATTTGATGCTTCCTAAAAATCCCGATCTTGTTTTGGTGGATACAAAGATAATTGCACAAGCCCCTGCCAGATTTATAGTCTCAGGAATGGGTGACGCCCTCGCCACATGGTTTGAAGCTGAATCGTGTAAAACGAAATATGCAAAAAATATGGCGGGAGACCTATGTTCCATTACTGCAGTTGCATTGGCAGAACTTTGCTACAAGACGCTTATTGAATACGGACATCTTGCCACATTGGCCTGTGAAAACCATGCAATAACACCGGCGTTGGAACATATTGTGGAAGCAAACACATTGTTGAGCGGTTTAGGGTTCGAGAGCGGCGGTCTTGCGGCTGCCCATGCCATTCATAATGGGTTGACCGTGCTGGAACAAACGCAAAATCATTTCCACGGCGAAAAGGTAGCCATTGGAACATTGGCTTCACTTTTCCTTACGGATAAACCAATGGATGTAATTAATGACGTGTTTTCCTTTTGTGAAGCCGTTGGGCTGCCGACAACGCTTGGGGACATCGGTTTATCGGATATTTCAGACGCAGACCTGATGAAGGTGGCACAATCGGCGTGTAAGGAAGGCGAATCCATTCACAATGAACCCATACCCGTTACCCCGGAGATGGTGTTTTATGCGCTTAAATTAACGGATGCTTTTGGAAAGAAAAGACAGAGGAAAGTCTGACGACGGAACACGTAAAGGATAATACATCCGGATCTATAAAAGTGTTCAATCATAATGGTATGATTGAACACTTTTTCTTAAATTATCTCCCCCAAAGTGCCCTAAACAAATACTAATCCCTTAACGCAACGGGTTTTCCAAGAATTTCCTTCCAGACTACAGCCTGCTGAAGCCCCCGGGACCGGGCCGGCAGTCGTCTTGGACCTGATCTGAGGCAACTTGTCTGTATGGCATCATGCCCAAAAGATTTTTGGGTTAAAGATCTTGACCCCCTTGTTTCCGACATCCTGACGGCTTTTCTGCGGGGTTCTTTTTTTGTGGAAAGACAACGCGGTTTTTCATGAACAGGCTCAATCGGCCCAAGGACTTGGACATTCGGTTTACCGGGATAAAAATCCAATTCTTTGCTGTCATCAATTTCATCCCAGAAGGTTTGAGTTACAGATTCTTCCCCGGTCAGGTCAACGGAGCGGCTTTGGGGTTCCCGGCGGCGGTTGCTCTGCCCGGACGCCTCTTTTTTCCGGGCCTGCTCAGCCTGGGCTTCCATTTCCCGGGCCGCTTCTTTAAGTGCCTCACGTATCTTTCCCAGAAGGGAAAATCCGCTCGGCTTTGATTGGCCTGATTCTTGCGCCTTGGTTGTCTTTTTTCTTTTCAAAAAAGGAGGCACAATAAACGCCAGAAATAAAATCAAAGTAATAATATCACCAAAATCCATGTTGTTATCCTAATTTTGTTTTCGGTGTTATTTGAGCGGCTCATCAGGCTGATCCGGGGTGGCAATGGTGTCCCTCATCCGGGTGTCTGCGCTGATATTCTGCATCTTATAATAGTCCATGATCCCAAGATTGCCGCTTCTAAACGCCTCGGCTATGGCCAGGGGGACCTGGGCTTCTGCCTCCACCACCTTGGCTCGCATTTCCTGAACCCGGGCCTTCATCTCCTGTTCCTGGGCATAGGCCATGGCCCGTTTTTCCTCGGCCTTGGCCTGGGCAATCTTCTTGTCTGCCTCGGCCCGGTCGGTTTCAAGTTCTGCGCCGATGTTTTTGCCCACATCCACGTCCGCGATATCAATGGAGAGGATTTCGTAGGCAGTGCCTGCATCCAGCCCCTTGCTTAAAACGGTTTTGGAAATGGTGTCCGGATTTTCCAGGACCTGTTTATGGGTGACAGCCGAACCAATGGTGGTAACAATGCCCTCGCCCACACGGGCCAGGATGGTCTCTTCGCCGGCCCCGCCCACCAGACGGTCAATATTGGCCCGCACCGTAACCCTGGAAATGGCTTTGAGCTGGATACCGTCCTTGGCCATGGCCGCCACAAGTGGGGTTTCAATCACTTTAGGGTTGACCGACATCTGTACGGCTTCCAGCACGTCCCGGCCGGCAAGGTCAATGGCAGCGGCCCGGTTAAAAGGAAGGTCAATATTGGCCTTGTCCGCAGCAATCAGTGCCTGGATCACCCGGGACACATTGCCGCCGGCAAGGAAATGGGATTCAAGACTGTCCGTGGCAATATCAATCCCGGCTTTCACAGCCATAATCTTGGATTCCACGATCAGCTTGGACGGCACTTTCCTGAACCGCATGAAAATAATGTTGAACAGCCCCACCCGGGCCCCTGACACCAGGGCCTGGAGCCACAGGCCAATGTAGGAAAATGCAAAGTAAACAACCACCAGGCCAAGAATGCCGGCAATGATAATAAGAATGGACATCATCTGCATGTTAAACCACCTTTTTTAAAATTATTATGTAACGCTTTTAAACGCGTTGATTCAACTGTTTTCCTGACGGCAGACAATCACCTGGTTGCCTGTGACCTTGCAGACCCTTAACGGCGCATCTGGCTCGATAAATTCCCCGTCCGTGACCACATCCAGGCGGACACCGCCAATCAGCGCTATTCCGGACGGACGAAGGGGTGAGATGCTGTGTCCGGTGCTGTCCAGGTAATTTTTAAGGTCCGGGGACTGGGAAACCACACCCTGGGATGCGGATAATTTCTTTTTAAGGGACAAAGGAGAAACCGCCAGCATTTTAAATCCCAGAATAAACACCACGGGAAGCAGAATCAGATCAGCCCCCAGGACCGCATAAAACGCTGAAATGGGAAAGGCACTGAACACAAGGAAAAGGGAGTATCCGGTAAAGCCCAGGGCAATAATGGATAAAAGCCCCATGGACGGCACAAAGACCTCGGCAACAACGGTAAGCATTGCCATGATCTGGAGAACCAAAGGCAGGATCCAGGCACTCATTTTTCCCTCTTTTCCATAATCGTTTCAACAATTACATGGCCTGCTGTGACCTGGGCCACCCGGACCGGTGTGCCAGGATCAATAAAACCGCCCTGGGTAACGGCATCAACTTTTCTGTCACTGATACGGACCTTGCCCGAAGGCCGCAACGTTGTCAAGGAAATGCCTTGATCACCGGCACATATACCTGATGACTCGGCGGATTCGGCACGAGAGTCCCGGAGTGTGGCATCCAGATACGGTCCCTTAATCACCTTTGACAGTTTGGGCAAAGCAAAACGCACCACAGACATCGAAACCACCAGCGCGCCAAAGGCGCTGCCCATGACCAGTCCCAGATTTTTTATCATCAGATCGCTCTGCCATGGCAGGCTTGGGTCAGGCAGCACAAAATCCTGAAAGGAGAGCACAAGGCCTGCGGCCAGGACAATGATGGCGCTGATCCCGGCGATGCCGAACCCCGGCAGGACAAGCACCTCCATACCCAGAAGCAGGAACCCGATGATGAACACCAAAATTTCCGTATAGTTGGCAAGCCCAACCAGGTACTGGTTGAAAAACACCAGTCCCAGACAGATAATGCCCACAAGACCGGGAATGCCGAATCCCGGGGCCTTAATCTCCGTATACACGGCACCAATGCCTAAAATCATGAGAATCGGCAAAAACGGCTGGAGCCATCTTACAAAGGTTTCTGACCAATTTTCAGTAACATAGACCTTTTGATACGCCCCGTACCCCAGAACGCCAAGGGCCTGATCAAGGGTTGTGACACTCTGGCGGGAAAACCCCAGCTCAAAAGCCTCTTTGTCATCCATGGTCAAAAGCTCGCCTTGGCTGACAATGGTGGATTTATCGGTAATTTCTTTCTTTTCTTTTTCGGAAAGCTCCTGCCACTGGGTTTTATCCATGTATTCAGAATGCGTTCCCCGGGTAATTTTATACACTTCCATGGATTTGGACACCATGGATTCAGCCAAAACTTGGGAATAATTGTTCCGCTTGGCCAGGGTTCGAAACTGTGCACGGAGTACGGTCTGGGTTTTTTCGCCTGCTTCCTTGTGACCTTCACTGGTCTGGAGAATAGGCGCACAGTCACCGATAAGGGTGTTTTCCTTCATGACCAGGGAACCTGCGGAAAGCGCAATCAGCGCGCCTGCGGAAATGGCTTTTTTTTCCACATAAGCAATGGTTCTCTGTCTTGGCACGGTGCAGATGGTTTCCACAATGTCAAAGGCGGCATCCACCCGCCCCCCAAAGGTATCCATGGCAAATACCAGAATGGCGGAGTCATCCTTTTCAAGGGAGGAGACCACCCGTTTGAGGTATGCGGCCATGCCCGGATCAACAGTCCCGGAAACGGGAATGATATGCACCACCGGCCCGGCAGTATGTGCTGTAGCGGAAAGGATTAACACAAAAAACAAAACTGAGGCCCACACCCGGAGGATTTTTCGTTCTAAAAACATGGCAGATCTCATTTTGAAAGGCATCACGTCACTCTTTCTGGGAATCAATGAATTGCATGCACTATACCATGATTTACAGCAATTATATCCATAATTTTTTGATTTTGTCGGATTGGGCCTGCCTGGAATCAACCGTTCACTCAACAGTTCTGTCAACCGTTCTGTCTGGTTGCTTTTTTTCCTCAAAAAAGATACCTTCTCTGCGTTAATTTTTTAATTTAATTAATTCCTAATAAAGATCTTTTACGCTTGAATTCAAGGTAAATAGGACAAAAAGGATAAACGCTCATGCTGGCTCATTTTAAAAAAAGGGCATATAAGACTATTGTTTTTTGCATACTGTCCTGGGGGCTGATTTTCCTTGCCCAGGGATGCGGGGTCAAATCCAACATGATGACCGCTTTGTCCAGAAGTATCCTGAATAATAATGACCTGGCCATGGTGGAAGCCGGTGCGCCTGCCTACCTGATCATGGTTGACAGCCTCATTGACCAGGCCCCGGATTCCCCGGACATGCTCTCTTCAGGCGCCCAGCTTTATACTGCCTATTCAGACGTCTTTATCACAGACAGGGAACGAAAAAGAAAACTGGCAGACAAAGCCATGAATTACGCCTTGAACGCAACCTGCTTTGCCCAAAGCAATGCCTGTGATTTAAAGCAGATGCCCTTTGAACAGTTCAGCACTGTTGTAAATGCCATGGAAAAAGACAATCTGCCATATCTGTTTACCCTGGGAAAGACCTGGGCCTCCTGGATCATGGCCCATAAGGATGATTTCAATGCCCTGGCCGATATCGCCCGGATCGAAGTCATTATGAGCCGGGTCATTGCCCTGGACGAAACGTATAAGGACGGGGCCGCCTATTTGTATCTGGGTACCCTTGCCACCTTTCTTCCCCCGGCCCTGGGCGGAAAACCTGAACAGGGAAGGCAGTATTTTGAAAAAGCCATTTCCATTTCCGGGGGCAAAAATCTGATGACCAAGGTTGTCTATGCAAAATTGTACGCCAAAATGATGTTTGACCGGAAGCTTTTCGATCGCCTGCTCAACGAAGTGATGGATACAGACCCGAACATTGACGGCTATACCCTGATAAACACCTATGCCCAGCAGCAGGCCGGAAAACTTCTGGCTGAGGCTGACGACTACTTTTAAACCGGAGAGAAGTTCAACCATGTTTAACAAACCCATCCTGAAATTATTTTCTTTTATACTGATGATCACGGTTTGTTCGGTATCCGCACAAGCCCTGACCATAAAAATTGCCACCATTTCGCCGGAAGGCTCCATGTGGATGGAAAAAATGCGCGAAGGCGCCAGCAAGGTTGCCAGGACCACGGATAATCGTGTGAAATTCAAATTTTATCCCGGCGGGGTCATGGGAAACGACAAGGCTGTTTTACGAAAAATACGCATAAACCAGCTCCAGGGCGGCGCGCTCATGTCAGGTAGCCTATCCTCGTTTTTTCCGGGTAACCAGATTTATGCCCAGCCCATGAAATTCAAATCCCAGGAAGAGGTGGATTATGTACGCCGGCACATGGATGAATACATTATCAAAGGTCTGGACGATGCGGGATTTGTCTGCTTTACCCTCATGGGTGGCGGTTTTGCATATATCATGTCCAAATCTCCCGTTGCATCCATAGCCGACCTCAAGGCGTGCAAAATATGGGTCCCGGATAATGACACAATGACCGTGGATTCAATGGAATGCTTCGGCATCTCCCCCTTTGCCCTGCCCCTGGCTGATGTGCGTACAGGACTCCAGTCCGGTCTCATTGACACCGTGGGAACCTCCCCGGTGGGTGCCGTTGTTCTCCAATGGCACACGGAAATAAAGTACATGACCAATCTTCCATTGCTCTATCTTTATGCTGTTTTTGCCATAGATAAAAAAACATTTAATAAAATTTCACCGGATGACCAGAAAGTGGTTTCTGAAATTATGGACCGGTCCCTTAAAGAGATCGACCGCTTGAACCGGGAAGACAATATAAAGGCGATTGACGCGCTGAAAAAACAGGGAATTAAATTAATCAATCCGTCAAAGGAGCAGATGGATGAGTGGCTGGCAGCCGCAGCCATAGCGTCCCAAAAAATGATAGATGACGGGAATCTGCCAAAAAATTCTGCCGACAAGGTGGATGCGTTGCTTGAACAGTACCGTAAAAATCAATAAGCCCGGAAAATTATTCACATGTCACGCCTGATTTCCATTCTCCATAAAATCGAAGATGCCCTGCTGGTCAGTCTGTTGATGCTCATGATCGGTCTTGCCGTGTTCCAGATCGTTTTAAGAAACGGTTTTGATGCAGGGATGGTGTGGGCCGATCCCCTGGTTCGTGTACTGGTGCTGTGGCTGGGGCTTATCGGAGCCATGGTGGCCTCAAGAACAGATAACCACATCAGCATTGATATTGTTTCCAAATATCTGTGCGCGCGTCTTAAACGGGTTACAACACTTTTGGTTTACCTGTTCACAACAATTGTCTGTGCGCTGATGACCTGGCACAGTGCACGGTTTGTCATCATGGAAAAGGCAGACGGAATGCTGGCCTTTTTTTCGGTGCCCATATGGATTTGTGAACTTGTAATTCCCTTTGCATTCGGCATCATAACCATCAGATATGCCCTGTTTTTCATGGAAAATCTGATCAGAATATTCACTCCCCTGCCCCTGAAACATTCATAACATGACATTTACAATTATCGGTCTGCTCATTGTTTTTGCCCTGATGGGTGCGCCTTTGTTCACAGTGATCATTGCTGCGGCCATGTACGGATTTCATTTGTCTGAAATTGATCTGTCGGTCATGGCCATTGAGTTGTACCGGATTGCAGATACCCCTATCCTGCTGGCCCTGCCGTTGTTCACCTTTGCCGGATATATCCTTGGGGAGAGCAATACCTCCCAGCGGCTTGTAACGCTGACCCGGGCCTTTCTGGGATGGATGCCCGGCGGACTTGCCATTGTGGCCTTTGTGGTATGCGCCCTGTTCACTGCATTTACCGGGGCGTCCGGGGTGACCATTGTGGCCATGGGGGCGCTGTTGTACCCGGCCCTGACCCAGGCCGGATATACGGACCGTTTCAGCCTGGGACTGGTGACCACTTCGGGCAGTCTTGGACTGCTGCTGCCCCCATCTTTGCCCCTGATCCTTTACGGCATCATTGCCCAGCAGATGAACGGCGGCGAGCAGGTCTCCATTGAGAACCTTTTCCTGGCCGGTCTGTTCCCGGCGCTTCTTATGATTGTGATGCTTTCGGCCTGGAGCGTCTGGGCCAACCGGGGAAATCAGGTGCCGTTAATCCGGTTTTCAGTTAGAAACTGCCTTTTGGCCCTTAAAGCAGCCGGTTGGGAGGTACCGTTGCCCCTGTTTGTATTTTTCGGGATCTATTCGGGATATTTTGCCGTGTCCGAGGCTGCCGCGGTAACGGCCATGTATGTTCTGGTGGTGGAAGTGCTGATCTACCGGGAAATCCCGTTAAAAAAACTGCCCGGCATCATCCGGGAATCCATGGTCATGGTGGGCGGTATCCTGCTCATTTTAGGCGTATCTTTGGCCCTGACCAACTATCTCATTGATGTTGAAGCACCCATGAAACTGTTCAAATTCTGCGAAACCTTTGTATCCAGCAAACTGGTGTTTCTCATCCTGCTCAATATCTTCCTGCTGATTCTGGGTGCCATGCTCGATATTTTTTCAGCCATTATCATCATGGTGCCGCTCATGCTGCCCGTGGCCCTGGAATACGGGGTACATCCGGTTCATTTAGGGATTATTTTTCTGGCGAACATGCAGATCGGATACTTCACCCCGCCCGTGGGCATGAACCTGTTCATTGCAAGTTATCGGTTCAACAAACCCATTGTTGAAATTTATCGGGCCACAATCCCTTTTATGCTGGTGCTGCTGCTGTCTGTACTCATCATCACCTACTGGCCGCAGTTAAGCCTGTTTCTGATTTCATAAAAGCGATATGGTTGAGTATCAGGCATCCAGTTTTGTAACAAACACCTTGAATTTCATAAAATTTTTATGGTTCATGGCATGTTCCATACGGCATGCGGTTTGTTCAGCGATATTTTCATCCAGCTCTACATGTTTGAATAAAAAATGCTTGAACACATTATGACGGGTTGTAACCTCTTTTGCGATTTTAGCGCCTTTGGGGGTCAGGGTGATATAGCCGTAGGGCTCGTAATTGATCAGCTTCCGGTCAGCCAGTTTTTTGAGGGTGCCGGTAACAGACCCGCATTTGATATTCAGTTTTGCGGCAATATCTTTTGACCGGGCAACCGTATTCATGGTCTGAAGTTCCAGTATGGCTTCAAGATAGTCTTCAAGGCTTTCGGAAAGGATCTGTTCGTTGTTCATAGTTATAATCTCCTTTAACGTTCTGGTGGTTTTCTGCACCCATGCCGCCACCCCCTGCCCTTTCCCCGGCCCCGCATCTCATAGCAACCGCCCTGGACCGTAAGCCGTTTGGCTGTAACCAGCGATTCAGCAATTTTATAGCGAGCGCTTTTCAGAACCCTTCCTACGGTCTGTCGGGAAACATCCATAACCTGCGCAACGCCGGACTGGTCCATGCCCTCATAATCTATGAGTCTGAGAGCTTCAAATTCTTCCAGGGAAAGGATGACTTCTCCAGTCTCCACTGTTCCTCTGGGCTTGAACCCCTTAATGGCCGGTTCGGATGCAATACATCGGGGTCGCTTGGGTCTTGGCATGTTTTTTCCTCGTTATGATCATTTGATCATAATCATAAATTCCGATAAGGGTTGTGTCAAGAAAAAATTTTAACCCCCATTGGACTTGACATTGGTTTTCTGTGCTGAAAATTGATATATAGTGCTTTTTATCCAGCGGCTCTGTTCCTTTGTTTTGATAATGGAAACAGTTTTTTGGCCGCAAATGAACATAAAACAAAAGAGACACGCCATGAAAATATTTAATTACCCTTCACCGGAAGCGGAAAAAAGAGTCCAGGATACCATAGACAGAGGACTAGGTTTTTCCAAAAAAGACCAGGACAATGTCCAGGCATTTCTGGATGATGTTAAAAAAAGAGGGGATGAGGCGCTTGTTGAATACACCAACAGGTTTGACTCCCCGGCTGTTACCCTGGATACCCTTAAGGTGACGGAACAGGAGTTTGAACATGCCCTGGAACAGATGACCCCGCAGTTTTTAAAGGCCCTTGACCGGGCCGTTGAGCAGATCACAGCCTTTCACAGCCGCCAGAGGGAAAATTCATGGATGGACACCCCCAGAAACGGGGTAATGGTGGGGCAGATGGTCCGGCCGGTTCAGGCCGCAGGGATATATGCCCCCGGGGCCAAAGGCGGAAAAACACCCCTGGTCTCTTCGGTGCTCATGGGAGGGATTCCGGCCAAGGTGGCAGGTGTAAAATCAATCTCTTTGATGACCCCGCCCATGGCAGACGGAAAAATTAATCCCCATCTTCTTGCGGCAGCCCGGGCCGTGGGCATTGATTCGGTGTTCAAGGCAGGTTCTGCCTGGGCCATTGGGGCACTGGCTTACGGAACTGTCCAGGTGCCCAAGGTTGATGTGATTGTGGGGCCTGGGAATATTTATGTCACCCTTGCCAAAAAAATTGTTTCCGGGACCGTTGGTATTGATATGATTGCAGGTCCCAGCGAAATTCTGATTATTGCAGATAAAACCGCAGACCCTGAATGCATTGCCGCAGACCTGCTTTCCCAGGCAGAGCATGATATGCTGGCATCAGCCATGCTGGTGACCGATTCTGCCGATGTAGCGCAAAGGGTCTGCGCCGCGCTTGAGCCCCAGCTCAATGCCCTGCCACGCAAAGATATTGCCGGACCGGCCATCAATGATTTCGGTGCCATTCTCGTGGTTCCGGATATTGATACGGCCATTGACTTGTCCAACCGCCTGGCACCCGAACACCTTGAAATCATCGTGGAATCCCCTTTTGATTATATTGACAGGGTGCATAATGCAGGGGCCCTGTTTCTGGGTCCGTATACCCCTGAGCCCATGGGCGACTATATTGCAGGCCCCAACCATGTGCTGCCCACAGCAGGCACGGCCCGGTTTTCATCTGCCTTGAGCGTGTCCCACTTTACCAAGAAAACCAGCCTGATCCATTATTCCAAAGCCGCCTTTGAAACGGAGGCAGATGATGTGGTCACCCTGGCCCGGACCGAAGGACTGGATGCCCATGCCAATTCAGTAAGCATCCGGCTGAAATAACAGCGCTGTGGTTTCCTGTTTTTTTACAGATTTACAAGGGCCTGTTTCAGGGCCGTGATGGAAAAGGGCTTGGGCAGGGCTGCGGAAAAGCCGAAAAGAGAATGGTTTTCCATGATCGCATCATGGGAATAGCCCGAGGCGACAATACCCTTGATTCCAGGGTTCAGGGCCAGCAGCTTTTCCATGGTCTCTTCGCCTCCCATGCCATGCTTAACTTCAAGATCAAGGATCACCTTGCCGATGATTTTGCCTTCCACAAGACAGGACTGGTATTTTTCCACCGCCTCTTCGCCGGATTTTGCAAGGACAGGTTCGTAGCCCAGCTGGGTGAGAATTTTTCCTGTGATTTCCAGGATCATGGCATCGTCATCCATAAACAGGACAAGGGGTTTTCGGGTTGCCACCCTGACAGGTCGCGTTGCCCTGGCCCCCTCCTCTTTGGGTTTAAGGGTTTCTTTGGAGGTATTCTTTGGAAAGATAGGCAAAATGATATCCACACAAGTGCCCTGGCCCAGGGTGGATTGAACCTGGATATTGCCCTGGTGGTTTTTCACAATGGCCCAGGCAATGGAAAGCCCGAGACCGGTTCCCCGATTCCCCCCTTTAGGTTTGGTGGAAAAATAGGGGTCAAAAATTTTATCTAAATCATCCGGCTTGATTCCCCGGCCCTGGTCTGTGATTGATATGACAATCATGCCTTGTTTTGGGGCGTGAAGCCGGGCTGTTATCTTTACCGGTTCCTTATTGTCCATGGCTTCTGATGCGTTGATGATAATGTTCTTCAACGCTTCCGACAGGGCTTCGTTGTCAGCTTCGATGACAGGGGGCAGGTCAAAGACTTCAAGCCGGGACAAAATATTTTTTTCCCGTTTAATTTGTTCAAGGGTGTCTGTAATAAATCCTGTCAGGTCAATGTGGCTTTTAATTCCCACGGTGCTGCTGCTTGAAAAGATAACAAATTTAGAGGCCAGATTTTTTGCCTGGAGAACAGATTGTTCTGCGTCATTCAGGTATTCTCTGATGGTCTCGCTCTCCGCCGCCATTTGGGCCAGATTAATATTGCCCAGGGTAACGGAGAGGGTGTTGTTGAAATCATGGGCAATGCCGCCTGCCAATGTGCCGATGGCTTCAAGCTTCTGGGTGCGGGCCAGGCGTTTTTTGGCTTTGCTGAGTTCGTTCTGGGCCTGCTTTTTTTCAATGGCCGTGGCAATGGTGTCCGAAACAAAACTGAGCAGTTCCACATGCGCTTCATTGTATTTGACAGAATTGGTATAACTTTTTACCGCCATCACGCCAATCACCTCGGTTTTGACCATCAATGGAATACCCAGCCAGTTTTTGGGCAATCGTCCCATGACCCTGCCTTTGGCTGCAAGGTCCATAAGTTGGTGTTCATCCAGCAGTAACGGCGCTTTGTTTATAACCACATCACCCGTCAACGTGGGCTTTTCAAAAAAATTGTATACCCAGTCAGGAGACAGATCTGCCCGTTCATCCCTGCGAAATACGTATTGTATGGCTTTTTGGTCTTTGTGATAAATGGCTATAAAAAAATTGGGGATATCCATAAGCCCGGATACCCGTTTGTATATGGAGGCATACAGGTCTGCAAGGGAATCGCAGTTGGTCAGATCGGATGCAATATAAAACAGCGTTCTATTAATCAACTCTGCCCGGCGGGCGCCTTGAATGGAGCGCTCCAGTTTTTTGATTTGTTGCTCAAGCATTTCGTAGCTGGGTTTACCGCTCATTTAAGCCTTACCTGTAATACAACGTCTTTCTTGCATGAGGGGGCCGTGCAGATAAATTGCCGGCCCTGCATCTCAAGTGAAATATACGCAACCGCTTTAAGGAACTATTGCCTTTTGATCTTCCGGTGTTAATGCTTTGCCTAGGCTATGGTCATATTGCGTTTTGGATAACCGTCGGAAATAATTTTACTACATGATTTTAACAAAAGCATCAAGTCATTTGGAAAATGAGGTGGCAAGCTTCTTTGCGCCTCGTATCAATATCAATCATTTTGGGATCAATCATTTTGGGATGTATTTTTAATAATATACCGGCATTCTTTTTAATTGGCAATTCGAAAATTCAGCCCGTTGCCTATACAACCATAGATGATGGTGCTACAATCTTTAAAAAAGTTGTCCATGAATTTTAAAACAACTTTTGTTACCTTAACGGGTGCTGACCGTATTATGGAAATCGGTTACAGATCCGTTCTGGTTATGGACAAAACAAAATGCATACTTCCCGATAAATTCAGGAGCAGACAATGAACCGCTTCAACCACATTATGGCCTGTATTGACCTGTCTGATTATTCCCCCATGACCCTGGGCTATGCCATGAATCTGGCCAGACAGGCAGATCTCAAGGTCACCATTTGTTCTATTGTCCCTTTGCGCGAGGTTAATCCGGTGTATATGGCCGGAATGATGTACCCCTGCAGGGAGGATACCAAGGAGTATCTGGAGGAACTTAAAGGAAACAGGATTGCCCAGATCCGTGAACTGATCCGCACACGTTACCCTGAATTCGACGGCAAAACCGATATCCGTATCAAAATGGGATATCCTGCCGAAGAAATTCTGACCATGATTGATGAGGTAGATCCGGACCTTGTGGTCATGGCCAATAAAGGACGTTCCAACCTGTCCAACTTCATGTTCGGCAGTGCGGCAGAATTTGTATTCCGCCATTGCAGAAAGGCGCTGTTCAGTGTCCGGGACAAACATGTTTTTAAACGGATGTACTCAGGCAGCGCGCTGCCCGAACCTGGGGAACTCCGCAATATTATAGCTGCCGTGGACTTTTCTCCCTGGACCGAGCATATTCTGGCACGGGCAGGATGGATGGCAAAAATAACAGGCGCAAAGCTTCATGTATTCCATTGCATCAGCACCAAGGAGTTAGCCTGGATTAAATCCCATTACATCCCTGAACACACCTTTTCTGAAGAACAATTTCTACCCACGGCCAAACAACGGCGAAGCGTAAGGCTCGGGGACCAGATAAAGGCGGCAGGCATTGGGGATATGGCAGGGATTGATATCACCATTGATTCGGGAGATCCTTGTGAACAGATACTTTCGGCTACAAAAAATCTCAGGGCAGATGCCTTGATTTTAGGCCCGTTAGGTCACAGCCGCTCGGTCAAATATGTTCTGGGCAGCACCATTGAGAAAATTTTTCGTCACAGCCCGGTGCCGGTACTGCGTTTGAGCCCTGATATCTGCATTTAAGGCTGGAGCACCCATGGCCCGGCAAAACGTACACCCTGCATCCAGTGCAGATGTCCCCACGCAGATAAAAAATGAGAAGCTAGTCCGTGAACGGCGGAGGCAAATCATTGATGCCACGGTCAAGCTGTCCGTCGAACATGGTTACCACAATACCACCACGCGGATGATTGCCAAAGCTGCCGGATTTTCCATTGGCTCGTTGTACGAGTATGTCAGCTCCAAGGAAGATCTTTTATACCTGGTGTGCAGCGCCATCCACGAGGAGGTCCAGAATGCCGTGGAAGATGCCCTGTCCGGCGGAATCTGTAAAAAAGCGCAACTGGCCGGCGCCATCCGCCAGTATTTTATTGTGTGTGATAAAATGACGGATTATATTCTGCTCATGTACCAGGTTACCCAGTTTCTGCCGGACAAATGGAAAAAAAAGGTGCTGGAAACCGAACTGGATATTTCCGATACCTTTGTCAGGGCCCTGGCCCGGCTGTCCGGGAAAAATGATTTCCCCCATCTGGATGAGAAAACCTGCAGTCTGGTGGGACACAACATTTCTGTACTCGGTCATATGTGGGCCTTTCGGCGGTGGTATCTCAAAAAAAATTTTACCCTGGACCAGTATATTTGTACCCAGACAGACTTTATTCTGGGTCTTATTTATTAAAAAAAATTCAGTGTAAAAAAAGATAAGGAGTTTAAAATGAATAAAGCAGTTATCGTCAGTGCCACCCGAACCCCTTTAGGCAGTTTTGGCGGTTCATTGAGCGGCATGGGCGCCACAACCCTCGGGGGGCTTGTCATCAGGGAAGCCATCCGGCGGGCTGATATTGAGGATGCCGTGGTGGATGAGTGCATCATGGGCATGGTTCTGCCCTGCGGGTACGGCCAGAATCCGGGCAAACAGGCTGTGGTTAAGTCGGGCCTTCCCTGGGAAGTGGAAGCCATTACCATAAACAAGGTGTGCGGGTCATCGCTTAAGGCGGTTATGCTGGCAGCCCAGGCCATCCAGTGCGGAGATGCAGATGTTGTGGTGGCCGGCGGCATGGAGACCATGAGCATGGCGCCCTATTATATGGACAAGGCCAGATGGGGACATCGCATGGGGCCGGGCCGCATTGAGGACCATATGGTCCATGACGGGCTGTGGGATATTGTCAATGATTTTCACATGGGCATGTCCAACGAGCTTTGCTCCGAGCGCTGGGAAGTGACCCGGGAGGACCAGGACCGGTTTGCGGCCCGGTCCTATGAACGGGCCAACAAGGCTGTGGCCCAGGGACGGTTTAAGGATGAGATTATGCCCGTTTCAATCCCCCAGCGAAAGGGTGATCCCAAAATTTTTGATACAGACGAATGCCCCCAGGAGACAAGCTTTGAATTTTTGTCCAAAATGAAGCCCGCTTTTAAAAAAGATGGCGTGGGCACGGCAGGCAATGCGTCCATCATCGCCGATGGCGCGAGCGCCGTGGTGATGATGAGCGAATCAAAAGCAAAGGCCCTGGGATGCACTGTCATGGCTGAAATCGGGGCCCAGGCCTCCTATGGCATTGATATGAAATATGTACTCATGGCGCCCATTTATGCCATTCCCAAGGTGTTGAAAAAGCAGGGTATCAGTATTAATGACGTGGGTCTGTTTGAGATCAACGAAGCCTTTGCCGGCACCTCCGCCGGCATCAACAAGGTCCTGGAACTGGATCCGGAAAAGGTGAACGTGAACGGCGGTTCCGTGGCTTTGGGACATCCCATCGGCGCCTCCGGTGCCCGGGTTCTGACCACGTTATTGTATGAAATGGCCAAAAGGGATGTAAAAACCGGCCTTGCTTCGCTGTGTTTAGGTGGGGGGGAGGCTGTGGCACTGGTTGTCAACCGGTAGGCAGTGACCGTTCTTTATAACCCCCATGTCCTATCGGACACAACGAAGCATGAAACTAAAGACACCAACACTGCGGGCTAAAATGGGCGCCCCAGGCGCTTCGCCCTCTTGTTTCCAGTATCTTGTCTCTAGTTTCTTATAAAAACAAGCGCTTAAACTATATTCAAACCCGGTGCGCAACGGTATGCCGGGTCAATTTTTTTCAAGTTGAATGTACAGGAGAACAGGACAATGGAAATAAAAACCTTTGGTGTTGTTGGTTCCGGCCAGATGGGCAACGGTATTGCCCAGGTGGCGGCTGCGGCAGGGATGACTGTGATCATGAGCGATATTAAAGAAGCGTTCTGCGAAAAAGGCCTTGCTACAATCGCAGGCTCCCTGGACCGTCTGGTAAAAAAGGAAAAAATAACCCAGGCTGACAAGGATGCCACCCTTGCCAGGATTACCACCACTACGGATTTAAAGGAGATGGCCAAGGCCGATTTCGTGGTTGAGGCGGCTGTGGAACGCCAAGACCTGAAATTCAAAATTTTCAGGGACCTGGACGAGATCTGCCCTGCACATGTGATCCTGGCCTCCAACACCTCATCCATTCCCATCGGCAGTATCGCAGCCCAGACCTCCCGGCCGGATAAGGTTATCGGCATGCACTTCATGAACCCCGTGCCTATGATGAAACTTGTGGAGGTCATCAAGGGGATTGCCACCTCCGAAGAGACCTTTAAACTGACCTGGGATCTGTCCGAAAAATTCGGCAAGGTCCCGGCCCAGGCCAATGATTACCCAGGGTTCATTGCCAACCGGATTCTCATGCCCATGATCAATGAGGCGGTTTTCTGTCTCTACCAGAGTGTTGGAAACAAAGAGGACATTGATACGGTCATGAAGCTTGGCATGAACCATCCCATGGGCCCTTTGACCCTTGCCGACCTCATTGGTCTGGATACCTGCCTTGCCATCATGGAAACCCTGTATGACGGATTCAAGGATTCTAAATACAGACCCTGCCCGCTGTTGAGAAAATATGTGGAAGCAGGCTGGCTGGGACGCAAGACCGGCAAGGGGTTTTACGATTATAAATAGAATCCGGTTCTGCGGCATCCGGATACGGCATGACGCGGCAAAAAACAGCAGAGATTACAAGGAAAAGGCGGGGCATTATTTACCCTGCCTTTAATTATTTTATCGTTTAAAGCAGGGCTTCAACAGGGTCGCATCCAGCAATGGAAAACACACAGGGGTCAGAAATTGAATCGTATTGATCTGAGCACAAATGAGAAAAAAGTATTTGGGCTCCACCTTGTGTATTCGACCATCGAAGGCATTCTGGCCGGTGTTGTGGTCCTTAACGAGTTTGTGTTTATAAAAAGCCTTCGGGGAACAGAGATGCAACTGGCCCTTCTTTTCCAGGCCAGCATCATCGTGTTCATTTTTTCGGTTGTCATCCATGAACTGGTAAAAAGATTCAAAAAGAAACATATCCTTAAAGGAACAGCATTGATCACCCGGACCCCTCTGCTTCTGATCTTGTTTTTCCCCAGAAATATGCTTCCGGATGAAGCCATGGTGTCCTATCATTATTTTTTTCTGCTGATCTTTGTGTTTTATTATCTGTCCATGCCCATTGTTTATCCGATCATCAACAGCATTCTAAAAAATAATTACAGCCATTCCCATTTTGGGACATTTTACAGTTATGCCACCATGACCAGTAAAATTGTAATGATGATCACGACATTTGTTTTTGGGTGGATGCTTGACAACAATCCCTTTTCGTTTGTTTATGTTTATCCTGCCATGGGAATCCTGGGAATCATCTCCCTGTTTCTGCTGTCAGGCGCTGTCAAGGAGGACTACCTTCAGACTGGGGAACCGGTCCTTCCCGTGATTTCCTCGCTTGGCAAATCATTAAGAGATATGAAGGCAATTATAACGTCCAACAAACCTTATCGTGATTTTGAAGTGGGGTTTATGATTTACGGGTTTTCGTTTATGCTCACGGCATCGGTTATCACGATTTTTCTGGTTGAACAACTGAAGTTGAATTATACCAGTATTGCCTTTTACAAAAATTCGTATAACGTCATAGCCATTCTTCTGCTGCCGTTTTTCGGCAATCTCATCGGCCGGATAGAACCACGCAAATTTGCCGCATTCACATTCCTGACCTTGCTCATGCATCTGTTTTTCCTAGGACTCAGTGAGTACTTTCCCTACTATTGGGACGTTGGCGCGTATCGCTTTTATTACCTGGTGGTTGCCGCGTTTGCCTGGAGCGGATTGTTTGCAGCAAGCATGTCGCTCTTATGGAATATCGGTTCAGCATATTTTTGCAGCGACGATGATGCCGCCGCATACCAATCGATCCATCTGAGCATGGTGGGGGTTCGGGCAATGATTGCACCGGTGTTCGGTATCTGGTTATACCAGGGCATCGGGTTCACAGGCGTCTTTGTCCTGGGCGTATTATTACTGGCCCTATCTATCCTGGTTATGTTCTGGTCAATCGGACGGAATAAGCAGGTGCTTAGATAGGCACAAACGATCGTTGTCGTGCCGTAACGATCCAGATGCTGATCACGCCCTGGGCATGCCTGATCTGTTGCCGTATTTTAAAACGGTCTTGAATAAGAGGGACCATCCCGCCTTTGTTTACATAAGCTTTAAAATTTCGATAATGCGCTTCACCAGCCAGGCGTTCAATTGTGGTGGCAGCGATTTTGCTGATCATCCTGGCCTGGTCATCCAAAGAAAAATCCACTAGAATGAGTTGCCCGTCCGGCGCCAACAGACGCTTTGCCTCGGCCAGCATATTGTTTTGCATCTGGGCAGATTTTTCATGAACTGCAAGGGAAATGATGATGATGTCGAAACTTGCACCAGGCAGTCCTGTGTGTTGCACATCACATTCCAGCAGATTTGCAATTTTATTGCCTTTCCGGGCGACTTTGAGCATTTCTGTGGATAGATCCATACCTGTTAAATTGCTGAAACCTGCGTCTGACAATTTTTTCAGCTGATCGCCGGTCCCGCAGCACAAATCCAGAATGCGTGCGTCATGGTCCGGAATCAGACGAATGATATTCTGCCGGATGTTTTTCAGGGCAAAATAGAGTATTGGATCGTATATTTTTGCAGCCAAAGCACCTTGGGTATCCATTGTTCGCTTCCGAATTATTTTCTGATCAACCGGTTGCTGTCTGAATCGTCTTCTGGGCTGCTGCAGCCGTTCTTCTGCGTGCAGGGCGTGCATCCGTCACAGTCACAACTGCACGAGGACTGTCCTTTAAAAACATTGATCATTCTTTTTACTAAGTAAAACAGGGCTGCTGCCACAATCAGTCCAACCAGAATATTTCCCATTTTCTCCTCCTTATCTAAGCATGATCAAAATAAAATAGCCCGTCTACTTGTCTTGTGGGCCGGTCTTTTTTTCTTTTTCAGCCCCCCGGCCCAATTGGGTGCCGGGTTGGAAAAAAAATATCCGAATCAGCGTTTTTTAAAGGCCAGACGTTCGCTGATTTTTGCGGCCTTTTCGTACTCCACAAAGGCCAGGATCTGAGAGGCGGAAACCTCGCGCATTCTCAAAAATATTTCATAGGCAACAGAAAGTTCCATCTTATTGACAATTTCTGCAGCGGCTTTAGGTTTCATGCTGGTATACATTTTCACCAACCGGTTCATTTTTACTTCAAATGCGGCGGCTTCGTCCCTTTCTTTGGCGGTTTTCTTATTTTCAAGCCGGGCTATATCTTCTTCAATCTGTTTTTTCAGGGCCGTCAGAGACGCCAGTTTCTCATCAATCTGGGCTTCATAGGTTTCCAGCTCCTTTTTTTCCCTGGCCAGTTTTTCACTGGCCTCGGCCACGGCTTGTTTCTTATCTTCAAGACCCTGGAGAACGACCTTGGCAGGATCAGGGCACTCGGGGCATTCCGGACAGGGGGCAGGACCGCCTCCTCCCTTTTCACCGTCAGCCGGTGCTGTTTCCGATTTATTTTTTTTCGGCTGAGTATCCTTGTCTTCCGCCAAAACCAGTGCCGGCTGCCCCGAATGGATATATGAGACACCAACAAAGGCTCCCGTTACCCAAAGCACACTGACCAAAAAGCCGGCTATCCAGCGTTTAAATGCGTTCATTATTTACCTCCCTGGCTGTTCTCAAGGATGCTACTTCATCCAGGCTCTTTTGCTCTTCCCGCATCATTTCATGGGTATATTCCCGGACCTGTTTTTCCTGCAGACGCTCCAGAGATTTTTTCTCAATGGTTTTTTGTTTCAGCGCATCCCGCTTTTTTTCCAGAATTTTTTCAAGTTCGGTTTTTCTGGTACGTTCAACTATGATCATCTGGTCAACTGCAGTAATAAACTGCCTGTACCTGTTGAACTGGCCTGCACCCATCCCTTTTTCCACCAGGGATTCAAGCTGGTCAGCCGCAGATATTTTGTCATTTTCCAGCCCTGTTATACGCTGTTCACAGGCCAGGATGTCGGCCACACCCCGGGCCATTTCCTGCTTGGCAACCTGCTCAAGATGGCGCTTGTACTTTAAAAGGCTTTGCAGTCTGAATTTAAATTTTTTCATGGATTAGGCCTGCCTTTTTTGGGGTCCAGCCGGCGCATCCTTAATTTCCAGCGCCTTTTTCAAGCCAGCCACACTGGCCGGCATATCCATTTTCTTGCCAATGCTCTGGCGCAGCATCTGGTTGATTCCGGGCATCAGTTTCTTGGCCTGGTCCACACTGGGGTCTGACCCGTCCACATATGCACCGATGGAGATCATGTCCTCTGCATTCCGATATGCGGCCATGATCTTGACGGCTTTGTCCCGCAGGGCCATGTGGTCGGGTTTGCTGACATCCCGCATGACCCTGGAAACACTGGCCATGACATCAATGGCCGGGTAGTGCCCGCGATTGGCAAGATCCCTGGATAAAACAATATGTCCGTCCGTTATGGAACGTACCGTATCCCCCACCGGGTCGTTCATGTCATCGCCTTCCACCAGAACCGTGTAAATTCCGGTGATTGAACCGCCGCTTTCAAGGACGCCGGGACGTTCTAAAAGAATGGGAATCTGGACAAAAAATGAGGGCGTATATCCTCTGGTGGTCGGCGGCTCACCGGCAGCCAGGCCCACATCCCTGGAGGACATGGCAAACCGGGTAATGGAATCCAGCATGAGCAGCACATCTTTTCCCTGATCCCTGAAGTACTCGGCAATGGTGGTAGCCAGATAGGCGCCCCGCATACGGGTCAACGGCGGGGAATCCGATGTCGCCGCAACGAGGACAGCCCGCTTGAGTCCCTCTTCTCCCAGGGTTTCCTCCACAAAATCCTTAACTTCCCGGCCCCGCTCCCCAATAAGCCCGATTACCACCACATCCGCAGCAGTATGTTTGGTCATCATGCCCATGAGCACACTTTTTCCCACGCCGGAGCCGGCCATGATGGCCACCCGCTGTCCCCGGCCCAGGGGAATCATGGAGTTAATGGCCCCGATGCCGACATCAAGGGGTTCTTTGATCATTTTCCGTTGCAGAGGCCCCAGGGGTTTTCCATACAGGTAATAGGAAGTCGAACCGATTATCGGCCCCTTATTATCAATGGGATTTCCCATGCCGTCCAACACACGTCCAAGCATGTCATCGCCCACCGGCACCATGGGGGAAGAGGCCACCGGCACAATCCGGCTTCCCATGCTGATTCCCCGAATTTCACCAAAGGGCATGAACAGCGCTTTTTCTTTCCGGAATCCCACCACTTCAGCCATCACTGCTTTCCCACGGTTATTGATAATGCGACACACACCGCCCACGCCAAGGCCTAGGCTGTCCCCTTCGACAATCAGCCCGATCACCTGGGACACCCGGCCTTCGGGCGTCACGGTCCGGACATCTTCCACAGCCCGGGCATAAACGCTGAAATCTATTTTTTCAAAAATATCGTTCATCATATCTCAGCCTGGGTCTCAGCCCGGGTCTTAGCCTGGGCAATGGCGTCGTAAACCGCCTTAAGTTTGGATTCGGGGTCTGTGGCAATGGTGGCCCCGGCACTTTCAATGCGACACCCCCCCTTGGGAATCATGGCGTCCGTATTGACTGTAATATGCGCCAGGGAGCGTACAGACTCAAAAAAGGTCTCCTTAATCATTTCCACATATTCATAGTCTTCTTCGGCCACACTCAGGGTAATTTCCTCCGGGGAGGCAAGCTGGGACAACGCATCCAGAATTGTGTCCCTGATCACAGCATCGTCTGAGTCAAGTTTGGCCATCACGACTTTTCCGGCAATCTGACAGACAAGCTCCACCAGCTGACTTTCGTATCGTGCCAGCATGTTTTCCAGCATCTGATCTGCGGTTTCCAGTACCTGCCGGAACGGATCCAGAACCTGCGCCATTTCCTGTATAATCTCCTGTTTTCCGGCATCACGCCCCTGTTCCAGGCCCTTTTCAAAACCTTCGGCCTCACCTTTGGCAAACCCGTCGGACTCCCCCTGTTTAAATCCCTGTTCCCGGCCTTTTTTCTGCCCCTCTTCATATCCCTTGGCATGGCCGTCTGCCTGCCCTTTTTCAAGGCCCTGGGCCATACCCAGTTCATACCCTTTGGCAAAGCCCTGTTCTTCCGGCGTGGGCCCCTCCTCTTCGGGCACATCTTCACCCTGAACATCCTCTAAAGGGGCAGAGACATCCTTTTTTACATCGGGCTCATCCACACCCTGGATCAAAGGCTCGAACAACTCCTCTTTAAGTTGTTTGGTCACTTTATAAACAGCCTCAAATCCGCCTTCCTCCTTTTGGATTTCCAGGGGATCAAACAAAAGCTTAAACCGGTCAAAATCAGGCTGGGTATCCGGCCTTTTAAGTGACACCTCGTTATCAAAACTATCAAGGGAACTCACATCTATGGCCTTGAATCCATCATCCGCCGAAGATGGCTGCAGGTCCTTATGTTTCTTTTGGTCAGACAAGGATATCATCCTTTCCTTTGCCCAGGGTTATGGTACCGTCGGCCTCAAGCTCTTTGGCAGCCCTGACCACGGCCTGCTGGGCCTCTTCAACCTCTGCCAGGCGGACAGGCCCCATGGCATCCAGATCGTCTTTGAGCATTTCACCTGCCCGCTGGGACAGGTTGGCAAAAATCTTGGCTTTCATCTCTTCGGTTGCGGTCTTCAATGCGTAAGTGAGCTGCTGGCCTTCAACCTTCTTGAGGATTTCTCTCATGGCCGTATCATCAACGCTGGTCAAATCCTCAAATACAAACATGAGTTTGCGGATCTCATTGGCCATGTCTGCATCATCTTCCTCAACATATTCCATAACCGCATCTTCGGTGGATTTATCCACACCATTAATGATATCCACCAGGACTTCCAGACCGCCTGCTTTGCCTCCAGGTCCCACAGCGCCGCTGAGTTCGTATCTCAGGGCCTTGTCCACATCACGGACAACATCCTCGGAAATCTGACCCAGACGGGCAATTCTCATGGCAATATCGCCTTTAAGTTCGTCCGCTAAATGCATCATGATTTCCGAAGAAATTTCTGCAGGCATATGGGCCAGGATCATCGCTATGGTCTGGGGATGTTCACCTTCAATATATGTAGACAACGTGTTCACATTCACATTCCGGCTCCATATAAAAGGTTTGTCCTGTTTCTTCTTTTCCAGGTCGTCCAGAATGGCTTTGGCGTCCTTGTCCTTTAGTGTTTTGTTTACCACATTCTTAATAAAGGAGTCCCCTTCAACAACGATTTTGGACTCACCCTCAAATTTGACATTGAAATCAGCACACACAACCTTGAGCATGGCTGGTGTAATCTGGTCAACCTTGGACATTTCAAAGGCAATGTCAGCAATCTCCTGTTCCTTCATTTTTAAAAATACCTGGGTTGTATATTCTTCCCCCATGTACATGAGAAATACTGCAGCCTTTTGACAACCGTTTAGATTTTCCGGATCAAGCGCCTTTGGCATGGAATTATTCCTCCTCCTCTTCATTTACTTCACCGAGCCATCCCTTGATGATATTCACAGCCTTTAACAGGTCGTTTTCCGCATAATACCGGGCCCTGTCCTGGTCACTCATATTGGCCAGGTATGCATTCCGCTCTGCTTTGGTCATTTTCGCAATGAACTCTTCCTTCTGCTCTTCGGTCATCATCTCAAAGAATTCACGCTGCTGCTCCGCATTCATCTCAATAAATACAGGTTTCTTCTCCTCTCCCTCAAGCTGGGCAAGTTCTTCCGGTGAGGGCAGGGTCTCCTGTTCCACCGTAACCTTGATGTCGCGAACGGTTTTTATGATAGGCCGGATGATGAACAGGAACAATACAAATACCAGCAGTAAATTGGCAATGAGACGTCCGTATTCCTTCTGGACCATGCGCCAGCCTGTAAGTTCTTCCTGGGTTCCCTGCATGTCGCCGATGGAGGCAAAGGGAAAGCACTCCATGGAAATCTGGTCGTTGCGTTCCTCATTATATCCCATGGCCCTGCTTACAATACTTTGAAATTGCTTCATCTCCTCGGCAGATCTGGGCATATACACCCGTTTGGTGTTGCCCTTGTCATCTGCCTGGAACTCATATTTACCGTCAATCACGGCTGCGACTGAAAGCCTTGTGAGCTCAGCCATGGGTTTCTGGGTTTCTCTGACCCGCCGGCTGATTTCGTAATTAACGGTATCATCACTCTTATTGATCCGCTCCCGGTCTTGATTGCCGGTCTGGTTTTCATCTGTGATGGGGTTGACCGATGACGGGATACCGATCGTCTCATTAAGCTGGACCACCTTTTCAGCCTTGTTTTTCCGGCTGCGGATAAATTCCCCGCCCCGCTCAAACGGATCATAAATTTCTTCATTCATGCTGTGTTTGGAAAAATCCATTTCCGAGGTAACCCGGACAATGGCTTTGTCCGTGCCCACGATGCGCTCAAGCATGGTCTGAATCCTGTGCGTCAGGTTCTCTTCAAACCGCACTTTATACTGATACTGGGCATCTGCCAGATTGCCTGCATCAATAAGGGCCTGCTCTTCTTCGGACTTGCCCTCAAACAGAATCCGGCCGGCAGTATCCACAATGGTGACCAGTTTTGGGGTCAAATCCTGGATGGAAGAAGCCACCAGATGTGCAATAGCAGCCACTTCGTCTTTCTTGAGATCAGCGACCAGTTCCAGCAGAATGGATGCCGAAGGCTGTTTGGTCTCCTCCACAAAAACCGACTCCTTGGGCAGCACAATCATGACCTTGGCATCCTTGACAGCCTCAAATGCGGCAATCGTGCGTGCCAGCTCCCCCTGAAGCGCACGCTTTTTATTGATTTTCTGAACAAATTCGGTGGTACCGAACTCGCTTTTATCAAAAATCTCGTATCCAACCCCGCTGCCTTTGGGAATACCTTCCTTGGCCATGGTCAGCCGGATATCATACACCATGGCATCCGGCACCAGAATAGTGGTCCCGTCACCGGTCAGGCGATAGGGCGTCTTGGAAGATTTAAGCATGTCCACCACAGCAGCGGCATCTTCCTGGCTCAACCCTGAATACGCAACTTTATAAGAGGTTTTGTTGGCCCAGAAAAACATGGTGATAAACCCTGCTGCCACCACCAGGGCCAGTCCGCCTAAAAGGGCTTTACGGACCATACTCATCTCTTTGAACGTGGTAATGATTTTTTCAATTACGGGATTCATTTACGCGGCTCCTGCTCTGCGAGGGATTATACCTGCATACGCATAATTTCTTGATAGGCACTCATGGCCTTGTTCCGGACCTGTGCCAGCACTTTAAGGGAGGTGGAGGCACGGCTTAACGCCATCATGCCTTCATGAATACCGAGGTTGCCTTCAATGACAGCCTCAACAGAATCATCTGCCACATGCTGATCATTATTAACCTCCAGAATGGCTGATTCCAGACGTTCCATGAATTCAGGGCGTCGCTTGGCTACCCGGTCCGCCATAGGTTCCCGGTACAAGGAGAGTTTGCCAGGAACTGCTGCATTTATCTCATCCATTTATCCAATCCTTTCCCTAAAAAAATCACTTGCCTATCTCAAGGGCTTTGCTGACCATATTCTTTGTGGTGGACAGCGCTGTAACACTGGCCTCATAGCTTCGACGGGCCACCATCATGTCTGCAACTTCAGTTAAATGGTCCACGTTGGGCATCTTCACATAGCCTGTATCCGGATCTGCATCGGGATGGGCAGGGTTGTACACCAGGTGAAAATCCTCCTGGGACCTGACAATCTGATCTACCCTGACACCCGTACCGTTATCCGGCTTTTTCTCATCCTCAAACTCAATGGCAGATAATTCAATATTGCCGGACTGCTCTTTTCGAATTTTCTGTTGCACCACGCTTTCAAAGGAGTCGATATTATCGCCTTTAAATACCACCATTTTTCTGCGATAGGGTCCGCCGTCTTCGCTTCTGGTGGTATCCACATTGGCCAGGTTTTCAGCAATAACATTCAGTTTCATACGATGGGCCGCAAGGGCCGTGCCGCTGATTTTTGCTGCATTCATTAAATCCATGGATTATTTGCCTCCCTCATCAATGGCATAGTTGAGTATGGTCATTTTACGCAACAGCATCTCGGCCGTAGATCTGAATTTCACATTGTTCTCCATCAGATTCATCATTTCCGTATCAATGTTCACCGAATCCAGGTGATAGATGTCCACATCTTCGCTCTCCATACCCTTAATCTGACCGGCAGACCCTTCAATATTGCCAGGCAGATGTTTTTCATTGGTTTTTTCCAGATAATCCGGTTCAGGTCCGGCCATGGCCCGTTTGAGCGCACTTTGAAAATCGATATCGCTGGGCGTATACCCGATGGTATCCATGTTGGCGATGTTGCCTGCTATCAGGTTATGGCGCCGGGTTGAGATGTCCATACTTTTTCCGATCATCTCGTAGGTGTGCCCGAAAATTCTTGAATCAGCCATTTTGATCTCCGTTTTTTAAATTAACGCTTCCGGGTCAGCCACAGGTACCATTTTCCCCAAATATCCGGATTAGGTCTCCGGATTAGATATCCAGATTAAATATCCGGGTCAGATATCCGGGCAAGCAGGCCGGAATATCAACATCATAAACGAAAAAAGCAAATTACATACCTGAAATAACAAACAACAGGAATAATCAGGAAGGTTCTTTATATTCGTTCAGTTTATTGCGAAGGGTTCTGACACTGATGCCAAGAATTTTTGCCGCATGGGTCCGGTTTCCCTCGGTCTGATCCAGTGTTCTGAAGATCATTCTATGTTCCATCTCTTTGAGGGAACCTGCAGAAAAGTCCTCATCAGCAAAGGATTCTGCACCTGTGTCTTCAGAAAAGGCTGTTTCTTGGCCATCGTCCATGAGCAGATCCGAAGGGGTGATCATATCGGTCTCAGAAATAAGGACAGCACGATGAATCACATTTTCAAGTTCCCGGACATTGCCGGGAAAGGAATGGTTATGAAGCACGGAAAGTGCCTGATCCGTCAATCCTTTGACACTTCTTGCGTCAATCCTGCAGTATTTTTTTATGAAAAAGTCGCATAAAAGCCGAATGTCCCGGCTGCGCTCCCGCAAGGGGGGGATGATCAGTGGAATGGTATTGAGCCGGTAAAACAGATCCTCCCTGAACGCATGGTTCTCCACGGCCGATTTGGCATCCCGGTTGGTGGTGGCGATCACCCGGACATCCACCTCCACGGGCTGGGTTCCCCCCACCCGGTCTACCACCTTTTCCTGGAGCACCCGGAGCAGTTTGGATTGCAAATGAAACTGCATCTCCGTAATCTCGTCCAGAAACAAGGTCCCCTTGTCAGCCAGTTCAAACTTGCCGGCTTTCCTTGCCAATGCACCGGTAAAAGCCCCTTTTTCATGGCCGAACAATTCGCTTTCCAGAAGGTTTTCCGGCAGGGCCGCGCAGTTGATGGCGACAAAAGGCTGATTACAGCGGGCGCTCTTCTCATGCAGAAATTTTGCAAGCAGTTCCTTGCCGGTACCGCTCTCCCCCTGGATGAGCACCGATGCCGACGAATCCGCCACCCGGGCGGCAAGCTTGAGCAAATTCTCCATTTTGGGGTCTTTAGTAATGATCTGAACCGCTTTATGCTTAACTGTTTTTTCCTTTTCAGCAGACAACGGCGCAATGGCTGTGGCCAAGGATTTTTTAACGCTGAGTTCAAGCTGCCTTGGGTCAACCGGCTTGATCAGATAATCCATGGCACCGTGCTGTATCAGGCTGACAGCATAATCCACCACAGGATCCGAGGTAAGAATAATGGTCTTTGGCACCCCGATGTCTGAATCAGCCGCCTGTCTAAGAAAATCCAAAGCCGAAAACCCCGGCGTACCATCGTCGGCCACAACCACCTCGGGTTTTTGGGAAATCAAATGGTCAAACGCATCCGAGCCCTCGGGCACGGCATCAACCAGAAAGCCCATTCCTTCGAACAGATCGGTATAGATCATTCGCTCTTTGGGGTTTTCAATTATGAGAAATAATCGTTGTCCAGGCACGTTGCCAAAGGATCCTTATGAATTTATCATTTTTTCCGCCAGCCCCATGGTGCTCAGCCGCTGCCGGGCAAGCCGGGCCCAGACCGAGTCATAAGACTGCGCCACCTGCTTAAAGGTCTTTTTTGCCTTATCCAGCACATTTCCTTTCTGGTAGGCGTCCCCCAGCAGAAAACCGATATTGGCCTTATCCCGGTCGCCTTCTGAAAAATCAAGGGCTTTGGCAAAGGCATCGGCTGCCTGCCCATAGGATTTCATTTCCAGGTAAGATGACCCCAAAGCTTTGTAAGCGCCTGCCAGTATCGCGTAATGTTCGCCGGGAGATGCGGCAAATGCTTTCACCGCACGGGCCTGGAGTCCGGATGCGGTCTTCAGGTCTGATTTTTTCTGGTAGACACCGGCGCGAAGCATGAGTATCCGCCCCTTATCCAGAGCGTCATCCTCCGCCTTATACGCCGAGACAAAAGCATTATCCGCCTTTGAAAAATTGCCCTTTTCCAGATAAATCTGCCCGATCCGGGTCAGGGCCTCCACCCGGTTTTTATCCTTTGGGAACCTTTTTACAAAGGCATCCAGTAGTTTTAAAGCATCATCATCCCTGCCGGATTCATCCATAGCCTTGCTCAACCCAAACAGCAGTGAAGCGGGCCGCTCTGCCCTTTTATAGAGTTTATAGGCGGAAATCAACTGATTAAATGCCTCTTCATACAAATCCGCCTGTAAATATGCACTGCCTACATAAAAGGGAATCAGCCGGCTCCCCATTTTTTTTAACTTGAACCGTTCTTTCTCATACCTCATCAATATAGAGGTATATTCATCTGCCTTCAACTGTTCTTTGAATAATGCCTCATAGGCTTTCTGCATTAATTTAACCGCTTCGTAGCGCAACCCCCTGGGATGGGTGGACAACAGATCCTCAATTTCCTGGATGCACTTATCATACTCACCGTTCTGCTGGTAAATTTCAGCCAGGCGCATCATGGCAATCCGGGCATAGGTATTTTCAGGAAACCGGGTCTTGATCATTTCGTAAATCTTAATCTTTTCAGCATCCGTCTTTAAATACCTGGCAATCCCAATGGAGGCATTAATATATCCCGGAGAGTCCGGATATTTTTCCCGGACCAGTTCGTACAACTTGATCGCCTTCTCTTCTTGATTCTCCATCCCATAGGCATCTCCAACCTTGCTTAACGCCATGTCCGGCGCTTTGATATCGGGAAAAAGATTCAACAACCGGATATAATTCTGCCGGGCGTCTTGACTTAAACCCAATTCAAAACTGGCATCTGCCGTGTATTTGAGCAAGTCGGCAGATTCATAAACCTTTTTCACATCATTTTTTATGACATAATTAAGAACGCTCAACGCGTCATAATACCGTAGATTTTCAAACAATGCCTTACCATAACCCAGCCCGGCATCCGGTATATAGTCGTTGCTTATTTTTGACTCAAACACCTTTTTATACAGATTCAGCGCCTTGTCAGTATACCCTCTGCCATCATAAATTTCGGCCAGATGATACTCCACCTCGGGCATACCGGAATAATCCGGAAAGTCCTTGCTGATAATATCAAAATACCCTTCGGCTATTGCGCTGTTGTGCAAACGGGTATGAATCAATCCCATAGCTGCATAGGCAAAGGGAAGATATACGGATTTAGGATAGGCAACCATGGCATCCTGAAACATTCGCTCTGCCGCCAAAAGCCCTGCCGGGTCATCGTTCTCAACACCCATAAAATTGACATAGGCCCTTAAATAGTAGACCTGTTCCAGGCAAAAGGGATTTTCCTCAAATAAGTACTGTTCGAGAATCGCGCCAGCTTCTTTGTACAACTGTTTTTTAACCAGAAGCATCGCATTTTCAACCGCATTGGCCTGACAGCCCTGCAAGGGGTCCTCACCCCGATACATATCACTGATATCTCCTTTAAAACGACTGGCCTGGCGCTTTGGGGGCGTATAAAGCGGCGGTTCCTTAATTTTTTCATTCGCTTTGGCCAGGCCGGTATCCTTTTTTTCAGGTCCCTCTTTTTTGACAGGATTCGGAGACTGTGCTTTCGGGGCCGGTTCAGATTTGGGCCGGGAAGCAGCCACTTGCACTGCAGGCGCATTAGGATCATCTGCAACGGTTTGCTTTTCCCCGGTTTCAGTTGCCGGGGTCACGGGCGGTTTTCTGGATTTGGAAACAGTCGGGGGGGAAGGTTTCGGAACAACCGCCACCTGGGTCACGGGAACAGGCTTAGGAGAGGGAACAGCCGCTTTCCCGGCTTTATTTAAAATCACAGTGACTTGATTACTGGACGCATTGAAAACGGGTTTAATGTTTTCTTCACTGGCGTGCTTGCCTGTCACCATCAGGGCGACCACGTTGCCTTCAAGGGTTTCCACATAGACGGATTCAAGGTTTGGATTATCCTTTCCGCCAATGACAAGCCCTTTGGCAAGACTTGCATTCTTAATGGCCACCAGGACTTCCCGTTCTCCGACACGGACAACTTTTACAGGGGCTTTTCCGGTCATGTCAACCCGAACAGAAAAGGGATTGTCTTTGATCTGGATTGCTTTGACAACGGGGTATCCGGCGATGGTTGTTCCTGCCGGAATAAACACGCAGAAAAATGCAGCCCAGACAGCCGATAAAACTTTCAGGTATGTGGGAATTAATTCTCTCATGGCATCTGTATATCCCAAAGGGTTCATGGTTGGAGAACTTAAAAGCAAGTAATATGCCATTCACCAATGTCATAAACGTAAGCAGCGCGTATTTTATTTTACCATGAAAAACAGAAGGGCATGAAGGATATATACCTAAAAATCAATCTTCATGGTTTTCATGGTTTTAACTTTTACATTGAGTATATTCCGTAAAAGAATTCACAAAAAGGGGCTGGAGAGGGAGTGGGAGGATTTCTGGCGGCAGGTGTCAAAAAACCGGCATGTCATCTTGCGGTTCAATATCCATTTTTTTTATCTTCTCAACCAGGGTGGTCCGGTTCATTTTCAACAGTTCGGCGGCCTTGGCTTTGACCCATCCGGTTTCATTCAAGGCATGGGTAATTAAAGATTTTTGATATGCTTCCACGGCTTCATTAAAACCAATGTTATTCTGGAACACGCTGGCCACACAGACCGGGGTGACACCCGTGCCGTCACCGATCATACATGCCGGCAGATCAGCTATACCGACAATATCATCTTCCACAAGGACTGACAGCCTTTCCACCAGGTTTTCCAGCTCCCGGATATTCCCAGGCCATTCATAGGCCGCAAGCACCTGTTTTACCGCTTCAGGAAATACCTTGGGCATGTAGTCGGCACTGCGCCGTGCAAGACCGGCCTGGAAATGGTCCACAAGGGGCATGATATCTTCAGGGCGTTCCCGCAGGGGCAGGATATTGATGGGAATCACATTAAGGCGGTAATACAGGTCTTCCCTGAATTCGTTATCCTCTATGGCGGCGGTCAGGTTTTTGTTGGTGGCGGAAATAACCCTGATATCCACCGCTATGGTCTGGGAGCCGCCCACCCGCTCGAACTGTCTTTCCTGCAGAGCGCGCAAAAGCTTAACCTGGAGATCAGGACTCATGTCACCGATTTCATCCAAAAAAATCGTGCCTTTATCGGCAATTTCAAAACGCCCGATCCTTGCCCGGTGGGCACCGGTAAATGCGCCTTTCTCATGGCCGAACAACTCACTTTCGAGAAGCTCGCTGGGAATGGCCCCGCAATTGATCACCACCATGGGACCGTCTTTTCTTGTTGAATTTTTATGAATGGCCCGGGCAATAAGTTCCTTACCAGTACCGCTTTCGCCTGTGATAAGCACAGAGGAGTCAGAGCGCGCAACCTTACGCACCCGGTCAAGCACGGCCATCAGTCCCTTACTCACGCCAGCAATGCCGCTGCGGTCAAAACCGGATACCTCTTTGAGCGGGGCGTCAGCAGCGCCGGATGTTTTTTCGGCTATTGCCTGGACCATGGGGATCTGACTCACTTAAGGATTTTTTTGAGTTTGTCGGAAATGGCCTCTGCCGTAAACGGCTTGACCACATAATTGGAAACACCGGCTTGTACGGCTTCTATGACGTTCTGTTTCTGGGCTTCTGCTGTGACCATCAAGAAAGGTGCTTTCTTGTAGTCAGTGCTGGCCCGCACCTTTTTCAGCAATTCAAGCCCTGTCATTTTAGGCATGTTCCAGTCGGAAATAATCAGATCAATCCTCTGGCTTTCAAGGACCTCCCACGCCGTTGTACCATCATCGGCCTCCACCAGATTTTTAAAACCAAGCTGTTTTAAAATATTCTTCAGAATACGGCGCATGGTTGCAAAATCGTCAACTATCAAAATCTTGATGGATGTGTCCATTGCCACATTTTCCTCCTTAATTGGATTGAAGCCCATCTTCTATCTATCAAAACACACCTCAATTGTAAAATATCCACCATCGGTTTGAAAAGGGATCGCGATTTTAGGGCCGTTCCCATAATGTCTGATAGTATGTTTTTTTCCAGTAATCACTGATGGTATGGCAGCCTTGAACACCTTGCCCATTTCATCAAGTTCCCGCCGGGCCTGTCCGGAAATCATATTTGTCAATTCCCCAACAGCATCGGCGATATCATCGTTGAGTCCGTCTATCTTTTCTCCGAACATGTTGGAAACAACCGTTAGAATACATTTTTCTTCAAAAGTAACGGCAATGGTTCCCTGGGCGACCCCGGTCAGCCCTAGGACACCGGTCACATCACCCACGGCGATATTATTTTTTTTCAGGTAGGGTTTTCCCGCCGTAACCGTAACAAAAGCCATTGTTTCCAACACGTTAATCGTTGCATTGATGAACGGATTTATCAGTGTAACATCCAAGGTCCAACACCTCCGGCCGTTTTTAAGCTTTGCTCCGCATACTGCCGGGACAACCTAATCACTGCCTTCAATATTATACAAAACTAGGTTTTTTAAATGGGTATATGTATCTACGTCCATGGACTCAAACTCTACACCGAATCCGGCATCCGTATGTCTGACGATTCGTCCCTGAATTTCCAGCCTGAGATCGTCTATTCCTCCGGCCAGATAAACAGTCACCCGGCACACCGTATCCAAATCAGGCCGCTTGTCTGTCTTGACAAACACCCCTCTCTGGCTCAGATCTTTTGAGTTGGCCGCAAGCTTGACGTTTTGTCCGGATTCATCAAGCATATGAATTTCAATTTTGGTTGTAAAAACTACCCTGGAAAATTTTCGCCGGTCGCTTTTGTTTGAAATGCTCAATGCAATTTCACCCCACGCTTAAAGATCTAAAACTGTTATTTATACTTGGCAATTTTCTAAGGGCAGATTAGCATATTTCATTTTCATGCTCAAGCCATTAAAAATCATCCGGCAGGTCCTGATCTGCAACCCGCAGAAAAGCATCCACCACATCAGGATCAAACTGAGAGCCTGAATTTTTAATTATAATGTCAAGAACGACATTCTTATCCATTTTCTTTCGGTAGGCCCTGTCCGAGGCCATGGCGTCATAACTGTCGGCAACGGACAATATTCTTGCAAGTTTAGGAATCTGTTCCCCTTTCAGGCCGTCGGGATATCCTGTACCGTCAAAACATTCGTGATGATGCCGGATAATCTGCGCTTCCCTGCCCCACAGGCCCAGTTTGCTTATAATATCAGCGCCGATGGCAGGATGCTCTTTTATTTTTTCGTATTCATCTTCGGTAAGGCGTCCGGGTTTCAAGAGGATATCATCCCTGATACCTATTTTACCGATATCATGAAGACTGCCTGCCACATTGATCATGTCCAGCTCTTCTTCGGTGCACCCCATTTCCCCGGCAATCATATGGGAGACTCTGGCCACCCGGGTGGAGTGCTTGCGGGTATAAAGATCCCGGACTTCAAGGGCCGTAACAAATGCAAACAGAGTGGAAAACAGATTTTCATATATATTTTCATATAAAGCAATATTTTCAATACCTGAGGCGGCTTTCTGGGTAATAAAGCTTAAATAGTAAATATCCTGTTCGCTGAAAAACCGCGGTCCCTGGAAAATATAGGCTGAAACAACACCAAAAATCTTATCCCGGATTTTCAATGGCGCAACCATAAAGGAGTGTACCTGCCCTCTCATTGATGGGATACTCACCGCATCTGCAATCAGGCAGGGCGTGTGATCATTTCCCAACGACTCTATGATAAATGCTTTTTCCTGTTCAGGAATGTCTGTGGAATAGGAGGCCGGGTATTTTTTATTTTTCGCACCAGCCTTGCCTACAAGTACCAGGAAGTTATCCTGTTCTGAATAAACATGAAAAAAGACCAGATCCGCCTTGAGTTCTTCGACGCCCAACCGGACAACCTTATTAAAAATTTCGTAACTGGAATCAATGGTGGCAAAATCCTCCATGACCCGGTTTAAGGTATTTACATCCTCTACTTTTTTAATCAGTTCGTTGTTGAGCTGACGCAGCCGCTCCCGTCGTTCCACCTCCTCCTTGAGGATCAGATTTTCAATAAAGAGCCCCCGTTCACGCAGTATCCTGCAAAGGGTCAACTCCATCTGCTCAAGGTTCACCGGCTTGATCAGGTAATCCACAACCCCATTTTTCAGGGTCTGGATGGTATTTTCAAGGGAAGGATACCCGGTCATCACCACAACGGGCAGGGTACTTTCAATATGGCGGATTCGTTCGGCAAGTTCGAGCCCGTCCATCACAGGCATATTGATATCGGTAAAAACACAGTCTATTTTCTCCCGACTGACAATATCCATGGCCTTTGCCCCGTTTTCTGCAGTATATACCTGGTATCCCTTCCTTTCAAAAAATGCTTCGGTGACATCCAGAATGCCTTCCTCGTCGTCCACCACCAGGATTTTAATGCTGTTCTTGTCCATCCACCCCAACCTGTTGTTAATCGGAATTCACCTAAAATTTTACATGTATATGAAACACCGTATTTTATCAACAAAGATCAAATTGTCCAAGATTCTGACAATACTTAAATAAAGAGAACTTAATTTATATTTTTTCATTATTTAAAGAATAATGTTCTTGATTTTATCAAAAATAACGAATACTATTTTATGAACTATAATTTATATAATAACTTTAGCATAAATTGAATATTATTGTCATGGATAAAACTGATCTGGAAATTCTTAAAATCCTGCAGAAAAAAGCCAGGATACCCAATGTTGAGATTTCAAGGACCATTGACATGGCCCCTTCCGCAGTGCTTGAGCGTATTAAAAAACTTGAGGCAAAACAGATCATCCAGGGCTATGAGGTGCGCCTGAACCCGGATATGTTCGGATGTGCCATGACCGCCTTTGTCAGCATCCAGGTGACCCGCCCGTCCGTGATCCGGGAAACCGGCGAACAGCTGGCAGCCATTGAACAGGTCCAGGAAGTCCATTATCTGGCAGGTGGGGATATCCTGATGATTAAAATAAAAACATCAGGCAACAGGGAACTGGAAGAACTGATACAAACCCGGATTGCCGATATGAGCAGTGTAAAGGCAACTAAAACATTTATCGCGCTTTCCACATTCAAGGAAAGTGCAAAGATCAAACTGCCGGATGACGTTTAATTTAATAATATAGGAATTTTCATTTCTAACACCGAACATTAACAACCCGCCCGAAGAGCGATAATTATTATATAAAGGAATATTACCATGCCCATGTCACTTGAATTCAAAGAGAGACTGTCAACGGTGGTTCAGGATGCCCTAGCAGCCTTTGGCACCCCTTTTCACATCTACGATGAAACCGGGATCATTCAAACCTGCCAGGCCCTGAACAAGGCGTTTACCCCCATTGACGGATTCAAGGAGTATTTTGCCGTAAAGGGCCTGCCAAATCCCACGGTAATGGCACTTCTCAAAGCCCAGGGGTTTGGTTTTGACTGCGCTTCGGTACCGGAAATCGTACTGGCCCGCAAAGTGGGAAGCAATGCCGAAGAGATCATGTTCACCTCCAACAACACCACCCGGGAACAGTTAAAAACAGCCATGGACCAGGGGGGCTGCATCATCAATCTGGATGACATCACCCTGATTGCCAAACTGCCGGCCATACCCGATCTGCTCTGTTTCAGATACAATCCCGGCGCGACACGCCAGGGGAACGCCATTATCGGCAAACCCGAAGAAGCCAAATACGGCCTGACCCGGGACCAGATCTTTTCAGCCTATGGGCAGGCCCTGGACCTTGGCGTCAAACGATTTGGCCTGCATACCATGATGGCGTCCAATGAGCTGAATTACCAATACATGATCGACACGGCGGACATGCTCCTGGAACTGGCTGAAGATGTAAGTCAGGCCCTGGATATCCGGTTTGAGTTCATAAATATCGGCGGCGGTTTAGGCATTCCCTACAAACCGGATGACCGGGCATTCAACCTTGAAGGCATGGCCGGCGGCATCATCGAAGCCTTTGAAGCCTTTAAAGCGAAAAACGGCTGGATACCCAGACTGTATATGGAAAGTGCCCGGTTTATCACCGGCCCCCACGGCGCCCTTGTCACCTCGGTGATCAACCATAAAAACACCTACCGCGACTATGTGGGCGTGGACGCTTCCATGTCGGCATTGATGCGCCCCGGGGTGTATGGCGCCTACCATCACATCCACATCCATGGCAAGCCGGAATCCGCCCCCTTAAAGACAGTGGATGTCGTGGGTGCGCTGTGTGAGAATAATGACAAGTTTGCCATCCAAAGACAGTTGCCCGAAACCCGGGAAGGAGACATCCTGATCATCCACGACACCGGGGCCCACGGACATGCCATGGGCTTTAACTACAACGGCCAGCTTCGTCCCAAGGAACTTTTGCTTAAAACCGACGGCAGCATTGAACTGATCCGCAGGGCAGAGACCATGGATGACTATTTCGCCACATTAGATTTTAAGCCCCAAACCATCACACCGGGACATCCCTGATGCTGCCCGGAACCGGAAACAAAATAAAATAATTGATTATCAATCAAATTTATGGTTTGCTTTACCCCGTATATAGGCCCAAAGATTTCGACTCTGGCATTGACCCGGCAGGAGAAATAGCATGGATTTAAAACAGATCTGTCCTGATAAGCTGCTCACGGCTGAAGCAAGTGTAAAAAAAATTCGCAATGGTTCACGGGTATTCATCGGTACCGGGTGCGGAGAACCCCAGCACCTGATCCGGGCCATGGTCGAGAACCAGTCCCTTCAGGACATTGTTGTTTATCAAATGCTGTCAACTACCCTGGCGCAATATCTCAACGATGACAATTTTTCGTCCCGATTTTCCATTAAACTGTTTTTTATTTCCGTTCTCATGCGTAAATTTGCGTTTGAAGGAAAAATTGATTATATCCCGGCCTACCTTTCCCAGATTCCAAAGGTTTTCCGGAACAATGAAATCGGCCTGGATGTAGCCCTGGTGCAGGTCAGCCCACCGGACGCCCATGGCTACTGTTCTTTAGGCATTTCCGTGGATATCACCCTTTCGGGAATGAAAAATGCCAAAGTCACCATTGCCCAGGTTAATCCCCAAATGCCCAGAACCTGGGGAGATTCTCTGGTACACATGGATGACATCGATTACTTAGTGGAATACGAAGAAGATCTTCTGGAATCCCTGCCCAAGACCAAAAACAAAACCGTGGTCGAACGTATCGGCCACTATGTCAGCCAGCTGGTGGATGACGGTTCCACACTGCAGATCGGTTTCGGGCATCTTCCCCATGCCATCATGCCCTATCTGGCTGGCAAAAAGGACCTTGGCATCCATACCCAGGTCATCACGGACGGCCTTCTGCCGTTATTCAAACAAAAGGTAATCACCAACCGCAAAAAAAACTTTCTCCCCGAACGGGCGGTTGCGTCCCTTTGCATGGGGTCAAAGGAATTGTATGACTATATCGCTGACAACCCCATGTTCTATTTCAGATCCTCTGAATTTGTGAACGATCCCAATGTCATTGCCAGAAATGATAACCTGATATCCATCAGTTCAGCTCTGGAGGTGGATCTGACAGGCCAGACATGCACGGACTCAAAAGGGTATCTGTTTTATTCGGGCATTGGTGACCAGGTGGATTTCATCAGGGGATCGGCCATGTCCAAAGGCGGGTTTTCCATTGTCATCATCCCGTCCACGGCCCAGAACGGCCAGGTATCCAGAATTGTAACTCATTTAAGTGAAGGTGCCGGGGTTGCCACCACCCGGGGTGACATCGACCTTGTGGTCACTGAATACGGTATTGCAGAAATCCGGCGGAAAAGCATTTTCCAGCGGGTCATGGAACTGGCCCAGATCGCCCATCCCAAATTCCGCAAGGAACTCATTGAACAGGCCAAACAGCGCCATTATATTTTCAGTGACCAGTTGCCTCCCACAAACCAGGACCTGCTGTTTCTCAATGCCTATAAATACAACAGGCTATTGACCGGCGGAAAACAGCTCGAAGTCAGGCCGCTTCAGCCCTCGGATGAATTCGAATCCAGAAATTTTTACTACTCCCTCCAGGAAGATTCCATCTATTTTCGGTTTTTCAACAGGCGAAAAGTTTTCTCAAGGCGCATGCTCCAGCAGATGTGGGCCCAGGTGGATTACAGCCGGAATATGACCCTTATCGCCCTTATGCAGCAGGGCAAACGCAAACAGATTGTGGCGGTGGCATCTTACGCAGAAGTGGGACCCAAAAATGCGGAAGTGGCATTTCTGGTCCAGGAGGATCTACATGGCCAGGGGATTGCCACCTTTTTGCTGACCTGCCTTGAAAAAATCGCCCGGCAGAACAATTATTCCTGTTTCACTGCCCTTGTCCTGGCCGAAAACCGGAAAATGCTCAATGTGTTTAAAAACACCTACCCCCACGCAGAATTTATACGGGGGGAAAGCGGAGAAATTGAAGTAACCATGCCCTTTGCCACCATCGAAGAACATAATCCGGTGAATGATGATGATGATCTGCCCCCGGAATAAAGCTGACAGATCCCCACACACAATCCAGGTACGACTGATTTATTTATTTTTTGAACTTAATTCGGGAAAATCCCAGTAAAAATACTCTTCTCCCATCCGGTCGGCTTCGTTATCCCGCAATTCAATACGACGAATTTTTCCGGAAATGGTTTTTGGCACTTCATCAACAAATTCAATGATCCTGGGAATCTTAAACTTGGCAAGAATATTCATGGTATGCTTGAACAACGCCAAGGCCAGTTCCCTGTTACCAGTCTCGCCCGGATTGAGAATGACATAGGCCTTGACCAGCTGGTAGCGGGTGGGGTCAGGGGCGCCCACAACTGCGGCCTCGGCCACGGCCGGGTGTTCGATAAGCGCGCTTTCCACTTCAAAGGGTCCGATGCGGTAATCACTGGATTTAATAACATCATCGGCCCGCCCCACAAACCACCAGTAACCATGGGCATCAAAGCAAGCCCTGTCTCCGGTGTAATAATACGGGTCCACGAACACGGAACTCATCTTTTCCGGATTGCCGATATACGCCTTAAAAAGCCCCTTTGGCAACCAGTTATCTGTTTTTACAACAATGTGCCCCACCTGATCCGGTTCTGTAATTTCATTGCCTTCGTCATCTGCCAGGGCCACATCATACATGGGAGACGGCACGCCAAAAGAGCCTGCCCGCATATTTTCAGCCATCCACGGCGGGTTGCCGATCATGGCCGTGGACTCTGTCTGCCCATAAAAATCCCGGATACGGGTGTTTGTAAAGCCATGCCAGCGTGTAATTACATCCGGATTCAACGGTTCGCCGGCAGACATGGACTGACGCAGACAGGACAGGTCAATGTCATCAAGGTCGGCATTCACAAACATGCGCCAGGCAGTAGGCGGCGCACACAAGGTTGTGACCTTTTGCCTTGCAATCGCGTCAAGGTAAGTCTTTGCATTCAGGGAATCAAACCGGAAGGCGGTTACTGTGGCCCCCACATTAAAGGGAACAAAAAAGGAGGACCAGGCCCATTTACCCCATCCGGGCGCACTGAGGTTATGATGGATGTCATCGGGGGTAAGCCCCATCATGGCCGTAGTTGACAAATGCCCCACAGGATAGGAAACTGCCGTATGCCCCACCCGTTTCGGCAAGCCGGTGGTACCGGAGGTAAAAAAGCAGAACAAAATATCCTCGGATGCCGTGTCTTCGGCATCTGCCTTGTCTGATGCACTTTCCACCTCTTCATAGGAGATCCAACCCGGGGCCTGGCCCAGCACCAGTTTAACCCTGGGCGTAATACCGGTCTCCCGGATGGAATTTTCAATGATCTCAACACTGGTCATATCTGCCAGAACCACATCCGGTTTATAGGTTTCAAACCGGAATTCCAGTTCCCTTGCGGTCATGGTGGTGGCCGTGGGCACGCTGACAATACCGGCCTTGATGCAGGCAAGGCTTGCAAACCATATTTCCGGACACAAGGGTACCATCATATACATATTATCTTTCGTTCCAATGCCCCGGTCCGCCAGGAAATTAATCAGCCTGTTGGCCCGGCATGACAGGTCAAGATAGGAAAAACGGCTGGATTCAAGGGTGGCCAGGTCTTGGTACACCAAAGCGGTTTTATCCGGTGTCCGGGCCACATGAATGCCTTCAAACACCTGGTTCACCCAGTTGAATGAATCCGGCATTGCCATGCTGTTCAAAGAATCAAAAAACACCTTTGCCCGGGCCTGTTTTTCAGCATCATCCGGCATCTGGTTGATACGGATGATCTGTTCATAAAGTTCTCTCATACCTTAGGAAACACTCCTTGCAATCCAATTCAATCTTATGTATAGCAGGTCAAAAAATAGAGACTGTATAATGGATCGTTCTCGGGTTTGTCAAAAGATTTTATTGTTCAAGGCCTGAACATCAAGGAAAACCACCCCATGACAGATAATCATCCTTTTTTGATACTGGCCCCTTTGCAGGGGTTCACCGATGTGGTGTTCAGGCAGGCATATGTCCGGCATTTCTCCGGCATTGACCAGGCCATGGCCCCGTTTATCTCCACCATGGGCAGCAGGCGCCTGAAACCGTCCAGACTGAAAGACGTGGATCCTGATCTGAACACAGCCTTTCCTGTCATCCCCCAGATCCTGGGAAATAGTCCGGATGATTTTATCTATCTTGGGGATTATCTTTTTGACATGGGCTATGCCCAGGTGAACTGGAACCTTGGGTGCCCCCATTCAAAAATTGCAAAAAAACAGCGGGGCTCAGGCCTTTTACCCCACCCGGATAAAATAGACGCCTTCCTTTCCCGGGTCATCCCGGCCATGAAGCCCAGCCTAAGCGTTAAAATCCGCCTGGGCCGTAAAAATAAGGAAGAGATCCTGGACCTGATTGCAATGTTCAACACCCACAAGCTTGACGAAATCATCCTGCACCCCAGAACCGGAGAACAAATGTATACAGGCTCCGCTGATGTTGACGCGTTTCAAAGGGCCATGAACGCCTGTGACCATCCCATGGTCTATAACGGGGATATTGTGGACCGGGCATCATGGGAAAAAATCCAACAACGTTTTCCGGAAATAAACCGCTTCATGATCGGCAGAGGCATTCTTTCCAACCCTTTTTTGCCCGAGCAGATCAAAGGGTTGAAAACCGATTTTCACAACACTGAGGCCCCAAAAAATAACAACCAAACGCGGGAACGATTGAAAATCTTTCACACGGATCTTTTTAACAGTTACAAACAGGTCTTTTCAGGCCCGGGGCACCTTATCGGACGCATGAAGGGATTCTGGAACTATCTGGGGCCATCCTTTGAAAACAGCAGAAAACCGTTGAAAAAACTGCTCAAGTCAAATTCGGAACAGGACTACTCAGACCGGGTCAGTGAATTCTGGGAAATGGACCTAAAATTCTGCCCGGACAGGATAGAATTTTCATAGCTTCCCCCGAAGAGTAAAAATTTTAAATAAACTTTTACCGCCGGCCATGACCGCTCCCACCTGTTCATAGGTGATAACAACATTTTACAAGCAGAATTTTAGGAACTGGGTAATACGGCAAAGTCTTTTTCTTGACAGCTACTTGCTTCACAGGGAAAGTCCAGGGTGGTCTTCCATACAAAAAAACAGATCTTGTTTTGGAGGTAGTCTTCACCCAATGTCATAAAGTTAAGATGCTTCCGAATTAAAACCATGAAGCATGAAGATTGATTTCCCGGCATATATTCTTCATGTCCTTTATAGAGAACCCTATAGAAAAAGCCAATGCCGCATATCCCCTAATGATGGAAGGGTTTCAAAAATCCATTTCGGAAGTTGAACGTATGCCCATTCATTTCTATGAAGATGGGATAGCCAGCCTAAAGGGGTGTCTCTCTTGCGAGAAATAATTGCCATGCAGCATTGGCAAGGAAATAGCGATTATTCGCTCAATAATGTGTTCGAACAGATCTTGCCACTGATGTTGCCATCACCGAAACCCGAAAAATAGGGGGGGGGGATCGGGTCAGGTTTTTATTATATTTATAACCAATGAAAGCATCGGATAAACCGGCGACTAACCCGCTGACAGGCTTAAGGAATCGACAAAAAAACATGATATACATACCACCACAGTCAATTATTTTCGCGATTCCAGAACATATCAGTTTTGATATTTCTATCGATCAAATAACAGGCATTTGTAAAAGATACAGATTAGATTATTTCTCAGGAGATATTTATGCCTTCAGAGATAAAAATGCCAGATATGTGGAAACCAATTCAGAATCTAAAGCGGTAAAGCGCAACTTTTTTAAATGCAAACAGCGCCTCAAATATTACGATTTGATCTGCCGGATTTTGCATATCAGGCCCACAATAACAAATGAAGTCAACGCCTTTACTGGCAAGGATTACACACTACATAAATACCATAAGTGCCTGGTCAATTATGTGGCAAATCGAAGAAAAAAATTTGCGGGTTTTTCCAGGTGATGTTACTAATTTTGCTTATCAAGTTTTTTTGATATCATACAAATTTGACCATTCTTACTTTTTGGATGTTATACCGTTAGATAAATGGAAATAAAAAAACTACCGATTAACTTGAAAGTACAGGAATTTCCATTTCCTAAAACGTCAAACCTAACAATCCGCCAGCAGGGCGATAATTCAATTAGGGGTGAAATGAACCATCAATTCGTAATTACCGGTGGGCCGGGAGGTGGCAAGACTACAATCCTTAATGCTTTAGCGGAGCGTGGATATCGCGTCGTGCCAGAAACTGCCCGTGGAATCATCAAAAAACGATTAGCGGCTGGATTATCACCTCGACCAGACCCGGTTTCTTTCGGCCAGGAAATTCTCAGTTCGGATATTGAAAAGTACCGGAATTCAACTTTATGCAAACATGCTGTATTCTTTGATCGCGGTGTGCTGGACGCGTTGTATATGCTTGATGCCGTAGGTGCGTTAACACGTGATGAAATCGAGCAGTACGTCCAGCAATTTCCCTATAACGGTATTGTTTTTCTTCTTCCACCATGGAAGGAAATTTACGTAACAGACTCAGAGCGAGATCAAAGTTTTGAGGAATCCGTAACGGTTTTTGAAGATATGAAAAAGTGGTATTTACAATGGAATTATGAAACAGTAGAAGTACCGCGTGGCAATATTAATGAACGAATATTGTTCATTTTGCAATTTATTGCCCCATAATACTCCACTATTGGCCGACTTTTCCCGCCGCAGCGCCGCTTCAAAAGTGCCGCGAAGTTCTACGTTAAAGTGTTGATTTTATCTGTACTTGAACGCTGCAACGCATATTATTCGTGGTGTTGGCTAGGTTTGTTATTCCTGCCTGGCGCTCAGTCTGGGACGGCTGGGGGCACTGGAAAAATAACGTCGTAAGCATAATTGAAAATCAACGTGTAGGTTAGAGCCGCCATGGTAAAGACAATATCCATGGTAAGCGCTTGGATAAAAGAAAAGCGCATCCAAATCATCGTAAAAGGGACTGATGCCAGCATGAATCCCACCTCAAAAGACACTGAATGACAAACTCTCAGCTTAAATCCCCTGGGATAAAGGGGGTGTTTGAAAAAGATCAGGACATGATCAAAGGCGCAATTGTAAAAAAAGTTCCAAATCATGGCCATGAGTGACATGATGATTCCAAAACTGCCTATGTGGGCGACAGGCTGATTGAGGATATCTTTGAGGATCAATACGGTGAGAAATAGAAAAACGCCTTCATAAATAATGGAATGGCGAAGTCTATCCAAACCGGATCTCATTTCAGGTTTTTTGTTCATATCCAGTACATTCTTTTAATTACTAAAGTCAGAAACAACTTTTAATTATCATTGGTGATAGATGGAATAAAGTTGAGATCTATCTAAATTATTGATAGATTTGTTCCATGGATTTTACCTTGGATCAATTGAAAGCCTTTTTGGCAAGTGCTGAAACAGGTTCTTTTTCGGCTGCTGCCAGAAAGCTGGGCAAAGCCCAGTCTGCCGTGAGTACGGCGATTTCCAATTTGGAGATTGATTTGGGGCTGGAACTCTTTGACCGGGCAAAAAAATATCCCGTGCTGACCCTGACCGGAGAGTTGTTTCTAAGAGACGCTGAAACTATATTATCCCGTTGTCGGTCCATGCAAACCAAAGCGGCGGTGTTGTCCGAAGCCATGGAGAGCCGGGTCCGCTTGGCTGTCTCTGAATCCCTCCCGAACATCGCCTTTAAGGATGGCATGTTGCTCAAGCGCTTTAAAGCCCAGTTTCCTGAGACCGAGCTGGAAATTCTTTCGGGCTCTCTCAATGATGTCTGGGATATGATTGATTGCGACCGGATTGATTTTGGCGTGATGATGCCCACAGAACTCCTTTTGGACCGATGGAAGTCCCGGTCGGATTTTCAAATTGTTGGAAAGATGAATTTTATTCCGGTGGCCCACCCCACATATGGTCTGGGAAAGGCCGGGTTAGACATTTCTGCCCTTGACTTGGTTCTACAAATAGAGGTGACTTCTAGGGGAGGGGAACAGGAAACACAGCTCCCAGTGTTCAGTAGCAGGGTTTGGTGGGTGGAAAACGAATATTTGATCAGGGATCTCCTACTCCAGGGGATAGGCTGGGGACTTCTGCCCGAACACTTAATAAAGGATGACCTATCCGCGGGACGTCATTCGGTCCAAGGATCGTCCTTTGGGTCGTGCCGGAGACTGGCTTTTTTCGGCTATGAAAAGATACTATAGCTGAAAAAATACCAGAAAATAGGAGGATGCTTATGCCCAAAAAAGGAAATCTATCTGTCTGGATCACCGGTTTAGTGGAACGCTTCTTAGCCGAATCGCCCCTTAACAATTTGCAAAATGAAAACAATGCCCAAGCCTGGGATGAGGCCTTGGTCGGATTCGCTTCAGGGGCAGATCCCATCTTTCAAGAATACAAGGAATATGTTGGTCCTTTTCACTGGACGCCATTGGAGATTTATAATCAATATCACCCAAAAAACTTAGCGACACCGGAAGAACTTACGGTTATATCCTGGGTTTTACCCCAACGCAAAGCTGTCCGGGATATGAATCGAAAAGCAAAAAAATTCCCCGCAGAAAGCTGGGCCAGGGTTCGCATTGAAGGCGAAAAATTTAATGCCGCGCTTAGAACGCATGTTGCCAAGACGCTGACGAATGAGGGCTATCCTGCAGTCGCGCCAATGCTGACGCCTAATTGGGCCTGGGTGAATTCTAAGAATTACGGATATGCTTCATCCTGGTCAGAACGTCACGCAGCCCATGCTGCAGGCCTTGGTACGTTTGGACTTTGCGATGGACTGATTACTCCCAAAGGTAAAGCGATGAGAGTCGGATCTGTAGTGGCAAAAATAAAAATAGAGCCTTCGATCAGGTACTATAACCATCACCGTGCCTGGTGCCTTTTTTTTGTTGATGGCTCCTGCGGCAAATGTATTGACCGCTGCCCGGTTCGAGCACTCACAATTTCCGGGCACGACAAGGAAATCTGCCGTCAACATCTGATAGCTTCCAGTGACTATGTCAAAAAAACATATAACTATGAAGGTTACGGCTGCGGCCTCTGCCAAGTTGGCGTACCTTGTGAGACCCGCATACCAGTAAGAAAGGCTCGGGAAGCCTATGAGAAGGGGGAACTCCCGCCACCTCCCCCTCCGCTTGCCTGAGTATGCAAAGGATGCTGTGACAATATAAAAAAGGAGAAAAAGCTGCTGTAAAAAATCAAGGAAGAAAATATGGAAAATGGTGATAGATACTGGAAAGCAAAAATACACTTATTGGCATAAAATTTTGAAAAGTACCTATCCTGAATGGTCCGTCGGAAATATTATCGGACTGAATAGAAGAGAAAGCAAACTCCATCTTTTCAATGATAAAAACCCAAATAATATTAAAGGATTTGCCGTGAAAATGACATGAGATCCGGCTAAAAGAATATATTGAGTTATGCCAGCCGATCAATTCATCCATGAAGGATTGGCCGTCAACCCCTTGTCCTTTGTCAAGCTGAGCTTCACCTTCAGCCAGTCTTGCACGTAACGCTTCCAGCTTGATTGCTTCAATTTTGAAGGAAAAGTTACCCAGGTGCAAGGCGCAGATGGGTGACTTTTCGTCCAAATACTAAATAGATAAAGCAGCCTTATACCCCCCATGTACCGCGTCAAAAGCCATGCCCACATTTAAGGCATCACCGACCACACGAAAGTCTTTGCCAAGTTTTTTGGCAATCGGCTCCAATGGATTGTAAGACACAGACCCCGCAGCCACCACAACCGTGTCAAAGTCCAGGGCATTGATTTTTCCGGCCTGCTCGATTTGAAGGCCTGTTTCAGTAATCCGCACCACTTTTGCGGCCGTCACGGTTTCCACATTGAAACGCCCAAGATCCTGGATCATCCCCCACTTGGTTGATTTGCCGATATCCTTTCCAATGCAATCCGTCATCTCAATGAGACACACCTTTTTGCTGCCTGTGGTGGCCATCTCAAAAAGAGTCTCCGGGGTTTCGGCCTTGTTCACCAGCAGAAACTTTATGATTTGCGCCGGCATGGTGCCTTTTTCCGCAAGGAATAATGCGGTTTCAACGCCCACAGCCCCGCCACCGATGATGGCCACATGTTTGCCGGTTCTCACCTTGTCTTCAAGAACATCCCAGGCCCAGGCCACATGGGGAAGATCCATACCGGGGATGGGCGGCTCAAGGGGGCGCGCACCTGTGGCAAGGATCAGGGCATCTGGTTTTTCCCTTGAAATAAGGGCTTCATCCACCTTGCAGTTCAATACCACGGGAATTTTTTCCACAGAGAGCTGCGTTTCAAGGTCATCTGAAAGTCGGGCAAACTCTTCCCTGCCCGGCGGGGCCGCAGCCAGGTGGAGTTGGCCGCCTAAGCGCCCGGAACGCTCATACAGAGTCACGTCATGGCCGCGCCGGGTACAGGTAAGCGCGGCAGTCATACCGGCAGCCCCGCCGCCCACCACCATGACTTTTTTGGCCGTTTCAACCTGACCTGCATTTTCCCGGTGCTCATGGCCGGCCAAAGGATTGCAAAGGCACTCCACATGCTTAAGTTTGAACAGGTTATCAAAACAGCCCTGGGCACAGGCAATACAATGGACAATCTCATTGCTTCGGCCCGCACGGGCTTTTTTCGGCAGATCCGGGTCAGCGATCAGGCTGCGCCCCATGGCTACCATATCGCAAAAACCCTGATCAATCATCTGACTTGCGGTTTCAGGGTCATTGATCCTGTGGCTTGCGATCACAGGCACATCAACAGCGGTCCGGATATCCCGGGCCAGATAGCCAAACGCCCCCCTGGGCACCTGGGCCACAATCTGGGGCACCCGGGCCTCATGCCAGCCCACATTGATACACAAGGCATCCACAGGCCCTTGGGAGAGTTGTTTTGCATATTCGATGAGATCGGACCGTTTATTCCCGCCCGGCATAAAATCATTGCCGTTCATTCTCACGATCAAGGGATAGTCAGGTCCCACGGCATCCCGAACCGCCTGGGCCACTTCCAGACCAAACCGCATGCGGTTTTCAAGGTGCCCTCCGTATTCGTCGGTGCGCTGATTGGTAAGCGGAGACAAAAATTCGGAAATAAGATACCCCGTACCCGACAGAATCTCCACGGCATCAAACCCTGCCTTCTTCACCCGGGCCGCGGCATTGGCAAAGGATTCAATGATCTGCTGTATCTCGCTGATTTCAAGGGCCTTTGGCGTCTCCCTTGTCATTCTGGAGGCAATGGCAGACGGGGCCACGGGCTGTTTGCCATTGATTAAGAATGAAAAATTATACCGGCCGGCATGGTTGATCTGCACGGCACAACAGCTTCCGTTTTCCCGGATGGCATCTGCCAGCCGGGTCAGTCCCGGAATAAATCTATCATCATGGGCACCAATGTTCCGGGAGTTGCCGGACAAATCGTCCACCGTGGCATACCCGACGCAGATCATGCCCGGCCCGCCTTTGGCCCGTCTTGTGTAAAACTCAACAATCTGATCCGTTACTTCAAACGCCTGTGCCATGCCCAGGTGCATGGCCGGCATATAAATTCTGTTGGAAATATTCAATTGATTGATTTGAATGGGGTTAAACAGGGGATCTGTCATTGTGCTTCCTTTATGTTTAAAATTAACCTTGTTTAAGCGGAATATTCCATTTTTTCATATACTTCCAGACAAGGGTCCGGCTTTTGCCAAGCTGCCTTGCCACCTCAGCCTTATTCCAGTTGCAGGCATCCAGAAGCGACACCAGACGTTCCCGGGTCAAGGGGCTCCGGGAAAAGGAAGGCGAATTTGAGAACAAAGGTATCCCCAAGGAGGCCGTAGGGAATTGATCATGACCGCACACCTCGTCGGGCAAGTCCCCACGGGTTATTTCCCGGGTGCGACACAGCACAAACCCGTGTGCAATGGCGTTTTCCAGTTCCCGCACATTTCCGGGCCAGGGATAGGCCATCAGCGCTTTCATGGCATCGGGTGTTACATTGCGGATATCCATACCTTCGTGCCTGTTGCCCTTTTCAATAAAATGCCTGACCAGCAAAGGAATATCTTCTATACGCTGTCCCAGGGACGGCAGCCGGATGGGAAACACCTTAAGCCGGTAATACAAATCCTCTCGAAACGTCCCCTCCCGGGTCAGGATATTCAAGTCTTTATGGGTGGCAGCAATGATCCGGATGTCAATTTTCTTTTTCCGGGTATCCCCCACCCGCTCAATCTCCCTTTCCTGAAGCACCCGCAGCAGCTTGACCTGCATATATGGTGTCAGTTCCCCGATTTCATCAAGGAATATGGTGCCGGTATCTGCCTGCTCAAACCGCCCGATCCGGTCTTTATGCGCACCGGTGAACGCGCCCTTGACATGGCCGAACAACTCACTTTCCAGCAGGGTCTCGGACAGTGCCGAGCAGTTCACCGTTACCAGGGGCCGCTGTTCCCCGGCCGCTTCATAGTGGATGGCCCGGGCCACCAGTTCTTTTCCGGTACCGCTTTCCCCCTGGATCAGGATGGTGGCCCGGCTGTCTGCTGCCGCCCGGATGGCATGAAACACCTTTTCCATGGCTGCTGATTTGCCAATGATATTGCCAAGGGCGTAACGTTTTTCAAGTTCCTGCTTGGCAGAAGCTTCCCGGGCCTTGATGGCTTTAATTTCCGTTAAATCGGTCAAGGTTTCCACAATGCCCAGGACATTACCCTTTTCATCCCGAACCAGTCTGGCATTTTTAATCACCGGCACATCATAACCGTCCCTGTGCCGGATAAAACACTCCTTGACTTCTGTTTTTCCGTGCGCCAGCACACCGCACTGGGATACATCCGCCGGATTGACCTGCTCATAACACCGGCTGCATTTTATCAGGCGGCATCCCTGGCCTACAGCCTGTTGGGCTGTGTATCCGCTGATATTTTCCATGGCCTGGTTCCAGGCTGTAATTTTACCGTCCTGGTCCAAAGTAAACAGACCTTCAGCCATGGCATCCAAAATATGGTTTAAAAAATTAAGGTTCCAAATCCCGTGGTTTTTCACACTGCTCCTGTTCAGTTATCTATACCCGTGCAAACATAATCCCGGCGTTTCAGAAGTCATAGGACGCTATGCCTTTTTTTAAAAAAATATTTATGCACCCTGATGAAAACGTTACCGGACACCGGATAATGATAAAGTAACGTTACGCAACAATCAATTGTTATCCTCAAACGAATTTTTTTTCAAAAATTAGCGTTTTATTATTAACAACTATCCTTTGCTGCACAGATACCAACGATTCAATCCTGCCAAATCATAACTTTTGATAATTTCACGTCTGTGGTATATGCTGCGGGTCAAACACAGGATTTTTGTTCAAGTTCAAGGCAGATGAAAATTTTAACATGAAAAACACCTGATAATGGAGACAACGTGGCAGAAATAAATGATATTGTGATGATTTACTTAGAAGATGCACCAGTCAGTTTTGCCAGGATTGAAAATATTGTGCCGGACCATAAAAAAGACTGGTACCAGATCCGGCTGCTGATGCTTCAGATACCGTTACAGGTCGTCACCTGGATTTTAAAGGCAGACTACATCAATGGCGCGGTCTTTTCCATGAACGGCAAAAGCATGCGCCTGGAAAAGGTGGAATCCCCGGTCATACCCTTTGAACATGGCGGTTTGTCTGAAAAAACACCTGAAAACGGCAAAAATCTTGACGCCCTTGAATCGGATGATCCTCCCGGAAAAAATCAGGGTAAAATTATCTCCTTTTCCAAATTGAAAAACCATAAAACCGAGCAGGAACCATAGGTTGAACGATCCTGCCGGCATCCTTTCCGCCTCCAGGCGTACAGATATACCAGGATGGTACACGCCCTGGTTTCTGGACAGAATTGAAAAAGGATATTTTTTTATCACCAATCCATTTAACAGACAGTCCCGCAGGGTGAATGCAACGCATGAGGACATTCATACCATTGTTTTCTGGTCTAAAAACTATGGGCCGTTCCTGGACTTAAGGGCCCACAAAATTTTAGCCCGAAAAGGATTTCACCTGTTTTTCAATTTTACCATCAATACGCCGTTAAAAGATCTTGAACCCGGCCTGCCAGACCTTTCAGAACGTCTTGCCCAGGCCCGGATCATTGCCCGGGACTTGGGCCCGGCCCAGGTTGCCTGGCGTTTTGACCCCATCTGTTTTTATGAGAAGGGCGGCCAGGTGTTTAACAATCTTGACGCCTTTGAATATATTGCAGGACAATTGTCACAGATGGGTATCAAGCAATGTATTACCAGTTTTTATGATCCTTACAAAAAAGTAGACTTGAGAATCAAACGTATGGCAAATCAGGGCAGTCCCATGCTTGAATTCATAGATCCGGGCATGGACCGCAAGACAAAAATTATCCGCAGTATGGCTAGGTTTCTCAACCCCCTTGGCATGGATCTTTGTTTATGCTGTGAAAAAGAACTGATGAACGCAGCTGGATTACAGACATATGCATCCCCTAACGCCTGCATCAACGGGCACCTTTATAAAACCTTATTCGGGGGAAATCCGGAAATCCGCAGCGATTATGGACAACGGCGCAAAAAAGGGTGCCAATGCACAAAATCTTTTGATATTGGCTCCTATGAAGACCACCCTTGTTTTCACAACTGCCTTTTCTGCTATGCCAGAACAGGCCGTGACATCACAAAACCGGCCATGGGCTGCCCCACAACAGAACATGAAAATAAAAGACTTAAAACTTAACGGCATCACGTTTCTGGCCCCCCTGGCCGGGATTACCAATCTGCCCTTCAGGCAGCTGATAAAGGATTGCGGGTGCGCCGTGGTATGCTCGGAGATGATCAGTGCCAAGGGCATATTCTACAATGCGGAGAAGACCATAACCCTGCTTAAGTCACAAGAGAGCGAGCGGCCATTATCTGTACAGCTTTTCGGTTCAGATCCGCTCTCCATGGGACAGGCTGCAGCGTTCATCAATGATCTTGGCACAGCGGATATCATTGACATCAATTTTGGGTGCAGTGTCAAAAAAGTGATCAAACAAGGGGCCGGCGTCGCGCTAATGAAGGATCCGGCCCTTGCCCGGAAAATCATAAAGGCTGTGAGGGATGCCACCTCCCTTCCCTTTACCATAAAAATACGCAGCGGGTGGGATGCTTCCGGGGATCAGGCCGTGATTCTGGCAAAAATCGCCGAAGACCAGGGTGTAGACGCCATTGCCGTTCACCCGAGGACAGCTGTTCAGGGGTTCAGGGGCAAGGCGGACTGGCAGTTGATTGCACGACTTAAACAGGCCATCCGTATCCCCGTAATCGGAAACGGAGATATCATTACCCCCCAGGACGCAGGAAAAATGATTTCCCTGACCGGCTGTGATGCCGTCATGGTGGGAAGGGCAGCCATGGCCAACCCGTTCATCCTTTCACAGATCGAACAGTATGTGGCCCATGGTACATTCACCTGTCCTGAGCCCCGGGCCATCTTCAAAACAATGGCGTTACTGACCCAGGGGTATGTATCCTATTTCGGGGAAATCACGGCATGCAGGATGCTGCGGGGAAGGCTTGCATGGTTTATCCGGGGATTGCCCGGTTCCGCGGCATTCCGCCGCGAATTATCCACCCTTGAAAGCAGCGCCCATGCCCTTGAGATACTCCGGGATTTCGAGGCAAGCCTCAAGGCTTGATATATTCGGCAGATCCCACGGACGAAATCCCGCCGCGCGGGGTGAATTCGCCTGTGACCTTCATGTAAAGGGGATTTATTACCGAAACCATATCGTCCAAAATTTTATTCACCACATGTTCATAAAACATCCCGACGTTCCTGTATTGCATCAGATAATATTTAAGTGATTTCAACTCCACCAGATGGGCGTCCGGCCGGTACTCAATAATGATGGTCCCGTTATCCGGCAAACCTGTCATGGGGCAGACTGACGTATATTCGGGCTGGGTGATTTTAATATCAATGCTGCGTTTGGATTTATATGCATACGCAATGGGTTCCAGCAGATCCGGCCGAATAATATCCGCTGTATCCACTGAAAAAGGGGGGTCGTAGTGCTTATTTTCCATTTATACTCTTTCTTTAACAATTTTTTACAATTTTTACCCGAAAATTATCTATTTAACGGGTTGCTAATTTTTCTAAAATTATGGTAACATACGCACCTGAAGTATTCAATATGCTTTGAAACAGAATGCTGGCGGCAAGATTGCCTCTGGTAAATATTTGATAAACATTCGACAAACAATATCCGGCTGTTCAAGATTTGGAAATCATTTAAAATTTTCTTGACAAGCAGCCTGAAAAATTAGATAACGACGTCTGCATTCTGTCCAAAGAAAAAAAGAATTATTAAATCCTTATTATTGCTCGCATTAATTGATTAAGGAAAGCCAAGGTCAATCCCAGAGCCGATAAAAGTTTATATATGCGGCATAAGGAGAATCTAAGGAGAAAGAGGTTATTATATGAACGATTTTTTACAAAGCCTTCGTAACGGCCAGGCCGAAAAGCCAAGGACACCGAAAACAAGAAAAAATTTTGACAACACGTACTATTCAAACACATCCAGGTTCAATTCATATGGAGGTTCCGGCTATCCCAATACCAGACCTTCGCAGATGAAACGGCCCATGTCGCCAGGAATTCCCCAAACACCCGGGAACCAGATTCCTGAAGAACCCAATACCATTCTTTTAGCGGATATCCTGGATAATATATGCACCCAGATTGATATTCTGATTAAAAACCAGGAATATATGATCACTGTTCAAGAAAGAACTGCGGACCTGCTCCAGCGCCAGGCTGATGCCACTGAGATCATCATGGAGCGCTTAAATCTTTCCCAGGACCAGAATCAGATGATGGATATCGCCCCGGAGTTTGAGCATCATTACGTATCGTCCCAGGCCCCGGATGAAGACATTGACAGCGGCACTGTGGAACATCTGCTCAAAGCCGAAATGGCCGAGGAAAAACGCCGGAAAGCCGAAGCTCCGACCACCAATCAAGACACCAATATTGTAAAAAAACGCAGAAAAATTGTTGCACCAGCCGCCCCGGCAGACGCATCACCCGAGGAAACCAAGGAGCTGATGCCCAGAGAAGAGATCATGAATATCATCAACTCCATGCGGGAACAAGGCGCCACCTATGATCAGGTTGCCAATCACCTCATCGCCCTTGGACAGCCTACCTTTTCCGGCCGTGGAGAGTGGCATGCCCAAACGATTCACAGACTGTGCAGCAACAAGTAGCACCTGACGTCTAAGGGCAGCCGGCAACTGCCTGGAAATAGAAAGGTATAAAACCGGCCGGATTTATTCCGGTCGGTTCTTTTGTGCCTGAACGTCCCCCCCCGTGATCGAACTGTTCGACGGGCTCAATCAAGGAGAATAGATCCTCTATCGAGACGTTCAGACACTATTTTTATCACCCCGCAGCCGTGCCATATAGTCATCCCACTCCGTGGGAAGCATTCGTTGTTTTTGGGTATTACACGCCTTGCAGCACGGCACCAGATTAAATTTTTCCGAGCGTCCTCCCCGGGAAAGGGGAATCACATGATCCATGGTCAGCTCTTTGGGGGAGAAATTTTTCCCGCAATAGTGACAAATCCCGGATGATCGTTTTCGCTTCCACCATTGACTGGCCCGAAGCAGCCTGGCCTTGGCCCGTTCTTTTTTCAGTTCAGCATCGTCGGGAAAAGAAAAAAAATCCATACCTGTTATATCGTCAATATCCAAATTCACTCAGGTGCCGTTTATTGGACACCCAGTCCCGGGTCACCTTGACAAACAGCTTAAGCAGAACCTTGCTGCCCAGCATTTGTTCAATATCTTTCCGGGCGTCTGATCCGATACGCTTGAGCATGCTTCCGTTTTTCCCAATAATAATGCCCTTTTGGGAATCACGCACCAGATGAATGCTGGCATGGATCACGATCAGTTTTTTTTCCACCTCAAAGGCATCCACAGTAACAGCGGATGAATAGGGAACCTCCATGCCGGTGAGCCTGAACACCTTTTCCCGGATAATTTCGCTGACCATATATTTTTCGGAAACATCTGTGAAGGTCTCCTCGGGATAGAGGGGGTGGCCCTGGGACAGTCGGGATTCCACTTCGTCAAGAAGCTGATCCACCTGGACATTTCTCCTGGCAGAAACAGGTACAATGGCTTCAAACGCGTACATATGCCTGAACATTTCCACCTGCTCATACACCGCAGCTTTTGGGGCCAGATCAATTTTGTTCAGCGCCAGGATCACAGGTTTTCGTACGGTTTCAAACCGCTTTACGATCATTTTTTCCGACACATAGTTCCGGGATACCGCATCCACCATAAAAAGGATCAGATCCACATCGTCCATGGCCTGGACCGCCTGATCCACGATTCGCTGATTCAGCAGGGTTGTGCTTTTATGAATTCCCGGCGTATCCAGAAACACGATCTGGGAATGGGGACGATTCACAATACCGATGATCCGGTCCCGGGTGGTCTGGGGTTTTTGGGATGTAATTGAAATTTTCTGCCCCAGCACCTGATTGAGCAGGGTGGACTTCCCGGCATTGGGCGCACCAATAATACCCACAAATCCCGAACGGAAGATCTCGGACATATCTATTCCTCCTCCTGATACCAGTCAATGAGATTGTGGATTTCATACCATATGGTCTGACGGCCCTGGCGGGTTTTAGCCGAAAAAAGAATAATCCCGTTCCGGTCCCGGTTAAAGGCTGTGCAAGCCGCATCCAACTGCTTTATCTGCTTGGTTTTGGACAATTTATCCGCTTTGGTCAACACCAGAAGACAGGGCATCTGCTTTGTTTCAAGCCAGCGCACCATGTCAAGTTCCTCTTTGCCGGGCTCCCTGCGGATATCCACGAGCAGAATCAGCCCCAACAGATTTTCGCGCGTCCCCACATAGGTTTCCACCATGGGCTGCCATTGTGCCCTGATTTTTTTAGATACCTTGGCATACCCGTATCCGGGCAGATCCACCAGGGACAGCTCTTCCTGGGTCACATTTCCATTAACCAGAAAGAAATTAATCAGCTGGGTGCAGCCGGGACGGGAACTTGTTTTGACCATATCCCTGCGGTTAATCAAGGTGTTGATCAAAGAAGATTTTCCCACATTGGATCTGCCCGCAAACGCGATTTCCGGAAAATCGTATTCCGGATAATGGGCCGGCTGTACCGCACTTTTCACAAATTCAACAGCACTGATTTTCATGCATACCTTTTCAAATAATTTTCCAGGCGGTCCATTCCGATTTTAAGATTGTCCAGGGAATTGGCATAGGAGAACCGCAGATACCCTTCACCATTGGCACCGAAATCAATGCCCGGGGTAACGCCGATGTGTGCTTTTTCCAGGATATCAAATGCCAGGGCATAGGAATCGGTGGAAATATGTTTAAAATTCACAAAAACATAAAAAGCACCGGTGGGCTCCACCATCATTGAAAGCCCCATCTCTTTCAGGCGCCTGATCATGAAAATTCTGCGTTCATTATATGTATCGCGCATGGCTTGGGTTTCCCTGCCGGCATCGGTCAATGCAACAGCACCAGCCAGCTGGGTAATGGAGTTGGCACAAATAAAGAAATTTTGCTGCAGCACCTGAAGGGCCCGGATGAATTTTGGGGGCGCAATCAGGTAACCCAGGCGAAGCCCTGTCATGGCAAACAGCTTGGAAAAACCGTTAAGTACAAATGCCTGGTCCGTAAACTCCATGATGGAGTGATCTTTGCCTTCATAGGTCAGGCCATGGTAAATTTCATCGGAAACAATATACAGACCATGTTCCCGGGCCAGGTCAACAATCTGCCTCATCCGGGCTTCGGGGATGACGGAACCGGTGGGGTTGGACGGGGAATTGACAAAAATAGCCTTGGTTTTAGGTGTAATTTTTTCCAAAATGGCTTGGGGTGTATAAACAAAGCCGTCCTTTTCATACACCTTGACAAAAACAGGTTCCCCCTGGACATACCGGATAAAATTTGCATAGCAGGCATAGTGGGGATCTGAAACGATGACCTCATCACCTGGATCTATCAGTGCGCTGAACACCAGAAGCATGGCAGGTGATGTTCCGGAGGTTACAAGGATCTGGCCGGGGTCCACAGTTGTGCCGTAAATGCGTTTGTGGTAATCACTGATGGCCTGGCGCAGGCGAAGATCTCCTAGACTGTGGGTATAACAGGTTTCGTTCTGCGCCAGGGCCTCGCCACAGACCCGGTTAACGCATTCAGGCACATTAAAGTCCGGTTCTCCGATCTCCATGTGGATCACGTCAACACCCCGGGCTTCCATATTATGGATTTTTTCCATCACGTCCATGGCAATGAACGGTTTCATCTGTTCACATCTTTTGGCCACACTCATTTTTTAGATCACCTTGTTTAATGCATATTCAATTATGCCTTCAGCACCCGTCTTCAACAGTTGGGGAACCAAATCTCTCACAACAGAATTTTCAACCACGGTCTCCACGGAAAACCAGTCGGACTGGTAAAGGGAGGCCACGGTGGGGGCGTTCAGACATGGAAGAATCTCAACCACAGCAGGCAACTTGGATTCAGGCACATTCATTTTAAGCATCACAAGCTTTTCCGCCACAAGGGCAGCCTGGAGCAGCATGGCAATCTGCTCAATTTTTTCCCGCTTCACCGGATCCTGCCAGGCTGTTTTATTGGCAATGAGCTGGGTATTGGTTTTCATGATCTCATGGATGACCTTTAAATTATGCGCCCGGATCGTGCTTTCGGTCTCCGTGATCTCCACAATGGCATCAGCCAGGCCGGACACAATCTTGGCTTCTGTGGCCCCCCAGGAGAACTTCACATTCACATGAATGTTACGGGACTGAAAAAACCGTTTCGTAAATTGCACAAGTTCAGTGGAAATGGTTTTGCCTTCCAGGTCCTCCAGGGTGTTCATGTCGGAATCACCGGCCACGGCCACCACCCACCGGGCCGGACGGGCAGAAACCTTTGAATAGACAAGATCAGCCACCACATGGACATCAGACTCATGTTCGGCCACCCAGTCAAGACCGGTCAGGCCTGCATCAATAACACCGGATTCCACATTGATGGACATTTCCTGGGCCCGGCACAGGGCGCATTCAATGCTGTCGTCATCAATATCCGGGAAGTAACTTCTGCCTTCCACATTTATTTTCCATCCCGAACGTCTGAACAGGTTGACGGTTGCATTCTGCAGGCTTCCTTTGGGAATGCCCAGCTTTAACTTCTTATCCATTATTTGTATACCTTTTCCGGATCAAAGACCCGCTGTTCAACTATTTCAAATTCACCGTTTTCAACAACTTTGTGAAAACAGCTCTTATACCCTTTGTGACAGGCGGCACCGCCTGCCTGGGTTACCTTGAGGAGCACGGTGTCATTGTCGCAGTCCACCCGGATCTCCCTGACTTCTTGAACGTGTCCAGAGGTTTCCCCCTTTTTCCATAATTTTTTTCTGGACCGGCTGTAATATACGGCATTGCCGCAGGCAAGTGTCTCTTCAAAGGCCTCTTTGTTCATATAGGCCAGCATCAGCACCTCACCTGTATCCGCATCCTGGGCAATGGCGGGGATCAGCCCGCCGGTTTTATCAAAATCAAGTTCCGGCATGACTCTTTTATCTTCCTTATAGTTTTGATCATTCCATAAACTGAAGGCGGCAAAACAAAAGCCGCTTGAAGCCGGTTCATTAAGGGCCTCAACCATTCGGAAACACCTTAATATTTTATCCGGCTGACCATATCAAAACCTAAATACTTAATGGTTTGGGCACAAAATGTCAATTAGAGTTGAAAAAATTCTGGTCAAAAACAAGGTGTTTCCCCTTTCGAACCCTTTCCCGCAAAAGGCCCAGTTTTTTGTCCAGACCCGCCAGGCAGGCAGCACTTTTTTTCTCCGCCTCCAAGGTTTTGACCACATCGGCAATACCGCCGTTTTTTATCACAATACGCCGGTCGCAGGACAGGGCAAGCAACGGATCATGGGTGGCAATCAGAACTATTTTTTCCTTGTTGAGCAGCAGGGAAACCGCTTTGACACGGTCGATGCCCGCATTTTCAATCTCATCAATCAACACCACCGGGGACGCACTCAGATAAGCCACATCAGCGATCATCAAGGCCCGGGACTGCCCCCCGGAAAGGGAGGTAATGGCCGTATCCAAGGAAAAGGGTTCGCCGGCAAGCATGACAGCGGACTGGTAGATCTGCTCGATTTTTCCGGGAATATTGTCAATCAGGCGGCTTTCGGCATGCATGTGTAAAAACGCCTCCACGGTCAGGTCCATGACAAAATTCATATTCTGGGAGAGCTGGGCCACCAGCCTGAATTCGCCGGAAAAACGGGACCGGGCATCCGGCGTTTTGCCGTCCGGCAGCACGTTCCGCCCCGAGGGGGTATCCCCCTGGGCCAGACACTCAATATCCGAGAGAAGCTGACTTTTTCCCGAACCGGTGGGGCCCACCACACTGACCACCTCACCGGGGAAAAGGGTGATGCCCATGGCTTCCGGGCAACCGTCCTTATCGAATCCAGCCCCAATGACCAGGTGATCCATACGGCCATGGATCTTGTACCGGCACTGCTCCATTTTTGCAATAAATTCCAGAACCTGGGCAGACAAAGCGTGATGGTCCAGGTTGAATTGAGACAAATGGTCCGGGGACAGGCTTTCAATAAGCATGGACAGGGTCTTTTGCCCTGGAAAAGGATCAATCCCAAGGGCGCTGAAAAAATCCGTCAGATACGGATATTTTTCCAGCAGCGTATCAATCCCGAGAGTCAAAAGGCCCGGGTCCACGCCAGCTTTTTCGATCACTTTCCCCATCACGTAAAATCCGTATCACGTAAAATCCCCATCACGTAAAATCCATAGTTTTGACATTGCCGATCTGGCTGTCAGGGCCGATCCTGGTCTCACCCAGACAATAGGAACACAAGGCTGCCGGCATGGTAAAACGAAGGCGCATGCCGTTTAATGAATCAATGGCAGGCGCTGTTTTAAAATGACCGGCAGACAGCAAGGAGCCCTGACCCGTCAACCCGTTGACCGGCAGTACCGAGGCCCGTGCATTGGCCTGGCGGACCCGGAAGGTAAAGACTTCCCGTTCGGCCTGGGACACAATATCCCCCTTGGTCAGTACCACAAGATCGGCATTTTTCAACATGGGGCCGATTTTCCTGGGTGTATGCACACCGCTTAAATGATCAATGACACATACGGCAAAAACCCCTTTAATATGGGGAGAACACCGGTTGCAAAGCCCTGCACTTTCACTGATCAGCAGATCAAAACCCTGGCTGATACCCCATTGCACACAGGCCTCAATATTGGCGATAAAAAAATGATCCGGACACAGCCCCCCGGCCAGCCCTTTTTTCACAGGCAGGCCCGCACGTTCATATCTTTTATGATCGTCTCCGGTAAGGCAGTCAAACTTGATGATACCGATGCGAAGTCCTTGTTCCAAAAGCACTGCTGCCGTATGCAGGATCAAAGAGGTTTTTCCGCTGGACGGTGGCCCTGCCACTGTCACCAGCCTGATAGAAGAAATTGGATTTTCCAATACCTGGTTCATGGAAAATCACGGTGCCAGGGGCATGAAAATTTTATCAATCTCAACATTTAAAGCCGTCAGATCGTTCTGCCTTAAAAAATCCCAGCCCAGCCATTTCAGCGGTTTTTCCTGGACATCTGCGGCCACCGCTGCATGGGGCACGGGAAACCCCGCACCTGCAAGGATCTGTGCAAGCTGACGGCCCACAAGATAATCAAGAACCGGCTTGAGTTCCTCTTTTTTTTCAGGTTTGACCTGGAGAATGACCGGGCTTGCAAGGGCCCCGTCATCCGGCCATATCACCTTAATCCGATCCTGGTGCAGGATGCGGTCCGCAAAAAAAGCCGGCATGACATAAAGTGCGCCCGGGCCGTTATTGTCAATCCGGTTGACCATCTGTGCCGGATGAAGTCCTTCAAGCACATTGCCCGCCAAGGCCTTTAACCCCGGGTTGCCAAATGCCTTAAACGTGGGCAGCAGAACTGCATGGCAATAAAACCCGTCGCCTCCCCTGATGATCAGACTTTTTTCCCAAACAGGCCCAAGGAGATCTTCCCAGGTGTGCGGCAGTTCTCTATTTTCCAGCTTATCAAGGTTGGCAACCACCACTAAAGGATTTACACACAGAATGGTATATTCGTTTTTGGGATCTGAAATTTGGGCGTCCGAAAAATTGGGGCCGGCAGCCTGTGTGCCATATCCTGTGAAATGTCCCGGGACCACAAAATGGGTATAAAACCGATGGCCTAAAAACACATTAAAATCAGCAGACACAATAATATCGGGCAGTTCATCCCTGGATTCAATGGTGTCAACATAGGAATAATATGACAGTTCCTGGTTTACATTTCCTTCAACCGCCGATTGAATGCAAAGCCCTTCTTTGGCTTGAAGTTCGTTTAAAAATTGAGTAAATGCCCGGCTAAACGGCATTTTCAAGCCACAGGGCATAAGCCCCAGAAAGCTCAAGTCTTTCTGGGCTTCCATCGAGGCCAGCCCGGGGATGTCAATGGCAGGGTTCCGGGCGATGGCGCCCTCAAGCATCTCAATGAATGCCTCAATGTTAATAAACCGGCTTTTCAAGGCTGTACCCAGGGTTAAAAAAGGGGCCAGCACCCGCATGGCATCGTCACTGACCAGGGCGCCCAGGCCATTTGCCGCAAAAACCGACCGGGTCTGGGGAAAACGCTGGATGATTTCATATATTTTCAAGTTGGCATGAATATGGGTTGACATTATTTTCTGCGGCTCCTTTACTATTGTTCTAAATTTTAGGGATACTTCCCGCAAACCTGTAAACTATATTGTCATATCAGTTTCAAGTAAACACAAACTTGCAATAAAGCGTATGGGGCAAGTTACCTGCTATTGCCATCTTAAGTCTAATCTGGTAAACACAGATATTTTATCAAAATAAAATATTATTTCGTAACCTTATGACAAAACAACAAAGTCGCACCCAGATTCTGAAGAAGCGAAGCAAGAAAAAAGAAAAAAGCATATGGTTTTCTTTTTTCATATGGGTATTCATCCTGTTCATCTTTGCCGTTATTGCCGGATGTGCCGCCCTTACCGCCGGATTTTTCTATCTGAGCCAGGACCTTCCCCAGATTAATACGCTTAATGATTACCGCCCGGCCATTGTGACCAATGTATTCTCAGATGACGGCAGAAAAATCGGCGAGTTTTACAAGGAGCGCAGAATCGTCATTCCCTTGTCCGATATGCCTGCCAATCTGACCAACGCGTTTGTGGCGGCCGAGGATTCCCGGTTCCGGGAACATCCCGGCATTGATATAAAATCCATTATCAGGGCGTTCATAAAAAATTTTATGGCCGGCACCATTGTCCAGGGCGGTTCCACCATCACCCAGCAGGTGACCAAATCTTTTCTTCTTACCCCGGAAAAAACTTATGAGCGCAAGCTTAAAGAGGTGATTCTCGCCTATAAAATTGAAAAAAAGCTTTCCAAAGATGACATACTCTTCCTTTATTTGAACCAGATTTATCTGGGACACGGGGCTTACGGTGTTGAGGCGGCTTCTGAAAACTATTTCGGAAAGCATGTCAAGGACCTGACCCTGGCTGAATGTGCCATGCTGGCAGGCCTGCCCCAGGCACCCAGCCGGTACAGCCCCTTTCACCATCCGGAACTGGCCAGGCAGCGCCAGGTGTATACCCTGAACCGCATGAAGGAAGAGGGCATGATCTCCAACTTGGAGGCCACCGGAGCCATGGGTGCCAAACTGGATATCAAACCCCGGAAAAACTGGTTCATCGAACGGGTTCCCTGCTATACCGAGCATGTCAGGCGGTATGTTGAAAAGAAATACGGTAAAGACATGCTTTATACCCAGGGGTTGAGCATCCATACTGCAGTGAACATTGAACTGCAGAAAATCGCCCGGGACGCGGTCAATAAAGGCCTGTCAGACCTGGATCAGCGCTGCGGATACCGGGGCCCTGTAAAAAATATACCCGCGCTTCTGGTGGCGGATTTCAGCCGCACCATTGCCGGAGAACTGAACGGCAGCCGCCCGGTCAAGGGAGAGATCTACAAGGGGGTTGTCCTGAAGGTAGACGACGACAACAAGATCACCCAGGTAAGGGTTGGCGATGTCACAGGCATCATCCGGTTTGCCACCATGACATGGGCCAGAAAACCAAACCCCAAAATGTCCTATCAATCTGCCAGGATCGCAAGACCATCCCAGGCCTTAAAAACCGGGGATGTCATTTATGTGAAAGTCCTTGAGGAGATGACAGGGGAAAAGGAATATGAATTTGCCCTGTACCAGGAACCTGTTGTCCAGGCAGCACTTCTGAGCATTGAAGCAGAAACCGGCCATGTCAAAACCATGATCGGCGGAAGGGATTTCACAAACTCCCAGTTCAACCGGGCAATTCAATCAAGACGCCAGCCCGGCTCCGCGTTCAAGCCCATCCTGTACGCAGCAGCCCTTGACAAGGGCTATACACCGGCCACGATTATCATTGATTCTCCTGTGGTATTTGAGGACAAGGTGCATGACAGGGTGTGGAAACCCCATAACTATGCACAAAAATTCTACGGTCCCACATTGCTTCGCCAGGCCCTGACCCAATCCAGAAACATTGTCACCATCAAGATCCTCCAGGAGATCGGCATAGATTATGTCATCAATTATGCAAGAAAACTTGGGATCACCACCCCCTTCCCCCGGAACCTGTCCATCGCCTTAGGATCTTCAGGGGTTTCCCTGTTCGAACTGACCAAGGCGTATTCAGTATTTTCCAACCTGGGCTACCTGATTGAGCCGGTATTTATCACCGAAATTTATGACCGGGACAACAAGCTTCTGGAATCTTCCAAACTGATCCGTAAAAAGGTCATTGATATGAGCACGGCCTATCTGATGACAAGTATGCTTGAAAGCGTGGTACAGGCCGGCACCGGCCAGAGGGTTAAGGCCCTGAACCGGCCTGCAGCAGGTAAAACAGGCACCACAAACGATCTTCACGATGCCTGGTTCATGGGCTTTACCCCCAGGTACACCACAGGGGTATGGGTGGGACTTGACCAGGAAGCCCCCATCGGCAGGGGAGAAACAGGCTCCCGGGCCGCAAGCCCCATCTGGCTGGATTACATGCAGCATGCCCTGGAAGGTAAGTCCGTGCGGGAGTTCACAGTGCCCGAAGATATCATCCGTGTTAAAATAGACGCCGAAACCGGCCTTCTGCCCATTGCCCAAAGCAAACAAACCATTTTTGAGTGTTTCAAGGAAGGTACTGAGCCGACCCAGCACACCCCGAGGCCGGATGAGGTGTTAAGCACAGAAGAGTTGTTCAAGGAAGGGTTCTAGCTTTTGTCCCCGGTAAAATTGCCGGGATTGGCAATGCCATGCATTTTTTATTGCCAAGGGTTGGGTGGATAATGGCGTGCCCGGGAATCCCCCCAACCATTTCATGGGCCTTTTACGATGGGCCCCTTACGCTTTTTCCAGGGTAAACCGGGAAATCAACTGTTTAAGATTCCCGGCAAGCCTGGACAATTCTCCTGCGCTTTCATTGACCTGGAGGCAGCCGGCCTTGATCTCGTCAGACGCCTGGCTGACCTGATGAATATCCTGGCTGACCTCAGCTGTCACAGCAGAGGCCTGGTTGATATTTTCATTCACCTCCTGGACCCCGAGACCGGCCTGACTCACATTATTGGAAATTTCCTGGGTGGTGGCGGTCTGTTCTTCAATGGCAGCAGCCACAGAGGTGACAATGGTGTTAATCTCATTGATCACTTCAACAATTTCGTTAATGGCTGTCACGGATTCACCGGTACTCTTCTGCACGTCTTCGATCCGGTGGCCGATTTCTTCAGTGGCCCCGGCTGTCTGATGGGCAAGGACTTTAATTTCCGCGGCAACTACGGCAAAGCCTTTTCCGGCCTCGCCGGCCCTGGCAGCTTCAATGGTGGCGTTGAGCGCCAGAAGGTTGGTCTGTTCAGAGATATCTGCGATGGTTTCGGTTACCCTGCTGATCTGGGAAGCGGCTGTTCCCAGTTGGTTGACTTTTGCTGAAACCTCTTCCGCCTTTTTCACGGCATTAATGGTTGTCTGGCTGCCTTTGGATGTATTGGCTGCGATTTCCGAAATGGTGGAAGACATTTCTTCGGTAGCGGCTACAATGGTTTGGATATTGGCGGCGGTTTGTTCGGTTGCCGCAGCCACACCGTTCATATTCACAGTCATCTCTTCCGAAGCGGCAGCCACACTGTTCGCCTTTTCCGAAGTGTTCTCTGAATTGGATGCCATTTGTTCTGAAATGGCAGAAAGTTGAGTGGAGGATGACGTCAAGGTGTGAACGCCGTCAGTGACTTCTTTGAGCATATTCGTCAGATTCTGGGCCATTTTTTTCATGCTGGCGTATACGCCGGTCAGCTTTTCAGCATCACCCATAAATTGGATGCTCAAATCCCCTGCCGCAATGCTGTCAGCAATACCGGCAATCTCCACAGGCTCCCCTCCCAGCTGAACCATAACGCCTTTTATAAACCAGAGAACCCCGGCCAATACAGCGATAAAGGCAATCACGCCCACGATACATATCAGGTTCCTGATATTTCTGGGCGTTTCCATAAACTCGTCCTGGTCCTGGGTAACGCAGACACGCCACCCCGTGGATTTGACCAAAGCGAACCCGGCGATTTTGTCCACGCCTTTGAAGTTATAGTCATGCACACCGCTTTCGCGGGCCAGTATGTGCCTGGCTGCCTCCTCCATTCCACTGGTTTGGGTCATATCGGTTTTGAAAATAAGTTCGGACTTGGGATGGGCAATAAAAAGGCCTTTGTTGTCAATTACAAAAGGATATCCGGTTTTACCCAGTCTAGCCTGGGTAATATGGTTGCTTAACTGGTCCAGTTTGATTCCGGACACAAAGGTACCGATAAATGTCCCGTCTGACTTTTTTAAGGGAGCGGCAATGGTAATAATTGGAAGGCCAGAACATGATGATAAAATAGGTTCGCTTATGCTGATGTTTCCTTTTTTAGCATCGTTAAAATATTGCCGGTCCGCCAAACAACGCTTCTTGGCCTTTCCTTCATAGCTGTCGGCGATGATATTGCCATCCTTATCTGAAACCCTGAGGCTTTCATATTTGGTTCCGATCTCGGCAAAAATGGCAGCCAGAAAATTTTCCAAGGCATTCAGTTCCTGTTCCGCATCATCCGTTCCTGAATCAAACACCTTTAAGGCGGTCTGCATGACCACAGGGGTTTGGGCCATGGACAAGGCAAAGCATCTTTCCTGGTCAATAAACTCTTCGGACAGCACAGCCAAATCTTTGGCGACCTGAATAGATTGGGACCTGTAAATTTCAGTGATGGCATTAGAGGATTTGCTTACCGAAAAATATCCTGAAATGAGCAGAGGGAGCATGGAGGCCAGAATGCCTCCGGTGAGGAGTTTGGATTTGAAAGTCATTCTCATGATTCCCTTTCCTTTATAAAATTAATCAATTTGGTTCCATATCCCCACAATGTAACTTATGGGGTATAGCGTTTCAATCGTGTTTCCGGTGGATCATTTGCGCTGGATTGATTATCAAAAACGTCCCAAAATGTGAGCATGAACCTGATCCGGATCCAGGGTTTCAACCCTTTCAATGGAGAAAAAAAGCCCCGGGTATCTTTGGGCCAGCCGGTCAAGATTGGCTTTCCGGTCACCCTGGAGCCGGGACAAAGACCTGGGGTTGACCTGGAGCACGACACTCTTTTTTCCACCGGGATTTCCAATTTTTTCCCGGCCTGTCTGTCCTGTTAGAACGACATCAATCTGTTCACAGGCCTGATCAAACATAAGTGCGGATAAAACCAGATGGCCAAACGCCGGGTGCCATGGGCCCGCAATCATCTGGCCGGCATCCTCCATCATCTGTGTGGCCTGAAGCCCTATGCGTGCCACCGCCACCCCTGCACGCCTGAAAATAGTGACCATTTTTTTTGTCTGATCAACTGCCTGGTCAAGACTTAACGGCACATATTGTCCGGACCGGTACCATTGGGCAAGCCTGGAGCCATCCAGCACCAGGAGGGGGTAGATCCTGGCAAGATCCGGTCCAAGTTCCGCCAGCGCTTCAGCTGTACGCACCGCCCCGGTATCGTCATCCCCGGGAAGTCCAACCATCACCTGGACTCCGCTTTTAAAGCCATTTTCCCTGAGCAGGGCCAGGGCTTTCCGGGTATCCCCACTTGTGTGCCCTCTTTCGGCCAGGGCAAGAACACGATCATCCATGGACTGGGCACCCAGTTCTACGGTTTCAAGGCCAAAGGGCCGGGCAAGATCCAGAACTTGCGGGGTAACGGTGTCCGGACGCGTTGAGCACCGGATACGATGGATCTGTCCTTGCCTGATCCATGGCTGCACCGCTTTGAGCAGTGCAAGTATCCTGGATGTTTCCAGTCCCAGAAAATTACCGCCGAAAAAGGCCAGTTCCACCTGGCCACGATTTTTTTTAAACTGAAGATAGCGATGAATAACAGAAGACAGACGATCCGCCTCATTGTCCAAAGATTGCTCTTTTACAGTCTGTCCTGCAATCAGGCGCTGGTTACAGAAAATGCATAAATGGGGACATCCCTGGTGGGGAATAAAAAAAGGAATCACCAGGGGCCCGGACATCGGAGGTCTATTCAGAATCCTGGTTTAAAATAGCCAGCGCTTTTCTGGCAGCATCCTGTTCAGCAGCTTTTTTGGTTTTCCCGGTACCCATGGTGGAAATCGTATCCAGGTTCAGACAAATTTCAAATGTTTTGTCATGGTCAGGGCCCTTCTCTTTTGCCAGGGTGTAATCCGGGGTTGTGCCAAAATGCTCCTGGGTGAATTCCTGGAGGCCGCTTTTATAATCAATGAAATCCAATGATGCCAGAACCTGCTGTACAGGCGCTTCAAAAAGACGGTTCACCATGGTTTGAACCCTGTCAAATCCGGCATCCAGGTACACTGCGGCCACCACAGCCTCAAAGGTATCTGACAGGATCGAATTTTTGTCACTTCCGCCGGAAAGAGATTCCCCCTTGCCCAGCTTAATAAACCGGCCCAGATCAATCCTGCGGGCAATGTACGCCAGTCCTGTTTCGCTGACCAGGGTTGACCGCAGCCGGGAAAGTTCACCCTCTTTTTTCAAAGGATCACTTTCCATGAGCAGATGCCCCACACACAGCCCGAGTACCGCATCGCCCAGGAATTCAAGGCGCTCATTATCCGTATCACAGGTATTCTGATTTTCATTCATGTAGGAGCGATGGCACAGGGCATTGGATAAAAATGAACGGGACCGAAACCGGTAATCAAGATTTTGTTCAAGAATATCCAGACGGGGAATGGCCTGGATTTCCAGCAACCGGTCGTTCAATGTTTTGAATACGGACATGGGCACATTCAAATCTCCCCTGGCCCGGCCAAGATCCACGCCTTTATTAAAGCTGCCGTGGAAATCAGACCCCCCCGTCGCCACCAGTCCTTTACTGTGTACAATTTCAGACAGATAGTGTCGCAGGGCTGAATCATGTCCTGGATAATGGACCTCGATACCTGCAAGCCCGTCCTGAACCAGCATATTTACAAAGGTATCCAGGTCATGGGGATGTTGAAAATCAATAATGCCCGGATGGGCCAGAACCGGCAGGCCCCCGGCATCAAGAATCATTCGGATGGCGTCGGTGCAGGACAGTTTAAATTTATCAACATAGGCGGGTTTATTTTTACCCAGGTAAAGATCAAAGGCCTTGCGGAAATCAGACACATAGCCTTTTTCCACGAGCAGTTCGGCAATGTGCGGCCGCCCTGTCTGGCGGGCACCGAAGCGCTTTTCCACCTCGTCCAGGGTAATGTCAAATCCCAGTTCATTGAGTTTTTGAATAATTCTTGGATTCCGGTTGGCCCGGGCATCTGCCGCCCGGGCCAGTGCATCATTCAATCCACAGTCATAAACGGAAAATCCATATCCCAGCATATGAATGCTGCCCAGGGATTTGAACTCAGGCGGCGGCGAACACGAAATCTCAACACCAGTGATAAATTCAAGCGGATACGAATGAACAAGATCTTTTATTTCCAGAATTCCGGCAATGGTGTCGTGGTCAGTCAGCGCAACAGCCTCAATGCCAAGATTTCTGGCCAAATCAAGGATCTGCCTGGGCGTCAGGGATCCGTCCGACGCCGTGGAATGTGTATGAAGATCGATCAAAACCTGATGTAAAGCCTGGGACGGGAAATTTAAATTCCCAAAGCCTTCTCCATGTTTTCTTCACGGGTTTTGCAAGTGATGCACTGGGTCGTCACAGGCCGGGCTTTGAGCCGTTCGACGGAAATATCTTCCTCGCAGAGTTCACACCGGCCAAAGGTTCCGTTTTCAATCCGCTCCAAGGCCTTTTTAACTTTTTTAATCAATTTGTGCTCCCGGTCCCGGATACGCAGTTCAAAACTTCTGTCCGCCTCATGGGAGGCCCGGTCCGTGGGATCAGCAAAATTTTCCTTGGGCTGGGTCATGCCTGTAACGGTTGTGTCGGCATGGGAAAGCAACTCATTGAGCCGTTCAGTCAACAATGCTTTAAAATAATCCAGATCTTCTTGTTTCATAGGGGTTGTCCTTCTCTATAAATAGATTTTGCGCGACACCTAAAAAGTTCGCAATTATATTCAGATATACCGTTATTGTAAAGTTTTTTTATCCATATCCTAATATTTATCAAATAAATCAGCAGATCCGGGGCAGCTGATCTCCAGTGTGCATATCCACAACCCGGGTGCCGCCGATAAGGGTCTCCAGCACCACCCGGCCCGGCTCCTGGTCTGTAACTTCTCCGACAATTACAGCGTCTTTGCCGAACTCATCCCGGCGGATTATATCCAGCACATTGCCGGCATCTGCGCCAGGCACCATGGCGATGAGCTTGCCCTCATTGGCCAGGTACAGGGGATCAAATCCCACAATCTCGCAAATAGCCCGGACCGGGCCGCGCACCGGCAGCCGGTCCTCGAAAAGCCGGATGCCCACCTTTGACTGGACGGCAATTTCGTTCAGTGTTGTACCCATCCCGCCCCGGGTGGGGTCCCGCAGCACATGGACCGGGGATCCTGATTCCAGCACCCTTTTGACCATGTGGTTTAAGGGTGCGGAATCGCTTTTTACGTCGGAATCGAATTTCAACCCTTCGCGTTCGCTTAATATGGCGACCCCGTGATCGGCAATGGTGCCTGAAACAATCACTTTATCCCCGGGCCGTGCCCTGTCACCCGATACATTGACGCCGGCCGGAACTAGCCCGATCCCGGAGGTGTTAATGAATATTTTGTCAACCTTTCCCCGGGGCACCACCTTGGTATCACCGGTGACGATCCTGACCCCCGCCTTTTGGGCGGCCCGGGCCATGGATTGAAGAATGCGCCTGAGATCATGTATTTTCATGCCCTCTTCAATGATCAGCCCCACAGATATATACAAGGGGATAGCCCCGCACATGGCTACATCATTGACGGTGCCGTTCACGGCAAGCTTGCCGATATCCCCGCCAGGAAAAAAAATGGGGTCCACGGTATAGGAATCCGTTGAAAAAGCCATTCTGCCCCCGGGCACCTCAAAAACAGCCCCGTCATCCTGTTTCGCCAATAGTCCGTTGTCGAACAAAGGCAGAATCAATTCCGAAAACATGGCATGGGAAAGTTTGCCCCCGGCACCGTGGTCCAGAAGAATCGTATCATTATTGTTCATGGTATTTTCCTTAATCGCCTGTACCGGTGCCTGCAGGCCAGTGTCAGTCCTGGCAGCCAACGGGTCCAGGATCAATTGTCCTTGTATCTTACCGGCTGTATTTATAAAAGGCAGCACAGGCCCCTTCGCTGGAAACCATGCAGGGTCCCACCGGATGCATGGGGGTACAGGATTTTTTATACAGCCGGCACTGGTCAGGCCGCTTCAGCCCCATTAAAATCCGGCCGCAGTCGCACCCGGCCGGCTCCCGGGTATCCGGAACCGGCATATCAAATTTTTTGGCAGCGTCAAATTTATGAAAGGATTCCCTCAGCACCATGCCTGAATCCTGAATTTTACCAATCCCCCGCCAGATGGTGTCGGCCTTTTCAAACACCTGATCCATGATTGCCCGGGCTTTGGGGTTTCCGGTATCCGCCACAGCTCTGGCGTAGGCATTGACCAGCCCGGGTGCTTTGGATTCTTTCTGCGCCACGAGCATGAGTATGGCCTTAAGGATATCCACAGGCTCAAACCCTGTAACCACAGAAGGTATCCGGTATTTTTCAAAAAACGGGACAAAGGCGTCAAGCCCTGTGATGACCGATACGTGCCCGGGCAGAATAAATCCGTCTATGTCCACGCCGCCGGTCTCCATGAGTGTGGCCAATGCCGGCGGGGTCAGCTTGTTGGCGCTATAAATGCTGAAATTGTTTACCCCCTGGGCTTTGGCAGTAAGGACGGCCCCGGCAATGGTCGGAATGGTGGTCTCAAAGCCCACTGCGCAAAACACCACTTGCCTGTCCGGGTTTTCCTTTGCCACGGCCAGGGCATCAAAAACAGAGTAAACCATACGGATATCCGCACCTTTGGCCTTTTCCCCAGCCAGGCTGGACCCGGAGCCCGGCACCTTCATCAGATCACCAAATGTGGTCAGGATCACATCAGACCTGCGTGCCAGCATCACACAGGTGTCAATGTCCTTTTGGGCGGTCACGCACACAGGACAGCCGGGTCCTGACAAAAGCGTAAGGGTGTCGGGCAGCACAGACCGGATGCCGTAACGGAAAATGGCCATGGTATGGGTGCCGCACACTTCCATCAACCGCAACGGGCAGGTGATTTTTTCACGGATCCTGGCCACCAGGGCCTTTGAAATTTCAGGATCTTTAAATTCCTGGGTATATGTCATACGCATGGATGGCCTTATTACTTTGTGTTGTGTTGACGGGCTGAGGCTGCCATGGCCTGGCCCAGGGCAATGCCGCCATCCCCGCAGGGAACCCTGCTGTGGGTATATACCTTAAAGCCCTTTGCTTCAAGCATACCCGTTATCCGGGAAAAAACCGTATCATTGTTGAACACCCCGCCGGACAGAACGACCCGGTCAAGGCCGGTTTCCTGGCCCACCCTTGCAACGGCATCCACCATCATACCGGACAGGGTTAGATGAAACCGGGCCGCAATCCGGCCCCGGGGCACACTGCGTTTAATATCCGCCACCATCTGCCGCACCCAGGGACCGGCATCCATAATCCAGCAGCCGTCAGCCCCGGTTTTCATGCCAAAGGGGTAAGCTATGCTTACCGTTTCTTCAAGATCAGCAGCCGCTTCCAGGGCAATGGCGGCCTGGCTGTCATGGGAAATTTCATGGCAGATCATTAAAAGGGCGGATACTGCATCAAACAGGCGGCCTGTGCTGGATGTCAAAGGGCTGTTCACCTGCCGGTCCATCATCTGAATTAAAAATGCAAGTTTGCGCTTATCCAGGGACCGGACAAAGGGAATATCCAGATCTGCCATCCCGGGCCCATACACTTTATATAACAGGGAAACCGCCATGCGCCAGGGCGCTGTCACCGCCGCATCTCCCCCGGGCATGGGCAGGTAATTGAGCCGGGCCCGGCGCTCAAACCCATCATAGGTACAGGCCAGGACTTCGCCGCCCCAGATATGGCCGTCCGTACCCAGGCCGGTACCGTCCAGGGTCAGGGCAAGCACTTTTCCGTCCAGATGATTTTCCGCCATACAGGAAAGGGCATGGGCATGGTGGTGCTGGACCCCTGTCAGGGGGAGACCCTGACGCCTGAGCAGCTTGGCGAATTGTGTAGAAAAATATCCCGGATGCAGGTCATGGGCCACACACACAGGCTGGATATCCAGAATTTTCTGCATATGTTCAATGGTGGCGTTATAAAAATTATGGGCCTGCATTGATTCCAGATCGCCAATGTGCGGACTTAAAAAGGCGTACCGGTCCCGGGTCAGACATATGGTGGATTTCATACCGGCCCCGCAGCCAAGGATATTGGCAGGTCCGCCACATGCAGGCGGGGTTATCTCCACGGGCAGGGGTGCATATCCCCTGGATCTGCGCAGAAACCGCACGTTTCCCTGCTGGATCCTGGCAATGGTGTCATCCGCCCTGAAATAGATATCCCGGTTGTGGAGCAGAAAATAATCGGCAATATGGGAAAAGGCATCCAGGGCATCGGCATTGTCAATGGACAAGGGGTCACCGGCCCGGTTTCCCGAGGTCATGACCAGAATATCGGGTCCTTTGTCCAGAAGCAGGTAGTGCAGCGGTGTATAGGGCAGCATGATACCCAGACAAAGATTGTCCGGGGCCAGATTCGGGGCCAGCCCCGTGCCCGCGGATCGGGGGAATGCTTTTTTTCTCAACAATACAATGGGCCGGTGATAGGACCCAAGCAGCGCTTTTTCATCCCCATCCATGCAAACATGGTTAAACAGGGACGAATCCCGGGCCGCCATCAGGGCAAAGGGTTTATGGGGCCGTTTTTTTCTTTGGCGCAGCAGATCAACAGCCGTTGCATTAGCTGCATCCACGGCCAGGTGAAACCCGCCCAGCCCTTTGATTGCAACGATTTTTCCCTGGCTGAGAAACCGGGCCGCAAGAACCACGGCCTGGGCCGGATCATTCCCGTCCACCTGTTTCCCCTTCTTGTCGAGCAAAAACACATGGGGCCCGCAGACAGGACAGGCATTGGGCTGGGCGTGGAAGCGCCGGTTTAAGGGATCTTCATATTCCTTGCGGCAGTCCGGGCACAGGGTAAAGGACTTCATGGCGGTTTTTGGCCGGTCATAGGGAATATCCCGGATAATGGTGTATCTTGGCCCGCAATTGGTGCAATTGATAAACGGGTATTCAAACCGGCGGTCTGCTGAATCCTGCATCTCTTTGAGGCAATCCGGGCAGACACCCACATCCGGGGCTATCAGGGCAGACCTGTTCCGGGCATCCCGGCTTTTAACAATCGTGAAATCAGCTATATCCAAAGGGGGTATATCCGTTGATACCATGCGTGAAATCTGTGACAGCCGCGGTTTTTTTTCAGGGATATCCAAAAGAAAAGCGTCCAGGTCCTTTGGCGCACCCTGGATAAAAAGCGCCACACCCGAGGCGGTATTGGACACATGGCCGCAAAGATGATGGGCCCGGGCCAAACCCAATAAAAAGGGGCGGAATCCAACACCCTGGACCACCCCTGAAATTTCAATTTTTTTTGCCGACAGACCGGAAGAACGCATTTTAAAAAAAAATCAGTCCGGGCCAGCGCCCAGATCGAGTATCCTGCGCATGTCTGCAATGGTTTGCAGTGCCGCTTCTTCATCCATTTTTGAAATGGCAAATCCGGCATGGACAATAACATAATCCCCAATACCAACATCCTCAAGCAGCATCAGACTGGCCTCCCGGACCACCCCGTCCACCGCCACCTTTGCCACGGCATTGTTGATTTCAATAATTTTTGAAGGTACAGCCAAACACATATGTTTTAACGTTCTATCCTCTTGTTTTAATTTTCAAAATTATTTTATATGAGATATGAAAAAGAAGTTAAAGAATTTTGTGCCTTCCGTTCCATATTGAATGTCCGGGAGAATCACCCCCCTAAAAGGGTCAGAAAAATACCCGCCGCAATCACGGTGCCGATAACACCTGCCACATTAGGCCCCATGGCATACATGAGCAGATAATTTTTCTTATCCGCTTCCATGCCCACCTTATGAACCACCCTGGCAGCCATGGGTACGGCCGAGACACCGGCTGCACCCAGCAGGGGATTTATTTTATTTTTGGAAAAAAGGTTCATGAGCTTGGCAAGGAGTACCCCTGTCATGGTGGAGATCACAAAGGCAAAAAGCCCCAGGCAAAAGACAAATATCACCTGGGGCCTTAAAAAATTTTCCGCATTCATGGTGGCGCCCACGGAGATCCCAAGAAAGATGGTGACGATATTCATCAGTTCGTTCTGGGCTGTATCGTGCAGACGCCCCACCACACCGGACTCCCTGAACAGATTGCCCAGCATGAACATGGCGATCAACGGCGCGGATGCCGGAACCAGCAGGATGATGACAAAGGTGGAGACAATGGGGAACAGCATTTTTTCAAGCTTTCCCACCTTTCTGCCCTTGGCCATGCGGATTCGTCTTTCGTCTGCGGTGGTCAAAAGTTTCATCACCGGGGGCTGGATAATGGGCACAAGGGCCATGTAGGAATAGGCTGCCACGGCGCAGACACCTAAAAGAGACGGGGCCAGTTTGGATGCCAGGAATATGGTGGTGGGCCCGTCTGCGCCGCCGATGATACCGATGGTTGCCGCCTCTTTCAGATCAAATCCAAAGGCCTGGGCCGCAAAAAAGGTGATGTACACCCCGGCCTGGGCCCCGGCACCAAGGAAAATCAGCCTGGGGTTGGCAATGAGCGGCCCAAAATCCGTGAGCGCCCCAAGGCCCAGGAATATCACCGGCGGAATAATCTCCCAGTGAATGCCATACTCGTAAAATTTCCAGATCAGCCCTTCATGGGGGATCATAAGTCCTGCCAGGGGCAGGTTGGCCAGAATGATCCCGAATCCAATGGGAAGCAGCAGCAACGGTTCATAGGATTTTGCAATGGCAAGGTAAATCAGGGTCAGTCCGATGATCCACATGACCACAATGCCCGGGGTGACATAAAACAAGCCCGTGGTCTGAAACAGGGAATACAAAGTACTCATTTGTCCTCCCCTTGCCCGGCAACTTCCCTGGCTTTCCTTTTTGATTCCACCGCGGTAACCGCCGTTTGGGTAATCTTAATGGAAAAGTAAAGAAAAGTCATGCCTGTGAATACACCCAAAAGGCCGATGAGAAATACCCTGACCGCATCACCCATGCGTTATTCCTTTTCCTTTGCTGCAGCGTAATCCCGTATAATTCTGGGCAGAATCATCTGGTGCTGGGGGCAGATGGATTTGGGATTCTGGTAGGCAGCGCCTGCAAAGGACTGCATATAGTGCCGCAGATCGGCAAGCCTTACCACCTCATCCACCATGCCCTGTTTTGCGCAGTAAAGCGGGGTTGATGTGTCCTTGTATTTTTGGGCAAGGGCATTCATCTTCTCCACCACAGGTTCAAGATCCCGACCTGCTTCCTTTTCCTTGACAAGCCGCCTTGCATAGGTGGCAACCGCAGCTGTCTCACCGTGCATAACACAGATTTCGGTGGCACAGGTGCCCAGGGTAAAGGCATTGTTCCGGTTGGCCTGGGGGCCGCCCATGACATAGTGGGCGGCTGCGGTTCCTTTGCGCAGGATGGCAAGCATCATGGGAAGACCTGACTGCTGGATGGAGTAGATCAGGGATTGGCCCAGGCCCAAAAGTTCGGCTTTTTCAGCAACATCTCCCACGTCAATGCCCGAAGTATCCTGGAACCAGATCACAGGAATTCTATCCCTGCCGCAAAGGGTTACAAACTCGTTCATCTTGAGAAGCCCCTGGCGGTAAAGCTTGGCGCCCATGCCGGGATAATCGGCATATTCAGGGTAGCCCTTGCCAAGATACCCCTGGCGGTTTCCGATGCAGGCCACAAGAAATCCGTCCACCTTGCAAAGCCCTGTATAGATTTCAGGGCCGTAGCCGGGGCGGTATTCCATGTGCTCGGAGCCGTCCACAAGCCTTGCCAGGATGTCGTCAAAATCATATACGGTCTTGGATGCCATGGGCAGAAGGCGCATGACATCTTCGGCGTCGAACGCCGGGGCCTTGGGCCTGGTCACCCTGAAAAATTCAGGATCATAGGCCGGCAGCTTTTTCATATATTCTCTAACGCCGTCCAGAACCTGCTTTTCCTCCTTGTACACAAAGCGGAAAAAACCGGTGTGGTCATAATGGGTGGCAACGGATCCGGGCGGCTTTGCCTGATGTGCTTTGGCTTTTTGGACCAGGTCTTCGGCCATGTCCACGGTAAACCCGCCCCGGGGGGCCATGCCGCTGACAATGCCGGCACCGCCCACGGCCATATTGCTTTTTTCATGGGCAAAAAGAACCGTGGGGCTGATGGACTGGTAGCCGCCGCCGGCAGGGTTGGTGCCGTAAATGGCCGCCAGTACGGGGATGCCTTCCTGCTCAAGTTCCGCATGCCTGAAAAACGGGGTGCCGGACCCTCTTCTGTTTGCATAGAATTTTTCCTGCTCCGTGAGCTTGGCCCCGCTGCAGTTCACCAGCCAGACCAGCGGGATATTGAGCCTTTTTGCAAGGTCTGTGGCCCTCAAGATGTTCTCGGACTGGCCGGGCAGCCAGGCACCGGCCATGACCTTGTTGTCAAAACCGATCACAACCGCCCATTTGCCCGCAATTTTTCCAAGGCCGTCAATGACGTTGGTGGTACCCTCAACGTTGTCCGCAGGATTAAAAAGCGTATGAAGCGGGGTCCAGGTACCCGGGTCCACGATATATTCCAGCCGCTGCCATACGGTCATCTGGCCGCGCTGGTTGACCTTTTCTTCGGAAAGGCCTGCGTTTTTAACTTCATCCACGGCGGCTGAGATCTGTTTTTCAGCCTCAATTACCTGCTCATAGTTATTCTGGGTGCGTTTTATGGTCCCTTTTTTGAGCGCTTTGCCAAACGGCGCCATGTTTTCAAAATAGGATTTCATTTGTCCTTCCTTTGACGACCGATCGACGCCTATTCAATTACGGCCAGCAGATCATCTTCTTCCACAGCATCCCCTTCCTTTACGGCAATCTTTGATACGATGCCGGAACAGGGTGCAAATATGGGGGTTTCCATTTTCATGGCTTCAATAACCAGAATTTCATCGTCCTCTTCCACTGCTGCACCCGGCTCAACACTTAAGCTGACAATTTTTCCTGACAGGGGGGCTAATACGTCTTCAGACATGTGGGGCTCCTTTTTTTATTTGTTACATTTATGCTGGCGGAGAGGGTGGGATTCGAACCCGCAGGGTAATATTGAACAAAACATATTAACATGCTTAAATAAAACAATATGTTATACAAACCATCTTTGTTTCGCTCTGGCGAAAGTCCACAAAAGTCCGCATTATTTTATCTAAAACCTCCACATATGATGTAGGGTCCGGCACCATTCTTTGAAAAGAAAGCATTTATAGACAAAGTGAACACTGTTTGTACTTCTTTCCGCTGCCGCATGGACAGGGTGCGTTGCGTCCTGTCTTCGGAAATTCCTGTGCCCGGTGCGTTGGCGTCGTGGATGCCTTGAGTGTTTCCATTGCTTTTGAAGCGCTTGCGGACCCGCCCCTCGTCATGCTCGGAAACATCTCATGGTGCTGCTGGATCATCGGCAAGACTACGGAGTGCCGAAGATCGTCGAACTCCGCGTTCTCCATCCCAAGATTCGGTCGCATCGCCGAGATGATCTCTTCACGTTTGTCTTCGGGTAGTAACGCCAAATTCCAACAGAGCTGGGCAAGGGACAAGGCCTTGTTCATGTTCTCAATCGAACCGTCAGTTTCGTCGAGCAACGGTTGCGCGTACTTCATGAATGATTTTCCCATAATTCCCATGACCGACCTCTCATCTTATCAGACCTGACGGCTGTACTCGTGAGTCCCTTTATCATGTAGCGATTAAGGGGTCTCTTGCAGCCCAATGTTAGTCAGTAATTTGCTCTTCAATTGCTTTGAAGACTTCATCAATAAACATTTCCAACTCCATTGATTGTGCCTCATAATCCCATCCATCAATCTCATCACAGTCATAGCACGATGCAAAGTAATTGTACTCCTCAATCAATGTTTCTTTTTTCATTCCTTTGGCAGCCTTGTCAAGATATTCCTCTACAAGGCCTTGATCATCCTTTGGGCCAATTTTGATTATCGAATCATGAATGCTTGTCGAAACACCTTTAACAGCAATGGTTTTTGAATTTGAACAATGCCTAAAAGTCTCAAGCGGCCGAAACGATGATCAAGGCCTCGTTGTGCAAAAAACCAACCAGTCATGTTATATTCGCGCCCTAAGGCTTCATTTCAATATCCAAAATATGATATCCCTGTAAAAAGTCATAGTTGGGTGACGAAGATGAAGATATAATTTGCACAATCGGGATAGGACTCCCCATCACTGAGGAGCCCTCCCACACCACCCGGTAGCCCCGCCTGGATTTTAACCACTGCTGTGCGTGCAATCTGATTAAAAATACTGTTAATCTCCAATAAAATCACCCCCTATCAATACAAAAAAACAATAAAAAATTAAGGGGTTCCCTGATAGGCACATAGATATGTAGATGATACAAGATAAACGTGGGTTATCCGTATTAAGTTGAATTTTAGCTCTAAAACCTTTCATTTTAAAACAAAGGAGAATGACATGGCAGGCCTACCATACGGTATCAATGCATGGATCTTTTTGAAAGAAGATGGGCCCCCCGGCACCAACTACAACAGCGCTGATAGCTGCTTTCAATCTTTAATTCAGTACAAAGTTTATAACAGTTTGGATTTTCTTGGTATTGCCTTTTTTGAAGTCGTGCCCGGCAGCAGCGGTTTCACCATCAAGATCGGTAATGGTTGTCATCTTGGTAACGCTGATAATCCGAACAACTTGTTGAGCAACCAAGACTACTTAACCTATGTGTTGCGTGATGCACGAAAGGTTAATCCAGATATCAAATTTTTGGCTACCATGATATATAAAGGCGATCAAACCCTATCTGCGATTTTTTCCAGCGGGAATGAACAAACACAGGCCACCGATTTTGCCAATAATCTGGTGATCTATCTGAAAAAAAATGGCATGAATGGATTGGATGTAGATTGGGAGGGAGATGTGGCAGACAGAATGACCCAATCGCAGTTCAAAATCCTGTTTTCCACGATTCGCCAGGTATTTGATCAGCAGCCGGAGAAATATTATCTGACAATGGCACCCGCCTGGGACTATTCGGTCTATGATTTCCCCACCCTCAAGAGCACTTTCGATGTGGTTTCTCCGCAATTCTACGACGGCACTACATTATCAGAATTTCTTGGTGCGGGAATGTCCCCAGACAATATTGGCTATGGGGCACAATTTGAGCCGGGAAATGAAGCACCTAACACCAGTGCCCAACAGGTTTGGAGCGCCGTCTCTCCGGGCTTCAATTACCAGGACAAATCCTATAATTACCAGGATATATTTATGTGGCGGCTTAACTCCGGCAACTACCAATTCGAGCAGGCACAGTTGATGATTCTTTCTCAACTCGCGAATCCTCCTGCCGGAGATAGTTTCGACGACACTGCGATTGTCGCTGCGGCGGGTAATCCAAACATTACCCGAATGACGGTCCGCGCGGGCGAAGTACTCAACGCAATTCAGGCCGTCAATACCGGGACTGGCCCATACAACACCGGTACTCAGAATACGGAAACCGGGATTTTTACATTGTTACAACACGGCGGAAATAGCGGGGGCGCTCAAACAATCAATATTCCGATAGACGATCCGATTATCTCAATTACTGGCTACACAGGTAAATGGTATGGCTGGGAATGTGTTTTACAACTCACGTTAACCGGAAAAAGCGGGGCCACTTATGGCCCATTCGGCACCATGGCTGGTTCAACCACCCAGACTCATTTCACACAATCTGCCCAACCTGAACAGAGCGTAGTTGCATTTAGCGGATCCACCGTGACGGTTCCATTGGCAGACGGCAGCCATACAGCAATTATTGCAAGTCTGAATGCTGTCTTTGCATAGCCAGTTATTCCCCCGGCCTACGCGGCTTCTCGCGCAGGTCCGGTGAATTTAACCTTAAAACCTACTAACCAGGAGGACTCTCTGCTAAAAAAGGGCACCCTCATTTCCTTTAAGGAAACGGCATTGGACCGTGAACCATCGGGGACCTAAGCTTTAAATATAAAAAACTATTCCACAAATTTATTGTGGTTGCCTTGAGTTGATCTCCAATAAAATTGATCTCTATCCATACAAAAAAAAGGCCTTGATCATGGTTTCGGCCACTTGAAAATTTGGGGCATTGTTCAAATTCGGAAACCCTTGCCGTTAAAGGTGTTTCGACAAGCATTCATGATTCGATAATCAAAATTGTCCCAAAGGATGATCAAGGCCTCAAAAAACAATAAAACACTAAGGGTTTACCCGATATATCTCTATCCAAATTAATGATACGGAATAACCTAAATTAAGTTGCCCCCTGCTGCTCCCGGGTGGCCGGTTTAAATTGTGAATCAAATGTAGATAGATTTGAGGAAACTAATGAAAGGAGATAAAATGAATCCGTCGCGACAGGAATTTAGATCTATACCAAAAGCATTCAGTAAAAGTGATGTAGCTTTACAAAACGCTATCAAAGTTCAAGGGATTGGAACAGCAACTACTTCATGGGACAAACTTTTAATTGATCTGCGTGATATGGATCCCTTAAAGTTAGATTCTACAATCATCATACGTGATTGTGATTTTTTGAAGAATGCAATAATCAAGGAGCATGAAAGCATTGTTAAAGTAATTCAATTGCTTCAACAAGGAAAACCTAATGATCTTAAAAAGGCTTTTAAGATCGTTCGTGAAAAACGATTGAGAGAAGATGATGCTATAGACGCAGACGGGGGAATGATACAGCTTGCTATAGCGGTAGCTGCTTTATTACTTGCAGGATGCCTTGACGATTGTGATGATGAAATTGAAACACCTCCTGAAGAAGGAGAATGCGCTGGGCATCCCTGCCCTAAATAAAAATTTGGCAATTAAAATCGTGCTTCAAGTCATGATTATAATTGGGTGTGTCCCACCTTTTACATGGCAATAATCGTTAAATGCAAACCTTACTTAAAAAATAAACTTGTTACAGTGTAGTTGATGTTGCGCGGTTAAAAATCTACAAAATTTGTAGATCGTCCATGTAATATACTGTATTGACATAAGAATAATTCAAAAGCATCATAACTTCTATGTAAAAGGTGGGACACACCCTCTATGAAACCTACGGACAGTATGTCAGTGGCATTGAAAAGGATGTGGGAAAAATTAGAGAGTATTTAGGCTATTATTTCAAATAATTAAAAAATAAAACCTATAATTTTCACCGATTTTTGTGGTGAAAGCGCGGTGAAAGCTATGGGTTTATTCAAGCCAACTATTTTCAATCATTACGCTTTATTTGGCGGAGAGGGTGGGATTCGAACCCACGATCCCGGTGTTACCGGGATACTGCTTTTCGAGAGCAGGGCCTTCAGCCGCTCGGCCACCTCTCCTGAGCACCAATGTTGCGATTCTTATCATTGATGATGGCTTGATAAAGTTACCTGTTCGCTTTTCTGATACCCAGCTGATCCAGGGCAATAATCCACTTGCAGATATTGGCGGAACCTTCCACCATGGCATAGGTGGGAGCATCCCGGTAGTAACGGGCCACGGGATATTCAGTGGAATAGCCGTAGGCGCCCAGAATTCTCATGGCAAAGTTGGCGCATTTGTAAGCCACTTCGCCGGCCATGTATTTGGCCATGGCCACATCCAGGCCGTTGTTCAACCGGCCCTGGTCCTTGGCCCAGGCAGCTTTGTAGACCAGAAGACGGGCGGCTTCAATTTCCGTGGCCATCTGGGCGATCATGTCCTGGTTCATCTGGAACTCGCCGATCTTTTTGCCAAACTGTTTTCTTTCATTGCAGTATTTGACGGCTTCGTCAAGGCAGGCCTGGGCCAGTCCCACACCGCCGGCAGCGGCAGACAGCCGGGTCTGGTTTAAAGATGAGAATACAATCCCGGCACCGTCGCCGGGTTTGCCAAGGATGTTTTCTTTGGGTACCTTAACATTGTCCAGAAACAGTTCCCCTGTGGGAGAAGAGTGGGAACCCAGCTTGTCCAGGGAAGAGGTTGTGATGCCGTCAAAGTTTTTGGGCTCAATCACAAAGGCGGACAGCCCCTTGGAACCGGCGGATTTATCCGTATACGCATAGTAAACCAGGCAGTCTGCCACATCAGCATTGGAGATCCAGGTTTTATTGCCGTTGAGCAGCCAGTGATCGCCCTTGTCTTCGGCTGTGGAGGCCATGTTCATGACATCAGAGCCTGCATCCGGTTCGGTGATGGCGAACCCGCCGATATATTCGGCAGTGCACAGCTTTTCCACATATTTTTTACGGACCGTTTCATTTCCGTATTTATAGATGGGGTAGGCACAGCCAAGTACCTGCATATTCACCTGGACCCGCAGGGATGAACAGGCACTGGCCAGCTCCTCGGTCACGATCATGGCCGCCAGAAAGCCTAAATCTTCTCCGCCGTACGCTTCGGGAATCACGGTGCCGAAATATCCCATTTCTCCCAAAGGCCGCATCACCTCTTCAATGGGCAGGTAGTGCGCTTCATCCCACTGGTCCGCAAAAGGGGTGATCTCTTTTTTTGCAAAGTTCCGGATCTCTTTTTGGAGCATTTGCAGCGCGTTGCTTAATTCAAAATCCATTTTACCCTCCCTCTCCTGTATTAAGGAACGAGTTTTAAATAACTTGCCCATTAATATCGCTTCACAAATTTTGTAATTATATGATTGACGTTTAAATTTAGCCAGTCATAAAAACTTGATCATCAAGTATGAGGTTCTTAAGGGCCTTCGTGCCAGAATCGAGATCCCCGTGTTCACAATAAGGTCGTAGCGCTTACGGTTCATTAGATGAAACGCCTGGATTTTTGATTTTTACACGCAATTGCACGGAAAAGGCAACCTTTTGATCTTGCGTCTTTCAGGGGAATCAATTATAGTGGGAGCCTTTAAAACATGGTGATTATGGCAAATTCTGCTTTGATATTAATACGTTAAAAACCGTGCTGACATAGACATAACTGAATGCGTCTGACCAATGAATCCATCCCCGGGGACGACCCGGGACCGTCCGGGGAAAGGCCTGTCACCCCGGTATTTACCGCAGATATATTAAACCAGAGCACAGCGGTTGATTTCAGCAGCGGTAAAATGCCGCCCCATTGGGATGGCCTGGCTGAATACCTGAACAGCCTGGGAACCGCAGAACTGTCCCGGCGCTGGCAAAAGGCGCAGCAGATTATCCAGGAACACGGATCTGCCTACAATATTTTCAACCCGGAAACCGCCACGGAACGGCCCTGGGCCCTTGATCCCATTCCTTTACCCATTTCAAGCCACACCTGGCAGACCCTTGAACACGGCATCCAGCAGCGGACAAAACTCCTGGCTTTAATCTTTAAAGACATCTACGGTCACCAGAATTTTATCAAAAACCGGGTAATTCCTGCAGAACTGATATTCGGCAACCCAGGATTTCTTCGCCAGTGCCGGTTTGGTCCGGATCGCTTTACCCCGGATCATCACCTGTTTTCTTCGGATCTCATCCGTCTGGCCGATGGCCGGTGGCAGGTGGGGTCCCACGGCACCCAGACACCGGCCGGAACCGGGTATGCCCTGGAAAACCGCGTAATCCTCACCCGGATTCTGCCCAGGATGTTTCACTCCAGAAAGGTCCAGCGGCTGGCCCCGTTTTTTAAATATCTGAATATGTCCCTGATGGAAATATCCGGTCAGAAACAGCAGGAACCACGCATTGTAATGCTCTGCGAAGGCCCTTCCGGTGCCCATTATTTTGAACAGGTTTTTCTGGCAAGGTATCTGGGCTATACCCTGGTGGAGACCAATGATCTGACCACCAGGGGAGACTGGGTGTTTCTTAAAACCCTGGGGGGGCTCCAGCGGGTGGATGTTATTTTGCGCCGGATTCCGGATTATGCCTGTGATCCCCTGTTGGGCACAAACTTAGCATTTCCCGGCATCCCCGGCCTGGTTCAGGCCGCCAGGGCAGGCAATGTAGCCATAAGCAATGCGCTGGGTTCAGGTGTTCTTGAATCTCCGGGCCTGTTCGCTTTGCTGCCGGAGTTATGCCGGGATATTCTGGGCGAACCCCTGATCCTTGAAAATACGGATACATTCTGGCTGGGAACACCGGACACCCTGTTCCGGGTGACGGAAGAGATAAAAAGCAATACCCGGCCCATGACCCTTTACAGCGCATTCAGCCCGGCCCATACCCGGGTGGTGCATACCCGGTCCCTGGCCGGGCCTAAAAAACAGGAACTGATTGCCGCCATCCAGGCCGCGCCCTATGCCTGGGCCGGCCATTACCCGGTGGAACCCTTTACGGTACCGGTCTGGTCCGAACAGGGGATGAAAAACAGGTACACGGCCGTGCGCATGTTCTCGACCGCCATCACGGAGAATGCCGGCCCAGGGTCTGCAAAAATCTCGGATCAGGTGGAAGCCGCTGTCATGTCCGGCGGATTGGCCCGGGTGGCCGATGACCCGGAAACCCTTGTTCTGTCCGGCACCCGGGGAAAAGGGCAAGGGGCCAAGGATGCCTGGTGCCTGTCCGAGCGTCCCACAGAATTCAAAAGCATGCTCCACCGTTTTACCACCCCCTTTGAAATTCACAGGGGAAGTGACCTGCCCAGCCGGGTGGCTGATAACATGCTGTGGCTGGGGCGGTACATGGAACGTACAGAAGGGATGCTGCGGGTGATCCGAAGCGTTTTGATGCGGGTACACAGCGAAACCCGGCTGGACAAGGTCAGTGAAATGCCGTTCTTTTTCCGGGTCATGGCTAATTTGAAAATTATCTCTTCGGATCCTGGCCGGCCTGATGCCTCGTTTTCCGTAAGACTTATCGAAAAGGAATTATACCGGTCCATCTACGGGGTTGCGGTGCAAAGCAGTATTCTTAACTGCCTGAACAACGCACTCCAGGTGGCAGACCGGGTAAGGGACCGGCTCTCTGATGATTCCTGGCAGATTCTCGGGCGCATTGAAAAAGGGCTGGTCCGGATCAACCCCAAAAACCAGAGTGCGGAAATTCTGGAAATGCTCAGCGACATCATTCTGAATATGTCCGCCTTTGCAGGCCTTGCCCTGGAAAGCATGACCCGGGGAATGGGGTGGCGGTTCATGGACATGGGCAGGCGGATCGAGCGGGCCCTTCACATGACAAACGTGATGGCCAGTCTGGTTCAGGGGCACACGGTTCCGGATTCCAACGACCTTGAGGCTGTGCTTGAGGTGGCGGACAGCCGCATCACCTACCACACCCGGTACCGGACCACCCTTCACATGGAACCCCTGGTGGACCTGCTCCTGCTGGATGAAATAAACCCAAGGTCTGTGGGATTTCAGCTGGCAGCACTTCATTCCCACCTGGAAACCCTGCCTAAGCCTCACCCCCTCCCTTTCCGGACAAAGGAGGAGAAGATCATCCTGGATCTGACCACCCGGCTGCGCCTGGCAGATACACAGGAACTGATGATACTTGGGGAAAAACATGTGCTGCCCAACCTGGATGCGTTGCTGGAAAAACTGAACAATGATCTACAAGGCCTTGCCGACAGTATTACCCAGCACTATTTAAGCCGGATTGAGACGGAAAAACAGCTCAATGGCCAGTTTGAGGGTAAGGGGTACCCTGTGGCCGGGACGGTGAATAATGAAATATAACATCCGCCACCGGACCCATTATCAATATGAGTCACCTGCTTCTTTGTCCCATAGTGAACTGGTGCTGATACCCAGGAATTCAGAGTTCCAGACCTGTATCCAGAGCCGGGTTTCTCTAACCCCCGAACCGTCAGCCCGGTCCATGCGCCAGGATTATTTTGGCAACACAGTGATTAATATTTGTCTGGAAAGCCCCCATTCTGAGCTTGATATCCTGGCTGAGGCCGAGGTGACCCTTCATCCGGCAGCCCGGCTGGTGCCGGATCAGACCCAGCCCTGGGAACAGGTCAAAGAGACGATGATGCGGTATGAAACGCCCAAGGACCTGGAAGCCTTTGAATTTATCTTTCCCTCTCCCATGATCCGGCCCGATAAAGAAATTGCACAATGGGCCGCTGAAATATTTACGCCGGGCACCCCGGTGCTTCGCGCCGCCCTTGATATGACCCACAGGATTTTTACCGAATTCACCTACGATCCCAATGCCACCTCTACATCAACCCCCCTTTCCAAAGCCTTTGAGATAAAACGGGGGGTGTGCCAGGATTTTGCCCATGTGGGCATTGCCTGTCTTCGGGCCATGGGACTTGCGGCCCGGTATGTCAGCGGTTATCTGAACACCCAGCCCCCGCCCGGAAAATCAAAGCTGGTGGGTGCGGATGCCTCCCATGCCTGGCTCTCCCTTTATATTCCGGGGCTTGGGTGGGTGGATATGGACCCCACCAACGATGTCATGCCCAAGGATCAGCATATTACCCTGGCATGGGGCCGGGATTACGGGGATGTCACCCCGGTCCGGGGCACGGTGCTTGGCGGCGGCAACCACCGTCTCCAGGTGGCTGTGGATGTAATGCAGCAGCAAACAGGACCCGCAGCCTAATAAAGGCAAGAAATAAAACAGGCCATGAAAAAAGTTTGATTTTCACGGCCTGTTTTATTTCTGGTTCTATTGCTCGGCTACCCAGGCAGATTCAACCAGGTATCCCTGGCGTGTGTTGCTATCTTTGGGCTGGAATTACTGTGGCCAGATATTCACTGATAATTTTTCCCATATCCATGGGCAGTGATTGGTCATTACTGCCGCCAGACCATGCCGCAGCAAAAGCATTGTTGGAGGAGGATATGATCTTTTCTTGGATAACATTGCCCATGGCAGCATCCGTAAGTTTCAGATAAACAACCATGTGAGAAGCCCCTGCCATAGCCCCTGCCCATATACGTGCACCAGCACTGGCAATTCGCATGTCCAAAATTTTACCTTCCACAACAAGCGCATTGCCGGCAGGTGCGACATTTCCGGGTTCAACGACACGCTTAAACAAATTTTTACTTTTAAGATCACTGAGCAGGGAGATCTGAAAATAATTCAAGGCGTCCGCATAGTCGCGCCTGAACTCATCAGAGGCTTGAAAGTTGTTGATAATAATCGTTTCATAAGGACCTGCACTGAGAGGCATTTCCTTTTGGACCAACTCAATTGTTGCGTTCTCAATGATGGGGACGTTTGGTGCCTGTTCCACAATTTTAGACTCGGAACTGCCGCCTCCGCAACCCGTGAACGCTACCGCGAAAACAACAATCATACCCAATATCAATGCAGATATTCCTTTTTTCATCTATATATTTTCCTTTAGGTTTATTAGGTTATCCCAGCAGACTCACCAGATTATTCCGGGAATCATTGGAGTGATTCAGGGCATAGGTGGCCACGCCTTGGAGCAGGTCCATCTGGTTTAAAATGATACTCTCTTCAGCAAGGTCTGCATCCCTGATATCCGATTCGGACGCCATCAGATTGATCCGGGTGCTGGACATGTTGCTGACATCCGAAGTGTACTGGTTCTGGCTGGTACCCACCGAAGAGCGGTTCTGGGCGATCTGGTCAAGGGCCAGATCCACGGTTTCGATGGCTTGCTGGGCGCCTTCGGTGGTGGTGATGTCAAGGTCGGACAAGAAGCCTGTTTCCTGGGAGCCAAGGGCTGACGTTGCCGCAGATGAGATTGAAAGACCGTTTATGCTGTAAGTGCCGTCCAAAAGGTTCTGCCCGTTATAAGATGTCGAGCCTGCAATATCATCAATGGTATCCAGAGAACCTTGGATATCAGACTGGAGGTCAGCCAGGCTGCCCTGGGAATGGCCCCCGCCTGATGCATCCACAGCCTGGGTTTTGATGTCCTGGAGCAGGTCGGTGATCTGCCCCAGCGCGCCATCAGCGGTCTGGGTTATGGAAACATTATCGCTGGCGCTCTGGATTTGCTGGCCTGCCGACAGGGATTGACTTTTCAAACTGTTGGCAATGGTTAGGCCGGATGCGTCATCTGCAGCTGAGTTAATTTTCTGACCCGTTGCCATCCGTTCAATGGAGTTCGTTAACTCAGTGTTGGCCCTTTCAAGCATTTTTGCCGTAAGTAATGATGTGGTATTTTGATTTATGGTAAGTGCCATGGGCCCCTCCCTATTCTTAATTCGGTTGCTTTGACTGGCCTGTAATATTTAAATAATACAGCAGGATATAGGAAAAATCAAATTAAAATTTTCTATTTTTCTTTCACCCGGTACCAGGCCGCCACCATACAGGGCAGAACAAACAGGGTCAGGATGGTGGCACCCAAAAGTCCGCCGCCAATGCTTACGGCCATGGGTCCCCAGAACTTGTCCACGGCCAGGGGCACCATACCCAGGATGGCAGCCGCCGCGGTGAGCATAATGGGCCTGAACCGGAACACCGTGGCCCTGATAATGGCATGGTACCGGTTCTCGCCGGCAGCCACCTGGCGGTCGATCTGATCCATGAGGATCACCGAGTTGCGGATAATAATACCTGACAGGGCAAAGATGCCCAGCTGGGCCAGAAAGCCCATGGGCATGTTGAAAATCAGAAGGGATGCAATCACCCCCATCAGCCCGAGGGGCGCCGTTAAAAGGGTCAGGATCATGTTGGGGATATTCTGCAGCTGGATCATCAGAAGGATCACGATAATCATGGACATTGCCGGCACCATCTCCAGAATATAGCCCGTGGCTTTTCTGCTTTGTTCCGAAAGGCCGCCGATGTCAATGGAATACCCCTCAGGAAGGCTCTCCCGGACAGATTTCAGGGCTTTGTACACTTTTTTGCTGGCATCATTGCCGGTGATGCCTGCCACCGTGTCTGCCTGCACCGTAATAGTGGGCAAAAGGTTGCGGCGCCAGATCAGGCCCTCTTCCATACCCAAACGGATATCGGCAATCTGCTCCAGGGGAATGGTTCTGCCCTGGCCCACATGGATGGGAAGTGTCCGGATATCATCCAGGGACTGCCGGTCGCCTGCACACAGCCGCAATACGATATCAACGGTTTTATCCTTTTCCCTGAATTTACTGACCGGGATGCCGGAGAGCTGGGACTGGATGGCCAGTGCCAGATCGGAACTTGCGACCCCAAGCATCCTGGCCTTGTCCTGGTCCACGTGTAATTGAAGCTTTTTGGTCTTTTCATACCAGTCAAAATTGATCGCTTTTAAATCCGGATCCGCTGCCATCACATTCTTAACCTTGTCCGCAAGGGCCCGCACCTTTGCATAGTCATGTCCTGATACCCGCAGCATCACGGGATAAGGCTCAGGCGGACCCATCTGGAGGGTCTGGAGATGGCCCCGGACATTGGGAAAGGCGTTGTCCAGAAGTTCCTGGATCTGCGTTTGAAGCTGTTTTCGTTCATCCAGCCCCCTGGCCACAATGATAAGCTGGACAAAGTTAGACCGGGGCATGACCGGGTCAAAGGTCAATATAAAACGGGGCCCGCCAACGCCCACATAACAGGCAAAATGGTCAATGTTCGGATTACCGGAAATGGCGTTGATAAAGGCTTGGGCCTGCTTATCCGTGGCCTGAATGGAGGCGCCTTCGGGCAAAGTGAGATCCACCACCAGCTCCGGGCGCACAGAGCCCGGAAAAAACTCTTCCCTGACATATTTAAAACTGTATAGGGAAAGAACAAAACCTGCGGCAGTGAAAATCAGCACCACATACCTGAACCGCAGGCACCAGACCAGAATCCGCCGGAACACCCGGTAAAAGGTTTTATCATAAATGTCTCTTTCCCTTTCCCCGTCGTTTGTGGGATGGGCCTTGATCAGATAAGTCCCGAACAGCGGGGTCACCATGACTGACACCATCCATGAAATGATCAGGGACAGGCCGATAACCGGGAAAATGGTCCTGCAGAACTCCGAGGAATCGCCCTTTGCAAAACCAATGGGGATAAATCCGGCACAGGTAATCAGGGTCCCGGTAAGCATGGGAAAGGCTGTGGCGGTGTAGGCAAAGCAGGCCGCCTTCACCTTGTCCCACCCCTGCTCCAGCTTCACGGCCATCATCTCCACGGAGATCATGGCATCGTCCACCAGAAGACCTAAAGAGATAATCAGGGCGCCTAAAGAGACCCGGTGCAGGGAAATGCCGGCCATTTTCATGGAAAGAAAGGTGGCGGCAACCACCAAAGGGATGCAAAGCGCCACCACCATGCCCGAACGAAGGCCGAGGCTCAAAAAACTGACCACGATAATAATGGCAATGGCCTCGGCCAGGGTTTTGATAAATTCGTCAATGGCGTCTTTCACCACCAGGGGCTGGTTGGCCACCTGGTGAATGTCAAACCCCAGGGGCATATTCTGTCTGATCCGTGTAAAAGCCGCGTCAAGGTCCTGGCCCAGTTTGAGAATATTGTCCCCATCTTCCATGGAAACGGCAATGCCGATGGCAGGTTCCCCGTTGTAATACATCCTGGGTTCGCTGGGATCTGCATAGGCCCGCCGGATCACGGCAATATCCCCCAGCCGGAAGGTGCGCCCCAGCACCCGGATGGGAAGTTCCCGCAGGGCTGCAACATTGTCAAAAAGGCCTGTAACCCTTATAAACACGTTATCTGTGGAGGTCTCCAGCATGCCCGACGGGGTCACGGTGTTCTGCTTTTTGATAACAGCGGCCACAAGCAGGGGATCAATACCCATGCGGGCCAGCTTTCTGCTGTCCATTTCAATATATATTTTTTCCGGCTGAACCCCTTCCAGGGTCACCTTTTTAACGCTTTTTATCATCAGAAGGTCCTGGCGGATATCTTCGGCCTTTTCCCGCATCTGTTCGTAGGAAAAACCGTCGGATGTCAGGGCATAAATATTACCGTAAACATCGTCAAACCGGTCATTGAAATAGGGGCCTGCAATGCCCTTGGGCAGTTCATCGGCCATGTTGTTGACCAAGTTGCGCACCTCAAGCCAGGTGGGCCGGATGTCGCCGGAATCCACGGCGTCCTTGATGTTGACATAGATGACCGCTGTCTGGGGCCTGGAATAACTTTCCAGGTAATCCAGACCGGGAATATCCTGCAGTTCCTTTTCAATTTTATCCGTGACCTGCTGTTCCACCTCGGTTGCCGACGCACCGGGCCAGCCCACGCCGATGATCATCTGGCGTATGGTGAAATTGGGGTCTTCCATGCGCCCCATGCCCTGGTAGGCATAGACGCCTGCCACAGCCGTTAAAACAATACAGAACCAGATAAGCTGCCGGTGGTTCAAGGACCATTGGGTTAGATTAAAGTGTTTCATTTTATATATCTCTATTTACCCGGGGATTGGGTTCGAACCTGCTGACCTTCCAGAAGCTTGTGTACGCCGGTGGTGATAATTTCATCGCCCGGGGACAGGCCCTCGAGGACCTGAATCTCTTCTCCGTGCCCGGCCTTTCCCAGCCTGATTTTCTGCAGCCCGGCCCTGCGATCTTTAACCACCCATACCATGGGCGTATCGCCGGTCTGATAAACAGCGGACAGCGGGATAAAAATCCGGCTGGTGCCGGCCTCATGTCCGGCGCTGACCGCAGACGCTGTCATGCCCAGCCGAACCGTGTTCGGGGGATCAATCAGCGTAATGCGGGTCTTGTAGGTCCGGGTAATGGGATCTGCCACAGGTGACACATACCGGACCTGCCCCTGCACCGCCAGGTCGGGAAGTGCCCAGAAATTGACCTGAAAAAGGGCGCCTGGGCTGACTTGTGCCACCTGGTTCTCGGGCATAAAAATTTCAACCTCCCGCTGGTCTCCCCTGGCCATGATGACCACGGGCATGCCTGCAGCCACCACCTGGCCGGTTTCTGCCCGGACATCAAGCACCACACCGTCATCGTCGGCTTTGAGATTACAATAGTCCAGCTGGTTGTTCGCCTGGGTAAGCTGGGCCCGGGCCTGCTTCAATAAAGCCCGGGCCGAGTCTGCGCTGTTCTGGTAACGGTCAATCTCAGCCTTACTCATGTAATCCTGTTCATAAAGGGCCTTAAAACGATTGAGCAGGTCTGCGGCCAGATTATATTGACTTTCAGCCGCATCCACCTGGGCCCTGGCAGCCATCACAGACTCTTTAATATTACTGGGGTCCACCTGCATGAGCAGATCGCCTGTCTTGACCCGGGTGCCGGTCTCCACGTGGCGGGCAATGACCTTACCCGGAACCCGGAATCCCAGGGCAGCCTCGTACCGTCCCCGGACCTCGCCTGAAAAGAGATGCCTCGGCTGGGTGTTTCGGGCGGAAATGGTCATGCTGGTGACAAGGGGCAACGGTTCCGGCGGGGTCTGTTTGCGCTCATGTTCCAGCGGATTGTTGCACCCGGCCACAGCCAGTACGAAGATAACCAGTATGGATATCGCACAAAGACCCAGGGCCGGTATCAAATCTTTTTTTCTGCCTTGCTTCATCAGGGTTACTCCTTTCCCATAGCGCGTTCCAATTCGGAGACCGCAATGTTATACATACTTAAGGCGTGAATATAATTGGTTTTCGCCCGGGTCAGGGATACTTCGGCATCCAGACGTTCCAAAGAGGTACTCAAACCCACCCGGTACCGGGTCCGGGCCGCATCCAGGGCCTCCTGGGCCGTATCCAGGGATTTTTGGGCCACATCAATGGACTCAAGGGCGGCCTGGGCATCGTGGTATGCTTTTTCCACCTCCAGGCGAATGCCTCTGAACAGCTGCTTTTTTGCGATCCGGGCCTTTTCAAGCCCCTGGGCGGCCTGGGCCTTTTTATGGCTGGTACGGCCGCTGTCAAACAGATCAATGCTGGCCACAATGCCGATTTGGGCAGAGGGGTCCTCATTTTCAGGTTCATAATGGTGGGCTTCCCCCACCAGGGCCAGGGTGGGCAGATGGCCACTTTGGGCAATGGTGATCTGCGCTTTTGCCATCCGGATCTGTGCATCCAGCGCCCCTATCTCCGGCCGGTTCTCCAGACCGGTCTTGATACAGGTCTGAAAATCCCGGGGCATGGGCAGGGTCAGCGGGGCGTCATCATAGGTGTAGCAGGTATCCATGTCCACGCCCAGCACATAGTTCAATGCGGTCTGGGCAAGGTCCACATTATTATGGGCATATAACTGCTGCTGCCTTAAATCCGCCAATTTTTCTTGGGCCCGCAAAAGATCCAGTTTGGGAACAATTTTCTGATCATGAAAGGCGGTTGCCTCTTTGACATGCCCGGTCATGCTCTCCACAGCCTCGTCCATGGCCCCGGCCATCTGCCGGGTCAGGATCGCGGTGTAGAATGCTTTTCTGGCAGACAACGCCAGATCATTGTCTGATGCATCCAGACTTTTCCGGGCATTTTCCAGGTTGGCTTGGGCCAGGCAGCGGGTGGCGGTCAGTTTATTGCCTGTATATAAAGGCTGGGTTACCTTGACCAGCCCGCCGTAATAATTGCGGCTGTCACTGGGCAGGCTTTTTTCCGGCACCTGGCCGGAGGAGATGGCAGACAGGGCATTATTCAGCTTTGCCAGGCCCTGGTTTGTCTGCACCAGGCTGGGCGGGTCATTATACCGGTAAAGGCCGCCCTGAAGCGTCAGGGTCGGTCCGAATTCGGCTTTGGCCCTGGCAAGGCCCTCATCGGCGATTTCCACATCCTTTGCAGCCATTCGCCGCTCCAGGCTGTTTTCAAGGGCAATCTGTACCGCCCGGTCCACGGTCAGCAGTTCCCGGGCCTGGCATGTTCCGGCCAGGCATACCAGGGTCAGCACAGCGAATATAAGAAAAAAAAATGACCGGGTTACGCGTATGGTTTTATCCATATTTGACCTCTTATGGTTCAAAGGAGAGACTTTCATGAATACCGATTCAGGTTTATCCTTATCCCATAGCCGTTAGGAATGCAAATACCATGTGGGCAATGCTGACGCATGAATTTAAAAAATAGCAGGCTAATAAAAACCTGCATCCTCCCTTGGGGAGGCTTCAATCATTTTTAATTCCAAAAAGCATCCTTCAGACACCCAAAATGCATCCAACTGAAAAATTTTCTTCGCTCGGGACGCAACGCTTCCGTTCTGGTCCTGGCGCATTAGACCATGGTATCCTTTCATTATTCAAAACAGCCTACAAGTCTCCATATTTTTTGTCTGAAACACCATAAATCAGAATGGGTTCTGTTTTCCCCTTTACAAGAGCCCTGCCACGTTTGTTAAAATTAAATTCATGGGGCCTGTCCAGCAGATCCACGATGTCCGAGGATACAATAATTTTTTCATTTTTCTCTTTGGTCAAACTTTCCAGACGGGAAGCGATATTGACGGCGTCACCTAAAACCGTTGAATCCATGCGGTTTGAGGTGCCCACCGTGCCGATCACCACCCTGCCGATATGAATGCCGATGCCCATATCAAGCCTGGGACAAAAGGATGCATCTGCCTTTGCATTAAATTTTTCCAGGGCCCTGTGCATTTCAATGGCTGCCCGGACCGCATTTTCAGCGCTGTGGTTCAGGTCTTTGCCATTGGAATCGAACAAGGCCATAATGGCGTCGCCGATGAATTTGTCAATAAATCCGTGGTTTTTATGAATCGGGGGACTCATGGCGCTGAAAAATGAATTTAAAAAGGTAAGTACCTGTCCCGGCTTCATTTTTTCGGAAAGGGTGGTGAACGAGCGGATATCACAAAACAATACGGCAATGGTATCGTATTCAGTATTACCGATTGCAATGCTTTCAATGCCTTGTTTGGCAATACGATCCTGGAAATGTGACGGCACAAATTTTTCAAATACACAGACCAGATTTTCGATTCTGTCATAGGTTTGGGAAGACTGCATGGCCAGAACAATGGCCTGGCTCAGAATGAAGATCAAAAAACCCAAAGGCATTAAGTTTCCGGTGTGGATGATTTCTTCGGAGTAAAGGATTTCGTTAAAAACACCGGCCAGAAAAATCGTGAAACCGAAAAGGATATACCCTGCCCCGTTCCTGTGTCTGATAACCGCACGCATAAGACAGATCAGTACGTAGAGACCGAATCCCATGACAGCAAGGTCATAGGATGGGATGAAACGCCAGAATATCTTTGTGGGCAGAAATAATACCGGGATAGCGTAAATCAGGCTGAATACAACAGATGGTTTGAAAATCCGTCTGGAAAATTCTTCTGGAAAAACAGAACCCATAAATCCCGCAAATGCCGGCGGCAGAAAATATAAACAAAGCACCATGATTTTGCGCAGAATTTCCCAGGAAAAACTTGGAAAAACCTGTGTAATCAAAGTAACACCAATGGTTAGATTGCGCAGCGAAATAAGAAAACAGATCACGCTGAAATAAAAATGGGACATCTCTTTGCGCCGGAAACAGAACAGAAGGAAATGGTAAACGCTCATGGAAAGAATGCACCCGATTACAAAAAAATCAATGCCTTTTGTAATATCGTAGTGTTTGCGGATCAGTCTTTCCTGGCCTAATTTTATGGCCCGGACAATACCTGCGTCAATATGGCTGAAATTGGAAACCTGAACAATGATTTCACATTTTTTTGTGCGGGGTTTAAAGCAAATGTTCTGACTGAAACTTTGGGGCCGGGATTTCGATGGTGACATGCCGACAATACCGTTTCCCGGGACAGGCCGGCCGTCTATCCACATTTTATAAGCAGTGGCCATATCCAGAATATTTAACGCATAGGTCTGGTCTGCTTCGGGCAAGAGAACCGTTAATCTATAGGTTGCATATCCGCTGCTTTTAAACCTGCCGTCCGGGCTGTCGTACCGGACCCAGGACTGGGGAACAAAAAAAAATCCTGTCTTTGGGGGCAAGGGTGGGGATGAAAAATCCCCGGGCAAAAGCAGCCGGTTCCAATAAAATTCCCAGTATCCGTTCAGCTCGATATAGTCTGTCTTATTAAAATCAAATGTTGAAAGATCCAGTACCCCGTTTATCACCTCAATCGGCTTTTCCGGTGCCCGGTCCTTTGCTTGGCAGATAGATGGATTAAGGAAAGAACATAAAAAAATGAGCAAAAAACCGGTTCTGATCCAATTCCAGTTTTTTAGAAATGCCATATTCACATAACAGTGCCCCACTGTTTTCATTTATTTGGTTGAATATTCATTTTTGAACCATAATAGCGTGTTGAAAATATAAAGAAAACCGTTTTAAAAAATTTATTGCGGGGCAGAGTGATCTAAAAATAAAAAAGCCCTGACCAAGGATATCTTGATCAGGGCTTTTCAAAAAGAACCGGCAGCGTTCTACTCTCCCACACAGTCTCCCATGCAGTACCATCGACGCTAAAGAGCTTAACTTCCGTGTTCGAGATGGGTACGGGTGTGGCCTCTTCGCCATCGCCACCGGTTACACTGGTCGGACCTGGAACTTCAGAATGTTTAAATTTGACATGTCCCATGGGTCCAAATATGTAATCTGTTGCAGTAAAATCAAGCTTTGCTATGTTGATATATCAAAACGTTCAAAATTATTTATGGAAAAAAGTGGCTAAGCCTCACGACCTATTAGTACTGGTAAGCTCAACATGTT